>CP070646.1:1867640-1910580 GCA_020354435.1 Gammaproteobacteria bacterium
TTGACTATCCCGAACCGATTCTGGATTTGAAGACTACACGCGAACGCGCACTGCAAAGTTTCAAGTCGCTCGGCTGAGACCTCGCGCCGCGAGACTCAGGCTGCTTCCATTTCGCGGATATGTTCCTGGCAGCGTTTCATCGCCGCGGCCATTTGTTTGCCGCTGGCGTAGCGCGCCGAGGCTTCTTTTTGCAACGCCTTGTTGACGACGTTGTTGACGCAGTTCGGCAGGTCAGAGCGGTAATGTCGAATGTCGGGGTGTTTTTCGTTGGTGATGTTGTACATCAGGTTGGCGATCGAATCGCCCTGGAAAGGCAATTCGCCGCTCAGCATCTGGTAGAGCGTGACGCCGAGAGAAAACAGATCGGCGCGGCCGTCGACCTTTTTCCCGGCAAGCTGCTCGGGCGACATGTAATAGGGGCTGCCGAGGATGGTGCCGGTCTTGGTCTTGCTGGCGTCGGTCAGGCAGGCAACGCCGAAATCGGTAATCTTGGCGAGACGCTTTTGCCTGTTGTAAATAATGTTCGCCGGCTTGATATCGCGATGCACGACGTGTTGCTGATGCGCGTAATCGAGCGCCATTGCCATGCTTATGATGATTTGAAATATCTCGCTGACCGGCAGCAATTTTTTCGCCGTGCAATAAGTTGTCAGATCCTTGCCCTTGAGATAATCCATCGCGATATAGGCCAGCTCCTGTTCTTCCCCGACATCGTATACGGTGACGATATTGGGATGATCGAGGCGCCCGGCGGCCTCGGCCTCGCGGAAAAAACGGTTACGGATTTCGTCACGCATGTCGTCCTCGAACTCATCCGACAGCACCATGGTCTTGATCGCGACGGTGCGGCCAATCTTGTCGTCATGCCCGAGGTAAACCATTCCCATCGCGCCACGGCCGATTTCACTGTCGATCTGGTAGCGGCCCAGTTTCGGTTTCGAAATGCCGTCCTTGCTCGATATCAGGGTTGGCCCGGGACCGGTGGTATCGCGGCCCGCGAGTACCACGGTTTTCGATGCCTTTTCGTTTTGTTCGACGCGTTCTGCGACGTCGTTGTACTTTTCATCGTGCTGCAGGATATGCTTGAAAACTGATACCGCCTTGTTGAACTGGCGCTTGCGCTCATAGTCGAGACCGAGGTTGTACAACTGGCTCAACAGGGAAGCGTCTACCTGGCAGGCGCGGAACTTTTCGAAGGCCTGGTCCAGATTGCCCTGTGCATGCAGTGACTGACCGAGCTGACGGTTGGCCAGCGACAGGTCGGACTGTACCTGAATCAGTCGCGCGTTGAAGGATTGCCGCGTACCCAGTATCAGATGACCGACAATCAACATTACCACCGCGGTCATCATCGGCAACCACATCGACTGCGAACTCATCAGCACGAAGTGCGCGTTAAAAATCATCAGGACCAGAAACAGGCTTAGGAAAAAAGCCGTGTTGGTGCGAAAGCGACCGAGAACGAACATCAGGTACAGGCCAAGCACCAGGATGATTCCACGCAGCGCCCAGCCGGCCCATTCGGGCAAACGGTAAATATCGCCATTCAGCAGACTCGATACCGTGTGCGCCGTCGCCAGCGTAGGCGAAATCGATTCACCGGTCGGCGTCAGGCGGGGTTGCGCCAGGCGCGGCGAGGTCAGACCAACGATCACAATCTTGTTGCGAAAGTTACTTCTGTCGACGCTGCCGTCGAGCACATCGATCAGCGAATACACCTCGAATGCCGGCTTGCCGTCCTTATCGCCATAGAAGCGCGGGTAAATCTTGAAATCGATATCGGCGCCGAGGTCCTTGCCACCAAGCATCGGGCTGATGCCGGTCCTGGATTCGATATGCTGCATCGACATGCCCTTGCTACGCGTGACAAGCATCAATGCAAACGACGGCAAGAATTCCTGCCCGTATTGAACGATTAACGGCTCGCTGATGAATCGTTCGGCATGGCTGGAAACACCAATGCCCCCGACCTGCCTTGCTAGCTTCTTGATTGGCGGAAACAGTTCCGATGCCTGCGTGACCTCGGGCGATGGCCAACCGAAGCCCTGGCTGCTATTACCGTTCAGGCTGACCTTCGGCAATGAAAATCTCTGCATGTATTTTGGCAGCGACGGGGTCAGGCCCGACAGCGGCTCAGCGGTGGGGATGTATTGCATCGACAATACGATGCGGCCGCCGGATTTGAAGGTCTTGGCCAGGTTATCGTCACCGTGCAGCGCTGATTCGGTCATGCGTAGGGCCTTGTTCACGCTGCGGCTCAGCTTCTTCTGTTTTTTCAGGAGTTTTCTCAGTTCGGAGAGCGCAGTGAGCCCGGCCTGGTACTGGCCGGTATCGAAAGGCATGGTAAATCCAACCACGCTGGGTTTGGTACTGGTCATCAACTTCATCGATTCTGCCAGCACGTCACGCGACCACGGCCAGGCACCCAGCGCCTGTTGCGACTTGTCGTCGATTGCGACGACGACGATTTTCTCGCTGGGTTCACGCGCGGTCGAAAATTTTACTCCCAGATTGTAGGCTTCGCGATCGAGCACGGAAAACATGCCCGTTTCCGCGAATATCAGAAACAGAAAGGTGATGACCAGCCCGACGAACCAGTCCCGTTTTAGAAGGGGTTTAATAGACCGCATTCAAGCTAAATTATTGTGAAAACCAGGTAGCCAGTTGATGTTTTATAGCTTAATAAACCTGGATTGTCTGCTCAGTTTGCTTAACAAAATGTTTCTGCAATGCCCGCTGGCGGTATTTCTGGCAAAACTGTGATCCATGCCGCCATTCGAGCCCGCGGTCGAAGACCGCGGTTTAGCTTTTAATTATCGTCAGAGCGGCCGCATTCTTGATAATAGCGGCAGGTTTCGTGGCTCGAAGCCAGAGAATTTACAGCGGTTTCAGTTCGTTCTGATCGGTATGGGAGAAAGATTTGCGGCCATAAATATCAACCAGCGTGGTCTGACTGTAGGCGAGACGGCTCGGTCCGATGGTCAGGCGCTGGCTAAAGTGGGTGGTCAGTGCGTTTTTCTGCATGAAGGGTGACTGGATAATCTGCCAGTCGGGATGCCCCAGCTCGGCTGAAACCTCGATTACGATATTGCCGTCATCATCGGTTTCACCCCGATAAACGCCGCCGGCAATAACGGCAACCGCGCGCGGGATAGAAAATTCGTGCATTACCAACTGTGATTCTGCATCCCAGATCCAGTAACCGGTCTGGTTATGAATCGCCTTACCATCCGGAATACGGTGAACCTCCAGGTGGTAATGTATCGCCGTCAGTTCCTGGGTTTCAGCGTTATCGACGTCGCCGGCCGGCGTAAAATGGATAGTCTCGGTATAGTCGTTCTTCTCGATGCCGTCCGGCTCGGGCGATTCGTCCTTGCCCTTATCGCCCTTCCAGCTACCGTTTAACCCGGCCAGCGGCCCATAGTCTATTTCGCTCATACATCCGCAACCCGCGCATATTTTTCCCTATTCTAGAAACAATTGCCCTTGCGGTCACATTCTTTTAGCCTGTTGCCTTAAAAACGAGCCACGCATGCCTGATTCAGTCAAGCTATTGTCGACCCCGCGGTTTCGGCCATTTTTTCTGACCCAACTAGCGGGCGCGTTTAACGATAATCTGTACAAAAACGGTTTGACGATTTTTATCGCCTTCCAGGCTGCCGGCATTTCCCAGCAAGAAAGCAACACGCTGGTCAACATCGCCGCAGGATTATTCATTCTGCCTTTCTTCCTGTTCTCGGCGATCGCGGGGCAACTGGCAGACAAACACGAAAAATCCCGCTTGATTCGGCAAATCAAGCTGCTGGAAGTTGCGATCATGCTGCTTGGTGCACTGGCTTTCATATTCCACAGCCCCATCATGCTGGTGGCCATACTTTTTTTAATGGGGACACAGTCGACGTTATTCGGCCCGGTCAAGTACAGCCTCATGCCCCAGGCGCTTGAACCGGAAGAGCTGGTCAGTGGTAACGCAATGGTCGAGTTTGGCACCTTTATTGCGATCCTGATCGGTTTGATCGCCAGCGTATACATTATCGGTTTCGGCAATTACGCAATCGCCATCGCGGTGGTGGTGACGGCCGGACTCGGTTATTGGGCCAGCCGCGGCATCCCGCGTCTTCCGGCCGCCGCACCCGAACTTGAGATCAGTTTTAATATCCCCCGACAAACCCGGAACATCATGGCGGATGCACGTCAGAACCTGACCGTCTTTTACTCGATCATGGGTATTTCCTGGTTCTGGTTCATCGGCATTACCTATGTCACTCAATTACCCAATTTCGTGCGCTACGAACTCGGCGGGAACGAACAGGTTTACGTGCTGCTGCTGGCGATGTTTTCGCTCGGCATCGGTGCCGGTTCGTTCCTGTGCGAGAAACTTTCCGGGCGCATGGTCGAAATCGGGCTGGTGCCGCTGGGCTCACTGGGATTAACGCTGTTCGGCATAGATCTTTACTTCAACCAGGGACTCATGGCCGGCCCGGAACTGCTCGGCCCGGCGGCGTTTATCGCCCAGGGCTGGAGCCTGCGGATATGCTTCGACATTATCATGCTCGGAGTTTCCGGCGGCATCTACATCGTACCGCTGTACGCCCTGATTCAGCAGCGCAGCGATCCCAGCAAATGCTCTCGAATCATCGCCGCCAACAATGTACTGAACGCGCTGTTCATGGTCGCGGCCTCGATTTACGGATTGTTAGCCCTGTCGGCAGGCGTGTCGATTCCGCTACTGTTCCTGATCATGGCACTGATGAACGCTGCGGTGGCATTATTCATCTTTATGCTGGTGCCGGAATTTATCATGCGCCTGCTGGTCTGGTTGCTGATCCACACCGTTTACCGGGTCGACAAAACAGGGCTCGATAATATTCCCGACGAAGGCCCGGCCGTACTGGTTTGCAATCACGTCAGCTTCGTCGACGCGCTGGTGCTCGCCGGTTGCGTCAGGCGTCCGATTCGTTTCGTCATGTACTACAAGATCTTCGAGTTACCGGTACTTTCCTTCATCTTTCGCACCGCCAACGCGATCCCGATCGCGGGCGTATGCGAGGACCCCGAGATGATGGAAAAGGCCTTCGATCGTGTCAGCGAGGCACTGGCAGAGGATGAGATCGTCTGTATTTTTCCTGAAGGCAAGCTGACCGCCGATGGTGAAATGGACGAATTCAAACCCGGGGTAATGCGGATACTCGAGCGCGATCCGGTACCGCTGGTGCCGCTAGCGCTGCGCGGACTTTGGGGCAGCTTTTTCAGCCGTGCCTATGGCAGCGCAATGTCGCGCCTTTTGCCTCGCGGCGTGCTGAGCCGAATCGAAGTTGTCGCCGGAGAGGCTATGCACCCGACCGATGTCTCGCTCGAACGAATGCGCGAGCGTGTGTTGCAGCTACGCGGTGATCGGCTTTAATCCGGACACGAGCTGCCAGGGATCAATCTCCCATCATCAGCGCTGGATTGTGGCCCAGGATTCCGGTTAAAAATTTACACACCGCATCGACCCTGGCGACGTGGCGCAGGTCTTCGTGCACCAGCAGCCAGTAGGTGCGTTCAACCGATATCTGTTCGGGTAAGATTACCTGCAAGCGAGGCTCGTC
The DNA here is from genome assembly GCA_020354435.1 of Gammaproteobacteria bacterium. Classification (GTDB taxonomy): domain Bacteria; phylum Pseudomonadota; class Gammaproteobacteria. The sequence goes on from CP070646.1 coordinate 1,873,232, forward strand.
CCGCGCCATGAAGCAGTGCACCAGGCCGAGTCCGATACCATCCAGGATCGCGTTGAACTGTGCGCTGACGTTAGTGCTACGAAACACGACCCGTGCGTTTTTGATCGTGTTATCGAAAAATCGCAGCTCGGGCATTTCGATCAGGTCGTCGATGTAACTGACGAAGTTGTGGCCAGCCAGCTCTTCGGGTTTGTTAATCGGCGCATGCGCCGCCAGGTAGTCGCGGGATCCATAGATCCGCAGCCGGTAATCGCAAAGCTTCCACGCGATCAGTCGCCCGCTCTCCGGTCGCGAAAAGCTGATTGCAATGTCGGCCTCTCGCTTGGACAGGCTCATACGACGGGTCTCCGCAACCAGCTCGATTTCGATATCGGGGTGTTCACGACGAAATGCCGTCACGTGGCGCGCGATTACCTGTGATCCGAGTGCCTCGGGCGTGGCCAGCCGTACCGTGCCGCCGAGGCGGGCATCCTTGCCGGCTATGTCCTGGTAAAGCCGGTTCGACTGGGTTTCGATCTGCTCGGCCAGCGGCAGCAGGCGTAAACCCGCGTCGGTCAGTTGATAACCATTTGGCGACTTATCGAACAGGCGTACATCGAGCTGCTTTTCCAGCGCAGTAATGCGGCGGCTGACGGTAGTATGATCGACGTGCAGTCGCGCCGCCGCGCGCACCAGCTTGCCCTGGCGCGACAGTTCGAGGAAATAACGTAGATCATCCCAGTCGTACATATCGCTTCGAAGGGGACAGACCACGTTTTTCGCAAGCGAAAAACGTGGTCTGTCCCCTGCTGTTCTGTGTATTTTTGCACAATAGATGTGAGTTTCGCACTATATCTTTGCATAAATATCTTGTCTATACTGCGTGCCTTATTATCGAACAACCTGACCACGGAGCTATCATGAGCCAGCCAGCCGCAGCCGTTTCCAGCGATATCACCCGCTTAAGCCACTATATCAACGGCGAGCATGTCGCCGGCGACAGTGGCCGCTTCGGTGACGTCTACAACCCGACCCTGGGTCGAAAGACCAGCGAAGTGCCGCTGGCCTCGAAATCCGAGGTCGAGACCGCAATCGCCGCCGCCGAGCAGGCCTTTCCCGGCTGGGCCGCGACTTCGGTATTGCAGCGCTCGCGAATCATGGCGCGTTACGTGCAACTGTTGTACAAGCACCAGGAGGAGTTGGCGACACTGGTATCGAAAGAGCATGGCAAGGTCATCGAGGATGCGATGGGATCGGTCTTGCGGGGTATTGAAGTCTGCGAGTTTGCCTGTGGTGCACCGCACGCGCAAAAAGGCGAGTTTTCCGATAACGTCGCGCGCGGAATCGACATCTACTCGATGCGCAAGCCGCTTGGTGTCGTCGCCGGCATCACGCCATTCAACTTCCCGGCAATGATCCCGTTGTGGATGGCCGGCATGGCGCTGATCACCGGTAATACCGTGGTCTTGAAACCGTCGGAAAAAGATCCGTCCTGCCCGCTGCGCCTGGCAGAGCTGTTTATCGAAGCCGGTGGGCCTCCCGGCGTGCTTAACGTGATCAACGGCGATAAGGAAGCGGTCGACACCCTGCTCGAGGACGAGCGCGTCAAGGCAATCAGTTTCGTCGGCTCGACGCCAATCGCGAAATACGTTTACGCCACCGCAACGGCCAACGGCAAACGCTGCCAGGCCATGGGCGGCGCCAAGAACCACATGTTGATCCTGCCCGACGCCGATCTCGAGGATGTCGCCAATGCGCTGATGGGTGCCGCCTATGGTTCGGCCGGTGAGCGTTGCATGGCGATTTCGGTCGGCGTTTGCGTCGGCGACGAAGTAGCCGACAAGCTGATTGAAATCCTCAAGCCGCGGGTCGAGTCGCTGCGTATCGGCGCCAGTCTCGAACGCGGCCTCGAAATGGGCCCGCTGGTGACCAAAGAGCACCGCGAAAAAGTCATGAACTATATCCAGATGGCCGAGGACGAAGGCTCACGCCTGGTGGTCGACGGTCGCGACTTCGTCTGTGATGGTCACGAGGGTGGTTTTTTTCTCGGCGGCTCGCTGATCGATAACGTCAAACCCGGCATGCAATCCTACGAGGAAGAAATCTTCGGACCGGTGCTGCAAATCATGCGTGTCGGCTCTTTCGAGGAAGGCGCGGCGCTGGCGACCGATCACCCCTACGGTAACGGCACTTCGATTTTCACCCGAAACGGCTCGGCCGCGCGCACTTTCGCCGACAAGGTGGAAGTCGGTATGGTCGGAATCAACGTGCCGATTCCCGTGCCGCTGGCGTTTCACAGCTTCGGCGGCTGGAAGGCGTCGGCCTTCGGCGATCACAACCAGTACGGCATGGAAGGGCTGCGCTTTTATACCAAGGTCAAAACGGTGACTTCGCGCTGGCTCGACGACGGGCTGGAAGCGGAATTCATGATGCCCGTGCTAAAGTAAAATCCGACCCGACCCCGGCCCTGGCCGGGGTTTTTTTTGCAAAATCCTGTAGTTTTAACCCGGTGAAATTTACCGGCTAGTTGGTAAATGAATAGTCGTAGTTCTGCGTGCCGCTGGCGTTGAATACCTGCGCGTGGAACGAAACGATTACACGGTCTTCCTCGCCCTGGTACGGAAACGGCATGTGCTTGATGTGCGACGGAAATACACACAGCTTGCCGTCCGCCGGGTATGAATCCCAGCTGTTGTCATGCAGGTATAAATTGCCGTAGTCGCCGAAACCGCCGGCCATATGTTCCATGTGCGGACCGTAAAACCGCGTAACTCCGTTCGGCTGTTTACCGCGATGCGATTCGGGCGAGGTACTGCAATCGCCCGAACGCACATAGTAGACACCCGACCACGAGCAATTGCCGTGCACGTGCATCTCGTGAAACGAAAAACCATTCGATATCTGAAACCATAATCCGGTCAGCGTTACGCTGACTTTTTCACCATCCCGCCAGAGGCCGCGATTGGCTTCGGTCGCAACCTCGACAACGCTCTTGCTGATGAATTCCGCCAGTTGCTCCAGCTCCTTGTGCAGCGGGTACTGGCTGAGCAGGTCGTCCTTGCTGGCATAGGCCTGCTGCGGACTTCGCTGTTCGCGGTCACGGTGCTCATAAAACAGTTTCAGCAGCGCCGGGTTAACCTGCTGGTAATGCGCGAAGCGCTTGGCCAGCAGCGTCGTCGGCCACAGCTTGACGATATTCGGATTGCTATCCGCCCTGGGTTTCTTAGCCATAGTAAATTGCCGGTCAATCGTTACAGGTATGATACTTGAATCAGGGCAGCGATGCCTTTTTATAGCGCTTGCACTTGTCGATGTAACCCTGAGTACTATTCGGCATCGGTACGCGCGCACCGGCAATATAACCGATCAAGCGGCGGCCCTCCTGGATTAGGTCGCGCCCGTAGGCCACACGCATACGCATCATTTGGTCGGCATCGTCGGGTAACACGGGTTTGAAGGCATCTAGCTGTTCGCCCAGTGCGACAAAGTTAGGCCAGACGCGAAATATAACCGGATCTTTTTTCATGGTTTCGGCGGTTTGCCGGGCTGCCGCGGCATAGTCGACAATCAGATCCTTGATGTCGGCAAACAGCGGGCTGCTGCAAAAAACCTCGATCATGCAATCGGCAACCAGATCGATATCACGCATGCTCTGCGCGATTTTTACGAAGCGGGACTTGTAAAACTCGTCAACCGGCATGGTGAAGGCCTTGAAAGGTTCGCCCCAGACCTCGTCAATGCCTTCGCAGCCGCTGTGATGTTTAACCTGCTGGCCGAGCGTCAGTGCTTCCTGAAAACAGTCACTGCACTCGCGCATCAGTTCATTGTTATGGCTAACCTGAACGCCGAGCTCGCCGAGATCGACGATCGACGTAAATAAATCCGTCGCACGGTTGAACAATGCCCCCGCGAGCATGGCCGCGTTAACCCGCTTCCGTTCCGGGTCGGTCTCGTGCTCATAGGCTTCGCGCGCGAGCTCGAGACTCTTTCCGGGCGTATTGATACCGGCCTCGGTGTGATGAAAGGCGCGTCGGGTCAGGCTGTCGATCAGGCGCTTGCGATTCGCCAACGTATCCTGTAACGGAGCGTAGTATCGAATCCAGTATCCATCGTAAAACACGTACTCGTTCGTATCTACGATGCGGCGGTCGCCATTTACGGGCCGGGGAGCACTGTCGGTTGCGGTTGCCATCGGGTCCAGGCGTAATTTCTACCTGTCAGAATCTGACAATAATAAATCAATCCGGATACAATGTTATGAAATCTGTCAGGGTAATCAATTAAATTTTTGAATACAGCAACCTCTGTCAAATCCGCTCGCGGGCGACATTTCGAGAACAGCTAAGTAGTCGTGTGTTTATCATCGGGTATACCAGGACATCGTCGTCACGTGACCAGCCCCGGTACGGGCCGGGCAGGCATGCAATCAATCATTTCAAGATGATCCCCGAGCCCGCGGGTGCCGTTACCCTGGCTCATCCAGTGAGCCGCGATTATTTTAAAATGATCCATTTGCGCTTGCGCTAAGATCCGTTGCTAATGGCTTTAAGCATCATCAGCTCGAACCGTGTCGAAATCCTGCAATCGAGGCTCGCGCAGCACCTCGCAGCAGCGCCGCTACCCGACCCCTTCATGACGGAAACCATCGTCGTGCCGACATTCGCGATGTCACGATGGTTGAATTTGCAAATCGCGCAACAGCAGGGCATCGCCGCCAATATCGAATATCCGCAGGTCGGAGAGTGGGTCTGGCGCCTGGCGGCTGCGGTTCTGACCGATTTGCCGAGCCTGGATCCCTATACCCGCGATGCGCTGGCCTGGCAGATATATTCGCAACTACCAGAGTTACTCGAGCGCCGGGCATTTACCAGCCTCGGAAAATATCTCGCGGACGATCGCGTCGGCATCAAGCGCTGGCAACTGGCGCAACGCATCGCCGGCAGTTTCGATCGTTACCAGTCTTATCGCCCGCAAACCATTCGCGAGTGGTCGCGCGGCGAAGATAATCAGTGGCAGGCGCAGTTGTGGCGCAGGCTGATTGAAAACCGCGGCCTCGATCATCGGGTCGCATCCATAGCCCGCCTGATCGAGGCGTTGGAACAGGGTCCGTCGCCGGGCATCCTGCCGCAGCGAGTCAGCCTGTTTGCGCTTTCGAGCCTGCCGCCGCTATACCTCGAGGTCTTGCGCGCGCTGGCGCCGCGGATCGAACTGAACCTGTACCTGCATAGCCCTTCCGATCAGTACTGGGCCGATCTCGAAAGCGAAAAACAGAAATCCCGGCGACAGCTGGCCGCATCCCGACAACGGGATTTGTTCGACGCCGGTAACGAGTTGCTCGCTTCCTGGGGGCGCCAGGGTCAGGTATTTCAGGACTTATTGCTAAACCAGGTAAGCGCTGAATCGATCGATATCGACCTGTTCGCCAGGCCCGGTGACGACAGCCTGCTAAACCAGATCCAGCGTTCGATCTTTACTCTAGAATCCTCCCCGCAACCAGTCGAGCCGGATGACTCGGTCAGCATTCACGTCTGTCACAGCGCAATGCGTGAATGCCAGGTATTGCAGGACCACATCCTGTGGATGCTGCAACAGGACCCGCAACTGAATCCGGAAGAGATTCTCGTCATGGTGCCTGACATTGCGGCTTACGCTCCCTACATCGAGGCCGTATTCCAGCATGAACGTATCGCCTGCAATATTTCCGATGTCAGCCTGGCCGACGAGCATCCGCTGGTGATGGCTTTTCTGCAGTTAATCAAACTGCCGCAAAGCCGCTTTACCAGCAGTGAGGTTCTCGGCCTGCTCGACAACCAGTCGATTCGCCAGCGTTTCGAACTGGACGAGCAGGCGTTAACCGAGATCAGGCACCTGGTCGACCAGGGATACACGCGCTGGGGTATCGATGCCGGGCACAAGGCCGAATTCGATCTGCCACCAACGGCGGGTAATACCTGGCAGCAGTCACGCGAACGATTCTTTGCCGGCTACGCACTGGCCGACGATTCTCTGTGGCGCGGGATCGTGCCGCTGCCTGCGCGCGACGATACCGAAGCAATCGCAATCGGACGCTTTTGGCATTTCTTCGAGCGTCTGCGCAGCTGGCGCGAACGCCTGGCCAGAAACCGCGATGCGACCGAATGGCAGGTTTTACTGGCGCAACTGCTGGATGATTTCTTTGTCGAGACCGACGCGCGCGAATCCCGCCTGCAGCAGATACGCAACGCGATCGACCAGATCCAGCTGGCCGGCCAAAGTGAAATATCGCCAGGATTAATGCATTACCTGATGAGCCAGTGGCTGCAAAAGAACGAACAGGGCGGCCAGCTTTACTCGGGCGGCATCACCTTCTGCGGTATGCGCCCGATGCGCAGTATTCCATTCAAGGTCATTTGTCTGCTCGGCATGAATCGAAACGATTTTCCTCGGCGTGACCCGCACAGCGATTTCGAAATCATGGCCGTCGAGCGTAAGCGAGGCGATCCCAGCAATCGGGACGAAGATCGATACCTGATGCTCGAGACGCTGCTATGCGCGCGGCAAAGGCTTTACATCAGCTACACTGGTCGCAACCTCAGGGACAATAGTCCGCTGCAGCCTTCGGTGATGGTGCAGGAATTGAGCGCTTTCATCGATGCCCGCTTCGGAAAAACCGGCGACGGCATGCCGCTCAGCGCGGTTCTTACCCGGGTGTACCCGATGCAGGTATTTTCCCCCGCCAACTTTCGCGCACCGGCAACGAGTTATCGCCGTTACTGGTGCGACGTCGCCGGCCAATTGTCTGCGAGCCGCAAAACGACAGGCAAATCCCGCTCAATTCAACAGCTGGCGCCAACGCGGGTCACGGATGGCATCGATCTCGAGCGCCTGCGCCAGTTTATTGTCAACCCGATTCGGTATTTTTTTCGCCAGCGGCTGGGCTTATATCTCGACCGCGACGAAATACCGAATGATGATGAAACCTTCGATTTGTCCCGGCTCGAACAATGGCGTCTCGGGCAGTATCTGGCCGCCGCTACCTTGAGCGGAAGCGAAGACGAAAGTTCGCGCCTGCTGGCCGAGGGCTGGCTCGCACACGGGCACGCTGCCGAGGCACAAATCGCAAAGATCAGGCAGGAGCAGGCCGAATGGTTTGACGCTATTGCCCGGTATCGCGATATCCCGTCGATTCGTTTGTCTGTGGAAATCGATCTCGAGGATAACGGCCGACTGGCGGGTTCGGTGGCTAATTACTTTCCGGGCAAGGGCCTGATGACTTATCACGGTGGCAGCTTCAGCGGCCGCCAGCTACTGGTGCTATGGATAAATCACCTGGCGCTTTGCGCTGCAGGCCTGTGGCGTGCGCAAGAAACCAGTTTGCTACTGTGCCGCGACCAGAGCTGGCGCCTGCCACAACTGGACGCGGCGGCCGCGAGGGTACAACTTGCCGATTATTGCCAGCTCTACAAAGAAGGGATGGCGCAACCGCTACCGGTGTTTCCGGACGCCAGCTATACCTGGGCCAGCGAACCCGATCGCAGCAAGGCACTGGCAAGGGCCATGCGTCTCTGGCAAAACCCATGGAACACCGGCGGCGATAGCAACAATCCCTATATCGAGCTGTCTCTTCGCGGCGATCCCGATTTACCAATCGGCAGTGCGGAGTTCGATTGCTACGCACGGCGTCTCTACGCGCGCCTCCTCGAATCGGCGGAGACCGTATGAGCGGGACTATTCTGCTCGATGCGCGGCGCTGCCTCGAACTCGATCTCGCCGGCGTCAGCCTGATCGAGGCCAGTGCCGGCACCGGCAAGACCTATACCATCGCCAATCTTTACCTGCGTCATATCCTGGATGGACGCCAACCGTCCGAAATCCTGGTCGTCAGTTTTACCAATGCCGCTACCGACGAGTTGCAGCAGCGCATTCATGCGCGGCTTTGCCAGGCGTTAAAAACGCTGCAGCAGCAACAACAACAACACGATGACGAATTTCTCGAATTGCTGCTACAGCAACATCTCGCCCTGGAACCCGAGCAGCGGTTGCGGCGGGAACGCCTGGTTCAAACCGCCTTGCGCAGCATGGACGAGGCGATGATTTCGACGATACACGGTTTTTGCCACGCCGCACTGCAGGATCACGCACTGCTCAGCAATCGCCAGTTCGAGTCCGAAATTATTGCCAGTGACGATGACTACTGGGAAGCGGCTCTGAAGGACTGGTGGCGCAGTACAACCTATACTCTGCCGGCCAGCGGCTGGTCCCTGCTCAACCAGGCGATTCCCGATCTAAGTACCTTGCTGGAGCTGCATCGGCGGCTACGACAGCATCCACAGGACCGGATCCTTCCGCAGATGACCAGCTCTCTTGCGCAACTGCTGCTGCAGTACGCCGACGTCGATCTCGCCGCCGACGAGGCCGCAATGGTGTTGCGTCATCTGCGGGCACGCGTGCTGATCGAGGCGCATGAATATGCCAGCGCCAGGGTCGCGGAAGCAAAAAAAACACAGGCAAGGCTTGCCTACCAGGATCAGCTCGACCTGTTGCTGGCTGCCCTGCAGGGCAGCGCCGGGACAAAACTGGCGCTGCGTTTACGCAACCGTTTTCCGGTAGCCATGATCGATGAATTTCAGGATACCGACCGCGTACAGTTCCGAATTTTTCAATCGCTCTACTTTCGGCAACAACAGATCAGCCTGACTCTGATCGGCGACCCGAAGCAGGCTATTTACGGCTTTCGTGGCGGCGACATCTTTACCTATATCGAAGCACGGCAAACCCCCGGGCTTAGGATTTTCGCACTAAAGACCAACTGGCGATCGCAGGCCGGACTGGTGAACGCGGTCAACCATATATTCTCGCGGCGGCCCGAGCCTTTTATCTACAGCCAGGCTATCGAATTTAGCCCGGCCCTATCCGCAACGGTAAATAACGATGCTTTCCTGTCGGTTGAGGACCGGCCTGCGCCCGCGCTTACTTTGTGGCAACTGCCGCTGCAGGAAAACGGCAAGACGCGCACGGTTACCGATACCAGACAACGGATCAACCAGGCGGTGGTCGGTGAAATCGCGCACCTGCTGAATCCGGATAATGACGTCAGGATCGCGAAGCAGCGCCTGCAACGCGGTGATATTGCTATTCTCGTGCGTGAGAACAGCGAGGGTGAAGAATTACGTGCGAGCCTTGCCGCGGCCGGTATCGATTCGGTTTCGATCGGGCACGATCCGGTATTTGCCAGCGACGAGGCGCGCGGACTTTACGACCTGCTCGAAGGTATCGCCTGCCCCGCCGAAGAATCATGCCTGCGGCGAGCACGCGCCAGCATTTTGTTCAGTCTCGACTATATCGATCTCGCCGCCAGCTTCGACAACGATGAAAAATGGCAAAAATGGGTCGACCAGCTGCAGGTCCTGCATTTCGAGTGGCAGCGCTCCGGTTTTATCGCAATGTTTCAGCATATGCTCGAATCACTCGATCTCGGAACGGCCCTGGCACAGCAGGACGCAGCCGAACGCCGTCTCACCAATCTGATGCACCTTGGTGAGCTGTTGCAGCAGCAGTCGCGCATTAGCGCCGGAATAGATGCGCTGATGGGCTGGCTGCGCCGACAGATGGCGGGCGAGTCGGGAGAGGAAGCCGAACTGCGTCTCGAAAGCGATGCAGACCTGGTCAAGATCGTCACCATTCACAAAAGCAAAGGGCTCGAGTACCCGGTCGTATTCCTGCCGTTCCTGTGGCGCTGCAAACTGGCAAGCAAAAAGGCCTCCCAAATTCGGTATCACGACGAAAACAACCAGGCCTTTATCGACCTTGGGTCTGACCAGTTCGAAAGCCACGCCCTGATTGCTGAAAAGGAGCGACTCGCCGAGGACCTGCGCCTGCTGTACGTGGCCCTGACGCGCGCAAAATCGAAACTGTATCTGGCCTGGGGTAACGCCGGCGACGGCCGCAGCAAGGGTCAGCCGATGCATACCGCACTCGCCTACCTGCTACATTCGCAGCAGACTCCGCGGGATCTCGAAACCTCGATTCCGCGGGCATTCAAGGATTCTGCTGAAATGCTGTCCACGCTGGCGTCGTTCACGCAGGGATGCAGCGATATCGAAATGATCGACCTGCCGGCGAAAGTTGTCGAGGTCCCGCCGTCTCCGTCGAGATCGCCAGACGATAAACCTGAGGCACGGGTATTTAACCGGGAGCTGGGGCCCGCCTGGCGCATCAACAGCTTTAGCAGCCTGACGCGTGACGTGCACCAGGTGGCCTTCGGGGGTGAACGCATATCACAGGGCGACGCGATCCTCGATTTCCCCGCGGGTAGCCATATCGGTCTGCTGTTACACGAGTTACTCGAACATCTCGATTTTGATCGGGAAATTGCACCTCAGGCGCAAGTCCTGATTGCGCAAAGAGCTGCGGCCTATGCGATCAACAATGCCGAGCAACAACAGACGCTACTTAACTGGTTACAACAGATCGTTACGACCGAACTGAATGCGAACGGCCTGCGCCTCAACCGCCTGAGTCGGGACAGGCGACTTAACGAACTCAAGTTCGATTTTGCACTGGATTACTTCGATATCGATGCGATCAACGCGCTACTGCAACGGGGCCGGGCGGCCGTATTGCAATCGATAGGTACGACAGATTTTCGCGGATTGATGACGGGCATCATCGATCTCGTTTTCGAATTCGACGGCAGGTATTATCTGGCCGATTACAAGAGTAATTTTCTTGGCACGAGTCTCGATGACTATCGTCCGCAAAACCTGGCGCAGGCCATGTTAGACCGACGCTACGATTTACAGGCCTTGCTTTACTCGCTGGCACTGCATCGTTACCTGCGTCAACGCCTTACCGGATACAGCTACCAGCGGAATTTCGGCGGTTGCTACTACCTGTTCCTGCGCGCCATGCGCGCGCAAACCGGCCCGGCTTACGGAGTACATTTCGAACGCCCCGATGCCGCCAGGCTCGAGCAATTCGAACAATTGCTGGCTTACAGCTCCGATTCGGAGACCGTGGCATGAACAGGCTGCTTTACCAGCTTGCGTCCTGCGGCGATATTAGCTGGCTCAGCCTGCATTTTGCCGAGTTTATTGCATCGCATTCACAAACCTCGATCGACGAACCGCTATGTCTCAGTGCGGCCATGCTGTGCGAGGCCAACCAACAGGGTAGCGTCTGCATCGACCTTGCCGAACTCGGCGGCAGGCCTATGTTTTCCAGTACGGTGATCGATCCCGCACAAATACCCCGGGCGCCGCAGGCTTCCGCCTGGCGCGATCAGATTGTGGCCAACGATTTCGTCGGTAAACCCGGAGATCAGGCGCCGATAACGCTCGACGGTAAACGCCTTTACCTGAATCGCTTCTGGCACTACGAAGATTTTGTGGCAAACAAGATTCACGCCCTGCTGGCCAACACCGCCTCGACCGGTTCTGCAGCGGCTGACAAAAAACTGGAAAGAGTATTCGCTGACCAGGCCGGCATCGATGTAGATCAGAAACAGGCGGTTTCGATCGCCGCGAACAATCGCTTCAGCGTAATTTCCGGGGGTCCGGGCAGCGGCAAGACGACAACCGTGGTACGCATCCTGGCGCTGCTGTTAACGCTGGATCCGGATAATCGTATCGCCCTGGCGGCACCGACAGGCAAGGCCGCGGCGCGCATGATGGATTCGATACGCCAGCGCTTAAATCAGCTAGATCTCGATGCCGCCATCAAGTCCTCGATACCGACCGAGGCAACGACTGTTCATCGCCTGCTCGCCTATCGGCACCAGGGTTTTGATTTTAACCAAACCCACAGGCTGCCTTTCGATTGTGTCATTATTGACGAAGCCTCGATGGTAGATCTGAAACTGATGTATCACCTCCTGGCGGCGTTATCGGAGCATTCCCGGCTAATCCTGCTTGGCGACCGCGACCAGCTTGCATCGGTTGCCGCCGGCAACGTTCTTGGCGACATTACGGGTCACGGTCAGGACATGCAAAGCGTTGCTACCGGGATAACCGCCTGTATCGCCCTGCTGCGCAGCAACTATCGGTTTGACAGTCAAACCGCTATTGGCGAGCTGGCGGATTTCGTCAATCGGGGTCTCGCCGATTCTGCGCTTGATTTGCTGGCACAGAACCAACGTGGCCTGCGCTGGTTGCGGGAGCCATCCGATAAGCTCGACGCACAGGCTCTCGCCTGGCTGCTGGGCGCGTACCAACCGATCTTCACCTGCGCAACCCCCGGCGAAGCCCTCGACCACTACCAAAACACCCGGGTACTATGCGCCACCAATCAGGGGCCACTCGGTGTCGATGCGCTAAACCGAGAAATTTCGGAAACCCTGTTGAAGCGCAATAATCTGCCCGAGGCCGAGTTTTATCATGGCTTGCCAATCATGATTAATCGTAACCAGCACGAACTCGGACTCTACAATGGAGACACTGGAATACTGTGGCGGCGCGATCAGGAATTGCGCGCCTTTTTCCGCCACGGCAACGATGGTACTCGTGATTTCGCGGTTAACCGTCTGCCCGATTTTTCCCCGGCCTGGGCCAGCACGGTTCACAAGTCCCAGGGCTCGGAATTCGATTCGGTATTGCTGATTTTGCCGTCCGATCCCGATTCGGAGGTTTTATGCCGGGAGCTCCTGTACACCGCCGTAACCCGAGCGCGCCGGCAGTTTCTCCTGCAGGGCACATCAGCGGTCGTCGGGCATACGATTAATAAGCTGACCCAGCGCCATTCCGGACTGGCGCAAAAACTTGGCTGGCCGAATTAGTAATCAGGCAATGCCGTACCCCGCTTGATTTCAGCGTCGTATGTACTAAAAAATAACGACAACCAGATAAGGATCAACCGCGCATTCCGGTACAATGTCAACCCCGCTGCTACCGGCCCGCTTTTCGATATGAGTAATTCCGGCCTTGGCAAAGCCCTGATCGTCGACGATGAAAAGACCAATCGGCTCGTATTGAAGTCGTTGCTGGTAAAGCAGGGTTATCAGACGATCGAGGCCACCAACGGCCGGGAAGCGATAGACCTGTTCCATCAGGAAAATCCCAGCATAATTTTCATGGATGTCATGATGCCGGTGCTCGACGGCTACGAGGCAACGCGTCAGATCAAGGCGGCATCGGCAAATCACTTCGTACCCATCATATTCCTGACCGCGATGAGCGATGAAGAGGCACTGGCGCAGTGCATCGAGGCTGGCGGCGACGATTTCCTGGTCAAGCCTTATGACAAACTGATCCTGCAAAGCAAGATACGCTCGATGCAGCGCATCGCCGTCCTGAACCGTGAAGTGCAGGGCATGTACAGCATGATTCATCGCGAGCAGGAAATCGCGGAATCGGTGTTCATCAATGCGATTCAAAGCTCAAATATCGAAAATCCCCATATCAGGCAGGTGGTTCGGCCCGCCGGCATCTTCAGTGGCGATATGGTCCTGTCGGCCTACTCACCGTCGCGAGACCTGTTTTTCCTGACCGGCGATTTCACCGGGCATGGCTTGCTGGCCGCACTCGGCGCAATGCCGGTTTCCGAGGTTTTTCGCGCGATGACAACCAAGGGCTTCAGCCCAGAGGAAATCCTGACGGGTATCAACAAGAAACTTAAATCCATGCTGCCGGTCGGCATGTTCTTCGGCGCCCAGCTAGTCGTTGTCAATCATGATCTCGAACACGTCCGCGTATTCAATGCCGGCATGCCGGATGTCATCATCGTCGACGGCGAGAGCGGACAGATCAGACACCGCCTGGCTTCTACCGGTCTGCCACTCGGTGTCGACGCCGGCATCGATCCCAAGGAAATGTTGCAGTACGCGCCGATTTCACCTAACGACAAGATCCTGATGCACAGCGATGGCCTCACCGAAGCGCGTAATTCCAGGGACGAAGAGTTCGGCGGCGCCCGCTTGCTGGAGTCGATCACGAACGCACCAGGGGACAGAATATTTGATCAGGTATTCGAAGATCTCGATCGTTTTTGCGGCCACATCACGACCCAGGCAGATGACGTCACACTGGTGGAAATCACCTGCGTGCATGATGTTTTACCCGAGATCGAGGTGCACGATTACATCAAACCGTCCACGCACCTGATCGGCGACCGAGGCGAGTGGAAGCTATCCATGCGTTTCCATGGCAGCCGTTTACGCGAAACCAATCCGGTGCCGATACTGGTCAGTTATCTGATGGAGATGGAAGAGCTGGAGGCCGAACGCCAGTCACTGTTTACAGTCATGACCGAGCTCTACGTCAACGCACTGGATCATGGCGTGCTGGGGCTCGATTCCAGCCTCAAAACAGATCCGGATGGATTCGAAACTTATTTCCAGACGCGCGAAAGCCGATTATCCAGCCTCGATAGCGGTTACGTCATTTTTAATCTTTCGGTCGAACAGGAATCGACCCGCCGTAGTATTCTGTTGCGTATCGAGGATAGCGGCAAAGGTTTCGACTACGGAAATCACAGCCCGGAAAACGGGGGTGATACCGCCCTCAGCGGCCGCGGCATCATGCTGATTCAGGACTTATGCGAATCGCTGGAATATCACGGAAAGGGCAATATTGCGATCGCCCGCTTCAGCTGGAATACCAGTTAAACCGAACGGCGGCATTTGCCAGCTATTGCGCCAATTCCCGGGCCACCAGGTAATCCATGATCTGGATCATGCGTTCGTTACTGCCAGCCAAAGAGGCCGATATCAGGTACTTACCGTTAACGACAACCGCCGGCACGCCGCGGTGACCGTAACGTTTTTCTTTCTGCATGTTTTTACGTATCTGGGTTTCGACCGGAAAAGAAAAATAATTCTCGCGGAAAAGCTTTTCATCCACGCCCTGTCCTGCCGCGAATTCGGCGATCGTGTCCAGGCTGGTTAGTCGCTGGCGTTTGATGTGTATCGCATCGAACAATGCCTTGTGCATCTGATCCAGTACATTCATCATCTTGAATGCATAATAGGCGCGCGCATGCTCGGTCCAGCGTGGATTTAACGAAGACGGCACATGTTCGAACACCACGCCATTGGGCAGATTGGCCGACCAGCGTTCGACATAGGGTTCGAAACGAAAGCAGTGCGGGCAGCCGTACCAGAATATTTCAGTGACGACCACCTTGTCCGGCTGCGAGGTTTTGACTGCCGGAGAAATGGCCTGATAGTCGGTACCCTCGACAAAGGTTGACTGCGCCAATGCGTTGCCCGATACCAGAGCCAGGGCAACCAGCCCCAGGAGCCAACGTCTAGTCATTTTTATTCTCCCGAAATAAATCGCTCACATGAAGACCGAAAATTCTGCGAATAGTTTCATCGCAGTTTAATCGGATGCAGGTTAACAGACGCTGAATACAGCCGTCAGCAGAATTTACTGGATACCCGCGATATAAGCAGCAACAGACTTCATTTCCATGTCGGACATGCGTGCCGAAACGTTACGCATCATCCTGCCGGCATCGTTAGCCCGAGTGCCCTGCTTGAAGGCCTGCAACTGGGCGACGATATAGTCGGGGTGCTGGCTCTTTAATGACGGCCAGCCCGCCGGGCCGTTGCCCGTTCCCTCGGGGGCATGACAGCCCATGCAGGCAGCCACGCTGGTTTCGGTAATACCGCCACGGTAAATATTTTCTCCGACTTCGATCAGCTCGGCATCGAAAGCGACCGGTTTGGGTTTCTGGCTTTCGTAGTAAGCCGCCAGGTTTTGCATGTCCTGATCGTTCAGTAAAGCAACCATGCCGGTCATCGATGCATTAACTCGACGCCCTTCTTTAAAGTCCTTGAGCTGCTTGTAGATATAACTGGCATGCTGGCCGGCCAGCGATGGCCAGGCCACATTGGTACTGTTTCCGTCCGCCCCGTGGCAGGCGGCGCACACAGCGCTTTTGGCTTTACCTGCTTCGATGTCGCCGGCTTCGGCGGTAAAAGTTATCAGGCCGGACAGGGCCAGTACGATGGCTCCAATTTGGCTCGCTTTCATTATCTCTCCTGGGGGAAAAACGTACGGAAATTTTGGGCGCAAATGTATATCATACCCCGGCCCTACGTTCAACATTAACCCGGCGGCATTCATGAGTATTTCCTTCAGGCGGGCAAGGTTTGTTACCAGTGCCTTCGAATTGTCGCAACTGCTGCCCGACACGGGCTCCGAGGTAGCCTTCGCGGGGCGCTCCAATGCCGGCAAGTCGAGCGCGATCAACTGCCTGACGCGCCAGAAAAACCTGTGCAAGACCAGCAAGACCCCGGGGCGTACCCAGTTGATCAATTTCTTCGAACTCGATTCCAGACACCGCCTGGTCGATTTGCCGGGTTATGGATTCGCCAGGGTATCCAAAAAATTGCGCAATCACTGGGACCGGGTACTTTCGACTTTCCTGCTCGAGCGGCAGGCGCTTAAAGGCCTGGTCATTGTGGTCGATATACGCCGCGGAATCACCGATCTCGATCAGGCATTGATCGACATGATGGGCGATACTCTGCCGTTGCATATCTTGTTAACCAAATCGGACAAGCTGCCGCGCGCAGCGATACAGAAGACGGTGGCGTCAACGCAGGCCCAATTGATAGGAACCCGGCAGAGCGTATCGACCCTGTCCACGCTCAATCGTCAGGGGCTCGAGCAACTCGAGCAAAAATGCCGAGAGTGGTTCGAAGAAGATTAAATCCAGCCGGGGCGATGGGCAGAAAAAAGCCCTGGCAGATAACTGCCAGGGATAAACGTGTGATCCGGATGGGGTTCCCGGATCCTTGTCCGCTCATAGGAGGGAGAACGGACATAGCGCTGGGCTATAGCGCTAATTCAATAGACATTCCGAACGGTCTTTAGTTCCCTCAATCGGCGCAAAATCCTGAGGTAACTCGATTTTCCCTACTAACTTCCACGTGGGGTCGGGCTAACGCCTTTTCAAGTCGGCCTGTGAAAAATATACGGCCCGGCCGGATGACCAGATCACTCGCCAGGAAAGAATCCTGGTCCGCTGTAAATGCCAGGGTCACCGGCGCGTGACAGCACGATCTGTACGTTGTCGCTGATTAAAGCGTTATAAAATATACCGCTTACGCGGAACCGGTTAATCTGCTTTAAACTGCTATACCAATATCGTCGCCCCGGTTTGCGCTATTGCGGCGCGCAGCTTACGGAAACTGTATTTAGTGGGCTTCGTTCCAGTTGACGCCCGTGCCGGCATCTACCTCCAGTCCCACCGACAACTCGGCGGCTGCGGTCATCAGCCGTGCGATATTTTCGCGGCAGGTATCGATTTCAGCGTCGGCAACCTCGAACACCAGTTCGTCATGCACCTGCATAATCATCTTGCAGTCTTCGTCGCTATCGTCGAGCCAGCGTTGCACGCTGATCATCGCGCGCTTGATGATATCGGCCGCGGTGCCCTGCATGGGCGCATTGATCGCGGTGCGCTCGGCATACTGTCGTACGTTGGCGTTACGCGCATTGATATCGGGCAGGTACAGTCTGCGGCCGAAAACGGTTTCGACATAACCCTGGTCCCGCGCGCGCTGTTTGGTTTCCTCCATGTAACGCCTGACTCCCGGATAACGCTCGAAATAAGTATCGACATATTGTTGCGCCTCGTTGCGGCCGATATTCAACTGCTTGCCGAGACCGAATGCCGACATACCGTAAATCAGGCCAAAGTTGATCGCCTTGGCGGCGCGGCGCTGATCGGCGCTAACCTGCTCCAGTCTGGCACCAAAGACTTCGGCCGCGGTGGCCCGGTGCACGTCGAGACCCTGGGCAAATGCGCTCAGCAGGTTTGCGTCCGCCGAAAGATGCGCCATGATACGCAACTCGATCTGGGAATAGTCCAGCGCCAGGATTTTTTTGCCCGCTGGCGCGACGAAGGCTTCGCGTATGCGCCGGCCCTCGGTAGTGCGTACCGGAATATTTTGCAGATTCGGGCTGGTCGACGACAAACGGCCTGTCGAAGCTACCGCCTGTTGATACGAGGTATGCACACGGCCGGTACGATCATTGATTTCCTGTGGCAGCTTGTCGATATAGGTCGACATGAGTTTGCTAAGGCTGCGATGCTCGAGAATTTTCGCCGGTATTTCGTAATCAGTAGCCAGTTCTTCCAGCACGTCTTCAGCGGTCGATGGCTGACCACCGGGCGTTTTGCGCAGTACCGGCAGTTCGAGCTTGTCGAACAGTATCGACTGAATCTGCTTCGGCGAACTCAGGTTAAACACTTCGCCCGCCTGCTGGTAGATTTCCTGCTCGATGCGGCCGAGCTGGCGGTCGATTTCCTTGCCCTGTTTCTTCAGCATGTCGCGGTCGATCAGCACACCGTTTTGTTCGACCTCGATCAAAACGTCGACCAGCGGCATTTCGATTTCACGATAAACCTGATTCAGTGTCGGGTCGGCCTTCAAACCGGCAGCAAGCACCTCGTGCAACTGCAGGGTGACATCAGCATCCTCGGCCGCATAGTCGCTGGCCTGCTCGAGCTCGATCAGGTCGAAGGTCTTCTGTTTTGCCCCCTTACCGGCAATGTCTTCGTAATGAATCGTGTCCCGGCCGAGATAAAATTTTGCCAGCGCGTCCATATTATGCCGGCTCGCGGTCGAATTGAGCACATAGGATTCGAGCATCGTGTCATCGGCTATACCGCGCAGGCGAATCCCCTCGCGGATGAAAACATGCGCATCGTACTTGATATTCTGGCCGATTTTTCCGATCGCGGGATCTTCCAGAATCGGCTTCAGCGCGGCCAGCACGAACGATTTATCTAGCTGCTGCGGGGCGCCTTCGTAGCAATGGGACAGCGGGATGTAACAGGCCTTGCCGGGCTCCAGGCACAACGAGATGCCGACCAGTTCTGCCTGCATGTAATCGATGCTGGTGGTTTCCGTATCGATCGCAAAGCTCTCTGCCTGCTGCAGGCGTTCGAGCCATTGTTCAAATTCTTTCCGATCGAGTACGCATTGGTAGTCTGCGTCGACCGCCGGTGAGGCCGGTATCGCGTTGTCGCTGCCACCCTCTTCGACCTCGTCGTACCAGCGGGTGAAACCGAACTCGCGGTAAAAAGCAGCCAGCGCGGCCGAATCGCCCGGCTGCTGTTCCAGCTCTTCGATGCTAATACCGGTTTCGCAATCGAGCTTAATCGTTGCAAGCTGGTAGGACATGGGCAGAAAATCCAGCGACGCACGCAGGTTTTCGCCTATCTTACCCTTGATCTCCTCGGCATGCTCCATCACTGCCTGTAAACTGCCATATTCACCTATCCACTTGGCTGCTGTCTTTGGCCCCACTTTTGGTACGCCAGGAATATTGTCCGAACTGTCACCCATCAAGGCCAGGTAATCGACTATCTGGTCCGCACGCACCTGGAATTTTTCGACCACCGCGGCTTCATCCATGAAATGATTATTCATCGTATTGACCAGCCTGACCCTGGCGTTGACCAGCTGGGCCATGTCCTTGTCGCCAGTCGATATCAGCACCTCGTATCCCTCTTCAGTGGCCTGACGACTCAAGGTACCAATGACGTCATCGGCCTCGACGCCCTCTATGCTGATCAGCGGCAGCCCCTGCGCTTCGATGATCTGGTGCAACGGCTCGATCTGAACGCGCAGGTCATCCGGCATCGGCGGCCGGTTAGCCTTGTACTCGGGATAAATATCGTTGCGGAATGTCTTGCCCTTGGCATCGAAGACGACCGCTACCCGGTCCGGCTGTTCATCCCTGATCAACTTGCGCAGCATGTTCAGCACACCGTAAATCGCACCCGTCGGGTGGCCACTGGGGCTGGTTAATTGCGGCAAGCCATGATAGGCGCGAAACAGGTAAGAACTACCATCCACCAGCACCAGTTTTTTTTGTTTCTCTTGATTCATATAGATGCGTTAAAATGCCGAGCCCGGAAACCGGATCATATTACAGCCGCATCGGCGACTTCGCCAGTTTGCGCTTCTGACTGGCTAAACAATGTCCGTATACACAACCGTCGAGCAGGCTCAGCTTGAACAGTTTTTGCAACGATACGAGCTGGGCGGGGCGCTATCACTCAAGCCCATTGCGGCTGGTATCACCAATACCAATTATTACCTCGAAACCACGAGCGGAAGTTTCGTGCTCACCCTGTACGAACATCATAGTGATGACGAGCTCGATTATATGCTTGGCTTGCAGCGACATCTGGCCAATAAGTCTCTGTGCTGCGCCGCACCCGTGATGGATCGCCGGGGTGATTTGTACTCGAGCCTGAAACAACGCCCCGCCGCAATCATTCATCGCATCCAGGGTCAGGTGCAAACCCATCCCGGGCCTGAGCACTGCGCCCGGATCGGCGAGGAACTGGCCCGATTTCACCTGGCAGGGCGAGATTTTCAACTGGATCGTCGCAATCCCCGCGGCATCGAATGGTTACTCGCCGTCGGTGATATGCTCGATAGTGAGCTATCGCACGAGGATCGGCAGTTATTCTACGGTACGCTACGCGACTTCCAGGCCCTCGATAACAGCACCCTGCCCAGCGGCGCAATTCACGCCGACCTGTTTCATGACAATGCGCTGTTCGTTGGTGACGAACTCAGCGGGATTATCGATTTCGACTATGCCTGCTACGACAGTTTTATCTTCGATATCGCGGTGCTGTTAAACGACTGGTGTATCGATTCCGGGGCCGGTTTTCAGGAATCGCTGGTGACCGAAATACTCGATGGCTACCAACGACAGCGCAGGCTCAGCCGAGCGGAAATCTCCGCCCTGCCGCTGATGCTGCGCCTGGGCGCGTTGCGTTTCTGGTTTTCCCGGCTTTACGACAAGGTTTATCCACTCAGCGGTGAGCTGACCTTTATCAAGGACCCCGATTTATTTCGTGACATGCTGGCTGCGCGCAGCGAACAGGCGGAAAGGCTGGAACGGTTGTTTCTCCCACATTACATGGAATGAGAAGCAAGTCCAGGCAAAATCATGATGAGCCTGTGACCTCATTTTCCGATGCAAAATGTGGAGAAAATTCGGCCCAGCAGATCGTCACTGCTGAACTCGCCGGTTATTTCGTTGAGCTGCTGCTGGACTTCACGCAAATCTTCCGCCATGAGTTCTCCCGAACGGTCATTAATGAAACTGTCCGCTGCCTGCCGAATGCCGTCGCGCGCCCGCAGTAAAGCATCTACGTGACGCCTTCTCGCCATGAAAGCCTGGCTGTCCTGGTTATAGTCAGAAATCTGCCCGGTAATCCGTTCGATCAAGGCCTCCATACCATCGCCGCTCCGGGTCGAAACATAAATCGTGTTTTCCTGGTCGCGATCAGCCGGGGTAATCAGGTCACTCTTGTTAAAAACCCTCTGCAGATTGTCTGCAGGAAGCTGCTCGATAATCCGCTGGTCCGCCTCGGTCATACCTTTTTTTGCATCCACCAGATACAGGACAACGTCGGCTCCGGCGATGGCCTGCCATGCGCGCCGAATGCCTTCCTGTTCGACCGGGTTATCAGACTCGCGTAAGCCAGCCGTATCCTGGACCTTAAGCGGTATCCCCTTGAGTGAAATATGCTCGCGCAAAACATCACGGGTGGTACCTTCGATTTCGGTAACGATAGCTGCCTCGTATCCGGCAAGGTAATTCAGGAGGCTCGACTTGCCGGCATTGGGCAACCCCGCCAGAACCACGGTGAGTCCTTCCTGCAGTGTGCGACCATGTTCGGCCTGTTCCAGCAATTCCAGCAGGTGGCGGCTGCAGTCTTCGAGTTTTTCGCCAATTTCGGCATTGTCGAGAAAATCGATTTCCTCTTCGGCAAAATCGAGCGCGGCCTCAATATAGACCCGCAGGCTGATAACTTCCTCGACCAGCACATGCACCTGCTCGGAGAAACGGCCCTCCAGCGAACGCATCGCGGCACGCGTGGCGGCGCGACTACCCGAGTCGATCAGGTCGGCAATTGCCTCGGCCTGGGTCAGGTCGATTTTGCCGTTGAGAAAGGCGCGCTCGGAAAATTCTCCGGCACGCGCAAGACGGGCGCCGAGTTCACATAACCGCTGCAGCAGCATATCGAGCAGGATTGGCCCGCCGTGGGCCTGGATCTCGACGCAGTCTTCGCCGCTGAAACTGTGCGGCTGCCTGAAATACAGGCACAAGCCGTGATCGAGAACCTCGCCGTCGGCGTCGAAAAAACGACGAAACTGGATCTTGCCGGGATCAATCTTGCTGGCGCTGATCGCCTCGCCAATCTCGAGGGCGCGCGGTCCGGACAGGCGCAGGATACCGATACCGCCGGTACCGGGAGGTGTCGCAATCGCGGCGATCGTGTCATGCTCTGGCATGGTATTTGAACCGGGTACGGCCCTGGCTTACTTGGGCGCGGATTCGATACGTTTGGTGATGACCCACTGTTGTGCTATCGACAACACGTTGTTGATGACCCAGTATAACACCAGCCCTGCCGGGAAGAAGGCAAAGAAGATAGTGAACACGAACGGCAAGGCCATCATGATCTTGGCCTGAATCGGATCCGGTGGGGGCGGATTGAGCTTTTGCTGGATCACCATGCTGATACCCATCAGGATCGGCAACACGAAGTATGGATCCATCACCGACAAATCCTTGATCCAGAAGATAAACGGCGCCTGCCGCAAATCGACGCTTTCCAGCAGCGCCCAGTAAAGCGCGATGAATACCGGTATCTGCACCAGGATCGGCAGGCAGCCGCCCATCGGGTTGATCTTTTCGGTCTTGTACAGCTCCATCATCGCCTGATTCATTTTCTGACGATCGTCGCCGTAGCGCTCCTTCAGGGTCTTCAGGCGCGGGCTGACCTTACGCATCTTCGCCATCGAGCGATAACTGGTTTCCGACAGCTTGTAGAATAGCGCCTTGACCGTCAACGTCAGCAGTATGATCGCCACACCCCAGTTACCGACAAAGCTGTGATACCAGGAGAGCAGCCAGTACAGCGGTTTGGACAGGAAGGTCAGCACACCGTAGTCGACGGTTAGATCGAGACCAGGGGCGATTTCTTCGAGACGGTTGACGATCTTGGGACCAACAAACAGCTGGCTCGAAAACTCACCGCTGCCGCCGGCCGGTACCAGCAGGTTTTGCGAGCGCAGACCAATGGTATAGGTCGCTGGATTACGGCGCGTGTTGGCAATCGTGTAGACGAGATTCTGATCTTCCTGTCCGGGAATCCAGGCCGATAGAAAATAGTGTTGAATCATCGCAATCCAGCCGCCCGTGGATTCGAGTTTCAGTTGGCTGTCTTCCATATCGTCGAAATCGACTTTTTCGTACTTGGCTTCTTCGTTGTAGTAAACCGAACCGGTATAGGTATACAACAGGCGCGAGGTTTCCAGCGGTCGAGTACGCTGAATTTGCCGATATTCGCTGCCCTGCCAGTCCTGCGCGGATTTGTTTTCGACTCGATGTTTCACATCGATCAGGTAATCGCCGCGCCTGAAATGGTAGCTTTTAACCACCTCGATGCCGTCCCGATTCCAGCGTAAGGGCACGACAAGCTCATCCTGCCCTTCCGCCAGCTCGTACTCCAGCTGCTCGGCCTGATAAGTGCTGTGATGGGTAGGCGCCAGTTCCTGCTTGTTACGCAACCCGCTTTGCAGAATGTGCGCGGAGTTTTGATCGCTATGCGCCAGTTCTAGCCAGTCGTCCGGCTGCTCCAGAGAGGTTGGATATTTTTTCAGTTTAAGCGAACGCAAGACGCCGCCGCGAGTATCGATCAACGCCTGCACGACATCGGTATCAATACGTAACAATTGTTGCGTCGGCGTTTGCGTGATTTGTCCGTCAGCGCTGGTGGTCGAACTGACGGCGCTGCCGCTAATGCTATCTGCCTGTTCGGGTAAATCGTCGATATCGATAGCCGCCTGCTGGCCGGAACTGTCGACGGTGGTTTCGGCTTCGCTGACCGGCGCCGGCCCGGGGCCATAATCCGCCTGCCATTGTTGATATAACAGCATGGCAACGAAAATCAGTGCAGCAAACAGAAACAGCCGCGAGTTATCCATGGCGGTGCTCCGCGCCGTGACCCGGTACCGGATCATAACCTCCGGCATGCCACGGATGGCAGCTGCCGACCCGTTTGCAGGCCAGCCAAAGGCCACGCACCACGCCATGCACTTCGACTGCTTCACGCGCGTATTGCGAACAGGTCGGCGTATAGCGGCAATTGTTACCGAGGAAAGGACTCAGCAGGTAGCTATAAGCTTGAATAAATAGGATCAGGAGTTTTCGCATTGCTTGATGATGCTGTTCCAGTGTTGCTCCAGGGCCTTTCGGATCTCTGCCGGTTCAGCCGCCAGAATTTCACGTCTAACCATAACTACCATATCCCGTGCCGGCAACCGATGCTGATTCCTGCGAAAGCTTTCGCGAAATAGTCGTTTTAGCGCATTGCGCCTCACCGCCCTCGGTATCTGTTTCCTGGCAATAGCAAATCCCAGGCGAGGGCAGTCACCCGGATTCTTCGCAACCAGGATTGTCATCCAGGCGTCGCTGCGTCGAATATTGTTCTTAAAAACCTGCTGGAAATCGATCGCGCGGGTTAATTTCAGCCGTCTCGGGAAAGACTCGCTGATATTTTCACCCACCTTACGGAGTCAGGCGAGCTCTGCCCTTTGCCCGACGAGCGCGAATTACGCTACGACCACCGCGGGTTTGCATACGCGCGCGAAATCCGTGCGTTCTGGCACGCTTGAGATTACTGGGCTGAAATGTACGTTTCATGGCAAACGCCTCGGCTTAACAGTTGTCGATTTCAACAAAGGCGCGACAATGTACTGGTAGAGCCGCTCGACGTCAATATTTAATTGAATTTAAACGCCATTTTTTGGCCATTATAATAGTCGTCTCGGCAGAACCGCATAATTTGTGCACAAAACTTTCGACTTTTTGCATCGGCCCTCTTTGCTCGGGCTGTGGATAAGTATAATATTGTCACCCTGCCAGTCGTAGTTCGGGAATTGTCCGCCAGACGGGCAAAATGACGGCAAAAACACTAATTTTAACGGCTTTTCCCGCCCTGAGCGACGCTGTCGCCCTCGGGAAGCTATACAGTCCGCGCCTTATTGCGGCCTAGGTTTTAAGCGAAATTATTTTGAATCTAATCTGGCAACAGTGTATTTCCTGTCTTGAGGGTGAAATCAGCGAGCAGCAGCTCAATACCTGGATTTTGCCGCTACAGGCGGAACAGGATCTGAATACGCTCAAACTGCTGGCGCCGAATCGCTTTGTCATGGACTGGGTTCGCAAGCACTTCCTCGAACGAATTCGCGAACTCGTAACCAGTCTCGACGACAGCAAATCGATTTCCGTCAGCCTGTCGATTGGTTCCCAGGCGCGGGAAGCCGATGTCGATACCAACCCGAGCACGCCAACACCACGCGCCTACCGTTCTTCGGGATTGAACGAGTCGCAAAAGTTCAAGAATTTCGTCGAAGGCAAATCGAATCAACTGGCCCGCGCGGCATCAATCCAGATCAGTAGTAACCCTGGTTCTGAATACAACCCGCTCTATATTTATGGCGGGGTTGGGCTTGGTAAAACTCACCTGATGCACGCAATCGGCAACCAGATTCGCGAAAACAATCCCGAGGCCAATATCCTCTACGTTAACTGCGAACGCTTCGTATCGGATATGGTCAAGGCGCTGCAGCACAGCCGCATGAACGATTTCAAGAATTCTTATCGCAGCCTGGATGCCCTGCTAATCGACGATATTCAATTTCTCGCCGACAAAAGCCGCTCCCAGGAAGAATTTTTCCATACCTTCAACTCGCTTTACGAAGCCCGTGCACAAATGGTTATCACCTGCGATCGCTTCCCCAAGGAAATCGAAGGACTGGAAGACCGGATTCGGTCGCGACTAGGCTGGGGTCTTGCGGTCGATATAAAACCACCCGACCTCGAGACCCGCGTAGCGATTCTCAATAGCAAGGCAGAACTCGCTAACGCCGATGTACCGGACGACGTTGCATTTTTCATCGCCGAAAGATTTAAATCGAATATCCGAGAACTCGAGGGCGCGCTAAAGCGTGTCGTTGCACATGCTCGCTTTACCGGCGAGCCAATCACGCAGGATTTCGCGCGCCAGGCGCTGAAGGAATTACTCGCGGTTCAGGATAAACCGATTACGATCGATAACATACAGAAGCTTGTCGCCGAGTATTTCAAGATCCGGGTTGCCGATCTGCTATCCAGCCGACGCAATCGCTCGATCACCCGACCCCGGCAAATAGCAATGGCGTTGGCCAAATCCTTGACGCGACACAGTTTGCCGGAAATAGGCAATGCCTTCGGCGGGCGTGATCACACCACTGTTTTACACGCTTGTCGCAAGGTCGAGGAGTTACGCAGTGAAGATCGACGAATCGATGAGGATTATGAAATTCTGGCCCGTATGCTGAGTAATTAAACCGATTAATAACAATCCGTTGGCGGCCTGTGGATAAGTGGTTGATAAAAAGAACCGGGGTTTTTTTCCTGCAGTTATACACAGTTTAGTCAGAGGCTACGGACAGGAAAAGAGAGAATAATAGTTAAGTAAACCGTTGAAAATAAAAGAGTTCCTAGAGTTGTCAAATATTTCAGAGTTACTAATAAACACAGCAAGTTAGATATTTAAATGAAAACAACTATTAAAAGAGAAGATATACTTATACCTCTTCAGCAAGTAATCGGAGCGGTTGAGCGCAGGCAGACGCTGCCTATTCTCGGCAACGTGCTCCTCAGGTCAACGGGTGGTGACTTGAGTTTGACAGCAACAGATCTGGAAATCGAAATGGTTGCCAGCGTGATTGCGGATGACGGTGAAGATTTTCAGACAACGATCCCAGCGCGAAAACTGCTCGATATTTGCAAGGCATTACCGGAGGGCTCATCGATAAACTTCAATATTGATGAGAACCGCGTTTCCCTGACTTCAGCGCGTAGCCGATTCACTCTGGCGTCTTTACCGGCCAAGGACTTCCCAGGTCTTGACGAGATAGAAGCTCAGCAATCCTTTTCCATTCCCCAGGATCAGTTCAAATCACTGTTCGAAAAGACTTCGTTTGCAATGGCGCAGCAAGATGTGCGTTATTACCTGAACGGTATTTTGATGGAGTTAACCGCGGGAATGGTACGACTGGTTGCAACAGATGGTCACAGGCTCGCGCTTAGCGAAGTTGAGCTTGAAACCGGAGCCGAACAGGACAAGCAATTGATTATCCCGCGCAAGGCCGTACTCGAATTGGCGCGCTTGCTCGATACCAGCGATAGTCCTGTGAAATGTATTCTGAGTCAGAATCATTTGCGCGTTGAAACCGGCGCACTGCTTTTCACAACCAAGTTGATCGACGGAAAGTTTCCCGATTACCAGCGGGTCATCCCGGTAGACGGTAACAAGACGATGGAGGTCGAAAGAGATACGCTGAAGCAGTCGTTGAGCCGGATCTCGATTCTGTCCAACGAAAAGTACCGGGGCATTCGTTTGAGTTTGTCCGACGGTAACCTGGCGATCCAGGCGAACAATCCCGACCAGGAAGAGGCCGAGGAGGAATTACCGGTCGATTACAGTGAAGAGGATATGGAAATCGGATTTAATGTAACTTATCTGATCGATGTTCTGAACGTGCTCAACTCAGACAAGGTACAGGTCAAATTGAAAGACGCCAACAGCAGCGCAATTATCAGCGATAGCGAGGATACCTCCAGTCTTTACGTTGTCATGCCGATGCGATTATAGGGAATCCAGGCAAGGCCATGGCCATCAGTCAGCTTAGCCTGACGGATTTCAGAAACCTCAAGAGTACGACGCTCGATTTCGATCGCGGTTTTAACCTGATAAGCGGCGACAATGGTTCTGGCAAGACCAGCCTGCTGGAAGCGATCTATGTGCTTTGCCAGGCACAGTCATTTCGAACCCACCAGATAAAGCAATGCATCAACCACGATAAATCCGGATTTTTACTTTTCGGCCGGTTCGATGGTTTTAAAGCCGGGCTGGCACGTAATCAGCACAAGCTCGAAATCCGGATCGATGGGGAAACGATCAAAAGGCGTTCGGAGCTGGTTAAAAAGTCACCGATACAGGTTGTCAATGCGGATAGTTTTGTTTTGATCGAGGGTTCGCCGGGC
The DNA here is from genome assembly GCA_020354435.1 of Gammaproteobacteria bacterium. Lineage (GTDB taxonomy): Bacteria > Pseudomonadota > Gammaproteobacteria. Next base: position 1,901,272 of record CP070646.1, read on the forward strand.
AAACGCCGGGCCTTTCTTGACTGGTGTTTGTTTCACGTGGAACCAGCATACGCTGAAAACTGGCGACGATTTCAGCATGCACTCAAGCAACGCAATCGATTGTTGAAAACAAAACAGGATTTGAAACAACTGGACTATTGGGACCAGTATCTGCTGGAACCATCGAATGAACTGTATGTTATGCGCAAGCAGTACAGTGAAAAGCTCCAGCTTGTAATCAGGGATTGTTTTGAAGAAATTCTCGAGGGAATTCCGCTTGCTATCGACTATCAGCAAGGGTGGCCAGATGATACGGATCTACCGCAGAGTCTCGAGCGATCGCGAGAGCGGGATATACGCCTGGGATTTACCGGAGAGGGGATTCATCGTGACGATCTTGATTTAAGGTCGAATGGAATCAGGGTAGGTGAAGTACTGTCACGCGGGCAAAGTAAAAGAGTTTGCCTGGTTTTGTTACTTGCGGTGTTGAAACTGGTTAGCGACGCCAGCCACAGCCCGGTTATCCTGTTAATAGATGATTTGCATTCGGAGCTCGATCAACATGCGCAACAGCTTATCTATCGGCAGCTGTTACAAATGGATTTGCAATTGTTTATTAGCAATATCGAACAGGTGGTACCCGCCGCCATAGAGGCAAAAGAATTTAAAATGTTTCACGTGGAACATGGTATAATCAGGCCTCGAATTTTCAGCTAGATCCACACATGTCAGAATACGATTCTTCTAGCATAAAAGTGCTAAAAGGCCTCGATGCTGTCCGCAAGCGGCCAGGTATGTATATCGGCGATACCGATGATGGTACCGGCTTACACCATATGGTTTTTGAGGCAGTCGATAATTCCATTGACGAGGCACTTGCCGGATATTGCAACGAGATAAAAGTTGTCATACATACCGATGGCTCGATTTCGGTCAAGGACGATGGACGCGGAATTCCAGTCGATATTCACGAAGAAGAGGGAAGATCTGCAGCCGAAGTTATCCTGACCGTGCTACACGCCGGGGGCAAGTTCGATGATAATTCGTACAAGGTTTCCGGTGGCCTTCACGGTGTTGGTATATCGGTGGTTAATGCGCTTTCCGAAACCCTTTCGCTCAGAATCAAGCGCCAGGGAAAACTGTATTCGCAGGAATACAAAATGGGTGAGCCCCAGGGTGATCTGGAAGCGATCAAGGATACCGATCAAACCGGCACCGAGTTACGCTTTTTACCGAGCAACAAAATCTTCAGCGACATCGAATTCCACTACGATATTCTCGCCAAACGCCTGCGGGAATTGTCATTCCTGAATTCAGGGGTACGTATCCACCTCGTGGATGAACGCAGTAACAAGGAAGATGTATTCGAATACGAAGGCGGAATACGTGCTTTTGTCGAGCATCTGAATAAAAACAAGACGCCGATTCACGATAAAGTGATCGATATCAAGATGGAAATGGATGAAGTCGGCGTCGAGGTGTCGATGCAGTGGAATGATTCTTACCAGGAAAATATTTTCTGTTTTACCAATAATATTCCGCAACCAGACGGCGGTACCCATTTATCGGGTTTTCGAACGGCGTTAACGCGTACCCTGAACCAGTACATGGAGAGTACCCAGGTAAAGAAGGACAAGGTTGCCACCAGTGGAGATGATGCACGTGAAGGTTTGACTGCAGTGCTGTCGGTTAAAGTACCGGATCCGAAGTTTTCATCACAGACCAAGGACAAACTGGTTTCGTCCGAAATCAAGGGTATCGTCGAGTCGATAGTCGGCGAGCACCTGAAAGATTTTCTTGAGGAAAATCCGACTGATGCGAAATCGATCACCAGCAAGATTATGGAAGCGGCGCGGGCACGCGAGGCGGCCCGCAAGGCCCGCGAAATGACACGACGAAAAAGCGCACTCGATATTGCCGGTTTGCCCGGTAAATTGGCCGATTGCCAGGAAAAGGATCCATCCCTGTCTGAAATATATTTGGTGGAGGGAGATTCTGCGGGCGGTTCGGCGAAGCAGGGCCGGAATCGTAAGACCCAGGCAATACTGCCGCTTAAAGGTAAAATCCTGAATGTCGAAAAAGCACGTTTTGATAAAATGCTGCAATCCGCCGAGGTCGGCACATTGATCACTGCGCTCGGCTGCGGTATTGGGCGTGAAGAGTTCGATATCGATAAACTTCGTTACCACCATATCATCATCATGACTGATGCAGACGTGGACGGTTCGCATATCCGCACACTGTTGTTAACCTTTTTTTACCGGCAAATGCGCGAACTGGTCGATCGCGGGCATGTTTATATTGCACAACCACCACTGTACAAGGTGAAAAAAGGCAAGCAGGAGCGTTACGTCAAAGATGACAAGGAGTTGAATACTTACCTGTTACAACTTGCAGTAGAAGGGGCCCTTCTGCACCTGGCAGATGATGCGCCGGCGATATCCGACATAGCACTGGAAAACCTGGCGCGGCAGTACATGACCATACTGGCTATATTCGATCGCCTGGAGCAGCATTTACCCGCGGAAATACTCGAAGAACTGGTCGACTTGCCGGCGGTAACCGATAACATGCTGCTCGATCAGCAGGCCATGGCAGGCTGGGGACAATTACTGGCACAGCGATTAAATGCCAAGACCGGGGCGGCTGTATCCTACAATGTGTCAGTCAAAAGCGACGAAGACAGCAATCAGTTTGGGCTCGATATCGACAAGCGTCTGCATGGTATCAGTTCGTCAAGCGAACTCAGCAGTGAGTTTTTCAACAGCGCCGATTACCAGCCGATTGCCCAGTTTGTCGAGCAGGCAGGCGACCTGTTTACACCCGATTCCTATGTGACTCGGGGTGAGCGCCGCCAGTCCGTCAGCCGATTTGGAGAGGTTTATGAATGGCTGATGCAAGAAGCGCGCAAAGGATTGAATATCCAACGCTACAAGGGCCTCGGTGAAATGAATCCCGATCAGCTCTGGGAGACGACAATGGATCCTGAAAATCGTCGCCTGCTCAAGGTAAGAATCGAAGATGCAATTGCGGCCGACGAAGTATTTACCACGCTGATGGGCGATCAGGTCGAGCCGCGGCGGGATTTCATCGAAACCAACGCGCTCAATGTGAGTAACCTGGACGTATAGCCGGAAATTCCGGCCCAGAATGGAATCTGTTTGATCCAATATTCAGCAAGCCCTTGATTTTATTGAAATAATCCCTATATAAGACCAATATTCAATAAAAACGGAGCAATCCAATGGATGTTGGCAGCATAATTTTCTGGGCCGCTATCATACTGTTGGCGATTTATATCGTCAGCATGTACAACCACCTGGTACGTCTCAAGCACAATGTTTCCAAGGCCTGGTCGAACATCGACGTGCTGCTGAAACAACGGCACGATGAAATCCCCAAGCTGGTCGAAACCTGCAAGCAGTATATGAAGTTCGAGCAGGAAACCCTGGAAAGGGTCATGCAGGCGCGGTCGCGCGTATCAGAGGCACGTCAAAACCAGGATGTTCCAGGCCTGGGTATTGCCGAGGGGGCCCTGAGAATGGGGCTGGGCCAGCTGTTCGCGGTGGCCGAGGATTACCCGGAGTTGCGAGCCAACGAAAATTTTCAGCATTTGCAGGGTCGGATTAGCTCACTGGAGAACAGCATTGCCGATCGTCGCGAATTCTATAACGAGTCGGTCAACATCAATAACATCGGAATCGAGCAGTTTCCGGACATTATCGTTGCCCGTCTGTTCGGTTTTGGACCCAGAGATTTGCTCGAGTTCGAAGCCGAGGAAATAGACGACGTCAACGTCAAGCAACTTTTCCAGACTTAATCTCCAGGGCTTGTGCCTGGCCATGTTTTCCTGGCTCGAGTATGAAATTCTCGGCATGTCCAGAACCGACTATCTGGTGCTGTTCTGGATACTCGCTGTTGGCCTGTTAATCCTTCTTTATTACGGGTTTTTCGCCTTCAAGCGCTTTCGATTCATGGACGGCACCGCGACGTCGAAAATCAGGTCCGCTGCGCAAGGTCATGTCGAACTCAAGGGCCTGGGCGAATTCATGCAGAACGATGTCATCGTTTCACCGTTCAGTGGCGATAGATGCCTGTGGTATCACTGCACTATCGATAAAAAAAGCCGTTCCGGTAAACGCACTACCTGGACCAGTATTTCCAACGAAACCAGCAGTCACCTGTTTCGCGTGGTTGACGAAACCGGAGAATGTATTATCGATCCCGACCACGCGCAGGTGATTCCTGAAACGGACCAGACCTGGTATGGACGGAGTACCGAGTACAGGAATCAACGACCGCCTAAAAAAACGCTGATTTCTTTGGGCCTCGGCGATTACCGGTTTCGGGAACGCCTCATACGCCCGGCAACTCCCCTGTATGCGCTTGGCTGGTTTCGCACGGTACACAGTGAACCTTCGGACGAGTATGTTTCACACCAGGTCGAGGAACTGGTCAGGCAATGGAAGCTGCAGCCGCATCGCTATCTGCGTCATTTCGATCTGGATCACAACGGAAAGATTCAGCAGAGAGAGTGGAAGGCCGTTCGAACGGCAGCCCGAAAACAGGTTCTGGCCAAAATTCATAGCCAGAAACGGGAGCATCATGTATTGTCGCGTCCGGAGGACAGGCGACATCCCTATATCATATCGGCGCTCGAGGAGGAACTTTTGGTTTCGCGGAAAAAATTGAAAGCCTATGCTTCGGTTACAACGGCCTTCCTGCTGTTCAGCGCCCTGGTCTTCATGTCTTCCGTGCGCCCGCCCTTACCCGTTTAATCACCCGGTTTTGTTAAGTAGACTGGCAATGCCTATCTTGCGCAAATGAGCGAAAACCCGACTAATCCGTTGATGGAACCCGGCGCATTGCCGGCATTCAGCAAAATACAACCCCGGCACGTCAGGCCGGCTATCGAAAGCCTGATCCGCCAGAATCGTACAGCGATTGCGGAACTCGTGAAGCTGCCAAGCCATGATTGGAATAATCTGATCAAGCCGCTGGAGTTGATGAACGACAAACTGGACCGGGCCTGGTCACCGGTACGGCACCTGAACTCGGTAAAAAGCGGTCCGGAATTGCGCGATGCCTACAATGGTTGCCTGCCTTTATTGAGCGAGTATTCCACCGAGATCAGCCAGAATCATGCGCTTTACCAGGGTTATCGCGATATCAGGGATTCACAGGAGTTCGAGCGGCTTAGCCCGGCACAGCAAAAGACCATAACCGACGCACTGTTGCACTTTCGTCTTGGCGGAGTTGAACTCGTGGGCGAAGACCGCGAGCATTATCAGCAGTTGCAAAAGGAATTATCCGAACTGCAATCGAGCTTCGAAAACAACCTGCTGGATTCGACCCAGGCCTGGCAGTACCTGACCGAAGATGAATCGGAACTGCAGGGCTTGCCCGAATATGCGATCTCGATGCTGCGTCAGCTGGCCGAGCAAAAAAACCTGCCCGGCTACCGGGTGACGCTGGACATGCCCTGTTATCTCGCGGTGATCACCTACGCCGACAATCGTGCTTTGCGCCAGGCTATTTACGAAGCCTATGTGACACGCGCTTCGGATCAGGGGATTACCGATAAAAAGTGGGATAATGCTGCGATCATGGAGAAAATTGTCGCTAAAAGACAGCAAAAAGCCAGTTTACTGGGATTTGACAACTACGCCGAGTATTCCCTCGAAACCAAGATGGCTTCGTCCGTGGAGCAAGTCGTCGATTTTCTCGACGATCTTGCCAGGCGCTCGCGCGAAACCGCCATCGAGGAAGTCAACGAACGTCAGTCCTTTGCCGAATCGCTCGGTTTCGAAGGCGAGCTGCAGGCCTGGGATTATCCTTACTATAGTGAGAAGCTGAAACAGCATCGTTATCAGATATCCGATGAAGACCTGAAACCTTATTTCGCTGACGTTAACGTCATCAACGGCCTTTTCGAAATCGTTGCGCGACTCTACCGGGTCCGTATAAGCCGGGTCGATAATGATGTCGATCGTTGGGACGAGGCTGTTGGCTTTTACCAGATAGAAGATCGGCAAGGCGCGGTTATCGGCCAGTTTTTCCTCGACCTGTACGCTCGAGAAAACAAGCGTGGGGGCGCCTGGATGGATGAATGCGCCAATCGCTACCGTATCGATGACAAAACCCAGATCCCGGTTGCCTATCTGACCTGTAACCTGACACCACCGATCGGTGACGAACCGGCACTGTTCACGCATGACGAGGTCATCACGCTGTTCCACGAGTTTGGACACGGTCTGCACCACATGCTGACGCGTATCGATGTACCCGATGTCGCCGGCATCAATGGCGTTGAGTGGGACGCGGTCGAGCTGCCGAGCCAGTTCATGGAAAACTTTTGCTGGGAGCACGAAGCTCTGTCGCTATTCGCAAGCCATTATCAAACCGGGGAACCGCTGCCGGATGATCTGTATCAACGCATGCTGGCCGCAAAAAATTTCCAGAGCGCGCTACAGATGCTTCGCCAGATCGAGTTTGCCCTGTTCGATATCCGCTTGCATCAACGCGTGGATCTGAGCAGCGCGGCCGAAATACAGGCTATTCTCGACCAGGTGCGCGCGGAGACCTCCGTCGTGACTACCCCACCGATTAATCGTTTTCAGAACGGCTTTTCACATATTTTTGCAGGCGGTTATGCCGCGGGTTATTATAGCTACAAGTGGGCGGAGGTCTTGTCCGCCGACGCGTTTGCTGCATTTGAAGAAGAAGGGATATTCAATCCTGAAACCGGACAAAGATTTTTGCGATGTGTACTCGAACAGGGTGGTTCGCGACCCGCGATGGAGTCATTTTGCTGTTTCCGGGGACGCGAGCCGGAAATCGATGCTTTGTTAAGGCACAGTGGAATAAACTAGCTGATGTGTAATAGAATTTTTCTGGGTTTGACCCTGTTATTAACCTGTGCATTGGCGTTCGCGCAGGAAGCCAGTGACGACGACAAAGACAGACAGTATGTAACCGACCAGTTGCGGCTGTCGTTGTATTCACAAGCCAGCTCCGGCAGCAAGGTGGTAAAGCTGCTGCAATCCGGGGACTTGCTCGAAATCGAACAAATCCAGGGACCCTACGCATTCGTTACAACTCCTGAAGGCACCAAGGGATGGGTTAAACGGGGTTTTCTCGTAGCCGAGCCGACGTCGAACTTGCTGTTGCAGGAGGAACAGAAAAAAACCGAGAGACTCGCCGCCGAAATTGAAAAACTAAGCAATAGCAAGGTCGTGATCGAGCAGTATGAAAAGGACATGGATAAACTGGTCGAACAGGTCGATGCACTTGAAGCCGAAAAGCAACAGGCCAACCAGTCGATTACCGAATTGCAGGAACTGGTCGAGGAAAAGCAAAGGGAGCTCGACCGCAAGGACGAAGATAGTGCCCCGGCATTACTGGTGTTGATGGATACCTTCGTCAGGTACTGGAAAATCCTCGTGCCGATTATCATCGTCATCATCTTGTTGAGTTATCTGGTTAGCAAGGAAATTGTCGAGGCACGTATAAAGGCAAAATTCCACGGCATAAAGATCTGGTAAATGGAATACCGGGATCTGCGAGATTTTATCGATCAGCTCGAAAAACAAGGCGACCTGAAGCGTATCGACCAGCGCGTCGACCCCAATCTTGAAATTACCGAAATCTCGGACCGTGTGCTCCGTTCGGGCGGGCCGGCGTTACTGTTTGAAAATCCCGCCAGCAGCTCGATTCCTTTGCTTGCAAACCTGTTTGGTACCGAGCGGCGCGTGGCCCTCGCGCTGGGTGAAGAAAATGCGGCTTCTCTGCGCGAAGTTGGCAAGTTACTCGCTTTTCTGAAGGAACCAGAACCGCCTAAGGGATTCAAAGATGCGCTGAAAACGCTGCCAATTTACAAGAAAATCCTCGATATGTCGCCAAAAGAGGTTAAAAAGGCAAAATGCCAAGAGATCAGATACGACTCGGACCAGGTTGATTTGTCAATGCTGCCGGTACAGACCTGTTGGCCTGGCGATGCCGGGCCGCTGATAACCTGGGGACTTGTCACCACCAGGGGACCGGACAAGCCACGACAAAATCTCGGTATTTACCGACAACAGGTGATCGGCCGAAATCGCGTGATCATGCGCTGGTTGTCGCACCGGGGTGGTGCCCTCGACTATCGCGAATGGCGATTGCAAAAAGGCGATGAACCTTTCCCGATTTCGGTCGTACTTGGCTGTGATCCGGCAACGATTCTTGCAGCCGTGACGCCGATCCCGGATTCACTGTCAGAATACGCTTTTGCGGGATTATTACGCGGTTCGAAAACCGAAGTGGCCCAGTCGCTGCTTTCTGACCTGATTATTCCGGCGCGAGCCGAAATCGTACTCGAGGGGCATATCTACGCAAATGACGAAGCCGATGAGGGCCCCTTTGGTGATCATACGGGCTACTACAATGAAGTCGAACGCTTCCCGGTATTGACGGTTGAGTCGATGAGTATGCGTAAAAACCCTGTTTATCACAGCACCTATACCGGCAGGCCGCCGGACGAACCGTCGGTACTGGGTCTCGCGTTGAACGAAGTTTTTATCCCGCTATTGCAAAAACAGTTCCCGGAAATTGTGGACTTTTACCTGCCGGCGGAAGGCTGCTCCTATCGGGTCGCGGTCGTCAGTATCAAAAAACAGTATCCCGGTCATGCCAAGCGCGTGATGATGGGAGTCTGGTCTTTTTTGCGCCAGTTTATGTACACCAAGTTCGTTATCGTAGTCGACGAAGATATCGATGCGCGCAGCTGGGAAGAGGTTATCTGGGCGATTTCGACCCGCACCGATCCGGCGCGCGATGTTACGCTGATCGAAAACACGCCTATCGATTATCTCGACTTTGCTTCACCGGTATCCGGACTGGGATCGAAGATGGGACTGGATGCGACCAATAAGCTGGCGGGTGAAACCGAGCGTGAATGGGGTCAGCCGATCAGAATGTCGAACGAGGTTGTCGAAAAAATAGACGCCCTCTGGAGCGAACTCGGCCTCGATTAAGACCTCATTTTGCACCACCCGGAAATTTGGACGATAATCGGCGCCAGATAGTCACCAACGGCAACGGAGGAAACATGCGTACAATCATGGTGTTAAATTCCAAGGGTGGATCGGGTAAGAGCACGATTGCGACCAGTATCGCGAGCTACTATGCCTCGAAGGGTAAAAAAGTTGTGTTGGCTGATTGCGATCCCCAGGCATCCAGCCTCGAGTGGCTGGCGGCGCGACCCAGCGGGCGCGCCACGATTACCGGGCTCGATGGTTCCAGCGGGCATTTTCGCGTACCGCGCAGCGCCGAGTATGTGGTCTACGATACGCC
>CP070646.1:1910680-1914495 GCA_020354435.1 Gammaproteobacteria bacterium
CGGCGCATGCCCGATTACGTGAAATATATTACGCCGCAGTTTTCCGAAACCGATATCAATTTCCAGCGCGTTGCCACCGTGGACACGTCCAACCCGTTCATCGCACGCGATATTCCGACGCTGGACGAGAGCTTTGTCGTGATCCGCTTTCGCAAGCCCGATATCCGTAACACCGATTTCACCAACCTGCTGTCGATGATCAGCGGATCATTCATGTCGCGGCGCAACACCATCGTGGTGCCCGGTGGCAAGATGGGCATGGCGATGGAAATCATCCTGACGCCGATCATCCGCGACCTGATGCAGCGACGTAACCGGGCATGAGAGCCGCGCCGGTCTTGTTCTGCCTGTTGTTTCTGGTTTCACCGTTGCGAGCGGGGGAAACGGCGGCGGCCTCGCTCGATCGGCTGTTTGCCGGCAGCGAGGCGCCGGACGGCGTCGTCTTCGAAATCATTGCCTGGCAGGACAATACCTGGGACTGGGCGGCGCCGCTGTTGCGCAGGCATGTCGAGCGCCTGCGCGCCAGCTACCCGCAGCTGCAGATTGCGCTGGTTTCGCATGGTGCCGAACTGTTCGAACTGTCGCGACACGCGGGCATGCGGCAGCAACCCGCGATCCGGGAGCTGGCTCGCCTGAGCGCCGAAGGTCTCGAGATTCACGTTTGCGGCGAATACGCGGCGCGTAAGCGTCTCGGCCCGCGGGACTTTCCCGATTTCGTCGATGTTGCCGCCAGCGGCAGTGCCCAACTCGCCGATTACATTAAACTCGGCTATGCACACATCCGGCTGGAGCCTGAAGATGCAATTGATTGACAGCCATTGCCACCTGGACGACGACCGTTTCGACGATCAGCGCGATGGAGTGATCGCGCGCGCTGCCGCGGCCGGCGTTCGACGCATGGTAATCCCGGCGACTACCGCGAATCGTTGGGACAAAGTGAAACAGATATGCGCCAGCGACGATAATCTGTATGCCGCCTACGGTTTACACCCGTGGTTTGTAGAACAGCATCAACTGGCTCATTTACGCGAACTGGATGAATGGCTCGAACGCGAAAACCCGGTTGCGCTCGGCGAGTGCGGGCTCGATTTTTATGCTTCGAGGCGGGACGAAGACTGGCAGAAGCAACTGTTTGTCGAGCAATTGCGGCTCGCCGCCAATCATGACCTGCCCGTTATCGTACATTCACGCAAGGCCAACGATGAGGTCATCAGCCTGTTGCGCAAGCATGCGCAGGGTCGCGGTGTTGTGCACAGTTTCGCCGGCAGCCTGCAGCAGGCGCAGCAATTATACGACCTCGGATTCAAGCTCGGCATTGCCGCCACGGTCGGTTACGAGCGCGCCAGGAAATTGCGTGACGTGGTTGTGGCGATGCCAGGTGACGCGCTGCTGCTGGAATCGGATGCGCCGGATCAGCCCGGCGCCGGGCATCGCGGTACGCTCAACGAGCCCGCCTTCATCGTCGAGCATCTCGAAGCCATGGCCGAACTGCGCCAGCAGGATGCGGATGATCTCGCCGCCATCCTCAACCGCAACGCTGAAACCCTGTTCAAAATATAGTCTTCGGCCCAATCAAAGGGGTCAGTGTCGATTGATTTTGCAAAAATCAATCGACACTGACCCCGGGGATTCTCAATTTATTGCCAGCCAAAATTACACGGGGGATCGATGTCGAAGGATTCGATGATGCGTTCTCCGCCGTGTTCGGCGTCACGGAAGTTCTGCTCGCAAAACTCGACGCGGTTATCGCGGTCGATGGTTAGCACGGTACAGGCGCGCGTGCCGTAGTCGGGCGAACGGATGAAACGGCTCGACAGCATGCGCTCGATATCGAGCGGTACGCCGGTTTGCGGTAATTCGTGATCCTGCGCAATGCGGTGGTCGGTCAGAATTTCCAGCAGGTCGGCCTGGGTGAATTCGCCATCGAGCAGAGCGGCGAGTTCGGCCTTGCCCGAGCTGAGCTTGGGCCAGGGTTCGTCGAAGGCACCGTTACTGATACCGTGGACGCCAGCCTCGATACGGCGAATGCCGTGATCACGGTTGGAGTAAAACCAGAAACCGGAATCGTCGCCGAGCAACAGGTTGAATCCTGCATAGTCCCGGTCATGCGGCATCAGCGCTTCGAGATAGGCCCGGGCCGGAGTATCGCCGGCGAGGAAGTTATGCGTGAGCGCACCGCGTGACCTTTTGCCGGGGTGCATGCCGTCGGCCTCGCGCACGTTGGTAACCGCGGCAAAGCGGCCTCGCCGACTGATACCGAGCCAGGTGCCGCCGGCCTCGAGATCGCGACCGGCAAATACCGGGGTTTCGTCCCACCAGTGCGCGTCGTGCGTCGGCCGCGCGTAGTATTCATCGCGGTTGGCGATCAGTACCAGCGGATAATCGGCGTGCCGCTGATAGGCGAACAGGATCAGGCACACGTCAGCTTGGCCGTCGGCGGAGTTCAATCAGGCTCATGTCGGTATCTGGTCGATCAATGGCAGCGGCTCGTCGCGAATTGCCGCCTCGAAAGAAGCCAGGCGCTTGTAAATCGACAGTAACTCGACAATGGTGGTCCACGAATTGACCAGGTATTGAAACGAATTACTGACCTGACTGAAGGCGGTCAGTATTTGTTGCAGGATCCCAAAGGTGATGGCGCCGGCGGCAATGGTCGGCACCAAGAGCACGTAGACGAATATATTGTCCGCCTGAATATAGAGCATGCGTGCAATGTTGAAATACATGTAATGAAAGTAAATTCTGAAGTAGTTTTTACGCACATTGGCAAACAACTCTTTCAACCTCGGCGGTTGCGCACGATCGGGATCGTCCTCGCCGTATACCAGTTCCTTGCGAAAGGCTGCCTCGACGCGCTGGTTGCGGAAAAACAGGCCGGGCAATTTGATACCGACTACCGCCAGTAAGCCGGTGCCGAAAATCGCCCATAGCAGTGCCGCCACGAACAACGGATGGGGAATAACGCCGACGATCGGCAACTCGGTGACATAACTCGACAGCGCCCATAAAACCGGCAGGAAGGCAAACAGGGTCATCACCGCGTCGACAACCGAAACGCCGAGATTTTCCATGATTTCGGCAAACCGCATGGTGTCCTCCTGGATGCGCTGGGACGCTCCTTCGATATTTCGAACCGTCGTCCACTGCGCGGTATAATAGTCGTTCATCGCCGTGCGCCAGCGAAAGATAAAATGGCTGACGAAAAAACGCGTAAGCACAAAGACGACGATAGCCAGGAAGGCGATTTCGGTAAAAATGAGTATCAGATCGTACAGCCCGGTGGAATCGGACAGTATGGCCTCTTCCGATTTGACGACCTCGATCTTGTCACCACCCTGCGATGCAGAACCGCCCAGCGCGTTTTGCACCAGGTCGAAAAAAGGCCGCCGCCAGTTATTGATAGCCACCGACACCTGCACCGAAAAGTAAGTGGAAAACAGAATCAGCATCGAGCCGACGATCGACCACCACTGCCACTTATGCTTCGCCACCGTAAACCAGAATGCCGCGAACAGTCCGCCGCAGACGATATAGTAAAGATAAAACAGCAGGAAAGAGTCGGTTACGAAATGCCCCAGACCGATTACCGGTTCGGCTGAAGAAAGATCGAAACCGAGGAACTCGCCAATTTGCTCGTTAAAGCTGTACCAGACAAAGCTGCACAGGGCGGCATAAACGACAACTGAAAGGAAGAAATACCTGGGTCTGGGGAAGAATGATTCAAACATGATTCAGAGCTCTGTCGTTGTTGCGGACGGCGAATGGCTGTCCAAAGTGTTTATAGATTGCGCAGATCAATAATAATTCATTCGGGT
>CP070646.1:1914595-1930223 GCA_020354435.1 Gammaproteobacteria bacterium
AACTATAGTTTTGCAGGAGATTTAACGAGTTCCCTACATGCTCGGCATGCACCTCAGGTTTCGCGACCCACGTCGAAGCCAAGTCGTCCCCGAGAAAGTGAATTATAAAACAATGTGGGGACTTTGGGGATAATTTCAACGCCCGTCAACGCGATTGGCTGTCATATTCACGCAAGTCGATCAATGCTTTGCTTGACAGAAATCAAGCCGTGGCGCATGTTGCTGGACTAAGTTTTGACCAAACAAGAATTCGGAGCACCCTGTCTGCCGATGACCGAGACCGTCGAGCACGGTGAGCCCCATCCTGACGGGCTCGATCAACTGCATGCGCGCAGCGCCGAGCAAATTCTGAGCAACCTGTCGGCCACCAAACTGGGCCTGACGCAGGCGGAAGCCGCGGTCAGGCTGCAGCGCTACGGTCCCAATGCGCTGCCGAAGAAGACGCCGCCGGGCGTCATCCAGGTGTTTATCAACCAGTTCAAGAGCCCGTTAATTTACGTGCTGGTCGCGGCCGCGCTGGTATCGCTGATGATCGAGGAGTATTCCGATGCGATTTTTATCAGCGCGGTACTGTTTCTGAACGCCATCATCGGCACGATCCAGGAGTATTCCGCGCAACGCTCGGCCGATGCGCTGCAAAAGATGATGATGACCCAGGTGCGCGTGCTGCGCGACGGCGAGGCCTACGAGGTCAACTCGGAGGAAATCGTGCCCGGGGATATCGTTCTGCTCGAATCGGGCGAACGCGTGCCGGCGGATATGCGCATTCTCGATAGCCATAATCTCGAAATCGATGAATCGCTGCTGTCCGGCGAATCGATCGCGGTCGTCAAGCGCGCCGATGTCGTGCTCGAGCCCGATACCGTACTCGGAGATCGCATCAACATGACCTATGCCGGCAGCCTGGTAAACCGGGGGCGGGCACAGTGCGTCGTCGCGTTTACCGGGCTGGCGACCGAACTCGGTACTATAGCCGAATCGGTAACCGGCGAGAGCAGTGCCAAGGCCCCGCTGCAGGAACGCATGGAACGATTCACCCATCGCGTGGCGATGTTCGTCAGCTTCGCGGTACTGGTGATGGCGACCATACTGTTCATCCGCGGCATGCCGCTGGCAGAGATTTTCCTGTCCTCGGTGGCGCTGGCGGTTTCGGTCATACCCGAAGGATTACCGGTGGCGTTGACGGTCGCGCTCGCGATTGGCATGCGCCGCATGGCGCGTCGCGATGTCATAGTGCGCCGCCTGATCGCGGTCGAGGCGCTCGGTTCCTGCACCTATATAGCATCCGACAAGACCGGTACGCTGACCGCGAACCAGATGACCGTGCGGCGCCTGGCCTTCCCGGGTGAGGAAGACTGGCAGGTGACGGGCGAGAGCGAGCAGCCGGTCGGCAGCGTGGTGACACCAAAGGGTGCGCCCGACAGCGATCAGCACAAGCTGCTGGACCAGGCCTGCCTGTGCGCAGTGCTCGCCAACGAAGGCTACATCGGCCATCAAAACGGCGAATGGGCGCACAACGGCGACGCGGTCGATGTCGCCTTGCTGATTATGGCGCATAAGGCCGGCTACAAACGTCCAGAGGAAATCACGCAATTTCCGGAAATCGATTCCATGCCGTTCGAGTCGGAACGGCTTTACAGTGCGAGTCTGAACGAGGTGGACGGGAAATCGCGTGCTTTCGTCAAGGGCGCGTTCGAAAAACTGCTGGAAATGTGCAGCACCCACCTCGTGCCGAATGGCGTGGCTCCACTGGACAGGGCCGAGGTCGAGCGGCAGGCGCAACAGCTCGCGAGCGCCGGTTTCCGCGTCATCGCGCTTGCCGCCGGCGATGTCGAGGTTGCGCCGCGGGAAGACTTCAACCATGAACATCTGTTCGACCTGACCCTGATCGGGCTGGTCGGATTGATCGATCCATTGCGACCCGAATCGCGCCCCGCGGTGGCCAAGTGCCGCGCCGCCGGCATCAAGGTGGCAATGGTCACCGGCGATCACCCGGTGACCGCCTGCGCGATCGGGCGCGAACTCGATTTGCTCGAGGACGAATCGCAAATCGTAACCGGTCCACAGTTGAAAATGACCGCCAGTGAGGCAGAAATGGATGATTTGACGCGCGGCGCAGCCGTTTTTGCGCGCGTCGAACCGACGCAGAAACTCGATATCGTGCAATCGCTGCAGCGTAACGGCAACTATGTCGCGGTCAGCGGTGACGGCGCCAACGACGCACCCGCGCTGCGCGCTGCGCAGGTGGGCGTGGCGATGGGCAAGAGCGGTACCGATGTCGCCCGTGAAACCGCAGAAATTATAGTCACCGACGATAATTTCGATTCCATCGTCGATGGTGTCGAGGAAGGGCGCATCGCCTATGCCAACGTGCGCAAGGTGATTTTTCTGCTGATTTCCACCGGTGCCGCCGAGATGGTGCTGTTCGTGCTGGCGATGATTACCGCGCTGCCCTTGCCACTGCTGGCGGTGCAATTACTGTGGTTGAATCTGGTTACCAACGGGATCCAGGATGTAGCGCTGGCGTTCGAACCGGGCGAGGGTCACGAGCTCGATCAGCCACCGCGGCCGCCGAAGGAAGCGATCTTCAATCGAATCATGATCGAGCGGGTAGTGATATCGGCAATCGTCATTGGCGTGGTAGCCTTCGGCTTGTTTAAGTACCTGCTGGACCAGGGATTCAGCGTCGAGCAGGCGCGCAATAGCACGCTGCTGCTGATGGTGTTATTCGAAAACGTGCATGTGTTCAACAGCCGCTCCGAGACCCTGTCGGTATTTCGCCATAATCCGTTGCGCAACAAGCTGTTGCTGGGCGGCACGATCATCGCCCAGCTGGTGCATATCGGTGCAATGTACACGCCCTGGATAGGAGATGTCCTCGGCGCCAGTCCAGTAAGTCTCGAACAGTGGTCGACTCTGCTTTTACTGGCGCTGTCGGTCATGGTTGTCATGGAGTTGCACAAGTTCATTCGCGCGCGCCTTGTGACCACCGCCGGCCGTTGAAAGTGCGCTGATTCAAGTCAGGTTGAATTTGATTCGGATCAAGAATCCACGGGTTTTACTGTGTTGCAATAAAATTAATAAAGAAGAGGTAAATGCGATGTTTAAATCTATCGTAGTTGCATTCGATGGTTCGGCGAATGCCGGCAGGGCCCTGGAGATTGGCGCAGAAATGGCCCGCGACAAAGAAACATCTCTGGGCATTATTTATGTTATCGATCATGTGCATATGCATGTACCCGATGAAGTGCGCGAGATGGGCGAGATCGAACATGTGATCGATCCGCGGCCAAAGATGATGGTCAACTTCGAGAATGCGCCGGCGTCGATGATGAGTTCGCTGGCCCAGACCAGTGCCGATACCCAGGATGCGATGTTTCAATATGCAGACTTTCTCGTCGAGCAGGCTCGGCAAAGCGCAAAAGATGCCGGTGCCAACAATGTCGAATCGAAAGCGGTGCTGGGCGACCCGGCGGAAGAGATCATCGCTTTTGCCCGGGATCGCAAGGCCGACCTGATCGTTACCGGATGCCGCGGGTTCGGCAAACTGAAAAGCCTGCTGCTCGGCAGCGTGTCGCACAAGATCACGCAGCTAGCGGAATGTAGTTGCCTTACCGTAAAGTAATGCCGTCGCGTATCGCTATGTTACGGCGATTGATATGACCCGGGAAAACACCAGACTGTTCGTGATCGCCGATCCTACCGCCACACACCAGGTTGCGCTGGTCAAGGCGTTGTTGATCGCAAAGATGGCAAATTGCGAAATCCATGCCTTCCTGTGTGTCTACCGGGAAATATCCGAGAGCGACGAATTCGCCTCGCGCCACGATTTCAAACATCAGACCCTGAACGACGCCAAAAAATGGCTCGATGAGCAACTGGAACCCTGCCGGGTCGCCGGTATTCCCGTGACCAGTGAAGTCGTCTGGAATAGCAGGTGGCACGACGCCGCGCTGCATTCGATTGTCAAGGCGGGCTGCGATCTGGTGATCAAATCGAGCTACCATCACAGCAAGTCGCGGCGATTTTACACTACCACGTCGGATTTCAATCTGATGCGGCACTGCGCCTGTCCGATTCTGTTCACCCGCCAGACGCAGGAATGGCAATCGAACCGGCTGCTGGCCTGCGTCGATCTCGAATCGACCGATAACCGACATGCACGGCTCAACGGCGTCGTCGTCAGGGATGCACGCGCGCTCGCCGATATCGTCGGCATGGAACTGTACATTGCCGCCGCTCACCGCGGTGAAATCGATGCCGACAATCTACCGATCAAGGGGCACGGCCACGAGGTCAGCCTGCAGCAGCTTGCAGAACTGTTCGAGGTCGACGAATCGCATATATACCTGCGCAAGGGCGAAACCATAGCGACACTGAAAGGCATTTGCGACGAGATCGATCCGAGCATCGTCATCATGGGCACGCTGGCGCGCACCGGCATCAGCGGCAAACTGATCGGCAATACCGCGGAAAAGCTGCTCGACCAGATCGAGGCCGACGTGCTGACGGTCAACTGAACAGCTGCTGCCTGATTGCTTCGACGATCGACTCCGATAACCCGGCGGGACCGACGCTTACGACCGAGGCAAGCTCGCGTTCGCGACTGCCAATCGGCTGGCTTGTCTGCAGCTGGCGATCGAGTACTTCCAGGCTGGCTTCCGATGGGTCATGGTCGCGTTCGACGATGCGATGGCGTAACTCCTCGACGGGTGCTTCGCAGTCGATGATGATGCGTTTGCAGGACTGTGCCGCCTCCAGTTCGAGCAGGTCCAGTCTCTGTGATTCCTGCAGCAGGGTGGCATCGACGATTACGCTGAAATCAGCGGAAATGATCGCACCTGCGATCTCACCCAGTCGTGCGTAGGTGGCGCTAGTCGCCTCGGCGGTGTAAATGCCCTGGTTCAGCGCTGAATCGCTGCTTTCGGTAGCGGCCAGATCGAACAGGCGTTTGCGTTCCACGTCTGAACGAATCTGAATTGCGCCAAGCGATTCCACCAGCTGCGCGGCAACGGTTGACTTTCCCGAACCCGACAGGCCATGCATGATGATCAGGCCGGCACGGTGGCTACTCGCCCACCGGCTGGCCAGATCGATATAGTCGATCGCGGGCGCAATATGCTCACGATACTCGTCGCCGGCCAGCGCTTCCTGGTCGACCCGTAGCGCCTCGACCTTGGCGCGCACCAAAGCGCGGTAGACGAAGTAGTAACGCAGCAGCGCGATGCCGGCATGATCGCCGCTACGCTCGAAGTAGCGGTTGAGGAAGCGCCAGCAATAGCGTGGATAGCCGCGCGCGTGCAGGTCCATGGCGACGAATGCGACCTCGCTGACGGTATCGATCCAGCGCAGCTCGGGATTGAACTCGATGCAGTCGAACAGCGTCACCCGCCCGTCGATCAGCGCCATGTTGCCGAGGTGCAGGTCGCCATGGCATTCGCGCACGTAACCCTCGGCCCGGCGTCCATCGATGATCGCCAGCAGGCTTGCGTTTTCATGATACCAGCGCTTCAGTTCGAAGTAGCTGTTGGGCAGATAGGCGGGCGGGATCGCGCCGGCGATATGCACCAGGTTTTCCTCGCTCCAGTGCGCCGCCTGGGTCGCGCTCCCGTAGGCGGTCGACGGGTCGGCGGGTTCACTGTTTGCGTGTAATTCGCTGACCTGCTCGGCTATATCGTCGACGATCTCATCGCTCAGCTGCTGTCGACTCGCGTAGTTGCTGAGCAGGCAGTCCTGGGAAAATTCGAGCATCTTGACCGCGTATTCGATCACTTCTCCATCGCCATCGATCGCGGGGGCAGTCTCGCTGCCGCGAATTTCTACCACATCGAGGTAAATCTGCGGTGCGAAGCGACGGTTCAGACGCAATTCTTCCTCGCAGTAATGGCGTCGTTTTTCCAGTGTCGAAAAATCGAGAAAACCGAAATCGACCGGTTTCTTGATCTTGTATGCGTAACTGCCGGTCAGCAGAACCCAGGAGATGTGGGTTTCGATCATCTTGATATACGACAGCGGATGGCCAAAGGCTTCGGCACTGTTCATCGACGCAATCAGCGTGCTGGTCGCCGGATCATCCGCCTGGGGCAGGTTTTCGTGGGTTCGATGCGCGCTCATGCCTGACTTCACGACTTGCAATAATTCCGTTACTTTAAAAAACTGTGGCCGCCAGACACTGACCGACATCAAGTTAATTCGACTCAGTTCCCCCGGCGTCGTTAACGGTTAACGCCTCGGCGTATCCCCTGGGCGGCGGGTTCCAGGTCCGTTCGCTAACGCTGTGCCGGTCGCTCTGGTTATCGGGGTATTGGGTTATAATGGTCGACTTGTACGTTGTCTTGCACCGTAAAAGCCTTCACGGGCCAGGAGACGGGCGAATTTGACATGAACATCGAAGCGGAAGCCGAAAATATCCAGAGTTTTGTCGATCGAGGCAATTTTCACGCCGCCTACAATATTGCGCTATCGGGCCTGAATGCCTGCCGCCGCGAAAACGACCAGGCCGGTGTCGATCGTTTTATCGAGATCATCAGGGGCATCGTAGACTCGCTGGCCGCGGAATTCGGCAGTTCCCGCCGGCCTGAAGACAGTTCAGCGAAAGGTCAGGCCTCGCGGTAACGCGTCATGTTTACCGGTATACGCTGCGCGCCGAAGCTGCCCGGTTTTGCGTGAAAATGTCCGGGCAGGCGTTCGCCGCAGCTGGCACAGCAGCCGTTGGCATCAAGACCCCAGCGTCCGAGCACGTACCAGTCGCGTTCGATCAGCAACTCGCCACAGGCGTGGCACCAGGTGCTGGAGCCCTTGCTATCGTGCACGTTTCCGGTAAAAGCGTAGTGGACGCCGTTTTCCATCGCGATTTTGCGTGCGCGGGTCAGCGTCGATGCTGGCGTGCGCTTGACGTCGAGCATCTTCCAGTCGGGATGAAACGCGGTGAAATGCATCGGCACTTCCGGGCCGAGTTTTTCCACAACCCATTGCGTCATTTCCTGTATTTCGCCATCCGAATCGTTATGGCCAGGAATTAACAGCGTCGTCAGCTCCAGCCAGCATTCGGTGTGATGGTGTATATATTCGAGCGTTTCCAGCACCGGCGCCAGGTGACCGCCGCAGATCTTGTAATAAAAATCGTCGGTAAACGCTTTCAGGTCGACATTGGCCGCATCCATAAAGGCGAAAAACTCCTCGCGCGGCTCCGGATCGATGTATCCCGCGGTAACCGCAACGGCTTTGATGTCCAACTCGTGGCAGGCTGCGGCAACATCGATCGCGTACTCGTGGAAGATAACCGGGTCGTTGTAGGTAAAGGCAACGCTTTCACAATTTAACTCGGCGGCAACGCGCGCCAGTTTTTGCGGTGATGCTGCGTCGGCGAGCGTGTCCATTTCGCGCGACTTGGTCATATCCCAGTTCTGGCAGAACTTGCAGGCCAGGTTGCAGCCGGCGGTGCCGAAAGACAATACCGAACTACCCGGATAAAAATGATTCAGCGGCTTCTTTTCGATCGGATCGACGCAAAAGCCGCTGGAGCGGCCGTAGCTGACCAGCTTGATCTCGTCGTCGAGCCGCTGGCGCACGTAACACAGTCCACGCTGTCCTTCGCGCAGATGGCAGTGCCGCGGACAAAGATCGCACTGAAGTCGCCCGTCCTCCAGGCGATGCCAGTACTTGGTCGAGACGATCGTTTCGTGAATGGATTGATTCATGGCCGAGCTTATTACTGCGTTAACACAAATGCTATTAAAGGCTGGCTGGTTCCAGGTCTTATCGCTTGACTCCCGATGGAGCACAATCATGATATTGGCCAAGAATAATCGACCCGGCAACTATTACATTGATCCCTGTCAAGCAGGCCTGTTCTTTTTTACGAAAAAATTTTCCCAAAGAAAACAGCAGCTTATTTGACAAAGTATTTACCAGACAAGCTTGCGGGAGCGATGGAATTTGAAATGGAAAGCGCGCACTACCATACGACGAACGCAGAAAACCCGGGCACAGGTTAAGCGGCCTCGGTTCGGATTGATCCAGCGCAAGCTAAGGGCGCGAAAATGTTTTTATAATGTTTTTATAGTATTAATTGAGGGCAGAATATGACAACTCGTCAGGCCGCCGTCGCCGGCTATTTTTACGAAGCGGACGCGGGTCGCCTGCAGCAGCATGTGAATCAGCTTTTGGCGACTGATAAAGCGACCGATGAGATCATGCCGAAAGCGCTGATCGTGCCGCACGCGGGTTACATTTATTCGGGCTCGACCGCGGCTCATGCCTATCGCTGTCTGCTGCTGGATCCCGATCGGGTAAGGCGTGTTCTACTGCTCGGCCCGGCCCATCGGGTATACCTCGCGGGTATGGCGATTCCATCGGTGGATCGCTTCGCGACGCCGCTCGGCGATATCCCGCTGGACCGTTCGGCGCTCGATTCGATTGCGCGCCTGCCTGGCGTGGAAGTATCGGACGAAGCGCATCGGGAAGAGCACAGCCTCGAGGTGCAGTTACCGTTCCTGCAGACCGTTCTGAACGAATTTGCCCTGGTGCCGGTGGTTGTCGGTGGCGCCGCTCCCGATCGGGTCGCAGCGGTCATCGACGAACTCGCCGAGGATCCGCATACCCTGGTTGTCATCAGTTCCGACCTGTCGCATTTTTTGAGCTACCGCGACGCGCAGCAGATCGATGCTGCCACCTGCAAACATATTCTCGAGAAATCGACCAGTCTGAGCGGCGAGGAAGCCTGTGGCGCGCATGCGATAAATGGTCTTATGGCTTCGGTGCGGGCAGATACGCTAGAGGTGTCGCTGCTCCACGCCTGTAACTCTGGCGATACCGCGGGCTCACCGAACCGCGTGGTTGGTTATGCCGCTTTCGCTTTGCATTGAACTCGACCATGCCGAGCAGGCGCGGCTGCTCGATATCGCGCGTCGATCGATCGCCACGGGCCTGCAGACGGGACGTGCGCTCGTGCTCGATGTCGAACAGCTCGAGGAAAAACTAAAGGTCAGAGCCGCGGTTTTCATTACGCTGACGATTGATGGCGAGCTGCGTGGCTGTATCGGTTCGCTGCAGGCACTTGAACCATTGGCCCAGGCGGTCGCGAGTTCAGCCTTCAATGCGGCCTTCCGTGACCGTCGTTTCCCGGGCCTGCGTGCCGACGAACTCGGCGCGATCCGCATCGAAATTTCTGTATTGTCGGAAATGGAGCCGATCAGCGCCGCGTCGCGCCAGGAATTGCTCGATGGCCTGCAACCCGGGGTCGATGGTCTGTTGCTGGAAGACCAGGGTTATCGCTCGACCTTTTTGCCCAAGGTCTGGGAAAAAATCGAATCGCCCGGCGAATTTCTCGAGCACCTGTGCCTCAAGGCCGGGCTAGGCGCGCGCCACTGGTCGGATACGATCCGCTTTCATCGATATCACGCGCTATCGTTCGTGGAAAGTTGAATTAAACCGAATATCTCACCACCCTCCTGCTTGCCACGCCGTGTTACAGTGGCTTCTCGGCACCCTCGCGACGGACCGTGGTGAAATGTGCGGATCAGGGCTCCGCTTAGTGTTGGAGCGCTGCAGCTTTTCCGTTATCATGCGGGCACATTTTCATCCCCGCTACGTGACCTGAAACAATATGCTATGCCTGCCCGGTAGCCCGGCATTATCCGAATTCAGATTAAAAAAACTTCATCAACAACTGGCATCCGCGGGAGTCCCGCTCAACGGACTCGACAGCCGCTATATTCACCTGGTCGATTGCGAGCAGGAGCTTGAGCAGACACAGCTCGGGATGCTCAAAAACCTGCTGACCTACGGGCCGTCGCTGCAAGGCGCCAGCGTCGATGGGCAAACCTTTTACGTCGTACCGCGTCCCGGCACCATCTCGCCGTGGGCCAGCAAGGCGACCGATATTGCGCACAACTGCGGCCTCGGGCAGATCCGTCGCATCGAACGCGGCATCGAGTATCGCATCGACAGTGCCGCTCCAGTGCCGCTCGAGCTGTTGCACGATCGCATGATCGAGGCGGTGTTTACCCGCCTCGACGACTGCGCGGCGCTGTTCGACACGCACGAGCCGACAGCGTTGAGGCAAATCGATACGCTGTCACGGGGACGCGATGCGCTGGTTGCCGCCAATACCGGGCTCGGCCTGGCGCTGTCGGACGATGAAATCGATTACCTGACCGACGCTTACGCGGAACTCGGGCGTAACCCCAGCGATGTCGAGTTGATGATGTTCGCGCAGGCCAACTCCGAGCATTGCCGGCACAAGATTTTCAACGCCAGCTGGACCATCGACGGTGTCGACCAGGATCTGTCGCTGTTCCAGATGATCAAGAATACCCACGCCTGCCATAACGAAGGTATTCTGTCGGCCTATCATGACAATTCCGCGGTGATCGAGGGATTCGCCGCGTTGCGCCTGACGCCGCTGCCCGAAACCGCCGAGTACCGCTACCAGGATACGCAACTCGATATCCTGATGAAGGTCGAGACGCATAACCACCCGACCGCGATCTCGCCTTTTCCGGGCGCGGCCACCGGTTCCGGCGGAGAGATTCGCGACGAGGGCGCCACCGGTATCGGTTCCAAGCCCAAGGCGGGGCTTTGCGGTTTTTCGGTTTCGAACCTGAAGATTCCGGGTTTCGAACAGCCCTGGGAACAGGACAATGGCAAGCCCGGGCGGATCGCCTCGGCGCTCGACATCATGCTCGAGGGCCCGATCGGCGCCGCCTCTTTCAACAACGAGTTCGGCCGTCCCAATACCTGTGGATACTTTCGCACCTACGAACAGCAGGTTGCCGCGGTCGACGGTGTCGAATTGCGCGGATACCACAAACCGATCATGGTTGCCGGCGGCGTCGGCCTGATCCGGCACGAGCACATCGAAAAGAAAGACATTCCACCGGGTGCGAATATCGTCGTGCTCGGCGGGCCGGCGATGCTGATCGGGCTCGGCGGTGGCGCGGCATCGTCGATGGCCAGCGGCAGCAGCAGCGAAAACCTCGATTTCGCGTCGGTGCAGCGCGGCAACCCGGAAATGCAGCGTCGCGTGCAGGAAGTTATCGATCGTTGCTTCGCCCAGGGCGAGGCCAATCCAATCCTGTCGATTCACGATGTCGGCGCCGGCGGCCTGTCCAATGCGCTGCCGGAACTGGTCAACGATGCCGGGCGTGGCGCCGAACTGGATTTACGCCGGGTGCCCAACGATGAACCCGGCATGTCGCCGATGGAAATCTGGTGTAACGAAAGCCAGGAGCGTTACGTGCTCGCGATTTCGGATCAACGGCTCGACGACTTCATCCGCCTGTGCGAGCGTGAGCGCTGCATTTACGCGGTACTCGGCAAGGCGACCGCGGCACGGCAACTGCAGGTGCGCGATCCACACTTCGATAATTCCCCCGTCGACCTGCCGCTCGATGTGCTGCTCGGCAAGCCGCCGAAAATGCACCGTGACGTGGTCCATCTCGAAGCCAAGCAGGCCGATTTCGATCGCGGCGACGTCGACCCGGTTGCCGCGCTTTACCGGGTGTTGCGCTTACCGGCGGTGGCCGACAAGACGTTTCTGATCAGTATCGGCGATCGCTCGGTCAGCGGACTGGTGTCGCGCGACCAGATGGTCGGACCGTGGCAGGTGCCGATCGCCGATGCGTCGGTCACGTTGACCGATTATCACGGCTATAGCGGGGAAGTCATGAGCATGGGCGAGCGTACCCCGCTGGCCTTGCTCGATGCGCCCGCTGCCGGACGCATCGCCATCGGCGAGGCACTGACCAACCTGGGTTCGGCCTGGGTCGGCGACCTGACACGCACGGTGCTGTCGGCTAACTGGATGGCGGCCGCCGGTCACGCCGGCGAGGATGCACGCCTGTTCGATACGGTTAAAGCCGTCGGTCTCGAACTGTGTCCCGAGCTCGGCGTGACCATACCTGTCGGCAAGGATTCGCTGTCGATGCAGAGCCGCTGGCGCGACGACGACGGTGACAAAAGCGTAACCGCTCCGCTGTCGCTGATCATCTCCGCTTTTGCGCCGGTCGCAGATGTGCGCAAGACGGTCACGCCGGATATCAAGGCCTGTGACGGCGGTTCGACGCTGTTGCTGCTCGATCTCGGCGCCGGCAGAAACCGGCTCGGCGCGTCGGCCCTGACCCAGGTCTACGGGCAGACCGGAACACAGGGTCCCGACCTCGACGATGCCGCGCTGTTCAAAACCGCTTTCGTCACCATACAGACCCTGCTCGAGCAGGATCTGCTGCTGGCCTATCACGATCGTTCGGACGGCGGCCTGATCGTGACGCTTTGCGAGATGGCGTTCGGCGGACGCAGCGGCCTGTCGTGCGATATCGGTGCGCTCGGTGACGATGCGCTGGCGATACTGTTCGCCGAGGAACTGGGTTTGGTGCTGCAGGTGGCGGATAAGGATTTGCCGCGGGTCGAGGCCATGCTGGGCGATGCCGGGCTGGATTCGATCAGCCATCGCCTGGGTAGGCCACAAGCTCAACCGAACCTCAGCATAAGCGACGGCGACAGTGTAATCATCGACGAATCGATCGTAGACCTGCAACGGGCCTGGGCGGAAACCACGTATCAGCTGCAAACGCTGCGCGACCATCCCGAATGTGCGCGGGAGGAATTCGAGTTAATCCAGCCTGACCAGCCGCCGAGCCTGTTTTCGCAGCTCGTATTCGATCCGGCCGAGGATATCTGCGCCACGCTTGCAGGCAGGAGGACGCCGTCGATCGCGATCCTGCGCGAGGAGGGCGTTAACGGCCAGGTCGAAATGGCAGCCGCCTTCGATCGCGCCGGTTTCAACGCGGTCGACGTGCATATGAGCGATATCATCGATGGGCGCGTCAGCCTGAGTGATTTCCAGGGTATTGCCGCCTGCGGCGGTTTTTCCTACGGCGACGTACTCGGCGCCGGCGAGGGCTGGTCGAAATCAATCCTGTACAACACGCGTGCCTTCGACGAATTTTCCGCCTTCTTCGAGCGTGGCGACAGTTTTGGCCTTGGTATTTGCAACGGTTGCCAGATGATGTCGAACCTGCATTCGATGATTCCGGGCGCGGCCCACTGGCCGCGTTTCGTTCGTAACCGCTCGGAACAGTTCGAGGCGCGCTTCACCATGGTCGAGGTGCTGGATACGAATTCAATATTTCTCGACGCAATGGCGGGTTCGATGATGCCGATCGTGGTTGCGCACGGGGAGGGTCGGGTCGAAACCCGCGATACCGGCGCCGATGCATTGCTCGAGCGCCGCCTGGCCTGCCTGCGTTATGTCGACGCGAAGGGTGTCGCAACCGAAACCTATCCGCTCAATCCTAACGGCTCGCCGCAGGGCCTGAACGGATTCACCAGCGAGGATGGCCGTTTCACGATCATGATGCCGCACCCGGAACGCATCTTCCGCAGTGTGCAGAATTCGTGGGCACCGACGGAATGGGGCGAATACAGCCCGTGGATGCGCATGTTCCGTAATGCCCGCCGCTGGCTGGATTGAGCGGTATGATCCGGCCGAATCCGAACGTCGCCGCGATGGCAGCCTATGCGCTGCCGGACATCAGCGCCGCGGCCGGACTCGAGCCGATCGTGCTGGCGCAAAACGAACATGCCTGGCCACCATCGACAGCGGTGCGCGATGCGGTTATGCAAGCGCTCGAAAGCGGGCAGCTCTATTCGGATAGCGACTGGACCGAGCTGCGCGCGGCAATCGCCGAGGTGCATTCGCTTGATCCGGCCAATATCGTCTGCGGCGCCGGTTCGATGGAGCTGATGTCCGCGCTGCTGCTGGCCTACCTGTCGTCCAGCGATCGAATCCTTATGACCGATTACGGCTACCTCTTCATGCGCACGCTGGCGCGACTGGTTGGCGCGCCGGTCGACAGTGTCGCCGAACCGGATTATCGTGTCGATGTCGACGCCTTGATCGGCGCGCTGCAGCCGGATACCAGGCTCGTATTCGTCGTCAATCCGGGCAATCCCTGCGGCAGCCTGCTGCATAACGATGAAATTCGACGCTTGCGCAACAATTTGCCGGCGGACGTCATGCTGCTGGTCGACGAAGCCTACGCCGAGTTTGTCGAGCCGGATTACCATGAACCCCTGTTCGATCTGATCGAACAGGGCAATACCGTGATTACGCGTACCTTTTCGAAAATATACGGTCTTGCCGGATTGCGCGTCGGCTGGGGTTATTGCCCGCGGGATATCCGCGATCAGCTGCGCAAGGTTTTGAATCCGGGCAGCGTTTCGTCGCTTTCGCAGGCGGCGGCACGGGCCGCGATGCTGGACCAGGCCGGTGCGGCCGGGGCGCGACGGCTGATCGCCGTGCAGCGCGACTATCTGAGCGCGGCCGTCACTGCTCTCGGTTTAACCGTGATTCCGAGCCAGACCAATTTCATCCTGGTTGATTTTGAATCGGCCGAACGCGCGACCTCGGCTTTCGAGTTCCTGCGCAATCATCGGCTGGTGGTGCGGCCCATGGCTGGTTACGGATTACCCGCCTGCCTGAGGATCACCATCGGTACCGCCGATCAAATGCAGTTGACGGCGCAAACGCTGGGCGCGTGGCGGCGGCATAATGCCTGAACGCGAATTCGTACTCGGGCATAGCCGAATCGGCGATTCGCGCCTGCGGCGGCTCGGCAT
Source organism: Gammaproteobacteria bacterium (assembly GCA_020354435.1). Taxonomy (GTDB): domain Bacteria; phylum Pseudomonadota; class Gammaproteobacteria. Next base: position 1,929,218 of record CP070646.1, read on the forward strand.
GATCGTGCCGGCGTCGAATACCAATGCCGAACCCGATTGCCTGCTGCTGGCACCGCAAGGGCTCACGCTGCATGTCACGCGCAGCGGCGGTTACGATGTCGACGCGATTCCGGATTCCGACGAAATGCGGCGCTTCGCGCGGCAGACGCTGGATCAGCAGTTACAGTTATTGCTCGATGCTCGCGTCGAACTGGTCGCCTATGCCTGTACCTCGGCCACGCTTGCCGATGGCCCCGATTTCGACCGCGAGTTCTGCGCCGAAATTACCGCCAGCTGCGGACTGCCGGCGGTGACCACGGCTGGTGCGCTGGTCGAGGCGCTGCGCGATCTGGGCGTGAGTCGCGTCGGTTTTACTTCGCCCTACGTTCCCAGGCTGGTCGACGAATCGATCGATTTTCTGCGCCACTGCGGTATCGAAACGCTGGCCCGGGCCAGCTTCGAAAGCGCGCTCAGCAGCCTCGAACAAAACGCATTAACGCCCGAAGATGCCTATAATATGGGGCTCGAAGCAGATCATCCCGAGGCCCAGGCGCTGGTGATTGCCTGCACCGACTACCGCGCGCTGGAGGCGGTTCCGGCGCTCGAAGCGACGCTCGGCAAACCGGTCGTAACGAGTAATTCCGCGTTGATGTACGCCTGTCTCAGACGCCTCGATATCGATTGCAGCCGGATCGAGGCGGGCGGATATCTGTTTACGCGCAGGAACTAGTTGACGCTCTCCGGGTCTAGGACCTATCTGAAACAAAAGGGCTAAGCATGATCAGGATAAAAAATCGCTGGGAAATCCCGCAATCCGAGGTTACACCCGAACCGCTGTACCGCCGACGTCGAGAGTTTATGCAGGCCGCCGGCACCATTGGCGGCGCGCTATTGCTGAACCCGTGGACAGGCGCGCGGGCGGCGCTCGAGATCGGGGATTACCAGAAGAATGCGGTTACCCTCGACGAGGAAATTACCGACGAGGAAGATGCCACCAGCTATAACAATTTTTACGAGTTTGGTACCG
>CP070646.1:1930323-1955264 GCA_020354435.1 Gammaproteobacteria bacterium
ATTACAGCCAGGCCGTGGCACAGATACAGCCGGATCAGGGGACTAACCTTTATTCCGGGGTGCAAAAGGCGCTTACCGGCATCGATGCCGACCGCACCAGTGCCATCGTGCTGGTCACCGATGGTGTCGCCAACGTCGGCGAAACGCGTCAACGCAAGTTCATCGAGCTGATCCGCAAGAAGGATATCCGCCTGTTTACCTTCATCATGGGCAACAGCGCCAACCGGCCGCTGCTGCAGGCGATGACCAAGGCTTCTAACGGATTTGCGCTCAATGTGTCCAATAGCGACGACATCGTCGGCAAGATCCTCGAGGCGACCAGCAAGGTGACCCACGAAAGCCTGCACGGCGTGAAACTGTCGATTAAAGGGGTTAAAACAGCCGACCTGACGCCTAAAACGATTGGTAGTCTCTACCGCGGTCAGCAGCTCGTCGTCTTCGGCCACTACTGGGGCGACGGCCTGGCCGACATTCGCCTGCACGGTAAAATTTCGGGGCAGCCGAAGGATTATTCGACCCGTATCGAGTTTCCCGCCAGCACCCGTCTCAACCCCGAGCTGGAGCGCCTCTGGGCCTACGCCGCGATCGAGGACATGCAGGGCGAAATGGTCGACTTCGGTGAAGACGCTGACCTGAAGCAGGCGATCGTCGACCTGTCCCTCGAATACGGCCTGGTCACCGACTACACGTCGATGGTAGTTGTGCGTAACGAGGTGTTCGATGCGCTCGGCATCAAGCGGCTGAACAAGAAACGGCTCGAAATCGAGACGCAGGCGCAACAGCAGCGCGCGAGTCAGCCGATCAGTAACAACCGCGCCGACAGTGCACAGCCGATGTTCAACTCGAACCGGCCCAGCCACGGTGGTGGCGGGTCTTTCCAGGGCGGACTGTTGGCGCTGATGCTGATTTTACTGGGCCTGAAACTCGGCAAGGAGGTGATGATAAGAAAAGCCCGTTAGCCCGGCTGTGCCGGGGCAAACGCCCGCGACATCATCGTCGCTTCAGGCGTACACCGCCAGGCCATTTGGCCTGGCGGTTTTATTGTTGCCGCTAATCGCGTCGAATCGTCAATTCGTCGCGGTCGGTTCGGCGATGGTTTCGACGCAGGTCCAGCCCCAGGATTCGAGCTGGGTAACGAATTCGGTGGCTTTCGATTCGCAGTAGGAACCGTCGTTTTGCGCATTCCAAAGCACCTGGTCCTCGGCGCCTTCGGTTAGTTTCTTGTAAACCACTTCGCAGGGTACCGGCGACTCCCCGGCTGTGACTACGTGCACTTCGCGCACATCGTTATCGTGACGGCAGCTCCAGGATTGGGCCTGGGCTCCGAGCGGGCTGAGTAGCAGAATCGCGAGTATCGGTAGGATCCATTTGGGCAGTTTCATGAAAAATTTCTCCTGGTGTTGAATACGTTGATGCCTGGTTTCAATGTTGTTCTCGTGGAATCGGGATGCAGAATCTAAATTAACCGAAACCCGGCACAAATGCACCAGAAAAAGACTGGGCGGCCGTCAATATCATGCGCAAGCGGGATTACTTATTACCGATTACGCCGCGTTCGAGCTGATCGCGTTCGATCGATTCGAACAGTGCGGTGAAGTTGCCTTCGCCAAAGCCCTCGTCGTGCTTGCGCTGAATGAATTCGAAAAAGATCGGACCGATCATGTTTTGCGAGAAAATTTGCAGCAGCAGTTTCGGCTCGTCGCCGTCGGTGGAGCCGTCGAGCAGAATGCCGCGCGACATTAGCTCGTCGACCGGCTCACCGTGCCCGGGCAGCCGCTGTTCAAGCATTTCGTAGTAGGTGTCCGGTGGCGCCGTCATGAATTCGATGCCGCACTCACGCAGCCGGTCCCAGCAGTCGTACAGATTGTCGCAGGAAAGCGCAATGTGCTGGATGCCCTCGCCGTTGAACGCCATCAGGTATTCCTCGATCTGGCCGCTGTTCCTGGACTTTTCTTCGTTTAGCGGAATACGAATACGACCGTCCGGTGCGGTCATCGCCTTCGAGAACAGGCCGGTGTATTCACCCCTGATATCGAACTGGCGCAATTCGCGGAAGTTGAACAGTTTCTCGTAGTAGTCTGCCCAGTACTCGATACGGCCGCGGTAAACGTTGTGCGTGAGGTGATCGATCTGGTTGAAACCGCAGCCCTCGGGACGCCGGTCGACACCGTCGTAGAACTCGAAGTCGATATCGTAAATCGTGTTACCCGGTTTATAACGGTCGATCAGGTACAGCGGCGCTCCGCCGATGCCCTTTATCGCCGGCAGGCGCAGCTCCATCGGCCCGGTCGGAAGGTCGATCGGCTGCGCCCCGAGATCGAGCGCGCGGGCGTAGGCCTGGTGCGCGTCGCGCACACGAAACGCCATGCCGCAGGCGGCCGGGCCGTGCTCCTGCGCGAAGTAGGCCGCGTGGCTTTTCGGTTCGTTGTTCAAAATGAAATTGATGCCGCCCTGGCGGTAGAGGGTGACGTCCTTGGAGCGGTGCCGTGCAACGGCAACAAAGCCGAGCAGGTGAAAAACGGTTTCGAGCAATTTCGGCTCGGCTGCGGCGAATTCGACGAATTCGAACCCATCGAGGCCCATCGGGTTGTAGAACAAATCTGCCATGGTAGACTCCGCATCATGGAATCGATCTCGATATATTGCCCGTAATTTACGAATCATGTGCCCAAAATTTACATAATCTGATATAAGTATGAAATTAAATTTTCAAAAAAAGTAAAATAAAGGAGTAATTGTTAAAAATGTTGACAAATAGCGACCGCCGTCTGTTGCAGGCTCTGCAAACCGATGTCACACAAAGCCAGGTCGATCTCGCCGCAACCGCGGGCCTGTCGCGCACGTCATGCTGGCGCCGCGTGCGCGAACTGGAAAAATCCGGTCTGATCAGACAAAAGGTTGCGCTGCTCGATCCGAAACTGGCGGGATTCGGCATCGAAGTGCTGCTGCTGGTGGCGATGACCGAACATACCGACGAAAACCGGCGCGACTTCGAAAGCCACGTGCGTGGCCTGGCGCACGTGCTCGAGTGTTTTTCGGTATCGGGCGAGCGTGACTACATGCTGCAGGTCGTGGCAAAAGACATGGATTCCTACACCGATTTCCTCAATAGCCAGATTCTGAAACACCCGGCGGTGCGCTCCGCCAGTTCGACTTTCGTGCTCAAGCGCGTTAAGTATTCGACCGCACTGCCTGTGAGTGAATGACGGGTGCCGGATGGTTGCCCTCGATGGATAACTGATGGAAATACGGACGATGATTCACGTTATGCCGCGCCTCGAACCGGCATCCGTTGGGATCACGCGAAAGTGAGCCTATATCACCTGTAAAAGATAAGCACCTAACCGCCGATCGTCCGTAAGAATGTGCTCGGTCAACCAGCGCTCCAGAAACACGAAATCATCATCCGACATGGAGATATCCGCCCGAATAATCCTTTGCTGGAACTGCCTGGCACTGTTCAACAATTCCCGATGCGCCGCTTTGTGCTCATCAAAATCCCTGTAACCATGCTTGATCATCAATCGCTCTTCGTGACTGAAATGCCAGGCCGTAAAGTTGATCAACTCTTCCAGTACCGCTGCCTGATAGTCGGCGGATTCCTTATCTGCCAAAGCGTGATTGAGAAGATTAAAGATCTCCAGCAGCTTGCGATGATCTTCATCGATCTCGTCGATGTCGACGCTTAATAGCTCGCTCCACTCCAAATCCTTCACAAGCCTCCTCCTTTCCCGAATTGCATCAGCTGAAACCAGTTTAAATAATCTGTGCTTCGTTATCCATCCGAATGGCTTTGCGAGGGCTCTAAGCAGGTCTCCGAGGTCTATTAGCGAAAGACATTTGCAGCTGGCGGAGCTCGATGTTCTTCCCCTTTGGATCGGAATGATGACCGACGTAAAGGCGATCGTTTTCCGGGTGTTAGAAAACGAGTAACATGACTTTCCACTTCTTTCCTTCGGGAGGCAGAGAAAACAGGTGATCCGCCCTTCCCACATATTGCCTGTTATAATTTTTTCACAGTTTACCGGCACTTCGTTATGGTTTGCTGGAAATGCCGTTGTTCTGGATTTGCAACGAGATTGGCGGCTCGTCGAGCAATCGGTTGGTTATATTACCGCGGCAGTCCAGCTAGGATTTATCAGCGGGACACTGGTTTTTGCCTATCTGGCAATCGCCGATCGCTTTTCAGCGCGTCGGGTGTTTTTCATCTGTTCCCTTGCCGGAGCTGTGGCCAATATAGGAGTTCTGGCTGCACCCCAGGGTTTGGCAGGGCTTTTAATGCTCAGGTTTGCCACTGGTTTTTTCCTTGCCGGGATATATCCAGTGGGCATGAAGATAGCGGCGGGCTGGTATGAACAGGGTCTTGGTAGAGCACTTGGGTACCTGGTCGGCGCCTTGGTTCTTGGCACTGCTTTTCCACATTTGATTCGCAGTAGTGGAGCAGAACTACCCTGGCAACAGGTCATGATCGGGGTTTCGGCTTTAGCCGCAGCCGGTGGCGTGCTGATGCTGATGCTCGTTCCCGATGGGCCTTATCTGCCGAAGGGGTCTGCTTTCAATCCGCGCTCACTGGCCATTATTTTTCGTTCCAGACTGTTCCGCGCATCCGCCTTTGGGTATTTCGGGCACATGTGGGAGCTATACGCCTTATGGGCGTTTATTCCGATCTGGTTATTGGCCTATAGCAAGACAAGCGGCATTAGCCTCAATGTACCGCTTTGGTCGTTCCTGGTGATTGCAATTGGATTTTTGGGCTGCGCAGTGGGAGGAGTAATTTCGGCTAAAGTCGGGAGTGCGAAAGTGGCTGCGATCCAGCTGACGATATCGGGGGCTTGCTGCTTACTGTCACCGCTATTTTTCGGTTCCGGTTTTACCTTGTTTATCATTTTTCTTTTAATCTGGGGAATAACCGTTGTTGGCGACTCACCCCAGTTTTCGGCCTTGAATGCGGAGAATGCTCCACGTGAATACGTCGGTTCAGCGCTGACGATTGCCAATTCGATCGGATTCCTGATTACTGTTTTCAGTATTCAGCTGGTCAATGTGTTGCTTCCGCTGATAGGACCGCAGTATGTATTCTGGCTTTTGCTTCCGGGTCCGCTGGTCGGCTTGTGGATGCTAAAGCCGCTACTCGAAAGTCGGCCAGGCAGTTAGCAAGCAGCGTTTTACTTATCACCAGTACGCTGGATCGTCCAGTGCCTTCACGCATGCACAGTGACCGGGTATTGTCTCAATCGGATCATCTGCAAGTGATTGCCCGAGCCATCCTTCAGGTTGCGAAAGGGCGTGCGGCGCTTCGATTGCATTCTGCGATACCGGATGGAACCCAACCCTGGAATAGAAGGCTGGATCTCCATAGGTAGTCACGTACCTCACGCCTTTCCTGGTCATCTCTCCAAGCCCATGTGTGATTAGTGCCTGTCCTATTCCCATGCCTTGATGATCAGTATCGACTGCAACGGGAGCCAGGATGAAAACGTCCAGATCAATTTCGAAAGTTAACCGGCTAAAGAAAATGGCGCCAATAATTTGCCTCCCGTCATCGGCCACAAAGCCATACAGATCTTGACTATCGGTGCCGGCCATCATTTCCTTTGCCAGGTTGCCGATCAGGGCTCCCTCCTGTTCGCCTTCAGACCGGGTGAATACAGAAGTAAAAAGACTTTCTATGGCGAGTGAGTCGCCTGGGGTGTGTGCCCTGAATTCCATCAAGGTGAATTAGCTGACGATCGCGAGCAAAACACCGGCGGCGACGGCGGAGCCGATCACGCCGGCGACGTTCGGGCCCATCGCGTGCATCAACAGGAAATTCTGCGGGTTGGCCTGCAGCCCGACCTTGTTGGCGACGCGTGCCGCCATCGGTACCGCCGACACGCCGGCGGCGCCGATCAGCGGGTTGACCGCGCCGCCGGTGACGCGATGCATGATCTTGCCCATGATGACGCCGGCCGCGGTGCCGATCGAAAACGCGACCATGCCGAGCAGCAGGATGCCGAGGGTTTCGGCGGAGAGGAATTTGTCAGCCGCGAGCTTGGAACCGACCGAGAGGCCGAGGAATATCGTAACGATATTGATCAGTTCGTTTTGCGCGGTGCTCGACAGGCGCTCGACCACGCCGCATTCCTTCAGCAGGTTGCCGAAACAGAGCATGCCGACCAGTGGCGTCGCCGACGGCAGCAGCAGGATCGTGACCAGCAAAAGCAGCAGCGGGAACAGGATTTTCTCGAGTTTGCCGACGTGGCGCAGCTGCGTCATCCGGGTCTGGCGCTCTTTCTCGGTGGTCAGCGCCTTCATGATCGGCGGCTGGATAATCGGCACCAGCGCCATGTAGGAATAGGCCGCGACCGCGATCGCGCCGAGCAGGTCCGGTGCCAGGCGCGAACCGACGTAAATCGCGGTGGGTCCGTCGGCGCCGCCGATGATCGCGATCGCAGCGGCGTCCGCCATGCTGAACTCGATGCCGGGTACGACGTTCATCGCGATCGCGCCGAACAGCGTGAAGAAAATGCCAAACTGCGCGGCGGCGCCGAGAATCATCAGGCTCGGCCGGGACAGCATCGGCCCGAAGTCGGTCATCGCGCCGACGCCCATGAAGATCAGCAGCGGAAAAATGCCGCTCTCGATGCCGGCGCTATAGAGAATGCCGAGCAGGCCGTCGGGTCCGGCGATTTCCGCCACCGGGATGTTGGCCAGGATGCCGCCAAAACCGATCGGGATCAGCAGCAGCGGTTCGAAACCGCGCGAAATCGCGAGATAAATCAGCACGCCGCCGACCACGATCATGCCGATCTGGCCGATGGTAAAATTGTACAACCCGGTCGAAGCCCAGAGTTGCAGCAGACCCTGTTCCATCGAGCGGGCCTAGCCTATGGTCATCAAAAGCTGGTCGGCGGCGATCGCATCGCCCTTGTTGACCGCGATCGACTGCACGCTGCCACTGGTGTTGGCGCGCACCTCGGTTTCCATTTTCATTGCCTCGACGATCATGACCGGGTCGCCGTCATTAACCTGCTGGCCGACCGAAACCAGGATGTCGATCACGCTGCCGGCCAGTGGCGCCTTCAGTTCCGTTCCGCCGACTGCGGCGGGAGCCGCCGCCGCGGGCGCAGGCGCCGCCGCTGCGGGTGCCGCGGCAGGTTGCGCTGAAACCGGGGTAATCGAACTGATATCCGCTTCTCCCGGTCCGACCACGACGTCATACTGCGTGCCGTTGACGCTGACGCGGTAGCTTTCGACTTCGCCGCTTGCCGCCGGTGGCGCGGCGGCGACTGGCGCGGCGGTCGGAACGGGTTCGGGCTCGCTCCCGGGTGCGGGCTCGAAGGCATCGGGGTTACCGCGGTTCTTGAGAAAATTAATGCCGACCTGCGGGAACAGCGCGTAGATCAAAACGTCGTCGATTTCATTGTCGGCGAGCTTGATATTTTCGCCTTTGGCGATATCTCTGAGTTCCCCGGACAACTTGCCCATTTCCGGCTCGATCAAATCCGCCGGCCGGCAGCTAACCGGTTTGTCACCGGCCAGCACGCGTTCCTGCAGTTCCTTGTTAACCGGCGCGGCGGTGGCGCCGTACTCGCCGCGCAGCACGCCGGCGGTTTCCTTGCTGATCGACTTGTACCTTTCACCGGACAAAACGTTGATGACCGACTGCGTGCCGACGATTTGCGAAGTCGGCGTCACCAGCGGCACGTAGCCGAGGTCCTTGCGCACCGACGGAATTTCCTTCAGTACCTCGTCGAGCTTGTCGCTGGCGTTCTGGTCGCGTAACTGGTTCTCGAGGTTGGTCAGCATGCCGCCCGGCACCTGCGCGGTAATGATGCGCGCATCGACGCCCTTGAGCGAACCCTCGAACTTGGCGTACTTTTTGCGCACGTCGCGGAAGTACAGCGCTATTTCCTCGAGCAGGTCGAGATCGAGCCCGGTGTCGCGTTCGCTTTCGCGCATGATCGCGACGAAGGTTTCGGTCGGCGAATGGCCGTAGGTCAGGCTCATCGACGAGATCGACGTATCGATCATGTCGATGCCGGCATCGATCGCTTTCATCAATGTCGCCGTGGAAAGTCCGGTGGTGGCATGACAGTGCATTGCCAGCGGCACCGAGCAGGACTCCTTGATGCGGCTGACCATTTCCTCGGCGGTGTAGGGGTGCAGCAGGCCGGCCATGTCCTTGATGCAGATCGAGTGGCTGCCCATATCTTCGAGCTTTTTCGCCATGTCGACCCAGAGGTCGACGTTGTGCACCGGGCTCAGGGTGTAGGACAGCGAACCCTGTGCATGTTTGCCGACCGCGATGGTGGCCTTGACCGCGGTTTCCAGGTTGCGCATGTCATTCATCGCGTCGAAGATGCGGAACACGTCCATGCCGTTTTCGGCGCAGCGCTCGACGAATTTTTCGATCACGTCATCGGCGTAATGACGGTAACCCAGCGCGTTCTGCCCGCGCAGCAGCATTTGCATCGGCGTGTTCGGCATTGCCGCCTTCATCTGGCGCAAACGCTCCCACGGATCTTCGCCAAGGTAGCGGATACAGGCGTCGAAGGTAGCGCCACCCCAGGTTTCTAGCGACCAGAAGCCGACCTTGTCGAGCTTCTCCGCGATCGGCAGCATGTCTTCGATGCGCACCCGCGTTGCCAGCAGCGATTGCGAGGCGTCGCGCAGCACCAAATCGGTAATCAACAGGGGATTCGCCATAAATAGTTACCTGCGTTTTTTATATTGGTGGATGGCCGCGGTGATCGCCGCGATATGGTCGGGACTGATCGTTGGCCTGGCCGCCGTCGGCGGCGCCGGGCTCGCTTCTTCCGGGACGATTTTCGAAACGATGGTAATCAGCAGGATTAGCAGCGTCAGGATAATGAACACCGCGCCCATGCCAAGGCCCAGCAGTTGCAGACTCTGTACCAGTAGTTGATCGATTTCCATCAGAATCGATTGGCTTACTCAAAAAGATCGCGAATTATACTATTGAAATATACAAATTTCAGTCTTTCGCCGCGCGCAGGCTCTGTACGGTTGCGCTCGGCGTCAGGATTTCAGGATCCATCCGGATTTCGATCAGGGCCGGCCGGTTCGCCGACAGGCAGCGTTCGAAGGCGGCCTCGAAGTCTTCGGTTTTCCCGACCATTTCACCATGCGCACCATGCGCCTCGGCAAGTGCTACGAAATCCGGGTTGATCATGTCGGTGCCGATTACGCGGGTCGGGTACTCGCGTTCCTGGTGCATGCGAATGGTCGCATAAATGCCGTTGTTGACAACGATGACGACGATGTTGGCCCTGTATTGCATCGCGGTGGCCAGTTCCTGGCCATTCATCATGAAGTCGCCATCTCCGGTAAACGCGACCACGCAGCGCTCCGGACAGCGCAGCTTGGCCGCGATCGCCGCGGGTAAACCGTAACCCATGGTGCCGCTGGTCGGCGCCAGCTGGGTGCGATACTCGCGGTAACGGAAGAAGCGATGTAACCAGCCGGTATTGTTGCCGGCGCCGTTACAAATGATTGCATCGTCCGCGGTCATCTCTCTGACGCGATGAATGATATCGGAAAACTGCAGCGGGCCATCGACGCTGACCGAGCGGTTCCAGTCGATGTAATCCTGGTGAGCCTGCTTCACTCTTTGCCTGCGGTCTTCGCTGATCGGCGCTGGCGCCAGTGCCGCCAGCATGGCGACGAAGTTCTCGCTGCTGGCATTGATAGCCAGCTCCGGCCGGTAAACGTGGCCGAGTTCTTCGGCCCCGGCATGCACGTGAATCATTTGCTGTCGCGGGCTCGGAATATCGATCAGGCTGAAGCCGGCGGTCGTCATTTCGCCGAGACGCGCACCGATGACCAGCAGGCAGTCGGCCTCGCGGATGCGCTGCTGCAGCACGGGATTGGGGCCGATGCCCAGATCGCCGGCATAGCAGCCATGCTCGTTATCGAAAAAATCCTGGCAGCGGAACGAATTTGCCACCGGTATCGCGTTGGCCTCGGCAAAGGTTTGCAGGCGTTGTCTTGTTTCGTCGTTCCAGCCGCTGCCGCCGACGATGATGAACGGACGTTCGGCGTCGCTGAGCAGGGATGCTGCGCGGATGACGTCTGCTGTACCCGGGCTGCTGCTGACTGGCTGCCAGCGACCGGCATCGGCAACCGCGGTCGAATCCGTCAGCATGTCCTCGGGCAGCGCCAGCGCCACAGGCCCGGGGCGCCCGCTGGTGGCAACGGCGAAAGCGCGATTCAGGTACTCCGGAATTCGATCGGCATCGTCGATTTGCGCAACCCACTTGGTTACCTCGGAAAACATGCGTCGGTAGTCGATTTCCTGGAAGGCTTCGCGGTCGACGTCCTTGCGCGCGATCTGGCCGATCAGCAGTATCATCGGTGTTGAATCCTGCAGGGCGACATGCAGGCCGCCGCTGGCGTTGGTGGCGCCCGGTCCGCGCGTGACGAAGCAAACTCCGGGTCGGCCGGTCAACTTGCCGTCAGCCTCGGTCATATAGGCTGCGCCACCCTCGTTGCGGCAAACGACGAGGTCGATTTCACTGCGATCGAACAGCGCATCCAGCGCGGCCAGATAACTTTCGCCCGGGATACAAAAGATTCGCTCGACCGAGTTGATCTTGAGCGCGTCGATCAGGACCTCGGCGCCGCTGCGGGATTTACTGTCGTTGGTCAAGGTGGTCGGCTTATTGTTTATTGGCAATTACGTATCGGTTTCGGCCATTGTTCTTGGCGTCGTACATGGCTCGGTCGGCGCTCCTGATCAGGCTGTCCATATCTTCGCCATGATCGGGGTAAAAAGCAATGCCTATGCTGGCTGAAAGGTAAACCGATTCCTCTCCGAGGCGGAACTCGCTGGATAATTCCTCGAGCACCTTTTTTGCGACCTGTTCGACGTCATCGGGCTGATTGAGCTCGACCACGACCACGACCACGGTAAACTCGTCCCCACCGAGCCGCGCCAGGCGGTCGAACCGTTCCTCGGCCGGGGTATCCAGTAAGTTCAGCTCGCGAAGCGTTTTAATCCTGATCGCTTCGTCGACTGGAAGTAGTGGTTCCTCCATCGCGCTCCTCGTTGCCGGGTCCTTGTTGGTTCTCGTCTAACTGCCCTGTGCCCGGGGTTTCATCTGTCGCGGCACATCCCAGGCCCGCGCGCTTGAAAAAAGTATAGGCGATGATGCCGGAATAACCCTAAAATTCCGCGGATGCGCACTACCCATGCAAAAGGTCTGCTGATCACCGCCTGCGGCGTGTTGATCATTTCACCGGATGGCCTGCTGACGCGCCTGATAACCACCGATCACTGGACCATGATTTTCTACCGTGCGCTATTCCTGTCGTTCGGCATGTGGCTGGTGCTCGGCTTCACCTCGCCGAATCGGGTCTGGCAGCAATACCGAACCCTGAAGGGTGCGGCCTTACTCAAGGTGGTCGCCTATTCGCTCGGTACCATTTCGTTTATCTTTGCGATTACCCATACCAGCGTCGCCAATACGTTGATAATTCTGAGTACGACGCCATTGTTTGCCGCCCTGATCAGTCGCGTCCTGCTGCACGAAAGAATCGAAAAACGCATGCTGATTGCGATTGTGCTGGTCGCGCTCGGGCTGGCGGTCATCGCCGCCGGCAGTGCCGATCAGCCGGGTAACTGGCTGGGAGACCTGGTTGCGCTGCTGGGCTCGTTTTTCCTCGCCCTCGGGTTCAGCTTCGTGCGCCGATTTCCACAGGCTTCGACTTTTGCCGCGATTTCCTGCAGCGGCGTGTTGACCGCGCTGCTTATTTTCCCGCTGGCGGCGCCGCTTTCGATATCGCAGGATGACCTGGGGTACCTCATGATCATGGGTATTTACATGCTGCCGTTAGGGACCGCGCTGATGTTTCTCGGTCCGCGTTACATTCCCGCGGCGGAGGTCGGCCTGCTGTTGTTGCTGGAATCGGTACTGGGCCCGCTCTGGGTCTGGTTGGCACTGGATGAAGAGCCCGGAATCTACACCCTGGTCGGTGGCGCTATCGTGCTTTCGACATTGGCGCTGAACACCGCATGGGCCCTGCGTCAGCGCCGCTACCGGCAGTTGAGCGAACCTCAGGCTGTTTAACAAAACTCTTTGCGTCATTGCGAGCGCAGCCCAGCCCGTGAGCGAAGCGAACGCCCTGAATTTAGCGAAGCAATCTTTACAGGAATAGCTTCGTCCCGCCACGGCCTCGCGGTCCTTGCAATGACCCGGTAAGCCGTATTAATCGACGCGCCTGCGCCTATCGGTAGCATCGAAGACAATGAGGATTAATTAAGCCTATCTATAAAGCTTCCCAATAATGGGCACCGGTTGCTGGTTTTCCGCGTCGGTCGGGATATACTTCTGGGCTGACCTGGGGGGATGAACTCCCCGACTAGAACAATAACTGGAAGTAATACCGATGAGCAACCGAGTAGAAATCAGCGGTCTGAGTGTCGACCGTGCCCTGTACGAATTAATCGATAGTGAAGTCGCGCCCGGAACCGGCGTCGACAGTGCAACCTTCTGGCAGGCGTTCGCCGATATCCACCAGCAACTCGGACCGAAGAACCGGCAACTGCTGGACCTGCGGGACGAATTGCAGGCAAAGCTCGATGCCTGGCACAAGAACCATTTCGGCCGCATCGACGCCGCACAGTATAAGGCTTATCTCGAGGAAATCGGCTACCTGGTGCCGGAACTGGACGATTTCCAGGTCACCACGCCTAACGTCGATGCCGAGGTGGGCGCGATAGCCGGTCCGCAGTTGGTGGTGCCTGTTGATAATTCGCGCTATGCGCTCAATGCCGCCAACGCGCGCTGGTACAGTCTCTACGACGCGCTCTACGGCACCGATATCATTCCCGAACTCGAAGGCTGCAAGCGAACCGCTAAATATAACCCGGTACGCGGTCAGCAGGTCATCCGCTACGTACGCGATTTTCTCGACCATGCGGTACCGCTCGCGGTCGGCAGCCACAGTTACGTGGTCAAGTACCAGGTTTCCTCGGGTAAGCTGGTCGCCGTCATGGGTGACGGCAGCAAGACCGAACTCGGCTGGCGTGAATGTTTCGCCGGGTACCGTGGTGATCCCGATGAGCCCAGCGCGCTCCTGTTCCGTCACAACAATCTGCATATCGAACTGTTGATCGGTGAAGGTTATTACATCGGTCAGGGCGATCTCGCCAATATTTACGACGTACGCATCGAGGCGGCCATTACGACGATCATGGACTGCGAGGATTCGGTTGCGGCGGTCGACGCCGAAGACAAGGTGCGGGTTTACCGCAACTGGCTGGGACTGATGAGGGGCGATCTCAAGACCACGGTCATGCGCGGCGACGAGGCGATGGAACGCAGCCTCAATGCGGACCCCGAGTTCATATCACCGCAGGGTGAAAACTTCAGCCTGCCCGGCCGCAGCCTGATGTTCGTGCGTAACGTCGGTACCCACATGTATACCGACGCGGTTACCTGCGACGGTAAAGAAGTGCCGGAAACCTTTCTCGATGCGATGGTTACCTCGCTTGCGGCCAAGCACGACCTGCTCGGTAACGGCGATTTCCGCAACAGCCGCACTGGCAGCGTGTACATCGTCAAACCGAAAATGCACGGGCCGGACGAAGTCGCCGCCGCGGTTGAACTGTTTGCCGCGGTCGAACAGGCGCTCGGTATCGAGGCCGGTGCGCTCAAGATCGGCATCATGGACGAAGAGCGGCGCACCACGGTCAATCTGAAGGAATGCATCCGCGCCGCCAGCGATCGCGTGGTCTTTATCAACACCGGTTTCCTCGATCGCACCGGCGACGAAATCCATACCAGCATGGAAGCCGACGCCATGATTCCGAAGAATGAAATCAAGAACTCACGCTGGCTGCTCGCCTACGAGGACTGGAACGTCGACATCGGCCTCGAAACCGGCTTGCCGGGTCACGGCCAGATCGGCAAGGGCATGTGGGCCGCGCCCGATAACATGGCGGCGATGATGGAGCAGAAAATCGCGCATCCGCGAGCTGGCGCCAGCACCGCCTGGGTGCCGTCGGCGGTGGCCGCCTGCCTGCACGCGATGCATTACCACCAGGTCGATGTCGATACACGACAGCACGCGTTGGCTCGCAGCGGTCGAGCCAGTCTCGACGACATCCTGACCATTCCCGTGCTTGACGGGCGAAAGATTAAGGAAAGCGAGTTGATTCGGGAACTGGAAAACAATGCACAGGGTATTCTCGGTTACGTCGTGCGCTGGATCGAGCAGGGCGTCGGCTGTTCCAAGGTGCCGGATATTTCCGATGTCAACCTGATGGAAGACCGCGCCACCCTGAGGATTTCAAGCCAGCATATCGCTAATTGGCTGCATCACGGTATCACCACGCAGGAACAGGTACGCAAGGTATTCGAAAAAATGGCCGAAATCGTCGATCGGCAGAATGCCGGGGATCCCGAGTACCGCAACATGGCACCTGACTTCGACAGCAGCATCGCCTTTCAGGGCGCGCTCGACCTGGTTTTCAAGGGGCTGGAATTTCCCAACGGTTACACCGAGTTTGTTCTGCACCCGCGCCGTCGGGAATTCAAGGCGTCGATACGCAGATAGCAGTCATGCAGGCGACCGCCAGATCGTTCCGCGCTTTATCGCGGCGACGAGCGCCGGTTGAAGGTCAGCGCGCCGCGCGCGCGTAATTCCAGCGAACGCAGGCTGTAAAGGAAAAAGCGGTTGACTGGTGTGTCAAGCTCGACTTCCTGCGCCAGGCGCACGACGGCGCCGTTCTGTGCATCCAGCTCCGAGGGCCGGCCACGCACGAGGTCGCGCTGCATCGATGTTGTCGAATTGGGCGGAATGCCCTCCAGTGTCTTCAGCGTTTTGGTCACGCTGTCTTGCGGCAGGTCGATGCCGCGGGCGAGCCCGAGCTGGTAGATTTCCTCGGTCGCCTGGGTTAGCAGTTCACGCGTTTCCGGTTGCTCCAGCAGGACGCCGATGGGCGCCCGTGATACCGCGCCGAGCCCGCTCCACGGCGTGATCAGCATGAACTTTTGCCACATCGCCACCAGCACGTCGTCCGGAATGCTCGACTTGACGCCGCTGCAGTGATTGAAAATCTCTGACAGGGCGTTTACCCGCGGATCAGGATGATTATCGAGGTGTCCGAAGCGAATCAGCGGATTGCCGCCGCTGTGCTTGATATGTCCCGGGCCGGCCTGAAAAGCGACTATCGCGCACAGTCCGCCGAGGACGTTGGCGGGATTGATTTCCTCGGCCAGCAGGTGGGGCGCTTCGACTCCGTTCTGTAACGGAACCACCAGCGTATCGGGGCCGATCATCGGTTTCATCGCCCTGGCCGCGGCTGGCACCTGCCAGGATTTGACGCAACACAATACGTAGTCGACCACGCCGACCTCGGCTGGATTGTTGGTAACTTCGACCTTTTCAATGCTGAAGTCGCCGGCAATGCTGCCGACCTTGAGTCCCTGCGTGCGCAGGGCGGCGAGGGTTTCGTTGCGTGCAATAAAAACAACGTCCTGGCCTATCTGCGCCAGTCGGCCGCCGAAATAGGCGCCGACGCCACCGATGCCATATACCGCGATACGCATTCTGCCTCCAGAGCAGCGTTGGAATTTAGATATTATGGCGCAGTGTTATTGATTTGTAAGAAAAAATCCTGAACGGTCGTCACGCAATGAGATGTCGATAGCCGGGTTGAATACCTTTGCAGCGATAATTGCTTTTTCCGGATGGCGTAGCCAGAATCAGCCTTTGTTGTAAAATGGAAATTATTTCCATAAAATAATAAACAAAAAAATATTAATATAAAATATTTAAAATCAGTAACTTAAGGTATTATGGATAGTTTGGCTATCCATTTTGGAATATTTTTTTAAAACAGAATATGTCGTTTATACGCATGTTTTAAACAAACTATGTTGCTAGATTGCGCGCCATGACGAGTACCGTGACCAACATAACCCGCAAACGCGGCCGCCCGCCCGGAAGCAAGAATCGCCCCGGCGACGGCAAAAACCAGTCGTTGACACGCGCGTTGACGCTGCTGGAACGTCTTGCAGAATCGCCCAAGGGTCTGCATCTAACCGATCTGTCCTACCAGCTCGGTATGCCGGCGGCGACCGTACACCGGCTACTCAACACATTCGAGGAAATGAATTTTGTCGAGCAGGATGCAGAACAGGGCCTGTGGTTCGTTGGCCTCAAGGCCTTTACCGTTGGCAACGCCTTTCTCAATCGGCGCGACTTCGCCGCAATTGCCCGGCCGCATATGGAAACGCTGGTCGAACAATGCGGAGAGACTGTGAATCTCGGCGTCATCGACGATGGCGAAGTGGTTTTTATCAGCCAGGTCGAGTCACGCGAAGTCATGCGCATGATAGTCAGGCTCGGCAGTCGCTCGCCGATTCATGCCTCCGGAGTCGGCAAGGCCATGCTTGCCAATATGTCGGAACAACGGATTGCGAGGATACTCGAACGTCGCGGCCTCGCACGTTTTACCGAAAAGACGATCGATAATCCGGCGCTGCTGCGCGATGAGCTGGAACAGGTCAGGCAGCGGGGATATGCACTCGACGACGAAGAGCATGCCGTCGGGCTGCGCTGCGTGGCGTCGGCGATTTTCGATGAAAACGGGCAGGCGTTGGCGGCGATATCGCTGTCCGGACCCAAGGCGCGCATTGTCGACGCTCGGCTGGGCGAGCTGGGTTATTCGATTCGGCAAACCGCCGACGAAATTACCCGCGAGCTGGGTGGTTACCGGCCGGGTTAACGAGATTTATTTTGGTGCCGCGTGAAAATCATGCGGTGTTATGGATTCTAACTTGACGAGAGAAGAAAAGATGTCAGCACAACCAGACTTTAAAGGTAAAACCGCCGAGGGCTACGAGATTTACCCTCAACTCGAAATTCCGGAAACCCTGGCCGCCGGTCCGGGACCGGGCAATACCGATGCACGTGTACTCGAGCGCTATGCCGCAGCCGGTTGCGCCGATCACATGCAGGCCGACGTCGTCCGCGGCATGAAGGAAGCCAAGTATATGCTGCGCCAGGCATTCGGTACCAGTAATGCTTACACCTATGCCGTTTGCGGCACCGGCTGGAGCGCGCTCGATACCGCGTTTACGCCGATCCTGCCGGGCGACAGCGTTGTCACCTTCGTCAACGGTACTTTCAGCGGCATCGACGATTTGAATGTTCGCTTAAAGGCGTCGAACGTCGAAGATCTCGCCGCCAATCCGATGGATCCGAAGCCGGTCAACGTCGTCACCGTAAACGTGCCGCACGGTCAGTCGGTCACCGGCGACATCGTCGAGGCCGCGCTTGCCGAGCACAAGCCGATGTGGGCCGTTATGGCGCACTGGGAAACCGGCAGCGGTCGCATCAACGATTTACAGGGTTTCAATGACGCCTGCGCCAAACACGATGTCATGGGCATCATCGACTGTGTATCCAGCCTCGGTATCGCCGATTTCGATATCGACGATTACCCGGCGGTCACGACCTGGGCTTCCTGTCCGCAGAAGGGCATCCTCGGCCTGCCGTTGACCTATGCGCCGATCAGCTTCAACGACAAGGTCATCGATCTGATCAAAAAGCGCGGTTGCCCAAGCTACGAGCATCACCCGATTCTCGACGGCAAGCACTGGTGCATCGCCGACGGTGAAGATGTCGAAACCGCCGCTTATCACCGTACCCACTCGGGTTACGCGGTGGCGTCCTTCCACGAAGCACTGCGTCTGTTGCTGCAGCACGGCCGTGCGCAGAAAGCTGCAGACTATGCATTCTACGAAAAAGGATTGCGTAAAGCGGTCGAATCCATGGGCTGCAAAGTGACCTCGAATATGACCAGCCTGGTCGTTTTCAACCTGCCGGACGAATTCGAAGGCCGGGAAAAGGAACTGGTAACCGGCTGTCGCGAGCAGGGCTTTGCGATCTGGAACACGTTGTCGGAGCCGGCGCAGATTCGCATCGGCATCCTTAACCAGTTGACCGACGCCGCCATCGGCGACATCGTCGGCCGTTTTGCCGACGCAATGATCAGGCTCGGCGCCGAGGTCGACAAGGCAAAGGTCCTCGAAGATCTGAATACATATCTCTCCAGCCGCTCTTAAACGGCACTCCCAGGGTGGTTAACGCCGGCCTCGCGCCGACGTTTTTTTGCCCGTTAGCCGTTTCGGTCGGATTTTGGCAGAGACCCGACGCTGGATTCATGGCGCAATTGTTCGGCGCCGCGGGCCGCAGCCCGCGGCGTCGTGCCGAATGCCACCGGGTGGCCGACCAGTCGGGCTTGCGGAATTTGCCGCCGGATTTCGGCGGCAAGTTCGGCGATGACGCCGTGCCGGGTTCTGACCGAGACCCACAGCAGGTTGAGTGGCGTGTTCAGATCCGCGAAGACGACGTCCTGGTGGGTTTCGAGGAGTGTATGCAGGAGACCTAACCGCGTTTGCAACTGCGCGGCCGAGAGGTTTCTCAGGCCGGGTATCAGCATCATGAAATCGCTCAGGAAATTACCGTTTTCATCGTGAGTCGGCAGGCGCTTGTAAAGCGGCTCGTGGTTCGACACGAGGCGCGAGTCCTGCGGTAACTCCGGTTTCAGCTGAATCGATTTGTTCACCGGACTATCCCGCTTCAAAAAGCCAGGCCGCGGGCGCTGACAGGCCACAGGCATTCGACCCGGTCGTCGCGAATGCCGACGTACCAGTCGTGCAGGTTACAGGTCGGGTCGCAGTGACCGGGTATGAGTTTCAGCTTCTGGTTGAGATGCAGTTGCTGCTTCGGGTCGGCCAGTACGCCATGTTCATCCGAGATTGATACGTACTCGATATCTTCGTAGCCGTAGACAACCGGCAGCCCCGAGTCGGCGCTGATGACCTTGAGGCCGGCATCACAGACCGCGTGTTGCGCGCGAGCGGTCGACATGATTGAGCTCCAGATGAACAGGCTGTTGCAAAATTCGGATATGCCGGCGCCGGATTCGTCTAGCACTCGTTGATAGTCCGCGTCCATGAAGATGTATGAACCGCACTGCATTTCGTTATAGATCCCCGATGCCGCTTCGAAGTAATAGGAACCGGTACCGGCGCCGGCGACGATATCGCATTCGAGTCCGGCATTCGACAGCAGCTCGACGCTGACCCGGGTTTGCGCGATGGCCGCCTCCAGCGCCTGTCGGCGTTCGGCGAATTGCCGAATATGCTGGGCGGCGCCCTGATAAGCCTGCAACCCGGCGAACTGCAGGCTGTCGCTGGCCGCTATCTTTTGCGCCAGCGACAGGGCCGCGGCGCCGGGTTCGACGCCGCAGCGGCCGGCACCACAATCGATTTCGACCAGGCACTCGAAATTAATCGCGTGCTTTGAGGCGGCCGCAGCCAGTACGTCGATATTATCGGCGTCGTCGACGCAGACCAGGATACGAGCGTTTCGCGCGAGCCGCGCGAGACGGTCTATTTTTACCGGATCGGTCACCTGGTTCGAGACCAGCACATCCTCGATCCCGCCGGCGACCATAACCTCGGCCTCGGCCACCTTCTGGCAACAGATGCCGCAGGCACCGCCGTGATCGATCTGGTAGCGCGCAATGTCGATTGACTTGTGCGTCTTCGCATGCGCCCGCAGACGTACGCCGGCGGCCTGCAAACGTTGACGTAAGGTGGCGACATTTTGTTCGAAGGCGTCGAGATCGACGATCAGCGCCGGCGTGCATACTTCGGCCAGCGGCATGCCAACCTCGGCGGGTATGTTGAAACCGACGACGGCATTATCGTTGACGCTTCTCATGCCGGACGACCCCGGTCGCAGCCCGGACAGTTTTTGATATCGACGTTACCGCCTGTGATGACGACGCCGATGCGCTGATCCCGGAACAGCTCGCGGTGCTTCAGGATGACCGCGAGCGCTACCGCCGATGACGGCTCGATGATGATTTTCATGCGTTCCCAGGTCAGGTACATCGCATCCAGGATTTCGTCTTCGCTCGCTAGCAGAATGTCGCTGACGTAATGCCTGACGAAGTGCCAGGTACGCGGTTTGAGGTTGGTCTTGAGCCCGTCGGCGATCGAGTGTTGACCGTCCTTTTCGACGATTTCGCCCTTTTGCAGCGATTGCCAGGCATCGTCGGCGTTGATCGGCTCGGCGGCGTAAATTCGCGTTTCCGGCGCCAGTTGGGAAAGCGTCAGGCAGGTTCCGGAAATCAGGCCGCCACCGCCGATCGGTGCGACCACCGCTTCAAGCCCGGCAACGTCCTCGTGCAGCTCCAGAACGCAGGTGGCCTGGCCGGCGATGACGCGCGCATCGTCGTAGGGATGTACCGCGTCGGCGCCGGTCTCGCTGACCACCCGTTCGAGTGTCGTTTCGCGTGATGCCTGTGTCGGTTCGCACTCGACGATTTGGCCGCCGTAACTCCGCACCGCGGCCTTCTTCGCTGCCGGTGCGTTATGCGGCATGACCACGGTTGCGCTAATGCCGCGCCGCGCGGCGGCATAGCTGAGTGCACCGGCATGGTTGCCGGATGAGTGCGTGGCAACACCGTTGGCGGCGATCGAGTCATCCAGGCCGAACACCGCGTTACAGGCACCGCGCGCTTTGAAGGCGCCGACTTTTTGCAGGTTTTCACACTTGAAAAACAGCTCCGCGCCGGTCAACTGGTTGAGGTAACTCGACGTCAGGACGGGCGTACGATGTATATAGGGTGTGATACGCTCGCGTGCCGCCAATACGTCGTCAAAGTTCGGGATATCCACTAACGGTTTTATCGCTTGAATGTAATCGCGTTATTCAATGATGCCACAAATCACGCGCGCAGACTCGCTATCGTGGTTACTTTACCGGTGCGATCTGCACAAGCGAGTCCGGCAGCAGGATAGTCAGCACGCCTTGCACCGCAAATAGGAAGACAGGGCATTCGATGTTAGCGCCAGTATCGGTCCGGTGATGATAAGCCGCATGAGCGGCAGTCTCGGTGACCTCATGAGCGCCGCCGATGATCATTGAATTCCCGTTACGCTGGCCGCGGGACACTGGCCAGCTGATCTCTCCCTGATTGTTCATCCCGACCGCCGAGCACGACGACCTGATGAGCGACATGCGCGAGAATCCGGTCTATCCGGCGATGGTGCGCACGATTTACGATGCCGCCCGGATACTCAAGCTGCAGACCATCGCCGAGTGGGTCGAGGACGAGGCAACGCTGCAGTCGCTGAAATCCATCGGCATCGACTATGCCCAGTGATTTCATCTCTCGAGGCCAGTCCTGGTGAGCGAGAATTCGAATTCGAAACCGAAACAGGTGGCGTATCCTAATTGACTGTTTTTTGCAGGATGCGAAGTTGCGCAAACAGCCGCAGCATTCCGGGATTGTCGATAAACGACATGTTGTAGGGATGCTCGCAAACCAGTTTGTCAAACTGCGCGCTCGCCGACAGCGCTTCCACCAGGCCTGCAATCTTGCCCCACAGCAATAAAGTGACGCGTTGCGCCGCATGCCTTGCGATCAGGGCCAGCAACTCATCCAGAAAATCCCGCCAGTATCGCGCCTCCAGTGCCGGCTTGCGCTGTGGGTGCAACACCGGTGTTGCGTTCAGCATCAGAAAGCCCGCCCGTTCGAGATTGGCGAACAATTCGTGTAATGACTGTACCAGCCCGGCCTTGTCGAGTTTTGCAATCGCCTGCTGGGTGATTCTGCCATCGCTGTCCGTTTGCACCAGGCCTTCTGCCAGCAGTGCCGTTTTGACGATGTTGCGCAGCGAGGTCGCGCGGTTGACCGCCTTGCTCAGGCCGGAGTCGCTCCACAGGTCGCCGACCGCGGCGTCATAGAAGGCGATTCCATTGGCCGATTCAGCACGCGGGTAAGGCGATTCGCCAATCAGCAGGTAGCGCAGTCCGCTGCGATCGCGCCGAAACGCGGCCAGCAATCGCTCGCTGCCGGGTAACCAGCCGTCGTCGTTTAAAAGCGAGTCGAGATAATCGGAATCGACGCGGGCGAGCGCGTTTTCGACAATCTCGCGCCACTCCCGATGCACCCCGCAGCGGTCGATCAGGATCGAGGCGCTAGTCATCGATCAGCGCGTCGAGGCGGATGCGCGCAATTTTTTCGACTTCTCCGAGCGCGGTCTCGAACTCGGTAACTGTGTCGTTGCCGAGCCGCCTTTCCATCGCGGCGATGATTTGCTGCCGGTTGAGTCCGGTCACCGCGATGATGAACGGGAAATCGAACTTGTTACGGTATGCCTGGTTGAAGACCCCGATTTTCTCGAGTTCTTCCGGGCTGCAGTGGTCGAGGCCGGCGCCGGCCTGCTCGCGCTTCGATGCGTCGGTCAGGCCGCCGGCCTCGGCTTCCCTGCCCGCCAGTTCCGGATGTGCGCATAAAAGGGCCATGCGCTGGAATTCTGGCGCCTGGCGCATCGCCGCGACCATTTCATGGTAGAGCTGCTCCAGGCCGGCAAACGGGCGTTTAGCACAGACCAGTTCCGCTACCCACGACGAGTGTTCGAAGATACCGCCGAGCAACTCGACGAAGCGGTCTTCGCTGCTGTTGTTGATGTCGTCGATGCTCAGGGTCATGACCGGATCATGCCGGTTTCGGCGGGTGCTTGTCGATCCAGTGGCGCGCGATATCGATGCGCCGGCAAATCCAGACACGCTCCGTCGACTGCACGTAGTCGAGGAAGCGCTGCAGCGCGCGAAAGCGGCCGGGTCGGCCGACCAGGCGGCAATGCAGCCCGACCGACATCATCTTCGGCGCGTCTTCGCCCTCGGCATAGAGCACATCGAAACTGTCGCGCAAGTACTGGTAAAACTGCTCGCCGCTGTTGAAACCCTGGGCGGTGGCGAATCGCATGTCGTTGACGTCGAGCGTGTAGGGCACGACCAGGTGGTTTTTGCTCTTGCCGTCGACGGTCTCGACCCGCATCCACAAGGGCAGGTCGTCGCCATAGTAATCCGAGTCGTACAGCAGCGATCCCTGTTCGACCACGAGTCGGCGCGTGTTGGGGCTGTCGCGGCCGGTGTACCAGCCCTGAGGCACGACCCCGCACAGACCCTCGAGTATATCCAGCGCCTGCTGCATATGTTCGCGCTCCACCGCTTCCGCTACGTTCTGGTAGTGGATCCAGCGCAGGCCGTGGCATGCAATTTCGTGCCCGAGGCCGACCATTTCGGTGGCCAGTTCAGGATTACGCTGCAGCGCCATTGCGACCGCAAATACCGTCAGCGGCAGGCCGCGCGCGTCGAACTCGCGTAGCAAGCGCCATACACCAGCGCGCGAGCCATACTCGTAAATCGACTCCATGCTCATGTGACGTGCGGGGTAACGCTCGGCGCCGATGATTTCCGACAGGAATTGCTCCGATCCCGAGTCGCCGTGCAAAACGTTGCTTTCGCCGCCTTCCTCGTAATTGAGCACGAACTGCAATGCGATGCGCGCGGCGCCCGGCCATTGCGCATGTGGCGGGTTGCCGCCATATCCAGCCATGTCGCGCGGATAGTCGTTCACGCCGGCACCCGTTCACCCGGCGGTCGCAGCAGCGTTGCCAGGTCGGTCTGCGGGGTTTCCGGCTTGTGCTGGATCTTGCTTTCGATCTGCAACAGGTGCCGGTGCATGATCTTGACGGCTTTTTTGGCCTTACCCTGTTCGATCGCGTCGACAATGGCCACGTGCTCCTGATTGCGGCAGCGGTTTTCCTTGTCGTTGCCGAGGTGGGTCAGGATCACCAGCGGCGTACGCCGGATGATGTCGTTGAGGTATTCCTCGAGCACGCTGTTGCCGGCCATTGCCGCCAGTTCACGGTGAAAATCGATCGACAGTTTGAGCGCTAGCTCGGAATCGCCCCGCCGGTAAGCCTTTTCCTCGCGCTCGAGCAGTTTTTTCAGATGCCGGATCATCCTGTCGTCGGCACTGGCGACCAGGGTTTCGAGAATCGCCGATTCGATCACGCGGCGGGTAGCGAACAGATCACGACCTTCCTTGACCGAAGGTTTGGCCACGGTGGCGCCGCGATTAGGCGTCTGGTCCACCAGCCTGGAGTGGGCCAGGCGCGTCAGCACCTTGCGGATGGTGCCGCGTTTGACGCCAAACAGGTTTGCCAGTTGAACCTCCTTGAGCTTGGTACCGGGCGGCAGCCGGTGGTCCAGTACCGCCTGTTCGATCTGGCGTAGTACTTCGTCTTCGCTGAAGCCTGTCGTTTCTTTTTTATCGATTTGCGCTGACATGCTTTTATTGCTCGGTGCGGATAGCGTGGCAGTGTAACACGAATTTAAAATTGTTAACAATATATCATCAAAGTGTTGACAATTTTGGCTAATAGTGCGATTTTAGCGCATCGGCATAGAGGGGTGTTGATAATGGGGAGGCTGACTACACACGTACTCGACACCGCGCAGGGTTGTCCCGCCAGCGGCGTTGCGGTGCTACTTTACCGGGTCAAACCGGAGCGCGAGCTGATTGCCGAGGCCAGCACCAACGCCGATGGCCGGCTCGATGCGCCGATTCTCGACGACGCGGCATTCGCTAGCGGCGTTTATGAACTCGTGTTTCAGGCCGGCAAATATTTCGCCGCGCACCTGGGCGATCTGCCCGATCCGCCGTTCGTCGACGAAGTCGTGATCCGATTCGGCATTGCCAATCCCGATCAGCATTACCACGTACCGCTACTGGTTTCGCCGTGGAGTTACTCCACCTACAGGGGCAGTTAATGGACAGGCTGCGTTTCCTGCTCGATGGCGAAGTGATAGAAGTCGGTCATGTCGAGCCGACGCGGACGCTGCTGCAATACCTGCGCGAGGACCTGCGTCGTGTCGGCAGCAAGGAAGGTTGTGCCGAGGGCGATTGCGGCGCCTGCACCGTGGTCGTCGCCGAGCTCGATGGCGAGCGCCTGCGTTACCGCGCGGTCAATGCCTGTATCCAGTTTCTGCCGACGCTCGACGGCAAGGCGCTGTTCACGGTCGAGTCACTCAAGGCGACCGACGGCGCGCTGCAT
>CP070646.1:1955364-2002175 GCA_020354435.1 Gammaproteobacteria bacterium
AATCGAGCATTGTAGAAAAACCGTAGAATTGTATACTTTGCATTCTAACATCTGCGCCCGGCAGCCAAAAACAACTGCCAGTTGACCTGCGCCACTCAAGGCCTGATTATTTGACTATGGATTCTGATAAAAACGTATATACCGAAGACGACCTCAGGCAGCTTGAGCAACGCATCGACGAGCTCATTAACACCGTGGGCCAGTTGAAGAATGAAAACACCAGCTTGCGGCAACAAAAAGACAAGCTAATGACCGAACGCTCTCAACTGATCGAGAAAACCGAAATGGCGCGTAGCCGGGTTGAGGCGATGATTTCCCGACTACGATCACTCGAACTAGGCTCATGACAGACGCTCAACCGATCAATATTTCCATCCTCGACAAGGACTACAAGGTAGCCTGCCCGCCCGGCGAGCAGTCCGCCCTGCTGGAGTCGGCCAAGTTTCTCGACAGCAAGATGCGCGAGGTGCGCGATACCGGAAATATCATGGGCTCGGAGCGCATCGCGGTCATCACCGCGCTGAACATGGCCAACGACCTGCTCAAATCGAGCAACGTCGACCGCGAACTCGGCCGCGAATTGCCACCGCGCCTGAAGGACCTGGAAAGTAAAATTTCCAGAGTGCTGGAACAGGCCAGGCAATTGGAAATCTGACGGCTATTAGAATTTTAAATTTTACTTTTTGGCAATTTCGAGCCATAGTTAGTTTCATACTGACTACGGTGTTCGTTAGCAGCCATCATAATCCTTGAGCCTATTTATCAATCTCGGGGACTTCCGTGTAACACTGGTGTGCATGCCTGACGAGTCAGGAAGCCTGATGGGTTGCCAATAACCCCACCTGGACCTTCGGTTCAAGGTTGATAGATTTGCGACGACACCGTGGTTGGTATCCTTCCTACGAATTTTTTCGTTGCTTTTACCGTGTTTAAATCAACTTCATAACAAGCCGGTTTAAGCCGCCGGTGGTCACTTCAGGAACAGCTCGTAGGCTTCGTTTTCGGTTTCGTCCCAGTAGGGAATCTTGAGACTTTTGAGAAAGGCGTTGAAAGCCTTGTGGTCGCCCCGATCGACCTGGAAGCCCATCAGGATACGGCCAAAATTGGAGCCGTGGTTGCGATAGTGAAACAGGCTGATGTTCCAGCGATTACCCACCTTCATCAAAAAATTTAATAAGGCGCCGGGTTTTTCCGGGAACTGGAAGCGATACAGCAGTTCATTGGTCACGCTGCTGCCGGGATGACCGCCAATCATGTAACGGGTGTGCAACTTGGCTACCTCATTGCCAGTCATGTCGACAACCTTGTAACCCTTCGACTGCAGTTTCGCCACCAGCTTGTTTTTTTCATCGCTTCCGTGGGTCAACTGAATCCCGGCAAATACGCGCGCGACGGTGTCATCGGCATAACGATAGTTGAACTCGGTGATCGAGCGATGGCCTATCAACTGGCATAGCCTTTTAAAACTGCCCGGCCGCTCGGGGATTTCAACCGCGATCAGCGCCTCTCGATCCTCGCCCAGTTCGGCGCGTTCCGAAACGTGACGCAAGCGGTCGAAGTTCATGTTGGCGCCGCAGTTGATCGCGATATAGGTCTGATCCTTCAGGCCATGGGTTTCGACGTACTTCTTCATACCGGCCAGCGACAGTGCACCGGCCGGTTCACAAATCGCGCGGGTATCTTCATAGGTGTCCTTGATCGCCGCGCAGATCTGGTCGGTATTCACCAGGATCACATCATCGACCAGATCCTTGATCATCGAAAAGGTGTTTTTACCGACCTGCTTTACCGCCACGCCGTCGGCAAAGATACCGACTTCTTTCAGCGTGACCCGGCGGCCAGCCTTGCGCGCCTCGTAAAAACAGGCGGCATCGTCGGGTTCGACACCGATTATTCTGGTATCCGGCTTGACCGCCTTCATGAAACCGGCGATACCGGCGATCAAGCCACCGCCACCGACGGCGACGAAGATCGCGTCGATCTTGCCGGGGTGCTGCCGAATCAATTCATGCGCGATCGTGCCCTGCCCCGCCATGACGTCAAAATCGTCGAAGGGATGGATGTATGCGAGTTTTTCCTTTTTCGCAAGTTTCAGCGAATGCTCCTTGGCGGCGTCGAAATTCTCGCCATAGATCACCGCCTTGGCGCCGTGCGACCTGACCGCGCTGACCTTGATGTCCGGTGTCGTCGTCGGCATCACGATAGTGGCTTTCAGGTGCAGCTTCTTAGCCGCCAGCGCAACTCCCTGCGCATGGTTGCCGGCGGACGCGGTAATCACGCCCTTCAGTTTCGGATTGGCCTGCAGCTCCTGGTATATCTTGTTGAAAGCACCGCGGCACTTGAACGAGAACACCGGCTGCAGATCTTCGCGCTTGAGGTATACGTGATTGCTGTAGCGTCTGGAAATCTTCGGCATGTAATCCAGCGGGGTTTCACGGGCCACGTCGTAGACCCTCGCGGTCAGTATTTTTTCGAGAAATTTTTCTTTGCGCATAGCCCGTCGTGTCGGTTGCTGAGTTTTACCAAAGTAAAACAGCGCAATGTCTTGCGCTGCTTGCCGCTGATTATCATAATTGATCGCTCGCGAAGCAACAGTTAACCTGCATATGTCACCGATTTCCTGCCGCGGACGCCGCAAAGCGCACTCTGGCGGCCCGTACTCCCGACGGTCCGCTCGACGTAGTATATACTACGCTTTCGCGGACCTCCCCCGATGCGCAAGCCTGCGCATCGGGTTGTGCGGCCCGTCACAGCGTCTTTTCGGCGCCCTCGCAACGTAAAGCGGTGACATATGCAGGTTATAAATCCATGAGCCCGGAAGATAAAAAACGAATCGCCGCCGAGGCGGCTATCGATTACGTCAAACCCGACACCGTCATCGGCGTCGGCACCGGGTCCACGGTGAATCACTTTATCGATTTACTGGCGGCTAGAATGGGCGAGCAGGTGCGTGCCGCGGTCTCCAGTTCCGAGGCATCGAGCGAACGCCTGCGCGGCCATGGCATCAAGGTGGTCGACCTGAACGAGGTTGGCCGGCTCGATCTTTACGTCGATGGCGCAGACGAAGCCAATTCCCGATTACACCTGATCAAGGGTGGCGGCGGGGCGTTGACACGAGAGAAAATCGTGGCCACCGCGAGCCGCGAGTTCGTCTGCATCGCCGACGACAGCAAGCTGGTCGAAACCCTGGGCAAGTTTCCGCTGCCGGTGGAAGTTATCCCGATGGCGCGCGAACTGGTAGCCTACGCGTTGCGCGACCTCGGCGGCACGCCGCGACTGCGCGACGGCACGATTACCGACAACGGCAATCATATCCTCGACGTACACGACCTGGAAATCACCGACGCGCCACTGCTGGAAACCCAGATAAATCAGATCACCGGGGTCGTCTGCAACGGCCTGTTCGCGCATCGTCCCGCGGATGTGCTCATCCTCGGCACCGACGACGGCGTCGTTCGCCACAGCGTCGCCAGCCAGTCCTCCTGAGCCACCAGACCGCAAAAAAAGCCCGCTACTGCGGGCTTTTCTTAATCCGGAGAAATTTCGCCGTCGCGAGCGCCTCGAGAGCAAGGCATTTTTTCGGGAGATGGCGCGAGCATACAAAAAGTATGTGAGCGGCTCGCCCGAAAAAATAACGCCGCTATCGCGGTGCGCAGCAGGCGAAATTAGCGTTTCGAGAACTGGACGCCGCGGCGGGCCTTGCGTAGACCAACCTTCTTGCGTTCGACTTCGCGCGCGTCACGGGTAACGAATCCTTCCTTGCGCAGCGCTTCGCGGAAAGTCTCATCGTACTGCAGCAGCGCGCGGGTGATGCCGAGGCGAATCGCGCCGGCCTGGCCGCTGGGGCCGCCACCCTTGACGTTGACGTTGATATCGAACTTGTCGAGCAGGTCGACCGTCTGCAACGGCTGACGCACGACCATGCGCGAGGTTTCACGACCGAAGTACTGGTCGATGGTTCTGTTGTTGATCGTGATCGCGCCGCTGCCGGCTTTGAGGTAAACCCGTGCGGATGAACTCTTGCGACGACCGGTACCGTAATATTGTTCTGCTGCCATGATATGACCTGTTAAATTTCGAGGGGCTGAGGCTGTTGCGCCGCGTGGTTATGGCTGTCGCCCGCGTAAACCTTCAGTTTTTTGAACATCGCACGGCCGAGCGCATTCTTCGGCAACATGCCTTTGACCGAGTGCTGGATGATCCGCTCGGGATGCTCCTGGCGCAGTTTCGACAGATTGGTTGACTTCAGGCTGCCGATGTAGCCGGTGTGATGGTGGTACATCTTGTCGGATTCCTTGTTGCCGGTAACGCGCACTTTTTCCGCGTTAATAACGATGATGTAGTCACCGGTATCGACGTGCGGGGTGTACTCCGGCTTGTGCTTGCCGCGTAAACGACGCGCGATCTCGGTCGACAGGCGGCCCAGCACCTTGTCGGTGGCGTCGATAACATACCAGTCGCGTTTTACCGATTCGGGTTTTGCGCTGAAGGTTTTCATAAAATTCCTGCTTGCTGCCGTAACGGCGCTGACTTAATCTACAAAGGGCGCGAATACTAACGGATAAAAGGGCTCTTTACAAGCCGTAAAACCCTGTTTTCAAGGGATATTTCAGCGCTTGGATTAATATTTCGATTTAATCGATAATAAGCACCCTGCTCAGCCTGTTTCAGCACCACTAACGGAGCCTAAATGCGCCATTTCAGCCTGACCGATCGCCTGCTCGACGAATTACAGCACGGCCTCAACACCTGCCATCTGCGCCCGCCGGCGGCCGAGCGCCCCTACCCGGCGGAAGTGGCAGGCGATAGCGAGCTATCGGCCCGGGAACGGGAGCATGTCGCGGGTTTGATGCGTGTTAACAACGCCGGCGAGGTCGCTGCCCAGGGGCTTTATCGCGGCCAGGCGCTAACCGCTCGCGCGCAAGCGCTCAGTGACGCGATGCACGAGGCCGCCGAAGAAGAGAACGAGCATCTAAACTGGTGCCAGCGCCGCCTGTCCGAACTGGATCAGCAGCGCAGTCTGCTGGATGGATTCTGGTATCTGGGATCGTTTACGATTGGCGCGCTTGCGGGTGCCGCCGGCGACAAATGGAGCCTGGGTTTCGTCAAGGAAACCGAGCAGCAGGTCTGTGCCCATCTGGACCGCCATCTCGAGTCGCTGCCGCAACAGGACCTGCGCAGCCGCGCGATTCTGACGCAAATGCGCGCGGACGAGTTGCGTCACGCCACACAGGCCGCCCAGGCCGGCGCCGCCGAACTGCCACAACCGGTTAAAAAGGCCATGACCCTGGTCAGCAAGATCATGACCTTTAGCGCCTATCGCATCTGAAACTCGGGCAGAAAAGTCGGGGACAGTTTACTTGTTTCGCTCGCGAAATAAGTAAACTGTCCCCGACTTTTACCCTTACGCGGGGATGACACCGGATTCAACCGAGATCGCGGACTTCGAAGTCGTGGGTGATTTCGGCGGTTTTCTCGAGCATGCGTGAGGCAGAGCAGTATTTGTCGGCCGACAACTGCACCGCCTTTTCGACATTTTTGGGGTCGAGATCACGGCCGCTGAAGATGAAATGCAGGTAAATCCGGGTGAAAACCTTCGGAATACTCTCGGCGCGCTCGGCCTCGATCTCGACTTCGCAATCGATCATTTGCTGTCGTGATTTATGCAGAATCGAAACCACGTCGAAAGCGGTGCACCCGCCCAGGCCCAACAACAGCATTTCCATCGGGCGCACGCCCAGATTACGCCCGCCAGCCTCGGCAGCGCCATCCATCACCACCGAGTGACCACTGTCGGATTCACCGACGAAAGACATGTGATCGAGCCATTTTACCCTGCATTTCATTGTTGGAACCTATTACTGTTGAAATGGATTTTTTATGCTATGTTTATCTACTGCTGGAACAGGATTTTTGAAAATGTCAGTTAATCCGATCACAAAAATTGTACCGCGGCAAAACCCTGCGCTGGATAATTTTCTGCATCACTGCCACGCCAAGAAGTACGCGGCGCGCAGCACCATCATCCACGCCGGGGACGAGTCGGAAACCCTGTACTATATCATCGACGGTTCGGTGAGCGTAGTTATCGAGGACGAAGACTGTAATGAAATCGTGCTCGCCTACCTCAATCCGGGCGATTTCTTCGGCGAAATGGGGTTGTTTGAGGAACATACCAAGCGCAGCGCCTGGGTGATTACGCGCACCCCCTGCGAGGTGGCCGAGATTCATTACAACCAGTTCATGCAGCTGGCCAAGGAAACCCCTGAAATCCTGTTCCAGCTGTCATCGCAACTGGCCAGCCGCCTGCGCAACACCAGTCGAAAGGTCAGCAACCTGGCGTTTATGGACGTGACCGGACGCGTTGCGCGCACACTGCTCGATCTCGCGCGCGAACCGGACGCGATCACCCATCCAGACGGCATGCAAATCAAGATCACGCGGCAGGAGATCGCCAAGATCGTCGGCTGTTCTCGCGAAATGGCTGGCCGTGTAATGAAATCGCTCGAGGAAGACGGGCTGATCTCCGCGCACGGCAAGACCATCGTCGTATTCGGCACGCGCTAAAACCAGTATCTGCAGAAATTTCCTGGGTCATTCCCGCGTAAGCGACCGCGCAGCGGTCGTCCCGGAAAGTGACGTCAACGGCGTCATCCCGGAAGTTGCGTAGCAACTATCCGGGATCTCCAAATTTACCGACGATAGATACCGCGGAGCCATCTGGAGATCCCCGCTTTACGCGGGGATGACGCTCAATTTGCGAATAGTTCCTGCAGGGCCTGGCCCGGATCCGGCTTGCGCATGAAAGCCTCGCCGACGAGAAAAGCGTTGACCTTGTTATCGCGCATCAAGGCCACGTCTTCACGGGTATGTATTCCGCTCTCGGTAACGACCAGGCATTGTTCGGGAATCGCATCGAGCAGCTCGATGGTCGTATCGAGACTGGTATCGAAGGTACGCAAATCCCGGTTATTGATCCCGACCAGTTCGAGATCCAGCTTGAGCGCCCGTTCGAGCTCGTCGCGATCGTGCACCTCGACCAAAACATCCATACCCTGAGAACGTGCACCGGCGTGCAGTTGCGCCAGCGCCTCATCCTCGAGCGCGGCGACGATCAGCAGAATGCAATCAGCGCCGATTGCACGCGATTCGACTACCTGGTAGGGATCTATAATAAAGTCCTTGCGAATCACCGGCAGCTCGCAGGCCGCGCGCGCCGCCGCCAGGTAATCCTCGTGTCCCTGGAAAAAGTCCCGATCGGTCAGCACCGACAGGCAGCTCGCGCCGCCGGCCTGGTAAGATGCGGCAATCTCGGCCGGATCGAAATTTTCGCGAATCACGCCTTTGCTCGGAGAAGCTTTTTTTATCTCGGCGATTACCGCGGCCTGGCCCTGCTCGACGCGCGCCTTGAGCGCAGCCACGAATCCGCGCGGCGCCGGGGCCTGCATCGCCCGTTGCTGCAGTTGCGCCGGCGCTAGCTGCTGTTGGCGCAACTCGATTTCCTGCTGCTTGCGTGCGAGGATCTTGTTCAGAATATCCGGACGCGGCGAACTCATCGACTATTGCTCTCCTGCACCAGGTTTTGCAATACCTCGGCAGCCTTGCCGCTTGCGATCGCGGCGCGCGCGGCCTCGATACCTGCAGCCAGCGAATCGGCGCAACCGGCTACGTATATCGCGGCACCGGCGTTGAGGCAGACGATATCGTGCGCTGGACCCTTTTTGTCGGCAAACACCTCGCGGATCTTCACCAGGCTCTGTTCGGCGGAGGTGACGCGCAGTTCGTCGATCGAAGCGGTCTGCATGCCGAAATCGCCCGGCGTGATCGTGTAAGTCGTGACTTCACCGTCTTGCAACTCGGCCACCCGCGTCGGTGCCGAAATACTGATTTCGTCCATGCCATCCTCGGCATGCACGACCATGACATGGCGACTGCCGAGCTGCTTCAATACGTTAGCCATCAACTCCACCAGGTCGGCATGAAACACGCCGATGACCTGGTTCGGCGCGCCGGCCGGATTGGTCAGGGGTCCGAGAACGTTGAACACGGTGCGCACCGCGAGTTCCTTGCGCGCGCCTATGGCGTGCTTCATGGCGCCGTGATGGGCCGGTGCGAACATGAAACCGACGCCAACCCTGTTGACGCATTCGGCCACCTTCTCGGGGCTCACATCGAGCTTGACGCCGGCGGCCTCGAGCACGTCGGCGCTGCCTGAACTGCTGGTCATCGAGCGGTTGCCATGTTTCGCCACTTTAGCACCGGCGGCAGCGGCCACCAGAGCGCTGGCGGTCGAAATATTGAAACTGCCCGACGAATCGCCACCGGTACCGGCGGTATCGACCAGGTGATCGACATCGACCTCGACGCGGGTCGCCAGTTCGCGCATGACTTTCGCCGCGGCCGAGATTTCATCGACGGTTTCGCCCTTCATGTGCAAACCCACCAGGAAGCCGCCAATTTGCGACTGGGTGCATTCACCGGTCATGATCTGGCGCATGACCGACACCATATCGTCGCTGCTCAGGTCCTGTCGGGCAATCATCGATTTAATTGCTGTCTGAATATCCATTGCTCCCCCTAGGGAAGTTTCTGTTCAAGAAAATTGCGCAGCAGCGCGTGACCATTATCCGTCAGGATCGACTCGGGATGAAACTGCACACCTTCGATTTGCATCTCCTGGTGGCGCACACCCATGATTTCATCGATCTCGCCATTGGCATCTTCGGTCCAGGCGGTCAATTCCAGGCAATCCGGCATCGTTTCGCGTTCGATCACGAGCGAATGGTAACGGGTTGCGGTAAACGGGCTCTCGAGCCCGGCAAACACGCCGCTACCGGTATGAAATACCGGCGAGGTCTTGCCGTGCATGATTTCGCGTGCATGCACGATTCTGCCGCCGAAAACCTGGCCGATGCTCTGATGCCCCAGACAAACGCCGAGGATCGGTTTTTCACCGGCCAGCGCTTCGATCGCGGCCATCGAAATCCCGGCTTCGTTGGGCGTACAGGGTCCCGGTGAAATCATCACATGGCTGGCGTCGCTGGCGAGGACTTCATCGACACCAACCTGGTCGTTACGCACCACCTCGACCTCGGCTCCGAGTTCGCCGAGGTATTGCACCAGGTTGTAGGTAAAGGAGTCGTAGTTATCGATCATCAGGACCTTCATGACTCTCCCTCCGTGGCTTCGTCGTCGCAGGGATCGCGTGACGTCAGGCCGGCCCCGGCCAGAGCCACCGCGCGAAAAATCGCGCGCCCCTTGTTCATGGTTTCGGCCCACTCGTTTTCCGGTACCGAATCATAGACGATTCCGGCGCCGGCCTGTATGTAGAGATGCTGATCCTTGATCACCGCTGTGCGAATCGCGATCGCGGTGTCCATGTTACCGCTCCACGAGATATAGCCGACCGCGCCCGAGTAAATTCCGCGCTTGACCGGTTCCAGTTCGTCGATGATTTCCATCGCGCGAATCTTGGGCGCGCCGGATACCGTTCCGGCCGGAAAAGTGGCACGTAATACGTCGAAAGCCGACATATCGGGTTTGATCCGACCCTCGACGTTGGAGACGATATGCATCACATGGGAATAGTGCTCGACGATCATCTTCTCGGTCAGGCGCACGCTGCCGACCTGACTGACACGGCCGGCGTCGTTGCGCCCGAGGTCGATCAGCATCAGGTGCTCGGCCAGCTCTTTCGGATCGTTGAGCAAGTCCTGTTCGAGTTCGAGGTCGTCGGCCGGCGTGCGCCCGCGGGGCCGCGTGCCGGCGATCGGTCGTACCGTTACCGTTTCGTCTTCCAGCCGTACCAGGATCTCGGGTGACGAGCCGACCACGTGATGATCACCGAGATTTAGATAATACAGGTAGGGTGACGGGTTGAGGCTGCGTAGGGCGCGGTACAAGTCGATCGGTTCCGAGCTGTACGGAATCGACAGCCGCTGCGACAACACGATCTGCATCGCGTCGCCATCGATAATGTAACGACGCGCCTTTTCTACCGCGGCTTCGAAACCTTCGCGGGTGAACTCGGAAGTAAAATCCTGTTCGCTAACCTGTTGCTGCGATGCGACAGGCTGGTTTTGCAGACGCACCGAGTTCAGTTTTTCCTCGAGTTCGTCGAGCTGTCGCTGTCCCTCGTGCCAGGCATCCTTTTCCGACGGATCTACGTGCACGAGCAAAAACATGCGCGAGGACAGGTTATCGAACACGACCAGGCGATCGCTCAGCATCAGCAGAATATCGGGTGTATCGTGTTTATCGGGATTGGGACACTCGGCCAGCTTCGGCTCGATGTACCGAATCGTATCGTAGCCGAAATACCCCACCAGGCCGCCATGAAATTTGGGCAGACAGTCAGCCTCGGCAACCTTGAAAAAGTCGAGGTAATCCTCGATGAACTCCAGCGGATCGCCGGTTTCTTCCTCGCTGATGACCTGGCCATCCACCTCGAGCAGCGCGCGCCGGCCGAATACCTTGATGCGGGTGTTGCAGGCCATGCCGATGATCGAGTAACGCCCCCACTTTTCGCCACCCTGCACCGACTCGAACAGGTAGGTATAAGGCTCGTCGGCGAGCTTGAGGTATGCGCTCAGCGGCGTATCGAGATCCGCGAATACTTCGCGCACCAGCGGAATGCGGTTGTAATCACGCCGAATTTTATTGAATTGATTGAGGTTCATGAGTGACTCTTAAACGGTTAAACAGAAAACGAAAACAAAGGTAAACAGCGGCTTGCGATCACCATCGCCAGCTATGTTCACCCTCGATTTTCTGTAAGCGTTCTTGAGTCATCTGGATTATTAAACAGCCAGAGCTCGGAATCTATCACAGCCTCGGGGGCATGGCCATGACTAATTACACTGGTTTAGACCAAGGCGGCGCGCTCGAGCTCGGCGCGCATTTGCCGCAGGATAGTGTCGTAACGGTTGGGATCGTCGGCCTGCGCCTTGCCGAATATGCCGGACCCCGAAACAAAGGTATCGGCGCCGGCGGCGGCGATTTCGGCAATATTGTCGAGCTTGACACCACCGTCGATTTCGAGCCGAATATCCTGGCCCGATTCATCGATCATGCGCCGCGCCGCACGCAGCTTGTCGAGCGTGGCCGGGATGAAACTCTGACCGCCAAAACCGGGGTTGACCGACATCAACAATACCATGTCGACCTTTTCGAGCACGTAGTCGAGGTAACTCAGCGGTGTCGCCGGGTTGAACACCAGGCCGGAGCGACAACCGCTGTCGCGAATCAACGACAGGCTGCGATCGATATGCTCCGAGGCTTCGGGATGAAAGGTAATATAACTGGCACCGGCGCTGGCAAAATCCGGAATAATGCGATCCACCGGTTTGACCATCAGGTGCACATCGATCGGTGCCTCGACGCCATGTTTGCGTAACGCCTCGCAGACCAGCGGACCAATCGTCAGGTTAGGGACATAATGGTTATCCATCACGTCGAAATGCACGATATCCGCGCCCGCGGCGAGCACGTTATCGACTTCTTCACCCAGGCGCGCAAAATCGGCGGACAGGATCGATGGAGCAATCTGGTAATCGGGCATGCGTAATTCCTGTAAACGGGTGGCTGGCAATTTACACCATCTCACGGCCGATTTCAGCCTGGTCAAAGTGGATAAGCGTTAGTAGCCCCAATGCGCCGGATGCTATTTAAACTGTTAAACTGGGCAACGCCGAATCAATCTGCGAGAGCCCATGTCGGACGAGCAACACCTGCGCAGGGAACTGGCGGCCCTGCAACACGAACTGCGCCGCGTCAGTGACGGCCTCGTGCGCAACCCCTCGCATGCGCTGGAACAGCGTGCGCGACAGCTAAGAGAAAACATTGCCCTGTGTGAAAGCGACCTGGAAGCTTTGCTCGCTAGCCCGAATTCTCCATCATCTGACGAATAGCATCGCTCATGTGCTCGACGTGCGACCCCTCCCAGTAAACCCGACGGCAATCGCGACAACGGTAAAACTCGCTATAGTAACGTCGCGTCAGCGGCTTAAGCTCGGCCCAGACCTGTTCGCGCTCGACGCTTTCGATCAGGCCGTTACATTCGATACAGCGCTGCAGCGGCCTGACCTGCGCGCCGAGATCGAGTCGTCGCAGCACTTCTTCAAGCTGGGTGGCGGGATCGTCGGAACGCACCCAGTATCCGTGCGTAACCGCCTTGCGAAACAGCAGGCGACGGTCGCGCGTCAGGATGATGCGCTTTTCCCGGATCGCGGTATCGACAACCTCGGCATCGCCGAGGCGATTGTTGTAGGCGGTGTCGAATCCGAGCATGCGCAAGCGGCGCGCAAGCTTGCCCAGATTGACGTCGACCATGAAACGGGTGACGCGCAGCGGACGCGCACGCAGATGCTGCAGCGGTGAAATATCCAGACTTTCGAAAACCGGGTAAACCGCGACCCGATCACCGTGCTGCAATTGATATTCGAAGCCGACCGATTCATTGTTCACCAGGATCAGATCGATTTCGCTGTGCGGCACTCCGAGCACCTCGATCGGATCCTTGATCGCCGGCCGGCCGTCGAAACGGTACTCGATGGTTTGCTTGTGCCATTCGGGCACAAGAAAGTCATTGAGTTCCTCATAAAACCTGAAATTGGCGAGGTAGGGTTTCACGCTTATAATCTAATGCCTGATGGCCAGGGACGCAGACAGCCGTAATTGATCATGTCCATTATTAGACTCTATCGTAGCTTTATCGTCGCTGTTATTGAAGCATCGCTGATCGCGGCGAGCCTGTGCCTGCCCCTCGAGGCGGCCGATGCCGAGACCTACCAGGCACGGCGTGACAGGATGGTACAACTGATCGAAGGGGACGTGCGCGATACCAGCGCCTACCTGAAACGTTCGGCGCTGGACGAACGCGTACTCGCGGCAATGGCCAGCGTGCCGCGGCACGAATTCGTGCCGGCAGAACTCGCCGACCAGGCTTACCGCAATCGCCCGCTGCCGATCGGCTACGGTCAAACGATTTCACAGCCCTATATCGTTGCTATCATGACCGACCTGATGGAACTCGAGCCGGGGCAAAAGGTGCTTGAAATAGGCACCGGCTCCGGCTACCAGGCAGCGGTGCTGGGCGAACTCGACATGCGGGTCTGGAGCATCGAGATTATCGAGGCACTCGGCAAGCGCGCCGGCTCGCTGCTGCAACGCCTCGACTATGGCGCGATCGAATTGCGCATTGGCGATGGCTACTATGGCTGGCCCGAAGCGGCGCCCTTCGATGCAATTATCGTCACCGCCGCGGCGAGTCACATACCGCCACCGCTGGTCAGGCAGCTTGCCATCGGCGGCAGGATGATCATTCCCGTCGGCAGCCGCTTTTCGACCCAGGAATTGATCCTGATCCATCGTATTAACCAGGACGAGATCGTCACGCGCCAGGTCTTACCCGTGCGTTTCGTGCCACTGACGGGCGACCACTAAGGTGAAATTCGGCGCTCAGCCCCGCATCGCCATCGCCCTGATGTCGGCCGCGGTGCTGGCCTACGAAGTGCTGTTGATGGCATTGTTTTCACTGATCCAGTGGCATCATTTCGCCTACCTTGTGGTCAGCATCGCACTGCTCGGTTTCGGTATCAGCGGCAGTCTGCTGGTATACCTGGCGCCTCGCCTGCGGCATTCCTTTCGTGGTTTCGCCACCAGCCAGGCCTGCCTGTTCGCGCTCAGCAGCCTGCTCGGTTTCGGCCTCGCACAACGGCTTTCCTTCAATCCCGAGGAGTTGATCTGGGACCCGGCGCACTGGATACGCCTGGCGCTCGTAATCCTGTTGCTGATGTTACCGTTTCTGTTCGCGGCCAACCTGATCGGCATGGCCCTGATCGAGTTTCGCGAGCGCCTGTCACGGATTTATGCCGCCGATTTGCTCGGTGCCGGTGTCGGCGCACTCGGCATCATTGGTCTGCTCTACCTGATGACGCCGACACGTGCGCTGCTGTTGGTCGCAACCTTCGGCCTGGCCGCTGCCGCGGCAGTCTGGATCGAGTGTCGCGGGCGCGCCTGGCCGGCACTGAGCGCACTGATCCTGGCGGGGCTGGCGCTGCAACTGTTACCGACGGCATGGACCGAGCCGGTGATTTCACCTTACAAGGAGTTGAGCCAGATCCTGCGCATTCCCGGTACCCGTATCGTCGAACAACGCAGCAGTCCGCTGGGCTGGTTAAGCGTGGTCGAAAGCCCGAACCTGCCGCTACGCCACGCACCCGGACTCAGCCTGAATGCTCGCGCCGAGCCGCCGCCACAGCTCGCCCTGTTTACCGACGCCGGCGGTATGAGCGCGATTACCCGTTACCGCGGTGAGCGCGACGAAATCCGCTACCTTGACGATATGACTTCGGCGCTGCCCTACCACCTGCAGCAACCCCGTCACGTGCTGCTGCTCGGAAGCGGCGGTGGAGCCGACGTGCTGCAAGCCCTTTACCACGGAGTCGAACATATCGATGCGGTCGAACTCAATCCACAGGTCATCGAACTGGTGCGCGATCGCTTCGCTGATTTCAGCGGCCGAATTTACTCACCGAAGCACGCTAATCTTCACATCGACGAGGCACGCGGATTCCTGCAGCGCGGTGATAAGACCTACGACCTGATCCAGATTCCTCTGCTCGATTCCTTCGCCGGCGCGGCTGGCGGTGTACATGGCCTCAACGAAAATTACCTGTACACCGTCGAAGCCATACAACAAGCCCTGAGGCGACTCGAAACAAACGGATTCATTGTACTGACGCGCTGGCTCAGGCTGCCCCCGCGGGACAGCCTGAAACTGTTCGCGACCGCGATCGCTGCGCTCGAGCGCAGTGGCATGGGCGATGCGGGACAGCACCTGTTATTGATCCGTGGCCTGCAAACGACCACGCTCCTGATCAAAAAAGGCACGATCAGCGGCACCGATATCGAACGCCTGCGGACTTTCTGCAGGCAACGCGCCTTCGACCTGGCTTACTACCCCGGCATGCCTGCGAGCGAGGCCAATCGCCATAACCGTCTGCAATCGGCCTATTTTTACGACGCCGCGCAGGCGTTGCTCGGCAGCGGCCGCGAACGCTACCTGCGCCAGTACAAGTTCGACCTGACACCATCCACCGACGATCGGCCGTTTCACTTCCATTTCGTCAAATGGGGCAGCCTGGCGGAGTTACTCGAGATACGCCACCGCGGTGGCAGCGCATTGCTCGAAACCAGCTACCTGACGCTACTGGTTGCCCTGCTGCTTGGCCTGATACTCAGCCTGGCGTTGATCCTGGTGCCGCTGCTGTTTATTCGATCCTCGACGACGCCAACCCCGGTGCGCTTTGCTAAAACCCGGGTTTTTACCTACTTTGCCGCGCTCGGGCTCGGCTTCCTCCTGATCGAGATCGCGTTTCTGCAAAAGTTTATCCTGTTGCTGCACCACCCGCTGTACGCGGCGGCCGTGGTGCTGGCCTCGTTCCTGGTTGCGGCCGGGTTCGGCAGTGCCTGGGCTCAGCGTTACGCCGGCAGTTTGCGCGCGCGGCGGGCCTGTTTCTATGCCGTGCTGGGAATCGTCCTGCTCGGTGGCGCCGGCCTGATGCTGCATGGCCCATTGCTGCAACTCGCCGGCAGCTGGTCGCTGGCGGCGCGTATCGGCCTCAGCATCCTGTTGATCGCACCGCTAGGATTCTGCATGGGCATGCCGTTTCCGCTCGGGTTGACCTCGATCAGCATCGGTGCGGTATCGTTGACGCCCTGGGCCTGGGGTATCAACGGCTGCGCTTCGGTCATCAGCGCTGTGCTGGCCTCGCTACTGGCGATCCATTTCGGTTTCAACCTGGTGATCCTGGTTGCCATGGCCTGTTACCTGCTGGCCATCATCAGTTATCCGGTGGCGGCGGGTGGCCTGGAGCAAGGCCTTATGGTAAAAAATCCGACGGGGAACCGATGACATGAGCAAAAACACCTTCGCCGAAAACCAACTCCGCCACGCGCTCGACGACGATGCACAGGTCTGGCTGTTCGGTTACGGTTCGCTGATATACCTGGTCGACTTTCCCTACCTCGAATCGCGACCCGCAAGCATTCGCGGCTGGAGCCGCCGCTTCTGGCAGGGCTCGCACGATCATCGCGGTACCGAGGAAAATCCGGGGCGCGTGGTGACGCTGATCGACGAACCCGGTGCGGTCTGCGGCGGACTGGCTTACCTGGTCGAAGCACCGGTTTTCCGCCAGCTCGACCATCGTGAAAAGAACGGTTACCTGCGCGTGGCCACCGATATGACCTTCGCCGACGGCGCGCAGGCCACCGGACTGACCTATATTGCCACATCCGACAACGAGGCCTGGCTGGGCGAGGCCAGCGAATACGAAATCGCGCTGCATATCTGCGGCGCCGAGGGCCCGAGCGGCCCGAACGACGAATACCTGCTGGAGCTGGCCTCGGCCCTGCGCAAACTCGGACAACACGACGCGCACGTGTTCGAGATCGAATCCCATATCGGGCAAATCAGGTCGGCCGGAGCGGACCGT
This sequence comes from Gammaproteobacteria bacterium, assembly GCA_020354435.1. GTDB lineage: Bacteria > Pseudomonadota > Gammaproteobacteria. The sequence goes on from CP070646.1 coordinate 1,971,861, forward strand.
CGGTAATCGGATTTTCTCGACCTTGCAATCGGAAAATATCTCTGGCAAACGCCAGATCGGCGGGCTTATGCTTGTTCGCTCAGATCCGGGAGTCGAACATAAGCAATGAGCGAAGTTGCCTACGGTGTACTACGCGAGCGCGGCACGCTGCTACCGACCTCTCTCGTGGTGCTGTCCTGCCTCTGCTTCGGCACCATTCCCTACTTCGCCAAATCGCTGATCGATGGCGGCATGGCTTCCCATTCGATCGCTTTTTATCGCTACGGTCTATCCGCGATTATCCTGCTACCTCTTCTGCTTCGCGTACCAGCGGCGCAACTGGCAACCGTGGCCTGGGGCCTGCTGTCGGGCATCTCGGTCGGGCTCGGCTGGATTGGATTTGTCTACGCGTTGCGCACGGTACCGGTATCGACGGTCGGCGTTCTGTACATGACTTACCCCGTATTCACGTTGCTGATCGGCTGGATCTGGTTTCGCGATGTACCTTCCAGGCGCGCGATGACCGGTGCCCTGATGGTGGTCATGGCGGCCCTGCTGGCGAGTTCACCCGCGGCGGTCGAACCACGCCACCTGGCAGCCATGCTGATCTCGTTGAGCGCGCCGATCAGCTTCGGTTTCGGTATCAACGTCCTGATTCACAAGCTCACGCCTGTCAGGCCGATCGTCAGGGTAGCGTCGTTTTCGGTGGGTGCGTCGCTCAGTCTGTTACCGCTGATACTGTGGTCGGGCACCGAAACGGCATTGCCGCAGAGCGTTACCGGCTGGTGGCTGATCGCCGGGCTCGCGCTCGGTACCGCGCTGATTCCGCAACTGGTCTACACCACGTTCGCACCGCAAATCGGGGCGGCGCGGTCGGCGGTCGCCGGCGCGGTCGAACTGCCGACCATGTTTATGGTCAGCTGGCTGGTGCTGGGGGAAGCTATCGGGCCACTGCAGTGGCTGGCCTGTCTGCTGATTACGCTGGCGATCGTGCTGACCCCGGCGCGCCGAACGATTAACCTGACAACACAGTTGACGATGCCGTCGCAGGCGCAGAAAAAGCCAGTGCCGCAGCGGCTGTCCGATACCTGGTTTTAAGCCGCTCTACTTAAGACTGCCGATATAGCTGCCGAGGTTATAGATGTCCCTGTCGCTGAGGCCTGCGGCCATCGCGTTCATGACCGCATTCTTGCGCGCGCCATTGCGATAATCGCTCAGGTTCTTGCGAATGTATTCCTCGCTCTTGCCCTTCAGTGACGGATATGCGGAGTTGGTACTGATGCCGCTGGCACCGTGGCAACCGATACAACCACGCGACGCGTAGGTTGACTGGCCAGCGGCCATGTCCGCCAGCGCCACCGGGCTGAAAATGCCTGTAACACAAAGCAACAGGGCAAAAACAATGCGCATAAACCCGAACTCCCAGGTAGTAATCTCGATATCGCCAATGGATAATGGCAGCGAGAGATCCGAGCCATTGTTGCAAAGCCATATGTCGATGTAAAGCTGAGGCCAGCATAGCGAAACGGGCTGAATCGGTGCTTAATAATCCAGACGAATACAACCGCAAAATCCGCCAGGACCTGCTGATCGAATATCAGGGACTCGAGTTTTACACGACCTGGGGCCTGTTTTCGCCGCGCGCGATCGACGACGGTTCGCGCCTGTTGCTCGATTATCTCGAACTGCAACAGGACGACGACTGCCTCGATCTCGGCTGCGGTTACGGCGTGCTCGGACTGAGCATGGCAAGGGCGGCGCCAGCTGGTCACACGCTAATGGTCGACAAGGATTTCGTCGCGGTCGAATACGCCGAGCGTAACCGGCGGCACAACAAAATCGACAACGCAGGCTGCCTGCTAAGCAACGGCTTCAAGCAGATCCCGCCGCAGCAGTTCGACGTGATCGTTTCGAATATCCCGGCCAAGGTGGGCAAGGAAATGCTCTATATTTACCTGTTCGACGCGCTCGACTACCTGAAACCCGGTGGTTCATTTTACATCGTCACGATTACCGGCCTGCGCCAGTTCTTCAAGCGTGGCTTCAACGAAGTTTTTGGTCACTACGAAAAGATCAAGCAGGGCAGGAGTTACACCGTCGCACGCGGCACCAAACAATAAACCGCGTCATGGATTACCGGGTGTTACCGATCTGACAAATTCTCAGGGGCACAGCGCAAACACACGCGCAGGGCCGCCGGTGCCAGCTATATGTTTCAACGCACCAACGACGATCGTGCACCGACCCGGGTTTTCCGCCTGCGCCAGCTGCCCCAGGTTATTCGCGTTTGCGACGAACTTGACTCCTCTCTGCAACAGGCGAACGTGGCCGTACCAGGAGTTAGTCCACTTGTCATCGTCGCCGGCCGCGCTCTGTCCCGAGACAATGCCGATATTGTCGGCGATAATTCCACCGATCAGAACGCCTTTGCGCTGCATGATTTCGATCAGCTTGTCGATGGAAGCCTTGCTCATGCCCGGATGATTGAAGCCGTTGATGTACGGATCCTTGGCGAAGTCGTTGCCGGAAAAATAAAACTTCGACCAGCCGGTATTGATGACGATCCAGACGCCGTCCCTGATTCGCTTTTCGACCGCGGATATGTCGTCGGCGGTAACGACGTTGGGCGAGGTTTCAGAAAAATCCGTTACCGACCTGTCCGGGCTCGGCATACCGCCGTTTCTGGCCAGCTCCTTCTCGACCCGGGCCGAGATATCGACCAGCACCGCGTGGCCGATCAGGTCGGCTGCAGTCAGCTGGTGCATGCGCTTTCTCTCTTCCGCGGGCGGGAACCCTTCCTCCAGCGACTCGGCATTATTGACATAGTGACTTGCGCTGAGCAAATGCGTGCCGTGCTGTTCCGCCAGGGCAATCGTACCGAGGCTGAAGTGTCCCTGATTGGTCGGGAACTCGCCGAAGGTCAGAACCGACTGCGCGCCAAACGTTGGAACCGGCCTGGAGTCGAGAAACGGCTTGGACAGATTCGGCCTCAGCGGATTTTCACCGCCTGGCGCGTAGGTCGGGATCGGATGCGACAGGTCGATATTCAACTTGCCGTGCGCGAAAAGCCCGAACGAAACCAGACTTAATACGACGCCAAACAGCGCTGACAGTTTTCTCAAATGAACCACCTTCCCCTGGATCGCGATGCGGCTGGCGCGGTCGTGCCGGTCTACGCGACTGAATTTAACTTGTTGCAGTGAAGGGCCGCATCTCCGGCCCGTCTGGAATATTACTGCAAAGACTGCAGTAAATCATCCAGCCATCGAGCCCGGAGTGAGACAGCGGAGTTAGCGATTTCATGCACAGAGATGTTGAGACGCGGAAAGCGTCTTAGCGGTCGGGATTAGCCAGTATCTCGCGTACCCGCTGCAGCAGCGACAGCGCATCGTCGAGATTTTTGCCAACGCAGTTGACGTGACCCATCTTGCGTCCCGGGCGCGCTTCGGCCTTGCCGTACAGGTGCAGCCTGGCGTGCTCGAGTTTTAACACTTCGCCCCAGGCAGGGATACCGTTTTGCGGCCAGATATCGCCCAGTAGATTCCACATGGCTACCGCGCTGTGCTGATGACAGGAGCCTGCCGGCAGATCGCAGACCATGCGCACCTGCTGCTCGAATTGCGAGGTTTCGCAGGCGTCGAGCGTGTAGTGACCGGAATTGTGCGGCCGCGGTGCCATTTCGTTGACCAGCACGCGGTCGTCACTGGAAATGAAAAACTCGACCGCCAGTACGCCGCAGTAATCGAGCCCGTCGGCGATGCGCGTGGCCGCGTCGAGGGCTTCTTCGGCCAGTTCAGGCGCGATCGGTGCGGGCGCGATGCTGACGTCGAGAATGCCGTTGCTATGACTGTTTTCGGCGATTGGGAAACAGGTGACCTCGCCGGCGAGCGAACGGCATAAGACCACCGACACTTCGCAGGCCAGGTCGATACGCTGTTCGAGAACGCAATGCTTGCGTCCCAGTTGCCCAAACGCCGGCAGCAGATCGTCGAAACACTCGCATACTACCTGGCCCTTGCCGTCGTACCCAAGCATGGCGGTTTTAAGGATCGCCGGAAATGGAAAATCACGCGCGTTGTCGCAGTCATCCCCGCTTTCGATGGCGATGAATTCCGCCGTGTTCAGTCCCTGCTGGCGAAAGAACTCCTTTTCCTGCTTGCGGTGTTGCGCGACATGCAACGAGCTCGCCGAGGGATGAACCGGCACAGTTTTGGCCAGGTAGGCCAGCGTAACCGCGGGAATGTTTTCGAACTCGGTGGTGACCACGGCGCAATGCCGGGCGAGGTAATCGAGCGCTTCCGTATCGTCGTAGTCTTTCGCCAGGTGTTCGCTGGCCAGTCCACCGGCAGGGCTCAGCGGATCGGGATCGAGCACGATGACATCATAACCCATGGTCCTGGCAGCGGTTACGAACATGCGCCCGAGTTGCCCGCCTCCGAGCATGCCGAGCGTGCTGCCGGGAAGAATCGCCATTTTATTCAGCCGGCGGCAGCGCCATGTCGAGCACCGCATCGCGTTGCTGCTCGCGGAACTGAGCCAGTTGCCGGGCCAGTTGCGCATCGGAATTGGCCAGCATCGACACGGCGAACAACGCCGCGTTAATCGCGCCGGCTTTGCCGATGGCAAAGGTCGCCACCGGGATGCCCTTTGGCATTTGCACGATCGAGTAGAGCGAGTCCTGGCCCTGCAGGTGCCCGGTCGGTACCGGTACGCCAAGCACCGGCAAGGTCGTGTTGGCGGCCAGCATGCCGGGAAGATGCGCGGCGCCGCCAGCGCCAGCGATGATGCAGGCAAACCCGTGGGACAAGGCTGACTTGCCGAATTCGGCCAGCAAATCGGGGGTGCGATGTGCCGACACCACGCGCGCCTCGAACTCGACACCGAACTGTTCGAGGTATTCGGTTGCGTGCTGCATCACCGACCAGTCGCTGGTGCTGCCCATGACCACCGCTACTTTGTTGTTTGCCACGGTTTGCTCCGGGGTTTCCTGAAAAAGCGGGCGATTATAACGCGAATCGATGTAAAAAATTACCCCTGAGATGAATCTTCCACTCGAGCAGCATGCTATGATGCGCGACCTGTAAATCACGGAGCCACGATGAGCAACGACGCAATCTTCGAAACTCAAATCGACAACCTCGAATTGATCGGGCGCGGCAAGGTGCGCGACATATACGCAATCGACGCCGAGCATATGTTGATCGTCACGACGGACCGGTTTTCAGCCTTCGATGTCGTTTTCGACGAACCGATTCCACGCAAGGGCGAGTTGCTGACCGAGGTTTCGAACTTCTGGTTCGCGCGCACGGCCGACCTGATCACGAATCACCTCAGTGACCTCGATTTGCGCGATTACGTTAGCGCCGCTGACTATGAACGCCTGCGTGCACGTTCGATTATCGTACGCCGCCTCGAAACCCTGCCGGTGGAAGCAATCGTGCGCGGTTATGTCATCGGCTCCGGCTGGAAAGATTACCAGGCCAGCGGTGAAATCTGCGGTATCAAGCTGCCGCCAGGGCTGCAACAGGCGGAGAAACTGCCCGAGCCGATATTCACGCCATCGACCAAGGCCGAGGTCGGCGATCATGACATCAACGTCAGTTTCGAAGATGTGGTTGCCAGGATCGGCCTCGACAAGGCTAACGCGATTCGTGACAAGAGCATCGAAATTTACCGCCAGGCAGCCGACTACGCGCGCGAACGCGGCATCATTATTGCCGACACCAAGTTCGAGTTCGGCGTCGACGCGAACGACGAACTGGTGCTGATCGATGAAATCCTGACCCCGGATTCCTCGCGCTACTGGCCCGCCGACGAGTATCGTGTCGGCATCAGTCCGCCGAGTTACGACAAGCAATTCGTGCGCGACTACCTGGAAACGCTGGATTGGAACAAAACCCCGCCGGCGCCGAAACTGCCTGCGGAGATCGTCGAAAAAACGATGCAAAAGTACCAGCAGGTACGCGACATCCTGCTTGGCTGATCCTGACCGGCACCGGGGCCACTCCCCGCCCCGGCTGAACGAGATAACGGCAAGCGCTTAACAACTGTTAGAATCCGGCTCATCTGAACCACGAGATCCGGAACATGTTCAAATCTATCAGCACCACCCTAATCACCGGTTTCATCACCGTCCTGCCGATCGTGCTGACGATCTACCTGCTCTACTGGCTGGTGGTTTCATCGGAGCAGATCATGGGCACGGCATTTCGCCACGTGCTGCCCGGGGTAGAATATTTCCCCGGTCTCGGCAGCATCGTCGGCCTGGTGCTGGTGTTTTTTATCGGCCTGCTGATGAAAGCGGTGCTGGTGCGAAAGCTGTTTTCCTTTGGCGAGGAAATCCTCTTCCACCTGCCCATCATCAAAACAGTTTACCGCGCGATTCGAGACCTGTTCGACTTCTTTACGCCGAAGAAGGAAAGCTTTGATCGGGTCGTATTCGTCAAACTGGGCAACATGGAAGTGATCGGCTTCGTCACGCAGGATGATCCCGCACGTCTGCCGGAGTCGTTTCGCGACAGGGACTGCTTGCTGGTTTACCTGCCGATGAGTTACATGATTGGCGGCTACACGCTGCTGGTGCCGCGTGATAAGGTCGAGCCGTGCAATATGAGCATGGAAGAGGCGATGCGCTTTGCGCTGACCGCGGGCATCACCGGCAGCGATACCGAGAGCAAAAAAGCGAGGATAAAAAGCGCATGAAAGCCATGATTCTGGAGCAACCTGGGAGCGCGCTGAAAGCGGTTGAACTGCCCGACCCCGAACCGGGCCCGGGACAGGTCCAGGTCGCGATTTCGGCCTGCGGCGTATGCCGCACAGATTTACACGTGGTCGATGGCGATCTGACCGAACCCAAATTACCGATTATTCCCGGTCACGAAATCGTCGGTACGGTCAGTGCGCTAGGCGATGGTGTCGATGGTTTCAACCTGGGCGATAGAATCGGCATTCCGTGGCTCGGGCATACCTGCGGACACTGCAGCTACTGCCAGTCCGGCGCGGAAAACCTCTGCGACGAGCCCGGTTTTACCGGTTACCAGATCGACGGCGGTTACGCCGACATGACGGTGGCCGACGCTTCATATTGTTTTCCGCTGCCGCCACAGGGTTCGGATGCAGAGCTGGCGCCGCTACTGTGCGCCGGCCTGATCGGTTATCGCTCGCTGGTCATGGCCGGCAACGAGTCGCGGCGGCTCGGCATTTACGGCTTCGGCGCGGCAGCCCATATCGTCGCCCAGGTTGCCGCTTACCAGGGACGTGAGTTATATGCCTTCACCAGCCCCGGAGACGTAGCGGCGCAACGGTTCGCGCTGCAAATGGGGGCAGCCTGGGCCGGCGATTCGGACCAGCCCGCGCCGATCGAACTCGATGCCGCGATTATCTTCGCACCGGTCGGGCCGCTGGTACCGGCTGCGCTGCGCGCGGTACGCAAGGGCGGCATCGTCGTCTGCGGCGGCATTCACATGTCCGATATCCCGAGTTTTCCGTACAACATTCTCTGGGGAGAGCGCGTCGTGCGTTCGGTGGCGAACCTGACGCGCCAGGATGCGATCGATTTTCTCGCGCTGGCACCGAAGGTGCCGATAAAGACCGAGGTCGTGGAGTATCCGCTGGATGAAGCCAACGCCGCACTGCGCGCGCTGCGCAGCGGGGAGCTTACCGGCGCGGCAGTGCTAATCCCCTGACGGCGATTCGCGGCTAATCGACGCGTACGATAAACGGCGTGCGCGCGTTACTGTCCAGGTCGAATTGCGAACGGTTGGTATGGTTGATGTGCCGGCCATAGGTATGCACCGACAGCGTCACCCGGTCGGTTTCGTTGGTCACCTTGTGAATGCCGCCGGTGCGCATGCATACCAGGTCGCCCTCGCCCGCGTCGAACTCGTGTTTGATCTCGAGTTCGGCGAAGTCGTCGCGACTGCGATCGTCGATGCGGTTATAGCGCACGTTATGCTCGACGCCTTCGACGCCGGCGACGACGGCCCAGGTACCATGATCGTGCGCCGGCGTGCCGCGGCCGGGCAGCCAGGCGAGTGCCAGCACCGCCAGCGAATGATCCGGTTCCTCGTGTAACAGATGAACGCCGAAACCCTGCTCGGCATCGGTTTCGTAATGCCTGGGCTCGAGCCAGGATCGGTCGGCTACGAAACGCTGCGCCAGCGGCCCGACGCGCTGCAGGATTTCATCCTCGTCGCTGGTTGCGGCGACGATCGCGCGTAAGTCGCTGGCGTATTGTTGTAACGAATAGTTATCACTCATGTCTCACTCCCCCTTGCCGCGATGGCGGATATAGTAGCAGAACGCCGCCTTGCCGGGATCAAAAATAGTAAGCCATCTCCAGCAACAGGAAATCGTCGTTGGCAAACGCCGCCAGCCGATCGTCACTGTCGATATCGGCAAAGGTCTGCAGCTCGAGCGTGCCTTTCCAGCTGGCGCCGAATCGACGGTTGGCCTCGACGCGGAAACTGCGGCTCTGATTGTTCGTATCGATATAAAAGCCGGCCAGGATTTCGCTCGACTGTTCGTCATTGAAGGCAAAGCGCGTGCCGAGAAAAACATCGTCATCGAGTACATCGGCCTCGTCCTTGCTGCGGCCATCGTAGGAATACTCGAGCAGCAGGCCGAGATCGGTAGGCGATTCCATAATGCCGTAAAAAGTGTATTCAAAGCCCGCCGTATAGGCATTGTAGTCATTGGAATCCGCCTCGCGCCGGATAGCCTCGAGGCGCCAGATCCAGGCCTCGTAAATCAGCTGTGCATCGACGCCAATTTGCTGCATTTGTTCGTAAAACGGGATCAGCACTGGTTCGCCGTCACCATCGAGCCCGGGCAGAAACAGCGGATCGCGATTGGTACCCTTGAACCATGAAATTCCGAGATCCAGATCATCGTAAGTTTGCGAAAAGCGCAGCGCGTAATCGACGTGACGCTCCTCGTCCGATGATTCGTATTCGGCCTTATCGGTATCGACCACCAGCGGCAGCCGCAGCCGACCTTCTTTTTCCGGGAAGGTACGTTCGCGAAAATACGGCAAGACCAGGAAATCGAGAACGCCCCAGTCCTGGTAACGCTTCAGGTGCAGCATCGGCTGACCCAGCTTTTCCTCGCCGTCGATGCCTTCGACATAGTCGATCTGGTTGATCACGTCGACCAGGTGCTTGGATTCGATCACGCCCCAGAACATCGTGTTGATACCGACACGCCACTCGTTGTCGCCGCGCACGCCGAGCCACAGGGCCTCACGGATATCCACTTTTTCGCGGCCGGCATCCTTGTTGTCTGCACGCATGAACAATTCCAGGCTCCACAGGTCGTCGCCATCGTTCCATTCGCCGTCCCACTTCGGCTTGAAGGAAAAGGTCAGATTTTCGTCGAACTGGTCGTCGAACTGTGGCGATTCGGGGAAGATCTGCGCTTCGGCCGCGACGTTACCGGAAAACTCGGCCATCGCGTTGGCGCAAACCAGCAAAAGTCCGAAAGCGCACAGCGCAAGTCGCATGTTACTTGATGCGTTTCAAGGTCTGCGAACGAAAATCGCGCTCGGTCAGACCGGTTTTAAACTCGTAATCCTTCCACTCGAGCAGCGTACTCTTGCCGGTCTGGTGATTGACCATATCCATCGTACCCGGGCGCCAGTAATGCCCCAGGTACTGCTTGAAATCGCCGGCAGTCAGCGTTTTCAGCAGCGCCTTCTTGCGATCGTAAAACTCGGCCCTGACCAGTCGATAGCCCTCGGTGTCGATCCACGCGATCTGCCGCGTGTAACCGGAAAACTTGTATGCAGGAAAGCGCTCGATGACATGGCAGGTCCATTCCCCGCAGGCCTCGTCGCGCAGGTACCTGTAGGTGTATTTTTCGACTTCCTGCGAACCGAGGTCTTCATAGGCGAAGGTCGAGCCCATGAAAGGACCGGACTTGTTGCGCGAACTGATACGCTTGACCTTTTTCAGCGCCGGCAGGTAAAGCCACTGGTCGTCGGGCTCGAGACCGTGCGAGTAAGTCAGCATCTTGGTGCCCTTGACGTCGGCGGGTTCGTCGAAGATTGACAGGCTCTTGTCGCCGTCGCCTTCGACCTCGAGGGTACGGATGCGGATCAGGCGCGACGAAGTTTCACCTTTTTTGTTTTTCAGGGTCATGACCATATTGGCGGTGAAGTCGGTAAATCCCTGGTCGTAGGCGTCCGCGGCCTTTGCGATTTCCAGCCCCTTTTCCTCGGCGCTTTGCGCGAATACCAGCGCCGGTGAGGCGAAAAAAGCGATCACCAGCAAAAATTTCGAGTTGAACATGAATCTACTCCTTGCTTTCGAAGGCCGGGATCAGGCCCGGATCGGTTTCCGTCTTTTTGGTGCGGCTGCCATCGAGGGCCATCAGCAGCGGCGGCAGCAGCAAAAAGTCGGCGATGATTGCGAACAGAATGGTCACCGCGGTCATGAACGCCATTTGCGAATTGAGCACGAAGGCGGAAAACATCAGCACGGTGAAACCCAGGATCAATATCATCGAGGTCGCCACCAGTGCAAGGCCGACCGTATTGAAGGCATAGCGCACCGCATCCGGCGCATCGAGACCTTTTTCGCGCCGTGCACGCAGGTACTTGCTGAGGAAGTGCACCGAATCATCGACAACGATACCGAGGGTCATGCCGGTAACCACCGATAGCGCTAATCCAACCTGGCCGACAGCGATACCCCAGGCGCCGAACGCGAGCGCCGCCGGAATCAGGTTCGGAATCAGGCTGAGCATGCCGATCTTGAGCGAGCGCAGCGCAAAAATCAGGATGGCCGAGATCAGGATCAGTGCGATGGTGGTGCCGAGCAGCATGCTCTTGATATTGCGCTCGCCGATATGGCTGAACATGATCGTCGGGCTGGCGCCGTCGTTTTGCATGCTCTCGGGCGCATTGTCGCGTAACCAGGCTTGCGCGCGCTGCTCCAGCGCGAGCACGGTTTTGGTCGTCATGTTGTGCAGCATCACGGTCATGCGCGTCGCCGACTTGTCGATGTTGAGCTGGTTATTGAGATCCAGGCCGTAGGGCAGCGACATCTCGTAGAGCAGCAGATACTGCGCGGCAAGTTCGCGCGCCTCGGGCAGGCGGTACCAGCTCGGGTCGTCGCCGTGCATGTTCTTGTTGAGGCGCTTGAAGGTATCCGAAATAACGTTAACGTGGGTAACCTCCGGTTGCGCGCGAAACCAGTTGGCGAAGTTCTCCATGTGCCGCTGGAAGTCCGGATCGCTGACGCCGCCTTCCTGGCCGGACTCCAGCGAGTAATCGACCAGGTACAGGCCGCTCAGGTTCTCGTTGGCGAAATCGGCGTCGCGGCGAAACTCGATGCGCTCGCTGAAGTACTTGACGAAATTGTCGTTGAGCTCGTTTTGCGGGATAAAGGCGATCAGCGCGAGGCAACCAAGACTCATGCCGATCAGCAGCCTGCGGCGTTTGGCGATGACAAATTCGGCGAAACCCGCCATCACCCGTCTGCTGCGCCCTACCGGGTTGCGGTCGGTCTCCGGCAATAACATCATCGCCGCGGGCAGGAAGGTCACCGAGAGTACGAATGCGATCATGACGCCCATCGCGACGATATTGCCGAGATCGTGGAACGGCGGCGCATCGGAAAAGTTCATGCTCATGAAACCGATGGCGGTGGTAACGCTGGTCAGAAATATTGGCTGGAAGTTGATGCGAATGCTGTCGATCATCGCTTCCTCGCGCGATTCTCCCTTTTGCCGCATCAGCAGATAATTCATCAGCACGTGCACGCTGTCGGCAATCGCCATGGTCGGAATGATCATGATCGCGGAAAAGGATGGCGGCGTCAGCTCGATGCCGAACCAGAAAGCCATGCCCATCGCGCCGATGATCGAAAAGATGATGATGGCGAATGCGGCGAGCGTACCGGACCAGCGCTTGACCCAGAAGAACAGCACGACCATGAACAACGCCAGCATGCCCGGAAACAGTGTCGACATGTCGTACTGGCTCGCCTCCGGAAAAGCCTGGTTCATCATCGAGACGCCGGTCAGCTTGACCTCGATGTCCGGGAATTTTTCGCGGAACTCCTCGCGCAACCCGCGCACGAAAGCAACCACTTGCGGATTTTCGTTAATTTGATCGATCCCCGGCAGCTCGATGGTGACATTGACCCCGGTGACGTGAGCCTTCGGCGACACCAGCCGGTTGACCAGCACCGGTTCATTCAGCGCGACGTCGCGAATACGCAACAGGTCGTCGTCGCTCAAGGATTCCGGTTCGTAGGCCAGGTCTTCGACCAGCAGGTCGTCACCCTCGGCCGAGGTATGCTGGTAGTTGGTGAGCGAGTCGACCCGCGTCGAAAACGGGGTTTCCCAGGCGCGCTCGGTCAGCCAGGCCACCGCGGTAAGCGTTTCGCGCGTGAACACCTGGCCATCCTCGGGCGCGAGAACGATCATGACGTTGTCATTCTTGGCGTAAGTGTCCTGCAGGTTCTCGAACGCCACCAGCTGCGGATTGTCTTCGCCAAAGAACACGCGGTAGTCATTGGTAAAGGCGAAGTGTTGCAGACCGGTTCCCATCGCCATGATCCACAGGATCGAAAGGATCACCGTCTTCCACTTGTGGCGCAAAATGAATTCGGCGTAACGTTTGGCCATTTTTGACTCCCTGGTTACTTTCTGATCAGTTGCAACAGTTGTACGAGGCCCTGTCCGCAGAGGTAAAGCTTGTCCAGGCTCTGTGAAACCTTGGCCGCGTTGAGAGCTCCCTCCATGATCGCCACCATCGTCACCGCCATGGTGTAGGGGTCGACCTCGTCGATGATCAGGTCCATCTCTTTCGCTCTGAGTAACAGGTCGGCGATGGACTGGTGCCACTGCTCGTATATTGCGGTCAGTCGAGTACGGAATCCCTCGTCGATCGGCGCCATTTCCTGCGCCAGCACCGACAACGGACAACCGAGTTCGATATCGGTCATCGAAAAGGTGTCGCCGGCATTCTGTATAAACGCGATGAACCCCTCGATCGGATCATCGAAGTGCTGGAACGGCTGAATGAAACTGAGATGGATGCGCCGCGCGATGACTTCGTCGACCACCGCGTAGCCGAGTTCGGTCTTGTCCTGAAAGTGGTGATACAGCGCGCCCTTGGTGACACCGGTATGCGCGAGGATATGGGACAGGCTGGCGGACTGGAAACCATTGAGGTGGATTTCCTTGTAGGCCGCAAACAGGATCTTGCTGCGCGTATCCGGTTCGGTGTCGTCCAGCGGCCGCCACCAGTAAACGTCGTTGTCGGTTAAACCATTCATATCAGCCCCATACATACCGCTCGGTACGCTTTATAATACCGACCGGTATGTATGTCAACCAATTGTTTCAGTTTGAACGTAAACCGCCGATAAACAACCCGTCAGGTTCGGCTTTTCCGGTCATCGCAACAATTCACGGATGGCAAACCTGAGTTCGTTTCAAGCGGCAGCATCGCATCGATGCCATCTGATGCAGGGTTATTTCTTCAGTAAACCGGTACCCTGCGACGAAATCGTCGACCTGCTACGGCAGGAACAGGAAAATCCTCCCGGCCAGACTCGGTTCGGCGGTCTAATCACGGCCCGACACAACAGGCGCTTAGCTTGCTCCACTAGCAAAACTTTGAAATCGCTGCAGAATTTGCAGGCAGTTGTTGAATTGCGCGCGGCGGAAACGCTCGGCGTTGGAGAAGATAATGCTGATCATCCCGTTACCAGCGACCGCGGTATCCAGGTTGAAACAGCCAACCCCTGTTCCGGTCGGGCAGGTTTGCTGTCGGTACTGCCCTGCGGCGGCACTTATCTCGGGCAGGCGGGATATCGAATATCCCGGGCTGGAAACGAACATCGAGGGCAGCGCGAGTAACGCGACTGCCATAATTAACCTGTACCTTTTCATTTTTCACCTTTTATAACGTCATCTGGAGTCTAGGTGACTTATACAAAAGCGTTGTGAAAAATCGGTGAGAAATATTTCCCCGGATAGAATTAAAGGGTAACGATAACGCGAACCGCGTCGAGCCGCAGACGCGCGTGCTCGAGGGCGCCTTCGAAGTGCTCCAGCTGCTCACGGAAAAACGCGATTTCTTCGTCGCGCACGCCGGGGTTGACCCGCTGCAGCGCGACCAGGCGCTCTATTTCATGCCCCAGCAGTTCACGCCCGCTGGCACGGGCCGATTCGATCAGTTCGGGCACACGGGTATCGGCGACCAGTTCGGCATATTCCAGCATCTGTCCGAGTTCTTTCTGGCGCGCCTTGACAATCTTTATCGCGGTGTCCCTGTCGACACGCTGTGCCTGGCCCGCGGCTGACCCGAGCTCATAACGAGAGGCGTGGTCCTGCCCGTTTTCGTCGATTAGTACGCGAATGCTCGCGTTCGGAAAATAGCGCTCGTTGTGGCTGCGATAGTCGTCGCTGAAATCCATCAGGAAATGGCATTCGGCGAGCAACGAACCCGCCCTGATGCCGGGGTATTGCTGCGCGATCAGCGCGGTATTGCCAAATTCACTGGACAGGATCATATCCATCGCGTTGCGCACGAAGGGATGCTCCCAGGTCAGATAGTGCAAATCTTCGTTGGCCAGTGCCGCGCTGCGTTCATAGGTCACCGTCATACCGTCTTCTGGCAGACCAGGCATCTGCGTCAGCATGTTGTCGCCGGGTGTAATCACCCAGCGATCCTGGCCGCGAATTTCACTGTTGACGCCGTAACAGTCGTAGATCCGTTCCATGAAATTGAACAAATCCAGTTCCCGCTCGCGCTCCAAGGCTTCGTCGATCAAGGCGTCGGCAATACCAGGCCGACACGAATTGATTTCCAGCAGGCGGTCCCTGCCCTGCTGCAATTCCAGTTCCAGTGCCTGATGCAGATCGCGGGCACGGGCAATAAAATCATCCATTGGCTGCGCCGGATCGTCGAGATAAGTTTGCAGTTCCTGTCGCGTGTTAAGCCAGGCCTGGTGACCCGCCGGGCAGGTATTTTCAAATGCGCCCAGGGCTTCGTGGTACCAGCGAAACAGAACCTGCTGCGCGCTGCACTCGACATAAGGTACGTGAATCTTGATCACGGCGTTCTGGCCGATGCGGTCGAGTCGGCCGATACGCTGCTCGAGCAGGTCCGGGTTCAGTGGCAGATCATACAGGACCAGGTGGTGCGCGAACTGGAAGTTGCGCCCCTCGCTGCCAATTTCGGAACAGATGAGTACCTGTGCGCCATCCTCGTGATCGGCAAACCAGGCCGCAGCGCGGTCGCGTTCGACCAGGGTCATGCCTTCGTGAAACAACGCCGCGCGAATGCCGTATTCCTGTTTCATTCGGCTAACCAGGCGCTGCGCGTCGTCCGAGCCGGAAAGGATAACCAGCACCTTGCGGTTCCTGTGTTCGCGCAGAAAGTCGCCGAGCCAGTTGACGTAAGCATCGTCGCCGACATCGAGTGGCGCCGGACGAACCTCGCGCTCGGGAAAACCGCTGACCACGTGGCGCGTATTCCGAAATAATACGCGTCCGGTGCCGTGCTGATCGAGCAAATCGTCGAGTTGCTGAGCGGCGTCGGCATCCTCGAGCAGGCGCTCGGCCTGTTCGGCCAGCTGCTGGTAGCCCTGTTCTTCCTGCAGAAAACGACCCAGGCTGCTAAAGCGATCGGGATCGAGCAGTCGCAGGCGCGCGAAGTGACTTTCCTTGCCCAGTTGTTCGGGGGTTGCGGTCAACAGCAGCAGGCCGGCGGTTTTTTCCGCCAGGTTTTCCACCAGTTGATATCCGGCGCTGGCCTGCTCCGGTGTCCACAGCAGGTGATGTGCTTCGTCGACCACGAGTAAGTCCCATTCACCGGCGCTGGCCTGGGCCGCCATCTGCGGGTGTCCGACCAGATATTCCAGGCTGCACAGCACCAGTTGTTCGCTGTGAAACGGATTCTCGCCATCGATGAACTCGTTGAATACGTCGGCTTCGGACTCAGGCTCGTCGAAGCGCGCTGCATCGAAGATACTGAACATCAGGTTAAAGCGGCGCAGCATTTCGACCAGCCATTGATGTACCAGTGATTCCGGCACCACGATCAGCACCCGCCGCGCACGCTCGAGCAGTAACTGCTGGTGCAGGATCAGTCCGGCCTCGATGGTCTTGCCGAGCCCGACCTCGTCAGCCAGCAAAACGCGAGGTGCATAGCGGCGTGATACCTCGTGCGCAATGTAAAGCTGGTGCGCGATCAGGCTGGTGCGGCTACCGGCGAGCCCGTAGACTACAGACTGCTGCAGGCGGTTGGCAATTTCCCGGGTCCTGCAGCGCAGCGCAAACCACTTGTTGCGATCGATTTGCGCGTTCAGCAAACGCTCGGCGGGCTGATTGAGCTGCAGGAAATTGCTCAGGCGACCCTCGGGCAGATCGACCCGATTGCCCTGTTCGTCCTCGCAGCGGTAAACGATCAGCCCGGCCGTTTCTTCCAGTTCAAGCACGCGCAGGTATTCGCCGCTCTGTTTCTCGATCCATTCACCCTCACGAAAACGCACCCGCGTCAGCGGTGCGTCGGCACGCGCATAGATACGGGTTTCGCCGGTTGCCGGAAAAATAATGTTAACGGTGCGGTGTTCGATTTCGATCACCATGCCGAGACCGAGATGAAGTTCAGCGGCGCTGATCCAGCGCTGGCCGATGACAAATTCCTGCATCGAATAAAAGCCAAAAAAATTCGCGCGCGATTACATTAACCCGGCGACCCGGGCTTGTGCTTGCAGTTGACGATCAACTTGCACAGAATGCGCTCATGATCGAACCTGATGCGAATGGATACTTTATTACCGGCTCAGATACCGACGTCGGCAAGACCTATATCGCCTGCCAGATCGTAACCCAGCTGGCGACGCTGGGCAACGTCGAAACCCGCAAGCCGGCAGAGTCGGGTTGCACGCCCGACGATTCCGGCGAGTTGACCACGCATGACGCGGCAGCGCTGCAGGCAGCCAACGGTGAACGCGAGACGATCGAGCGGATCACGCCGTATCGTTTTTGCGCGGCGCTGGCGCCACATCGCGCCGCTCGCCTCGAAGGCCAGCGAATTTTCCTGCAGGATCTGATCGATGCCTGCGAACGCGATGAACCCGGCAGCCGACTGATTGTCGAAGGAGCAGGCGGCTTTTATTCACCGCTGGCGGAAAACGGTCTCAACGCGGACCTGGCAAGCGCACTTCAGCTGCCGGTCCTGATCGTCGTCGACGACCGTATCGGCGCGGTTAACCAGGCGCTGATGACGATACAGGCGGTCGAGAGCAGGCATTTACCAATCGCTGCGATCGTGCTGAACCAGGTGAATCGACAAACCGATGACGACATGGACAACTTGACCGACCTGCAAGCCTGTTGCCAGCACAGGCTATTCCGCTGCGCGCATGGGCAGACCCTGCCGCGGATATTTGTCCCCGGCGATGCCTGAATCGCGGCTCGATCGATGGCTCGCACCCTGGGTGTTCGTACTAATCGGTCTGATCCTGGTGCTGGCGCGAGACCTGAGGCGCAGCTAGACCGGAATGAGCAAGGGATATGCAGTTATCCTAGCCGGTTACGTCGGCTGGGGTTTATTCCCGCTCTACTGGGTCCTGTTGCGCCACGTGCCCGCGTTCGAGGTACTGCTGCATCGCATGCTGTGGGCAGCACCGGTCCTGTTGTTGTTAGTGTTATTCAGCGAACGTCGCCGAACCCAGGTCAAATTGGCACTGCGCGCCTGGTCGGAGCTCAAGTGGCTTGCGTTATCCGGACTCGTGGTAAGTTTCAACTGGGGCATTTACATCTGGGCGGTTGCCAACGAGCGCGTGGTCGAGGCCAGCATGGGTTATTTCCTGACCCCGTTGCTGAACGTGCTGAGTGGCGTGCTGCTGTTCCACGAGCGGCTGACGCGCATCAACCTGCTGGCAATTCTGTGCGCCGCGGCGGGCGTCGCCTACTACTTCGCCACCAGTGTAGTTCTGCCCTGGGTTGCACTCATGGTTGGCGCCAGCTTCGCTCTCTACGGCGCGCTCAGGAAAAACATGGCGACCAACGCGGTACCCGGCCTGTTCATCGAAATCCTGCTACTACTGCCGTTCACGCTGGCGCTGATCCTGTGGCTGCATCTGCAGGGCGAGGCGATGTTTTTACAGCATTCACGCCTGACCGACTTCTGGCTGCTGCTGGCGGGTCCGGTCACTGTTTTACCGCTGGCGTTTTTCACCGCTGGTAGCCGTATGCTGCCGATGACGACCGTCGGTATCCTGTTTTACGTTACGCCGTCGCTGCAGTTTTTCTGTGGCCTGGCGTTGCTCGGCGAAGCCTTCGACAGCAACAAGCTGATCGGTTTTCTCGGCATCTGGGTAGGGCTTGCCTCGTTCAGCTACGGCCTGCTCAAGAACAGGAACGCCAGGGCAGAGGAATGCGTATAAGATCCCGCAGAATACTTCCGCTTACGAAAGCAAAAGCCCCGGTCATTTATGGATTGTTACCGGCGAAAAGTATAGTCTATGCGGGCAGGTCAACAGATTTTTTCTAGAAACCCCGATTTCTAAGCAAAACAAATGACCTCAATGCGAAAACTGACAGCTATATTCTACGCCGATGTCGCCGGATATAGCCGCCTGACCGGCAGTGATGAACTGGGCACGCATCACACTGTCATGGACCTGCTCGACCACGCGCAAAATATCATTCAACAGGAAAACGGCAGTGTTTTGCGCTATGCCGGCGACGCGATTCTGGCCGAGTTCTCGAGCGTGGTTTCGTGCGTAAGTGCCGCAATCAGCATTCAGAAGGAGTTGGCCGCGCGTAATCGGGATGTACCCGAAGATCGCAAGGCCCGCCTCAGGATTGGAATTAACCTTGGCGAAGTAATCGAGGACCGCGGGGAGATCTATGGTGACGGGGTAAATATTGCCGCCCGGCTGGAAGCCTTGGCTCCGCCCGGAGGCATTTGCATCACGAGCCAGGTTGCCGAACAGGTTGCCGGCAAACTGGAAGTTTCCTTTGCCAATGCCGGCCGGCATAAGCTCAAGAATATTTCCAAGCCCGTGGAAATCTGGTGCTGGCCCACCGAATACGCCCGAAAACTGATGCGCCAGGCATCCGACTGGCGAAAAAAATCCGCCCTGGCGATAGCAGCTGCTGCCATCTTGCTAGCCCTGGGAGGCGTGTTCTTTCGGAGTGGCAACGACGCTTTACCGCCTTCCGGACCCAGGATTGCGGTCATTCCGTTCGCAAATCTTTCGGATGATCCGGAGGACCTGTTTTTCAGTGACGGTCTGACCAAAGACATCAACGCCCATCTGTCGAAGTTTTCCAACCTGTTCGTCATTGCGCCCAGTTCCGTCAGGGGTTTTGGCAAGGCGCCCGAATGTGAAGCAATAAGCGAAGAACTCGAGGTCGACTACATCCTCGAAGGTACCGTCCGCCGCTCGCAGGAACGCATTCGGGTGACGACCACGTTCACCGATGCAAAGACCTGCCGCCAGCTGGATGCGCCGGGGCCCTTCGACCGGGACCTGGATGCCGCCAACGTACTCGACGTCCAGCTGGAAATTGCGAAAAAAGTCGTGGCGCAGATCGGCTCGGCCGATGCGCCCCTGTTCAATGCCAAGGTGCAGAACGAGATTCGTCGCAAGGCAGCCGACAAGCTCGAGGCATATGAATGTGTGCTGCTCTCCTACTGGTTTTATGAAACCTTTGAATCCGATCGTCATCGACGCTCAAGAGCCTGTCTCGAACACGCGGTGGAAATCGATCCCGACTACTCGCTGGCCTGGTCCAGGCTGGCATCCAGTTACAATGAAAGCAGGAAATATGCTATCGACACGCCGGAAAACTGGGCTGAACTTTCGCGCCAGGCAGCTAATAAGGCAATCGCGCTCGACCCGGACAATGCCAATGCTTATTACGCGCTGGCCATCCTGACACAAATGACCAGCCAGGATTTCGTCGAATTCGAAAACTTTTCGGACAAGGCGATCAGTTTAAATCCAAACGACGCCTTCGTACTGGCCGACCTGGGTACCTGGATGGGATATGCCGGTCAATGGGACAAGGCCAGGGACTGGGTCTCCAGGTCAATGCAACTCAACCCGAAACACCAGAGCTGGCTGTGGCAAACCTGGCACCTGTATCATTTTCTCAACGGAGAATTCGAAAAATCCCGCGACATGGCGTTAAAAATGAACCTGCCGGACAATTACATGGTTCAGGCCAGCCTGGCCGCCGCCTACGCCATGAATGGCGAACAGGAAAAAGCGGCAAAGACGTTGGCGCAGGTGCTGGAGTTGCGACCGAATTATGCCCAGGACCCGCGTGCGCCCTTCCGTGCCCGTGGAATGCCGGTGGAACTGGTCGAGGGCATTATGAATGGATTAAGCAAGGCGGGACTCGAGGTCGAACCCGATGCGCCCGAAGAATAAGAGATCACAAATTATCAGGCGATAAAGTCCGGCATGTTGCCGACCTCGACGATTTTCATCGCGTTGGTACCGCCACCGGTGCCCATCAGGTCGCCCTTGGTGATGATGACCAGGTCACCGTCGGCGATTGTTCCGGCTTTTTTCATCAGCTCGACCGCTTCCATGTTAGCCTCCGCGTGGTTGGTGTGAATAGTCGGGAAGTAAACCGGAAACACGCCGCGGTAAAGGTTGACCTTGCGATTGGTCGATTCGTGTCGTGAGAGCGCGTAAATCGGAATGCCGGAGCTGATGCGCGACATCCACAACGAGGTCGAGCCGGACTCGGTCAGGGTCGCAATCGCGCGCACCTTGAGGTGATTAGCGGTATACATCGCCGCCATCGCGATGGCCTCGTCGACGCGGTTGAAGGTATCGTCGATGCGGTGACGCGACTTGATCGCGCGCGCGTGCTGTTCGGCGTTATGACAAATTTCGGACATTGCGCGCACGGTCGCGCTCGGGTAAGCCCCGGTTGCGGTCTCGGCGGACAGCATAACCGCATCGGTACCGTCGAGCACGGCGTTGGCGACGTCGAATACCTCGGCCCGGGTCGGAATCGGGTTGTCGCGCATCGATTCCATCATTTGCGTGGCGGTGATGACAACGCAATTCAGGTCGCGCGCCTGGCGAATGATTTCCTTTTGTACCGACGGCAGCTTGGCGTCGCCGATTTCGACACCGAGATCACCGCGTGCAATCATGATTGCATCCGAGGCCTCGATTATTTCCCTGAGATTGTCGAGCGCTTCGGCACGCTCGATCTTGGCGCACAGTCCCGCCTGGCTGCCCTCGGCTTCGAGCAGCTTTCGCGCCTGCACGATATCCGCGGCATTACGCGGAAAGGATACGGCGAGATAATCGGCATCGATCATGGCCGCGGTTTTGATGTCGGCCTTGTCTTTCTCGGTCAGCACTTCCGCGGTCAGGCCACCGCCCTTGAGATTAATACCCTTGTTGTCGGAGAGCACCCCACCAACCTGCACGCTACAATTGATGCGCGGCCCGTCGACCTCTTCGACCTCGAGCACAATACGGCCGTCGTCGAGCACCAGGACATCACCGCTTTTAACGTCCTGCGGCAGTTTCTTGTAGGTTACGCCGACCCTTTGCTGGTCTCCCGCACCATCGGCGCACTCGGTATCGAGGCAAAAACGGTCACCGACAGCGAGTTCAACCGCGCCGTCGGTGAATTTTTCGACGCGGATCTTGGGTCCCTGCAAATCCGCCAGGATCGCGAGAAAGCGGTTATTCTCCCGGCCGACACGGCGCACCCGCTCGGCACGCGCCTTGTGTTCTGCGGCAGTACCGTGAGAAAAATTCAGGCGCACGACATCGACACCAGCCTTGATCAGGCTGTCGATGGCGGTATCGGATTCGGTTGCCGGCCCGAGGGTCGCGACAATCTTGGTCCTACGCGGTACTGCCCTCATATTCTTCATACCTCTGTTCCAGCATGGCTACGGCCGGTAATTTTTTACCCTCCAGGAACTCGAGGAAAGCACCACCGCCGGTAGAAATATACGAAATCTGATCGGAGATCCCGTACTTGTCGACCGCGGCCAGTGTATCACCACCACCGGCGATCGAAAACGCCGGTGACGCGGCGATGGCTTCGGACAAAACCCGGGTACCTTCGCCAAACTGATCGAACTCGAATACGCCCACCGGACCATTCCATACGATAGTCGCGGCTTGCTGCATGATGGTTGCGAACCGGGCCGCGGTCTCGGGACCGATATCGAATATCATATCGTCGTCCTCGACCTCGGATACGGCTTTGACCTCGGCGCTGGCCGATTCAGAAAACTCCTTGCCGCAGACGACGTCGGTCGGAATCGGTATATCGCCACCCCTGGTGCGGGCCTGCTCGACCAGCCGTTGTGCTTCCGGGATCAGGTCGGTTTCGACCAGCGACTTGCCGACGTTGTACCCGGCCGCGGCGATAAAGGTATTGGCGATACCGCCACCCGGGATCAATTGATCGACGATGCTCGCCAGCGAATCGAGCACGGTCAGCTTGGTCGACACCTTGGAACCACCGACGATGGCGACCATGGGACTTGCCGGATTGTCCAGGGCCTTCCCCAGCGCATCGAGCTCGGCTGCCAGCAGCGGCCCGGCGCAGGCCACCGGCGCGTACTGGCCGGCGCCATGGGTCGAAGCCTGGGCCCGATGCGCCGTACCGAAGGCGTCCATCACGTAGATGTCGCACAATGCGGCATATTGCCGTGACAGGGCTTCGTCATTGGCCTTCTCGCCAGGATTGAAACGCACGTTCTCCAGTAAAACGACGTCGCCGTCGGCCATCGAAGGCGCCTGTTCGAGATAGTCGCTGACCAGCGGCACCGGCTTGCCGAGCGCCTCGCAGAGATAATCGGCCACCGGCTGCAGCGAGAACTGCGCTTCCGGCCGGCCTTCCTCGGGCCGGCCCAGATGCGACATGATCATCAGGCGCGCACCGGCGTCGATGCAATGCTGAATCGCCGGCAGCGAAGCCTTGATGCGCTGATCGCTGGTGACAATACCGTCCTTGACCGGGACGTTCAGATCCTGGCGGATCAATACCCGTTTACCGGCCAGGTCGAGGCCGGTCATTTCCAGTACTGGCATAGGACGATTTCCTAGGCCGCGATGACGCGCGCCATCTCGACGACTTTACAGGAGTAACCCCATTCGTTGTCGTACCAGGAAATCACCTTGACGAAGGTATCGTCCATCTGGATTCCGGCTTCGGCGTCGAACACGGAAGTACAGGATTCACCGCGAAAGTCGGTCGAAACCACCTTGTCTTCGGTATAGGCGAGCACACCCTTCATCGCCCCCTCGGAAGCCGATTTCATGGCCGCGCAAATATCTTCATAGCTGGCGTCCTTCTCGAGCTCGACGGTCAGATCGACCACCGAAACGTCCGAAGTCGGCACGCGGAAAGCCATGCCGGTCAATTTGCCGTTGAGCATTGGCAGCACCTTGCCGACCGCCTTGGCCGCGCCGGTCGACGAAGGAATGATGTTTTCCAGAATACCGCGGCCGCCGCGCCAGTCTTTCATCGATGGGCCATCGACGGTTTTTTGCGTCGCGGTAGCGGCGTGCACGGTCGTCATGAGGCCGCGTTTGAGGCCGAAGTTGTCGTTGATGACCTTGGCGATCGGCGCCAGGCAGTTAGTGGTACAGGACGCATTCGAAATGATTGCTTCGCCGTTATAACTGTCATCGTTGACGCCGAAAACGAACATCGGAGTATCGTCTTTCGACGGCGCCGACATGATGACTTTCTTCGCGCCCGCGTCGATATGTTTCTGCGCGGTTTCCTTGGTCAGGAACAGGCCGGTCGATTCGACCACGACGTCGACATCGAGTTCGCCCCATTTGAGATCGGCCGGATCACGCTCGGCGGTCAAACGAATATTCTTGCCGTTGACGACCAGTGTTCCCTCCTCGATCGCGACGTCGCCCTTGAATTTGCCGTGCACCGAATCGTGCTTGAGCATGTAGGCCAGGTAATCCGGTTCGAGCAGGTCGTTGATGCCGACAACTTCGACATCGTCGAAATTCTGCGCCGCGCGAAACACCATGCGGCCGATGCGGCCGAAACCGTTAATTCCGACTCGTATAGTCATGTGAAATTCTCCCGTTAGTTAAAAATCAATCAATTCCCAAAAGTCCATTGACCGCTTCCACCACCTTGCTGACGGTGAAGCCGAAATAAGCAAACAATTCTTTCGCCGGGGCCGACTCGCCAAAGGTATCGATACCGATGATGATGCCGTCCGAACCGACATATTTGTACCAGCCCTCGGTAACCGCGGCCTCGACCGCGATGCGCGCGCTAATCCCCGGCGGCAGCACTTCATCCTTGTAGTCCTGCGGCTGACGGTCGAACACCGATGTGCTCGGCATCGAAACCACGCGAATGTTCTGCTTCTCGAGCGCTTCGGATTCGCAGGCAGCCATTACCAGCTCGACTTCCGATCCGGTCGCAATAATAATGACGTCAGGGATGCCGGCGCAGTCACGCAGGATGTAGCCGCCGCGTTTGATCGCATCGATCTGCTCGGGGCTGCGCGACTGATACTTGAGACCCTGGCGCGAGAATACCAGGCAGCTCGGGCCGTCGCGATGTTCGATCGCAGCCTTCCAGCAAACAGCGGTTTCGACCGTATCGCAGGGACGCCACACTTGCATATTCGGAATCATGCGCAGCGTCGGGATTTGCTCGACAGCCTGGTGCGTCGGGCCGTCTTCACCGAGGCCGATCGAATCGTGGGTATAGACGAAGATACTCTGGATTTTCATCAGCGCCGCCATGCGCAAGGCGTTGCGCGCGTACTCGGAAAACACCAGGAAGGTAGCACCGAAGGGGATAAAGCCGCCATGCAGCACGATTCCATTCATCATCGCCGACATGCCGAACTCGCGCACACCGTAATTGATGTAGTTGGCATCCGGTGACTCGGCTCGCATAGGCCTGTAACCGGACCACTCGGTGCCGTTGGAGCCACCCAGGTCGGCGGAACCACCAAACAGCTCGGGCAACAACGGTGAGTAAGCCTCGATCGCCGCCAGCGAAGCCTGGCGCGTGGCCTTGTCCTCTGCGGTCTCGTCAACCTCGGCGATAAACGCCTGCGACGCCTGTTCCCAGTTTTCAGGCAGTTCACGGTTGATACGGCGTTCGAATTCTGCCGCCAGTTCCGGATGCTCGGCCCTGTACCCGTCGAACTTCTGCTGCCAGGCGTCTTCCTGCGCCTGACCCCTTTCGCGATGATCCCAGCTCCTGTAAACCTGGTCCGGGATGACGAAGGGTTCGTGTTCCCAGTTCAACTCGATGCGCGCCAGCGCGACTTCTTCTTCGCCCAGTGGCGCACCGTGGCAAGCGTGCCCGCCTGCCTTGTTGGGCGAGCCGAAACCGATGATCGTCTTACAGCAGATCAGCGATGGCTTCGCGGTAATCGCGCGCGCCGCCTCGATCGCGATCTTGATTTCGTCGGCATTGTGGCCGTCGACCTCGACCACGTGCCAACCGTAAGCCTCGAAACGTTTTGGCGTATCGTCGAGAAACCAGTCCTCGACCTTGCCGTCGATCGAAATGCCGTTGTCGTCCCAGAACGCGATCAGCTTGCCCAGCCCGAGGGTGCCCGCGAGCGAGCAGGATTCGTGGGAAATACCTTCCATCATGCAGCCATCGCCGAGGAAAACATAGGTGAAATGATCGACGATATCGAAGTCGTCGCGGTTGAATTCTGCCGCCAGCGCGCGCTCGGCAATGGCCATGCCGACGGCATTGCTGATGCCCTGCCCGAGCGGACCGGTGGTGGTCTCGATACCGGGTGCGTAGCCATACTCGGGATGCCCCGGTGTCTTCGAATGCAGTTGGCGAAAGTTTTTCAGGTCCTCGATGGTGACATCGTAGCCGGTCAGGTGCAGCACCGAGTAAGGCAGCATCGAGCCATGCCCGTTCGACATGACAAAACGATCGCGGTCGCTCCACTCCGGGTTTGCCGGATTGTGACGCATAAAGTCGTTGTAAAGGACTTCGGCTATATCCGCCATCCCCATGGGCGCCCCCGGATGGCCGGAATTGGCTCTCTGCACGGCATCCATGCTGAGAACCCGAATCGCGTTGGCAAGCATTTTACGAGATGACATTGATCGCCCCCGAAACCGAAGTTTTTAACATAAGCTATTGATTAACAATGAGTAATTATGGCCACACATGCTCAATTACCGATCCGGCCGGTAATTTACATTCACCACTATGTACGACGCGTTCTCGGCAAGGCGGGCTATTCTCTCGTAAATGCAAAACGACAGCAACTCATAAAAACTTTTATGGGTATCCAGCTTTTATATAGGCATATTAATCAAGGCTGTTATTTTGATTTGTCTTACATATATAATGCGCCTTTTTTAACCTAAGGGCGGAACAAGCATATGTCGGGTTCATACATTTTTACTTCCGAGTCGGTCTCAGGCGGTCATCCGGACAAAATGGCGGATCAGATCTCCGATGCCGTGCTCGATGCCCTGCTGACACAGGATCCACGCTCCCGGGTAGCCTGCGAAACTCTGGTCAAGACGGGCCTGGTGTTACTGGCCGGCGAGATCACGACCAATGCCGAGGTCGACATGGAAGCGCTGGTGCGCGATACGGTCTGTGAAATCGGTTATGACAATCCGGAATGTGGCTTCGATGGCAAGACCTGCGCGGTCCTGACCGGTCTCGGTAAACAGTCCGGCGACATCGCCATGGGCGTCGACGAGGGCGATGACAAGGAACAGGGCGCCGGCGACCAGGGCCTGATGTTTGGCTATGCCTGCAGCGAAACCGACGTACTGATGCCGGCGCCGATTACCTATGCCCATCGACTGGTTCGCCGCCAGCACGAAGTCTTCAAGTCGGGCGAACTCGACTGGCTGCAACCCGACGCCAAAAGCCAGGTCACGCTGCGTTACGAACATCATAAGCCGGTTGGCCTCGAGGCCGTGGTACTGTCAACCCAGCACAAGGAATCGGTCGACATGGCGACGCTGCGCGAAGGCGTGATCGACACCATTTTGAAGCCGATACTGCCCGAAGCCTGGCTTGCCGAATGCAAAAACGAGAACATTCACGTCAATCCGACCGGCCGTTTCGTTATCGGCGGTCCCGTCGGCGACGCCGGCCTCACCGGACGCAAGATCATCGTCGATACCTATGGCGGCATGGCGCGACATGGTGGCGGTGCTTTCTCCGGCAAAGATCCTTCCAAGGTTGACCGCTCGGCTGCCTATGCCGCACGTTACGTCGCCAAGAATATCGTCGCCGCCGGTATCGCCGAGCGCTGCGAGATCCAGGTTTCCTATGCCATCGGTGTGGCCGAACCGACTTCCATCAGCATCGATACCTTCGGTACCGGTGCGATCGCCGACGAGCGCATCATCCAGCTGATTCGCGATCATTTTGATCTGCGCCCGAAGGGCCTGATCGCGATGCTGGACCTGCTCCGTCCCATCTATAAGCCGACCGCGGCCTATGGCCATTTCGGGCGCGAGGATCTCGATCTGAGCTGGGAACGCACCGACAAGGCCGAGGCGCTGAAGTCCGACGCGGGCCTTTAATCCCGGACTGCCGCCCAAGCAGGCCTGATCCAAATTGACAGCCCCGCGTATATAGCTAAACTACTCGGTTCCCCGCAACTATGCGGGGTTCTGTGTGCGAGGAGCGCTGCGACAGCACTGCCCGCATACCTAACCAGCGTTCGTCGCGAGTACGGCCCGGCAGGACGTGTATATCGCCGTCCGCGGTAGAAGGCTGGTGGGGTATGCGGGAACACTGCCAGGCTCGCCCACAGAATGATTCCAACGGCGCTCATAAATAACTCTGGAGATTATTTATGAATGCAACTCCCCAAGATGTAATCAAACAGGACTTCAAGGTTGCCGACCTTTCGCTGGCCGACTGGGGCCGCAAGGAAATCGCCATTGCCGAGACCGAGATGCCGGGCCTGGTATCGTTGCGCGGCAAGTACGGTGCCGAGCAACCACTGAAGGGCGCCCGCATCGCCGGTTCCCTGCATATGACCATTCAGACCGCGGTTCTGATCGAAACCCTGGTCGCGCTCGGCGCCGAAGTGCGCTGGGCCTCGTGCAACATCTTTTCCACCCAGGATCATGCCGCCGCCGCGATTGCCGATGACGGCATACCGGTATTCGCCGTCAAGGGCGAGTCGCTGGAAGAATACTGGCAATATACCCATCGCATCATGGAATGGCACGACGGCGGTACGCCGAACATGATCCTCGACGATGGCGGCGACGCGACCATGTTGATCAGCCTCGGCAGCAAGGCGGAGAAAGATATCAGCGTGCTCGACAATCCGGGCAGCGAGGAAGAAACCATTCTTTTCGCCGCCATCCGCGAGCGTCTGGCCGAATCGCCTGACTGGTACTCGAATATCCTGCAAAATATTCGTGGCGTGACCGAGGAAACCACCACCGGCGTACATCGCCTGTACCAGATGCAGGCCAATGGCGAACTGCCGTTCCCGGCCTTCAACGTCAACGATTCGGTGACCAAGTCCAAGTTCGACAACCTCTACGGTTGCCGCGAGTCGCTGGTCGACGGCATCAAGCGTGCCACCGACGTCATGGTCGCCGGCAAGATTGCACTGGTACTGGGCTATGGCGACGTCGGCAAGGGTTGCGCGCAATCGCTCAAGGGCCTTGGCGCGACCGTCTGGATCACCGAGATCGATCCTATCTGCGCGCTGCAGGCGGCGATGGAAGGATTCCGCGTGGTCACCATGGATGAAGCCTGTTCGCAGGCCGACATCTTCGTAACCGCAACCGGCAACCTCAACGTCATCCGCAAGGACCACATGGAACAGATGAAGGATCAGTCCATCGTCTGCAACATCGGCCACTTCGACAATGAAATCCAGGTCGCGGAAATGAAGGGTTACGACTGGGAAAACATCAAGCCCCAGGTCGATCACATCATCTTCCCCGACGGCCGCCGCATCATTCTGCTGGCCGAGGGTCGGCTGGTTAACCTCGGCTGCGCCACCGGCCACCCGAGTTTCGTCATGTCGAATTCCTTCACCAACCAGGTGCTGGCGCAGATGGAAATCTTCTGCAATCCGGGCAAGTACCAGAACGAAGTTTACGTGCTGCCCAAGCACCTCGATGAAGAAGTAGCGCGACTGCACCTGGAAAAAATTGGCGCCAAGCTGACAACGCTGAGCCAGGAACAGGCTGACTACATCGGTGTCAAGGTCGAGGGCCCGTACAAGCCCGAAAACTACCGCTACTAGGCCCCGGTTTCGCCGATGCGGACCACCCGCGTATACATCGGCGCCGAGCTTGCCAGCGGGCAGGTGATCGATCTGGACCGGACCCAGTGTCATTACCTGAAAAACGTGCTGCGCCTGAAACCAGGCGCGGCATTTTTTTTGTTCGACGGCCGCCAGCCAATCGATTACGAAGCCCGGCTCGTTGCCGACGGTAAGGCCTTCAGGGCCGAAATCGGAGCGACACATCCACTGGCGACCGAATCGGCACTTCACAGCGAAATCATTCAGGGATTGGGGCGAACCGACCATATCGACTGGATGATCCAGAAGTCCACCGAACTCGGCGTTAACCGGATTTCAATATTCAACGCCGAGCGCACCCAGTCACCCCTGAAATCGACAGCGCAGGAAAAAAAGCTGAACCACTGGCGCGGCGTCGCGATCAGCGCCTGCGAACAATGCGGCCGCGCCGTTTTGCCTGAAATCGTCTTCCACCTTCAGCTTCAACAGGCAATCAATGAAGCGAAACACGAACTCAAGCTGCTGCTCGATTTCGACGGTGAACCACTCACCGCGGCACTGCGGTCGCCGCTGCCGTCCGTCAGCATCTTGCTCGGACCGGAAGGCGGTCTCAATGCGCACGAGATCGATATGGCGCAAGAGTCCGGCTTTCGACCCGCAAGTCTGGGACCGCGCGTGCTGCGCATGGAAACCGCGGCCACCGCGGCGCTCTCGATCATCCAGGCCAGCGCAGGAGATATCGGTCCCGGATAAGACAGCCGCTGGTTGCTCGGGATATCGGCCTCGGGTTGGGATTTTTCATTGTTCGCTTCGACGGGGTCAGAGCCCGATTTCCGGCACCCTTGGAGCTAGAAAGGAAATTCTCGCGGAAATCGGGGTCCGACCCCGACTTTCCCAACGTTTGAACACCTGGGGTCGGACCCCGTTTTTCGCCCGCCCTTTTTTCTCTTGGACAAAAAGCTTCGAAAAACGGGCTCTGGCCCCCTCGAAGCAATCGGGCAACAACAAGTATCGAAGGAACTTTCAAAGTTAGACATCTATGCAGCTGACTTCGGGTGGATTTTTCAGAACGTTGCGCGCCATGGACGGCGCGCACGAGC
>CP070646.1:2002275-2011301 GCA_020354435.1 Gammaproteobacteria bacterium
ACCGGTCCGGTCGCCGTTGTTAGTGTTGGATAAACCGATGACAGGCATTGCCGCTGCATTGTCGATTACCGGCCCGCCTTCATTTCCTTGATGCGTTTCATGATGATCGAAACGCTGGTACGCATGCGTTCGAAAGCCTGGGCCACATCCTGAATTTCATCGTCGGAATTAACCGTAATCGTGCGCGAGGTATCGCCCTTGCTCACCGAGTCCGCCAGCTCGCGCAGGTCGAGCAGGGGGCGGGTTATCGTTTTCGACAGCATACCGGCGACGAAAATCGCCAGGGTAAAGACGATGACGACGACTACGGCGAGGATGATGATGACCTGCTGTTTCGACGATTGCAGACTGTTTTGTACTGTCGACAGGCCGTCGATCGGCGCCAGTGCAATCGACTTGGGTTGCTCTACGATGACCGACCAGTTAAATCCCGGGAAGCGGGTTACGACCGTACGATACAGCTCGGGACCGGCCGACTTGGCGTAACCGAGTATATTGTTCGATCCCAGCACATAACCCCTGTTGCGCGCGGAAAATACTTCCTGAATCGCCGGATCGGTGCTGTTGCGCATGTTTACCGACTCGACCATGATGCGTTTCTTGTCGTGCTTGGTGCTGGTCTCGGCCAGCAGCTGTCCGCCGCTGCTGAGCACGGTAACGGAGCCGCCGGAGATATCGCGCGCGCCGTTATCGGCAACCTCCTGGATCAGGGTTACGCCAAGAACCGCCTTCATGACGCCGAGACTTCTGCCCGAGGCTGGATCGTCGATGCGCACCGAGATATCGATCGACCAGATTCCGGCGGAATTGTCGAATTCGACCTCGCCGACCGAGATGCCGTTTTCCCAGGCCGTTTTCCACCAGTTTTCGTCGCGCTGCACGAAATCAGAGGTGGGATTGGTCAGCGCGGTATTGAATCCATGCTTGTCGGTGAAAAAGACTTCGCCGAAGTGCGATGAACGCCTGATTTGCTGAATCAGGAAACGGTTGGCTGCGGGTGACACGTTGAGGCTCTTGCGTTTCTTGAACAGGGCCTCGATTTCATCGATCGACTTGTCGACCAGGCCGACGCTTTTATGTTTCTCCGCCGCGGTCTTGGCGGCCTGGATGATGATCGGCGCCGAAGCCCAGACGACGACGTCCGAGATTCGCTCGAGCATGAATGCGTCGAGCTGACTGACGATACGGGCGGAAGTCGTGCTGAGATTGTTACCGACCACCGAATCGAGTAATTCGTTACGGCTCTTGTCGAGTTGCTGGTTCGCGTTCGAGGTCAACTGGTTGAGGCTGAACCAGGAAAAGACGCCGACCAGCAACACCGGGATAATGCCGATGGACAGGGTTCGGTTGGTAATTTTTCCGCGCAGGCTTTTGCTGTATGGTCGTTTCTCCATCGTCGTCACTCGCTGCGGCATTGTCTGGATTGCGCCGCTGTTAAATGGCTGAAAAACTCATCGCAGACTGACGTTTCATCTACAATGATTCCACATTCTTCCTCGGCAATTTTATTTTTCGAGCAAATACAGAAACTTATTCGCCATACTTCTTGTGGTTTCTTAAGTTGTAAGTATGATCAAACGTTAAATATTTACTGTTGATAGGATATATATAGACCATCAAGGGCAACGCGTGGGCTGCGCAGGGCCTGTAACCGCCAATTGGGGCCGGGGGTGATCGGTTGACACCAGGAATGTTCGCCACGCGGTGATCCGACCGGATTTTTGCGCGTGGCATCACCGAAATGTAACAAGATTCCGGATCGCCGCGACAACAACCGGCTCGATTCAATGCGCAATATCCTCGCCAACGGCCAGGTCGGCATTATTTTCCTGCTCCCGAACGCGGGTGAAACCGTTGGCGTCAGCGGTTGTGCCGAAATTTTGGTCGATCCCGAGCCGTGCGCCAGCTTCGCCATCGACGGCCGGCCGGCCAGCAACGTACTGTCGGTCAATGTACAAAAGGCTTATTACCAGAGCCAGAAAGCGCTGGTGCGGTCGAGGCTTTGGCAGCCGGCGGCGCACGTGCAACACCAGCCGTTGCCGAGCGCCGGACAGATGGCGCAGCATTTCAGTGCCTCTCCCGGGCGGGAGTTCGATGCCGAGGCTTACGATGAGGGTTAGCGCGATTATATCAAGGAAACCCTGTACTAGAGCGGCCCAATCGGGTTATCGTCAACCCATTGTGGCCTCGGCAACGGCCCCCATGGAGACCCAGATATGCAGTTACGCCGGTTTACCCAGTGCGATGTGTTTAGCCCGTTGCCGGGCCGTGGTAATGCGCTTGCGGTGGTACTCGACGGCGATGGCCTGTCCGACCAAACCATGCAGCGGTTTGCCGCCTGGACCAATCTTGCCGAAACGACTTTTCTCCTGCCGCCGCTCGATGCGAGTGCCGATTACCGCCTGCGCATATTTTCTCCGGCTCGCGAAGTGCGCTTTGCCGGTCACCCGACGCTGGGCAGTTGCGCCGCCTGGCTGCATGGCGGCGGACGGCCAGGGCAGTGCGGGATCGTACGCCAGGAATGCGCTATCGGCATCGTCGAGATCGATATCGGCAATCCCGAACAGGCTGCCTTTACCGCGCCGCCGACCCGTATCCGGCCGATGTCGAAAGAAAGTTTCGCGGCAATCACCAGCACCCTGGAAATATCGCCCGAAAGAATTCTGCACAGCGCGGAACTCGATAACGGCCCGGTGTTCCAGGTGATGCAGCTGGACAGTGCCGAAGCGGTACTGGCGCTGGACCCGTCGCGTGTGCGCTGGCCCGAGTTCAGGTCGCTCGGCTTTATCGGGGCGCATCCTGCGGGCGCCGAGTGCGATTACGAGGTTCGTATGCTGGCGCCTTCCAGCGGCATGAGCGAAGATCCGATTACCGGCTCGTTGAATTCGGCGCTGGCGCACTGGCTGCAGGCCGGTGGACGTCTGCCACGGGCCGTGACCGTGGCTCAGGGAACCTGCATCGATCGTATCGGGCGTGTCGCCATCAGGCCGCTCGACGGCGGAAACGTCAGCATTGGTGGGCAGACCCATATCCTGATCGAGGGCACGGTTTTACTCTGACGCGGGGAACGACATGCTGGAACTGTGGGGACGCAAAAACGCTTACAACGTGCTCAAGGTGCTGTGGATGCTGGCCGAACTCGGGCTCGAGTACCGGCATTACGATGTCGGCAGCAGGCCAGGCGAACTCGAAACCGATGAGTTCCTGGCGCTGAATCCGCATGCGCGGATTCCGGTGATCCGCGATGCCGGTAAGGTGATCTGGGAATCGAATACGATCCTGCGTTACCTGGCGGCCAGTCATCAGGATTCTGGCCTTTGGTTTTCGAATACGGCCGAGCGCGCGCAGGCGGAAGGCTGGATGGACTGGGAGCTGTGCAAGCTGCAGCCCGATTTCATAGAATTGTTCTGGGGCTTTTACCGCACGCCGGCGGCGGCGCGCGATGCGGCCCGGCTGCAAGCCGCGGCCGCGCGACTGGCGGCGCATTTCCGCCTGCTGGACCAGCATTTACAGCGGCAACCGTACCTCGGTGGCGAGCACCTGTCGGTCGGCGATATTGCCTGTGGTGTCTGTCTCTATCGATACTTCGAGATGGGCTATGAGGTCGAGCAGCCCGAATTCGTGATGCAATGGTATCGGCGCCTGTCACGGCGCGATGCCTATCGAAACAGCATCATGCAATCCTTCGACGAACTCTACGGGCGCACCGACTTTTAGTTTTAACGCATAATGACGCCTGGTAAATGTTTGTGCGGCAGCGTTGAGCCTGAAGCCGGCGGCGTTTTGAGATTTTACGAAATGCCTGATGGCGGCCAGCTCGACAGGTTACTTCGGCGCGATAAACCAGTAACATGAGCCGCTCGCTGGATAAACCGTATGAATTATCGCTGTATGCAAATTTCCGATCATGACACCGTCATGCAATTATGGTGCGACTGCGAAGGTTTGCTGTTGCGCGATGCGGATTCGAAGAGCGCTGTCGGCCGATACCTCGCGCGAAACCCGGGGCTCAGTTTCGTCGCCGAAGATGATGACCGTATCGTCGGCTCGATCATGGCCGGACACGATGCCAGGCGTGGTTATATTCAACACCTGGCCGTGGCCGAAGACACGCGTCGACAGGGCGTTGCCAGCCGCCTGATCGAGCTCTGTCTCGACGCGCTGAAGGCACAGGGAATAGAGAAATCGCACGTGCACGTTTTGAAGAACAATCGAAGCGGGCGCCGCTACTGGGCCAAGCGCGGCTGGAGCGAACGTTGCGAGACCATTCTCTATTCATATGTTAACGGGGAGAATGAAAACGCCTGAGATGGAGATTGAATACCTCGATCCGGACTGCGAAGAGGTGCACGAGCTGATCGCCGCATCCGATGCTTTTTACAGCGGTCTTTATCCCGCCGAGAGTAATCATCTGGAAAGCAGCGCCGATCTGAAGCGCGATAACGTCATTTTCATAGGCGGCCGCATCGACGGCCGGCTGGTCGCCAGCGGCGCCGCCAAGATCATGCGCGACGACGGTGAATATGCCGAAATCAAGCGCGTCTTCGTGCTCGATCAGTATCGGGGCAGAGGCTTGTCCAACCAGATCATGCATTATCTGGAAACCGAATTACGCAATCGCGGTGTCACCGTGTTTCGCCTCGAAACCGGCGTCAGGCAATCCGAAGCCCTGGGCCTGTACCGCAAGCTCGGCTATCAGGAGCGCGGCCCCTTTGGCAGTTACCTGCCCGATCCGTTGAGCGTATTCATGGAAAAGCGACCGAGCTAGGCAGTAGTCGGGGATGTCGTTATGAAAATTGCGCTGGTAGGGGATTACGACGCGAGCGTGGTCGCGCACCAGGCTATTCCGCAGGCGCTGGCCGCCTCGGCGCTGGC
Organism: Gammaproteobacteria bacterium; assembly: GCA_020354435.1. Lineage (GTDB taxonomy): Bacteria > Pseudomonadota > Gammaproteobacteria. The sequence goes on from CP070646.1 coordinate 2,007,151, forward strand.
GCTGGCCACCGAGGCCGAGCCGCTGTGGATACACAGTAGCGAGGTCGATCAGACGGCGCTGGCCGCTGTCGACGCCCTGTGGTGCGTGCCGCTGAGCCCCTACGCCGCTGCCGAGGCGGTGATCACCGCGATCCGCTTCGCGCGTGAAACCGGTTTGCCGTTTCTCGGCACCTGCGCCGGTTACCAGCACGCGGTGCTCGAGTATGCGCGCAACGTGCTCGGCTTTACCCATGCGGACAGCAGTGAGGATAACCCCGAGACTTCAATGCCTTTGATTACTGCACTCTCCTGTAGACTGTCCGCACAAACCGATACGGTTTATCTGCAGGCCGGTTCCCGACTCGCGCAAATTTATCAGACGCATCGGATCGTGGAAGAGTATAACTGTGGATACGGGGTCAATCCGGATTACGTGGCGGTTTTTGCCGGCACCGGATTGCATTTTTGCGCGCAGGACGGCAACGGAGACCCGCGCGCTTTTGAACTCGACGATCATGGATTTTTTATCGGGACCGCCTTTCAGCCCGAACGTTCGGCACTGCACGGCATTACCCATCCATTGATAACCGCTTTTCTGATGGCTGCGATGTAACAGGATGATTCAGGCTGAAATGTACAAGGTCGGGACCATGGGCGATGGATTTCTCGCTATCATGGCTTGCCCGACGCTCGACGAGAATACACCGGCTTCGGTGGCGAATATTGCGAAACTCGGCATCAGGCTGGTGGTGTCATTGCTCGAACCGAGCGAGGCGAGAAACCTCGGGCTCGACGCCGAGCGGCTGGAGGTCAAGGCCCATGCGATGGATTTTATCTCGTTTCCGATTCCCGACATGGGATTGCCGCCATCGGTCGAAGATTTTTCCCAGATGGTGAAGCTGCTTTTCACCCAGGTCAACGCCGGTGTCAATACGCTGGTGCACTGCCGCGCCGGCATCGGCCGTTCGGGACTGCTGGCAGCCGGGGTGCTGCTGCATACCGGCATGGATGCCGAAGAAGCCTTCGCTTACGTGTCGCACATGCGCGGCCTGCGCGTACCCGAAACCATGGAGCAGCACGATTGGCTGCTGGCTAACTACAAGACGATTGTTGCCGGGTCCTGAGACGTGTCGAGTTGCAACGGTTATCCCCGATGAACCTGGCGCTGGATCGCTACGCCGACAATCCGATCATCGACGAACTGGTGTTCTGGCCACCGAAGCGACACCGAATCAGCAGGGTGCGGGCCTGTAGCGCGATGTTTCGCAAACCCTTCATCGAGGTGGAGCTGGAGAATGGCGAAGTCTTTCATCGTCATTTTGCGCGCCAGTCTTTTGCCGAATTCTGGGCCAAGGCCTGCGTCATCCTCGAAACCCTGACCACGATCGAACTGGTCTCGGATTTTAGTTTTAACCCGGTCGCCGACCGCGAGGCACTGGTGCGGCAGGTGCTGGCAACGCGCGAGGAATGCATCGCCGAAAGCAATCCGATGTATGAACAGGGTATGTACGCCCAGTTCCTGATGCAGTTTGGCGAGGATTGCCGCGATCTTCCCGAGGACACGCAGCAAAGGGTAAAGCGCGCCCGCGCGGAACTCGAAGCGGCGCGCTAGCGAGCAGTGGCGTTACTCCATCAAAACCAGCCGCAGCGCGATGCCCCACATGATGCAGCCGATCAGAAAATCGAGCAGCCGCCAGGCTGCGGCCCTGGCGAATAGCGGGCGTAGCAGCGCGGCGCCGTAACCCAGGGCGTAGAAAAACACGAACGAGGCCAGCATCGCACCGGCCGCGAACCAGCCTGCGTCATTGCCGAACTGGGTCGACACCGAACCGAGCAATACCACGGTATCGAGATAAACATGCGGGTTGAGCCAGGTAAAGGCGAGACAGGTCAACGCTGCCTGCCAGGCGCTGTTGCTGCTGATCTGGCTCGGCTGCAGCCCGTGCTGCAGGCGCAGCGCCTTGTGGAAACTGAGCAGACCGTAAACCAGCAGGAATGCCGCGCCGCCGTAGCGGGCAATTAGTACCAGCGACGGAAACGAGGCCACCAGCACGTGGAAACCGCTGACCCCGATCAGAATCAGGAGCGCATCGGACAGCGCGCAAATCAGGCAGACCAGGAATACATGCTCGTTTTTCAGCCCCTGTTTGAGCACGAAAGCGTTTTGCGCGCCGATCGCAAGGATCAGCGAAAAGCCCAGGGAAAAACCGAACAGGAAGGCATGCATTGATTAATTGTCGTCAAAACATCAGAATCCGCGCATGTTAAAGCAGCAACTGCAGAAACCGGAGATCTTTTTATACCTGTTTGCCGCAGCGGTGCCGATCAGCTTTGCCGCCTGGCAGGCATTGATCAACAACTTCTCGATCGAGCAGGCCGGCTTCACCGGCATCGAGATCGGTATTCTGCAAAGTCTGCGCGAAGTGCCGGGGTTTCTCGCTTTTGCGGTTGTTTTCCTGCTGCTGGTGATGCGCGAGCAAACCATCGCTTTCGTCTCGCTGCTGGCGCTCGGCATCGGCACCGCGATAACCGGAATGTTACCCAGCGTGATCGGTCTCTACTTCACCACGGTGTTGATGTCGGTGGGTTTTCACTACGCCGAAACCATCATGCAGTCGCTGTCGCTGCAGTTGATCAGCGCGCAGCGCCTGCCGCTGGTGCTGGGACGGATACTGGCGGTCGGATCCTTTGTCGGGCTGGCGGTATTCGCGCTGTTATTCGTGATGGTCGAGTGGCTCAAGCTAAGCTACCTGTGGATCTACCTGCTGTTCGGTATCGGCACGCTGCTGATCGCGGCGCTGATGTACTTCGGCTGCCCGCATTTCAAGGGCGAGGCCGATCAGCACAAGACCATGGTGCTGCGCAGGCGCTACTGGCTTTACTATCTGCTGACCTTTCTGTCGGGCGCGCGGCGACAGATTTTCGTCGTCTTCGCGGGATTCCTGATGGTCGAAAAGTTCGGCTTCACGGTGGCGCAGATGTCGCTGCTTTTCCTGGTCAACGGCGTGCTGACGATTTACCTGGCGCCGCGTATCGGACGGCTGGTCAGCTATTGGGGTGAAAAGCGCACCTTATCGCTCGAGTATGGCGGGCTGGTGTGTATTTTTACCGCCTACGCTTTCGCCGAAAGCGCCTGGTTCGCGTCGGCGCTGTATATTCTCGATCACGTTTTTTTCGCGATGGCGATCGCGCTCAAGAGCTATCTGAAAAAAATCGCAGATCCGGCCGACATGGCCTCGACCGCCGGTGTTTCGTTTTCGATCAACCACATCGCCGCGGTCGTTCTGCCGTTCGTGCTTGGCCTGGTATGGGTGGCGTCACCGCCGCTGGTGTTCATCATCGGCGCGTTGATCGCGCTGGCCTCGCTGCTGCTGTCGCAACTGGTACCGGGTACGCCTGATCGCGGCATCGAAACGGTTTTTTCCCACGGCAGATCAGTCGTTTAGGAGCGGCGGGTTTCGAATCCCTTGTGCTCCAACCGGTGGGTGCCTGGCAGCGCGTCTCATTTTTGCGCCATGTTGATAACGTGGGGGTTTTCCGGTAACGAGTCTGCCTTCAGTCGCGCCTGGCACTGGGAGGCGAAAAAGCGAGCCGGGCCATCATGCGGAAAACTTTTCAGGATTGAGCGAAACTCCTTCGAAGCCGCTTTAAAGTCGTTTTTCCTGAACAGGTCGATTGCTCGCGCAAAACGTTCGCACAGTTCATTTTGCTGCGCACTGGCTTCGCTGCTGAGACTGAGAATTTCAAAAATTGCGAGCGGCGCCGTCTTGCCGACAAAAACATAATCACCGATCGGCCGAAGCAGTAATCCATCGATGCCATTGAGTGTCGCTTCGGTGGCGAGAATCTGTGAACCCACGTGCTTGTTCAGCCCTTCGATACGCGAGGCCGTGTTGGCGCAGTCGCCAACGATACTGTAAACGAAATGACCGCCGCCGCCGGAATGCCCGACGTAAACCTCACCCACTTCCAGGCCGATTCTGAGGGAGGTTTCGAAGGCATCGTGCCGGGCCTTGAAATCCTCGATCGCGTCGGCGGCCTGCAATGAAGCGAGGATGGGTTTCCTGCGTATTTCGGGATCCGATTCGTCTCCCGTCCACGCGCACATGATGGCATCGGCGCGAAATTCGGTTACGGTGACATCGTGATCCCTCAGGGGGGCGGCCAGGGTG
>CP070646.1:2011401-2014001 GCA_020354435.1 Gammaproteobacteria bacterium
CCGCCGGTATGGCAGACGGTAACCCTGTTCAATCCCGTGTTATACCTGATCAGCGGTTTTCGCTGGAGTTTCTTCGAGGTTGCCGATGTCGACGTCGGCATCAGCCTGGCGATGATCAGCCTGTTTTTGCTTGCCTGCCTGACGCTGGTCTGGTGGATGTTCAAAACCGGCTATCGCCTGAGGCAATAACTGCGGTCATAGCTGTCGAGAACTCTGGTTCCGGGCAAATCACCGGTCTCGATCTTTACCCACGGTCAGTAATAAAAAAACCGGTGCAAGCCTTTAGGTCTGCACCGGCGAAAGGGGGATTACGTCTGAAAGGATTACTGCTGCCAGAAGAATTTGGCGGTTTCTTTCTGAACTTCGTAGGGCGACAGACCGATATCGTTCAGCAGGTGCTCGTTCATCATCGCCAGGTGGCGGCGTTCGTTGCTGCGGCGAATCCAGGTGCCGACAACGGTTTGAACTTTAACCGCGACTGCCTCGACTCGTTCTACCGCGGCCAGGGTCAGTGCGGCGATGTCCATGTCTTCGATCAGATGGAATTGTTTCGCTTTTAAAGTGCTCATGGTCTTGCTCCTGTAAAAATGCTGCCCGGGGGTATGAATCCGGCAGCGCTGTTAATCAATACCGAGAAGTATAGGAGGCGGCCACAATAGTAACAGATCCAGTTTTTTTAAAATTATTACATAACAGTTAAGCGTAACAGATTGCTCTGAAAAATCGAATTGTGAAGCACTTCACAGGCGGATTGTGCGGTGCATCACGCCACCAAAATGACGCTTTTTGGCGAATTGATGAATTATAATATAAACTATTGATTTATATATAATAAAATTGATAAATTCCGATCCGATCAAGGAGTTTTTAACAGCCGGAAATGAAACCTGAAAAAGCCTGAATCGAAAGATTTAGGCTTGTTTTAAAACTGTACTGGTATGACAGTTTTCTTAAATATTCAGGACCGTCGAACCGGTGGTTTCTCGTGCTTCGAGTCGGCGATGTGCTTCCGCGCATTGCGCCAGCGGCAGGGTTTGATTGACGCTGATCCGCACCTGTCCACTCGCGACCACGTCGATCAGGCGCTCTGCACCTTCCATCAGCAGTTCACGCGTGGAGATATGTGTTGCCAACGTCGGTCGCGTGACGTAAAGCGAGCCTTTTGCCGCCAGAATGAGTGGGCTGAAGGGGTCGACAGGCCCGCTGGCGTTACCATAGGTGGCCAGCACGCCAAACGGTTGCAGCGAATCCAGCGAAGCCTCGAAAGTGGCCTTGCCGATCGAGTCGTAAGCCGCGGCGACGCCTTTGCCGTCAGTAATCTCGCGTACCCGGCTGGCGATATCCTCGTCGCGATACAGGATTGGATGGTGGCAGCCGTTGGCGCGCGCAAGTTCGGCTTTCTCCTCCGAGCCGACGCAGCCGATCACGTTGGCGCCCAGCAGGTTTGCCCATTGACACAGAATCAGACCGACGCCACCGGCGGCGGCGTAAACCAGGATACTGTCGCCGGGTTGGACAGGGTAAGTCCTGAACAGCAGGTAATGCGCGGTGAGGCCCTTCAGCATCATCGCCGCGGCGGTTTCATCGCTGATCGAGTCCGGAATCCTGACCAGTTTGTCGGCATCGATCAGGCGCGCCTCGGCGTAGGCGCCGAGCGTCATCGGATAGGCGACGCGGTCGCCGACGGCCAGCCCGTCGACATCGGCACCGAGCGCGTCGACCATGCCGACCGCTTCCATGCCCAGCACGGCCGGCAAGTCACCGACCGGATACATGCCGCTGCGACCGTAAACGTCGATGTAATTCAGGCCGCAGGCTTTTTGTTGCAGCCGTACCTGCCCGGGTCCGGGATCGCCGACCTCGACCTCTTCCCACTGCAGTACTTCCGGCCCGCCGGTCTGATGAATGCGAATTGCCCTGGTCATGTCGAAATCCCCCTGTTAAATAATGCGACCTTGCCCGATTCCGATTGCCGGATCAAGCAGTCGCGGGCCTGAAACGCAGCGACAGGATAATCATCGAAATGACGAGAATCACGCCACTGGCCTGAATCAGGCTGAGCGTTTCGCTCAGCACCAGTCGTGCCAGCAGGATCGAGACCACGGGCTCAAGGTTCAGCAAAAAGGCCGCGCGTGCGGCCGGCAGCCGCGCCAGCGCCTCGAACTGGCTTAGTATGGCGACCAGGTAAAACGCCGTCGCCAGCAGCAGTGCCAACAGGCCGCCGCCGGCGGCGGGCAGGGCGAGCTCGCCGATCATCAGCGGTAAAATCATCAGCAGCCCGATGGCATTAATCCAGAAGGTCATCAACAGCGGCGACATCGCCGGCGCCACGCGCGCGCCGCAGATAAAAGTAAAGGCCGCGCCGCAGCTGGCCGCCGCGGCAAACGTAATCCCGCCCGGATCGAGCGTCATCTCGCCGCCGGAAAGGGCCAGGTAGAGACCGGTAAAGGCACCGACAAAAAGGCCAATGAGTGCAGCCGAAGGGTGCAGCTGACGCCTGACGATGGCGTAGGCGAGCACCAGCAGGGGATAAAGGTACAGTAGTAACACCGCCAGGCTTACCGATATGGTTTCAACCGCCAGCAGGTAAGAAATCATTG
>CP070646.1:2014101-2016347 GCA_020354435.1 Gammaproteobacteria bacterium
AATCGATACCAGGATGAACAATTGAAACTGGACCGGATCGGCCAGGTTCAATAGCAGCTGTCCGGCACCAACGCCGATATAGGTCACGACCATGTACAGCGACAACAATTTGCCCCGGGTTTCGTTGCTGGCGCGGTCGTTTAACCAGCTCTCGGCGACGATGTAGAGCCCGGCAAAACAGAATCCGCTGACCAGGCGCATCGCGATCCAGACCGGCACGTTAATGAACACTGCATGCACCAGGATCGCGGCGGAGGACAGCGCGGCATAGGCGGCAAATACGCGGATATGCCCGACCTTAATCGTGATCCGTGGCGTCATGATCGAGCCCAGCAGAAAACCGGCGTAAAAGGTCGACATTACGAGACCGGTCAGGGTCGCGCTGAAACCCTCGAGGTCGGCGCGCACCGCGAGCAGCGTACCCTGCAGGCCATCGCCGAGCATGAGGATGCCGAAACCGAGCAGAATCGCCCATGACGACAACAGCGCGGCGCGAAAACTGGCCGGTCGACGGCTCATCGATCGGCTCCTGCGGCGATCGAGACACCTGTCAAATCGATACCGTACGCGAGTAACAGATCGAGGCAATCCTGTTTCGCGTCAGCGAGGCTGAAGCCCTCTGAATGCAGGCAATACTCGAGCCATAGACCGTCGATCAGAGCGACCACCTGACGTGCAAGGCTCGTGCTATTAATGGGAAAACCCTTCGACGCGGCGATATCGTCGAGCGCGGCCGCAATCCTAATCGTATAGCTATGGTAGCGGCTGCGATGCAGCGCGCTCAAGGCCTCGTTGTTGCCGACCTCGGCCCAGATCGCAAGCCAGGCACGCAGGTTCGAGGTATTGAAGCTGCTGGCAGCGAAGCTAGTTTCGACGATCGACAACAATTGCGCGCGCGCGTCGGATTGCGCCATATCGTCGACCAGATGCGCTGTCATTTCAGCATAGATTCGCACCAGCAAATCTTCCTTGGACTTGAAATGATGGTTAACCAGCCCGCGCGAAACGTTTGCTTCGCGGCAAATCCGGTCGATCGTAAACGCCGAAATGCCGCCCTTTCCGAGACAGGTGATACCGGCAGCGATCAATTCCTGTTGACGCTGCTCGGCGGTTTTGCGGCGATAAGCGATGGTGCGTTTCGACATGCTCGGCTCTCTATCGGGATAGATTTAGATTGCATGATTCTACCTCTTGTTGTACGATCGTTCAACAAGACAAACCCGGTGAGCCTGCTCCGATGCCCAGAAATCCTCGATACGACATTCTGTTCGAGCCGGTCAGAATCGGTCCCGTGACCGCGCCCAACCGTTTTTATCAAACCCCGCATGCTACCGGTATGGGCAATATGCGGCCCAACAGCTCGGCCGCGTTACGCGCAATCAAGGCCGAAGGCGGCTGGGGTGTGGTCTGTACCGAGTATTGTTCGATTCATCCGAGCTCGGACGAAACCCCCTACGCCTATCTAAGCCTGTGGGATGACGAGGATACCGAGCAGCTTGCAATGACCTGCGATGCGATCCATGCTCACGGTTCCCTGGCCGGCATCGAGCTCTGGCATGGCGGTTTTCATTCGAACAACCGCGGCACTCGTGAACCGGCACTGGCGCCGATTGCCGGCTCGACGAAATACCTCGGTCCAAGCCAGGTCAAAGGCATGGAACTCGATGACATTACCGAGCTTCGTCGCTGGCAACGCGAGGCGGCATTGCGCGCGCAGCAGGCGGGTTTCGATATTGTCTACGTCTATGCCGGCCACGAATACCTGCCGTTTCAGTTCCTGTCGCCGTTGACCAACCAGCGCAGCGATGCCTACGGCGGCAGCTTCGAGAAACGCGCACGACTGCTGCGTGAAATGATCGAGGATACGCGTGAAGCGGTCGGCGACAGTTGCGCGGTTGCGGTACGCCTGGCGATCGACGAACTGCACGGCGACCAGGGTATCACCAGCGATGGCGATGGCCGGCGTATCATCGAATACCTCGGCGAGTTACCCGACCTGTGGGACATTGCGCTCGGCGGCAGTCTCGGCAACGATTCCTGCAGTTCGCGTTTTTCCGACGAGGGTTACCAGGAAAAATACGCCGGCCAGGTCAAGTCGCTGACGTCGAAACCGGTCGTCAGCGTCGGCCGCTTTACTTCGCCGGATACGATGCTCAGCCAGATTAAACGCGGCGTGCAGGATTTTATCGGCGCAGCCCGTCCGTCGATTGCCGATCCGTTTTTGCCGGCAAAAATAAACCAGGGCG
>CP070646.1:2016447-2019840 GCA_020354435.1 Gammaproteobacteria bacterium
ACCGCAATCGCCTTCATGAATTTGGGGAAAGGGGGCGCGGCTGTTGGAGGTTTATTAATTAACTTTACATAATATACATTATGCGCATATATATCGGAATACGGATTAAACGGCGGACGAGTTGATTCTCAATACACACAATTAAAAGTTTCAATTCAAAACTAATTTCCCATGCTTTATGATTGACATTTTTACGTTATAGTTAGGCTTCCGCCGAGCCGAGATCCATCATGGCAGCTAGCAACAAAAAATACGCCAGGCCGGTTTACCTGGTCGACGGCAAACGCACGCCGTTTCTGAAAGCACGCGGCAAACCCGGACCTTTCAAACACGCCGATCTCGGCATTTACGCCGCACGTTCGCTACTGTTGCGCATGCCGTTCGAACCTGACGAATTCGATGAAGTCATTTTCGGTTCGACTATGCCGGGTCCCGACGAGGCCAATCTCTCGCGCATCGTCGCGCTGAGACTCGGTTGTGGCGACCGGGTGCCGGCTTACACCGTACAGCGCAACTGCGCCTCCGGCATGCAGGCGCTGGATAATGCGGCAATGTCGATTGCAAGCGGACGTTCCGATCTCGTGCTCGCCGGCGGTATCGAATCCATGAGTCACGCGCCGCTGCTGTTGCATCCGAAAATGGTCGACTGGCTTGCCGACTGGTGGTCGGCAAAGTCGATCGGCCAGCGCCTCAGGCTGCTGACGCGTTTCAGCCCGCGCATGCTGGCACCGGTAATCGCCCTACTCAAGGGATTGACCGATCCGGTGGTCGGACTCAACATGGGCCAAACCGCTGAACAGATTGCGTGGCGCTTTGGCATAACACGCGAACAAATGGACCAGTTTGCAGTCGATAGCCACCTTAAACTGCATCAGGCACAGGAAAACGGCGAACTCGACGAAATCGTGCCGGTTTACGACGCTCAGGGCAATGTGCACGAAATCGATGACGGCGTAAGGCCTGATTCGTCGGTGGAAAAACTTGCCCGCCTGCGCCCTGCTTTCGACAAACCTTATGGCCAGGTAACACCGGGCAACAGCTCGCAGATCACCGACGGCGCCGCGGCGCTGGTGCTGGCCAGCGAAGCCGCGGTGAAGAAATATGACCTGCCGGTGATGGCGCGCCTGGTCAGCACCGAGTGGGCGGCGTTGACGCCGGCGGAAATGGGCCTCGGCCCGGCTCACGCAATCGCGCCCCTGCTGAAATCGCAGCGGCTCAAGATTGCCGATATCGATTACTGGGAAATCAACGAAGCCTTCGCTGCCCAGGTACTGGCCGTGATCGCCGCGCTCAAGGACAAGGATTATTGCAAGCAAGAGCTCGGCCTGCGCTCCGCGGTCGGTGAAATTCCGGCCGAACGGCTCAATATTCACGGCGGTGCCATTGCCCTCGGACATCCGGTCGGCACCAGCGGCGCGCGCATCGTTCTGCACCTGGCCAGGGTGCTGCAGCAGAATAATGCGAAATCCGGTATCGCTTCGCTGTGCATCGGTGGCGGCCAGGGCGGCGCAATGCTGATCGAAAGGAGTGTCTCATGACGACGCCGATTGTCGACTGGCACAGTCACTGCGACGACGATGGCATCCTGTGGGTGATCCTGGATAAAAAAGGTACCGACACCAATGTTTTGTCGGTACCGGTGCTGGAACAGCTGGACAGCCTGCTGGACGAAATCGGCAATAATCCGCCGAAGGCGGTTATTTTCCGCTCGGGTAAACCGCGCGGATTTATTGCCGGCGCCGACGTCAAGGAATTTCTCGACGTCACCACGACCCAGGAAGCGTTGATCATGATCAAGCGCGGACAGGCCCTGTTCAGCCGCATCGAAGCGCTGCCCTGCCCAACTCTTGCATTGATCGAGGGTTTTTGCATGGGCGGTGGCACCGAGCTGGCGCTGGCCTGCGACTACCGGGTCGCGCTCGACGATCCCTCTACCCGCATCGGTTTGCCCGAGGTCAAGCTCGGCATCCATCCGGCCTACGGCGGCGTGGTGCGTTCCACGGCGATTATCAACCCATTGAAATCGCTGGAAATGATGCTGAGCGGGCGTAACCTGACGGCACGTAGCGCGCGCGCGATTGGCCTGGTCGACAGCGCTCAGCCGCAGCGCCAGATCGAGCGCGCCGCGCGCCAGATAGTGCTGTCGCCACCGGCAAAACAGAAATTGCCACTACTCGGCCGCATCCTGTCTCTGCCGGGTATTCGCAACCTGTTGGCGCAATTCATGAAAAAACAGGTCGCCAAGAAGGCGCCTCGGCAGCACTACCCTGCTCCCTACGCAATCCTCGATGTCTGGGCCGCTTATTACGGCAACAGCAAGCGAATGATGGAAGAGGAAGCAAACTCGGTGGCGCGCCTGATCCAGGGCGACAAGGTACGCAGCCTGGTGCGCGTATTTCTACTGCAGACGCGCCTGAAGGGGCTCGGCGACAAGAAATCCTTTAGTCCGCGACACGTGCATGTCATCGGCGCCGGCACCATGGGTGGCGATATCGCTGCCTGGTGCGCGTTGCGTGGATTTAACGTTACCTTGCAGGACCGCGAGGCGAAGTATCTCGGCAACGCCTTCAGGCGCGCTCATCAACAGTACGCCAAGCGGCTCAAGACCACGGCCGAACGTAATGCCGCGCTCGATCGCCTGGTTCCCGACATCCAGGGTGATGGTGTCGCCAAAGCCGATGTCGTTATCGAGGCTATCTTCGAGGACGTCGAGGCCAAGCACGCGATTTTCCGCGACCTCGAACCGCGCATGAAACCGGGTGCAGTGCTGGCGACCAATACTTCCAGTATTCCGCTGGAAGCCCTGGCCACGGTGCTGAAGGAACCCGACCGCCTGGTCGGTGTGCATTTCTTCAACCCGGTCGCGATGATGCCGCTGGTCGAAATCGTGCGCACCGAGTCTACCTCGGAAGCAACCATCCAGCAGGCCATCGCCTTTACCCAGCATATCGGCAAGCTGCCGCTACCGGTCAGAAGTTCGCCCGGTTTCCTGGTCAACCGTATCCTGATGCCCTACCTGGTGGAAGCCTTTACCCTGTATGACGAAGGTGTTGCAGCCGAAGCGATCGACAAGGCGGCAACCGACTTCGGCATGCCGATGGGACCGGTCGAACTGGCCGATACCGTGGGTCTGGATATCTGCCATTCGGTCGCGCAAAACCTGTCCGAGGCTTTCGCCATCGAGGTACCCGCAGGGCTGCAAAAATTCGTCGACAATAAACAACTCGGCAAGAAATCGGGGCGTGGATTTTACGAATATCGCAAAGGCAAGCCGGTCAAGGACAAGGATGCCAATCTGGGCGATCAGAAAACGATCCAGAATCGGCTGATATATCGTTTTCTGAACGAGGCGGCCGCCTGCCTGCAGGAAGAAATCGTCGACGACCAGGATTT
>CP070646.1:2019940-2039466 GCA_020354435.1 Gammaproteobacteria bacterium
GGCCAATAGCGGACTGTCGCAGATACCCACTGAGCTGCAGCAACAGGCGAGTGCGGCTGTTCCAGAATTGATTGAATCGAATTCGTCTGTGTTTCTGAATATGCCTGAACTGAAAAAAGGTAGGCAGTAATAACAATGACCTGGTTTTACCAATCACTCGCTCTTGTTCGGGCTCACGCAGCTAAAGCTGGCCGCATCCCGTGTATCGCCTTTGCCATCATACTTGGCGGTCTTTGGATAGGCACAAACCGGTCTTGAACCGTTTGGCTGCATATTCTCATCCAGCCAGTAGGCGGTGGCTTGTTCAGGTGCTTTGCCGGTTTCAAACCACTGATCGATCTCGGTTAAGAAATTCACAAAAGAAGGGCCATGTCCACCAAAGCAGTGTTCAACGCCGGGCATCATGAACAACCGGACATCTTGGGCCGCAGCCTTGTCATGTGCCAGGACATCTTCATAGTATCCAACAATCGCCGGTCCCGGCGCAGCAGCGTCCGACCAGCCGGTGTAGATAATCAGCTTGCCGCCACGTTTTCGAAACGCGGACAGATCAGGGTTGGTGGCATTAAGCGTTTCAGCGACCTGCTCCGAATCTTTACGGAGCGTATCAAAATCATAATTTTTATAGGTCCAGTCCGGGTCATTGTAAACAAAGTACTTCATGATCCCATTGCCGAAGCCATAAAACATGCTCGGCACAATGGGGGCCTCGAAAGACTCGGTGTCTATGCCGCTCTGGAACTCATTCAGGTTGGCCTGGTATTTCAATCCTCCTGTCAGCCAGCGCGGCCAACCCCCAGCGGAGGTTTCACCCCCAAAGGGAAAACCGTAAAACAATGGATTTCCTTTAGAGTCTTTGGGGCCGTCATAGACAACCTTGACCGCCGCCAGTTGCTCCTTGCTAAGGCAGGCGTCTGTTTTCTCGCCCTTGCACAACAAGCTGGCCACATCGAATTTGCACTGGCGGGGGTCGTTGAGGATACCGTCTTTAATCCCGTCCTTTTCATCACACATGGCAAGATACGATGACTCGATCAATTCCTGCTCTGTGGGGCCAATTACCGCTTCCTGCAGGTTTTCTGGATCGGGATACATGGCCTGGTTAATCTGCGACGCGAGTGCAGCAAGTCCCGGAGCCCAGTTAAATGCCGGTGCGCCGGCTACAATGCCGTCAAAATCTTCCGGGTAACGTTGTGCCGCCATCAAACCCTGGCCGCCGCCCCGGGAACAACCGGTAAAGTAACTACGGGCTATGTCATTCTGATAGTACGCTTTCGTCAGTGCCTTCGCCGTAACCGCAGTACGATGCACCGCCTGGTGGCCAAAATTGACTAGGCGTTCCAGGTTATTGTATGCCCAGCTCGCATCCAGAGGATGCCCCTGGTGGCCGGTGTCGGTACCGACCGTGGCATAGCCGGCCTGCAACGATCCAAACATAAGCGAAGTGTTCACCACCGAGCCAACAAACCCGCCACCGCCGCCCATCACGAACTTGCCGTTCCATTGCTCGGGCAACAGCAATTCAAAATGGATTTCCGGGCCAATCACGCCCGCGACCTTACAGTGTGCTGCTGGATCGGTATTGTGTTTAATTGACGTAATCTGCACATCCGGGAGATCGCGCAGCGACTCGGGCTTACACATGCCCTCTTTATGTTTGTTTTCAGCTGCGAGGGCTGTCGACAAGACCATAGCTAATGCCAGGGTCAATGGTTGTATTTTCTGGAAATTAATTGCCAAACAATTCCTCTTTCTCAAGTAAGACCTGAGATTCCCATGAGTAGCTTGATCACATTATACCTCTCGAGTTTAATTTCCTGAAGTCCGCATTGGGCTGCGATAATTTGTTCAATGCTTATATCGGAGTTAAATGACGTTCTTCTTCAGATCAGTTTTTGCCGGTGATTAATTGAGTATGAGCGGCAGTTTTCTCGTAAGCGGACCCTCATTAAACCTAGGTCGGAGGCAATCTCCGGCCAGAAGCAGCTGTTCATTATTGCCCTTAAGTAAGGAGCTATCGGTACTAACCAGTTATTGAATTTGCGAAAGTATCGGCAGATTATCGGATAGCCGACGGCTGACAATCAGCTGAATTGGTTAGCGGAAAGGAATTGCGATTAAGTGTTTAGATACCTTAATTGATGCAAATCAATTAGAAAAATACTAAGCAATATATAAAGCAAAAACAGGCAATAATTCCGAGACACCATGCCAATCTACGAGTTCAAATGTAACAGTTGCGGCCATAATTTTGATATTGTCGAATCGCTACAAGAGCACGACAAACACAAAGAAAAGTGCCCAAAATGTAAAAGTAAAGATATTGAGCGTGTACTAAGCACAGTTAGTGTACAAACGTCTAAAAAGTCTTGAATCTTATTTGGGTAGCCTATCGCCGCTGATTCACTGAGTTTCAGTGGCGGCTATCTCCTAAGCAGACCCTCGTCAGGCCCGGCCAGAAGACGACCTTCGGCCACTTTCGGACGCCTGACAGTAGATAACATATTATTGGGTCATTTACCTTTTAATGTGGCTATTATGCGGTTGTGATAAAAACACCTAAACTGGGGCAATTCTGGGACAGTATGCCTATTAGCAAAACGAGTTTATAAATCGTAACTCTTGATGTAGGTAGTTTCTCCTCGTAAATTTATACTGTTCACTGACATCCGCGACCATTCAAAACTTACCCTCATGGGAGAAACAATGAAAATACTACATAGATGGGTGAATTACCTGCTACGACCTGGGCTGCTGGTGGGATTAATCCTGGCTTTCACCATGACACCAACACTGGCCGCCGACGCGGTGCCCCAGGCCATTATCGAAACAAAGTTCGGCAGTATGATAATCCGTTTTTTGCCTGACAAAGCGCCGAAGCATGTCGATAATTTCATCATGCTCGCCAAACAAGGCTTTTACGATGGTACGATTTTTCACCGCGTGATCCCTGGGTTTATGATCCAGGGGGGCGACCCTAACACCAAAGATAAAACGGATACCTCGAAATACGGCATGGGCGGCCCTGGACACAATGTCGAAGCCGAGTTCAACGACCGGTCGCATATTCGAGGAATACTTTCCATGGCGCGCTCGCAGCACCCCGATTCCGCGGGCTCACAATTCTTTATCGTAGTGAAAAAATCGACCTTCCTGGATGGCAAATACACCGTTTTCGGAGAAGTAATCAAAGGCATGGAAGTGGCGGATCAAATTGTTTCGCAGAAAAGGGATCGTCGTGACAATCCGCTGGAGCGGGTTGAAATGACGGTTCGTATTGTCGACGGTAAAAGCGAGTGAAACAACGAGAGATTGAGCGGCGGATTTCCCAATAGCTGCCGCTAAAATTGTGACCTCCAGAGACGATAGACGGCCAGTTTCAGACACTGGCGATCAGGGGTATTTATCGAAGAGTGTATAGGTTTCAGTTATTTTGATTGTTTGCCAAATGCCTGAAACCAGCTTTTTTTAAAGCCGAATTAAATCTATTTAGATCCTCGGTGTTCTGGAAAGGAAATATAGTTTCGAGGTTGGCGGGTGAAAACTTAGGGTCATCACTCAATATCTCGCTCGCTTCCCAGGTGGCCTCGTCAATCAGCCCTATTTGCGCATAGGTTGCCGCTAACCACACTCGTAACCGCTGCGATGTTGGATTCTGATCTAATCCAGATCTAAATGCCTCAATTGCCTCGTCGTAACGCTTTAAAATGAAAAGTGCCTGGCCCTTGTGAAACGGGTAATTTGATGGATGTATGGGATTGAGTCGGGATGCTGTACCAAGCATGTCAAGACCTTCCTGTGGTTTGCCCGTGTAGTATAAAATTGTAGCCATCAAAACATAGCCATTCGCGTAACTCGGCTCGACCTCGAGGACACGCTTGGCTTCGTTCATTGCCAGATCGAATTTTTTTTGTTCTCTGTAAACCAATCCTTTGACGAAATGCGCAACCGCCGATAACTTACCGATGGCAATGCTTTTGTTCGCAAGTTTTAGTGCTTGCTCGAGGGTGGCTTGTGGCGTTTGCGACCATCCGTTCATGTATTCGAACACATAAGTCCAAGCCAACATGGCATAAGCGCCTGAAAAATCAGGGTCGAGGTCGATCGCCTGCTCGAAATATCTCCTGGATTCAAAGGTATCGTCCTTTGAAAATCGTTGGAATGTACCGCTTCCCTTCAGAAACAGGTCGTAGGCCACCAGATTAGTTGTAGGTTTTACCTGTACTGAGACGAGACCCGGGGTTTGCAGTCTCGATTCCAATACCGTAACAACCTGCCGAGTAATTTGATCCTGCAAATCAAAAACCTGGTCGGAAGAGCCATCAAACCGGTCCGCCCATAGATGGTGGCCGCTGTTAGTATCGACCAACTGTGCATTAATACGGATTTTGTCATTCTCCCGACGAACACTTCCCTCAATAATCAAACCTGCATTCAAGGCTTGGGCGATTTGACGGATATCATCCGACTTGTTGCGGTAGGCATACGAAGATGAGCGTGAAATCACCAGCAATCCGGGTATTTTTGACAACTCGGTTATCAAATCATCGCTCATACCGTCCGCAAAATAATCCTGTGCAGGATCGTGGTTTAAATTTTCAAATGGCAATACCGCGATTGAATTTCCTGCGAACACATCAAGATGACCTGCGCTGTCGGTTGAAGTATCGTGTTTGGGAAAGTAGATGAACCAAAAAATGGCTCCAACCATTACGATGCCCAGGATCGCCGTAACAAATAGGAGAGATTTTCTTGATGGAAATGACGCTGTCTCTGCCGTGTTGGCCTGAGCTACGCTCTCCCGAGAGGCCAGTTTCACCGGTGCTATCAGTCGATACCCTATCTTTGGTAGCGTCTCGATAATCCTCGGATTTTGACGGTTGTCCTCAAATGCACGGCGTAATTTATTGACCGCGTTGTTTATTGCCTCGTCACCGACCACGCTGCCAGGCCATACTGTCTCCATCAATTCCTCCCGGCTTGCCGGCGAACCAGGATTCATTACCAGGTGCAACAATAATTGCGCCACCCTAGGTTCCAGCTTGACCTGTTTTTCGCCACGTTCCAATTGATGCAGATCGGCGTAGAAATACCAGTCAGCTATCTGATATGTCGTCGTCGAGGCGTCTGTTGCTTTTGGAGATCGCATTCTAACTAATGGAGCTAACTCACTGAAATATTTCAGGATATTTTTTCGTTATAAAAACATGAGATATAGATGAGGCAATCTTCAGGTATTTTTTGGTCGCACTGCTTACAACTCTACCTGATTGAAACCGAAACGCCAAAACCGGCGCAGGAGAGTTACCATGAAATCCATTCCAAACAGAAAGAACCTTTCAAGTCGGTGTACACGGCTCGCGAAAATACTGTTTCCAGTAATATTGCTGCTCACATTTAGTGTTTCGCAAGCATATGACGAGTATCAGTATAAAGTGCTACTGAACCCTTCCCAGGATATCCTTCACGCCGAAGAAAATGGCAGAATCATGATCTACGATGGAATTGAAAATGAGATTGTTGAGACGGCATTAAATAGTCAATTCGACCGAATCGAAAATATGATGTTTGTTCGTACCCGTTATATTCAGCCAGATGGTGAAATTGAGGTCGAAGAAGACGGATGCGATTAGATATTGGATATTTATTACGCAGCCAAATGACGTCAAACCATGACCAGGCTCGAAATGGTGAACCCGGCTCGTATATTAGGCACGTTGGGTCGTCAATCGCCGCTGCTTAACTGAACTTAAGCGGCGGTTTTCTCAAAAACTGCCGTTGATATTGCCGCCTCGGGCTACAGGAACCGGCCAACTTCGGACTCTCAATTCTTTGAGTGCTTCCGAACTTCTATGCCTCGAAAACATGGATTATCGGGGATCGCATGCTAATTTCTGGAAATGCGTACGCCACCTGATTGTTTTACCTGTTTTAGGATTCGATTTAGTCGGTAAATTAATTCCGAATTTCCAGTATTATAAGGCTCATGCCCGGCAATTTCGTAAACCGTAAGCTTACCGCAGTTTTATATGCGGATATCGCCGATTACAGTCGTTTGACCCAGATCGACGAGGCAGGTACACATCGCGAGGCCATGGAGGTTCTCGAAGAAGCGAGCAGCGCAATAAAGAATGCAGGTGGGAGTGTACTGCGATTTGCGGGAGATGCGATACTCGCTGAATTCGACAGCGCGATTAATGCAACCAACACTGCGGTTGATATTCAGCAAACCCTCGCCGTGCGCAACGCAGACAAGCCAGATGCCGACAAAGTACAAATCAGAATCGGGCTGAATATCGGCGACGTCATACAAGATCGCGGCGAGATTTACGGCGACGGCGTCAATCTAGCTGCACGCCTCGAATCCGCCTCCGATCCGGGCGGCTTGTGTATTTCGGCGGCAGTTCACGAACAGGTCAAAGGCAAGATCCCTGTCGATTTCCGCGACGGAGGCAGGCAAGCTTTCAAAAATATTGTCGATCCGGTTTTGGTTTATCACTGGCACCCGAAAACAAGGAAATCAAGCGCTTCATCCATTTCTGGAGATACTTCCGAAATCCGTCCGTCGATAGCGGTACTACCGTTCGACAACATGTCGGGCGATCCCGAACAGGAATACTTTGCCGACGGTATAACCGAGGACATCACAACTGCGTTGTCGAAAATTCGGTCTTTTCTAGTGATATCACGAAACAGCAGCTTTACCTACAAGGGACAGGCGGTCGATACCAAGACCGTAGCCGATGAACTTGGAGTACGATACGTGCTAGAGGGAAGCGTGCGCAAGGCCGGTAGACGGGTACGGATAACTGCGCAATTGATCGACGCCCCGACAGGGCACCACATCTGGGCCGAACGCTACGACCGAGAACTAGAGGATATTTTCGATCTACAGGACGAAATCACGCAAACCATAGCCGCCGCGATCGAGCCGGAGCTCAGTGCCAAGGAGCGCGAGGCGGCAGTGCGCAAGCCGCCCGACAGCCTCGACACATGGGAAACTTTTCAGCGCGCAATGTGGTATTTCTACGGCTTCGAAAAAGAACAGCGCCCGGTTGCGATTGAATTGTTCGATAAGGCGATCGCAGCCGATCCTGCATTCGCGCCTCCTTATGCGTACAAGTCCTACTCCCACTATTCCGAGGTCATCATGGGTTGGACCGACGATCCCGAGTACCACCTGGAAGCGGGCATGGAATGTGCGAAAAAAGCAATCGCCCTGGATCCAAGGGATGCGGTCGGTTATTTCGCCATTGGTCGCATCCACATGCTTCGTGGCGAGCACGACGAGTCGATGGCCGCGCTGGAAAAGGCAATAGAGCTGAATCCCAATGCATTTTATGCATACCACGGCCTCGCCATGACTATGGTACTGGCGGGCAGAGCCGAGGAGGGAATCGAAATCTCCATTCGAGGAGAGCGAGTGAGTCCGCGCGACCCGTTGCTCTGGGCAAGTATCGTGGTACGTGCTCTCGCATGCATTCTGCTGGGGCGCTACAAGGAAGCTATAGGTTACGCCGATAAAACACGTCAGTTCCAGGTTCCATACGGGTATTGGCCGTACGCGACCAAGGCGTCGGCACTGGCGCAGCTGGGACGAATAGACGAGGCGCGCGAGCTTATTCCACGGGCAATGAAGGAGAAACCCGAACTGTCGATCCGTTATCTACGCAAAACCCTACCAACCAGTCACGAAGACGGACTGCAGAGGTACTTCGAGGGCTTGCGTAAAGCGGGCCTGCCAGAAGAATAAGTATGGTTTGTCCTAATAGATACAATGCCCGAGTTAGGCCGGCTATCGCCGTTGATTTATCGAGTTCGAGAGGCGGTTTTCTCGTTAGCGGACCCTCATCGAACCCAACCAAGAGGCAATCTCCGGCCAATTTCGGCCGCATAATGTAAAACTGATCACAGTTTATGTCGGCCGGCTACGCCGGCCTCGGAATACACTATTCCGACAACGCCCGCTCGCATCCGCCTGGCCTGGCCGATTTAGACCAACTCGGCTAATTTACCGGGTATCCGCCGGAACAATATTCTGGTTAACGTGGAATAAATTGTCGGAATCGTAGGCCGCTTTAACCTGCGCCAGTCGCTCGTAATTCGCGCCATAGTTGGCGGGCGCACGGTCATCATCGTCGTCAGACATAAAGTTAATGTAGCCTCCTTCGCTGCCGGAATACGGATGAATGGCTTCATAATAGTCTTTCACCCACTGCGTGTTGGCTTCGTTCTCAGCCGGGTCATCCCACATACCAACGATCACGGGCGCGAAGTTCTTGTCCCTGTGCCCGAAAGCAGTGTCATCGGCGCCAACCCGCTGCGCCGCGCCGTTAATCGGGTGCAGATGCATGCTCGAACTGACGTGTGGCGTTTTGGCTCCGTGCTCGATGTGCGCGCCGATAGCATCGTCTGTTAACTCGGTAATAAAATCGGCCTTCCAGTAGTTCTGCATGCCTTTTGGCACTGCATCGTCGAACAAGCTTTGCAGCATCGGAAACGGCATGAACTCAAACAGTTCAGCCTTGACTTCAGCGGCGTCTCTGAACGGCTTCACGACCTGCTCCGCTTCTTCGTGCGGTCCGTTCCAACAGGGCACGAGGACGCAGAACAGGTCGCCTACCCGGTCTTCCGGAATAAACGGCAAGGGCGGCGCGATCTGCCAGCCAAAAAAACAGCCGAGCTGCTCCGGCGCATGCATCATGTACTCGCGGTAGCACTCGAGCACTGCCTGGGCATCGTTGAATTCGAAGAACATCGGGCCACCCACGACGTCGCCAACCTCGTGGATTTGAAACTCGAAGTTCGTTACGACCCCGAAGTTGCCACCACCGCCCCGCAATGCCCAGAAGAGATCTTCGTTCTGGTAGTCGCTGGCAGTCACTTGGCGGCCGTCCGCAAGCACAACATCGGCCGACAGTAGGTTGTCGATCGTAAGACCGACACTTCGCGTCAGATACCCGATGCCACCGCCCAGCGTCAAGCCACCGACCCCGGTTGTCGAGACGACGCCGCCGGCCGCAGCGAGACCAAACGGATAGGTTGCATGATCTACGTCACCCAACGTGGCACCGCCACCTACATTGGCAATTTTCTTGACAGGATCGACCAGCACGTAATTCATCCGGGACAGGTCGATGACCAACCCATCGTCGATCGTGCCAAATCCCGGGACGCTATGCCCACCGCCGCGAACTGCCAGATCAAGGCCGCTTTCTCGTGCGGCGGCGATCGCGAACATTACATCCGCTGAGTCCACGCACTGCAAAATCGCAAGCGGTTTACGGTCATGCATGCCGTTGTAGACGGCACGTGCATCGTCATAACCAGTGTCAGAGGCCGTGATTACCGGCCCGCGAATCGTTTCAGTGAGGGTCTTTATCATGTTATTCATGGGTTGCTCCGTTTGTGGGTGACATTAAAGGTGCCCCAAAATGCACCCACGGGCGTTCCCAAAGCGTTCCCTGCTAGCGGGATTGACCGCTGCGCCGGGCCAGATCGGCATCCAACCGGCTCAACTCGGCCTCCAGGTAGCGCTGATTGCTTGCTCGAGTCCATTCCAGCGCCTCGCGTGCCGCGACGCGTCCTTCGGGCGCCTCGCCGGACTTCAGGCGGGCCCGTGCCAACAACAGCAGCGTATAGGTCAGGTGCAATGTCTCGCCTTCGGTCCGCGAGCGCCCGACCGCTTGCAATATCTTATCAATACCTCCAAGCGATCCCTCGCTGACCTCCAGCCAGCCCCGCAATGCATCCAGAACGACGACGAGATACCGCTCCGAGAGGCGTTCGCGAAGGGCCTCTGCCTCGGCAAGCAGCTCTGCCAACCAATCCGGTTCCCTGGCCTCGGCTGCCAGAATTGCCGCATAAGTGATGACATAGGCCAACGTCATTGGATGGCCCGTTTCCGCCGCCACCTGAAGCGCCTCCCGGGCGAGTTCTTCGGCCCGCTCTGAATCCGACGCCCATTGCTCGACCAGGGCCAGACGGACAAGACATACCGCTCTCGGGTCCTGTGCAAACAGGGCCAGATGCTCGTCACGACGGGTTACATCGTATGCCGCGATTGCGCCCTCGAGGTGGTCGCGGGCTTGCTCCAGGTCGCCCTGCCAGAACGCGCTCACGCCAAGTAAATAGTGACCTTCCGTCTGGGTCACTGCGTCCTTGCTATCACTGTCAATCAGCGCCTGTGCGAGTTTGTCGCAGTCCTCGAACCGGCAACCCTGCAACCGGGCAAGGCCGAGTCCGCGCAAAATCGGCGGTTCGATCGGCCGGTTCAGCTTGCGGCAAAGGCTGAGCGCACGCTCGTACAGCCGGTGCGAACTGGACGCGCCATAACCGTCAAGGGCGACCAATGGTGATCCCAGGGCAATACGAATCTGCAGCTCCAGCTCATCGCGCTCGCGCGATGGCGCCAGGTCACCCAGCAAAGTAAGGGCCCGCCGGAACATCGTTGCGGCTTCATCAAGAGCTGACACGGAAACGGCCCGGTCCCCGGCAACGCGATAAGCTTCGACAGCCTTGTCTGCCATGCCCGCCTGGTCGTAATGCGTCGCTAGCTGCGAGGCCACAACGTCAGGTACATTTTCATATTCGTGCGCGATTGCCTCGGCAACCGCCCGGTGCAGCTGTCGCCTCCGCGCCGGGCTGATCGCTTCAATTGCCACGGCACGTAACTTGTCATGGCTGAAATCGTAGGCCTGATCATGATCGCGAATGATTCGTCGGCGCCAGAGTTCATCAACATCGTCGACGAGTTCGTCCTCGGTATTTCCGCTTGCCGCAGCCAGCAGTCGAATCGAAAAACGCCGCCCGATAACGGCAGCAATATCAACCAGACACCTGGCGCCATCCGTCAGCTGCTCAAGACGCGCGTGCAACACGGACCGAATCGTAGGCGTGAGCACGGCACGACCGACATCAGACGGTATGCCGGCCCGTATGGTTTCAATAACAAAGAGTGGATTGCCTTCGGTCTCCTTCCACAGCCGCGCCGCCAGTTCAGGATCGAACTCCTGAACCGATCTAAGCTGGCTGGCAAGCGTCTCGGTGGCGGCCAGATCGAGACGTTCGAGTGGGATTGTGGTTAGCGTCCGCTCGCGGTTCAGGGCGCTGACAACGCCTGTCAGTGGGTGCTTCTCGGATAGCTCTTCGTCACGAACCGTGCCGACCACAAGTACCGGCGCACTTTGTCGCGACCTGACGAGTAGGCCAATCAATTCGATGGTTTCGTTATCGCACCACTGCAGGTCGTCGATTATCAGCATCCGGGGCCGATCGCCGGCTACAAGGGCTTCGCGTACAGCATCAAAAAGTCGATGACGTTGCACCTTGTCGCTCGGCACATCAGGTCCGGAAAGAGGCGCTACATCTCCTAGCTCGGGTAAGAGACGCGCCAGTTCCGCTTTCCAGGGATTGTCGAGCATTTCGATCTGACCCCGAAGCCCTTCTGATCGTAATATCTCGACGACGGGTCCCCATGGCAGTCGGCCTGCCGCTTCGTAGGCGCGCGCCGATGCCACAAGCTGACCATCGGCACGAATACTGCGACCCAGTTCCAACGCGAGCCGGGACTTGCCAATTCCAGGCTCGCCGGTCACCAGTACGAGATGGGCCCGTCCCTGTCGCGCGCTGTTCCAGGCTGCCGCGAGTTCGCTCCACTCGCGCTCCCGGCCTACAAAAGGCGATTCAGCTGCCAATGCCAGGCTCGGGCTTTGCTCGTCACCTCGCCTCGGCGCGCCTTTGCGAAGCCGGCGGTAGAGATCCTCGATCTCCTCGCCCGGTGTCAGCCCGAGGTCGTGCTCGAGTACCTCTGCATAACGGTGGTAACAGCGTAATGCGGCCGATTTATCACCGAGCTCGAGATGTGCCTCCATCTGCAGCCTGACCGCCGTTTCCTCAGTCGGCTCCAGATCGATGATGCGTTGCGTATGTTTGATCGTGGCCGTTTGATCGTTTCGCTTGGTCGACTCTTCGGCCAGCTGTGCGAGGGTATCAAGCATCTCTGCATTAAGTTTTGCTCGCTCCTCGAGCACCCAGTCGTCATAACACGCAGGCAAGAGATCACCCGAGTAGATGTGTGAGGCCAGTTGCAGATCGCCCGCCGCAACGGCGTCCCGAAATTTTTGAACGTCGACTTCACTCGAGCCCGTCGAAATCCAACGCACCGTCTCTTTTTCGATGTCGACGAATTGTTCAACTTCAGGCAGCGCGTGGCGAAATTCATGCAGCAGCTTGCGGAGGTTCGTGCGCGCCTGGCCTTCGTCCGAGTCTGGCCAGAGTTCGAACGCCAGCCGCGATCGGTGCTGCGCGTCCCTGCGCAACGCGATCAGCGCGAGAAATCGCTGAAGGCGAAGGGAATCGAATGCGCGCAGGCGCTCTCCGTCGAGGACAACCTCGACTACCCCGAGAAGGCGGATCGCTAATCTCATCCAGCTATAATAAACCGAAGCGTTCCCCAATTAAAAATGGAACGCCCGGCCGGAACGCTCCCGGAACGCGCGGTTTTCCAAACTCCCCGAAACTGATAAAGGAGAACCGCAAAATGACTATATTCACCCAGCATCCGCACGACCAGGGAATCAGCTACTTCGAGCATTGGGGCTTTGCCATGGGCATTGCCTGGCGTCTATTTCGCAGCGTTCTGGCGTTCGCGATCCACGCACTGATGCCCTGGATCATGATCGAGAGGAAATTCGACCTGGAAGCCACCTCGGCATATCTGCTTGAACGGAACGACTTCATCGAAACCGCAGCCAATCGTCAAGCAAACGATGGGCATCCATTTACCGCCTGACTACGGCGCACAAACAAGAAGAGCCCGGCGCGAGACCCGGTTCTTCCTGTTTGTGGACAAAGCGCCCCGGAGCGGAATAGACATGGCTCGCGGTTGCTGCGGCGGGATGGTGCGATTTTCGAAATGCAGGTAATCCTGGAGAGTATTAGGAAGAATTAATACCTGTCTGCAATACTCCCGATCCTATCGGTCAATGACGGAATCGGCATCAAGCCAGATGCCGGACCCTGTAAATTTTTCCGTGCGACTGCTTGAGTAACGATTTCCCTAAAGCGGCCGCTGATTTGGCCGCTTCGGGCCGCGACTTTCGGCCAGAAGCGGCGATTCGAATGCATGGATTCAAAATCTAGAAATTGCAGCCAGTTACTCTTTCCCACAAATCGCAGGATTGTAATTGATCAGGATAAAATTATGACAAAATCGAATTGTTTCGTTCGGGCTACGGCCACAGTTCCATCCTGATTTTATGTTCCGCTGGAAGTGACGGGTTGAGCTGGTGTATCTTCGCGCGCCGTTCGGCCCCGGACAGGGCGGCATCCCTTAACCCGACGTCCTGTTTTAAACGCTCGTTGTATGTCAACAGATATTCATGATTTCGGGCGTCCCGGCCTCCTTTGCGCACGCGCTCAACAAGCAGTTTTACGGCGTTTGAGCAAATTTGAGTGAACCGAAAATCTCGGTTACAGGGATGACCTAATCGCCTGGTGTGAGTCAACATAAGGGTTCTCCGGTTGGTGTAATGCCGGAATTCTAGTGGCCTGAAGCGCGATAATGTTTCGATGTGCGTCGAAGTATCGGTATAGAGATATTGAACCTGATGCGTTAGAGTGAAGTACCCGTTAAAGCAATCGAGAACCTAATGACAAGCACCCCCAATCTTGCGGCCATTGGACAACTGATAGGTGATCCCACCCGTAGCCTAATGCTGGAAATGTTATACGATGGCCGCGACTGGACCGCATCGGAACTGGCTCGTGCCGCTGGTATATCTCCTCAAACCGCCAGTTCCCATCTGCGGAAACTCGTTGACGCAAATCTGCTCGAAGTCGAAGCGCAAGGCCGGCATCGGTTTTTTCGACTGGCCGGAGTGGATGTTGCGGAAGCGCTAGAAGCACTGCTGGTGCTGGCCACGCAGCGTATCGAACGCCCCGGAATCAAGCGAATTAAGAACGATCCGTTACGCAATGCTCGAACATGTTATGACCATCTTGCCGGGAATTTCGGCGTAGGACTCATCGAGCAGTTTCTACACAAAGCCTTCATCCTTGAAAGCGAAGACGGTTATCGATTAACCGAAAAGGGCAATAACCTGATGGATGATCTCGGCATTGATACGCTGCAATTGCGTAACGGGCGCCGGCCGTTTACCCGAAAATGTCTTGACTGGAGTGAACGTCGCTACCACCTGGGCGGCGCGCTCGGTGCGGCATTGGCTACAACTTTTCTGGAGAACCAATGGGTCAGGCATATCGATGACACCAGGGCTTTACTGGTAACAGCGGCAGGCAAACGTCGACTTCAGTCAATCGGACTGACGGTAGAATAATTTACGGATTCGAATTTTTGGAATCAGAACAGAGTTCTACGGATTAGCCCCGCCATGAAATCTGAATCTCCGTAGCGGTTATTTTGACTGAAATCTGTGTGGAAACTCCGAAGCAGACGCCCGTGAACCCTTCAAAAAAATCGCCTTTCGGCCAATAACGGCCACTCACCTAATTTTTCGAAGCCTCAGTAGAAATATGGGTGTGTGATAGTATCTGCTAACCAAGTATCCGTTCGGGCTACCAATGGCAAAGGATCGTCTATCTGGCAAATTGGCTGTGATCCTGCATGCAGATGTCGCAGGCTCGACCGAGTTGGTTCAGCAGGATAAGGAATTAGCTCACGAACGTATCCAGGATACCTTTCAACGCTTTCGCGATACCATCGAAAAATACCAGGGGCACGTGCTTGAGCTTCGCGGCGATGCGCTGTTGGCGGAATTCGAGCATGCCTCCGACGCCGTATCGGCGGCACTTTCGTTCCAGATCAACCACGCTGGCTATAACTCAGAAGTTAATGACGATCTCTGCCCGACGATTCGGGTCGGTATTGCGATGGGAGAAGTTGTTATTGCGGACGATACCGTGACAGGCACAGGTGTGGTGCAAGCGCAGCGTGTGGAGCAACTGGCAGCCCCGGGTGGTGTTTGCATAACGGCAGCAATTCAGGAAGACATTCCAAAGCGCATGCCGGTTGATCTCGATAACCTGGGCGAGAAATCGCTGAAGGGCTTTGATTTCCCGGTACGAGTTTTTCGAATCAAATTAAGATCAGGTGAATCGATTCCACCTCCCCAGGAGGGTAGTCAGCCCGAAGTATCCCCAAAGACGCCAAATCTGATAGCAGGGATTATCGTTATAGCGCTGGTTATAGCCGGTGGAACCGTTTACTGGTTTAAGACACAAGTGCCGCGGGAAGAGCCGGCCTCCATAGAGAGCATGGCCTACCCACTACCCGACAAGCCTTCGATCGTGGTGTTGCCGTTTACCAACCTGAGTGACGATCCCAAACAAGAGTATTTTACCGACGGAATGACGGAAGACCTGATCACGGACCTCGCCAAGGTTTCGGGCCTTTTCGTCATCGCCCGCAACTCCTCCTTTGCCTACAAAGGTAAATCGGTAATAGTCCGACAGGTCGCCGAAGAGCTTGGTGTACGCTACGTAATGGAAGGCAGCGTTCGCCGTGCCGGTAACCAGGTACGTATCAACGCCCAGCTGATCGATTCCACGACAGGTGGCCATGTATGGGCGGAACGTTATGACAGCTCTCTGAAAGATGTTTTTGCGTTGCAGGACAAGATTTCTCGGAACATCGTAACTGCCCTTGCAGTCAATCTAACGGCGGGAGAAAGGGATCGGAATGCCCGGGAGGAAACTGATAGTCCGGAAGCCTATGACGCGTTTCTGCGAGGCTGGGCACACTATCTGCTTCACACACCCGAAGATTACGCCAAAGCCATACCTTACCTCGAGAACGCAACCAAATTAGATCCGAATTATGGGCGCGCCCACGCGACACTAGCCGCGGTTTATTGGGAAGGGTTGGACAGCCTATGGGCGAAAAGCTTCGGGATGTCAAACAACGAGGCCTACGACAAGGCAAAGCACCACCTGGAAAAAGCGTTGATCCATCCGACGCCTCTCGCCTACCGAATGGCTGCAAAAGTGCACGACCACGGAGGACGCTGGGACGATGCCATGGTCGAAGCCAAGCGTGCCATTGCTTTGGACACCAATAATCCGAACGGCTACGTGGCAATGGGTCGGCTCTTGGTCAAAGTCGGCCAACCCGCTGAAGGTCTCGAATTTATAGAAACAGCTATGCGGCTCGATCCTCGATCTGATTATCTCTATCGACAAGGTGACGCCCAGTTTCACCTAGAGCGCTACGATGAAGCCGCGGCAACTCTGCTGAGAGCCACCAAACGTAATCCTGGCGACGAATGGAATTTCTTTCTTCTGGCCGCGGCGTACGGACAACTGGGGCGCGAACAGGAGGCAAGATCGGCCATTGAGACGTTTAACAATATGAGGCTCGAGGCACTACAACGCCCTTATACCTTGGCCGATATCGACTATTGGACTTTCAAACAATCGGCTGAGCGGGAACGCCTGCGTGAAGGTCTGCGTAAAGCAGGCTTACGGGGTGGGGAGACGGTGCCTCAGTTTAAGTCGCTGACATCAGTTGTACTCAAAAGCTTATTTCCGGGGAATACTGCAACCGGTGATACCGAATTCGGGGACAGAGGACACATCTATCATCTGCCAGATGGAAAACTGTCTATACGCACATTCAACGGACAGACGGATCAGGGAACATGGGAAATAATCGATGACGGCCAGTTTTGTCGTCAATGGAACAACTTTGGCGACGGTAAGCAAACATGCTTCATCTTCTTCGCGAAGACGGGCGAGTACGAGTATTGGCACGCAGATGGAAGTAGAATGCTTGGCACTTTCAAGCTGAGGCTTGGGAATCCAGAGAACCTGTAATTGGTTCACCGTTTTCGTCTGGTCAAGACTCACTGGTTCTATTTGATCTCGAGGCGGGTATTCTAACGATTGTGCAAATGACGCGAGTGTGTGGCTTAACCGGAAACGGTGACTTTGACGGGACAGGTACCTCGATTCCTTGAACCTTGCCAGTAAATTTTAAACACGGTGGTTCCGTTTTCTACGCCAGTTATCTTAAACAAAAGATCGACATTCTTTGGATCTACTGGCGGTTCAATTGTCGCCACAAGAGGATTCCCCATGTCGACGATTTCATGGTGTGGGACAAGATCATAACCACGTATCGAATACACTATGATATTGCCTTTCTCGACTGTTAACTCCGAAGGTCCACAGGTGTGCGCCCAGACCGCATTTGGCGAGAACAGTACTAATAAGGCAATGACGAACGCAAGGCGAGAGGATTGTGTCATCTGTTGGTTCCCATTAAAAACATACGTCTCACGATATGTTTCTTTAGGTATAGATAGTATAAAGAGCGGCCACTATTACGATGTTCTAAATACTTCCCTATGTCTCCGAATTATTCTCCTCAAATTCTATTCAACATATTTGAGTCATCATTGATGCCGATCAATGAATAGTAACTGGGGATGGGATTTAAGAAGATTTACGGGGTCAGCGAAAAAAGTCAGTAATACTTTTAAAATAATCGGCGACAATTTTAGGTCGGTATTAGAATTCTATTTTCCCCGGTAAGGGTTTGTTTTCTCTAAAGTAGACACTCAAATCTGTATCACCAGGGTCTTACTGCTGGGTCGGATTCTGCCGCTCATAGAAGATTACCCAGCGTCCGATTTGGGTGAATTTTGTCGGTTATGTCAGTTTAGTCTCAAGGCATATTTCATATTTTTCGATGTAATGCCGGGAAATATGGCACTTAAGCACCCTTCCCTATAGAATCGGTATTTACAGGCTATTTTTGTTCATTTTTCAGTATAAATTTCCATACACTAACAACACTTAAAGCCTAAGTTATTGATTTATACATTGTCCCCGTGGCACAACTGGATAGCGCGACGCCCTCCTAAGGCGTAGGTTGCAGGTTCGAACCCTGCCGGGGACACCACTTTTCCCGTTGACTCCGTAACCGGGTCACCAGTGCAACTGCAATGGTCGTGTTATGACGCAACTGGCTTACGAGCAGAAGAAAAACCGGCTGAGCGAACAACTGCGGTTGAACGAGGGCGGTGTACGCCTGGAAAAATCGACCTCCAACCTGTTCCGTACCCGCGAACAGCCGGCCGGCGGCAAGCTCGACGTGCGTTCCATGAACCAGGTACTCCGCGTCGACGGGCAAAAGCAACGAGTCGAGGTCGAGGGCATGACGACCTACGAAAAACTCACCGATGCCTGTCTCGAAGCGCAATGCATGCCGCTGGTCGTGCCACAGTTGAAATCGATCACGATCGGCGGCGCGGTATCGGGTATCGGCATCGAGTCGACCTCGTTTCGCCACGGGCTGCCGCACGAATCGGTGGAAGCGATGGATATCCTGCTGGCCGATGGCGAAATCGTGACCTGCACACCGGAAAACGAGCACGCCGACCTGTTTTTTGGCATTCCCAACTCCTACGGCACGCTGGGTTACATTCTCAAGCTGAGCGCGCGCACGATGCCGGTCAAACCCTATGTCGAACTCGAACACCAGCGCTTTGGAAATGCCGAAGAATACTTCGCCGCGATCGGAGAAGCCTGCGCCAGCGACGTCGATTTCGTTGACGGCTCGGTCTTCGACGGCGGCGAAATGTACCTGACGCTGGGCCGATTCCGCGACGAAGCGCCCTACACAAGCGACTATACCTGGCTCAAGATGTACTTTCGCTCGGTCCAGCAGCGTTCGCAGGATTTCCTGACAATACGGGATTACATCTGGCGCTGGGATACCGACTGGTTCTGGTGCTCGAAGAACGTTTATGTACAAAATCTGCCTATGCGGCTGCTGCTAGGACGCAAACGGCTGAACTCGATCACCTATCAAAAAGTCATGCGCTGGAACAATCGCGTCGGATTTACCGCCGCGATCAACCGTTGGCTCGACAGGCACCCCGAGGGCGTGATACAGGATGTCGACATCCCGATCGAAAACGCGGCCGAATTTTTGCGCTTTTTTCTCGATGAAATCGGTATCCGGCCGGTGTGGATTTGCCCGATCGGCGGTCATGACGTATCCAGGCGCTTCCCGCTCTATCCGCTGCATGGCGCCGGTCTTTTCGTAAATTTCGGTTTCTGGGATGTCGTAGCCAACCGCGATAAACACGAGGCCGGCTATTACAACCGCAAGGTCGAAAACAAGGTGCGCGAACTCGGGGGGGTCAAGTCACTCTATTCCGACTCCTACTACGACGAGGACACTTTCTGGCAGCTATACGATGGTGAAACCTATTTTGCACTGAAGCAGAAATACGATTCGCAGCAGCGCCTGAAAAACCTGTACCAGAAGTGCGTGCTGAGAAAATAAGCCGCGACGGATCTCAAATAAAGAATGTTATATAACGCTCATCGATTGGAAGATGCCCGCTTTCGCGGGCATGACACAGCACCTCGGGGATGCCCGCTTTCGCGGGCATGACACAGGTTCCGGTACAGGCCCGCTGACGCGGGCATGACATCGACCCTGGCGCTAAGCGTCGACCAGTTCCGGCAGCGATTTCGACTTTTTCGCCTTGCCC
>CP070646.1:2039566-2043783 GCA_020354435.1 Gammaproteobacteria bacterium
GAAATAAGTAAACTGTCCCCGAGTTTTATCCATGCCGATCGATGATATCCGCTGCACCGGGATATGTGAAACCGGTGAGAGAAGCTAAAAATCACTTCGCATCACGAGTTTAGCGCTTTACTGCGCGGCGGTTGTCAATAATGCCTGATTCATTAATGAAATTACCATTTGATGCCATCGTCCCCGACTTTGTTGTTTGTTTTCGAATTTATGCTTACACCGGGTTCTAAAAACGAATAAAATGGATCTTTGAATTCGCAGATCATGGTTGGATCGTTTACCAGCTCGTGTAAATAACTAATTTTGGAGAAACCAGAATGACAAAAGTACCGATGAACAAATTACCTCTACTAGCCTCGACCGTGTTGGCTGGTTGTATTGCAATGCCGGCGTTTGCCGCTACGCCGGTGCAACAGGAGCCGGGTGTCAGTGGTTTCTTTCAGCTTGGGGTCGGCGTGGTTAGTGCCGAAACCAACATGATTGCGACGACCTTCGGCGGTATGGCCGAGATCGGTGACGATACGATTGACGATCCAACGGATAGCCCCGATTCCGAAACTGCCGGAATTCCGATAGTGGCGCTGTCCGTTGCCTATACCTTTGAAAACAAGGCGACCGAGCTTTTTTTCGGTAGCAGTCTCGAAGATTTTCTGCAATTCGATTTCGCCACCGTCCTGGGTTTACGCCACCAGGTAGATGATGTCGGTATATTTGAAGTCGCTGCCGTGGGGACACCTTTGGCAACCGAAGTATGGGAGGATCCCTATGTTGTCGGTGCCAAGCGCGACGAAACAGATCGTACTACCAATGGCATTCGCCTGCAGTGGGGCGCCATCCTGGGCAGTGGTTTCGATGTCCGGGTCACTTCGCGTGAAGTCGATATCGACAAGGAACGCAGTGGTGATGCACTGGTAGCGAATGCGACCATTACCGCGGCCGAACAGAAACTGCTCGATCGCAACGGCGACATTAATGTTATTGGGGTCGTGTATAACTGGAATATTGCCGAGGGTAGGATTTTGTCGGTCGGGGTGAACTCCGTCGAACATGATCTCGATGGTGACGCGATGTCCTATGATGGAGCTTCGGTGCAAGCGACCTACGCCACGGCGCTGGACGACAGGAATCGCCTGGTTAGTAATGTGTTTGTGGGATCTTACGAGTTCGACAAGACGAATCCCATCTACGACGAGAAGGATGAGATGGATCAAGTCGGGTTGACGGTAACCTACTTTCGCAAGGATGCATTCGGTTTTAAGGACTGGTCTGGCAATATCGCCGTGGTCTATGCGGATTCCGACCATGACATCGATTTCTATGACACGACCGCTGCCATGGTCAGTGTCGGCATGTTGCGGAGATTCTAGATATCGTAGGGTTTGAGGCGATTACCTGTATATTGGCGGTAAAAACCGGGTATACAGGTTAATCGATAAGTCTGCCGCCTAATATCTTCGGACCTTGCCGATAGTGCCAGACTTCGCCCGGTCGGGACAGTTGTCTATCCGGTCCCGCCGGGCCATTCCTGTTCCGTCATCCTATTTTCCTAGTTCTGTCGCCAGGACCCATTTGTCTTCTTGGTTAAGGCAAAATTCGTCTATCTTGTCCTGAATTTCCTGTTGCCTGGCGTTACTGATTCGAATTCGCACCTCGTTGCATTCGAAGCCCTCCAGCTCGAAAGTACGAACGAGCGTAAGCGACCCTGAATTTCCGGATTCGGGGTTTTTCCATCGCTGCTCCTGGCCGATTTTTCCCGATTTAATCCCACGTTCTCCAGCTTCGACCATCAGCTCCAGGTCCGATTCCACGAGTTGTTCAGCCACTTCGGCATCCATGTTTTTCGTCAACGGTGATGCCAGGGTGCCAACCAGCTTGAAGGGGAGCTTGACCAGGCCGGTAAAAAATCCCGTAACCGCGCCCTCGCTCGCTTCCTGCCCCGCGGTCTTGGCGGCGCCAATAGCGTTTAGCGCCTTGGAATAGGCGTCATCTACAAGAACTTCGACACGATCCAGGGTGGGATCGACCGATTCGCGGGTCAGCTTTACCTGTTCCAGCGCCTCGGGAACCAGCGGTATGACTTCGGCACGCGTATCGTTGAGTGCCGCAATGGCGTTATCGGTGGTGGTCAGGATTTGGGGAATCTGCTGCTGCGTATCGTCAACCACCGCGACCGTCTTGTCTACTCTTAGCAGGATTGGCTCGATTTGCTGATTGATTGACTCGACCTGGACCAGGATAGGAGGAATCTGCTTGCGCACTTCCGCAATCTCGACGCGTATTGCCGCGACCTCGTTTAACGCCGGGTCAATTTGTTGCGAAATCTGGTCGACCGATTGCAGTACCGCCGGTATGTTGTTATTGATTTGCGCCAACTGGTAAGCGAAGTAGACGATCGCCGCGGCGATGGCAAAACGGCTTGCGCTGGCTAGAAGGTCGAGGGACTGCTTCATTATTACCCGGGAGTTTTCGAATCGTGATCGGGGGACAGTATACTTTTTTCTCGTTCAATCTGAAAAAACAAGATTTCTATTCGAAACAATGTAAATGGTCCCGAAACAGTCATTGCGCACGACCGCCGTCATTGCGAGCGGGGCCCAGCCCATGAGCGCAGCGAATGCCTTGGCTGAAGCGAAGCAATCTTTAAGGATTCCGGGCCGGTTAGATTGCTTCGTCGCTACGCGACTCGCAATGACTCTATTTCTTATTTGCGAGGAAAGTTTACCTATTTTCCAGTCAATTTGATCGAGGCGGTATTTTTACTCGAAAAAAGTAAACTGTCCCCGAGTTTTGTCCACATCGTCATTGCGAGCGTAGCGAAGCAATCTTTAAGGATTCCGGGCCGGTAAGATTGCTTCGTCGCTGCGCAACTTGCAATGACCCTTTTTCCTTATTTGCGAGGAAAGTTTGCTTATTTCCCTGTCAATCTTTTCGAAGCGGTTTTCTATTCGAAAAAAGTAAACTGTCCCCGAGTTTTGCGATCAGTCGAGCTTCAAGGCTACGGTTATCGTGCCGTACTCGGAATATTTTTCTGCGCTGTCATCGTTCTCGTTCACGTTCAGGTTGTTGAGCGCGAAGGTGAGGGACAGATCGTTCCACGAGTAAGCCAGCCCGGTGGTAACCGCCAGAATTTCCTCGTCATAATCGATCTCGTCGTAGTCGTCGTCGTAGGATTTGCTGCCATCCAGAAAAATCTGGTTGGCCAGATAGCCCGCGCGGGCGCCGGCAAACACGTACCAGCCGGTTTCCGAGGCCACGGGATTGGTGGTCCTGGAATTGACCAGTAGCACGCTGGCAAAGGTTTGCTCCAGATCCCTGCCATAGCGAATCATCATGGAAACGCCCGCTGAGCTCGTGATCGTGCCCAGTTCGAGATCGACACCGAGCAGGAGATCCGTGTGACCGCTGTCGGAAACCCAGGATTCCCAGATCCGCCCGCGGCCGAACTGGAACACGATTTCGTCATCGAGCTGCGTATCCCAGCAGCAGGGTTCGTCGGCACCGATGATTTCATGCACGGTTTCCTGTGCTTCCTGGGCGAATGAGTACTCGCCGACTATGCCGATTCTTACGCTAACTTTATCCGCGAAAGAATCGTGAACCTGTACCCAGGTATCGGCGTAAAACAGCAGGCCGGCATAGGGCAGGTCATCGGGCGGCAGTATCGGTGGATCTTCCTCGATGTCTTCCGGCGTGACCATGACTTGCCCGACTGTCTTGATGGCAACACCGGGCGCGTCGCTCTTCGGCAGGCTCCACAGCATTGCGCGCGCGAGCAATCCGGGCTCGGCTACTTGCTTGCCCTCGGGGCCATCCCACCAGGAAAGGTAAATACCGTTGGTATAACCGTTGTCTTCACCGACGAACATGTCATTGTCCAGCGTGACCGCAATCCCTTCGACCTCGGCCAGCGTCCTACCGGGTACCGAAACGGCGAGGATCAACAGAAAGGCAGCCATGCCCTGGAGAAACTTGTTTGACAAAAGTATCTGCATGGCGATTGTTCTGTTCTTATTAAAAAACTCGAGTGCAGTTTACTTATTTTGAGTAAATAACTGATTGTTTACAAACTAAATGAGGAAATAATAAGTAAATTGCCCTCGAGTTTTGTCCACATCGTCATTGCGAGCGACTGCCGTCATTGCGAGCGACCGCCGTCATTGCGAGCGCAGCGAAGCAATCTTTAAGGATTCTGGGCCGGTTAGATTGCTTCGTCGCTA
>CP070646.1:2043883-2051807 GCA_020354435.1 Gammaproteobacteria bacterium
GATGTAGAGGGTGGTGGAACCGTTACCTACGACTTTTCCATTCCCGAGAGTGATCGGCTGGATCTGGCGGCCTCTGCTTTTGCCGCTGCCTCTGATAAGGCGGGCTCTCTAACGGTGGATGAAATTATGGGTATCAGTGGATTCATGGAAATCGATGACGCGTTATCCAGTATAGTTCCAGATTTTACTTATGATCGGACAGCAACCTATGAGGATGTTCAGGTATGGATCATGTTTGAAGTGTCACCGGGTGTGGTTGTACCTAAATTAGTCGACGTTCTGGATGAAGTTGAATTCAATGACGTGCCAGCGATTGGTGGCGATGGCGGAATCGATGCGTTTACACAGGCCGCCGACGACGCACTACAGGTACTCGAATACGTACACGATAATGCTATCGATCAGTAACACTGATAACAGCTGTTAACTATAGCGGGATGGGTACTATGATGAGTACCCATCCCACTTCTATAGAAGGCGATGCGCGTTAAAACAGGAATGATGTCCTCGATTTTTTCCAGGTTAGCTACCGCGATAGTTGTGATTGCCTGCGCTGGTTTTTTAAACACGGCGATGGCTGCACATAGCGAAAGTGACCATTCTGGTGGACACGGTGGCGGCGGAGGTCATTCTGGTGGGCACAGTGATGGCGGAGGCCATGACTCGGGACATGGCGGACATTCGGGCGGCGGCAGCGGTCACAGTAGTGCGAGCGGACATGGCCACGGTCACGATACGGCACGGAGTGCGTCGCGTCGGGTTGAAAACCGGATATTCCGCGGTGGACGCCCGATATGGGCACAGGAAGGGATACCCGAAGTCGAATTGGGTCGATTAAATGTCGGTCGTGCGCCGCCCTTTGTTTTAGCCAGGGCCGAAAATAAAGCGCTTGAAGAATATACCGACGATATGGCCGAGCTGTATCAGCTATCTGCTGAAAATGCCGCCAACTTATTACAAAACAATTTCGATGAATTGGCCCGCATCCATTCCCCGGTTCAGAACCTTGCACTCTATAGAGATGTCATGATATTCAATCAAACGCAATTGCCGAATGTTGCACCGAGCAGCACGTATGATTTAGCTGCGATATTCCTGGGATCAGCATCGGATAAGAATATTCCAGTATCCAAAGATACGGTAATTGCAATTAATCGCATTCTTGGATTAGTGGAGTTGAGTCCTGACGATACTGCCATATTGGCAACCAAGGCGGAAACTGTACGTTCTGCCATATTAATTGGTCATGGCGAGGATCAACACTCCGACCCGGCTGGAAATTAAATACAATATTCAATACGAAAATAAACCGGATACCGAATCACCCAGGCCTGCTTGCGGTGCTCGATCTGTGAAGCCTGCGGTGGCCCCGTCAAGGTGATTGCCGAGGCATCGGTCCACAGTATCGAGGATCCGCAGGTAATCAAACATATACTTCCCCATCTGGAACAGAAGGCCGCCACTCTGAATTCCAAATCGTTGCATGGGAGCTGTGCGCCCGCTCCTTTAATCGGCGTTACTGTCAAGCCCCCGATATATCTGTTGCTATTCCAGGTCGTCTCCCGGATAGGCTGAATCCAAAGCCGAAGATTGCCTCTTTCCCGGGTTTGACGAGGGTCTGCTTCCGAGAAAGCTGTCGCTCCAACTAAGACATAGGCGGCGATAAACGATGCTATGCAGTCGCTTAAGATATGCAGCGTAAGGTGTTCCGATGTGCCTAATGGGTTGCCGCTGTCAGGGCAAGTCACCAAAACCGTTACTGGCTGCCGCGTGTCTGGCCCAGGCGTCGAGCCCCTCTTCTATCGCGATCTGCAGTGGATCGTAGTGGGTGTGGCGAGAATATATCATTGCACGATGTGTTTTGCTGAACGTCCTCTTGGGATAATTGAACCGGTCCGCTTTGCGCTTCGGTTCGTGATAATCCCGACCCAGCAAAGCACCAATCTGTTGTCTCAACCAGTTTCCGGGAGTCTGTGTTGTTGGTTCGATGGTAGTTGTCATTTTCATTTCCTCTGAATTGTACTAGTACAATATATTTTTATCTTGCCAAATGTACTAATTTTTTATACCCTAAATGTCCTATTATTTGATGTCAATAAAAACATTGTACTATGACAATTCAGTTATCCGATATTGAATCTAGATCCGGCCCCAAATACCTGGCCATTACAGAGGCCCTTTCTGACAGTATTAGGCGGGGACAGATCAAGCCTGGAGAACGGCTACCCACCCATCGGGACCTCGCGGACACCTTGGGTGTTACCGTCGCCACCATCACCCGGGCTTACAAGGAGGCCATATCTCGGGGATTGATCACCGGCGAAGTAGGTCGAGGCTCCTTTGTCAGTGGTATTCCGGAAGAGCGAAATAATTTGCTGGAAAACTTTCCCTGCCCTGGAAGGGACATGGAGGAACCCGTGGACCTGGGGCCGGTGCTGGCTGCCCAGGGTGGGCAGGATCGCATACTGTCCGAAACCCTCAAATCAATAGCCGATTCCCCAAACCTGGTCCGTTCGATACTAAATTACATCCCCCAACCGGGTATGCTGGAGCCTCATCAGCAGGCCGGAGGGCAATGGTTGTCCCAGTGGGTTCCGGAAATCGATCCGGATCGCATTCTCGTCACCAACGGCGCCCAGCATGCACTGGGATTGTCTTTGCTGTCCGCCGCAGGGTCAGGGGAGGTGGTATTGACTGAAAACATGGCCTGGTATGGGACCAAAGCAGTCGCCAGTTCTTTTAGCGTTCGCGTCGAGAGTGTAGACATGGACGAAGAAGGACTGGACCCGGAGGCACTAGATCAGGCTTGCGCACTGCATGGGCCTAGAATGCTTTTCTGCTCTACCAATCGTCAAAACCCCACCACGGCAACTATGTCTCTCGCTCGTCGTGAGGCTATCGTAGATATCGCAAGGCGATATGATCTCACCATCGTCGAGGACGGAGTATTCGATTTCTTCGAGGAATCACCGTTGCCCGCGTTAGCGACCTTAGCGCCCGAAAGAACGATCTACATATCCAGTTTTTCAAAGTGTATCGGTGCAGGTTTGCGCACCGGATTCATGTACATACCAGAAGAATTGTTTCCCCGGGTGGCCGGTCACAATCGAGCCATGTTGATCTGCACCCCACCGCTGATGCTGGATATTGCATCGATCTGGATCATGGACGGTACCGCCGGCAGGATGGTCGAATGGCAGCGTGCCGAGTTTGCCGAGCGCAGGAAGCTGGCCCGTGAGGCCTTTGACGGTATTGCGGAAATTCGCAGTAATGCGTCATGGGCATGGGTGGAACTGCCCGAACCCTGGACACCGGGTCAATTTATTGCAAAAGCCAGTGCAAAAGGCATCAACGTCTGGCCATCTGAAAGGTTCATCATCGGCAGGACCGCCGCCCCACCAGCGGTACGTGTATCTCTGGGTGGTTACGGCACTCGTGAAGATATGGCTCATAACCTGCAAATACTGGCGGATTGCATGAGCAGTCCTCCCGGCTCGCACATTGGTTAAACCTGGAGAACACCCCGCTGTTTCTGCGCGTTGACGATTTGCGGAGATCGAAATCAGAGACCATCCACAACCTGTGACTGCTCCGTAACGGGAAAAAGATAAGGAATAATCTCTGGACGTCCGCTGCTTTAATGGGGCGTCACCGTCAAGCCCCGTTTTACGGCTGCTATTTCAGACTGCCTCTCGGGTAGCGAGTGTCTGAAAGTGGCCGGTTGCGGCAGCCTGGGAGGAGCGTTTCAGCGTCTTTTTTGGAGACCTTGATCAGAAATTGATTAAGCAAAACCGCGGCTAACGTATTATCGGGCGCTAGACCACTCCCGCGGTATTAAACCAGCGTGCCCGTAGCATGGCCAACGTGCCGTCATGCCCTATTTCGCCGAGTATTTGGTTGATCGCGTTTACCAGTTCAACGTTACCTTTGCGCACCATAATGGCGTATGCGCCATTCGTACCCGGCAAGGCACCCGCATACCTTAGACCCGGGGTGTTATGAGCGAAATGTGCTGCTATGGGAGAATCATCGATAATCGCATCGAGATTACCAGCGCTAAGCTCGTCGTACATTTCTTGGTTGGACTCACAAAGCATCGCTGGATCGGATACACCGTGACTCCGTGCAAATTTCTCAGCAGTGGTCCCCCTGCGCAAGCCGACACGCAAACCAGCATAACTAGTTCCGAC
This sequence comes from Gammaproteobacteria bacterium, assembly GCA_020354435.1. GTDB lineage: Bacteria > Pseudomonadota > Gammaproteobacteria. The sequence continues at coordinate 2,048,074 of CP070646.1, forward strand.
CTCCGTTAGATCGTCCCGGGTAACCACGGCTAGCGTCAAATTCAAGTGTGGTTCACAGAAGTCTGCTTGGCGTCGTCGCTCTTCGGTGACTGTCGCGGCGCTACAGACTAGGTCTATGTCACCAGCTTCGAGTTCGTCGACGATCACGCTCCAATACGCCCGGCGATAGCGAAGGCGAACACCAAGACGACGCGCCACTTCTTCCAATAAATCAACCTCATATCCCCGGAAATTACCTTCTTCCGGTGTTCCGATCTGCATCGGGATTGGCGGCGCATCGTCGAGACCAACGATCAGTGTCGAAGGAATCATTGTTGCAGTCCGAGATGCTCTACAACGGACTATTTTCTCATTTTCCCGGGGTATTTTATACCTCGCCAGCGATTACTATCTTGCCCTCATACGATCATTTCTGCTCAATGACTGAAACTGGCCGATCCTCGCAGCCTGTTCTGCCCTGCTGAACGTCAGCTTTCGAGAAAACAGGCCCACAAACTTGTTTAGCCAGCAGCGAGAAGCGACCCTAACCGGCCGATAACCGCCACCTTCAGCTTCTTGTTGATAACCGGCTGATCCTCAATACTGGCGATCAGACCGGCTTCACCAGCGAGCTTCGAACAGGCCGATACGCCGATGTTGAACGCTGATTCGGGCAGTGCTGTTCGGTTACTGGCTGTTCGACGAGATGCCGGGTATAGCCGACTTCATCCGGAGACGTTGCAGCCGGAGTAGAGTTTTTCTCCATCCTTACGCAGCGTGACTTCACCGCCATGCTCCCAGAATTCGAGACCGCCGTTCGCAAACTTCGCTCCCGACGCGGCGCGTTCCCGTTTCAATGTGTAAGCGGTATGAGCCTGTTCGTCGACCAGCTTGATCTCGTCGCCGGCAAGCCGGACGCGCTGATCGCCGGAAACATACTCATCGTAGTAAATACGCAACCGGTTACCCCCAGCGCAGAGGACGCGGACCAGACGCCCTTCGAAGGGCACGCCGCCGATTCCCTCGGGAAGGTTTGTGCCGACGCAGTGTGGCTTTTGGTAGATCGCGCAAGCCTTGCGGGTACAGGCAACATCACCGCCTGTTTCGCCACGGCGGCAGTGATTACAACCGTCGAAAAAAGCCGTACAGTCCTCGGCGATCAGTGTTTTCCAGCTATCGGCATCGTATTCGGTGGCGGGGTTACCGCCCGCCCGCGATGCTGTGACTGTCCCGGCGAGAATCAACGGCGCCAGCAGCAAAGTCATGATATTGGATACCTTCATTTCAGCCTCCCCGCCTGGGGCGAATGGGGATCGTTTCAAACGCGTTGAATGTTTCGTGATTCTCCGCCACACGGCGGCAAAGAGTTACAGTGCTTTTTCGAATGCGCCAAGAATACGCGGGACGTCGTCGGAATGCGAATAGTGCGCCAGCGACAGGCCTACGACACGGCCCTCTGGAACAATGCAGAGATCGTCGAACAGGCGATGCGCTAAAAATTGCCGTGTTCTTGGTATAAGCAGAATAAATGTGGGCGAAAACGGTGGCATGAAGTTGAACGAGGAAGGTGGTATCGAGATCCGTGTTTCGGCCGAACAACCGGCCGGGGTGCCGCAGGAGAACTGGCTGCCCATTACTCGAAAAGATGAAAACATGGATATTATCTTGAGGATCTACGTGCCGGATCTGGAAAAGTTCAAGACCTGGAAACCGCCGCAGGCGGAAGTGGTGAAATGATTTCGCCGGAAAAACCAGTAACGCTCTCCCCGAAGTTAAACCCTGTGTAAGTGGACAAACATTGGCTGTTATCTGAATTTGTTTTGAGCCCGTCTCACTCCTGATTTCCCGTTTGCAGGGTTTCCTCGATTGTTCCTTCCATCCCCGGCGGCACCTTGCTCCAGGGATATCCATCCTTCCCCATCCGGTATCCAAGATCGAACAGGTTGCTCATGTACTTCGGATCGAATATCTCTTCCTGGGGTGCGTCGAAATCGGCTGGAACGTAGGCAAGATTGAAGTCGAGGCCGTCGCGTTTGGCAAGCAGATAGATGCGGTAGAGATCACCGGCTCCCTGCGTTCGGATCAGGGTTGAAACCGAACGACCGGCCACCGGTCAGGCCTTGTTTTTGGTCTGCTTCCAGCGTGAGTCGAGCCGCGCATTCCGAATAAGGTACATTCGGGATGTGCCCGGCACCCCGAGCTTCTCGAGTACCCGGCTCCATTTGATCGCTGCAGGATAGAAAAAAACCTGGGTGGTAACCCCGCCGTCGACGTGCATTTCATCGTAGCTCCTGCCAAACGCCTCGACATCGATCAACACCGGCGGGAAGATAGCGGGGATCGAAGCCGATGCCAACAGCACCTGGCGGATCAGGTCCAGGGCTCCAGGATGCCCGCTGCTGGCGATACGACCGATGTTCCAGGTTACCGGCCGGCCAGCGTCGAGATGCGTCGTGCCGATGTAGAGGACGCGACCTTTTTTACTTTCGGCCGCGATTGCTTTCATCATCGGTTCGTCGATATAGCGTTCGAGCAGGTCCGCGAGCGGTTCGCTGTCCATCGCCGAGTCGCTGAAGTACTTATTCAGGAAGTTACGTTTCCTGAGGATGTCACCCGTAGAAATAGTTGTGTACAGCTGCCGCAGTTCTTCATCGTATTCCTCCCCCAGGAAGACGAACGGAGCCGCCAGCGCTCCGGTGCTGATGCCGGTGACCGCGGTGAACTCGGGCCGGTCTCCCCTGGCGCTCCAGCCGACCAGCAGGCCCGCGCCGTAGGCTCCGTTGGCTCCGCCTCCGGAAATGGCCAGGTAGGTATGCGGATTTTCCACCAGTACCGGATACTTCTCTGCCTCAATTTCGGTGCCGGCAGCGAGCCACGCTTCCAATTGTGGGCTGGCCTCGTCGCCCCACGAGCGCAAATTCGATATACCCAGAGGGTGAGCAGAAGTCGCCAGTGTCTCCGGCAAAGGGTCGCGCAGAGGAACGAGGACGCAGCCAGTCACCGATAAACCGAGGGCACCAGCTACAAGCCATAAAATTATCCGAAGAGGCATGGCGGTTCTCATCCAGTAATTATTATCGCCAGGATCGTGAAACCAAAACCGCTGGGATATTGCGAAGCCGGAAGCTGGAAACGGTATGTCGTATTGTAACTTCGCATTGATTCAACCAATTTAAATTGATTATCGATGTGAAATTTCCAAATATTAGTACCATACATAAACTGTTTCATATTTGATAGGTATCAGCGGCGGCACCCGTTTGTCGAACTCGGCAGTCGCAGGTTTACCCGGGTCTTACAAACTTACGGTTACTCCATGACGCTGCCGGAGCATCCAGACGCCTGCCAATTACAAATCCAGAAACGCCAGCGTCCTGCTGGAGAGGTAGGCAAAGAACGGGTTGTAGCGCAGGCGCAGGAAGTAATTATCCGGTATCTGCAACAGGTTGCGTTCACCCCGAATAAAAATACTGCCCAGTGTAATCATGCCGGCATGGGGGACACCGCCATAGACGGGATCATCGGGCGGAAACGGGACGGCGACATGCGACAATGAAAATAATCCCCGGGGCCAGGCCAGGTTAATATCATTTTCGTAGGTTGTCGTTGAGCCAGCGCGCCTGGTCCGGGCAATGACGGCATTCGAGTCCACGCTCGCGTTCGTTACCAGCGACAAGGTAAATGGTAACTTTGTTTGCTGGCCCAGCAAGCGGTTAGTCAGGTTTTCAGGGTCGGCCCGCAGCAGCGGCTCGGCA
>CP070646.1:2051907-2065486 GCA_020354435.1 Gammaproteobacteria bacterium
GCCGACGGTGACTATTACGGCCTGCCGTGGCCGTCGTGGGGCACGCCGGAGATGAACCACCCGGGCACGCCGAACCTGTATGACACGTCGAAGCACGTCAAGGACGGCGGCCTGACCTTCCGTGCCCGTTTCGGGGTCGAGCGCAATGGTGTCAACCTGCTAGCCGAAGGATCTTTCGGCAGGGGATCGGAAATCAAGGACGGTTATCCCGAGTTCAGCGATAAGGTGCTGAAGAAACTCGGCTGGTGGAACGACCTGACGCCGGAAGAGCAGGGCGCTGCCGAAGGCAGGAACTGGAAGACCGACCTGTCCGGCGGTATTCAGCGGGTAGCGATCAAGCATGGCTGCTCGCCGTTCGGCAACGCCAAGGCGCGTGCGATGGTCTGGACTTTCCCGGATCCGGTGCCGATTCATCGCGAGCCACTGTACACGTCGCGGCGCGATCTGGTCGCGAAGTACCCGACCTACGAAGACCGCAAGTCGTTCTGGCGCCTGCCGACGCGTTACCAGTCGATTCAGGCCATCGACTTCTCCAAGGATTACCCGATCATCCTGACCTCCGGCCGCCTGGTCGAATACGAGGGTGGCGGCGACGAGTCTCGCTCCAACAGGTGGCTTGCCGAGCTGCAGCAGGAAATGTTCGTCGAGATCCATCCGCGCGATGCCAACAATGCCGGCATCAAGGATGGTGACGACGTCTGGGTCGAAGGTGCCGAGGCCGCGAAGGTCAAGGTCAAGGCGATGGTAACCCGGCGCGTCGACTCCGGCGTGGCCTTCATGCCCTTCCACTTCGGCGGCCACTTCCAGGGCAAGGACCTGCGGGAAAAGTATCCCGAGGGAGCGGATCCCTACGTGTTGGGTGAAGCGGCGAATACCGCCTTCACCTATGGTTACGACTCGGTGACGCAGATGCAGGAATCGAAGTGTAGCCTTTGCCGTATAACCAAAGCTTAAGCAGGGGGGATAATAAAATGGCACAAATGAAATTCTACTGCGATGCAGAACGTTGTATCGAATGTAACGCCTGTGTAACCGCCTGCAAGAACGAGCACGAGATTCCATGGGGTGTCAACCGCCGGCGCGTGGTCACGATCAAGGACGGCGAGCAGGGCGAACGCTCGCTGTCGGTGGCCTGTATGCACTGCGCCGACGCGCCCTGCGCCACGGTTTGCCCGGTGGATTGTTTCTACACCACCGGCGACGGCATCGTGCTGCACGACAAGGATATCTGCATCGGCTGCGGTTACTGCTTCTATGCCTGCCCGTTCGGCGCGCCGCAGTTCCCGGAACAGGCGGCCTTTGCCTCGCGCGGCAAGATGGACAAGTGCACCTTCTGTGCGGGTGGTCCGGAAGAAGATCACAGCTCGAACGAGTACAAGAAGTATGGTCGCAACCGGCTGTCCGAGGGCAAGCTGCCGCTGTGCGCCGAAATGTGCTCCACTCATGCATTACTGGCCGGTGATGCCGACGTGCTTTCGGATATTTACCGCAAGCGCGTTATCAACCGTGGTGCCAGCGCTTTCGAATGGGGCGTTAACCAGCTGAAAAGCTAGTCCTGAAATCTCGCAATGATGAGCTCGATACAGGGACGTATCGAGAAACCTTCGCTGGAAGCGGTTGAATTAGAGCTTCACGTTCAGGCGGTTTGAAAAGGTCCATCTTGTATCTGTTGGTGTTCGAGTCGCCGTCCGAAGCGCTAATTATGATTTGAATAAGTACACGCGGCGTTTGTTTGTTTGCCAACCAATCGCAGCTGTTCTATGCTGGCGCGCTAATAATAAGCGCAGGGGATAAGTCTTGAATCATCGTTATCCACGAAGCCGAAAAACACGGTCTGTTTTGTTAAGCCTCGTATTAACCCTGGCCTTCGGGTTGCAGTTGTCGAGTGCCGATGCCTCCAATATCCCGCCGCAGAAGCCAAACGTACCTGATGGCGTTTCGGCCCTCAACCCCGGCAGTGATCTCTGGCGGGAAGTTCGCCGACGCGATGGTGTCGGTGAGTTCAACGAGGTTAATCAGGGGGTTCTGGTCAAGGACCTGCTGAGCGAGATCCAGAGGTCCCGCCAGGTACCTCAGGGCATCAGCCAGGTAAACCAGGTCGACAGCGGGGTGATGATCAACGCCAAGGGCCGGCGCTGGGCTGCGTTTCGCATGACCACGCTGGCCAGTTACAGCGGAATCGCGTTGGCCGCGATTTTTGTAATCATCATCACGTTTTACGTCGTTCGCGGCAAGGTGCCGATCGAAGGCGGTCTGTCCGGCAACATGGTCAAACGATTTACCGACTACGAGCGTATCACGCATTGGACGCTTGCCGTCGTTTTCCTGCTTCTGGCGATTACCGGGCTGATCCTGTTACTCGGACGTCCGCTGCTGATTCCCCTGTTCGGCAAGGAAGCCTTTGCGCTACTGGCCTCGGCGAGCAAGGAGGGGCATAACCTGTTCGGCCCGCTGTTCCTGGTATCGCTGATTATGATGTTAATCAGCTTCGCGCGGCGTAACATCTACGAAAAGGGAGATCTGACATGGCTGCTCAAAGGCGGCGGTCTGATCGGCAAGGGCCACGCTTCGGGCGGATTTTTCAACATGGGTGAAAAGACCTGGTACTGGATGGTTATCCTGATCGGCCTGGTGATATCGATCAGCGGTCTGATTCTGGTATCGCCCAACTTCGGGCAGGGCCGTCTGATCATGGAATTGATGCACATAGTGCATGCGGTCAGCGCGATGATATTAATCGTGGTCTCTGTCGGCCACATGTATCTTGGATCAATCGGCAGCGAAGGTGCGTTGGAAGGCATGAAAACCGGTTATGTCGACATCAACTGGGCCGACGCGCATCATGATCGCTGGGGCAAACACTGCCACGAAGAAGACCTGATCGTTTCCGCCGAGGAGTATGCGCGGATGCAGGGTCAGCCCGCCGATTCGGCCGAACCCGCAATGGAGCAAGGCAAATGATCCAATACCTGATTGACGGTCCGCTATGGTATTTTTCACTGGCGGTGTTTTTTATCGGCGTTGTCTGGCAACTGATTGCCGTTGTATTCACCGGCAATAAGGCAGATTTGTCGGTACCGCGTGATTCAGCCGCTTCGGGTGCGATCAAAACCTTTTTCAGTCGTTTCGTGCCGCACCGGGAAATCGCGCCCGCGATCATGCTTCCGGTCGTTGCCGGTTACATGTTCCACCTCGGCCTGTTCGCGCTGCTGTTTTTCGCCGCGCCACACGTGGTGTTTCTCGAGGAAAATCTTCTCGGCTTCGGCTGGACGCCGATGCCTCACTGGGCCTTCATCGTCGCCGCCCAGTTTGCGTTTTTCGGCCTGATCGTATTATGGCTGCGGCGCCTGGTTAATCCGGTGAGCCGACTGATCTCGACCCTCGATGATCACATTGCCGCAATCCTGACCTTCGTGGTCATGTTGACCGGCTGTTTTGCGCTGCTCGAAGGTTCCACCGGGCTGCGTTTACTGCATCGATTCACGGTCGAACTCTGGCTGATTTATTTTCCATTCAGCGCACTGATGCATACCTTTACTTTTGTACCCAGCCGCATGCTCACCGGCGCCTGGTTCGGCCGTCGCGGCGTAGACGCATAGGAGACCGGTTATGAGTGAACAACTGGAAAGAGGCCTGGAGACGCTACGCGGTGAAATCGATAACAAGGTCAAGGCATTTTTTTCGAGCTGCGTACGCTGCGGTATTTGCGCCGAAGCCTGCCTGTTCTATACCGAAACCAGCGATCCGCGTTACACGCCGATATACAAAACCGAACCGCTGCGTAAACTGTGGGAAAACGAGTACAGTTTCTGGGGCAAGTTAAAAAGCGCGCTGGGCATGAGCCAAGCCATGACCGAGGCCGATCTCGCTGACTGGGAAGAGCTGGTCTACGACGGCTGTTCGATGTGCGGCCGCTGCAGCATGGTATGCCCGGTCGGCGTCGACATTTCGGGAATAATCTTCAAGGTCAAGCACGGCCTCTCCCAGGCTGGCTTCTCGCCCGAGGGACTGGTTGGCGCGACCCAGCGCGCGGTCGATATCGGCAGCCCGATGGGGATTACGCTGACCACGGTGCAGGCGATGATCAAGCACGTCGAGGCGGATACCGGCCTCAAGGTTCCAATGGATGTCGAGGGCGCGGATTACATGGCGCTGCTATCCTCGAACGAGATTGCGCTCTATCCCGAGTATCTCGAATCACTGGTAAAAATCTTCGATCATGCAGGGGTTAGCTGGACGCTTTCGTCGGATGCTTTCGAGGCAACCAATGCCGGCCTGCAGCTCGGCGACAAGTCCATCGCGGGGCAACTGGTGCAGCGCGTGGTTGATGGCGCCGAGAAACTGAAGGTCAAAAACGTGATCAGCCCGGAATGCGGCCATGCCTATACCGCGCTGCGCTGGGAAGGCCCGAACTTCATTGGCAAGGCCTATCCGTTCCGGGTAGTGCATATTCTCGAGCTGCTCGATGAACTTAAGGCCGAGGGCAGACTCAAGACCAGCGGCCAGGAAAGCGAGCGGCTGACTTTTCACGATCCCTGCTCGATCGTGCGCCGCGGCGGTATCAACGCGCAGCCGCGCAATCTGCTCGGAGCGATCTCCGGAAACTTCGTCGAAATGGCCGATCACGGCAACATGAACTGGTGTTGCGGCGGTGGTGGTGGTGTCAGCAGTAACGAACGTGCGCACGAACTCAAGCTAACCGCGTTCAACAAGAAGAAGTCACAGATCGAGGCAACCGGAGCCGAGGCGCTGGTTACCGCCTGCTCCAACTGCCGCACAACTCTCGAGGAAGGCGTCGAATCCAATGAAATGGAAATCGAGGTGCTCGGCCTGACCGAGATGATCGCTGCCCATCTCGAGGAACGACCCGCCAGTTAAGCCGTCTCTTCGCTTCAGGTTATTCCGCGACCTGTTCCGGGATTCGCCCTGCGAAATCCGGCACCTGGAAACACTTCAAATCGACCGTCAGTCGGCGGTCTGCGTGGTTTCATCCGAAGTTTCGGCCAGATTCGTAGGCGGGTGCCCGATAACACAGTATATTTGTGTGACTGAACCCGCTTCACTTTTGAGCCGGTTCATGATTGGTTTGATCGAATGAACGAAGACATCACAATGCCCGGATATGACGGATCGGATCTTACCGACGTGACCAGCAATACCCTGATAACCGATATTACCCACGTTGTCAGCTGTGCCGTCGGTAAAAACCGTCATGAGTATCGGCGCCAGATTATTCGTGAGGAACTGGTGCGTGAACATTTCGATCAACAACAAGCCGTCTCGCCAAGGATTCGCAGTCGCCTGCTAAGGCTGTTCAAGCTCAATTATTAGATTTGCTGCTCAGGGCAGTGGTTTATACTGGCTAGAATCGCTCCGGCACGAAGCTGCGACTCGCCAGTGTCGCCTGGTCATCGAAAGCTCCCGTGGTATCGGGCTCGGGGAGAATGATTTCCTCGCGGGGTACCTCCTGGTACGGGATTTGATTCAACAGGTGAGCGATACAGTTGAGCCGTGCGCGCTGCTTGTCGTCCGCGTTGACCACGTACCAGGGGGCGTGAGGCGTATCGGTTGCGGCGAACATGTCGTCCCGCGCGCGCGAATAATCGTACCAATGACGTCGCGATTTGAGGTCCATCGGGCTCAGTTTCCAGATCTTTGTCGGGTCCGTGATACGCGCCTGCATACGCCGTTCCTGTTCCTCGCTACTGACATCGAACCAGTACTTGAATAGCCGAATGCCGTCGTCCACCAGGCTCTTCTCGAATTGCGGACAACCCAGCAGAAAGCGTCGATACTGCTCTTCGGTACAGAAATCCAATACCCGCTCGACGCCAGCCCGGTTGTACCAGCTGCGATCGAACAGCACGATCTCACCGGCCGCCGGAAAGTGAGCGATATACCGCTGCAGGTAGAGCTGGGATTTTTCGCGTTCGGTCGGCGCGGGCAGGGCAACGACGCGAAATATCCTCGGGCTCACCTTTTCCGTGATGCGCTTGATCACCCCGCCCTTGCCCGCGGCGTCGCGGCCTTCGAACACGACGATGATGCGCTCACCCCTGTCCACGACCCATCTCTGCAGCTTGACCAGCTCGGCCTGCAGCTCGAAAAGGGCCGCCTCGTAGATCTCGCCGTCGAGTTTCTTCGACTCACCCTTTCTTTCTTTTTTGTGGCTTTTATCGGAATCTTTCTTTTTATCTTTTTTACCCATCGTTTCCACCCCTGTGAATCGGCATTCTGATGCGGACAGTGTTGCGCCGCCAAGTGGTCTCGGCTCCAGGTGCAATCCCGGAATTTGATGCAATATGCCCGGCGAAACGTTACGATAACAGACTTGCGCGGAGTCACCAAAGGAGGAGATCGTGGCAGAGTCTTCGGAGGATACCGGCGTCATCCTGGCGCTGATGAAAAGATTTAACGAGCAACGGTTGCCGCGAGTGCTCGAACTCAAAAAAAGAGTGGGGCAGGGAGAATGCCTCACCGAGCCGGATATTGCCTTCCTGGAAGAAATATTCAGGGATGCGAACCACGTCATACCGCTAATAGACAGACATCCGGAATTGCAGCCGATAGCGACACGCGCAGTAAGCCTGTACAAGGAAATTACCGAAAAGGCTCTGGAGAATGAACAGGGATCCTAGGTCTCCGATTACCCCGTCGTGTTTTGCTTAAAACAACGCATAGTTCTCGATTCCCACCGCGGGTGAAATCCTTGGGCCTGCTGGAATTATTCGTCTGATGTGCCGCTGGCTCGCGTATTCAGGTTCGCCGATCGCGCTCGATACCTTTCTGCTCGAGCCCGAGCATTCGCTGATCGATCAAAGTCTGCATGCCCGCATGGGTGTCGAGACGACCAACGGCGACGGCTTCGGCGTCGGCTGGTATGGTGAAGACCCGGAGCCCACTCTTTATCGATCGATCTCTCCGGCATGGAACGATCGAAACCTGCGCGAGCTGGCGGCGCACGTCAGGTCGGGATTGTTTCTCGCGCACATCCGCGCATCGACCGGCACGGCCGTACAGCAGACGAACTGCCACCCGTTTCGCCATGGCTGCTGGCTTTGGATGCACAACGGATTGATTCGAGAGTTCAGCACCATCAAGCGCGAACTGGTCATGGCCGTCGACCCCGGGCTTTTCGCTGCGATCGAGGGATCGACGGATTCGGAATTGATGTTCTACCTGGCGCTGTCGCTGGGATTGGCCGATGACCCGATCACGGCGGTAGAGCGAATGGCGGGTATGGTCGAGGAAGCCGCCGAACGCCACGGCATCGAAAACCCGTTGCAGATGAGTCTGGCGACAACCAATGGCGAGCAACTGTGGGTATTCCGTTACTCGACCGAACAACGCTCTCGCTCATTGTTTTACAGTACGCACGTGCGCACGCTGCGCGAACTCTACCCGGACGATCCGCGCCTCGAGGCTGCGTCGGACGAGACGCGATTAATCGTGTCGGAACCGCTCAGCGATCTTGCGGGCGTATGGAATGAAATCCCGGAATCGAGTTGCGGTATTGTGCAGGCCGGCCAGGATGAACTGCGGCCGTTTCGGCCGCGCAGGTGACCCGCTAGCGCAAGTCTGGTCCGGGGATCACGGTTTCGTATGATTTCTATCGCGCGAGGCACTGCCTCTACGTGCCTGGTTAGCCCCTGTTTGTCCAGGGACTTCCTCGTTCGCAACTATTACCAGTGCAGGTTCAGTATACTGCGCGGCAACTAATACGCGGAGAGCAACATGTTCGAGTGGATAAACAGCCCTGAAGCATGGATCGCACTGGCCACCCTGACGGCACTGGAAATCGTGCTGGGCATCGATAACATCATTTTTATCTCCATCCTGGTGGCACGCCTGCCGGACAATCAGCGCGAATTCGGTCGACGCGTGGGTCTCTCGCTCGCCATGTTAACGCGCCTTGCCTTATTGTTTTCCATCGCCTGGGTCATGGGCCTGAAAGATAACTGGTTTACGATACTCGGACAGGAGATATCCGGCAGGGATACCATTCTGATCCTCGGTGGCCTGTTCCTGTTGTATAAATCCACCCATGAGATACACCAGAGCATGGAGGGTATCGAGGAAGAAGCCAGTGTGCCAAAAGTTGCCGGACTTGCCGGCGTGCTGGTTCAGATCGCGATCCTCGATATCGTCTTTTCGCTCGACTCGGTGATCACCGCGGTCGGACTGGTTGACTACGTATCCATCATGGCGATCGCAATCATTATTGCCGTCGGCATCATGCTGATGGCGGCCAGGCCTATTGGTGACTTCGTCGACCGGCATCCGACGATCAAGATACTCGCGCTGTCGTTCCTGATACTGGTCGGTGTCACCCTGATCGTCGAAGGCTTTGACGTGCATGTACCGAAGGGGTACATCTATTTCGCGATGGCCTTCTCGATCACGGTGGAAATGCTCAACATCCGCATGCGCAAGAAAGCCGCGGCGCCGGTGAAGCTGCACAAGCAGTACAGTGAGTAAGGAATTCTCAAAGGGACGCGAAGAAGATAGAAGTTCGTTCCGCGAAAAGAGCCTCTCTTTCCTGTTCAGCAGAAGATGAGAATCTTATCCAGCCATGGAATAAGCGTAAACGGTGGTACTCCGGGACAGCAGAAAGCCGGTGCCTGATATGCTTCAACCAGGTTGTGATACTATCGCTGCTGTTGCAATTGCGGAAATTGAAAATGGCTGACGACACCCTCAGCGACGAAGAGCTGGATGAGGTATATCGGCGCATGATCGATTTGTTTATCGATCGTGCTAACCAGTTCGCCGAAACCAATAGCCACGAAAACGTCGGGCTGGCGCTGTTGTATGCGTCGGCGCGCTTTAACGCCCACGTGGTTTCACAGCATGCGAATACACTCGAGGATTACGAAAAGGATTTGCCGCGGGCGCGTCAGTTTTTTCGCGGCCAGTACCAGCAGATGCTGGATGAAAACCTCGAGGACTACAAGTCGGTTTACACCCGCTACGCAAACTTCATGAAGAAGCAGTAGTCGGCGGCAGCTCGACTGCGGGACAGCTGCTGTTCGAGCCGTCGCGCTGACTCCAGGCTGCCAGGCAGCTGTCGCGCTCGGCTTTGTCGAGCTTGCCCACGGCCTCGACATACGCGTAAAACTGGCTGAAATCGAACCCGAAGCGGTGGATCATGTTGACGAATGCCGGCCTGTGCGCGTGATAGGCGGCCACCGAACCGATTTTTGCGTTGTTCAGCTCGCCGGCGAACCAGCCACTGAAGCCGCCGCTGATCCCATGTGTCGATGCGATTTGTCGGTGTGACTGGCGTGCTTCGGTAAATATCCGTGCCTTGTGTTCGCGCATGTTGTGGTCGCTGATATCGGACGCATAAACTTTTCCCAGGCGCGTACGCGTGGATTCGATCAACTCGATGACTTGTTCGCGGTATCGCGACCAGCGCGTCAGCTCGGCGAGTTCGGCCAGCTGATCGCGCGACTGCAGCCACAACTCGGTGCCAACCTGCTGTACCGCCGAGGCCAGCGATTCGTTGAAGGTGGTATCGCCGTCGATGTAAAGCTGCTGGTGGGTTAATTCGTGAAACAGTAAACCCGCGAGCCGGTAATCGGGCCAGTCGATGAAACTGGAGAGCACCGGATCGTCGAACCAGCCCAGCGTCGAGTAGGCAGAAACCTGGCCGATGTAGACCTCCAGTCCGGATGTCTCGAGCTCGTCGGCATAAGCGAGTAAACGGGTTTCATCGTAGTAACCGCGATAGCTGGCACAGCCGATGATCGGGTAGCACCATTCATACAGTTGCGTCGAGAATTCGGGTGCCGCGAACAGGTTCTGGATCAGGTAAGGCCGGTCGAGCTCGACATAGCTCAGGTAACTGTCATTGTCGGGCAGATTCAGACGTGTTACCGAAAAACGGCGGATTTCCTGCACCAGCAGCAGGCGCTCGCGCAGTTTTGCCTCGGTTGTCGGGTCGGCGAGCATCTCGTCGATATCGACCCGCTGGCTCATAATCTCCATATGACCGGCCGCGCTGTGCCAGTAATAACCAAAATCGGCGCAACCACACAGCAATAACAGTAAAGGAATCGAAATTAGCCAGCGCATACAGTATTCTCTCACACTGCAATCCCGGGTTTTAGCCTGATTGATCCGACAAGTCGTCTTGGCGAGCCCCTGCTTTCACCGGGGCAGGCCGCGCCAGGCAATCTTGTTGGTCGGGACAAATTTTAATAGATTGCATCGGCTTGCGCATATCGCAATGACGCCAGGAGCGGGAAATTGTTTACAGGAAACGCGGATGATCATCTCCAGCCAGTTTGACGGCGGTAATATCGAGTGCCTCGACAGCAGTGATCCGGGCCAGGTGCTGCTCAACATTCGCCGGGATAACCAGTCGGAGTTTTATCAGTGGTTTTATTTTCGAGCGTCCGGGGTCAGGGATCTCGACTGCCGTTATGTTATCGGTAACGCCGCGGGCGCGGCTTACCAGAAGGGCTGGCAGGATTACCGTGCGGTAGCGAGCTACGATCGCGAATTCTGGTTTCGCGTCGATACCCGTTTCGATGGTGAGAACCTGGTGATCGAGCACAACAGCAGCGAAGACCAGGTTTATTTTGCCTACTTCGCGCCCTACTCGATGGAACGCCATGCCGATCTGCTCGCCTTCGCGCAAACCAGTGAGCGTTGCCAGCTTGAGACCCTGGGCCTGACCCTCGATGGCCAGACTCTGGATTGCCTGCGATTCGGCGAGGAGCAGCCCGGGCGCCGCAAGATCTGGATGGTCGCGCGTCAGCATCCCGGTGAAACCATGGCGGAATGGTGGATGGAGGGTATGATCAACCGGCTGGTCGACCATAGCGACCCGGTGGTCAACGCCATCCTCGACAAGGCGCTAGTATACCTGGTGCCGAACATGAATCCCGACGGCAGTCGCCGCGGTCACCTGCGCACCAATGCGGTCGGCTCGAACCTGAATCGTGAATGGGATAATCCGACAGCAGAAAAGAGTCCGGAGGTGCTCTGCGTACTGGAAAAGATCAGGCAAACCGGTCTCGACTTTGGTCTCGACGTGCATGGCGACGAGGCCTTGCCCTACAACTTCATCGCCGGCACCGAGGGCATCCCGGACTGGAACGATGAGCGCCAGCGGCAGCTCGATCTGTTCAAGTCGACACTGGCGAACCTGAATCCCGATTTTCAGATCGACAACGGTTATCCGCCAAACGCCGCCGGCAAGGCTAACCTGAGTTACTGCTCCAACTCGCTGGCGCAAAGCTTCGGCGCGCTGGTGATGACGCTGGAAATGCCGTTCAAGGATGCCACCGGCACGCCGGATTCGATCCAGGGCTGGAGCCCGGAACGTTGTGCCCGGCTGGCGCACTCCTGTCTCGATACCTTGCACCTGTGCTGGCAGCAGGTGGTTGAAATTAAGGCCTAAACTATGAAATTCCAGCCAGACCGAAGAAACTTCATTAAATCCGGATTTGCCGGCTTGACCGCTGCCGCCCTGTTCAAGTCCGGCGTAAGCCTGTCGAACCAGGCGCCATTTAGATTGACGGCATCCCGCGGACAGTTCGTGTTCGGCGAAGACCAGGAAAACCCGACCCAGGTGATGTACTACAACCAGTCGATTCCGGGCCCAGTGATCCGGATTCCGCGAGGCAGGGAAGTGCTGATCCCGTTTCACAACGCGCTGGACGAGCCAACTTCGATACACTGGCACGGGATTCGTATCGACAACGCAATGGATGGGGTCGCGAATTTAACCCAGCCGCCGGTCCTGCCGGGGCAGGATTTCGAGTACCGTTTTACGCCTCCGGATGCCGGCACCTACTGGTATCACACTCATATGCGTTCCTGGGCTCAGCTTGCTTTCGGCCTCGCCGGCGTATTGATCGTCGAGGAGGACGAGCCTCCGCCGGTCGACCAGGACCTCGTGTTTGCGATCGACGACTGGCGCCTGGATCGCCAGATGCAGATGGATACCGGCAGCTTCGGATCGATGCACGACTGGTCGCACGGCGGCCGCCTCGGCAACTTCATCACCGTCAACGGTGAAACCGAGAAAACCTACGACGTGGCCAGCGGCGAACGTATTCGCCTGCGCCTGCTGAACATCGCCAATGCGCGCATCATGAATCTGTTGTTCAGCGAACCGAGGATTTCCATCGTTGCCATCGATGGCCAACCGGTCGAAGCCTTTACGCCGGAGGCGGGACGCATCGTGCTCGCACCAGGCCAGCGCGCAGATTTGATTATCGATCTGAGCGGAGATCCCGGTAGTAGCTCGCAGATAGAGCTGGTGGTCGGCGAATATGCCTACGAAATTGCCCGTTTCGTTTATGGTCCGAAGGCAAGGCGCAAGCAACTGCTGGATCTTCCGGTCGAGCTGCCGCAAAACCCGCTCAACAAAACCGCATTACCGACCGATTTCAAACATGTGCCGCTGCTGATGCAGGGCGGCGCCATGGGCGGCATGCGCAGCGCCACCTACGAGGGCAAGCAGATGGATATCCGGGAGCTGGTCAAAATCGGCAAGGTGTGGGCCTTCAACGGTATCGTCGGCATGCCGTCGGATCCGCTGTTCCGGGTAAAGCGCGGCACCGCGATCAGTCTCGATGTCGATAATGACAACAGTTGGCCACACGCGATGCATATTCACGGCCATCATTTCGTGCATGACCGTAGCCCTGGCATCTGGCGCGACACCGCGCTGTTTGAGCGCGGTGAAAAAGGCAGGCTGCAGTTTATCGCCGACAATCCCGGCAAGTGGTTGATCCACTGTCATATGGTCGAACACATGGCCGGCGGTATGCTGACCTGGTTCGAGGTAAGTTAAGATTGGTTAAACACGAGGAGAGGGTAGACATGGCCAGGGTAAAAATTCAGTTCACGCTTTTTTCGGCATTTTATACGCCGCTGATTCTGACCATGGCCGGCGGCTTTTTGAAGCGGGAAGGCCTTGAATATGAATGGTCAGTGTCGCCGTCCGGCAAACCGGCGACCGACTCGATCGACGACGGCAGTGCTGACGTCGTGCAATCGGCACCGAGCCAGGCCTTCAACGCCATTGCTGCCGGTGCAGCTGTTTATCCCCGACATTTCGCGCAGATCAACGAGATGGACGGTTTTTTTATTAGCGGACGCGCGGCGGATCCTGAATTTAGCTGGAGTAAACTCGAGGGCGCCGATGTGGTTATGTTCGGCGGCGGGCAGCCAAACGCGATGTTCCGCTACGCCTGCCACCGAGCGGGTATCGATTACGACCGTATCAACGCGATCGCGCCCGGCGGTGCCGACGAGATCGACCAGGCTTTTCGCGCAGGACAGGGTCAATACGTGCAGCAGCAGGGGCCTTATCCGCAGCAACTCGAGCAGGACAATATCGGCCACGTGGTTGCACGGGTGGGGCCGCAGATCGGAACCTGCGCTTTTTCCAGCCTGGCGGCTTCGGAGGAATGGTTACAAACCGACGAGGCGCGCGCCTTTACCCGCGCCTACGCGGCGGCGCGGGCGTTTTTACAGCAGGCGCCTGCCGCCGAGATTACGGCGCTGCAACAGGACTGGTTTCCCGGCGTCTCGGCCGCGGCACTGGAAAGCTGTATCG
>CP070646.1:2065586-2079954 GCA_020354435.1 Gammaproteobacteria bacterium
CTGGATATCACGCGCTCGGTGCTGCAGGTGCTGCAGCGTTTCCGTCACCCGGTAGCGATCGTAACCAAGTCGGCGCTGGTCGAGCGAGACATCGATATCCTGGCGGAGATGGCCGCCGACCGGCTGGTCTCGGTCAATATTAGCGTGACCACGCTGGAGGGCGCACTGGCGCGTAAACTCGAGCCGCGCGCTGCTGCGCCGCATCGCCGCCTGCAGGCCATTCACAGGCTGACGCAGGCGGGAATCCCGGTCTCGGTACTGGTTGCACCGGTGATCCCGGTGCTGACCGACCCAGAACTGGATGCGATTCTGGCCGCGTCCAAAGACGCCGGCGCGCGGTCAGCCGGTTACATCCTGTTGCGCCTGCCACTCGAAGTCAGCGAATTGTTTCAACAATGGCTGCAGAAGCATTATCCGCTCAAGGCCGAGCACGTCATGACCCGCGTGCGCGACACCCGCGGCGGCAAGGATTACGACAGCCGCTTTGGCGCTCGAATGCGCGGTACCGGCGCCTTCGCGGACATGATCGCGCAGCGATTCGCACTGGCATGCAGGAAACTGGATCTGAATCGGCGCGATTTTGCGCTTAATGACGCGGCATTTCGCGTTCCCGAGCGCAGCGGCGACCAAATGAACCTGTTTTAAACCCGTCGCAAGAGTAGCCCGATCCACAGGTAGTAGCTGGCTTCGGCGGAAAGCGGGTTGCCTTAACCGTCATGCCGGCCTCGAGCCGGCATCCATGTCCGGAGATATGCTCGATGATTCATGAGTTCAACCAGCACGGGAAGCTGCCCGCTCACCGAGGTATCGACAGACCTGTGCCGCGGTCGTTCGGAGTATCCGAAACCGAGAAGATCGTAGAGATGTACCCTGAACCCGGAAGCAACGAGTTGTGGCAGCACCTTTCTCCAGATATGCGAAAAGCAAGGGGTGCCATGAATTAACACAACGGGTTCACCGTCACCGTGAACGCCGTGCGCAATTATGCTGCCTTGAATTACCACTTTGTCCTGAACAAGACTTGTGATTGTTAGCCTCTCGCGAATTTTCAGACCGTCTTGCCGCCAGAAAAACGATACCCTGCATCCACAATCCTATTGGATTCAGCGACACAATTGCCACCACTCGTAACGCCCGGAAAATCGATTGTATATATATTCCCTGGAACAGGTCCTGGCTTTGGTCGGTGGCAGCGTTGGCTGATCGAGCGGCCTGGTCGTGGATGGCTCTCTCGGACAAAATCTCGGCGGGCATGTCGGCCTGGGATCGGCCGCGCTGGCACAAAGTGGCCGATTCAATCCGTCGACGCACACACAGACACAGCCCGCCCGGGCGTTATCGCTGTTCACAATCGATACGCCGGCAAGCAGTAACACGACCAGAAAAGTTATAGTCGATTTCACGTCTGCATTCGTCGTCGTTAATGATTTAACCCGGCAATAGTATACCTGTTTACGAATCAGCGACTCGTGACCTTGCCGTAAGGGGAGCAGGATGGAAATGACGAATGCCCAGGGACCGGATCCCTTCGCCAAAAGAAACCCGCCTGAAATTGACGGGTTAATTAGGTCTCATAACTGACCTAAGGGTAAATTGCATCATAACGAAGTAATGTTCGACCTGTAGAGACGCAGTTCACGAACAGCGATTTTAGATAGCGCCAAAGACGAAGCGAAACGGATCGGTTTATAATTCGAGCACGACGACCGTCGGGGGTACCAGCCAGCGACCATGACTGTTTCACAATCCATCGAATCGACCCAGGCGCCGTTACAGGCATCGCATAACTATCGTTTCAGCTTTGAAGCCGAATCGAAACGCGTCATCGCGCAATACCAGGGGGTCACGCTCGCGGATAGCAGGGGCGTGATGCTGCTGAGAGAAACGCGCATCTCCCCGGTCTGCTATTTCCCGCGCGAAGACGTGCGCATGGACCTGTTCGAGCCCAGCGACTACGTCACTTATTGTCCGTTCAAAGGTAATGCAGCCCATTACTCGTTGCGTGTCGGCGAGACCGCCGTTGATAACCTGCTGTGGAGTTACGAAGATCCCTTCAAGGACTCCGCACACATCAAGGACTACGTCGCTTTCTATCCTGACCAGGTGGATATCCTGTACCCGGAAAGCGAGTCGACGACAGAGCTTGCCGAACAAGACTTTCCCGATTACGCAAATCCGCTGTTGAGCTGGGTACTGCAGGAAGCACCGGCGATCGCAACCTCGCGCGAGTTAACAGCCGCGTTTGCAAGACAAATGCGGGCTGTCGGAATACCGCTGTGGCGACTGTCGATAATCATCCAGATCCTCCATCCCCAGGTGGTGGCTTTTTCGCAGCACTGGCATAGCGTTAGCGGCGAACTCGTCGAATACGAACACGATCTGGAATCTCTACAGTCTCCAGAGTATTTGAACAGCCCGCTGGTGCCTATTTTTGAGGGCGCCGGAGGCATTCGGCGCCGGCTGGATATCGAAAATCCGTTGCTCGACTTCGGTATTCTGCGAGACCTTCACGCCGAGGGCGCTACCGATTACGTGGCAATGCCGATGCTGTTTTCTGACGGGCAAATCAACGCGGTCTGTATCAGTTCCAACCGCCCGGGCGGGTTCACCACCGACGACCTGGGACATATTTACGAAATCCTTGCCGTGCTGGGCCGGATCTATGAAGTACATGCGTTACAGCACAAGGCAGCAAGCCTGCTCGATACCTATCTCGGCTCGCATGCCGGCGAACGGGTACTCAACGGCCTGATCCGGCGCGGTGATGGTCAGGATATACGGGCGGTCATCTGGTTTTGCGACCTGCGAGGTTCTACCCCGCTGGCTCTCTCCATGCCCAGAAACGAATTTCTCGCCTGCCTGAACGAGTTTTTCGATTGCGTGGCCGGCGCAGTGCTGGACCACGGTGGCCAGATACTCCGCTTTATCGGCGATGCGGCACTGGCCATTTTCCCGATCGAACAAGATGCCGATGGGCATGACCTTCAGGTGGCCTGCGAGCAAGCCATTGCCGCGGCCAGGATGGCTTCGACTCGCATTCAGTCCACCAACACGAAGCGAAATCAACGCTCGTTACAGCCCATCGACTATGGTATCGGGCTGCACGTAGGCGACGTGACCTACGGCAATATCGGCACCGGTAACCGTCTCGAATTTACCGTGATTGGCGAAGCTGCAAACCTCGCGGCACGCATCGAGTCCCTGTGTAATGTACTGGGCGAGTCGGTATTAGTCTCCGCCGATTTCGCAGCTTGGGCGCCTAATCGAGTCGTATCCCTGGGAACGCATCAATTAAAAGGCATCGAGAAGCCGCAGGAAATCTACACATTGCCAAAGGTTAAATGACCTGAACTGGTTGAAGATGAGTGTCGGCGACCAGTTGAAATCGCTACCCAAAGCGGACACCCATTTTCATCATGCTACCTCCCGCAGCGGTGGCATCAAATTTTACGATCATATGCTCGCTCCGAAACACTTCGACAGAAAGGCAGGTTCATTTCGCGAAAATTAAATCACCCGGGGAGAGGCCCATTCGTGTATACTCCTTTTAATTGTCTCGGTGCCATTCGGTCGGCACCGCCACTCATCTGGTAATCCATTCGATTCCCCGCTGACTTAAACACAAATCTACCCAGACCGCGAACAGGTGTGATTGCGCCTTGCGGGTCGATTTCTGGAGAACACAAACAACATGTCATTTTTGTCTCTCGGCCTCAGGCCCGAGCTGGTTCGCGCTGTTTCCGAAAAAGGTTACGCGACACCAACCCCCATTCAGATACAGGCAATTCCGCTAATTCTCGAGGGCCGCGACCTGATGGGCAGCGCACAAACCGGCACCGGAAAAACCGCCGGCTTTACCTTGCCGATTTTACAGCGCCTCGATCGATCGGGCCGGCCAGCCAAAGGCCGCCGGGCAATACGCGCGCTCACCGTGGTCCCGACCCGGGAACTGGCAATGCAGGTTCATCGCAGTGTTGAAGACTACGGCAAATGGTTGCACCTGGAATCGGCCGCGGTTTTTGGCGGGGTCAACATCAACCCGCAGAAAAAGAAGCTGGCCCGAGGCGTCGATTTCCTCGTCGCCACGCCCGGTCGACTGCTCGACCTGGTGAACCAGGATTCAGTGGACTTGTCACGGATCGAAATTCTGGTGCTCGACGAGGCCGATCGTATGCTGGACATGGGTTTCATTCGCGACATCCGCAAGCTGCTCGCCCTGTTGCCCCGGCAAAAGCAAACGTTGCTGTTCTCGGCGACCTTCTCGGAAGCTATCAAGCAGCTTGCCGGTGGCCTGCTGCATTCGCCGGCACTGGTTGAAATCGGACGGCGCAACGGAGCCGTCGAAAGCGTCGAGCAGTTGATTTACCCGGTCGAAAAAGGCCGCAAACGGGAATTGCTTTCCGAGCTCATCGGCACCAATAACTGGCGGCAGGTGCTGGTTTTCGGTCGCACCAAGCATGGCGCCAATCGCCTGGCGAAACAGTTGAATACCGACGGTATAAGCGCAACCGCGATTCATGGTAACAAGAGTCAGAGCGCACGCACCCAGGCGCTGGCGAAGTTCAAGGCGGGCAAGGTGCAGGTGCTGGTCGCAACCGATATCGCGGCACGCGGCCTTGACATCGAGCAATTGCCACACGTGATCAACTTTGAATTACCGCAGGTCGCCGAGGATTATGTGCATCGCATCGGTCGCACCGGCCGCGCGGGCCGTCGAGGCCACGCGATTTCGCTGGTATGCTACGAGGAGAGCGGGCAGCTGCGAGATATCGAGCGACTCATCAAGCGAGAAATCCCGCGGCAGGTGGTTGCGGGTTATGCCGCTGAGTTATCCCGTGGCGCGCCGAAGGTAAACGCCAATAAAAAACCGAACAAACGGCGGCGCCGTTCCGGTTCTCGCCGGCGCATGGCAGCATGAGCGACGACCGCGACGCGACGGATGGATTCGACGAGCTGGGTGATCGGGAATACATCGTCACGGAGGTCGTCAAAACCAGTCGGCCGAAAGGCATTCAAAGCGGCGACTGGTATCGATATACCATCGGGCACGGATCCTCTCCCATTTCGGGTGTTCGATCCGGCAGCCTGAAGTCCGTCCGGCGCTATGCCGAAGAGTTCGCCAGGAATCTCAATCTACGAGCGTTACAGGGGTATTCCGCCTACGCGGCGCGCAGATTGCAGAAAAAATAACCTGTCGCCGGGGGATCCAGGAAACGTCCGTTGGCCAATATTAGGCCCCTAGCGTCGTCTTTTTACGGTGGTAAACCGGGGTTTTTGTTTTTCGACGCGAATCACTGAGCCGTCAACCTCCCGATTGTTCAAGCTGGCAACAGCCAGCTTGGCTTCGTGACCTTCCATTTTCACGCTGGCGAAACCGCGACATTTTCCAGTGAACATGTCTCGCACAATCGTGAGTGAGTGCACCCGGCCAAACTCGGAAAATAATTTATTGAGCGATTGCTCTGTTGTCGAACTGGAAAGCCCACGTACGGATAGATTGATCAAATGACAAGACCTTGAGCGGAGAGTAATAGAATCCGGTCGGACCAAGCCCGACCGAATCTTGTTAAAGAAATCAATTACAGCGGTTTAACGTTTTCCGCTTGGGGCCCTTTCTTCCCGGCCACTTCATTAAATTCCACGGTTTGGCCTTCAACCAGAGAGCGATGGCCTTCACCAATTATTGATTTGAAATGAACAAACAGATCCGCCCCTTGTTCACGTTGAATGAAGCCATAACCTTTGGCGTTGTCGAACCATTTGACGGTTCCTGTAACAGTATCTGACATTTGTATATATCCTGTATTAAGAAATAAACGTCTCCTGTTGGAGGAGACCTGTATAGCGGGAAAAATTGACTGAATTTTGAAACTACAGGACGAAGAACTACGGGGTGCTACGAAACTGAGAATTAAAAGTAGATATCTTTCTAGCTGGTGCGCAGGTTAGTTGGGATATCGGGTATAGTCAAACGTTATTATCAAAAAGCAAGTAACGATCCGATTAAGCCATGTTAACCTCATGTCAAGTTATCGCATAGACTTGAGCGTCTGAAACTGGCCGTACTGCGAAGCTCCGTATGCGCGTATGGGCGTCCGTTAATGAGAATCCCGATCCAGATTGCCGTATTCAGGCAACCGAAATCGGACCATAGCAAAGGCCAATAATCGACTGAATTTTGCCACCTGGCGGCTTAAAAAAATTATTGTTGAGTTCTACCGGGTCGATTTGGCTGCCGATTTCCATATTGGGGATTCGTGATAATCTTTATGTTGGACGAAGCTGATATCAAGATAAGGAGATGAAAACCAATGGGTAATTGGATGCCAGACGGTGCAAGTACACGAACTCGGATCGGGGTATTAACCCCTCACCTGGATGCGGTACCAGAATCTGAATTTCAGACTTTAGCTCCTGATGGTGTTTCGATCCACGCCGCGCGGGTTCCTCTTGGTATGGTCGGCCCGGATGGTGAAATAGTTCCGCACGTCGATGCAAATATCGCCAAAGCGTTCGCCGAACCGCCAGCCGTTGACAATGCCGTATCGCTTCTTTCTGCGGTGTCCCCAGGAGCCATCGTCTTCGCCTTCACTAGTAGCAGCTACATACTTGGCCCAGGCGAGGATGTGAAACTCAAAAAACGCCTGGAGCAACGTACCCAAAATATTCCGGTCATTATCCAATCAGACGCACTGGTCGTGGCACTTCGAACATTGCACGCCCATCGCATTGCATTAGTTCATCCTCCGTGGTTTTCGGACGAACTAGATGGCCTTGGTGTGAGTTATTTCGAAAATAGCGGCTTTGAAGTTCTTGGACACGGACAAGCAAATCTCCGTGATGACTATGGCGACATGAAACCCGAACAGATTTTCGATTGGGTCACAGCCCATACTCCCGAGGAAAGCGATGCTGTGGTTATCGGTGGTGGCGGTTTTCGTGCGACAGGTGTTATAAGTGAGCTAGAAAATAATTTAAATATTCCTGTTCTCAGCGCAAATCAAGCATCATTTTGGCT
Organism: Gammaproteobacteria bacterium; assembly: GCA_020354435.1. Lineage (GTDB taxonomy): Bacteria > Pseudomonadota > Gammaproteobacteria. The sequence continues at coordinate 2,072,605 of CP070646.1, forward strand.
CGCACTGCGAACATCGGGGATAGAAGATAAGCTCAATGGATATGGGCGGATATTCGAAACAAGCCCAGGTAATTAAAATTATTCTTCGTTTTCGAGTATCTCATTCTGGCCGTTCTCGGAATTATTACTCTGGACGGTGAGAGTCTGCTTTTGCCAGGTAACCCTTTGCCCGGTAAGGCTGGCGTATGCCATGTAGCCGAAAAAATTATTCAACGTCCGCTTTGAAGAAAAATAAAGTATCAGGTCGGGTACCTGGTCCAACTACATGCGAGTGCTTAGTATCCTAATCTCCATACACTCTTGACTCTACCGTCTCATAGTGTGAAGAGACTTGATCCCATCGCTTGAGCACTTTCTGCGCCTCGTCGGGGACATAGCAACGCGTGTAATCTTCTCCCTGAAAGTCGATAACATTCTGAATCGACTCAAATGTCATGATAGTTATAAATTCAACTTCATCATCATGCTCTCGACGAAGTAATTCAATTCCCAAATAACCAGGAATTTTTTTTGCTTCGATACCGGGGAATACCTGATCCCGAAGAAGTCCCCTGTATTTGTCGGCATTCTCTGGAGTGGTCCAGCCATGCCAAATCCGCTTAATTGCCATGTTCAATCGCCGCTTGGGTCAGACATTTAGATTCTAAATTATAAGGCTATTGACTTGATACCATACTATTGTTTTGTTGCTGGGAATCCGTTATCGGCCGTTTTCGGTAGCTATAACCGAAGTAATAAGCGTCTGTTATTGAGAAAATACCTGCAAAGCGAGTGATGTGTCCGACTGCATGCGCCAGTTATGTGGAATTGTATCAATACGGGATGCTTGTGTATGAAGTTAATCTTCGAATGTCATGCACTGAGAACGACTTCCCCGACTGTTATCTCAGGCGGTGAAAGCGAATACTTCGGTAAAACATACTCCTTTACCCATTCTGCCGCTATTGTATTCGAATTTTCTGCGTCGCCCAATTCTTCGAAAACGTTGATGGTGAGGAGAACCCCGTCACCGCAATTGATTATGTAATAGGCAATGAAACCCGGCAGAATACCGATACGATCTTCAATATTGCCTTGCTTGATGAGTTCTATGATTGCGACAGCATCTTCTGGATTAGTAGTATAACGTCTAATGCTGGAATACATCGTGACTGCCCCTCTCTTTATTAAACTTGGCTGTAATTATTTTGGCACCCACAATGATACGCCAACATTAATGATCAATGTTAATGCCATATAACAGCCGTATTATAAGGTTTTGGATTTATTAAAATACAATCGCTTAATTGTTGGGTGTCTGAACTGGCCGTTTTCAGATACTTCTAATATCTTCACTTTTACATTTAGGGCACTTTGCTTTGTGTTTTTCATGCTCTTGTAACGATTCGACAATGTCAAAATTATGACCGCAACTGTTACATTTGAATTCGTAGATTGGCACGGTGTCCGGGAGTTATATTTTTTATTGCTTTATATATTGGTCAGATTTTTATTACTTGCATCGATAAGACATCCAAACACTAAATCACTACCCCTTTCCGCCAGCCATTTCAGTTGGCTTTCAGCCGCCAGGTAGCCGAAAACCTGCCTCTACTTTTACTAATTCAATGAATGGTTAGTGCCGGGAGCAGAAAACCAGGAATAAGTCCTGCGTAACAGCTCCTGGCCGTTTTCTGAAGTCTATACCGTTATATTCAGCGTCTGAATTTCGAAAGACTGGTAGAGGTTCCGTGCAAGTCATGTCTATGAAAAAGACTAGACGAGTTTTCAATACACCCATGATCCAATCGCCAATTTACCCAAAATGGGCGATGTAACAACGATTTGCCGATGGTAATGTCTTTTTAGAGGAATAAACACTCAGGATCATGAAATATGAGTGGAGAAAATACTGAAATATCCTGGGATAGGATTGATATAACCGATTCCACCGATCGTCGCTTTGCGACGGGTATTTCCGGAACGCTAACAAACCTGACCATCAAAAAGCGAGCTGAACGTAGACGGCAAAAGCTGCGTGCAGAGCTTGTTCGTGAGCAAATAGAGAGTATGAACCGAGCGCCAACACTTTTGCAGGCTCTTATAGCCAGATTTATAAGATAATCTAGACGCTCATGATGCCGCGTACCCAGCGAAATTATTGGTCAATCCCTGCCAGGTCGCAATCCTTACCGAGAAAATACGGCACAAGCAAATAGAGTGAGGGTGTTGCGTAGATCAATTGAAACCGCAGCCGATTCCTGCAGCCCGGCCTCGAGTCATAAGCGTCAGCTATAGAGAAAGCAGGAGAAAAAACGATTCATACGATAATGCAAATTGAATCCAACCCTTATTCTAGCCCTCCAGAACCTGTCTTAGTTCCATCAGGGCTAAAGCTCTCGTAGATAACTGTCCTTTTATGGGGTGGCCGGATATCCGTGCTATCTTGGACTGTGAAACGGGTAACTAGCTCTCCGTTAGAGTCGTACTCCTCGTACTCGTAAATGTTCGTATCTTCGCCTTCTCGAAGCTCGTGCCTGTGACTCGTATGAACGAGTTCGTGAGCTTCAGGAATGCCTAATAACTCTCTATGCATTTTTATGTCCCGTCTTGGTTGGCTTAGAAATCAACAATGATACATGCATTGTTTTCCCACGAAACCTGGTGGTCAGGAGTCTAATCAAATCTTACAGAATTTATTTTCGTATGAATATTCTATAAGAGAACCTCAGCATCCGCTGTTGGCCGAAATTTGAAGCCTGACCGGGCCTAACGAGTGTCTGTTACTGAGATTTAACAAGCGCAGCTAGTGAATTGGTCCGGCTGCCTACGCTTTTTACAAGGCATTTAAATCTTTCTTGGGAGTATGACTTTTTCGTTAAGTAGCACAGCTGCTTGCACGCCTGGATTCCCAGTAAGATTTACGAGGAAGTACCACCGGTCATCGTAATCCCAACTTGAGAAGCGGGTTAGGGTTATAGATGCAACACCCCGGGGTTCTTGACCATATTCCTTCTTGTATGCTGATGTCGCCAGCTTTATGGCTTTTTGCATAGAAAGTGGCAATTTATCTTTTGCAGGATCAAGTTTTGTTGTTTTCTCGATATCTGCAACATCTACCTCTAGAACGAAATTTGTGGTAACCCCGTTGTAAGTGTAGGAACGTTTTTCGAGCACAAGCGTCTCTGCAATCGATTTCATAGCAACCAGTAAAACGGGAATAATTATGAAGATTCGAAACATTAATCCAGTCTTATAACACTTCGCGTCAGCGGCAAAACACGAGTGTAGCGAATAGAGAGGTCCGGCTGCATGCTTGTTAGGCAGCTGACACGAATTAAATTATTACTCATTCCCACTGTTACGAATCAGCATTAGAATTGTCCCTGCTGCTGCACCAAGAGCCGTTCCAATTCCTGCGCCAAGCGCTATCTCACCAAATGCTGATCCCACGCCTGCTCCCAATGCGACTCCGATACCCGCGCCATAGACCATTAGTTGGCTTGATCCATAATCGTGCGAATTAGAATCACTATTTTGGTCATCTGCCATATGTAGCTGCTCCCAGTCGATCCTTTGCAGTCCGCCTGACCGCTTAATTATAAGGTTTTTGACCTGATAACAATATTATCTCTTGGCTCGTCAGCGTCCGAAATTGGCGGTGGGTCGCCGTTGATCAATTTGTTTTGAGCGGCAGCTTTGTAGAAAACTGACGCTCAGGATCAATAATTGGACGGCGGGCACCGACCCACAACGGGCCCTCAACATATTGATTGAAAAATGTTGTATTTCCGATTTAACACTCTATTTTTCACGGGCAGTCGGATACTTGGGGAGCCACTAATCATCCTGTAGAACACCAGATTTTTTCAAGCCGTCAACTAAATGTGCCAGATCATCCGGATTTTTAAAGGCCCATAGTTCCAACCAACCGTCATGTTGGATAAAATCGCCGCCCATTTCGATCGCTTTGGCAGCCGCAAGCCGTGCCTCGTCTTCACGACCTAGCTGGGCCAAGCAGGCCGCTCGCCAGGACTCAGAAAATTCATTTACTTCCTGAATACGCGCGAGCAATTCGATCGCATCCTCATACTGACCCTCAATATAATACGCGGTAATCATGCCAAACAGGCAATCGTCAGGCGCCAGTGGATTTAGATGCAAAGCCGTCGAGCCGCAGACAGTTACTTCCGAAACGCGGCCAGTTAGAGCAAGCAACCAAATCTTAGTGCAGTAGGCGCTATAAGAATTGGGATTGCAATCAATGGCGCGATCGAGATGAACTCCGGCCAGGTCAAACTTCTTTTGATAAAGGTATGCCTGACCCATAGCTTCATGTGTCACGGAATCGAACTCATCCAGCGCAATTGCCTTGCGTGCATAGGAAACTGCCTCCTCAATCGCTTCCTGTCGCGACTTACACCAATCTGTATCCGCTTCGATACATAAAGATTCGGCAAGATACGCATATGCCCTAGCGTACTCTGGGTCGAGCTGGATTGCTTGCTCGAGCAACTGTCGACCCGTTTTGTTCTCATCGCTATCAAAGCTTTTTGCATTATGCCGCCCACGAATCACGCAATCGAAAGCGGTCAAGTCACTCGGGTGTTTGCGTGCCGCAAGCGCACTACTCTTGTCCTCGATATGGCTGACAAGACTGGTCGCAATCTTTGCAGTAACTTCGTCCTCTAGCGCAAAAAGATCGTTGAAATCACGATCCATTTGTTCCGCCCACATAGTTGTACCCGTTGTAACATCAATGAGCTGGGCTGATATTCTGATCTGGTCTCCGGAACGGCGAATATTACCCTTGGCAACGTAGCCAACTCCAAGCTGACGCGCAAAAGATGAGCTGTCGTTTCTATCTTCACGATAAGCAAAGGCCGATTTCGCGTGGATTACGAATAGCTCGCGATAACGAGACAGGATCGCAATGAGGTCATCGGTCAAACATTCGGCGAAGTAATCGTCATTGGATACATCGCCAATACAAACGAAAGGGAGTACAACGATTGATGGTTTCTCGGACCTTTCCGGTTCAGGAAGACCGGCGGCAACCGCTGGAGCAGAAACTACATCGACCGAATTTCCTGTTCCAATTGGTGTAATCCTAGTCTCCATGTCGGGAGTTTCGTCCCTAATTTCGGCCTGCAGGGCTTTTGTTTCAGGTGTCGGCTCGACACCAAGTTCTTTTTCGAGGATATCCAGACAGCGTTTATACGCCATCAATGCCTGATTTCGTTCTCCTCGAGCCGCGTAAACTCGCATAAGCTGCTGCCAGGCCGATTCATTTAGGCGATCGAGGCTGACTAGTCGTTCGCCTGTTTCCCTTGCTGTATTGAGTTCACCTGACCGAAGTTGAAAATCAAGTGCAATTTCTAGGGCATGAATGGCCAATCTGCGAAAGCGCTCTCGTTCGGCCGCTAACCATTCTTCACCATTCGAATCTCGTACCACCAGTCCTTCCAAGAATTCCCCTCGATAAAGTTTGGTCGCTTGAGCAGCGGTTTTTGGTGTTTGTTCTTGTACAAGTTCTTCTAGTTTGACAGCGTCAATTTCAACCAAATGGCTTGCCAGATTCACAGTTTGTTGTTCGATTTGAAGAGGCTGAGGTTCAAATTTGGCAAATATTTTTTTTAGTGCGTTCAGTGCTTGGCGTAATGAGTTACGAGCCTGCTGCTCGCTACGATCACCCCACAGAAGATTAGCTAGATGGTCACGGGAATGAGGCCCTGGTACTAAGGCAAGATATGTAAGTAAGGTTTCTGTTTTACGAGTGGGCAACGAAACTAACTCACCCGAAGAAAGTCGAGCTTCAAATCGACCAAGAATGTTTAGTTGTAAGGAAACCGTCAAACTATAGCCCTTGCATCACGCAATCTGTATGAGTTGATTCTACGGATTTTGTGATTAGAACGCACCAGATGCTGAGCGGCATAGCCGCTTTGCAGCGAGCTGACTATTTAACTACAGGGGTCCGATATTGGCCGGAGATTGCCCCCTACCATGACTTGACGAGTGGCAGCTTACGAGAAAACCGCCGCTCAAACGCTGTGAATCAGCGGCGATTGGCGACCCAAAGCTGCCTGTAAAAGATATTCAGTAGATTATCTACGACGCTACACGTTAACGCCCGAGAGGCGAAATCCTGTACGTAATCGCTCAGCATCTCGGTCGTTCGCGCAAAGCGCAATATTACCCCGAGCAAATCCTTCCACATCGAAATCGGGATCGTGACGGCGTAATTCCTCCATATAAGATTTGGCCTCCACCACCCGGTCGAGTTTCGCAAGGCTGGCTGCCATTAATACTTTTACTTGACTAGGCGCCTCGCCTTGACCTTGGTAACAGTTTAAACAATCTTCGTATCGTTCCAACAGGTAGTAGATGTCCGCATAACATTCGCCAAGCATAAACCCCGCCAGAGGGTTTAAATCATCCAGTCTTTTCAAACAAGTGAGCGCTTCCAGTGGACGTCCGTTCCAGGCTAGATGGTAGGCGCGACAATACAGTACATCGAAATCATGGGGATTCATATCGTAAGAAATATTACTGTGGCGCAGCCCCCGGTGTTTGTCCGGAATTGGTGTAAATCCGAATGCCATACTGGCCGCCATATGAATAAAGGGATCCTGGTCATTTAACCTCAAGGCCTCCTCAGCGTGCCTTTTGGCACCAATACATATCTCATCATCAGTCAGGCCCATGCTACGACCGTAGGTTTGGTAAGCGTACTGAAGTGCCATCCATGCGTGGGCCTGGGCATAGTCGGGGTCCGCCTCGAGCGCGGATTGAGTATAGGAAAATCCTTCATTCCACTCTCCGCGCCACCAGGCTGCCCGGGCATGAAGCAGATTGTCGTAGGCCGTGAGATTATCAGTCGGTCGACCACGAATGAACTCCATAGCTTCCCTGCGTAGACTTACACCTAACTGAGCCACCACGGAGGACACGACTTCGTCCTGAACAGCGAAAATGTCATCTAGGTCACGATCATAGCGTTCTGCCCAAATGTGTGAGCCAGAATCAGCACTGACCAACTGTACTGTCACCCGTACTCTATTTCCCACCTTGCGCACGCTGCCTTCAACAATATAGTTAGCATCCAGTTCTCGCCCGGCAGTTTTTACATCAACAGTTTTACCCTTGAAGGTAAACGATGAGTGACGAGCGCAGACAAACAGGTTCTTGAATCGGCTGAGCTCGGTAATAATGTCTTCGGTAATCCCATCGGCAAAATATTCCTGCTTCGGGTTTCCCGACATGTTGGTGAAGGGTAATACCGCAATAGATGGTTTTTCATGTAAGCCTGGCGCTGCAACCTCCGGCTGATCCAGTGACTCGGGTTCGGGTATCGCAGCTCCTGGTTGC
>CP070646.1:2080054-2082910 GCA_020354435.1 Gammaproteobacteria bacterium
AGCCGAGTGCCTCGACTTCTTCGCTGGAGAGCTCCCTGGCTTCTTCCGGCAGCATGACCGGAATACCGTCCCGAATGGGATAGGCAAGGCGCGAAGCCCGGGAAATCAGCTCCTGACTGCTCTTGTCGTAAATCAGCGGCCCCTTGGTGACCGGATCCACCAGTATATCCAGTAAATGTTTATCCATGATGTCGACTCTCCAGCAGTTGCAATATCTGACTGCTCAGTTGTTCGTTAAATTCGATATGCAGCGGCACGACCCAGATATTTTCCCGCGCCATGCCTTTCAACTTTACCGCATCCTTGTGCGTGACCAGAATCGGCAGCTCGGGCTTCAGATTCAGGTCCTGTGCGGTGAACTCATGGTGATCGGGAAACTCGTGCTCGATCACTTCGATGCCCATTTGCACCAGGCTGGCAAAAAAGATTTCCGGGAAACCGATACCCGCTAGCGCGTGCACCTGCCGACCCTGAAACTCGCTGATGTGTCGCATCCGCGACGGATCGGACAGGTTCCAGACCTCGCCCAGCGACTCCGTGATCTGGTCGCTGTCGCGATCAATCGTAATATCTACCTTGTTCAGGCGATCGCGCGGTTCGCGCAGCGGTCCGGCTGGCAGCATCAGGCCATTGCCGAGCGACAGGTAACGGCAGACCGCAATTTCGATATCGCGCCTGAGGGCATAATGCTGCAGACCATCGTCCGACAGGATCACATCGGTATCCGGGAACTGCTCGAGAATCCTGCGCGCGGCGCCGACCCGGTCCGAGCCCACACCGATCGGGCAACGGCAGACTTCCGACATCATATTGGCCTCGTCGCCGACCGTGCCGTGGGTAAGACCGTCGTTCAGGATCTGCACCGTTTTTTCGTACCCGCTCTTGTAGCCGCGGGTCACGATTGCCGGCCGGAAACCTTTTTCCTGCAGCAATCGATAAAGCGCCATCACGACCGGGGTCTTGCCATTGCCGCCGAGCGTAATATTGCCGACGACAATCGTGGTTACGGGTAATTTATGTGAACGAATCAGTCCGATACGGTAACTCAGACGCCGCAATCCCGCGATCAGGTAAAAAATCAGCGACAATGGCATCAGCAGGATCGACAGTGGATTCATCGACCATAACCACCAGCCCTGGCGACGCTGCGTCGACAGGTTGATCCAGTTGTTCATCAGCGCCTTGTTCAACACCGAGGAGCGAATGATTCTGGGCTTTTCCGGCATCGATTTATCATCGACTTCCTTGGGATCACGGAACTGCATCGAGTGCAGCTTGGCATAGATACCACCCCTGGCGAGCAATTCGGCATGATTGCCCTGCTCGAGAATCTTGCCCTGATCCATGACCAGGATCCGGTCGGCGTGTTCCACCGTGGATAGTCGATGCGCGATGACCAGCGTCGTCCGATTCTCCATCAGGTGTTCCATAGCATGCTGAATAAAGCGTTCGGATTCGGTGTCCAGTGCCGATGTCGCCTCGTCGAGAATCAGTATCGGTGCATCCTTCAACAGAGCTCGGGCAATCGCGATGCGCTGCCGCTGCCCGCCGGACAACAGCACGCCGCGCTCGCCGACCTCGGTATCGAGCTGATCGGCCATTCCCTCGATGAACTCCCAGGCATGTGCCTGTTTGGCAGCCTCGATAATCTGCGCTTCATCTACCTGGTCGGCAACACCATAGGCTATGTTGTTGCGAATGGTATCGTTAAACAGGCGTACATCCTGACCGACGTAGGCAATCTGCCTGCGTAAATCGTGGATACGATATTCATCGAGGCGTACGCCATCGAGCAAAACCTCACCACTATCGTATTCGTAAAGCCGTGGAATCAGGTTTACCAGGCTCGATTTTCCGCTACCCGAGCGGCCGACAATCGCCACGGTCTGTTTTGGTTCGACCTCGAAGCTGACTTCATCGAGAACCCGTTGTTCGCTGCGTCGATAACGCAGCACGACATCGTTGAAACTGAGCCTGCCCTCGGCGCGCTGCAGAGCCAATTGACCCTCGTTGCGCTCGCTTTCACGCGAAGTCAGGTTGAAAACGCTTTCGCCGGCTGCGATTCCTTTCTGAATACTGGCATTGATCGACGACAGCACCCGCATCGGCGCGAGTAACATCGTCATCGCCATAATAAACGAAACAAAGTCGCCCGTAGAAATCTCGTGCTTCATCGATTCCGAGGTCGCGAATGCAATGATGGTGGCGAAAGCAATTGCCACCACCAGCTGGATCAACGGCATGCTGACCGCCTGTGCGATCGTCATCTTCAGGTGCAGCTTCAGATTGGCCTTGTTTCTACGCTGGAACTTATTGCGTTCGAACTCGTCACCGCCAAATATTTTTACAATGCGATTGCCATCTATGACTTCCTGGGCCACCTGGGTAACGCCACCCATAGACCGCTGGATACTGCGGCTGATGCCACGAAAACGTCCCGATATCCTGACCACGATCAGGAACACGATCGGCCCGGCTATCAGGAATATCGCGGTCAACTGCCAGTTGAGCCAGATCATGTAGCCGAGCAAGACAATAATACGCAGGCTGTCCTGGATTAAAACCGTCAGCGAAGAGGACACTGACTTCGCCACCTGTTCCACATCATAGGAGAAGCGGGCAACGATCGTCGCAGTGGAAGACTGATCGTACTCGTCGCTGGTCATGGTCAACAGCTTCTCGAACATCATTTGCCGCAGGCGGTTAATGACGTTGCGCCCGATGTAACTCATGCAATAGCTGCGCATAAACACGGCAAACATGCGCACCACGAATATCGCGACGATGGCCACCGGCATGTACTTGATAATGGTTGGATCGCGATCGATAAAACCGTCGTCCATCAGGGGTTTCATC
>CP070646.1:2083010-2102411 GCA_020354435.1 Gammaproteobacteria bacterium
CCGTTCCTTAAGGATCGGGAAAAGCTCGATGCCCGGCTGCAGGAGATTTTCCGCCAGATCGATGACTGCAAGTATGTCTACGTGCTCGACAGCTCCGCGGTGCAGCTCAGTTCGACCGTCAACCGTTACGGCCCCGACACCGAAGCGTTCAAGCGGGATCGCTCGCAACGACCCTACATGCTTGCGGCAATGCGCGATCCGTCGCTGCTGTTCGATTTATCCGAAGCCTACATCAGCCGCAACAAGAAACGCCCGTCCGTGACCGCCATCCAGGCGATCGTCGATGCCGACGGCAAGCGCATCGGTTTTCTCGGCGTGGATTTCGATTTACGCGAACTGCCGCATACCGAAGTGCTCTACGAGGAGCCCAGCCAGTGGCGCCAGATCAAGGGTGACCCGGCGATTCGCTCCGGGCTGTTTCGGCAGCAGCGAGTCACCAGCCTGATGGACGAAAACATCGATCACGTGCTTTCCCTGCACGAAGCCCTGATGATCGACCATGGCGTGTTCCACGTGCACATTCATTTTTCCGGCAGCCGCTCCACCGTCTGGCATATCGACGACCCTTACGTTTACCGCATATTGTCGGCAGACGAGCTGGCCGATACCAGTATCTGTCTCGCTTATCCACAGCGCCCCTACTTCGAGCGAAATACCGTGCCAGCCACCGCTATTGCCCCGATTTTTCAGCAGCTCAAGGCGCTTCGTTTCGCCGATGAAACCATCTACCTGCGCAATGCCTCGCTGAACCTCGTCAAGGGAGCGGTGTCGCTGAATTTTTCCTGCGACGGGACGCATTACCTGGACTACCGGGATTTCCTCGAGCGCGGGCTGGACTTCTGGATCGGCTCGGAAACCTTCCCCACCGCCATGTGCGCCGCCACGCCCGGCGACCTGGACCAGCAAAAACTGGAAGCACGCATCGAGGCACTGGCGGGAGAAGGCTGTATCGCGGTGAACAAACTGCTCTACGCGCTGGAAAGGAACGAAGTGCCGGCAACGCTGGCCGGGCTCAGCCCGCCTGAACGAGAGTTCATCTACAACGAACTCAAATCGGTCATGGATATCTACGAAAACAACGCCCGCGGCGGCTGACACGGGCAGGCGCCAGCCTGATCCCGCGCTGCCGAGATCTATACCGGACTTGACCGGATCGACGATGAAAGTGAAAGGCAGGAAACACCCGAATCGTTGCACGAATACTGCAAACTGGACACTCTGGCGACGGTGATGATCTGGCAGGAGTTCAGCAAGGTCGCAGCAACAAGTTGTCTGTCGCCATAATCGCACGACTGCAACCTCAACCCCGGCTTCGGCGCGTGGACTTTGCTCGAATCGGGAGTTTATAATTTTCGTCCGCCTTCGAACGGGAAACTCACATGCCAATCGCGCACTGCGTAATTGATGCCAAAGCCGCGCTGGGGGAAACCCCGATATGGAGCGCGGCGGAAAACCGGCTTTACTGGATCGACTGCATCGCCGGCGAGATTCACAGTTATGATCCCGACGCCGACGCAGATACGATAATGCCGATCGAAGTCGAGGGTTACCTTGGGGCTATTTCGCTGCGCGCAACAGGCGGCCTGCTGGTTCTGGCGGGAAAGGCCCTGTGGGCGCTCGACGCCGGTTCCACCACGCCGCGCCGTCTGGCGGGGGTTGAAGAAGACATGGCCGATAACTACGTCAACGACGGCAAGTGCGACCCGGTCGGGCGGTTCTGGTTCGGCACCATGCATGCCGCGGAGCGCGAGGCCACCGGCGCGCTCTATCGCTTCGACGGAAGCGAAGTGGTCAAGGTCGACCATGGATTTATCTGCGCCAACGGCATGGGCTGGAGCCCCGACGGCAAGACGTTTTATCTCGTCGATATGATGCCGGGTCAAGTGTTGGCCTACGATTACGACCCGAGTAGCGGAACTGCTCGCAATCGCCGCACGCTTTTCAGCATCCCGGGCTCCGAAGGCATGCCGGACGGCCTTTGCGTCGACAGCGAAGGAGGCATCTGGGTGGCGCATTGGGACGGCTGGCGTATTTCGCGCTGGTCGCCCGAGGGCCACCGCCTGCAAACCCTGGAGATACCCGTACAACGGCCAACCTGCCCGATTTTCGGCGGACCCGGATTGGACACCCTTTATCTGACTTCCTCGGCCGCCGATTTGCCCGCCGAATCCCTGGCGCGGGGACCCCGCTCGGGCGCCCTGTTTGCAATCGATGTAGGCGTGCGTGGCGTGCCGATTGCCGAATTTGCCGGTTGAAAATCGTGTCGTATCGCATGCCATCGACAGAATCGATAACAACTGGGATACTATCTGACGCGAAAGGTCTCCGGAACGGAAAGGGTTAACCGTTACCGGAACTCGTTATATCATTGGTCGGCGGGATACCGCGACACTATCCCGGCAGGAGAATATTCTTGGACGTGCCCGATTCATCGGCTCCGGTCGCCTCTTTTCAGCAGGTCTGGAAACGCTTCGGCGATATCGTCGCAGCGAGGGATTTGAATCTCGATGTTCGCAGCGGGGAATTTCTTTCCTTTCTAGGCCCATCCGGATGCGGCAAGACCACGATGCTGCGCATGATTGCGGGTTTCGAACAGCCCAGCGAGGGAGACATCTACCTGCATGGCAGCCGCGTCAACGGCGTGCCAGCGCACAAGCGCCGGGTTAATATGGTATTCCAGCACTATGCCCTCTTCCCGCATCTCAACATCGCCCGCAACGTCGCCTATGGCCTGAAGCAGGCGAAGCCGAGGCTGGCAAAGAATGTTATCGACGAGCGCGTCGACGAAGCCCTTGACCTGGTGCAGCTCGGCGGCTACCAGCAACGCCGCATCTGGGAGCTATCCGGCGGACAGCAGCAGCGCGTGGCGCTCGCGCGGGCGCTGGTGAACAAACCCGAGGTCCTGTTGCTCGACGAGCCGCTGGCAGCGCTCGATCGCAAACTGCGGCGGGAAATGCAGATCGAATTGCAGAACCTTCAGCGCAATCTCGGCATCACTTTCGTGCTGGTTACCCACGACCAGGAGGAAGCCCTATCTATGAGCGACCGCGTCTGCATCATGCGCGACGGCGAAATCGTTCAGGTCGGCAGCCCGCGCGAGCTTTACGACAATCCGGTGAACCGTTACGTCGCCGATTTTGTCGGCAAATCCAACTTCTTCGACGGCGTCGTCGAATCAACCGGCGATGGGCGCCAGGCGGTCAAACTCGAGAACGGCCAGAGCCTCGACGTCGATCTTCCCACGACCGGCGATTCGATGGCCAATGGGCACCAGGTCGCCCTCAGCGTCAGGCCCGAGCAAATCGTACTGGCGCGCGACCCGGCGCGTCTGCCGGACGATGCCGCGATCGTAATCGAGGCCGAGGTGCGCAACCGGATTTTTCTCGGCGAGCACACCGAATACTTGCTACACGACGATGCCTTCGGCGAATTCCTGGCACTGGCACCGAGACAGGTCGAGGCTAGCGAAACACCATTTGAAGTCGACGAAAAAGTCTACGTCGGCTGGAGCCGGGCGGCCGCGCTGCTGCTCGACAACACAACCTAAGCAGACAAACCAAATCCACAACCCAAAGGAGAGGAAAATGAAAGACGACAACAAACCGATAACCCGCAAAGAGTTCATGAAGCAGCTCAGACGCTATGAGAAAGGCTCGATCAGCCGGCGCCAGTTTCTCGGCGTCACCGGCCTCGGTATGGCCACCACGGTGATGGCGGCGGCGGTGCCGTCACTGCTGCCGCGCAAGGCCTGGGCCGCGCCCAATATCGGCGACCGCGTGGTGCTCGCGACCTGGCCGAACTACCACGAGCAGGCCAACTTCGAGGCCTTCACCGAGGCCACCGGCGCCCACGTGCAGGTCAACGTGTTCGGCTCAAACGAGGAAATGCTGGCCAAGCTGCAGGCCGGCGGCAGCGGCTGGGACGTCTTCGTGCCGACCAATTACACCATCACCACCTACGTCGGCGAGGACCTTATCGAGCCGCTGGACCTGTCGAAGCTCTCCAACTACGACGCCGGCGCCTTCGAGCCGCGTTTCTCCGACGCCGGCACGGTAGACGGCAAGCTCTACGCGGTGCCGAAGAACTGGGGCACAACCGGCTTCGTCGTCAACAACAAACACAACAAGGGCGCGCGCATGACCAGTTGGAAGGACTTCTGGGACCGCACCAAGACCGATTTCTCCGGCCGCACGATGGTGCACGACTACCAGTTAACGACCATCGGCAACGCGCTGAAGTATTTCGGCTACTCGTTCAACTCGGTCGATCCCGCCGAACTCGCCGACGCCGAGAAACTGCTGCTCGAGGTCAAGCCGCACCTGTTCGCAATCAACAGCGACTATCAGCCGCCGCTGCGTAACGGCGACGCCTGGATGTCGATGTGCTGGACCGGCGACGGTAAGCAGCTCAACACCGATATCCCGACCATGGAATACGTGCTCGGCGTCGAGGGCGGCGAGATCTGGAGCGACTACTACGCGGTGCCGCGCGGCGCCGAGCATCGCGAAGCCGGTTATGCGCTGATCAACTTCCTGCTCGATCCGGCGATCAACGCGCGCGAAGTCCAGGCTCATGGTTACCCTGTAGCGGACAGCCGCACCAACGCGCTGCTGCCGAAAGCGCTGCTCGAGGATCCGATCCTGTACCCGGCGCAGGAACTGCTCGATGCACTCGAGTTCGGCGCGGCGGCGACCTTGACCGACCCCAACCGCGCGGAATTGCTGGCGCGTTTCAAGTCCGCCTAGGCGCCGCGGAAAAAGATGCAAGCAAAGAGCAGTTGGACGCACCGGCTATTGCTGTTACCGGCAGCCCTTTGGCTGCTGGTAATGCTGGTGCTGCCGCTGCTCGTCGTTTTCGTCTTCAGCTTCGGCGAACGCGCCCCCGCCGGGGGCTACATCCCTGCCTTCAGCTTCGATAACTATCTGAATCTGCCGGCGCGCCTGACCGCGTTCAAGAACACGCTGATCCTGGCGCCGCTGGGCACGCTGGCGGCGCTTCTGATCGCCTACCCGCTGGCTTACTACCTCGCGATCAAGGCCAGCGCGAAAATCAGGACCACGCTGCTGGTCATGATAATCGTCCCGTTCTGGACCAGCATCCTGATCCGCACCTACGCATGGATTTATATCCTCGGCGGCCGCGGCATTCCGCAGCTACTGGAATGGATCGGCATCGAGGGCGTGCGCCTGATCAACACGCCCACCGCGGTGCTGATCGGCATCATCTACGGCTACCTGCCGCTGATGGTGTTCCCGATCTACGTCAGCCTGGAGAAATTCGACAAGCGCCTGCTGGAGGCTTCCGAGGACCTCGGCGCGCCGCCGCTGAAAACATTTCGCGACGTAACCCTGCCGCTGTCGATTCCCGGCATCGCCACCGGCTGCATGCTGGTCTTCATCCTGCTGATGGGCGAATTCCTGATCCCGGCGCTGCTCGGCGGCGGCAAGGTGTTCTTCGTCGGCAACGCGCTGGTCGACCTGTTTCTGCAATCGCGCAACTGGACCTACGGTTCCGCGGTCGCGGCAGCGCTGGTCATTATCATGTTGGTAACCGTGAGCATCTACATGAAGCTGATCATGCGCGGCGCAGGCCATCGCGAGGACGTTTCGCTGGTCTAGCCATGGGTATGCGCCTCTACGCCATCGTGATTTACCTGTTCCTGTACCTGCCGATCGGCATTATCGTGCTGTTCAGCTTCAATGCCGGCCGCCACGCGAGCGACTTCCACGGCTTTTCGGTCAAGTGGTACGGCAAGGTGCTGTCGAATCCGTTCGCGATGGACGCATTAACGACAAGCGTCACGGTTGCCTTCATCACGGCGCTGCTGGCCAGCGTCTTCGGCACCATGGCCGCGCTCGGACTGCAGCAATTCAAGGGCCGTTTTCGCGCGCTGTTCGACGCCGCGATTTATATCGCGATCATGATCCCCGGCATCGTCATCGGCATCGCCACATTAATCGCACTGGTGACCGCGTTCGGCTACCTGAACCCGGCGCTGGCAGCCGCCTGGCCCGAATGGCTCGGCGACGCGCCGCGGCTCAAAATGGGCCGCGTGTCGCTGATTGCGGCACACACGATGTTCACCATGGCGCTGGTGATCGTCATCGTCCGCGCGCGCCTCGCTGGAATGGACCGAACCCTGATCGAAGCCTCGGCCGACCTCTACGCGACCCCGATGGGCACCTTCTGGCAAGTGACGCTGCCACAGATTTTTCCGGCCGTGCTGGCCGGCTTCCTGCTGAGTTTCACCTTCAGCTTCGACGACTTCATCATCGCGTTTTTTGTCGCCGGCTCGGAAACCACACTGCCGATTTACGTGTTCTCGTCGATACGGCGCGGCGTTACCCCCGAGATCAACGCCATCGGCACCATGGTGCTCGCCGTTTCACTCAGCTTGCTGATCGTCGCGCAGGTCATGCTGCGCCGGCGCGATCGGCCAGCAGCGTGACGCCCCCTGCGAATGCGAGTTCAAGGCATACTGCTGGCAAGACGTGCTTCGCCTTCCGTGTTCAACCTGTATCGAATAGACATATGCCGATCCGGACAGGATCGACGCTGCAAGTGAAAGGCAGAAAACACCCGAATCGTTACTCGAATACTGCATACCGGACACGCTGGCGACGGTGAAGAGCTGGCGGGAGTTCAGCAGCATCGCCGAAACAGGATAACTGTCACCAATGGCAGTTACTTAAGCTCAAATTGGTGTCATTGCGAGGACCGCGAGACCGCAGGCCGCGGCGGGACGAAGCAATCTCCAACTAACTTGCTGTAATTGGGGAGATTGCTTCGCTGCGCTTTTAGGCCCTTCGGGTCCGCAATGACCGGCTTAAAGTAAGTGCCATTCATAACTGCCACCTTAATTCGGATTCCAGGGATTGCGCGAGATGACGACACGGATATCGGTCGGCCTGCCATTGTTGCACGGGTTGTTCATTTGCGGGCAATTCGAAATCACGGCGAGCACCCTCATCTGCGCCTGCAGGCTGACGTAGTCGCCGGGTTTCGAGGCGCCGGGCACAAAGACGTTGGCGGCCATGCGGTTACCGTCCACCGGAACATCGCAAAAAAAGTTGATGTTGGGCACGATATCTTTCCGCCCCAGGCCATGTTCGGCCAGGGCCGAAAGAAAGTTCTCGCGGCATCCCGGCGCATTTTCGACCCCGTACAGCATTTGATTGCTCGGCGCGCTGCAACAGCCGGCGATGGTGTCGTGGCCGTTGCAGCTGTCGTGAGTAATGGTAAACAGGGGCCGGGCGACATCCGAATAGAGCGTGTGCCCGGCCGTCAGCTTCAGGGATTCGATCGCCTTCAGCGTATTGGGCGCGTGGTAACGCTCTTCCGGGTTATCCGCGTTGTAGCACAGGAAATCGACCCCTTGCTGGCCTTCGAGGTCGACGATGCTGAGATACTGCCCCGGCTCCAAGATGCCCGACCAGGGCTTGCCGGCAGGAATGATTTCATCGAGAAGCGTATTTCGAGACATGGCGGAATTCCGTAACAAGCGCAGTGGCAGGGATCAGGCCTACATTTCACACTTGTCGCGCGCCCGATGTCAATCACAAGGCCCGGCACATCGTGCGGTGACAGATAACCTGATTCGAATGATTCCGGGATAAGTCAACCGTCACCTTAATTCGATCGTGGCGCCTCGCGGCTGCCCACCGCTGATTTTGCCGACCGTCGACGGGCAGGCCGAAAACACCAGTAACAGGTCGACGAGCGCCTCGAGCTCGACATAGTCGCCCGGCCTTGCCGCCGACGGCTCGTCGGTCAGCGTCGAGTCCGCCGCGACCAGCGCATGCTCGAACAGGTTCCACGGGCACGGCACGTGCACCATATCAAAACCCCGCTGCATCAATTGCACGACCAGATTGTCCTCGCAGTTCGGCGTTTCGCGCTCGGACCCGTAGTAGCGGTAACTGCCCTTGCTGCAAGCCGCGTGCAGCGTGTCGTGTATGCCTGGCGAGGTATCCGCGGAGAGCCTGAGCAGCGGACGAAAGCGGTTGCTGTAGAGATGGTCGCCGGGCTCGAACAGCAGCTTGTAGTTCGCCGAACGGCTGTGTTCCATGGACAGATATTCGTCGTAATCCTCGGCGACAAAAGCCCAGGTATCGACCACCTGACCGCCCCGGGTATTGACAACGCGGCAGGATTGCCCGCGTTCGAGATCAACCGAGACCGCCGACCCCGGGGAAATATCGAGCTGCATCGTGAGTGCCCTCCAGTCCGAATATGCGGTGACAGTTTACCGAAACTGGGACAGATCTATTTATTATGAAATCAAATCTGTCCCGTTTTACAATTCCAGTTCCGGGGACAGTATACTTATTTCAATCGTATGGAAATTAAGGAATAGACCACTTTTTTGTTCCCCGTCGCTCTTCGCTGTAATTACCCCCTGGAGTCGAAGCGGCATTGCAATAGCTACTAAAAGGCGGTAGGTAATAACGCATGTTCCCCCGGGGCCTGTCGAAGCCGATGGAATCGATCCGAAAAAGTAATGCAGCCGACTCCGAACCGATGCTTGCACTCGTCAACGCCGCCGCGCAGGCGTATCGGGGAGTGATTCCGGAGGATCGCTGGCGCGAGCCGTACATGTCGGCATACGAGCTGCAACAAGAGATTGCGGCGGGCGTGGATTTTTGGGTCGCGCGGGACCACGATCGCCTGCTCGGGGTGATGGGGATTCAGGACAAGGCGGAAGTCGAACTCGTGCGCCACGCCTACGTCGAGCCGACCGCCCAGAGGAAAGGGATCGGAACGCGCCTGCTGCGACATGTACTCGGCCTCGCCAGAAAGCCCGTATTGGTCGGCACCTGGGCGGATGCGATCTGGGCGATCGAGTTTTACCGAAAGAACGGCTTCACGCCCGTCCCGGCGACGGACAAGGATCGGCTTCTGCGGCAATACTGGTCGATCCCGGACCGCCAGATCGAGACATCCGTCGTGCTTGCCAATGGCCGATGGACCACGAATTAGCGTATCAGGGAACAGGCCAGGTTTAACGCTCGTTTTCAAACATCGGCCATTGCACCGAAAACAGGATAACGGGGTCCGGTCTTTGGTTTTTGATTCCCATATAACGGTTTCAGGTCTTTATTTTTTGATTCAACTCTTGCAGAAATACACCACTAACTCAAAAACAAAGACTTGACCCCGCAATAGGTTCGTGTGCGAGGATTTATTGATATGCGTCATTACCCGTACCGTGTTCCAGGTGATAGTTTGTTTCGGCTATATCGACGGGTGAATCCATGCCCCTAACCGGAAGGCAAGTCCGATGAAAGCAAATTTCCGTTGCGGGACCAGCAGCCGCGCGACTGTGATCGTATTAATGCTGGCGCTCCTGAATGCCTGCGCGACGACATCGATCGATCAACGGGCCGACGGTGCGAACAACGAGAACGAAACCTACGACGCGGTAAGTTCGGCGACCTCCAGTCACTCCGATGGCGATGCCAAAGCTGCATCCGCGGACTGGATCGTATTAATGCTGCTCGCAATCGTCGCATCAGTACGCAGGCAAACCCCCGCCAACCTGAGCAGTTACCCGCGGGCGAAACAACCGGCGGCCGCCTCGGCCGACACGCAAAACGATGCCTGACGAGCGACACTGGTCGAAGGTCCCCGGGCACGGGGTGTTACAGGCTCTCGCCTCGACGACAGCACTCGGCGCGGAACTTACCGAGGCGCTCGAACGCTACTGGTCAATCGCCGGCGGCATACTCGAAGGCAGCAGCGTCCGGCTAAACCCCCCGGACTCCAAATTCCTGCACATCGAATCGAACCTGTTTTCGCTGCTGTTCCTGTATTCCTATTTTCAGGCCGGCATCCCCGCTTCGAGACGGGTATTTTATGCCGCGGTCAACCAGTGCCTGCGCGGCATGGTTACCGGCTGCGACAACCTGCTCGACGACGAGTACAAAAAAACCCTGGACACCGATTTACCCCCGACCGGCACCCGTTTTCGCTCGGTGCTCGATATCATGGTTTCGGATCGGGTGCTGTTCGAACTGTTAAGCGATGCCCGTGAACGCGGCGAGTTTTCCGCCGCGCAACTCAAGGCGGCGAGCTCGGCCTCGCTGCACGGCCTGCTCGCCAGCGGCGCCGAGGAAGCGGGCGAGGAAGCCGGCGTTTCCGACCTGCTTGCTCCCGGCGACGTGCTTCACGTCGTGCATCACAGCAAAACCGGGCTGCTGTTCCAGTGCCCGTGGTCGCTGCCGGCCCTGCTCGAAGACATCGATTCGAATACGCAGGCGAAAACCGTTCGCGCACTTTACCACCTCGGAATCGGCTGCCAGGTGCTCGACGACATGGTCGACCTGGCCGCCGACCTGCGTATCGGGAGACACAATTACGTGGCTTCGCTGATCTATCACGAATCCGGCCCCGACGAGCATGCCCGCCTGCGGGATTGGCTCGGGCAGCAAACCGGGGATCGGGACGACGCAGACTTGCTGGACGGCTTCCCGCGCGCCTGCGAGCAGGCCGTCGCTACCGCGCGCGGTTACCTAGACACCGGCACCCGGGAATTGCTCACCGACGAACATCGTGACTTCGCGCAGCCGCTCCAGGTAGCGATAATCGAACGAATCGGCGCCGGTCGTTTCCTGCCCGACACGGCCGCATGAACCACGGCGCGCTCGCCTTTTGGTTGCGTATCGCCGGTCTGTTCCTGCTGCGCTCGAGGCGCACCACCGTGGTCCTGTCACTGATGGTGCTGCTGTCCGTCGCCATCCTGATCTTCCTGTCGTCGCTGGCGGTTGGCATCAACGACGCGATGGTACGAAACTCGGTGAGCTTGTATTCGGGCCACATTACCGGGGTCAACCTGGCGGCGGACTTAGTCCCCGCACAGCTCGAGATCGACGGCGTCGACGCGGTGGTGAAGCGCGTCGAAAACCGGGGGCTGTTACAGCAAAACGACCGTGTCGAACCGGTCATGCTGGTTGCCAGCGATCCGGCCGACGAAATCTCCGCCACGGCGCTTTGGCGCAAGATCACCGCCGGCCGATACCCGCAGGCCGGCAAGGCCGAGATGCTATTGAGCGAGCACACGGCCGAGCGGCTGGGCCTCGGTATT
Organism: Gammaproteobacteria bacterium; assembly: GCA_020354435.1. GTDB lineage: Bacteria > Pseudomonadota > Gammaproteobacteria. The sequence goes on from CP070646.1 coordinate 2,094,094, forward strand.
GGCGACGAGCTGCAGTTTCGGCACGGCCTGGAATCGCCGCCGGTAAACTTTCGGCTGACGGGCGTTTACCGAACCGGCATCGACAATCTGGACCGGGGCCTTGCGTTCTGCCCGCCCGCGATCGTGCCCGGCGACGACGTCCGCTGGTCTGCGGCCGTTTTCCTGGGCGACGGCATCGAGGTCGAAACCGTGATAGGTCACTATCGCGAACGATTCGGCGATGCGGCGCAGTTCGAAACCTGGCAGGAGCTAATGCCCGATCTGCGCCAGTTGATCGACCTGAACTACGTCTCCATGTCGATCGTTACCTTCATCGTCTTCGGACTGGTGGCGGTGGGAGTTTCATCCGCATTCGTCATTTTTATTCTGAAGAACCTGCGGGAATACGGCATCGTCAAATCCATGGGCGTCACCCCGTTCGAAATCGGCCTGCTGATCGGGCTCGAAGTGGGCCTGATGAATTTCGTTGCCTGCGTCGGCGGCGTAGCGCTCGGGGTCGTCGCCAGCCAGGTGATGAGCACTGTCGGTATCGACCTGACGGCGTTTACCTCGCATAACCGCTACTTCGCCGTATCCGGCATCGTGACCCCGAGGCTGACGCTCTATTCCCTGTGGGTGCCGCCAGCGGTGGCGTTTATCTTCGGTCTGCTGGCGTCGATCTGGCCGGCGATGCTGGTAATCCGAGGCCGCACCGCCGAAATTCTGCGGGGGATATGAACCTTGATACGGGTGCAAAATCTCGGCAAGGACTTCCGTTCGGGACGGCGCCAGGTCGAAGCGCTCGACGGGGTTAGCTTTAACGTCGAGCCGGGCGAAGCACTGGCCGTGGTCGGCAAGTCCGGTTCCGGCAAAACGACCCTGCTCAACTGCATCGGTGGACTGGAGCGGCCCGATCGCGGCAGCGTCGCCAGCCTCGGCGTCAACCTCCACGAATTGTCCCGGCATGCTTTGTCGATGTTTCAGCGAGAGCACCTCGGCTTCGTCTTCCAGTTCGGTAACCTGTTGTCGTATCTCACGGTCTACGAGAATATCGAATTCCCGCTGGCGCTGAACGGAATCCCGCGCCAGGAAAGGGATTTGCGCATCGGGGCGCTGCTGGAAAAAGTCGGCCTCGCCAGCAGCGCACGGGCCTTGCCCGGCGAACTCTCTGGCGGCGAGGTGCAACGCATCTCGTTCGCGCGGGCGATCGCGCACCGGCCGCAAATCCTGCTCGCCGACGAACCCACGGCCAGCCTCGACTCGCAGACGGGCCACGATCTCGTTCAACTGATGCTCGACGTGTTGCGGGATCAGGCGGCCAGCCTGATAGTGGCTACCCACGATCCCGTGGTAACCGAGCTAGCCGACAGTATCATGCATTTGCGCGACGGCAGGATTGTCGACGAAGCTCAAACCGCCGTTCTCTAATATTGGTCAGGAAATCAAGGCGCAAAAGAAACGGGGAAACTGGGAAACTGGGACAGATCTATTTATGCGTATTTATGATAAGACGACATTGATCTAAACTTGATCAAGCCAGGATTAACTGCACAAGGAGTTTGCAATGCCAAGGATTGGCAGGGTGGTGGCACCCAACATGCCGCATCACGTGGTTCAGCGCGGTCACAATAGAAATGCCGTTTTCGTCGATGACGGCGATTACGCTTACTACCTCGATACGCTGGCAAACTGGGCCCCGCAATTGCAGGTTAAGGTTTATGCCTGGTGTTTGATGACCAACCATGTCCATTTGTTACTCGACCCTGGAGATGACATAAAAAGTATCGGGCTGCTGATGAAGCGGCTGGCAGGTAGACAGACACGTTTTGTCAACAAGCAAGAGAACCGTACCGGGTCTCTCTGGGATGGACGTTACAAAATGAGCATCGTCGACAGCGACGAGTATTTTCTGCAGTGTTGCCGTTATATCGAATTAAATCCAGTAAAGGCGAAAATGGTTATCCGGCCAGCGGATTATCGTTGGTCGAGTTACCAGGAGAATGCAGGACTATTGCCATCCGTAATAGTCGATCGTCACGGATTTACGAGCTTAAGCGGTGTCAGCTTTGAGGGTTATCGGAAATACGTGGGGAAAGACACTCCCTCATCCGAAGCGGAGTTCATATCACAGAGACTGGAGAGCAATCGCCTAACGGGCGGCAGCAGATTTGTAAAAGAAATCGAACTAAGAACCGGAATCAGACTGGAATACAAACGCCCAGGTCGCCCGCCAGCAAAGCCAACGATTAAATAAATCAGCGATTAAATAAATCTGTCCCGGTTTTTTGTCCCAGTTTTTTCTATAAAGGGTTTATGGCACTCCAGTTACGATGTATTTGAAAAACTGCCATGTCGCCTTTATCAGATTTGTTATTCGTTTGTGCAGCCGATAATAAAGATAGGCTAGATACCCTGCGAACCATTCACCTTCATACCGTTTGTATCTCTCCTCGTTAAAAGAGAAACTGACACCATCCCAGTAGAGTTGCGGAAACGGAAAACCTCGGAGATCCTTCTTCGCATCAGAATCGACACCTTCCTCCTCAAGACCGATTTTATACCTGATAAAAAGCAGCAAGGAGGGCCCTGTCTCTGTTCGTGTATGTTCCGCTTTTAATAGTTCTGCAAGTTTTAGCATTATTTTATCGTGTTTATCGTTTGAAACCTTGAGAACGGATTCCATGTCGGGGTCGGAACGAATCATGGTTGATACGAATATCAACAGAAGTGCCGGCATATTTGAAATAGCACGAGAAACTCGAAACCATGCAAACCATACAAGCAACAATAAAATAGTTGTAACCGGCCAGTAGGCCGGATCGTTAGCTTTAACCCACGAGGCTTCAGACAAGAACGCAAACAGAAAAATCCAGACCAGCACAAAAACCAGAAAATCAGCAAGATATATTTGCGAATTCTTTGTTAAATCGCTCACCGACTTTTCTAGTTTTTCCCATTGCTCATTTTCCCTCGACTGATACTTCATCATGAATTCTGCCGATTTGTTTTGTATATCCTGTAGATTGAAGTCCTCGCTATCGAGAGTGAGCGCAAGTGGCTCGAGGATCTGGGGTGATAGACTCCGATATCGATTAGCGCGAGAAGAAGGGGGCAATAACAACATCAAAATCGATACAAGCATTTGCCCGGCCGATTGCAGTATCACCGCATATGCTGCAAGAACCAACACGGGAAAAGCCAGGCAGAAATAAATAACCCCCGTTTCCTTTGCCAATTTGTACCACTGATTGCCCAGCAACTGCCCGGGGTCAATCAACTTTACGGATACCTCAGGGATTGATGCCCCGCCGATCCAGAAAATCACTCCTGCCAGCACGACATGTGAAACTACATGCGCCTGACTCTTAACCCAGGAGCCGCGCACACTGTCATAAACCGCCCGAACATCAGAAATAATACTCATACGCCAGTCTTGAATCGTTTTCGATCAAATTATCAAAATATAGCGATGAGATCTTGTCTGAAATCAATGCGATGTCGAAATGAGAAAAATGTAGATTAGGGGGCAGACCATGCGGAAACTGGGAAACCGGAAACTGCGGAAACTGTGCGGAAACTGGGACAGATCTATTTCTGATAAAAGCCCGGGTCGACCGGTCGTTAGCAAAGTCAACGACTAAATAGACTAAATAAATCTGTCCCGGTTTTCCTCTCGTATCGCCGTACTGGTAAACCGACATCGATCGAGAGTTTAGCGGGATGAATCCTGCCATGGTACTCGGAGCAGGCAAGCGGGTGTATAGTGTGCGGATGATGAGGCCGTTTAGGCAAAACATACTCCTGGCATTTCTGCTCATTGGTACGGGCATCGGCTGGTTCAGCCATTTATACGCCGACCCCCGGGATTACTTTCAGATCCTGTACGACACATCCGAGCCGGCCCTGGCGGGAATGAAACCCGACTTTGGTTACGCCGTTTATATCCGCGCGGATGGCAAGCGCATTCTTCTCGATACCGGAACCGATCCGGACTTAATGGAGCACAACCTGGCCGTCGCCGGCATAAACGTAAACGAACTGCATATGGTGGTCGTCAGTCACAACCACTATGACCATGCCGGGGGGCTGGCGCGGATTAGAAGCATGAGCCCCAAGGTAGCGGTATTCGTACCACCCAATCAGGTGTTTTCCGTGGCCGACGTGCAGGTCGTTGAAGACCACTTGCAGGTGACGCCGAATATCTTTGTGATTCGAGGGCGCTCGAAAGTACCCACGGCCGGAATCTCGGACGATCTGTCGCTCGTGGTGCGCAGCCGGTCGGGTCCGTATGTACTCTCTACCTGCTCGCACAGCGGCGTGGCCCAGATCGTGGACCGTGCCGCCGAGGTGACCGGGGAGGACGTGTACTACTTCAGCGGTGGCGCGCGCCTGGTTAGCCGCCCTCTCGCCGACACCCGATTAGTTTCCGCGGCGCTCGACCAGCGCAAGGTGCAGGTAGTCAGCCCCAGCCACTGCAGCCTGTCCCACCGCGTCGACAAGGAATTTCGTGAGGCGCTTGGTGAGCGCGTACAGAACTCGCAACTGGGGCGAAAAATCGAAGTGGTGCTGCCGCAATAACAGCAGCGCAGCTCGAGTATCCGATCCGGGCGTTCGTTACCGGTTGAAACAAACGATTAAATAAATCTGTCCCGGTTTTGGTTTATTCGCGCTCACCGGGTTCGAGCGGGATGATGCGGTAAAATCTGTAGCCGATCAGGGTATCGAGCCGCTCGGTTTGCCCGCCGATTTTCAGCACCACGTTCTGGTAGGTCGCGTCTTTCGACGGCAGCGCGAAAAAGAGCCGGATATCCTGCGCGATGTTGCGGGAATTACGGTGACATTTAACTTAGTTTCCAACCAGTAAACTGTCACCACAATTGCACCGCTATTGTGAATTCACACACCCCGCGTAAACTCCTCTGTTTTAATCCCTGGCGGACCTCGCAATCAACACAACCCATCGCCCAATAGCCGGCATCTTCTACTGCGTCTTCGCATTGTTTGCGTTTGCGACGCAGGACTCGATCATCAAGCTGCTGTCCGAGCGTTATTCGGTGATCGAGATCCTGATGATTCGGCTTGCGATAGTACTCACGCTGTTGCTCGCGGTGGCGCTGGTCTGGCAGGGTCCGGGCATCCTGCGCACGCGGCGTCCGCGGCTGATGTTTGCCCGCGGGGTGCTCGCGTTCTTTGCGTTTACGACCTACTACATCGCGCTCAGCGCCATACCCCTGGCCGAGGCGGCGGTGGTATACATGACCGCGCCGCTGTTCGTCACCCTGCTATCCGCGCTGATCCTGCGCGAGCGGGTCGGCCTGCATCGCTGGAGCGCGGTGGTGATCGGCTTCGGTGCCGTGGTCTACATGCTGGACCCGGGGTCTTCGCTGTTTCGCATCGAGGCCGCGATGCCGCTGTTCAGTGCGCTCTGCTACGCGCTGATCCCGATCATCAATCGCCACATCGGTCTCTCCGAGCACGCTCTGACCATGGGCATCTATACCACCGCGTCTTATTTCGTGCTCATGGGTTTGACCTCGCTGGTTATTACCTCGCTGCCCGCACCCGCCACCGGCAATGCGACGCTGCAGGGCGTGTTCCAGGACTGGGTGACGCTGCAGGCCGCGGACTGGTGGCTGCTGTTACTCGCCGGTGCGATCTTCACGCTGGCGCTACTCGGCATCACCCAGGCTTACCGCATCGCCGTGGTTAGTACGGTGGCGCCGTTTGAGTACTCCTACATCCTCTCGGCCAGTCTGATCGGATACGTGATGTTCGAGGATGTTCCCGGACCACGGACGATGATTGGCGGGGCGATTATTATTGCTAGCGGGTGTTATATCATTTTGCGGGAACGGGAGCGGCGTGGGCAGGCTGCAGTGGCTGCGGGCGATTCGGTGGACTAGTAGGATCAGGAGATCGTGGTGCGGGAATGACTCCTGCTGCCCGTCATTGCGAGCCCCGGCTTTCGCCGGGGCATGCTACGCAAAGCAGTCTTTGGGAGATTGCTTAGGCCCTTCGGGCCTCGCAATGACGGCAACTTAGGAGCGCATTTTTTCACCACTCGGATCGTAAAGCGGCGCGCCAACAACCCTGGCCGGATACATCTCCCCATTAATCTCAACCTCGAGCTCGGTACCATCGGCCGCCAGCTCCGCCGGCACATACCCCAGCGCCATCGATTGCTGCACGTGGTGCGCATAGCCGCCCGAGGTCACGTAGCCGACGCATTCGCCGTCCTTCAGGATGGCCTCGTCCAGGGTGACGTCGATGTCGTCGGTGTCGATGGTCATCGTCACCAGCTTGATCGTGGGGCCGGTCTCGCGTTCTTTTTGCGCGGCTTCTTTGCCGATGAAGTCCTTGTCCCAGTTGATGAACACGTCGAGGCCCGATTGCGCCGCGGTGAAATCCGGGCGGAATTCGAGGGTCCACGCACCCCAGTTCTTTTCCAGGCGCAGGCTCATCAAGGCGCGCAGGCCGTAGTGGGTGAGGCCCAGACCTTCACCGTTGGCGAGGATTTCTTCGTAGAGTTTCAGCTGGTATTCCGGCTCGACATAGATTTCGTAGCCAAGTTCGCCGGAGAACGACAGCCGGGTGAGGATCGCCGGCACGGTGCCGACGAAGGTTCTTTTGATATCGCGGAACTTGAGTGCATCGCCGGACACGTCGTCGCGCGTGATGCGCGACAGCAGTTCGCGCGCATTCGGGCCCGACAGGCCGATGCCGTGATAGCGGCGCGATTCGTTGGCGTAGCGCACGTCGTAACCGTCGAGGTGGCTCTCGAACCAGCGGCGGTGCATTTCCTGCGCGGCGCCGGAGCCGAAGATCATGAAATCGTCATCCGCGAAGCAGGCGATGGTGAGGTCGCCGTAGAGCTTGCCCTTGTGGGTCAGCATCGGCGAGAGATTAATCCTGCCCGGCTGCGGCACGCGGCCGGCCATGACGTGATCGAGGAACTTGCGCGCATCCGGCCCCCTGACCGAGTGCTTGGCGAAGTTGGCGATTTCGGTGATGCCGACCGCTTCGCGCACCGCCTTGCATTCGCGCGCGACATAGTCGTGCGCGCGTGAGCGGGCGAAGGTCGGTTCCTCGTGCGCGTCCTCCGAGCCGTCGGCATACCACAGCGCGGCCTCGAGGCCGAAGCCGTCGCCCCAGACGGCGCCGAGCTGGGTCAGCCGATCATAGAGTGCGGTCGTGCGCATGCGCCGGCCCTTGGGCAGGGTTTCGTTGGGGAAAGTCATGACGAAGCGGCGTTCGTAGTTCTCGCTCGACTTGATCGTGCCGTAGTCGGGCGAGGCGTAATCGCCGAAGCGCGCGATGTCCATCGCCCAGACGTCGATTTCGGGTTCGCCGTCGATCATCCATTCGGCGAGGCACTTGCCGACGCCGCCGGCCTGGCAGAAGCCGGCCATGACGCCGACCGCGGCCCAGTAGTTCTTCATGCCGGGCACCGGGCCGATCATCGGGTTGCCGTCGGGGCCGAAGGTGAACGGACCGTTGATCATGTCCTTGATGCCGGCCTCGGCCAGCGCCGGGATGCGCTCGAAGCCGAGCTCGAGGCGCTCGGCGATGTGGTCGAGCTGCGGCTCCAGCAGTTCGTGGCCGAAATCGTTGGGCGTGCCGCCGACCATCCACGGTGTCGCCTTCGGCTCGTAGGTGCCGAGCAGCATGCCCTGGCCTTCCTGGCGGAAGTAGATGTTGCCCTCGTAGTCAATGCCGGCCGGCAGGCGCTCTTCGCGCGCCGCGATCTCGGGGATGGTCTCGGTGATCAGGTAGTGGTGCTCCATCGGCTGCACCGGCAGGTTGAGGCCGGACAGGTGCCCCACCTCGCGCGCCCACAGGCCGCCGGCGTTGACGATATGCTCGGCGTGGATCGTGCCTTCCCTGGTGACCACGTCCCAGCTGCCATCCTTGCGCTGGTTGGTTTCGATGACCTGGGCGTGCGTGTGGTAGTTGCCGCCGAGTTTTTTCGCCGCCTTGGCGTAGGCGTAGGTCACGCCGGAGGGGTCGATGTCGCCGTCGAGCGGGTCCCACAGCGCGGCGAGATATCGGCTCGGGTCGATCAGCGGGTGCAGGTCGGCGAGTTCCTTCATCGAGATGAATTCTTGGTCGAGGCCCATGTAACGCGCCTTCGAGCGCTCGCGCTTGAGGTAGTCGTACCAGGTCTGGTTCGACGCCACGTAGAAACCGCCGGTCTGGTGGTGGCCGACCGATTGCCCCGAGAGTTTTTCGAGCTCGGGGTAAAGTTCGATGGTGTAACCCTGCAGGCGGGAAATGTTCGGGTCCGAGCTGATCGTGTGGATCTGCCCCGCGGCGTGCCAGGACGAGCCGGAGGTGAGTTC
>CP070646.1:2102511-2104767 GCA_020354435.1 Gammaproteobacteria bacterium
CCGGGTGATTCCATCGCACCAGCGCTTCGACGCCGACAACCTCGCCCGAGGCAATATCGACCTTGGGCTGAAAATAGGTATCGAGCTGTTTAGCGGCAATAGCCTGCTGCAGGTCGGCAAGGTTGATCGGTTCGACCATCATCATCGTGCCTTCCTGACGGATCTGATCAAGCGAATCCAGCAACTCACTAAGCTTGGCCGGGGTCACGGGCTTTTCCAGCACACCGAGCACGTGCAGCTCGTGTTCGATGGCGAGCTTTTCCACGGTTTTCAGTATGCGAATGTCTTCGCCGCTGGTTAGTATCAGCGATCCGCCGTAGTTACGTTTTGCCAGGTGGCGGATGAATTCGACGCCGTCCATTTCCGGCATGTTCAGATCGCAGATAATGACATCGATACCAGTCCCGTTTTCCTCCAGTATTTCCAGCGCTGCGGGACCGGACATCGCGTTGAGCACGCGGGAGATACCGAGATCATTCAGCATCACCGTGGTAATACGGTGCATGATGTAATCATCGTCAACCAGCAGCAGCTTGGTGCTGAACTGGGTAATATCTTCATCGTCATCGGGCAACTGGAGCACGAATTCCGATTCATCCGCGGCGGCTGTTTGCCCGGATTTGGGCTTGTCCGAATCGAGTAGTTTCAGGATATGGGCCGACGTTTCCTGCGCATCGCGATGCAGCTGTGGCATCAGCAGTTCGAGCTTGTCCCAATTGGCCGTGTTAGCCGCCGCTTCCAGCTGTTCGCAAATATTAGCCATGATCATCGCACCGAGGCTGCGCGAGGACGACTTCAGCTTGTGCGTGTATTCGCCGATCTGCTCGTGATTCTTCCAGGCGAAGGCCTGTTGAATCTTGTCGACCTCGTCGTCGAGTGCCCCGCGATATTTTTTCAGTAGATGGCGATGCAGCTCGGGTTTATCGCCAGTAGACTGTTTCAATACACCGGTGTCGATCAGGTTGTCCAATGGCAGGTCGACGTTTGTTGACGAATTCTCTTTGTTCAACGAGGCTTCATCCTGCGGCACCCACTTCAACAATGCGTCGCGCAATTGTTCGAGCTCGATCGGCTTCGGGATCAGGTCGTCAACGCCGGCGCTGAAACATTTTTCGACGTCGGCCTCGAGCGCGTTGGCCGTGATCGCGATAATCGGCGTGCGACTTTGCCGCTGCTGGTCGATCTGACGAATTTCCCGTACCAGGTCGTAACCGTTCATTTCCGGCATGCGAATATCGGTTAGCAACAGGCCGTAATCTTGCTGCCGCCACATCTCGAGCGCCTGCATGCCATTTTCGACAAAGTCGGCCTGATAACCAAGAACTTCCAGCTGTGCAGCCATCAATTCCTGGTTGATCAGGTTGTCTTCCGCGACCAGAATTCGGACTGATGCGTCGCCCGGTTCGGTAATGCTGGTAACCGTCAGGTCGACCCGGGTCGGGTCTTCGACGGGCCCCTCGACCCGGGTGGTTTGCAGTTTGACCCAGAAGGTGCTGCCAACGCCGGGGTCACTGTCGATTTCGAGTTCGCCCTGCATCAGGTCGAGCAACTGCCGCGTAATGACCAGGCCGATGCCGGTTCCTTCGATGGTGCTGAACTCCGCGCCAAGCCGGTTGAACGGCTGGAATAATTCCTCGAGCTTTTCGCTGGAAATGCCGTTACCGGTATCGCGCACGCCGATGCTTATATCACTCCCGCCTTTCTTTTCGAGAATGACGTCTACCTTGCCACCCGCCTCGTTGTACTTGACCGCGTTGGTCAGCAGGTTCAGAAAAACCTGTTTCATGCGGATATTGTCCGCCATGACGTTGAGACCGTCGAACACGGCTTGGTCGAAATTGATCGAGATGTCGCGGTTTTTCGCCAACGGCATCACCCAGTGTACGCTGTCGGCCAGAACGTGCCGTAGCGATACCGGTTCGAGCGATACCTTGACATCGCCGGCCTCGATACGGGACAGATCGAGAATCTGGTCGATCAGGGACATCAGATGGCGACCGGCACGATTGATCTCGGTGGCGTTGTTCAGGTGTTGCCGATCGAGTTCGCGATCGTAGGCGAACAATTGCGAAAAGCCGAGGATTGCGTTCAGCGGCGTGCGCAACTCGTGGCTCATGTTGGACAGGAATTCGGACTTGGCCTGGTTGGCCTGTTCAGCCTGGTTCTTGGCCTCGACTAGCGCGGTTTCGGCCTGCTTGCGCGCGGTAATGTCTTCATGAATCGTGATGACCCGGTCCCAGGTATCCTCGTAACCGC
>CP070646.1:2104867-2134919 GCA_020354435.1 Gammaproteobacteria bacterium
GGAGTCATCCCCGCATTTCGGAGTCATCCCCCGCATTTCGGAGTCATCCCCGCGCAAGCGGGGATCTCCTCATATTTAGGTGCTTTTTAACTAGTCGCTTTTCAGCGTAACGGCGGTGTCTCGTGAATGCAGGCTCAAACGCTCTTCAGCCTCCTGTCCACGGGGTGCGCGCTCTTTTTGGCGCCAGTGTCGCGCAGTAACAGGTAAAGCTCGTGCACCAGCCGTTCGTTCGACTGCATCTCGAGCCATTTATCCTTCGACACCCTGCGCTTGACCAGCTCGCGCACGACCTTGAGCGTAAACGAATCGCTCCCGAGATTGGGGTCGGGATGACCGGCACTGATATTCTGGATGGTGCGGCTCAGAATAAGGGTGGTCGATTCATCCGCATCCTGGTAAAGCCGGGTGCGAACACGGTTGTCCGCGAGCAACTCTTCGATGGCCTGGCGTTGCTTGCGCATTTGTAGAACCAACACGATAAGCAGGCTCAGCGCGAATAATGAAAGCAATATGGCAACTAAACTCATGGCTATTTACTACATTTTCAAAATAATCGGTTGAATGCGATTTTAGCAGCAATAAAACCGGCCGAACCGGATTGTGACATGTGTCGCATTTCCGATCCGAATGCATTATTCCCATGGGGCTATTTGCAGCCTTTTTCAGGTTGTATATATTACCGCGACGCGGGCTTTAGACCGTTATCGAGGACAACAAATGAACAACACCGGACTATTCCCGAGACTCGCCGTGTTAGGCGTTTTACTGGCGACGGTCTGGTCGATCGGCGCCGCCGAAAGCGCGACGCGCGGCAAGATAACCGGCGGCGTCGCGCACGAGGCGCCCGCCTGGTTCAAGGAAAGTTTTCTCGATATCGCCGACGATGTCGACGAGGCAACCGAGGCCGGCAAGCACGTGCTGTTGTTCTTTCAGCTCAACGAGTGCCCCTATTGCGACCGCATGCTCGAGGAAGGTTTCGAAAGCGAGCCATTGACATCGTACATCCAGCAGCATTTCGATACCATTGCGATTAACGTACGCGGGGATCGCGAAATCGCCTTTAACGAGGAAATCTCGGTTACCGAAAAGCAACTATCCGAGATTCTGAAGGTGGCAGCGACGCCGGCAATCCTGTTCCTGAACGAGGATAATAAGACCGTCGTGCGCGTAAACGGTTATCGGGCGCCCGAGCGTTTCAGGCAGATACTCGAGTTCGTCGCCACCAAATCCTACCAGACGACGAAACTGGCCGATTACCTGCAGGCCAGACTCGATAAAAACGTTTACCGGCTGCGCCCCAATCCACTGTTCAGCAAAATCACGGACCTGTCCAGCGTCGACGGTCCGTTGATGCTTATTTTCGAGGACGGCAGTTGCTACGACTGCGACGAATTCCACGACGGCATCCTCGCCCATGAACTGGTGCGCAAGGAGATCGAACCTTTTACCATCGTGCGTCTCGACGCCGACTCCAACCAAACCATCATCGATATCTACGGTAACGAAACCACTGCGGCCGAGCTCGGGCGCAAGCACGAAGTGATTTACCGCCCCGGCGTGCTCGCATTCGACGATGGCAACCTCGTACGCCGCCATGACAGCCTGACCTTCCCGCACCATTTCAAGGAAAGCATGCGTTTCGTTGCCGGCGGTTTTTACAAAAGTACCGATTACCTGACTTACTCGCAAAAGCGCACCGAAGAGTTGCTCGAAGCCGGCGTCGTCATCGATCTCGGCCGCCCGCAACAGTAAACTCGGGGACAGTTTACTTATTTTTCAGTCGGCGCCGAGCGAGCGGATTTTACGCGCCGGTGCCATAACTTGATCCAGGACAAAAACTGTTAGCGCCTGGCATCATAACCTAAACAGGTAACAGCGGGAGACAGCGAAGATGCCCATTACGATCGAATTCAGCGTCAGCGACGGCGAGCAGGTTCTGAAGGAGGACAGCGTTTCGCTGGCGTCGCGGAATGAGTTATTCGACTACATCGCCCCCGGCGGCGACTGCGAAAAGATGCCATCCGACCTCAGCGAGATCCAGTTGATCCTGCAATCGCCCGAACATCCCAACGTCATCAATCCGCTGGCCGACAAGCGCGTCACGCTGCAACTCGGCCTGGTGCTGATTACCGGGCCCCTGTCCGAAATCGTGCAGATATCCGAAGCCCTGATCGACAAGATGGGCCGCGGCGAATTATCCGAGGGTTTCCTCGCCGCGGCAGGCATAGACTACTAACGCCTGCCGATCATTTCCGATCAGGGTCAAATCGGGCGGGCGGATCGGCCTAGTCGATGGTCAGACCTTCGGGGCTCGATTCGACATGGAACAGGCGCTTGAGGGTTTTCTGGAACAGCGGTGCGACCAGCACCAGTATCGTGATCAGCATGATGGTCAGCGTGATCGGGCGTTCCCAGAGGAAACTGAGACTATCATCGTTGATCAGCAGGGCGCGGCGCAGGTTGTCTTCCATCATGCCGCCAAGGATGAAGCCGAGCAGCAAAGGCGCCATCGGAAAGGTCAGCAGGCGTAGAAAAATCGCCAGCGCGCAGATTCCGACCATGATCAGGATATCCATCGAGTTGAAAGAGACCAGGTAAACGCCGGTGATCGAAAACAGCAGAATCATCGGAATCAGGATCGGTTTCGGAATGATCAGCAAGCGCGAGATATACGGAATCAGCGGCAGGTTCAGTATCAGCAGGACGACGTTGCCGAAATACATCGAAATGATCACCGACCAGAAGACTTCCGGATTATCAAGGAACAGCCGCGGCCCCGGCTGAATGCCGTAGGAAATCAACGCCCCAAGCATGATCGCGGTGGTACCAGAACCGGGAATGCCGAGCGTCAGCAATGGCACGAACGATCCCGAGGAGGCCGCGTTATTGGCCGATTCCGGCGCCGCCAGGCCGCGCAGCGAACCGCTGCCGAATTCTTCTTTTTTCTTGCCCCGGGCGAGATTGCGGTCGACACCATAGGCGAGAAAAGCGGCTATCGTCGCGCCGGCGCCCGGCAACACCCCGACCAGGAATCCCAGCACCGACGAGCGCCCGACCGTGGGCGCGACCTCTTTGACCTCTTCGGCAGAGAGTTTCATGCTGCCAAGCTTACTCATGTCCTGCGTTTCGGCGCCCTCGTCGACACGCTCGAGCACCGACATCATCGCCTCTGCGAGCGCGAAGGTCGCCATCGCCAGCAACAGGAAACTGATGCCGTCGAGCAGGTCGATCGAGCCGAAGGTAAAGCGCTCGACGCCAGTGGCGCGATCGGTGCCGACGGTCGACAGCATCAGGCCGAACACGGTCATAATCAGGGCTTTCAGGATCTGGCCCTTGCCGCTGAACGCGGCCACCGCGGACAGGCCGAGCACCATCAACGCAAAGTAATCTGCCGACTGAAAACTGAGCGACACATGTGCCAGCATCGGCGCGGCCAGGAGCAGGAAAATGGCCGAGATCGTACCGCCTGAAAACGACGCGTAAGCTGCCAGCGCCAGCGCCTTGCCGGCCTCGCCGCGGGCTGCCATCGGGTAACCGTCGAAAGCGGTGACGACGGTGCCGGAGCAACCCGGCGCGTTAATCAGAATCGACGAAGTCGAGCCGCCGAAAATGGCACCGTAGTAAACCCCGGCCATCAGGATGATGCCGGAAGACGGATCGATGCCGTAGGTAATCGGAATCATAAGCGCGATCGCCGAGACCGGTCCCAGCCCGGGCAGCATGCCGATGAAAGTGCCGACGAAACAGCCGAGTACGACCATGAACAGGTTGGTCGGAATTATCGCGGTCTGCAGGCCTGTAAAGATGCCGTCCAACATACCGTTATGCCCCGCCGAAAATGCGCCCGGAGGCGAGATAAATATCGAGCATCTGCGTCAGCCCGAACCAGAAGATGAAAACGAAGGGAACCGCGACCAGCACAATTTTCTTCACACTCTTTTCACCCAGAATTCGAAATCCCGCCATCAGAAATAGCGTCGTAGAAATCAGAAAGCCGAGCCAGTCGAGGGCGAAGCCGTAACCCAGCGATAGCAACATCAGCAGGATGACCGGTTTCCAGTTGAGCGCGAAGACGTTACCGCGATGCTCTTCGTGTTTACCGGTAGCGAGCAGTATGAGTGAAAAAGCGATGCCGAGGCCCGACAGGACCAACGGCAGCGTGCGCGCCGTCATCGGGTCGAGTTCGTCGCCGGGATAAAGCTTGATCCCGCTCGCCAGGTAGCCGTAGATAATCGACAGCAGCAGAAAAAACAGTGCGCCGATGCGTTCTTTGGTAATCGCCACCTTTCTTCCCCCTTATTTTTTATCGTGAATGACTGGCTTGCGCAGGCCAGTCCCGGTCGCTTCTGATCCGGCGCCGGAATTTACCCACGCAAGCTCGTCTGCCTGCGCCAGGGATTCCTGTTTACAGGAACCCCAGCTCGCGCATCAGATCGCCGACCAGCTTTTCCTGTTCTTCGAGGAAGCTGTAAAACTCGGAGCCCGGCTTGTAAACATTGACCCAGCCGTTGCGCGCGCGCACGGTTTCCCACTCGGGCGTTTCGTACATCTTGCCGAGCACATCGGCGTAAGCCTTGGCCTCGGCGTCGGACAGACCCGGCGCACCGAAGAAACCACGCCAGTTGGCAAATACCGTCGGGTTACCCATTTCCACCAGCGTCGGTACGTCCGGTGCATCCTTGAGCCGCTCCGGCGCGGTGATCGCGAGTATGCGCACCTGCCCTGCCTTGCTCATTTCCAGCGCCTCGCCGAGACCGGTCGACAGCAGCTCGGCTTCACCGGACAGCAGACCGGCCATGGCTTTGCCGCCGGCATCATAGGGGATATAGCGCAATGCCCTGGGATCGAGTCCCTCGGCCTTGATCGCAGCGGCCGGTACCAGGTGATCGAGGCTGCCCTTGGACGAGCCGCCGGCAAACTTCATCTTGCGCGGATTTTCTTTGAATCCGGCAACCACGTCCTTCCAGCTCTTGATCGGGCTGTCGTTACGCACGACGAAGGCGCCATAGTCGGCGATAGTGCCGGCAATCGGCGTCAGATCACGAAAGGATTGCGGAAATACCTTGGTCAGCGAACGCACGACGATCGGCGTCGAATTAACCATCAAGGTGCCTTTTTGCTGGGCCGCGGTTTCGATCAGATGTGCGATAGCCTTGCCGCCACCACCGCCGGAAAGATTCTGGTACGAAGCCTTTTCGATCAGGCCTGACTTGGTCAACGCCTCACCGGTACCGCGCGCGGTACCGTCCCAGCCGCCGCCCGCGCCGCCAGGTATCAGGAAATGAATCGATTCGAGTTCGGCGGCATAACCCTGCACGGGGATCGCTGCCAAGGTCATGCCGAGACCAACGGCTAATGCGAGGCCGAGAAAAATTCTGCGGCTCATTGTAGTTATCTGGTTCATTTACGGTCCTCCCAGTTGAGCGTTTAAAGATCGCCAATGTATGCCAACGACAGGCATTTGAAAACGATACGGAAATAAAGAGTTTTTTTGACATAGGTGCCATATTGTTCATATTGTTCACGCTGGCAACGTGACACGACCCGATTGCCGGGATTTACTTGCGGCGATAGTGGCGTTCGGGACGACCAACCCCGCCATAGCTGACATCGACCTCAAGTTCGCTGGTGCTGACCAGGTATTCCAGGTAACGCCGCGCGGTGGTACGGCTGGCGCCAATGTTCTGCCCGACCGACTCGGCGCTAAGCGAGCCGGAACTGGCCCTGAGCAATTCACGAATCTTCCCCAGGGTCAGCGAATCTATACCCTTGGGCAACTGCAGATCGCCTCGATCCTCGCCGCTGGGCTCGGCGGCGCGCGGCATCAGCCCGTCGATATCTGCCTGCTCCAGCGTATCGAGGGTGCTCAACCGGGTGAAGTAAGTCTCGAAGTGCTGCAACGAATCGCGCATCCGGTTGAACTCCAGAGGCTTGACGACATAATCGAAAACGCCGCCATGCATCGCCTTTTTAAGCGATTCGACGTCCTTGGCGGCAGTAATCAGAATCACTTCGGTGCGAAGTTTCCGCGAACGCAGCGACTCCAGGAATTCGAGACCATTGCCGTCGGGGAAATGAATGTCGAGTAACAGCAGGTCGGGGCGCAGCACCTCGATCATTTCCGCGCAATCCTCCAGCGTATGCGCCATGCCCACAACCTCGAATCCCGCCATTTTCTCCAGAAAGCGGTTCTGGATTTCGGCGATACGCTGATCGTCCTCGGCGATCATGGTGCGGATCGGTGTCATGCGCGACTCTCTCCGGTCAGCGACTGCTGCCCGCTTTTCGGCAGGTACACGGTCACCCGGGTGCCGCCGGTCTCGATCGGGCTGAACGAAATCTGTCCCTCGAGCTCGGCAATAATTTCGGCGACCAGGTAAAGGCCGTAGCCGTGACCCGCTTCGGTCTTGCTGGTAACGCCCTTTTCGAATATGCGCTGCTTTTCGCGATCGGGTATGCCCTCGCCATTGTCGTCGATCTCGAATATCAGGTCGTTGCCGTAATCGCTCATGGTCAGTTTTATCGAGGGTTCCACCGATGTATCTTTCTTGTGGTGCAGGCGCGTCGCCTCGAAGGCATTATCCAGTAAATTGCCCAGCATTGTCACAATGTGCTCGCGAGAAATGCTTTCCGGCACGTCCGACATATGGCTTTCGCCGTCGACGATCAGTTCCAGACCGAGTTCGCGCGCACGGTTGAATTTCCCCAGAATGCAGCCGGCGATGACTGCATCCGGGACCGCGGCCACCAGCAAATGCACCAGTTCCTGCACGCCCTTGCTTTCCTGGCCGATCAGTTCGAGCGCCTCGTCTTTGGCGTCGATCTGAATCAGGCCGGCGATGGTGTGCAGCTTGTTGGCGTACTCGTGACTTTGCGAGCGCAGCGTTTCCGCGTATTGCTCGATATGCGACAGTTGGCGCGTCAACAGTTCGAGCTCGCCTTTCGGCCGGAAACTCGAGACCACGCCGGTCACCCGACCATCGTGCAACACCGGCAGCCGGTTAACGATCAGGCTTTTGCCGTTGACCAGTACTTCGCGGTCTTTTACCGACTCGCCGTTTTCGAGTACGCTCCACATGTCGCTCTCGGGTAATACCTCGCGAATGTCGCGGCCGGTCAGGGTTTCCTGCCGTGGCAGGTCCAGCGCCTCGACCGCGTTGCGATTAAAAGTGGTTATCCTGCCATCGTGATCAATCGATATGATGCCCTCGCGCACGGTCTCCAGCGTGGCCACGCGTTCCTCGAACAGGCGCGCGATTTCCTCGGGTTCCAACCCGAGTAAAACGCGCTTGAAGTAGCCCGTGATGGCCAGGCCGATCATGATGCTAACCAACAACGCGCCGCCGACAATAACAATCACCGATTGTTGGTACCCCTTGACCGTGTCGTCGACGCTGTCGAGCATGTAACCGACGCTGGTAACCCCGATCACCTTGCCGTCGGTGTCGAATACCGGGGACTTGCCGCGCATCGACGGTCCCAGGCTACCGACCGCCCTCGACACGTAGGATTCCCCGGTATCGATCGCACGTTGGTTGTCGCCGCCGACACGCTTTTTGCCGATGCGCTCGGGAATCGGATGCGAAAAGCGAATTCCGTCGAGGTCGCCAACAACGATAAAGCGGGCATCGGTCTGCTCGCGGATCGATTCCGCCAACGGCTGGATTTGCTCGACGTCGCGTTGCCGCAGGCCCTGCCGAATTTGCGGCAGGCTCGAGACCACGCGCGACAGTTGCAGTGCCTGGTCGCCGATGCGTTCTTCGAGGATCACTTCGAGATAGTGCAGCGTAAAGCTGCCGCTGACGATCGCCTGCAGCAAGACGATACCGACCAGCGCCAGCATCAAGCGGGTTTTCAGGCGAGTTCTTGCCAGGAGTCTGTTAATCGCTGTCATGGTGCACCCGTGACGCTTAACGCGTCCTGTAGAGTTAGCCCGATATGTTCAACTATTGCCGGGAATCTGTCCACGACCAAGGCTGATAGGGGAACACGAGGAAACAGGATCTGATCGGTCGTGTGCCGATGATAAACCGCGTTTACAGCAGGTCGCCAGGGGCCGCAAGCAGCTGGTCGATATGCCCGGTTTCATGTTCGGTACTGGGCGTGATTCGCAGCCGCGCGCTACCGAGCCGTAGCGTCGGCGGGCGTATCGCGGTGACGTGGATGCCCTGCTCGAACAGCACCTGGCTCAGCTGCAGGGCTTTATGGCTGCCCCAATCAGCAGCAGCTGGATCGCGGTTTCGGAGGGCATGAGTTCGAGGCCGAGCTGCGCCGATTGTGTGCGAAAACAAGCAATCGATGCATTCAGTTTGTCGCGCCGCCGGTTTTCGGCTTAGACGATATCGATTGCCTTAATCGTAACCGAGGCGCGTGCCGCTAATCAGGCGGCGGCGTGGTCGCCCGGCTCCCCCGCCTGTTCGCCGTTGGCGACGATACCGAGCTTGTCGAATAACTCGAGGTCTTGATTCTTGTCCGGGTTTGGCGTGGTCAGCAGCGTGTCGCCGTAAAAAATGGAATTGGCGCCGGCGAGAAAACACAGTGCCTGCAGCTCTTCGCTCATCGCCGTGCGCCCGGCCGACAGGCGCACCACCGAAGCCGGCATCATGATGCGCGCGACCGCGATACTGCGCACGAACTCTATCGGGTCCAGCTCATCGGTGCCGTATAGCGGCGTGTTCTCGACCTGTACCAGCAGGTTGATGGGCACGCTCTGCGGGTGTTCGGGCAAGTTGGCAAGCTGCTGCAAAAGCGCGGCGCGATCGGTTTCGTTCTCACCCATGCCGATGATGCCGCCACAGCAGACATTGATATCTTCGGCGCGCAGGTTCTCCAGCGTATCGAGGCGATCCTGGTACGTCCGCGTGGTGATGATTTCGCGGTAGTACTCGGGCGAGGTGTCGAGATTATGGTTGTAATAGTCGAGCCCGGCGGCCTTGAGCCGGCACGTCTGCTCGCGTGTCAGCATGCCGAGCGTGACGCAGGATTCCATGCCGAGATCCTTGACCACCTGGATCATTTCGATGACCCGGTCGAGGTTCTTGTCGGTCGGATTGCGCCAGGCTGCGCCCATGCAGAAACGGGTTGCGCCATTCTTTTTAGCGTTCGTCGCCGCCTCGCGCACTTCCTCGATCGGTAACAGGCGCTCACGCTCAAGCCCGGTGTCGTACTTCGCACTTTGCGGGCAATAGGCGCAATCTTCCGGGCAGGCGCCGGTCTTGATACTGAGCAGCGTGCTGATCTGTACCGCGTTCGGGTCGAAATTAGCGCGGTGCACGGACTGCGCCTGGAACATCAGGTCGTTGAAAGGCATTTCGAAAAGCGCTTTAATTTCGTCAAGCGTCCAGTCGTGGCGGATGGATTGCGCTGCATCGGTCATCGGAAAACGGGCCGTAATCAAAAGGAAAGCCAAGTCTATTGCAAGACAGGGAATAGTCAATGTCAGGAAGATATGTCAGGCGCGCACTCGCGAAATTCGTCAACACCCTGTTCGCACCCGGTTTATGCCTCGCTTGCGGTTGCGAACTCAGCGGCACCGGGGCGTTGTGCGAATGTTGCAGCCAACGCCTGGCGCTGGTGCCAAATCCGTGCCGTTACTGCGGCCAGCCAAACCCGGTTGCGGGATCGGTCTGCCCGCCCTGCCTGCTGAATCCGCCGCGTTGGCAGCGCCTGATCGCGCCGCTGCAGTATCGCGGCCTGACGCGCGATTACCTGCAGCAGTTCAAGTATTCCGAGGCGTTGCACCTGGTAAGACCGCTCGCCGGACGTTGCTTCGAGTCGTTTCATCGATTTGAATCGAGACCCGAAGTTTTACTGCCGGTACCGTTACACCGACGGCGCCTGCTCGAACGCGGTTTCAACCAGGCCGAAGAAATCGCAATCCAGTGGTCGCGCGAATCTGCTATACCGCTGGATCGGCGGGCACTGACCCGTCTACAATCCACCCCGAGCCAGGCTGGCCTTTCCGCGGTACAGCGAGAGAAAAATGTCCGCGGCGTTTTTTCGTTCGATAATCGGCGCGGTTACCACCACGTCGCCATCGTCGACGATATCGTCACCACGGGTTCGACCGTCGGCGAAATCACTCGCGTCCTGCATCGCGGCGGAGTTGAATTTGTCGAAGTGTGGGCGCTGGCGCGCGCCTATCGCGAGTGACTCGTCATCGCGGGTTTGACGTGCAGCCTGTTAATCCAGCGAGACTGGCGCCGGGAAACCCGCGGGGCTTACCGGGTTGATACTGGCGGCAGCAATAAAAAGGGATGCCGGCTCGTGGGCCGACATGGCATCAGTCCGGACGTTTGGCGAACAGCACCTCACCGAAACTTGCATACTCGCTGGCGCCGAGACGTGACAGCGGCTGCACTTTATCGGTGTGCACCTTGAGCCGGCCCTGTTCGGTGATCTCGGCGCAACTGTCGTCGAGGTATATCTCCTTGATTTCGGCGAACAGCAGTGACTGCTGTTTCTTTCTCCCGATCATCTGGATATCGTGGCGCTCGCAGAATAAGGCGATCTTGCAATCGCTTAGCCGCGGCATGCGCAAGCCCTTGACGCGCGTCAGCTCGAGATTGCTGGCGTCGACCTCTGATTCGCCGGGCGGCAGCGTCGCCGATGACTGATTCAATGCCGCCAGTTGATCGCAGCTGGCAATATGAATAACGAACTCGTGGCGCTCGCGGATGTTGCGAATCGAATCCTTGTCGCGGCCGTCGTCCTGCTTACCGATCGATACGATCGCCAGCGGCGGATCACTGCAGACCGCGTTGAAGTAAGAAAACGGTGCGAGGTTGTAACTGGCGTCGTCGTTTTCGCTAAGCAGCCACGCGATCGGTCGCGGCAGCAGGGTTTGCGTCATGGTGAAGTAAACCTGCGGCGTTGGTAGTTGTTCGAGTTTTATCTGCATGTTTCTGTTCTTTTTGCTCTTTATCGTTTATCGGGGACAGTTTATCGGGGACAGACCACGTTTTTGTGTCCCCTATTTTAAAAAAACGTGGTCTGTCCCCTATTTTAGGGATTGAAGACGACTTCCTGTCGGCTGATTTTTTCAGCCCAGATCTTTGGTCCGCTCTGGTGCACCGATTCGCCACTATGATCGACGGCGACCGTGACCGGCATATCCTCGAGCTCGAATTCGTAGATCGCCTCCATGCCGAGCTCGGGAAAGGCGACGACCCTGGCACCCTTGATCGCCTGCGCGACCAGGTAAGCCGCGCCGCCAACCGCCATCAGGTAGACCGATTCGAAATCGCGAATCGCCTCGATCGCCGCCGGCCCGCGTTCAGCCTTGCCAATCATGCCGAGCAGTCCGGTCTTTTCCAGCATAGTGCGGGTAAACTTGTCCATGCGAGTCGCCGTGGTCGGGCCGGCCGGGCCAACCACTTCGTCGCCAATCGGATCGACCGGGCCGACGTAATAAATGAATCGACCGTTCAGATCGACCGGTAACTCCTCGCCAACGGCGATCATGTCGACCATTTTCTTGTGCGCGGCGTCGCGCCCGGTCAGCATCTTGCCGGAGAGCAACAGCGTATCCCCGGGTTTCCAGGTCTTGACCTCGTCACGCGTAACCGTATCGAGATTGACGCGCCTGACGTTATCGCCGGTTTCACGCGTGACTTCGGGCCAGTCCTCAAGCTTCGGCGGCTCGAGTTTTGCCGGTCCGCTGCCGTCGAGGCTGAAATGCGTATGCCGCGTGGCCGCGCAGTTCGGGATGATCGCGACCGCCTTGTTGGCCGCATGCGACGGGTAATCCCTGATTTTGACATCCATGACCGTGGTCAGGCCGCCGAGTCCCTGCGCGCCGATGCCAAGCCGGTTGACCTTGTCGTACAGCTCGAGGCGCAATTCCTCGGCGCGGTTGCTGGCGCCGCGCGCCTGCAGGTCGTGGATGTCGATCGGTTCGAGCAACGCTTCCTTGGCCAGAATCATCGCCTTTTCGGCGGTACCGCCGACGCCGATGCCGAGCATACCGGGTGGGCACCAGCCGGCCCCCATCAGCGGCACCTGCGACAGCACCCAGTCGACCACTGAATCGGACGGGTTCAGCATCGCGAATTTTGACTTGGCCTCGGAACCGCCTCCCTTGGCGGCGACGTGCACTTCGACCGTGTCACCGGGCACTATTTCATAGTGAATAACGCCGGGTGTATTGTCGCCGGTATTCTTGCGCGATCCATCGGGGTCGTCGAGGATCGATGCACGCAACACGTTGTCCGGGTTCATGTAGGCCCGCCGAATACCCTCGTTGCACATGTCGGTTACCGACATGTCGGCATCCCACTGCACCTTCATGCCGACGCGTAAAAATACGGTGACAATACCGGTGTCCTGGCAAATCGGGCGGTGTCCCATCGCACACATGCGCGAATTGATCAGGATCTGCGCGATTGCATCGCGCGCCGCCGGGTTTTGTTCGCGCTGGTAGGCCTCGTCCATCGCCTGGATGAAATCCAGCGGATGGTAATAGGAAATGTACTGCAGCGCGTCGGCAATGCTTTCGATTAAATCGTCTTGCTTGATGATGGTCATGGCATATGAGTCCTTCGGGAGCCGCTATTTTAACGGCTTTGCCGGTAAACAAAAGTATCGAAGACCCCCGATTCGGGATCAAGGAATCGGCCCCCGTTTTCGGCGCAGGCGCAAATTATGTAAATAATTCACATTTTTCCTTTGAATTAATCCACACCGATCAGGGTAATCGGCAACAGGTGGATTGTTGCTTCGGGCTTATAGTTTCACCCAACACCAGAGGGGGACAAAACGATGAACGCCATGACAATGAACCAGTTAGTACCAGAAATCGACCGTCGAAGCCTCGTACTCGGCTCGGTTGAATGGCTGACCCGGTCGATCAGGACCCTCGATACCTGGCGCCAGCGTCACAAATCGCGGGTGCAGTTCGCAGGTCTCGATTCCCGCATCCTGAGGGATTCCGGCATCAGCGAAGTACAGCGCTTTATCGAGGGTAACAAGCCATTCTGGGAAGCGTAGTGAATCGTGCCGGGACAGGAGAACCGGCACCGCCGCAGGAAAAGGCAATGGATCGGGGAAGATCCGGTTTGAAAAACATTTGAATAAACGATTATTCGGCAACTACCAATTGCCATTAACCGAGAGGACAGAAGCGATGAGAAAGCACAATAAGGCAAAGCAGCAAAGAGGTTTTTTCGATCTTGGTTTTTCGATGGCGGTGCTCGCGTTGACCGGCACCCTGGCCTATAGCGCCACACCAGAGCAGGACGAAAAAGTCGCGGTGGAAGACCCCCAAATCGAGGTCATAACCGGCCTGGAAACCGCAAACACCAACGTTGATATCTACCAATAAAGAGGCCTATCGCTTGCCAGGCACTCTCATCAGCGTTGGCGTCAATGAGGTTGATAAGGGTAAAAATGACCTGGTCAGGCGGCGTGCCATGGCCGAAGCAGATGACGAATTTAACGCCGCAAACGATTGCAACTAACCCTTAAGTCTGCCATATCACGACGAGCAGATTTCTACCCGCCCCTGACAGGGCGGGTTTTTTTGTCTGCGGCTTGCACTTGGTGTAGGCGCCGTAAATGGTGTAATTTAGTCCATCGCCGTTTCGCCAGTCATGATTCATGCAGGAATTCCTCGCGAAAATACCACCCTACGATCTCCTCGATGCCAGGGGCCTGCAGGCACTCGAAAACATTGCAACCCGCCGCATGTACAAGAAAAATCGCGTAATCATCCGCCAGGGTGACGATACCAACAACATGTTCATCCTGCTGCAGGGACAGATGCGAGTCTATGTAGAAGATGAACACGGCAAACAATTGATCGTGCGTATTCTCAAACCCGGCGACTCGTTTGGCGAGGTCGCGCTGGTCGGTGAGTTTCCCCGCACGGCAAGCGTCGAGACCGTGACCGACTGCACCGTAGCCACCTTCTCTCGCGCAAACTATCTCGCCTATCTGCGCGATTACCCGGAAATTGCGCTGGCGCTGGCAAAAACCCTGGCCAACATGGTGCGCGACACGACCGAAGAACTCAGCAGTATTGCACTATCGGACGTTTACGGACGCATCGCCCATATTCTGAATAAATATGCCGATGAGCAGGACGGCGAAAAGCGCGTTCCCAGGTTCACTCACCGGGAAATTGCCGGCATGATCGGTTCGTCCCGCGAAATGGTCAGCAAGGTCCTGAAAGAGCTCGAAAAGAGCGAGTATATCTCGGTCGACGCCAGGCATTACGTGATCAACCGCCCGCTGCCGGATGCCTGGTAACCCCCTAATTGCAGGATAACGGGATTCAGAGCGGCCAGACGATGAGGATCATCGGGATCGACGTCGCGATAACGATGACTTCGAGCGGCAGGCCCATGCGCCAGTAGTCGCCGAAGCGGTAACCGCCGGGCCCGAGGATCAGCGTATTGTTCTTGTGCCCGATCGGCGTCAGAAAGGCACAGGATGCCGCGACAGCGACCGCCATCAGGAACGAATCCGAGTTGACGCCGAGGCCGTAGGCGATATCGATACCGATCGGCGCCATGACTACCGTGGTTGCGGCATTGTCGAGCACATCGGAAAGCGTCATGGTCACGATCATCAGCAGCGTCAACACCATCACCGGGCCGTATCCGGCCGCAAAATCGACTATCTGCTGCGCGATCAAAGCGGTGCCGCCGGAAGCCTCCAGCGCCGCGCCGATCGGCAGCATCGAACCGAGCAGTACGATCACCGGCCATTCGATCGAAGTATAAATTTCCCTCAGCGGCACGATATTGAAACCGACCATGACAATGCAGACCAGCGCCAGCGCCTCGGGCAAATTCACCAGTCCCGCGGTCGCAGCGGCGATGGCGAGGGCGAAGCTCCCGATCGCGATCCAGACCTTGTGACGCTGCACGACCTGCAGGTCGCGCTCCTGCAGCGGCAGGCAACCCAGCCAGGCGACGACGTCTTCGAGACGCTCGGTCGGACCCATTAACAACAATACATCGCCAGCATGCACATCGAGCTTGCGCACACGTTCGCGAAAGGTCTTGCCCCGGCGCGATACACCGAGCAGCGTCACGCCGTGCCGATACTGCAGCCTCAGGCTCATCGCATTACGCCCCTCGATGCGCGCATTCTCCGGCACCACGGCCTCGATAAGCGACAACCCCTCATCGGCATGACCGACGTATTTTTCGCTACCGACGTATTCGAGTTTCAATGCCCCGACAAAGGTATCGATCGCTTCAGCGTCGGCCTCGATGACGATCAGGTCGCCCCGGCGAATTTCCTCGTAACGCGCACGACCCGGCAGGCGCTTGCCCTTTCGTACCAGACCGATGATGGCCACGTCATCCTGCTCGGCCTGGTCATCGAGGTCGCGCACACGTTTACCGACTACGGTGGCGCTGTCACCGACACGCACCTCGGCGACATAGTCGTCGATATTGAACCGCGACTCGTCCACAGCCTTGGTTTGCTCCGGCCGCGGAATCAGGCGCCAGCCAAAAAATACAATAAAAATAATGCCGACGAGCGCGGTTACGATGCCGACCGGCGTGAAATCAAACATACCGAAGGGTTCGCCAACCGCCTTCTCACGAAAACTGGCAATGATGATGTTCGGCGGCGTACCGATCAGCGTTATCATGCCGCCCAGAATCGACGCAAAGGACAGCGGCATCAGGCTCAGCGCAGGGCTCCGTCCGGCCTTTTTTGCAGCCTGTATGTCGATCGGCATCAGTAACGCGAGTGCAGCGACGTTGTTCATCACCGCCGACAGCGTTGCCGAAACGCCGGCCATCAGGCCGATATGGGTAAACAGCGAACGCCCGGCGTCGACCACGTGGCGCGCAATCCATTCGATCGCACCCGAGTTGGACAGGCCACGGCTGACGACCAGTACCAGCGCGATGATCACGGTGGCATGATGGCCGAAACCGGAAAACGCATCCTCACCGGGCACAACGCCGATCACGACCGCGACGATCAGTCCGCCGAAAGCGACCAGGTCGTATCGAATTCTGCCCCAGATAAACAATCCGAAGATGACGCCGAGCAGGCAGAACAGGATGATCTGGTCGGAAACTACTCCCATTGGAATATCCTCGCGCCGACGACCAGCAGGATGACGCTGGAAACGCCGAGCACCAGTAAATGGTCGGAAACCTGCAAGATGCCGGCGCCGTCGATCATGATTTCCCGCGCGGCATCGGTGATGTGGGTCAGCGGCAACAACAGCGCGAACTTCTGCATCAGTGGGTGCGCGCCCTCGAGCGAAAACCAGACCCCGGAAAGGAACATCATCGGCCAGCTGAACAGGTTCAGAATGCCGTTGGCGACCTCCTCGCTGGAAATACGCGCCGCCACCACGAGGCCGCAGCAGATCATGTTGATGCAACCGAGCGTGAACACCAGGAACAGGTTGATATAAGAGCCGAGCATGCGAAAGTCGACGAAATAATCCATCGCGATGAATATCACGGTATTCACCAGCACCAGCAGCCACAGGCGCGACAGAATTTGCGCGCTTAAGAATTCCATTGCCGTCACCGGCGTTGCGCGCAGCCTTTTGAGGACGCCAAACTTGCGATAACGCACGATCACGTAACCGATGCCGAACAGCGCACCCCACATGATGTTCATGCCGATTACGCCGGGAATGACCCAGTCGATATAACGAATCTCGTCACCCTCGACCAGGTTCTGCTGCAGGCTTTCGCCCGAGTCGGCGAACGCCGCGACCAGCAGCTTCTCGACAATATAGCCGTTGGGCGACGTCTGGTTGATCCAATAGCGCCTGCTGTTCGGATCGAACAGCAGGTCGATCTGGTGGCGCTCGACCTTGTGCAGGTTGGTCTCGGCCTCGTCATACTCGATAAACCTGATAAAGCGCGTCTGGCGGAACCTGGCCGTCGCCCCTTCCAGGCCGGCAGTCTTGACCAGCGCGACCTTGAACTTCTCCGGGTTGTCGTCGGTAAAGGCGAACGCGAACACGAAGATGATCAAAATCGGTAGCAGTATGCTCCAGGCCAGCGCCGAGCGATCGCGAAAAAACTCGAGGTTGCGCGCAACAAAAAGCGCATAGATTCGATTCAACATCAGGCGCGCAGTTCCTTACCGGTCAGCTCGAGAAACAGGTCCTCGAGATCGCGCGCGCGGATGCGCAACCGGTCCAGCGGGATATCGAATTGCAGCAGGTGTTCGATGGTCTTGTTGACATCGCCGGTGACGATATGCGCGCTGTCATTGCGATAAGTCGCGTGGAATTCGCGCTCGCCGATATCGCGCGGAATGTCGGCGGCGTGCAGCTGCACCACGACATCGTCGAAATGCGCCGCCAGCAGCGCGTCCGGCGCATCGTGCGCGATGATGCGACCGTGGTCCATGATCGCGATTTCGTCGCACAGCTCGTAGGCTTCCTCCATGTAATGCGTGGTCAACAGAACCGTCGCCCCTTCCTCCTTGATCTTCTGCACCTCTTTCCACAAATTGCGTCGCGACTGCGGGTCGAGGCCGGTGGTGGGTTCGTCGAGAAACAGGATTTTCGGCTTGTTGATCTGAGCCATCGCCAGCAGCAGGCGCTGTTTCTGCCCGCCGGACAGCTTGCGCGTATCCTGATGCAAAAAATCGTGCAGCGCGAACTGGCTGGCAAGCTCGTCGATGCTGGCGCTGTCGGGGTAAAAGCGACTGAACTGCAGCATGATTTCACGCACCTTGATGTGTTCCTGCAATGCTGTGGTCTGGAACATGATGCCGGCCTCGTTACGGAACCGCTCCCCCAGCGGCTTGCCCTGGTACCGAATCGTGCCGGAGTCCGGCGTCTTGATACCTTCCATCATTTCGATGGTCGTGGTCTTGCCGGCGCCGTTGGGACCGAGCAGGCCGAAACAGCTGCCCTGGCGGATCTCGAAGCTGACGTCGTTAACCGCGGTTAACGAGCCGAATGACTTGACCAGATTGGCAACTTGCAGGACGACGGGCATGACGGCGCCAGTATAAACAGCCTTCGAGGCTAAAACTACTGGCCTTACCGTGTCTGACGGGGAAGTCGTCCCCGCGCACGCGGGAACCTCCAGATGACCTGCAGACTAGCATTTGGAGACTGCCGTTTACGCGGGAATGAATCCTTGTATGGCGCGCTTTCCTAATCCTTCAGGGAGGTAGGCACGGGCCGAATAACTATTTTATACTCGGTCGCTATGGGTGAAGAAATCCAGACAGAAAACTTCGAACAGGCCGACTACGACCGCTTCCAGCAACGACTGGAGCAGGAAACCGAGCTGGTGCGTTCGCTGTTTGCCAAACATGCCTTCGACAACGAAAGCCGTGTGCTCGGTTACGAACTCGAGCTTTGCCTGGCCGATGCCAGCGGCAGGCCGAGCAAGAACAATATCGACATCATCAAGGCCACCGAAAATCCGCTGTTCACGTCGGAACTGGCCAAGTTCAACATGGAGATCAACGGTAATCCGTTCTCCTACACCGGCGATGTATTCAACCGCGTCGAAGACGACCTGAACGGCCTGTTCGCGCAGGCGACAAAGGCCGCGGATCAATTCGACACCCGCATCGGCATGTTCGGCGTGTTTCCCAGCGTTACAGGCGAACACCTGAATCCGGATGGCTACATGACCGAACTGCATCGCTACAACCAGCTCAACCGCCAGCTGCTGAGCATGCGCGGCAGGCCGATTCAGCTGCATCTCGACGGCGAAGAACAGCTTGAGGTCGAAAAAACCGACGTCATGCTCGAGGCGCTCGCAACCTCTCTGCAAATCCACCTGCAGGTGCCCTTCGACGAAATCGTACCGACTTACCATGCCGGCCTGTGGTCTAGCATGCTGATCCTCGGCGCGACCGCGAACTCGCCGCTGGTACTCGGCAAGTGCTGCTGGCAGGAGTCGCGCATCGGTATATTCAAGCAGGCGGTCGACACGCGCAACGAGCAGGAAATCGAGGATCACATCATCCCGCGCGTGCACCTCGGCAAGCGATATATCAATTCGTTGCTCGACCTTTTCGAAGACAATTTTTACTACAGCCCGATCCTGCCAGAAGTGCTCGACGTACCCATCGAGGACCTGCACCACGTGCAACTGCACAACGGCACCATCTGGCGCTGGGTACGCCCGATCATCGCGCGCAACAAGGACGGATCCTACCACCTGCGCCTCGAACTGCGCGTGGTGCCGTCGGGGCCGACACTGGTCGACACCCTTGCCAATATCGTGTTTTACGTCGGCCTGACCGAGGGCCTGAAGGCGTTCGGTGACCAGCTAAGGCAGGTACCTTACATCAGGCTCGAGGCAGATTTTTACCGCACCGCGCGCGAGGGGCTCGGTGCCAGCGTGCACTGGCCCGACGGGCAGAAAGGCCCGTTAAAACAGATCCTGCTGGAACAGGCCCTGCCCGTTGCGCGAAGCGGTTTCGAACAGGCCGGTATCGAGGATACCGATCGCTGGCTCGATATCGTCGAAGCCCGTGTTGAAAGCGAAGCCACCGGCGCAGCCTGGATCAGGCGTCACTGGAAACAGTTCGGTGATAGTGCGCAACTGGTGCGCGAGTACATCGAGCAGGCGCAAACCAATCAGCCGGTACACCTGTGGCGGGACCCCGGCACATGATCGAAAAGTTTGACCGGCTGCATGGCCTGCCCGACGGATTTTTCGACATAACCACCGCAAATATCCGGAGTCTGTTTCCCAATCCGACCCTGGTCCAGCTCGAGGGCAGGGATCCTCGGTTCCTGTTCATCTCGATACTGCTGCACGGCAACGAATATACCGGGCTCAAGGTCATGCAGCAGGTACTGAGCGATCACGCACATGACCTGCCACGCTCGATCCTGTTGTTCATCGGCAACGTGCGCGCGGCCGAGGCGAACCGCCGCTTTCTGCCGGGTCAGGTCGATTACAACCGCTGCTGGCCGGGCACCGACCTCGAACCCAGCCCGACCTCGGGCATGATGCAGCGCGTAGTCGAGATCGCGCACGGCCTGCCGCTGTTCGCCGCCATCGACATCCACAACAATACCGGCAAGAATCCGCACTACGCCTGCATTACCGATCCGAAGATGGAAAACCAGAACCTCGCCGCGCGTTTCAACCGTGTCGGCATGGTGTTCAACCACCACGGTGTCAGCACGATGGCCTTCAATGGCATTTGCCCGGCGGCGACACTGGAGTGCGGCAAGCCTGGCGACCCCGAAGGCATCAAGCACGCCTGCCGCTTCCTGGAAGATATGCTGACGCTCGGCGAGTTGCCGCACAAGCGGCCGACGAGACATGCGCTGCACCTGGTCGAATCGCATCTGACGCTGAACGTACGCGACGACGTCAGCTTCGAATTCGATCCCGACGCCGACGCCGATCTGCGTTTCGAGCCCGACTTCGAAGACCGTAACTTCACGCTGTTCGACCCGCAACAGGTGTTCGGCTATACGCGCGTTGCGCGACCTATCGCGATCACCGATACCGATGGCCACGACGTTACCGATGAAATCCTGCGCGTCGAGGAAGGCAAGATCTACCTGAACAACACGATGATGCCGGCGATGATCACGCAGGACAAACTCGTCGTGCGCCAGGATTGCCTGTGCCACCTGCTGCAGGACTACCTGCCCTACCACGAGACCGAATTCTAGAAGCGCTCACCCCGAATGCTGTATCGACCGGTCAGGATATCTACGCGCTCGCTTCCCTGATCAGCTCGATCTCGTCATTGAAATACTGGTCGAGGATCTGCGCCAGATCCTGACGCGGTTTATCGTCGTCGCGGTTGGCGTAATCCTTGTGCAGGGCCGGGGCAATTTGTGCAAACTGTTCCACCAGCTCCGGATCAAAGTGGTTACCGCTGCCTTCGCGCAAAATTTGCATTGCCTTGTCAAAGTCGAATGCCTTTTTGTATGGCCGCTCGGACGTCAGCGCATCGAAGACATCGGCTATAGCGAAAATACGCGCGTTAACGGGTATATCTACTCCGGTGAGTTTTTCGTGGTAACCACTGCCGTCAAATTTTTCGTGATGATAGCCAACCACCGCGGCTGCATCCGTCAACCACGCGGAGTGTTGTACGATATCAAGGCCGTGCTGTACGTGCTCTTTCATGATTTCAAATTCATCGTCATCGAGCTTGCCCGGTTTCAACAGAATATTGTCTGAAATACCGATCTTTCCGACATCGTGAAGAAAGGCCCCCTTGATCAAATTACGAATTTCGGATCTGTCGAGGCCGATCCTCTCGGCCAGGCGTACCGAGTAAATTGACACACGATAGTTATGTACGTCGGTATCGCTGTCGCGTTTGGCAATGGCGCTGCCCAGCACTTCGATCATATCGAGGTTGGCTTCGAGCAGCCTTGAATTAAGCGTTGCAAGTTGACCCACCAGGTGAGAAATGATTGGGTACAACAGCAGGCTGGTGCCAATAATCAATCCGCAGGTAAGCACTACAACCAGGAAAATCCTGCGATATATTTGCGAAAAAGCAGCATCTGACAGCGCAAATACGCCCCTGGCGTAAGCCCCGATTTCGCCGTCGCTTTTTCTTAAGGGAACGACGACATAGACGTGCGGTGCAGCGCCGATGGTGACGCTCTCGTAGAATTCGTGATCCTGTTCGGGCACTCGCCGAGAGGGCGCTTCCATGAAAGTTTTCACCGCATCGATATGGGCGTAATCCGGATCATGCAATTTCGCTAGTTCGAGGGTACCGGCGTCGTCGATCAGAATAGATACAAAACGACCGATTTCCTGGGCGCGCGCCTGCGAGGCCATGCGTTCCAGTACTGCCTGAAATTCCACCGCATCGAGCAGACCCGGGCGGTCCAGTAAATGCTGCGTCTGGGCATTTATAATTGCGACCGAACGTTGCGCGCGATCGGCGACGACGCCGCCGATTTTTCTATACTCCAGCAAAAATGCCGCGGTGCCAAAGACCACGGTGATGATCAACGCCGCGATGCCGAGACGCCGGGCCAGCCAGCGATTAACTGATTGAATACGAATGATGAAGAGTCTCTATAAATGTACCTTAAGGGCATTATAGCCATTCAAAGAGCGTGAGCCGCCGATTTTCTAAACCTCAAAAACTTTGACTGTGAACCAAATGTAATCATTTCCTCGATTTCGAGTGCCTTAACTATAATTAAAGACAGAGATTCGCTACTTGCGGTGAAAAAACATGAAGCAAAATAAAGGTCTGAAAATAATACTGGCTGTAATCGGGCTGATTATTACACCCAGCACCTTCTCACATCCTTACGAAGGGCCGCCTCACGAAGCACCGATGACGTTTATTTTGCATACGACCGATGATGGCCGTCCCATTTACACCAATATCCCTAAAAAATGTTTCTCCGCAGGCCGGCTTTCGTGCATTCAGCTCCATCCCGTATTCAAAGGGCCCGGTACGGTCAAAAAGCCTTGAACCTGGCCTGGCGCTTTTAATTAACCCGGGCTATCAGCCCATCCCACCGCCGGGGAGGTAGTACTCGAACCAAAACCACCCGAGTGGCCATTGCAGGACGCTCGACCATGATTTTCCAGTTCCCGGTATTGTTATCCGATACTCGCGGGGACGTCAGGCACTACTAATCGAAATTTGAGTGCATATCCCGCGCCGCAAGCGCATGCTGCCGATTCAACGAAACAACGAAACCAGCTTGCACAAAATCGCTCGACGCTATGAAAGTCCAATCACGGCTCCTGTTGACCCAGATCAGTATGGCCCTTTTTACAACAGGTGATTAAACAGAAAAAGCCGCTAGTTTTTGATGCGATAAGGTGTTTCGGCTTGATTATAACTGGACAGGTAACAGGAGGGAGACCATGAACAGATCCAGATTCTTTATCAGTGCATTGATACTCTTGGTTATGCCATTCACGGCGGTGGCGGGCATCATGCTGCCGGGCCTCGAAGCGCCGGTCAAGGTCGTGCGCGACGCCAACGGTGTTCCACACATCCATGCCCGCAACGAGCATGACCTGTTTTTCATGCAGGGGCGAATTCACGCCGAAGACCGGTTGTTCCAGATGGATCTACTGCGCCGCACGGCGGCCGGAACGCTGGCCGAACTGGTTGGCCCATCGGCTTTGCCGAACGATATCGAAGCCCGCACCATAGGGCTGGGCCGCGCCGCTGAAAGATCGCTGGCCGAACATTCGCCGCCAATGCTCGAAATACTGCAGGCCTACAGCGATGGCGTAAATTCCTTTCTCGATGAGACCGGGGCTAACCTCCCGCCCGAGTACCTCGCGCTCCAATTGACAGAAGTAGAACCATGGCAACCGCTCGACAGTGTACTGGTCGGCAAGGCACTCGGCGCCGCCACGTCGTTGATCGTGGCGGACGATATCGATCTGACCATCGCGCTGCAGGCTTACCAGTTCGCCCTGGGCGAAGCGGCCGGCGCAGCGCTATTCTTCGAAGACCTGTACCGCAGCGCGCCGTTCGACCCGGCCTCGACCGTTCCGGATGCGCTGAATGGTTTCATGCCGGCCAGGGACAAGGCCCCGTGGGCCGAGAAACTGGAAAAGTTCAGATCGATTGCAAAGGAGCGCTCGCTCAAGGATGGTCGCGACTACGTGCGACGGATTCGCAAGCTTCCGCGGATACCGGGAGTGTTGCGCTTCGACGGCGACGACATGGGCGGCAGTAATACCTGGGTCGTCAGCGGCAAACATACTCCGAGCCGCCGGCCGCTGCTCGCCAACGATATGCACCTGCGCCTCGAGAGCCCGCCGATATTCCATGAAATCGGTCTGATGTCACCGAGCCTGCAGGCTGCCGGCAGTAACCTGCCAGGCGTTCCCTGCGTGGTACGCGGGCACAACCAGGCGATCGCATGGGGAATTACCAATGCACGCATGGACATTACCGACGTATACGCCGAAGCCGTGATCGAATACCCGGCTTCGCCCAGCGGATACGCCACGCTGCACCAGGATGCCAATGGCATCCCCGTGCCCGAGCCGATCGGACTCGAAATTGAAACTTTTCGTGCCAACATTGGTGGCGTGGTCGAACCTGTCATGGTCCCGCTGCCCGACGGGCCTAGCCCGTTTCTGCCGGTGCTGATCGTACCGCGCCGCAACCACGGCCCGCTGATCACGCCACCGAACGCCGATACCCCGTTGAGCGTGCAGTCGGTTGGTTTCGGCCCGACCCGGGACCTGGAAGGATTTTGCGCGGTCAACCGTGCGCACAACCTCGACGAATTCAAGGCCGCGCTGCAGCTGATCGACTTTGGCTCGCAAAACGTGTCTTATGCCGACAAGGCGGGCAATATCGCCTACTTCGTTACCGGCGAGGTTCCGCTGCGCGAAGACTTGCAGAACCTGGCTCCCACGATCCCGCCGTTTCTGATTCGTAACGGATTTGTCGGCAACGAATGGATTCCGCTGGATTCGCGGCCAGACAATCAGGCGACAGCGTTCGAGATACTGCCGTTCGACGAAATGCCGCAGGTGGTCAACCCGCCGTCGGGCGTGATCGTCAATGCCAATAACGACCAGGCCGGTAACACGCTCGACAACAATCCGCTCAACGACCTGCGCGCGGACGCAAACGGGCTTTACTACCTGAACTGGGGCGGACGCAACTTCTCGATTCGCGCCGGACGTGCGACCGAGATGATCAACGAACTGTTGTCCGGCGATGGCAAGCATCAATGGCGCGCCCGCAAAATATCGTTTAAGCAACTGAAAAAAATGCAGGCGGATACGGTTCTCAACGATGCCAGGGCGTTAATGCCGTATATCCTGGACGCCTGGGACAATGCATCCCAGGGTGGCGCGAATCCCGCGCTCGCGTCCTTCGCCGGCGACCCAGGCCTGCAAGAAGCCGTCGAACGCCTGCGCCAATGGGATTTCACCACCCCGACCGGTATCCCCGAGGGTTATGATGCCGACCCGGGAACCAATGCCATCGAAGCCAGCGTGGCGACGACGATTTACTCGGTCTGGCGCGGCAAGATGGTTGCCAACAGTATTGACGCAACGCTGGATGGTGCCGGTCTCGGCGCAATTCCCCGACCTTCCAGCCGCGAGGAAGTCGTAACCGCGCTGCAACATCTACTCAAACTCGACGGTGTGGGCATCTCGGGTGTGAATTTCTTTAACGTGCCAGGCGTAGCCGACCCGGCGACGAGACGCCACATACTAGTGCTGAAATCTCTGGCCGATGCTCTCGAGATGCTGGCGTCGAACGCATTTGCCGCGGCCTTCCACAACTCCACCAACCAGCAGGACTACCGCTGGGGTCGGCTGCACCGCATCGTCTTCAAAAACCCGCTCGGAGACGCGGTTCCATTTCTGAACGTGCCGCCAGCGGCGGGACGCTTCGAGCCACCGCTAAGCGACCTCCCGGGAATCCCGACCGACGGTGGCTTCGAGACCATTGACGAAGCACCGCCCTTTGACGCGAACAACGTGCGCGTCAGCGACAGCAATTCCTTCATGTTCGAATACGGACCGACCGGGCGTTTCGTCGCCCGAACCGGACCCTGGAAAGTCAAGGCGGTAACCAGCCTGCCCGGCGGCAACAGCGCGGTGCCGAGCAGCCCGTATTACGTCAACCTGCTCGAACCCTATCTCATCAACGAGACCTTCAAAATGCGCCTGTCGTCGCATCACGTGGATCGGGATGCACTGTCGGTACAGAGTTACCTGCCCGGATCACCCTGATAATCTCCTGGCCGCGCCACCAGCCTGGACGGAGGCGCGGCATTTTTTGGCTAACGGCCGAATATCGCCGATTTTTTCACCTTCCATTCTTCTCGTTGACCCCTTGCGGCGGCAGGCGGACCAGAGATTCTCAATCCTCATTGCCGGGACAAAAAGTCCGAATCCAGCGGCTACCAGGATTTTCAGGTTTTCAGAGATCTGCCGATAATCCAGGCTAATGCCCGGTGAAATCCGTGCTCTAACCGAGACTTCCCGGATATTGCCCGAATACCAACTACAATCTAAGCGTAGCAGGCAATCACGTAACAACTGGAATATCGATTCGATTTACCGCGACTCGAACGCATGAAAGTATTTAAGAGCCTTTTGCCGATTCTCGTCCTGATGGTCGTGGCATTTTACGGTTACCAGAAGTATAACCAGTTGCCGCCGTCGGCGACCATCGGCATCACCTACCTGACGCATATGCTGGCGCTGATCGTCGCCGGATTGAGCATCCGCTTCAGCCGCAGTTCGGTTTTTTTCTATGTCCTGCTTATTGTCGCTACCAACGTGATCCTGCGCGCCGGCTGGGCAGACGGCGAGTTCACCTACGGCCTGCTTTCGACCTTCCTGCCGCTACTGCTGGTGGTACTGACGCTTTTACCCGATCGCGGAATATTCAGCATCAAGGCGATTCCGGCCTACGCGGTTATCGTATTGACCTGCGTCTTTTGGGTCATCGTGGTTGCAACGCAACCGGCGTGGGCGTTGCAGGCCGTTCTTAGCGACTGGTTACCGCCGCAATACTTCGACTGGACCGGGCAGTCGCAAAGCGTGCTGATCGTTTCGTTTGCATCGCTATACATCATGCTGACGCTTAGCATCCTCAATCCGTCGCTGCATCTGTGCGCGGGTTTCGGGGTTCTGGTCATGCTCGTTCTGCAACTGCACTTTGGCGACCAGGGCCGCAGCCTCAACGTGTTTGGCGGTACCGGCCTGCTGATGTGCCTGTATGCGATCATGCAGGAAACCTGGCGCATGGCTTACATCGACGAGCTGACCGGGCTGCCGGGCAGACGCGCGCTGCGCGAAAAATTCCAGAAGATCGGCAGCAAGTACACGGTCGCAATGCTAGACGTCGATCATTTCAAGAAGTTCAACGATACCTTCGGACACGATGCCGGCGACGCGGTGCTGCGCATGATCGCATCGAAAATGACCAGGGTTTCGGGTGGCGGACTACCTTATCGCTACGGCGGTGAAGAGTTTTGTATCGTTTTTACCGGCAAGAACTCGCAGGAAGCCGTACGCCATCTGGATGCACTGCGCGAGGCAATCGCGAGCAAGCCTTTTATCATCCGGCGGGTAGGCCGGCGCGACAGCGACAATCGAACAAAAACCAGCGTCAACAATTCGATCAAGATTACCGTTTCCATCGGCTTTGCCGATTCGAGCAAAGATGAATCGACGCCGTGGAACGTACTTAAACGCGCCGACCAGGCGCTTTACCGCGCCAAGGGCAAGGGCCGTAATTGCGTCAGCGAGTGACAACGGTATCGAAGCACATTAGCGTGGCGATCACGACGACCCACTCATCAGCAATGACCAGGAACACTTCCCCGGGTGTCAGCGCCTGTGCCCTCGACTCATCGAGTTGAGCGATTAGCGGCATCGTGATTTTTCGATTATCTAGTGTCGACACTTTAGGCTATGCTCGCGGGGTGGAGAACAACAACCAACCCGCTGCCAGGACATCCCACCTGCAGGGCATTTTGATGATCGTGACCGCGCTGTCGATCGCGGCTTTTTCCGGCGCGATCATGAAGATGCTCGCGGATCACATTTCGCCCCAACAGGTAGCGTGGTTTCGTTTTACCGGCATGAGCCTGATTTTGCTGCCCTACCTTATCTGGCGCTACGGCATCTTCGGCCTCAATCCCGCGCGGCCGTGGATCCAGCTGATCCGCGGGCTGACCATGGCCGGCGGCACAACGGCGTTCGTGATCGGTGCGCAAACCGTCGACTACGCCGATGCGATAGCGATCCTGTACGCCTATCCCTTTCTGCTGGTCATCATCGCCGTGCTGTTTCTCGGCGAACACGCCAACTGGTCGGTCTGGATCGGCGTCGTCGGCGGCTTTATCGGCGTCCTGATGGTCATGCGACCGGAATTCGATCAGGTCAACACCGGCACCTTCTACATCTTTGCCTGCGCCGTCATCGTCGCCGTGCAGATGGCGCTGAATCGCAAGCTGAGCATTGTTTCACCGCCCCTGGTCACGGCCTTCGCCGGGGCGACCTGCGCCGCCATTGCGTTGAGCCTGACCCTGCCCGGTTCGTGGCAGGCGATTCCCGACGAGAGCTGGTGGCTGATCGGACTGCTGGTCGTCTCCGGCGCAATCAACCAGACCATGCTGGTGTTCGCGTTTACGCACGCGGGTGCGTCGACACTGGCGCCCTTTACCTATTTCGAGATCGTCTCGGCAGTGATTTTCGGCTTCCTGTTCTTCGGCACGCTGCCATCGCTGCTTAGCTGGGGCGGCATCGCATTGATCACCGCCGGCGGCATTTACGTGGCGCGCGCCTTACACGTGCGCAACATTCCGCGGCGTGTGCCGAAGATTTGAACAGGGTGGATTATTATCCCGCGACAGCATCTGTGATACCACAACAATACCTGTCATCCCTCGGGATGGCAGGTGTTGTCTCGTCACCTTTTGGAGATCCCCGCTTGCGCGGGGATGACATCCGGTTAACGGAAAGTGGGGTCAGGCAACCCTGTCGTCGGCGCGTTCAGCCAGCTCCAGATGCCCGGGGTCTTGACGAAAAACGCGGCGCATCATCGGAATGAAAAATTCCAGCGGCTTGCTGGCGTAATCCGGATCGAAAGCATTCTGATCGTAGTTATGGCAGAAATAGCGGCAATCCTCGAAGTACGGGCTGTCGCGGTATTTTTCCCGCGCATTGCGGTCACCGCCGTAGTGATGGTTGTAGTAGTAACCCTGAAATACGCAGTGATGCTTTACGACCCAGTAGGTCTTCTCGGAAACGTAAGGTTTCAGAATCGCCGCCGCGACCTCGCCGTGGTTATACGGCGCGACCACGTCGCCGACATCGTGCAACAGCGCGGCGACGACGGTTTCCTCGTCGGCGCCATCGTTGTAGGCGCGCGTCGCCGACTGCAGCGAATGCTGGTAACGGTTGATCGGGTACGGCGTCCATTCCTCGTCGAGCAGCTTGAGCTGCTCGACCAGGCGGTCGACCAGTCCGGCGTTGTATTCCTTCTCGAAATCCAGAACCGCTTCGAAATCGGCCCGGGACGCATTTTCCATCGCGGTCCAGGTGCCCTTGTAGCGTTTATCCATGTTGCTCTCCCGCGAGTTGATTTTTCTGTTCGAACAATTTCTTGCGACGTTTTTTCATCCAGGCATTGCCGGCCTCGGTGCCGTCGTGGAAACTGTCGAAGACCTTGTCCCACGGTGTTTCGTAGGAACCGTAGTTGCAGTCGCAAAAGCGATGATGCAGCTGGTGCATGAAATCGCCCAGCTGCAGACTGAAGAAGCGACCGAAGCGCACGGTGTGATATCCGCAGTGCGACGTCGGCCCGGCCACGGTGTGCAGCATGGCATTGAAAATAACGTGGATCGGGTGACTCGCGACGATGAAATATATCGCCAGGTCGGAATACAGGAACAGGTGCTCGATCGGATGCATCGCGTGCCCCGACCAGGGCCCGGTATTGACGTTCTTGTGGTGCCAGGAATGAAACCAGCGATACAGCGGCTCGACATGACCGAGACGGTGATACCAGTAGAAGTGGAACCCGCTCCAGATCGGGATGATCAGCATCAGGCCGATGAACCAGGCAGGATTGGTCTCGAACGTGACCAGCGTCGCGTGGCCGTTGGCATAGGCCCACAGCAGCAGGCATTCCCACAGGGTGCCGATCGGCACCGAGCCAACCAGGGTCCAGAATATGTTGTCCCACACCTGGTGGCCGAAATGAAAGCGCTTCGAATTCTTGATCAGCGGCCGCGTGTCGTAATGCTCGTCGTCACCCTGTTTTCTAAAGGTGTACAGCAGCAGGTGCAGGCCGCCGGCTACGACCAGAACGATGACGAGATTGCGCAGCCCGATCTCGAGCATCCAGTCGAGTTTGAATTCGCGTGCGCGCTCCAGCGAGGGCGTAAACCAGGTCCAGGCAGCGATCGCCAGCAGCAAGAGCAAAAAGCGCTGGTTGAACGGACGCCAGATGTGGAACAGATAGCTGAGGCTTGCGCCCAGGCTGAACGGTCGCTCAAAATATGGCGCCTGCTTCACCGGCAATTCGGGCGTGAAATGCCAGGTTCGACGTTTCGCGCGCCTCGGTTCGGCCGCGGTGGCTGCAATCGATTCCCGTGTCATCGGAAGTCATTCCCAGTCATGTA
>CP070646.1:2135019-2151722 GCA_020354435.1 Gammaproteobacteria bacterium
CTTCGGCACAAGGTGCCTCGCAATGACTCAGAGTAAGCGAGATTGCTTCGGCACAAGGTGCCTCGCAATGACTCAGAGTAAGCGAGATTGCTTCGGCACTGCGTGCCTCGCAATGACAAGTAACCGGAAATTAAGGAAATAAAGACATGTTCGAATCTGTGAAACACTGGTTTGACTCGCTCAAAGAAGAGAGCAAGCTGTTTGATCATCGCGACGATGAAATTCTGCACAGCGCACTGGCGTCGGTGTTGTACCACGTGATCAATTCCGATCAGCATGTCGATGCGAGGGAAAAACACGAGTTCGACCGCATACTGAAGCAGGAATTCGACCTCAACCAGGAGCAGGTCGATCATCTATACAAGGCGGCCAAGGGCTCGACCGCGGATGTGCACGGCGACCTGCACACGATCAAT
Organism: Gammaproteobacteria bacterium; assembly: GCA_020354435.1. GTDB lineage: Bacteria > Pseudomonadota > Gammaproteobacteria. Next base: position 2,135,436 of record CP070646.1, read on the forward strand.
TTTTATCTGAAGCGAAACCCGACCATGCGCATGACCTTCATGCGCAAGCTGCTGCAGCTGATTGACATTCACGGCACGCACGGCGAAGAGCTGGCGTTCTTTTTCGAGGCGCTGCACGAGGTTTTTCCCGAGGTGAAGGAAATCCGCGGCGACGAGGATCTCTAAAAACTTTTACAACTCGAGGTATTTACCGAGCTGCTTTTTGGCGAATGCCAGCAGCAGGGTTTTTGCGGCTGATCTAAGCGTGGACAGTGATGCGTCGGCGAATTCGGCTTTCAGCACGTCCCAGATTTCAGGCCGGTTGATGGCTTCGACAAACTCGTGGCCCGCCGCGGTCAGGCGCAGCGGTCGGCTTTGCCACTCGAAATGACCGCCGAGCCTGATTTCGTAGCCCAGGTCGCTTTTTTTATCCAGGCACTCGATAAAACGCTGATCCTCGAGGATTTGCATGTGGAACAGGAACTTGTCATCGATCTCGATACCCTTTTCCATGATGTCGGCGACCCAGACGAAGGAGCGCGGCGAATCGATGAAAGCGTTCAGTATTTGCCTGAGATATTCCTGGTCGATCTGCATGTTTTTGGCCTCTTGAAGCGGATTTTACCCCGATCTTTGCGTCACCTTCAGTTATCGGGCGGAACGTCGGATACGTGCAACTGGCCCTTTTCATCGGTCCAGGTATAAATCTGCTTGTTCGACTCGGGTTTCGCGCCAGTCTGCTCTTGCGGCTGACTTTGATCGAACGTGCTGCTGTCGGTGCCGCTGCGGACGGCATCAGCGGGCATCGACTGCTCGGAAAAGATGATATTGGCGAGTTCGAGCAATTGCTCGTTGCCGAGCAGATCCAGCGGATTGCCGGACTGTATTTTTTGACGAAACTCCGGATCGGAGAGAATTTCCTGCACCCTCGGATCGGTTTTGACTTTCTGCGTGCGGCTCCAGATTTTGGTGAACTGCTGCGCCAGCACCGCGTCGGCGTCCTGGTTGTTTTTCGCCGCTTCGTCGAGCAGGCCGGTCGACTCGGCCAGCGCCTGCAGGTCTGGATTTCGCATCAGGTTCTGAAAGGCCGGCAGTTGACGCAGCGCATCGATATCACCGCTGTCGAGCACCGCCTGGTTGCGCGGATCGTGTAACAGTGCCGTCATCTCCTCGCTTTGCGCCAGGCGCTGTGCCTGTTGCACGATCTCGCCGGGCGACTCTGCCAGCGCGGCGGTCATGCGGGTTATCTCGGGATTGGCCGAACCCAGCGACATGGCCGAACTGACTGCCTTGCCTGCGACCTCGTTGGCCATCGCTTCGATCCGACTCGATTTTGCCGGCGCCGTCGCGGCTATGGCCGTGTCGGGACGGGTATCACGCACGAAACTGATAGTCCAGACGACGACCAGGGCAACCAGCAAGCCTGTGGCGAGGCCGACGACGGCGCCTCCGGCGGCGGAGCCCATGGATACTTCGGCGTTGCCACCGAGCAGCTTTTCCAGTAACCAGAAAAGCAGCGCAACGGTGAGACTGGCGCCGACGAACAGGCTCAAACCGGCGACGATAAAGGCAACGATACCCTGCAGTTGCGAGCTGGCTTCGATCAGCTGCGAAACCTGGCCGGTATAAACGATGGCGCAAGCGTATCCCGCGACGACACCGAGGATGCGCGACAGGGATCTGAGCAGGCCCCTGCGGTATCCGCGGTAAGCGAAAAACAGAATGATGGCGAAAAAAATAACCGGCGACCAGTCCATTAGACGATCCTTTCGGTTATAACCCCGGGAACTCGTTCAGGCACCGGTGTCGGCCTGTGCGATGGCCTGCAGAAAATATTCTTTCAGGATCGAGGGGTCTTTGTCTGCGGGATTCTCGAACAGCGCGTATCCCTTCTTGATATGACCCTTGGCAAAATACTTCAGCGGAATCGCCTGGCCGCCGTCGATCAGTTCGCTTACCTGCTTTGCCGGCAAGCGGAAGGCCAGTCCGACCGGCGACCAAGAGGCGCACATGGCATCGCCGGCGTAGAGCGCGGCGCCGTTGAAAAATTGCCTTACGCTCAGTTTCAGCGCAAGCCCCTGGCCGAGATCGAGCGTCGAAACCAGCTCGGTCAATTTATCCTGATAAAGTCTGGTCATGACCTCCCAGCGGTTATCAGCACCGCCTGCGAGCCTGTTCCGATCCTGGATTGTCGATAACACTGGATTAACCCTCGATATTCTGGCCTTTTCCCATCAGGGCGCCGTCTGAATAACGAATTGTAGCTCGAGATGCCAATTCGTGAAGCTTTATTGCGGCAGGTTACCGGCGAGTACCCGCCGCAGGTTGCCGCCGAGGACCTTGGCCACATCGGCTTGCGGCAGGCCCGCATCGAGCAGCGCTGCGGTCAAACGCGGCAACCCGCTGGTGTCGAATGGCGCGCTGATGGTGCCATCGAAATCCGAGCCGAGGCCGACGTGGTCGATGCCGGCGATCCTGATTGCGTACAGCAGCGCGCGAACAATGCCTGCGATGCTGGCGTCGCAAACGGCGCCGTCCCAGTAACCAATGCCGACTAGACCGCCGTTACGCGCCAGTGCGCGCAGTTGGTCGTCAGACAGGTTGCGTGGTCCAGGGCAGGTTCCCCTGACACCTCCGTGGGAGACGACAACCGGTTGTTTCGCGAACCTTAGCGTGTCGGCAAAGGCGGCGGGGGAGGCGTGGGCCAGGTCCAGCGTGATCCCGAGTTCTTCCATGCGTGGCAGCAGCGACCTGCCGAAATCGGTGAGGCCGTATTGTTCGACGCCATGCGCCGAGCCGGCGACTTCGTTGTCGAAAAAATGCGTAAGCCCCATCATGCGGTAACCGGCCTCGTGGAGTTCATCGAGGGCCTGCGCCCGGCCGTTCAGTGCGTGCATGCCCTCTAGCGCGAGCAGGGCCTTGAGCCCTTCCGCCGATAGATCGCCACGCCGCAGTACCAGCTTTATCGCCGCGCTTTCGGCCAGCCGGACCAGTTCGGCGGCCTGGGCCAGCGCCCGCTGTTTCGGGCTGAACCAGGTCGACGGCTGGCGCCAGGAAGCGATGAACAATAGCGGCAGGCTGTCCGAATCTGACGAATTGCGGTTGTAATTGAGCCCGCGCGGTACACTCGTGACGGCGCTGAATACCTGCAGGTCGACTCCGCCTGCGCGCAGTCGGGGCAGGTCGACATGCCCGCGCTGATGTCGCCTCTCCAGGTCGCGGCCCCATAAAAGCGAGTCGGCGTGCATATCGGCAACGAACGTGTTTGCGTGAAACGCCTGCACATTCGCTGCAACCGGTTGCGAAACGGGCCCGTGCAGCGTGTTCAGTCTGGCATCGACATGCGGCAGTACTGCAAACCGCAGTACCAGCATGCCTGCGATCAGCAGGCCAGAAAAAACCACCAGCAAGCGGACCGGCGCTCTCATCATGCCCTTGCTGTTGGTTCGACTCATCGGCTGCCGCCGCATGCAGCCGGCGGCAGTTGCTCCGGTTTATCTGCGGCAGGCACTAATTCGTTAACGACGAAAACCGTATTCGAGCACGAAGAACTGCGGATTCAAATCGGCCAGTGGTTCACGCAGCCTGGCCAGCTCTTCCTCCGGACCGTGAATCTCGAGCCGGGTCAGGTCCGATATTTTGAGCGTCTCCTGCAGCAAGGCGCCGATATTGTCCAGGTGGGTCAGCACACCTTCGGCATCCTCGTAACCTTCGCGGCAGTGGGCTTCGTTTCCGTCGAAGCTGAAACCATAGTAAAGACACTTCGACTCGGTTTCGGTTTGCGCGACGAATGCCTCGCAGCCTTTTTTAAAGTTTTCCAGCTGTCCCTCGTGGACCTTGAAATAGGGCACGATGGTGCAGCATTTGTCTTGGGTGGCCATGTTCTTCCTCCTTTGCTTTAGCGCGTTTGAATGATTTTAACACTGTCAGTCGGAGCCAACCTGCGCCGGCGGGATTTCCCGGCGAGCAGATTGGCATTGCAAAAACGATACCGCCCACCCGAGCCGGAAGCAACCGCCCGGCTTCGGTTGGGGTTAATTTACTTGTTATCCACGGGTAAATCCTGATCGCATTTTTTGCAATTCAGTCGATAACCCAGCATCGAGTCTCTGCCTGATTCGGTTTCGACCCACGGCCTGCTTACCAGGGGGGGATTATGCCGGACATGCTGATTATGGCCGCATTCGAGCTCGGCAACCCATTGATCCTCTGCATCTTTGTGATATCCGACTATAGGCTGTTTCATAATTCTTTAGCGCAACGCAGCCACGACACAAGGCGCGCTTAATGTGGGCGATTGATCCAGCTGCATGTGCTTGTTGCGTACTCGCATACGATGAATTTCAATGAACCCATACCCCATTGGTTACCTGGCAATCTACAGCATCCAGGAACATGTGAACCGATAGTCCAATGCCGATGAGCCTTACCCGAGGTACAAAGCAAAGCGCGCCATAAAGAACGAAAAGCCAGGGATGATGTAATGGATGGAAACCAATACTGCAGCGATTCGGGTCGTATATCGGATTCGCCAATAAGTGGTCGATGTCTACGAGCATTGTCGACATCATCAACAGGTAGGCTGGCATCCAGGTTTTTCTGAAGAAAATTCCGCTCAGTAGCGCCGGGGCCAGAAAGTGCAGTGCCAAATGAATCATGTAACCGATATTTTATCTCAGCAACACATAACGCTACAGCGGGACTCAAAGTCAACGCTTAGCGGGCGCTTCGGCAGGCGATATTCGCTTGTCAGGCAGCATATTGCTTATGCCAGGGACAATATACAGATTTGTACGGACCAATCGCCTCGAAAGCCAGCAAATTTTCGAAGTTCAGGCCCAGCCGGATTGCTGATTTGGCGGTGGTTGTCATGTGCGAACAGATATACCTGCCCGAAATTCGAAGTTCAGTTGTTTTCGAGCAGGTTAGCGACTTCCGAACCAATTCGAAGCGCGGAATTTACGGCGTTGGCGCGCACCATGAATTCGAAACCGGTACCGTCCAGCAACCTGCCCGGCGATAGCAGTACCGCACCTTGATTGCGCACACCTCGCCGATATAACCACGGTTCCAGCATTTGCAGTACCGACTTTAAATCACGCGCCGGTAATCGCTGGTGCGCCTGTTCGAATATCGCCATTGGTGTGGTTTCGGCCGTAGCGGAATCGAGGCGTCGATTGAGGCTCAACGGCAGCGACACACCGCCCCAGCGGCCGTTGCATTCCACCCAATGCAGCTGCGCCGAGGATTCGCACTGACCGGCAATGATCGCATCCAGGCTGCAGCGACCGAAATAACCCAGGTATTGCAAAACTCTCGCAATATCTATCGCCTGTCGCACGATGCGCAGTTGCCAGTCAAACTCGAGTTGGCAAGGCCTGGCGCCGTCAAATTCACGTTCGAGCCCGCTGGTGTGCTGGTCGAAAATGGCTTCGACGAGCGGCCGACCCTGATCCAGGGCGGGTATCCACAGATGCACCGACGGGCTGCTGCTCAACACCTGTTCCCAGGCGACTACCTGTAACGGAAAGCTGCCGTTCCAGCCCAGACCGTAGAGGCGTCTTTCGAGCCGGTCGTGCAGCGCTTGCCAGGAAATATCGCGCAGTAACTCGGCATCTAGCACCAGATTGCCGGCGGAACTCGCGCTGTCGGGCAACTTGATTGCAATCGTCGCATGGGCCCCGGCGAGTTCGACGGCAAGCCGGCACAGGGAGACAAAATTGTCGGCCGCCCGTGCGGGCGGTATCGCCGCGTAACCGCAAACCGACTGCGCCAGCCGTGCAAACCAGATCTTGTCGTTAGCACGCCGGGTCAGCTGCGGCGGCGGTGCGATGACCCGTACCGGGGCGCGACAGGCGGCGGCAATTTTACCCGCCAGTTGCCACAGTGCCCAGGTTCCCATGTAGGGCAGGATGTTAAGCCCCTGGCTGGTTTCGGCCTGTTTAACCACCTGGTCAATGAAGTGCGGATCTTTGGTGCAGCGCGTAGCCAGCGTGTCGTCACCCGCCGCCTGCGGCGTCAGCATCAGCGGCGTGCCGAGCCCGAGCCAGTCACGGCAGTAGTGCTCGAATCCGCCGCTACGTTCGACGCCGAGCGCGACCAGGTCATTATCGCCAGCCAGCAACAGGGATCGGTAGGAATAGGCTTCGTCCCCGCTGTGTTCGAACAGTCGAATAGCTCCGTGGTCTTCGATAACCAGGCTCGGGGCATCGAGAATTTCCCCATGCATTCCAGGCGCGTACGGGCTCAATACCGATAGCGCGGGCTCGTCATGCTGGATCGCAAGCGCAACGCGCTCGAGTGTCTTATCTCTCTCAGCGGATACCTCGACCGACCAGCGGTCGCGTTCAGGTATTATCAGTGCGTCAAATGTGCTCAACGGTTCCGGCTATTTGCCTCTCGGGGACTTTGTTTCGCGAGCAAAAACAGGGCTCAGATTTTAATTACCGCCTATATTATTAAAAAATTGCTGTTTAACATCCATTTCACGATTGCCAGGTACCTGTTTATGCCGACCCTATTGCCGGCGCATTCAGATTATCTTGTCCAAAAACGGTCAATCTTCTTTCATGCGCAAAATAGGTAAAAAAGTAAACTGTCCCCGAGATTCTAGGTAAAAAAGTAAACTGTCCCCGAGATTCCAAAGGAAGCCGATCAAGGCCTCTTTTCCGCCAGGTGAACCGTTTCCGAGGCAACCCCAATTATCGTTGTACTCTCCCGCTGTTATGCGCTCTCGTAGAGTCGGGTCAGAACGAACTCTCTGTGCCCCAGCGCTTCGGCCGCTGTCAGGCGTCCATTGGCGGTACGGAACATGGATTCGAGCAGCTTGTCGCCGGCCTCGCCTGGTGTCATTTCTCGACGCAGCAGGCCCGAAACGTCGACATCGACGTGTTCGCTCATGGTGCGAACCGTGCGCGGGTTAGCGCAGATCTTGATCACAGGAAGGATCGGGTTGCCGATAATGTTTCCCTGGCCGGTGGGGAAGAAATGCACGACGTAACCGCCCGCCGCCGCCAGGGTTACCATTTCAGCCGCAGCCGAGGAGGAGTCCATAAACCACAGTCCCGGTCCAGTCGGGGTCTCGGCTTTGTCGAGTACGCCGTCGACCAGGCATTCTTTGCCGATCTTTTGAATGTTGCCGAGCGCTTTTTCCTCGATCGTGGTCAGACCGCCTTCGATATTCCCCTTTGTCGGTTGTGAATCGGACAAATCCGAGGTCTTAAAGCGTTCAATCAGGTCCTGGTAACGATTGAACATGAACATGAAACGCTCACGCACTGCGTCGTTGCGGCAACGCTCCGCGACCAGGTGTTCACCACCGGTGATTTCAGAGGTTTCGCCAAACAGCAGCGTTGCGCCATGCGGGTACAGTTTGTCGAAAGCATTACCGACCGTCGGATTTGATCCGCAACCCGAGGTGGTATCCGATTCGCCGCATTTTGTCGATACCCAGAGCTCGCTCAGGCCGGCCTCTTCACGGGTCAATTCAGATGCCCACTGGACATATTCCTTGGCAACCTTGGAGGCTTCCATAATGGTTTCATGGTCCCCGTGCTGCTCGATACCGAATCCGGTTACCGGTTTGCCGGTAGACGCGATGCCGTCGACGATTTTCTGGGTCCAGCCATTCTCGATGCCGATGACCACGACAGCGGCGACATTGGGATTGGAACCCGTACCGATCAGGGTACGGAAGTGAAGTTCGAGGTCTTCGCCGAACTGAAGCCTGCCGTAAGGATGGGGTATGGCCATGGCGCCCGGAATATTATTGGCAACGGCTTCACAGGCGGCATTGGAAAGATCATCGACCGGCAGGATGATGACGTGATTGCGAACGCCGACGCGGCCATTTTCTCGCCGGTAACCGGAAAATGTTGCTGAGCTTAAATCTTGAGACATGTTCTTGTTCTCCGAAAGAGTAGGGGACTTGATGCGGTTAATCGATTACCAGCGTTTGGTTTTGATGTTGTGAACATGTGCATGCTCACCGACACCAATATCCGCGACGACCTTGCCAATATCCGTGCCGTACTTGATCACGGTATCGCCTTCCTGCATCGGCCTGATTGCGAGCTTATGCCCAATCGGTATGTCGCTTGCGGCCTTGAACTTGATATCCACGTTCTGATCCATTACCCAGCCGGTCAGTTCATCGCCGGCGGTTACGCCTTCGACGACGACAACGCCGACACTATCCCCTTCATCATGTACTACGAAATCTATCATTGCTTTCTCTCGACTGATTGAGCGGTGTTTGAAAATTCGAAGCGGTATCTTATGCGGGTTTGTTCTATTAGTCAATTAGTCTTATATAAGACTATAATTATAAAATTATATAAATATTTTGCGGCAGTCGTATACAGGACATATAATTCGCTGAAATATCGGAGAATTCACGATTACTCCTAACAGTCCGTGCTGATCGAGGTCACAGCTTTGATGCTTACAACTGAAAAGGGCTCCCTTTCGCTCTACATGCAGGTAAAGGAAATCCTGGTCGCAAGGATTGGTAACGGCGAATGGTTGCCGGGCAGTATTATACCCAGTGAAGTAAATCTCGCTCAGGAACTGGGTGTTAGCCAGGGCACCGTGCGCAAGGCAATCACCGAACTCGTAGAAAGCAACGTATTAACACGCAAACAGGGACGCGGGACATTTGTTTCAATTCACGACCCGCATAGAGCCCTGTTTCATTTCTTTCACATAACGGACAACCAGGGCCATAAAGTACTTCCCGACAGTAGAATTTTGCACTGTCGGCGAAAACAGGCATCACGCAAGGAAGCCGCAAAACTGCGACTGGCCGTTGGGACCAAGGTAATCAGAATAGATCGTGTGCGGTATTTCTCGGCGAAACCGACCATGGTTGAAACAATCACATTACCGGCCAGGCCTTTCGGTAGCCTTGGTAATCGGGGCAAGCTCGAATTGCCCAATACGCTCTACGAACTCTATGAAAAGCAGTATGGAATAACCATACACAGCGCCGAGGAGCAGCTGCGCGCCGTGGCTGCCTCGAGGCATGATGCCAAAACCCTGAACCTGGAAGCGGGAACCCCGCTGCTCGAAATCGAGCGTGTTGCGCTGACCCTGGATAAAACACCGGTCGAGTTACGTATCAGTCGCTGCAGCACGGAAAATCACCATTATCAAAATACTATTTTTTAACGGCACATAGAGAAAAAGTATCTGTTCTGAAGGTAATCAACAGGATAGACTTGCGCGTTGATTTATGTAGATAACCCGGGCTTGCGAGCATTCTCAATCGATGAGCAAGAAGATATTCAGTGCTTCAGATGCACGTAAATACGCGCACCGCCGTCTGCCGCGGATTATCTTCGATTTCATCGATGGCAGCGCCGGTGAAGAAACGGCCTGCACGCTTAACGTCGAAGCAATCGAAGCCCTGCGCCTGCTGCCACGGGTCCTGGTCAATGTGGATAATCGCAACCTGCAGAAGGCGTTGTTCGATCAGTCCTGGAATCTGCCGTTTGGCATTGCGCCGATGGGGATGTGCAACCTGACCTGGCCCGGCGCCGATGCGATGCTCGCCAATGCCGCCAAGCGGTACGGTATTCCGCTGGTGTTGTCGACCATGGCTTCGAGCAGCATCGAAACCACCGCCGAGCGCGCCGGCGAACATGCCTGGTTCCAGCTGTACGTCGGCCAGTCGGAGGAAGCCGCCTTTCACCTGGTCGAGCGCGCCGAGACCGTGGGTTACTCCAACCTCGTTTTAACCGTCGACGTTCCCGGTATCGGCGCGCGGCCGCGCGAACAGCGCAATGGCTTTCAGTCGCCGTTTCGGATCCGGCCGAAGCAGTTTTTCGATTTTGCGATCCATCCGCGCTGGTCGCTGACGACCCTGAAAACCGGGGTGCCGAGACTCGCCAATGTCAATGTCCCCGGCGGTGTGCAGTTCAAGCGCGACGAGAAACGCGGCGGGATGGACTGGGATTTTCTCGCGCGCCTGCGGGATCGCTGGCCGGGCAACCTGATCGTCAAGGGCGTGCTCGGTTGCGAAGACTCGAAACGTATCCGCGATGCCGGGGTGGACGCGGTGTGCGTATCCAATCACGGTGGCCGACAGTTCGACAGTTCTCCCGCCGCGATCCAGATGTTGCCGCGGATCAGGGCGGCGGTTGGTCCCGATTATCCGCTGCTGTTTGACAGTGGCGTACGTAGCGGTGAAGGAGTTATCAAGGCGCTCGCGCTCGGCGCCGATTTCGTGTTTATCGGACGCCCGTTCCTGTACGCGATGGCAGCCAACGGTTTCGAGGGCCTGCAGCAAATGATCGAACTGATCAGAAGCCAGATCGATATCGGGCTGGCGCAACTCGGCTGTCCCGATATCAATGACGTCGATGCCAGCTTCGTACTGGGTGATTCGATAGTGGGGGACAAATGAAGATTCGCGGCGGCATGCTGCTGGCGCGAGCCCTGCAGGAAAAGGGCGTGGACCAGGTTTTCACGCTAAGCGGCGGCTTTTGTAACCCGGCGCTGGAAGGTTTCATGGAATGCGGCATTGCAGTGATCAACGCGCCGCATGAACAGACCGCGGGCCACCTGGCCGACGGCCATACCCGCATCAGGCGCAAGCCGGCAGTGTGCCTGGTCGGGCCCGAGGGTTTCGCCAATGCGGTGCCGGCGATGATGGAGGCCTGGGGTGAACGCTCGCCGGTGATCTTCGTTACCGGCTCGAGCACGCTCAAGCGGCAGGGCAGCGGTGGCTTCAAGGAGATCGACGATGTCTCGATTGCCGCACCGCTGACCAAGTACAGCGTATCGATCACGGATGGCGAGCGCATTTCCGAGTTCGTCGATCGTGCATGGAAAATAGCGCTCTCCGGTTACCCGGGCGCGGTGCACCTGAGCATGCCGGTGGATATCATGTTCAGTTCCTACGAGGCCGACGCGATGCGTGACGAGCGCCCCTTCGAGCGTGGAGCGCAACCGCCGGCGCGGGCCTGGCCTTGCCCGCAGGACCTGGCACGGGTGCTGACGATGCTGCAGCAGGCCGAGAAACCCGTTTTTATCGGTGGCCACGGAGTCTGGTGGTCCGGTGCCGAAGCCGCGCTCGAAGACTGCGCGCGCAAGCTCAATATCCCTGTGTTCAACGTGCCCTATCACCAGAAGCTGCTGTCGGAGGCCAGCGAGGTTTACATGGGGCTTGCCGATGTGCACCAGTACCACCCGTCGAAACAGGCGCTGGAACAGTCCGACCTGGTGTTAATGGTTGGCGCGCGCCTCGACAACCAGATGAATTTCGGCAATCCGCCGCTGTTCCCGGCGACTACGCGGCTGGTCTGTATCAATGGTTCGCACGAGGAAATCGAGATGAACCGCGCCGCGGACTTCGCGCTTCTGTCCGATCCGGCCGCGTTTTTCGCGGCGCTCGCCGAAACCGCGCCAAAGGCTCCTGAGTGGCTCGAAACCAACCGTAGCCGGCGTGCGCAATGGGCCGAGGATATGGTCGCCGATATTCCCGCGCTCGACGACGACCGCATCCATCCGCTGCAGCTCGCTCTCGACGTGCAGGCGGCGATGCGCGACGATGACTGGCTCGTCATTGACGGCGGCAATACCCATTTCTGGTCGGAGATCGCGGTCAATATCGCCGGCCAGCGCGGGCGCAGGCTCGGCAACCTCCTGCATCCCGGCACTTTTAGTATGCTCGGCGTCGGCGTGCCGTTTGCCAGTGCCGCCAAGCTGGCCAATCCCGATAAAAGCGTCGTCGTCATCAGCGGCGACGGCGCCTTCCTGTCGGGCGGTTCGAGCATCGAGGCCGCGTTCCAGGAAAAACTGCCGATCGTCGTCGTGGTCGACAACAACGGCGGGCTCGACTGCATCTCGCAACAGCAGGAACGGCTGTTTTCCAACCAGCAGCACTTCGCCACCGATTTCCGTGATATCCCGTTTCATTCCATGTTCGAGGGCCTGGGCGGTTACGGCGAGCTGGTGGAAAAACGCGCAGACATCGTGCCCGCGGTCGAGCGCGCGATTGCGAGCGGGAAAACCGCCTGCGTCAACGTTAAAACCGTCGGTCACATCAGCCCGATCGTGCTGGCGACGACCAGTAAACGCGATAAAGCCTCGATCGAGTAACCATGGCCACGGTTTCTTCGCATATTCTCGACTCCGTCATTGGTACGCATGCGGCGGGCATTCGTTGTCAGCTGTTTTTGCTGGGCGAGCCGAAGCAGCTATTGTTCGATGTGAATGCCAACGACGAGGGACGCATCGCCGAGACGGTCAGCATCGACGAGACTAAACGCGGCGCCGAATTCGAGCTCGTCATACACGGCGCGGACTATTTCGCCGGTCGCGGTCATGGCGACGATACCATCGTCGAAACCGTCGTCATCCGTTTCACCATCGACGACGATAACAGGCGATACCACCTGCCGGTAATGCTGTCGCCGCACTCCTACTCCACCTGGTGGTCGGGCTGAAACAACCATGGCGCAAATGAAACTGCAGGTTTCACGCCGTCAACGCGCTACACCCTACACCTCCCGGGTCGAGGCTCTCGGCGTCAGCGGATTCTCGGTGGTTAACCACACAATCCTGCCCAAGGGATTCGAGCGCAGTGTCGAGGAAGACTACTGGCACCTGAAAAATCATGTACAGCTGTGGGACGTCGGCTGCCAGCGCCAGGTCGAGCTGCGCGGTGCGGATGCCGCGCGCCTGGCGCAGCTGATGACACCGCGCGATTTACGCCAGGCCGAGATCGGGCAATGCCTTTACGCACCGATGATCGATGCCGATGCGGGTATGCTCAACGATCCGGTGATCCTGAAACTGGCCGAGGACCGTTTCTGGTTTTCGATCGCCGACGCCGACATGCTGCTGTGGGCCAAGGGGCTTGCCCTCGGCATGGGACTCGACGTCACGGTCGACGAGGCCGACGTGTGGCCGCTCGCGGTGCAGGGGCCCAGATCGGATGACCTGATGGCGCGGGTTTTCGGCGAATCGGTGCGCGCGATCCGCTTTTTCCGTTTCGACAGGCTCGAGCTGAACGGACGAGAAATCGTCACCGCGCGTTCCGGTTTCAGCCGCCAGGGTGGCTTCGAGCTTTACGTCGACGGTTTCGACTTCGGCGCCGAGGTCTGGGATGCGCTGTGGCAGGCCGGCGACGGACTCGAGCTGTCTGCCGGTTGCCCCAACCTGATCGAGCGCATCGAGGGCGGTCTGCTTTCCTATGGCAACGAGATGACGCGCGACAACAATCCGCTCGAATGTGGTCTCGAGCGCTATTGCCAGCTCGACGGCAGTCTCGACTATATCGGCATGCCGGCATTACGCCGGATCGCCGAGCGCGGACCGGATCGCATGATTCGCGGTCTGATTTTCGACGGCGACGCCTGCCCGGCCTGTCAAAGGCCCTGGCCCCTGATGATTGACGGGACGCAGATGGGTTACGTGACCTCGGCGATCTGGTCGCCGCGCTTCCAACGCAATGTCGCGCTGGCGATGATCGAGCGTGAGCACTGGCAACATGGCACCGCGGTCGAGGTACACTGTGAAGACGGTCGCGAGCGCGGCGGCGTGATTACCGAACTACCGATGGAGGGGCCATGAGCGCAATCAAGTCGATGAAACTGTATACCCACGTCGAACGTATTTATCGCGAACTGGGTGAACTGGGCAAGACGGTCGACGATCGGCTCAGTGTCGATGACCTGACTCCCTTCGACCAGCTGCATTACCACGGCACGCAGGCGCTCGATGTGGCGATGGCGATGATCGGTATCGAAGGGCAACCGCGCTGGCTCGAGATCGGTTCCGGGCTTGGCGGTCCGGCGCGATACCTCGCCGCCTACGGCGATGTGCACATGACCGCACTGGAGCTGCAGCCGGACCAGCACGAGGTGGCCCGCAGCCTGACTGCGCGCTGTGGGCTCGACGATCGGGTCGAGCACGTCTGCGGCGATTTCCTCGAGTTCGAGCGCGCGGCGGGCAGCTTCGATGCGATCGTCAGCTGGCTCGCGCTCTACCATATTCCCGAGCGGCCACGCCTGCTCGACAAGTGTTTTTCCCTGCTCAGGCCGGGCGGCTGTTTCTACACCGAGGATTTGATCGCGCGCGGCGAGATCACGCCCACGCAAAACAGGCAGTTACAGCAGGAACTTTACGCGATCACGCTGCGACGTATCGATCAGTACCAACAGGATCTGGAAGATGCCGGCTTCGCAGTCGAGCTGTGCAGGAACATGAGCTCGGACTGGGCCGAGTTCGTGCGCGTTCGCCTGGCCGCCTATCGCGCCGATCGTGCGCGCCACTTGCGCGTGCACGGCGCCGCCGCGGTCAACGCGATGACCGAATTTTATACTGCGGTCAATCGCCACTTTCAGTCTGGTAAACTGGGCGGCCTGCGCCTGTGCGCGCGCAAACCGGAGGCAGGGGCATGAGTGACTGGAAAAACGCGTATCGATCCTTTTATTACGAAACCGCCGCTCCGGCCGAGGATATCGTGCTCGATCCGGCAAAAACCGCGCTGCTCGTGATCGATATCCAGAACACTTACCTGGAGGTGGATGACGATCCGGTCGAGGCCGAGCGCTGGGCGCCGTTTCGCGAGCACCTGAGTAAGCGGGTGATTCCGAACACGGCCAGGCTGATCGATTTTTGCCGCGCGCGCGGTGTCGAAGTCATGTTCGCGCGCATCGCCTGCCTCAAGACCGACGGACGCGATCGCTCGCTGAGTCAGAAGAAACCGGGTTTCAACTATCTGCTGCTGCCGAAGGATCGCGAGGACAGCCAGCTGGTGCCGCAATTGACGCCCGATGCCGAGGATATCGTCGTCATCAAGACTACTGACAGCGCACTGACGGGGACCAACCTGCGCCTGATTCTGCGCAACATGGAAATCACCGATGTCATCGTTGCCGGGATTTTCACCGATCAATGCGTCAGCTCGACCGTGCGCAGCCTCGCCGACGAAAGTTTCGGCGTGGTCGTGGTCGAGGATTGCTGCGCTGCGGCTACCGAGGAACTGCACCTGAACGAGCTCAGGTCGATCAACATGATTTACTGCCACGTGGTGCAGTCCGAGGACGTGCACGAGTTTCTGCAGGAGCGGACGTGAACGATGCCGAACCCGGCGGTATTCAGTAACTACTACGAATTCCCCGGGCGCGCCGCGGATGAAATCTGGTGTTATTGCGACCGGCCCTGCTATTCGCCCGGCGATACGCTGGTGCTGCATGTCTCGACCTCCGCCAAAAGCTGGTGCCTCGAAATCGCGCGCGACGCGGTCGGACTCGAACCGATGTACCAACGCGACGGCCTGCGCGGGCAGTGGCACGAGACGCCGACCGACGCCGCGGTGCAGGGTTGCGGCTGGCCGTCGGCGTTAGAGTTCGAGATCCCGCACGACTGGCCGTCGGGCGCTTACCGTGTCACCTGCCGCATCGAAAGCGCTGGCGGACCGATCGAGCAGCATGGCCTGTTCCTGTTGCGCTCGCAGCAGGCGGGCAGGGAGCAACGTTTGCTGCTGGTTTCGTCGACCGGAACCTGGACTGCCTACAACAACTGGGGCGGCTCCAACCATTACGAAGGCATTAGCGGGCCTGGCGCCGATTTGTACTCACCGATCCTGTCGCTGGAAAGACCACTGGCGCGCGGTTTCGTCGTGCTGCCGCAAGAGGCGCCACGCGCGGCGCTGTCTGCACCGCCGGCATATGACGAAGCGGTCAGCTATCCGCACATGGAATGGGCTTACGCCAACGGTTATTCGAAGAAATACGCTTCGGCGGGCTGGGCCTCGTACGAGCGGCATTTCATGCGCTGGGCGCAGGCTCGTGGCTACGCGATCGATATCGTCTCGCAGTACGATCTGCAGCTAAAGCCCGACGCGATCGAGGATTACCCGTGCCTGGTGTTCGTCGGCCACGATGAGTACTGGTCGTGGGAAATGCGCGACACGGTCGACGATTACGTTGAACACGGCGGGCGAGTGGCACGTTTCGCCGGTAATTTCATGTGGCAAACGCGGCTCGAGGACGGCGGCCTTACCCAGGTCTGTTACAAGTACCGTGCGCGCGACGAAGATCCCATGCGCGATACGGCGCGCATTACCACCAGTTGGGAGGCGCCCGAGATCGGGCGGCCGGGGGCACTGACTTTCGGTTTGAATGCGCTGCATGGCGTCTACGCCGGCTGGGGTGGCTGCGTTGCCTTCGGTGCCGGTGGATTTCCGATTTACCGCCCCGGGCACTGGGCCTTCGACGGTACCGGTCTCGGCTACGGCGACGTACTCGGCGCGCAAAGCCGCATTTTCGCTTACGAGGTCGACGGCCTCGATTACGT
>CP070646.1:2151822-2211342 GCA_020354435.1 Gammaproteobacteria bacterium
CGCTGCCGATGATAACAAAACACAATATCAGGCCGAGCACGATGAACGCCGAGGTAATGGCTTTTTTGTACAGTTGTAACACGGACAGTCTGACCCGTACTACGCCCAGATATTTTTGATCGGAAAAGATCGGTACGATTCCTTCCTGAAATCCATCTGAATCAAACCCGCTGCTACCGATGACCAATTGCTCCCTGGCAGCCATCGCGCGTTCATAGACGTCACGATCGAGTTGGTTTTCCGGCGTAAGTTCGAGCCCTATCGGGTTTTTCGCTGGCTGCAGGTGTGCCAGGATCTTTCCTTCTGCATCGAGTATCATCGCCGACTTGATTTCGGGTGTTCCAGGCCGCAAGTTTTTCAGGCTCAAGTAGAGCGCCCAGAAATCCTTACGCAGTATTGCTTTTGGCGCGGTAGTGGCTACGGACCTGGAGAGAAGCAGCGCTTTTTCGCCCAACGCCTCATGAGCACGTGACCATTCGTGAACCACCATTATAGTGCCGATCAGAAAACCTACAGCCGTCACTACAGCGGTAATCGTGAGTGACAGCTTCACCGCGAGAGACCATGATTTGGGATTCAGCTTTGGCATGCTCGCGCTCTTCTCATTCGGTCACCGGAACTGGAAGGTCGTCCGCATCGATTTGAACCTGGTTTGCCATGACCCTGATCTCGTTGAACAGTGAGTCGGGGTAATCGCCGAAGCCATCGAGCTTGAGCTGAGAGAGCAGGGCTTTGCCTGTGGCGTCTCTGTTCATGTGTTCGAGTGCATGTTTCATCGAATTTACCGTGTTGGCATCCAGGCCAAGACGGGAAACGATGGGAGGGAAACCGAAACTCGGCGATTTTTTTATGATGCGTGTCTTTTCGGTCACCTCTGGCCTGAAGCTGGCGAGATACTCCCAAATGTAAGAATCTACCGCACCGCCATCGGCATAATACTCGGATACGGCCTGCACGGTCTCGGCATGATTGAAGGTGAAAAAAGTCTGCCGGAAGTAGGTTGCGGGATTCTCGCCCCTTTTTGCCAACAGGGTTATGGGATAGAGATAGCCCGAATTCGAATCCGGATCTGAATAGGCGAAGATTTTGCCTTTTAAATCGCTGAAGCGCTTATAGGGGCTATCCTTTGGAACAATGATATACGAATGGTATCGCGGCTTTCCCCGGTAAATGGGTACGCTTAAAAGCTGAACCGATTCCGGCTCCCGTTTCTGGACGTAAGGAAAACCGCAAATCCACGCGAAATCGATTGCTCCAGAATCCAACAGTTTCATTACATCGCGATAGGATCTTCTCATCACCAGCTCGACTTCCCTGCCCGTTTTCGATTCGAGGTATTCGCTCCACTGGTCCAGAAACCTGAGATTTTCGGTTACCACGACCGCGGTCAATCCAAAGCGTACTGGTGCTTCTCCTGCGAGTGCTGAGCCAGGCAGTACCCAGAGGACCAGTAACAGATAAATCGATCGCATAGCCGTTCTCGCTGAATATCAATTCAAAAACACCGTCGAATTGAGTCGAGGCATGAAAACCATGGTCCAGTAGTCGAATCCGAACTCCGTCAGAACGGGCAAGGCCACCACGAACCAGCCCCGCTAACCTTATTTTCCACCTCAATCGCTTCAATTGGTTTCTATTATTATCCCCCTGCATAAGGAATGTGAAGTGCTGTTTTGATTAATCGTGCTTGCGCGGGTTCAAGTGTTACCGATTGGTAACCCTGAAAAATCGATTACGACGTTATCTTTCTGAATTTAGGGAAATTATCGAATCCGTTACGTCTTTTGTTCGAACGTTACCGCACGGTAACAAATTTGGCGTTTCTTGTCGGGGAGCTGTTCCTTTGCTCAAAAAAATCAAGCAGATACATCCATGGCATGGCAATTGCTTCTGTCAGTTAGGTGTTTTGTGCAAAGCAGCTGGTTTAGGTCGTGACAAGTTCGTGCGAACCACTGGAAGGATCGCCGGTAAAAAATTAAAGAGGAGGAAACTTAATGGCGAGTGCCGACTCCGGCAAACGGCAACATCGCAAATTTCCAGGAATTAAACTGGGTGGATTTACGCTGCTAGCGATACTGCTCGTCACCATGGCAACGGCGTATGGCGGTTTCGAATACTACACTTCCCGGTCCTCTTTTTGCGGCGGCTCGTGTCATACCATGACCGAGCAATACGAGGCCTGGCAGGTGGATTTCCATCATGTCGGTAACAACGAACATGACTTTCAGGCCGAGTGCATAGACTGCCATTTCCTGCCCGGCGATCACGGTTCGATGAAGGCCAAATACGAAGGTCTCCGGCATCTGGCTGCCTATCTTTACGATCCCGATGCACCGCTGCCGATCCGGCCCGCTATTCCGGACGGTGCCTGCCTGCAGTCCGGCTGTCATGACAATCAGAAATTCGTGGATAAGGAGCTACGGTTTGCGGATAAGGTGAGCTTTAAACACGGTGTTCATCTCGGCGACAAGGCGTTAGAGGGCCAGCAGCTTTCCTGCGACACCTGCCATTTCAAGGTAACCAAGGACAAGCATTTCGAGGTGCCCGTCGACATTTGCTACCTGTGCCACCTGAAGCTTGAGAAGCCAGTTCTTGAAAAGGCGGAGATGGCTGCGGTAGGCATCGAAGGCATCATGGAAATCAGCTTCGCCGATCGTCCTACTATCGATTTCAACCAGGGTATCTCGCGCTGTGATATTTGCCATGAAATTCCGACCAAATCGCTACAGAGCCAGTTGACGACCGAGGAAGGCAGCACCGGCGACCTGACCAAGCAGCCGATTACCCATCAGTCGATTCAGGAAGCCGGCGTTCCCTGCGAAAGCTGCCATTTCGAAGTGGTCAGTGGTTCGGGCGAAATCGTCACCGGCAACGTCGTGTCCAACGGCTGCCTGCGATGCCACAATCGCAGCCAGACGCTGCTCGCCACCGCCGGCGATCGCGACCTCATGCACGACAGCCATGTGTCCAACCAGAAGGCCGACTGCTTCGATTGCCACGCAACCATCGAGCATCGCAACCGCACCGATCACCTCGATTTCGTTCGTAATGACTGCCGGCTCTGCCACGCCGACCAGCACCGCTTCCAGAAACTGCTGTTGTCGGGCACGCCGATCAACGACAGCCTGTCTACCACACCGCACCTGATGTTCGACGTCAATACCAACTGCATGGGTTGCCATCTGAAGAGGACCGTCGAATCAGGTCATGCCACCCGGACGGCTTCCGGTGAAACCTGCATCGCCTGCCACACGGAAAAACACGGCGAGATGCTCGTCGAATGGGGAGAGACGCTGGAGGAAGAAGTAGCGAGCGCGACCGAACTGGAGACCGAAGCCTTCGCCCTGTTCGAGGAAAACAGGCCCAGGCTCGACGCGGTTTTGCTCGCCGAAGTCGAACGAGGGCTCAAAAGCGGGCGAGACCTGTTGAACATCGTGCGCTTCGGCAACGGTGTCCATAACAAGAAATACGCCATTATGATTCTCGACGAAGCTTTCGCGTATTTCGACGACAGTATTGAGGCTATTGAAAATGCTCAATAGTCAGGCAAAAAACAATTACATAAAAAGAGCGCAGGGACCGCCCACGCGGCATCCACCCTAGACGGAAAATCATCCGATGCCGATTAAAACCGAACCACGAACGATGAGGATACGAATACCATGACAGACTCAAAACAAGGCAAGATAAGCCGGCGCCAGTTCCTCGGAACCACGGGAGTGGCCGTGGCCGGAACCGTTACCCTGGCGGTGCCGACAGTTACCCGCGCGGCGGAAAAGAAAGCGCCGCGGTGGGGTATGGTAATGGACCTGCGCAAGTGTATTGGCTGCCGGGCGTGCACTGTCGCCTGCAAGGCGGAAAACAACGTGTCGCTCGGCAGATTCCGCGCGGTCATCCAGGAAGCTACCTTTGGCACCTTCCCCAATACGCAAAAGGCGTTTTTACCCATTATGTGCAATCACTGCGAGGGCAATGAAAAGGACGGCGTGCCGCCCTGTGTCAAGGATTGCCCGGAATATCCCGGCAAGCGCATGACCTACGTCACGCCGGAGGGCAAGAAGATTCGTTACCGCGGCGGCGCGACCTACAAGCGACCGGACGGCGTAATTCTGATCGACAAGGAACTGTGCATCGGTTGCGGCAAGTGCATCGACGCCTGCCCCTACGGCGTACGCTCCTTCGACCCCTTCGTCAAGGCCGGTGGGGACCCGGAAAAGCAGGCCGCCGACAAGTGCGACCTGTGCGTGCACCGGCTCGACAATGGCCTCGAGCCCGCCTGTGTCAACACCTGTCAGGGCCGCGCCCGCATTTTCGGCGATCTCAACGATCCCGACAGCGAAGTGTCGCGGCTCGTCAGGGAACACAACCTCGACAAAGACGCGCACGTACTGCTGGCCGAGAAGGGCACCAAGCCGAACGTCTACTACATCGACCCGGACGGATTGCTGGAAAAGCTCTATACCGCCCGCAAGAAAGGCAAGCTGGACCACTTCGTGGACCAGGTTGTGTAACCCGGACAGACTAGAGAGGAATGACAATGAACAAGATGAATCGTCGCAAATTCATGCAGTTCGCAGCCGCCAGCGGCGCCGCTTTCACGGCGGGCGCTGGCGTCAGCGGCAATGCGCTCGCCGGGTCGATCAAGCTCGAGGAAGGCGGTCGCGATTTTTCACCAAAAACAGGCAAGGAGCGCAAGGCGATACCGACTGCCTGTTGGCAGTGCGTGACCCGCGACGCCGCCATCGGCTATGTCGAGGACGGCCGCGTGGTAAAACTGGAGGGCAATCCCAACTCGATCCGCACGCTCGGCAAGCTGTGCGCGCGGGGCCAGGCCGGCGTCAACCAGGTTTATTTCCCGGACCGTATCCTTTACCCGATGCAGCGCGTCGGCAAGCGCGGCGAGCACAAGTGGAAGCGCATTTCCTGGGATGAGGCGCTGGACACCATCGCTTCAAAGCTCAAGCCGTTGCGCGACGCGGGCACGCCGGAGCTGTTCATGTACCAGTACGGCCGCCACAAGGCCAGCCAGGCTGCGACCATGTACGACTTTATGGCGGCCTACGGTACCAAGACCATCGGCAACCACACCTCGGTATGCGAAGCCGCCAAGTGGGTCGGCCAGGAAAGCCTGTGGGGTGGCATGTACGATAACTGGGACTACGACAATACCGACTTCGTCGTCAATTTCGGCAGTAACCAGTTCGAAACCCATACCAACCACATCCCCACCGCGCAGCGCCTGATCCGGGCGATGGTGGATCGCGGCGTGCCGCTGTACACCTTCGACGTGCGCCTTTCCAACACCGCCGCCAAATCCACGCGCTGGCTGCCGATCAAACCCGGTACCGACGGCCTGGTCGCGCTCGCCATGGTCAACGTGATCATGAACGAGAACCTGTACAAGCGCGACCATTTCAAGTTCATGCGCGTGACCGAGGATTACCACGCCAGCGTGGACGATAAAATCGCCGCGGTGAAGGCCCAGGTGGCTGAGTTCACTCCCGAGCTTGCCGAAAAGGAAAGCACCGTGCCGGCCGACGCTATCCGCGAAATCGCACGCGGATTCGCCAAGGCCAATTCGGCCTGCCTGGTCAGTTATCGCGGCGCGGTCATGCATTACCACGGCGCCGATAGCGAACGCGCGATGATGCTGCTGGCCGCGGTGACCAATAACCTGGATCGCCCGGGCGGCCGGGTCATGGGCGTTGGCGCGGGCTGGAAACATCCGAAATCGAAGCCCGCAAAAGTCCACAAGGCCCTGCACATCAACGACGGCTTCCCCGGCGAGGCGGCCTACCCCACGCACCATGTCAGCCACCGCGTGTTCGACATGATCAAGGACGGCAACGAGGGCCGGCCGCAGGTGTACTGGTGGAGCTGCTACAACCCGGCCTACATCAACGGCAACAACAGCGAGGTAACCGAGATCTTCAAGGACGAAAAACTGATGCCCTTCCTGATCACGTCGAACATCGTCTACGACGAAACCTCGTCGCTGGCGGATATCATCCTGCCGGACGTGACTTACCTCGAGCGCTGGGACTGGGAAGACATGGTATCGGGGAATCAGATCGCCGAGTACTACATCCGTCAGCCGCTGGTCAAGCCGCTCGGCGAAGCGCGTTGCCAGGGCGACGTTTGGCCGGAACTCGCCAAACGCCTCGGCTTCGAGCTGGCCTGGAGCGACAAGGAAGATTTCGTGCGCCAGTCCTGCGAAATGACGCCCGGCGTCAGGGAAGCCGGCGGCTTCGAGTATATGAAAAAGCATGGCGTCTGGCACGATCCCAACGACAAGGGTAACTACGGCTTTTACGAGGCCAGCGTCGATGTCGGCGGGGACGGGGTGATTCTCGACGAAAAGACCGGCGTTTACTGGAACTGGAAAAAATCCGGCGCCAGCAGCGCGGCGGACGCGAAGGCGAAGGGTTATCTCGGTACCGAAGGCGCCAAGAGCGGTTACGTCGCGCAGAATATCGACGGCAAGGCTTATCTCGCCTACCCGCCGAACACGAAGTTCACCAAGTCGGGTTTGCTCGACTTTTACTCGGATAACTTCATCGCCAAGGGTCTGCCGGCGTTCCCGACCTATACCCCGGTACCGGAGCATCAGAAGATGGGTTCGGACGACATGATCATGACCACCTACAAGACCGCGGTGCACACGCATTCGCGGACCGCGCATTGCAAGTGGCTGGTGGAAATGAAACATGACAACCCGGCCTGGATCAACACCGTGACCGCCGAGGCGCGGGGTATCAAGAACGGCGACAAGATCAAGGTGAAGAGCGACGTCGGTGAATTCGCCACTACCGCCTACGTTACCGAGGGGATCATACCCGGCGTGATCGCGGTGTCGCATTCGCTCGGCCGCAAGTATTCCGGCGTCTATGCCTCGGGCAAGTCGAGCCCGATCGATGGCGGCGCGTCGCCCGATCCGGATGCAAAAAATATCTGGTGGAAGACCCATGGCACCCATCCCAACGTCGCTATACCCAACTGGTCCGATCCGATCAGCGGTACCCAGCGCTGGATGGATACCGTGGTGAGGGTATCGAAAGCATGAGTGCCGTGGCAATGAAGGATGAGCAGGCAGGCAAGGTCGAAATGGCCACTGCCAGAAGCCAGGCTTATGGACTGCTTGCCTCGGTATTCCGTGCCGAGCCCAGCAGGGAATTTATCGACGAACTCAGGGGTCCCCGCTTCGCGGGGGCCCTCGCCTCGCTCGATGTTGATTTAGGCAGGGATTTCGAGATAGCTTCGGCAGAAGCCTTACGTGAAGACCTCGGCATCGAATTCACCCGGCTCTTCATGGGGCCGGGTGAGCATATTTCGCCCCATGAATCGATTTTCGTCGAGGTCGATGGTGAAGCCGGCGGCCTGTACGGCGCGATAACCGTTAAGGTTAAAAAATTCATCGAGACCACGGGTCTGGTATACGACGATGCCTTTACCGGATTGCCCGATCACGTCAGTGTCGAACTCGAGTTCATGGGCAGGCTTAGCGAATTCGAAGCCGAAAAATGGGCCGACGGCGATGACGAGGGCGCCAGGTATTGCCTTTCGGTACAAAAGATGTTCGCCGAAGAGCACCTGCTCAGGTGGATTCCGCAATTCTGTGAGCAGGTAATCGCCCGGGCCGATCTCCCCTTTTACCGGGAGATGGCGCGCATTACCAACGAATTTGTGGACTTCGACTACGAAAGCATCGAAAAGTCGCTGGCCTAAAAATGGTTACCGTTCGAGCTCAGCGCTCATAGCCCTGGATTAATGCAGCCTCCTGCTCGGGCTGCAGTCCCATGGCAACCGCCTCGGTAATCGTGTACGAAAGCGGCGTTCCGAATTCGAGCCGGTACGCTGCCCACATGCCCGCCAACACCTCCGCGGCTGGCGCGATTACAATTGTCGGCAGGTTCGCCGAATCCAGTACCAGGTCGCGGAACTCCACAACCTGTATCCGTCCCGGCATCAGGGACGCAACAGGAACGTGATAGTACCGCATTGGCCGCGGCAGTCCTCCGGGGAATGCTTGCGAACCCTGGCCGACCAAAGGAGCCAGATCGATTATGGTTCTGAATCCATAGGTGACAAAATCCTCGATGCTGCTGATCGGCCGGCCATAGGTGGCCTGCAGGTAGGGTTGCGCCTGACCGGGTTCGGTAACCGCGATGCCATAGCGATTCCCGGGTAGAGTGATCGATTCACGATCGAGAACGAGCGGTATTTGCCGGCCACCTGATGCGATCCCGGGCAACAATTGGTCGCGGTTCATTTCACCGTCTCCCCACCAGCCGCAGGCGCCGGCTCCGAGCGGTATCAACAGGGCCAGAGCGAGAACCGTCTTTCGCGGAATTTTTCGACTGGAATCCGGGCGATTGTAAACCGGGGTAGTACCGAGCCCCAAGCATTTGTCGCCGAAGAAAACAGAGTCTCTTTTTGTGCGCCTTGCTAATACCGAAATCATGCCGCGATCCACCGTCGTTGCAAACCGCCTTGTCGCGAAAAAGGTGTGACTATAACATGGACCGACGATGATCAGGGATCACGCTCATGATTCAGCCTATTTCGTAATGCGCTCGAGACGCAAACAGGTTCCGACCGGGAACCCGCGATAACCGGACTTTCATGCTTAACCCCTTCCGAATATCAATCGTCACAGGAGGTCGGACTGTTACCAATCGGTAACCCTGATCAGACCGATGTTACCGCCGGGTAACCGATAAACGCCTGAAACTCTCGTTTTGACCAAGAGGTTTTTTTAAGAACTCCTCCGTCTTTGGGGGAAGGTACTGTAAGTGCTAACGATTATAAATCTGGCGTAATAATTGCTGATTTTTTATATGCAGAGATCTCGAATTAAGCGCATTCGAAGCTTTGGCTAGCCAGAATGAAAGACCAGCTAATAGACCAATACGGGCGTCAAATAAAGTATCTGCGATTTTCCGTTACCGATCGCTGTGACTTGCGATGCAAGTACTGCCTGCCAAAAGGATTCAGGGATTTTTCCGAATCCGCAGAAACTTTGACCACCGGGGAAATCGAACACATCGTCAGCCTGTTCGCACAGTTAGGAGTTCGCCATGTTCGGATTACCGGCGGCGAACCGCTCGTGCGCAAAAATATCGATCACCTTGTTTCTCGCCTGGCCAGGGTCCCTGGTGTATCTGATCTGTCGCTTTCGACGAATGGAGTTCGTCTGAGCAGGTTTGCCGGGAAGCTCAAACGCGCCGGACTGCATCGGCTTAATGTCAGCCTCGACACCCTTGACGATAAAAGGTACCAGGATCTGACCGGAGGGAAGTTGAGCAAGGTTTTACAAGGCCTGGAAGAGGCCAGAAACGAGAACCTGTCTCCAATAAAAATTAACTGCGTGTTCATGAGAGGTGTCAACGAATATGACGTCGAAAAACTGCTCGACTATTGCGCGTTGCGTAATTTCACGCTGCGACTGATAGAAACCATGCCGGTGGGGAACACGGGTAGATCTATGCAGGCGCGATACCTAAGCCTGGATTCGATCAAACGGAAGCTGCGCGAAAAATATGAACTCATTCCCGACGTAATGCCGGGAGCCGGGCCGGCCCGGTATTACAGGCTGCAGGGAAGCTCGACAAAAATCGGATTCATTACGCCAATTTCTCAGCATTTTTGCGAAACCTGTAATCGCCTGAGGATATCCTGTAATGGCGATATTTACACCTGTCTCGGCGATGAGAATTGTTATCCCCTGGGTGACTATCTGCGCCAGGGGTGTAGCGATGAGGAATTGATAGAACATATCGGGATGGCCGTCGATCTAAAGCCGAAAAAGCATGAATTCCTGAACGAGAACAAACAGATTGTGCGTTTTATGGCAATGACGGGCGGATAGCGAAAACGAATTTTTTTATTCGGTTAAAACGGCATGTGATCGGGTAGGCATGTTGAACCCTGGAATCTTAGTACAAAGGATACCAGCATTTTCTCCCCCATTAGGCAAGACTGCCTCATGTTAACCGGGTCATATATCGACCCGGTTTTTCTTTAGCGGTAGGTAATACTATGAAGAGGCGTATCTTAAGTGTCCGGTAAACCGCATCCGCCAGTTGGCAGTTATGCGTTCCACCTTCTAAAGCATTCACTTATGGGAATTTTCTTATCCATGTGACAAGTTTCCAGGGGTGGAATCGAACTTGTAAGTTAATCCGCTGATAACAAGGCATTCCGCCCCTTGGCACCATTTCCTGCTTCTTACTGCACGTCCATACAGCGCGTTAATAAATTGTGCAGCCCGGATATCCGGCGCGCGCCACGTCCTCGCAATGTTCCCGGTATTCGCGTGCACCGGGTGCATAGATGGTCGCCCGACGTGGCTTGCCGGGTGTATTAGCGCCGAAGAACCAGGAATCTGTCATTTGTGCGAGCACTCCGGTATGGGCGGCATCGTAAACGTGTTGGGTCCATTCCTCTTCGACCGCTGAGGTTGGCGCGATGCGCGTCAAGCCCTGCGTGCGCAGGTGTTCGATACAGCGGGCAATCCAGTCGACGTTTTGCTCGATACAGCGTCCGGCATTGCAAAGGGCGGCCGCGTTGTGCGGCCCGTTTACGATGAACAGGTTTGGAAATCGGTTCATCATTAAACCGAGAAACGTCCTGGGTCCGTCACTCCACTTTCGCGCGATCGTGATCCCGTCCTCGCCACGGATGTCGATCCGGGTCAGGGCGCCGGTGCCCGCATCGAAACCCGTCGCCCATACGATGGTATCCAGCGGGTATTCTTCCTGCGATGTGCGGATGCCGGTTGACGTAATCTTTTCAACCGGTGTTTCACGAAGATCCACCAGTTGCACGTTGTCGCGATTATAAACCTCGTAATAGCCGTTCTCGAGCGGTATGCGTTTGCAGCCGAACGGGTGATCGGGCATAAGTTTTCGGGCAACCTCGGGATCGTTGACGCGCTCCGCGATCTTTCTGCGGATGAAATCGCCGGCGTGCACATTCACCTCCAGGTTCATCAGCAGGTCGGCGAAATTACCGAACCAGAAGGCAAACCCCGGCGTTTGCCATAATTCCTCGAATTTTGCCTCGCGTTCTTCCGCGGAGACGGTGAGCCCTGATCTCGGGTCGAAGGTATGGATAAAGCCGCCGTAGGATTCGCGGCATGCCTTCATAATATCGGCCCAGTCGCGCCTGATCTGTCGCCGTGCATCGTCGGTCAGCGGGCGGTTGCGTTGCGGAACGCAGTAGGTCGGCGTGCGTTGAAACACGGTGAGATGCGCCACTTCGTCGGCGATCGCCTGGATTACCTGAACGCCTGATGCGCCCGTACCGATAACGCCTACGCGTTTGCCGGCGAGTTCTACTCCCGTCTCGGGCCAGCGTGCCGTATGGTGGCTTTCGCCGGCGAACTCGTTGATCCCCGGATAATCCGGCAGTTGCGGCACGGTCAACGATCCCGTCGCCGCGAGCAGGTAGCGAGCCGTCACGCGTTTGCCCGTATTCGTATCAAGTAACCAGCGGCCGCCGCGCTCGTCGTAAATGGCAACATCGACGCGCGTGTCGAAACGCATGTGTCGGCGCAGGTCGAATTTTGCCACCACGTATTGCAGGTAACGCTGGATTTCAGGCTGCGGCGAAAACAGTTCCTGCCAGTCCCACTCCTGCAGAAGTTCGTCCGAGAAAGAAAAGCCGTAGGTGTAAGTCTCCGAGTCGACCCTGGCTCCTGGATAGCGATTCCAGTACCACACCCCGCCGACGTCGCCAGCGCTGTCATAAAGTCGGACCTCAAGACCCATTCCGGCCAGTTTGTGCAATGCACAGATACCCGAAATACCAGCGCCGATGATAACCGCGTCGAAGTCGACGCTGCCATCCGCCGCGGCGATATCGTGCTCGAACTTTGGCGTCGCGCTCGACTTCGCTTCGGAAAACAACCCGGGCGGCCGGGGGTCGAGCTCGACGCACCGCCACACGTCTAGCGGGTTTGCTCCCGTCGATTGCAGACAGGCAGTCACCACGGCCTCGTCCTGTCCGTCGACGGCGAGTACCAGCCTCGACCCATTCGTCGATGCGAGTGCGCAGGTCACTTTTTGACCGACGTCCCTCAGCGCTGTGATGGCGGCAGTCCGGATCGACGTCATGGCTTCCGGGTCGGGCTTATCCATCTCTATTCCGGCGAGCACGCGCGCGCCGCTGTCGTCGTCCGGGATCTGTTCGTGATCGTCGTGGATTTCGGCCGGCCAGACATCGCTGCCGGCCGAGTCCAGCTGCCGCAGCACCAGTCTTACCGATTCCGCGTCGTGCGCCTGGTACCAACACAGCATCCGGGCGCCGTCGGGCGCGACATAGCTGCGCAACCATCGCACCTGGTGGATATCGAGGCACGAATGGCGCGAAAGGCGCCGTACGCCGTCGTGATCGAGCGGTGGTGTCAAATCAATTACGGCGAAGTAATCGTTCATTGCGCCCTCTGATCGAACCGGTATCCGAATGATACTGCAATATCGGTGCAAAGATCCCGCGTACCGGTAAATCCCTGGCGAGCCGATCGGATTGCCGGTTGCAATGGAAACAACGGGATTCCGTTCAATGCTTCAGACTCCGTTTCCCAGATATTCAAGAAAAAACCACGCTTAATTAAACGCTGATTACATCGGTGCGCTCGCATTATTTGTTGCAGGCAAACGACGAACGGGTTTGACAGCGGCCACCTTGCCATGTCCCGGCTTCTGCGGGGACGTCAATGGCGACACGACACTGGCAGGTACCGGCGAGCTTGCCGAAAAGTAATCAATTCCACTTATAACGGGAGAAACATTATGAACCATACAGCAGTAGTTCGAATTGTGTCGGGTGACCATGCACGTTTCGGAGCACCGACCTGGATCGACTGGATGGCCAGTGCTTTGAGGGTCGTCGAAACCTGGAGACAGCGTCACAGGACGCGCCGGCAGCTGGCGGCGGCCGATGCCCGCATCCTGCGAGATGTGGGTATCAGCGAGGCACAGCGTTTCATCGAATCCAACAAACCTTTCTGGGAGAAATGACAATGCAGAATTCTTTAACCAACGAACAGGTCCTGGAGGTAATAGAGGATCTCACGACCCACGATGAGGAATGCGAAATCGTGCCTTTGAGGCCCGAGCAATACGTACGCGAATCGTTGTCCGAGAACTTTATCAACGAAATCGAAGCCTGGGCCAGGCATGCACTGGCAGCGAATGGATTCGGTGACTACTAAAGGTTAAAGGGCGACTCACCGACGAGTCGCCCTTTGCCATTAAGACTCCATGATATTTCCATTATCCCCGCATCCCAGCGTCAAATAATTTCATCCCTTAAACCCGAATGCCCGAGGCTGACCGGTGGCCGGCCGCTCGTGCCAGCAGGATTTCGACTGGATCCACTCAGGCCGCCTGATCTTTGTCGAGATATTCGGGTGGCGTATGACTGATCGGACGACCGACCGTCAGCGCATGGCGCAGGTTTTCGTCAAGCTTCAGAAAACTCCGGTCGGCCATTGAACCGAGCGCGTCGAGTACCTTGGTGAAGAAACTGCGACTGGCGGCGACGGCCGCGATGTCGAATATTTCTTCGTCGGTAAAACCGTGGACTTCCTTTAGCGTACCGACGTCATCGGCGTTGATCTTCGACGCGTCCCTCGCGACCTGGCGAGCGAATTGCATCATCGCCTGCTCGGCCTCGGTAATCTCGTCGTGATCCTCGCCATTGGCAATCGCAATGACCGCATCCTTGCCGATAATCTTCGCCAGCTCGGCTCCGTGAGCCAGCGAGCAAGGAGTATGGTGCAATTCGAGTGCCGCCGAAAGGGTTACCATTTCGAGGCGCCGTGGATCGACCGGGCGCTTGATTTCGGCAAGCAATTTTCCCCAGCGAGCCATGACTTCGGGCCGGTGGCTGAAGACCCTGGCGTAATCGGGGACGTACCCCCAGGCTTGTTGCTGGCGCTGGTACATCGCGCGGACGTCGTCTTTGGCCTCTGCGGCCGGAATCGTGCGGATAAACGGCATGGCTTACTCCTTATGCTGAAATTCTGTAGTGTTCGATCTGGATTTCTTCGCCGTGATCGGCGTAGTCGCCGCCAGCGCGCAGGGCGCGGAACTCGCCCCAGTTAATTTCGCGATAACGGGCGGGCCGATCGTCCGCGACCATGGTCGGCAGCGGTGCGTAATTCATGTGGTATGCCGGGCTCAGAAAAAATGGAATGCTGTAACGCGGTTTGGTGGAACTCGCGATAACGCGATGCAGGGCGGCGAAATAATAATCGTTCGACCAGACCTGCACGATGTCGCCAATGTTGACGACGAGCGCGTCCCTGCGCGGTTCGACCAGGTGCCATTGGTTGTTCCTGAACACCTCGAGGCCGGGCTGGCCGTCCTGCATTAACAGCGTTAATGCGCCTGCGTCGGTATGTTGGCCTATTCCGAGACCGCCATTCTGAAGCGCTGTCGGAGTCGCCGCAACCGGGTAGTAGTTCAGTCGCAGGAAGCTCGTGTGCCCGGTATCGAAATCACGGCTGAGATAGCCCGGCGACATGCCGAGATTCGTCGAAATCGCGGCCAGCAAGCGGTAGGCCAGTCTTTCGCTTTGCCGATAATAGGCGTGCACCGCATTGCGAAACCGCGGCAGGCGTCCCGGCCATTGGGGACGGATGGTCTTACCGTCGGGCGGCCCGAAGTCGTAGATTTCCTTGAGGTCTCTGCGATTTTTCGTCAGCTCCCGGTCGTAAAATCCCCAGGGATTGGATTGCGTTCGCAGAATTTCATGCTTTTGCGTAGCGGGCTGTGCAAAAAACGCGCGCGACTGCGCGAATATCTCGTCGATCACATCTTGCGGAATTCCGTGGTTCACGACCTGGAAAAAACCCCATTCGCGGCAGGCCGTGTCCAGTTCAGCCAGCGTTTGCGGATTGTTGATCTGGTTAATGTCGATAACCGGTACGGTGTTCGAAATCATGGTTTATCTCCATGTAATATTCAGGCTGATTTACGCGGCTGCAGCCACTTCGGCATCAGTTCGTAGGGATCGAAGTTCACGCTTTGGTCGAAGTCGATGCCGTGTGCACGATATAGCGCCTGCATCGAACCGTCGCGCGTCGCGTCGAACAACTCGGTCGCGCCGCCGATATGCCGGCCACCGATGAAGATCTGGGGGATCGTCGGCGATCCGGTACGCTGTTCCAGAACCTCGCGGATCCTGTCGCCAAAATCTTCTTGCTGGAACTCGACAGAATCGAGGTCGACGCTGTGGTAGTCGACACCCAGCCTGCTGAACAGCTTGCGCGCGGACCAGCTGAATTCGCACCATTCCAGCGAGAACATCACCACCGGTTGGTTTTCGGTTATGTTGCGGAAGAATTCTTCCGCAAAGGGGTCGATTCGGACGGGCACGGACGCTGCCGGCGCTACGGCGTCTGCGTCGGCCGAGTCGAATCGGCAACCTGCCGTCGACTGCGAAATAGCGAGCTCCTCGGCGTCCATTTCCTCCCCGATGTCTTCGAATAGCGGTGTCGACAGGTAACGCTCGCCGGTGTCGGGCAGCATGCAGACGATATTGGTGCCGGTGGGGGAGCGATGCGCAATTTCGAGCGCGGCCGCGAGCGTCGCGCCGCTCGACGTGCCGGCGAAAATACCCTCTTCACGCGCGAGGCGGCGCGACAGGGTCATTGCATCGTCGCCGGACACCGGAAGGATTTCGTCGATCAGGCGATTGTCGACGGCCTGCTGGGTCAGACCCGAGATGAAGTTTGGCCCCCAGCCCTGCATCAGGTGGGGCCGGAAGTAGGGGTGGGTGCCCGCGATCGATCCGTTCGCATCACGTGGTTGTGGTATACCGCTGCCGAGCACCGGCGAATTGTCCGGTTCGGCGGCGACGATCCTGATAGCTGGATCGGCCGCCTTCAGCGTTCTGGCGACACCGAGGATGGTGCCGCCGGTGCCGAAGCCGGAGACGAAGTAATCGAGCGAGTCGTCTTCGAAATCTTGCAGTATCTCCCTGGCCGTTGTCTGTGAGTGCGCTTGTGCATTGGCTTCGTTTTCGAACTGCTGGCAAAAATAATAGCCGTGTTTTTCGGCCAGTTCGACCGCCTTGTTCAACATGCCGGTGCCCATTTCGGATGCCGGTGTGAGTACGACTTTCGCGCCCAGGAAACGCAACATTTTGCGTCTTTCGATACTGAAGTTTTCCGCCATCGTCACCACCAGCGGGTAGCCTTTTTGCGCACACACCATGGCGAGCCCGATGCCGGTATTACCGCTGGTTGCTTCGATCACCGTCTGGCCGGGCTGCAGTTCGCCGGATTGCTCCGCACGTTCGATGATCGCCCTGGCCATGCGGTCCTTGACCGAGCCCATCGGGTTGAAGGATTCGACCTTGGCGTAGACGTTGACGCCTTCGGGGACAAGCCGGTTTAGCCTGACCAGCGGCGTGTTGCCGATCGTGTCGAGTATGTTGTCATAACGTGGCATGATAAATCTCCTGTTCAAGTTTTGGTCGATTGCCTGTTGCCAATACTGGTGAAGTACCGAGGTAACCAGCGTTGAATTAACCGTGGTTTTTACCCGAGCGCGTGGAAAATAAGGTCAGGCACGCATAGAATGGTTTTTCCGGGCATCTCTGCTAAGCGGAAAAACGACCGGACTCAGAGCGATAATGTCGAAACTGGCTATCAAATACCTGGGCGACTTCCAGGTCTTGCGGGACGGGCAGGAGGTCAATCTGCCGCCGTCGAGGAAGACCCGCGCGCTGCTCGCCTACCTGAGCCTGAACCAGCGAAGGTTTCGGCGGGATTTTCTGTGCGAATTGCTGTGGGAAATTCCAGACGATCCGCGCGGCTCGCTGCGCTGGAGCCTGTCCAAGTTACGCCGGTTGATCGACGATAAAGACAAGCAACGGATCGTCGCCGACCGAACCTATGTCGAGATCGATACCTCGGATGCCGATATTGACGCCGTCAGGCTTTGCTCATTGGCGGGCAATGGCCTGGCTGGTGCATCGGTCGAAAGTCTCGAAGACGCTGCCGATCGTTATCGCGGCAATTTTCTCGAAGGGCTGGACCTGCCGAACTTTCATGACTTCCATGCCTGGTGCATTGCCGAGCGCGAACAGGTCGCACGCGCTCAGGTTGCGCTGTTGAAAGAACTCGTTTCGCGACTCGATGCCGAACCAGAGCGAGCCCTGCCGTATGCGCGTACGCTGGTCGCCATTTCGCCATACGACGAGGAGCTGCGCGCCGGGTTGATTCGGCTACTGGTTGCGCTCGGCCGTACCGACGAAGCCGAGCAGCACTATCAGCTCGGCCGGCGCATGCTCAAGGAGATCGGCGCGGTTCCGGGCGGCCTGATGGAAGCGGCACGACGTCCTGCGGCCGAACCGAAGCGGGAAGCAGTGATCGCCGAGCCACCGATCCACCGGCTTGATACCGCTATCGGGTTATCGTCCGGCCTGGTCGGGCGTGAAGCAGAGGCGGGCGAACTGGCCCGGCTGCTACACGAGGTCCAGGTGCACCGGCAGGCGAGATTCGCCTTCGTTCGGGGAGAGCCGGGCATCGGCAAGACCCGTCTGATCGAGGCTGTGACCGCGTTGGCCAGCGGTGCCGGCGAAACTATTCTGAGCGCCAGTGCCTACGAATCGGAGTCGATTCGTCCGTTTGCGTTGTGGGTGGATGCGCTGCATCGATACGATGCCGCCGCTGCCGCCGAGGTCTTCGGTGACCGGGAGGCCGGTAATCGCGATCGCCTGTTCGACAGGCTCAGTGCTTTTATTGCTGCGAAGTCGGAGGAGAAGCCACTGGTCCTCGTGTTCGATGACCTGCACTGGTGTGACGATTCGAGCGCGGCTGCCATTCACTACGTGGCCAGGATGAATCACGACCGGCCGATTTTCGGCATTCTTGCATCACGCGATAGCGAGTTCCGTGACAATGTGCCCGCGCAACAGGCGGTGGCGGGACTCCGGCGCGACCATATTCTTACCGAGATCGATCTCGGACCGCTATCGGAGAAAGATCTTGCCAGCCTGATTGCCGAGCGCGCGCCCGGCGTGCATGCCGACGAGCTGAGCCGCCAGTGTGGCGGCAATCCCCTGCTTGCGATCGAGCTCGCGCGCGCCGAGCAGGAAGGCGATAGCAGTAAATCCGTCGCAGAACTCGTTCGCGAACGCCTGGCCAGGTTCAGCATCGACGGCGCCGAAGTGTTGCAGTGGGCCGCAGTGCTCAATCCCCACATCAGCATCGAATCGATCGCCGAACTGGCCGATATCGATGTGGTCCGGGTGGGTGAAATTCTCGAGGCGGCCGAACGCCAGGGAATGTTCACCGCGACCGGTAGCGGGGTCGTTTTTTCGCATAATCTGCTGGCGCGGGCCGTTTATTCCACCCTTTCTCCGTTGCGTCGCCAGGTTATGCACCGCCGCGTCGCGGACAGGCTCGAGCGCAGCACGGCTCTGGATCTGGGTCGCGCCGCGGACCTTGCCCATCATGCCGCGCAAAGCGGTGATGATGGCCTCGCCGCGCGCGCGATGGTTTCCGCGGGCCGCCTGTGCCTGCGCTTTTATGCCAACGACGAAGCCCTGACGCTGGTTCGACGCGGGATGCAGCTTGTCGAAAATTTGCCGGATCCGGAGCGGGTTTGCGTGACGATCGATCTGAACGATATAAAACTCGCCGCCGGTCCCCTCGAGGACTGGGAAGCGTCTGCCCGAGAGTATGCAATGCTGGCGGAACAGGCGCTCGATCACGGTGAACTGGGGCACGCCCGCCTCGGTTATCACATGAGCGCATCGCTTCGCTGGGAGCACGGGCAATGGGCCGATGCGCGCGAGGAATCCCTGCAGTCAGAGCGCGCGGTGCGCAGCGGCAAAGACGAGGACCACATCGTCGGCATGGCTCACACCGCGAAGTGCCTGGCCATGATCGAGCGTGACCTGCCGAAAGCGGATGCGATGCTGATGGAGGCCCAGGCACTGTCTTCGCGCAAGGGTTTCAGTCATTACGCGATCCCGGCCGGCCTCGGCATGCTGCGTTTCCACGAAAATAAAATGGACGAGGCGGTCGAGTTGTTCAAGGAATCGCGCACGCTGTGCAAGTCGGCCGGCGCCCGTATCGATGAATTCCAGGCCAACGAGTACCTGGTAATGATCGAATTCCAGCGAGGCAACTACCAACAGGCGAAATCTTACTGCGAGATCCTGGAGACGATCGGCGACAAGCTGAGGGGCGGCAGCGAGGGGCCGTTCGCGCACGCATTGTCGGCCTTGTGCGAATACGCGTTGACCGACAAAAGCGAGCGCCTGGAAACTGCACTCGAAGAACTGAGAATTGTCGATGCCAAGCACCGGCTGGCTTACACGCTCTCGAGAGCGGCGCATCTCGACTGCGAGCGCGGCCGGCTCGACGATGCCGCACGGCGCGCGACCGAGGCGCTCGAGTATGCGACCCTGCTGCATCGCGCAACCGAGATGGCACTCGCGCGAGCCATACTGGCCTGCACCTGCGGGGCGAATGGCGATGCCGAGGCCGTCGCCGAACACGAGGCGGCGATTGCCGAACTCGAGAAAACGGGCGTTGCGGTTTGGGCTTCGAATATGTTCCGGCAGGAAGCGGCGAAGAAAGAAGCGGCACATCTATGACCGATATGATCCTGGAAAGATATTTCGATCCGGCGCTTACGCCCGGGGAGGTGGTGGAAATGGCGGCTGAATCGGCCGACTGTTTCGGTATACACCGGGTGGACTGGGAGGCGAGTTACCTTTCCGCGGACGGGCATAAACTGGTGTGCAACTTCCGCGCACCGGATATGGAATCCGCCCGCATCGCGCTGCGCGAGACCGATACTGACCCGAGGGTTATGTGGAAGAGTAGCGTGCACGACGCGCCGGGGATCGAGGCGGCGGAAATCGACAAGGCCAACGTCCTGGTGGAACGCTCTTTTGACGATGCCGTGGCCCTGCAGCAAATCCAGGACATCGAGGACGCGGGCATCTGGTGCCTGGAAA
Organism: Gammaproteobacteria bacterium; assembly: GCA_020354435.1. GTDB lineage: Bacteria > Pseudomonadota > Gammaproteobacteria. Next base: position 2,171,812 of record CP070646.1, read on the forward strand.
TTCGTGACGTTCGCTTCTTGCGCACGTTTTTTTCAGCCGACCGCAAGCGTATGCTTTGTCTCTACGCAGCACCCGACGCGGAGTCAGTCAGACAGGCCCAGCGCGAAGCAGGCGTGCCGTTTGACGAGGCCTGGGCCTTTTCGCGTTACGGGCCGGAAGATCTTTCCCGGATAACCAGCTGATTTTCCGGCCAAATTTTCGTAATTCATCAAAAAACCGAAAATTCCACGGCGAATAAAACGCTGGCTCAAACGGCGTATGCCGATATTTACTCCCGCCAGGCCAAAAGGCCGGAATTTAAAACCAACTTTCAGGAGTAAATCAATGCAAACACAGCAGATCTCGATCGACAACGGCGTTAACGTCGAAGCCATTCTGGGTGCGCGTGAAGCGCTGACCGAAGCGCCGGAGGCGGCTCAGTTCAAGTGGCGCGCTACCAGTGAATGGGTTAATGGCACCCATACGCGGGCACACGTTGAGAACTTTTTTGGTCTCGGCGAAGAACATAAGCATCGGCAGGGCTTTGACTATGACACTGATCATCCGGAAATCTTCGCCTCCGAAGATAACGGTTCCACGCCGGTGGAAATGGTTCTCGTCGGCCTCGCCGGCTGCCTGACGGCGGGCGTTGCGACAGTTGCGCAAAACCGCGGCATCCAGCTGCGTTCGGTGAAGGCGTCGCTGGAGGCCGGCATGGATATCCAGGGAATTCTCGGTATCGACGGCGATGTGCGTAACGGATTCGACGGTGTCAGGGTTTCTTTTGTTATCGATGCCGATGCATCGCAGCAAGATATCGAGGCGCTCGTTGCCCAGTCACAGAAGCGCTCGGCAGTGTTCGACATCATGTCGAATCCGACCGATGTGCATGTCGATGTGAGTAAAGGCTGATGACCCGTTTATCGGGCAATCCGCTGGCCGGCGCCGTTGACGTACTCGTCATCGGTGCCGGTCACTCGGGGCTGGCGATCAGCCGTTTTCTGTCGGCACGCTGCATCGATCATGTCATCCTGGAACGTGGTGAGGTAGCAAACTCCTGGCGCACCGAGCGCTGGGATTCGCTTAAGCTGCTGACGCCGAACTGGCAGAGCAGGCTTCCGGGTTATTGCTATTCAGGCAGTGACCCGGATGGCTACATGTCGATGCATGAAGTCATCGATTTTATCAGCGGTTATGCCGAGTGTTCCCGCGCCCCGGTGGAAACCGATACCGAGGTGAAGTCGGTACAGCCGCTCGATTCCGGCTACCGTGTGGTCACGAACCGGGGCGAATGGCGCACGCGAGTGCTCGTCATCGCCAGCGGCGCGTTCAATCTGCCTTTGATTCCGGCGGTCAGCCAAGCGCTGCCCGCGAATATCAGGCAGCTGTCGACGCGCGATTATCGTGATCCCGGGCAGCTGGAAAATGCCGGCGTCATGATCATCGGCGCATCCGCCTCCGGCCTGCAACTCGCCGACGAGATACAGGCGTCGGGCAGACAGGTCACGCTGGCCGTGGGCGAGCACGTGCGGTTGCCCCGTTTGTATCGCGGCAAGGACATTCAGCACTGGATGCACGTCACCGGCGTACTAGACGAGAAATACGATGCGATCGACGATATCAGGCGTGCGCGTGGCGTTTCCTCGCCGCAGCTAGTCGGCAGCCGCGATCGAAGGACGCTGGATTTGAACGTCCTGTCCGCTGCTGGCGTTCGCCTGGCCGGCAGGCTGGCAGGCGTTCGCGATGGCAAGCTGCAGTTTTCCGGTTCACTCAGGAACGTTTGCCAGCTGGCGGATCTGAAGATGAACCGCCTGCTCGATTCGATTGACGACTGGATTGTTGAACAGGGTGTGGACGAAGGCCTCGATTCGGCCGAGCGTTTCGCTCCAACACGGATACCTGATTCGCCGTGCCTCGGGCTCGATCTTGCCGATGGTGAGATTGGAACGGTTGTCTGGGCGACGGGATATCGGCCGGATTATTCCTGGCTGGAAGTGCCGGTTCTCGATCGCAAGGGGCAGATTCGTCACGACGGTGGCGTTGTCGATTCACCCGGTATGTACATCCTTGGCCTTCCGTACCTGCGGCGCCGCAAGTCGAGTTTCATTCACGGCGCCGAAGACGATGCCAGGGATCTCGGCGAACACATCGTGGCATATCTGGATGTAGTGTCGGCAACATCGCGGATAAAGATGGCGGTCTGACGTTCGAGCGTGCACGAGGACAGGTGCAGAAGCAGGTGTTCGTTGACGGATTTTTACGGAAAGGGTGAGCGCGTCGTCTTTCAATTCATCGCGACGGACGTCGAATCGGTATGCCAGGCCCCGCACGGCGCCAGAATATACCGTGACGCGATCTGGATAAAAGATGGCCGTCAGGTTCGAGAGTCAATTGTTTAAATGCCCTGAACAAGAATCAGACCGGCGTGATCCTGCGATAAGCAATACTTCTCCCGTTGGCATAAGCGCTTTCGTCAAATCCATGCCATTCGGAGTTTTGCGGGTTTTAGTTATGCATTGTTAAGCATCTTAGTGCATTTAAGTGCAACGGACGTCCCATAAGTTTCTGAAAAATAAAGAATTATAAGCCGCTGTTTCTTCTGAAAATCCTCGTGTCGGTGGTCCGATTCCGCCCCTGGCAAATCGCATTGTCACCCAGCCTCGCCTGAGCCGATCGCACAAATCCCAGCGACTGATCGACCGCATAGAGCGTATGGGGTCGCTGAAGGGGCACGATTGCCTGGCTGAGCGCGCCGCTGCCACAGCCAACATCAAGCCATTTCAAAACCATTGGCACCGCCAGCCAATCGATAAATTTTTCGCCCACGAGCCGGCTCCAGCGGCCCATAAATTTTCCGTAGGAATCGCCCGATTCCCAGGCGTCTTTCATGTCAGCGGTCCTCGCGAAAATTTCGCTGCTTTTTGCGAATCGCACAGCTGGTGTAAATGGTCTGTAATTGATGCGAAGTCAGGCCTGAAAATTCCTGGCCTCGCCTGTCGGATGAATCAAAATAGCTGCGTTTGGGATACGCCGGGTTGTGCTTTTCGTTGTGGGTCGAACTAACTCTGTATCTAGCCATCTTTATATTCCTCAGGTTGTGAAACTGGCCCGATATCGCGCTACGTTGTCGCCATTCAATTCATGGTGCTTCGTGAGTGCGTGCTGTTGCTGTTACGGCAAAATTATCTACGTAAAAAGATCCTGTTTTTTTCAGTCAGATCAGGTACTTAATACCACTTTTCTCAAGTAAAGAATACTAATATATTCGTTCAAATTTTTGTTTGAGAATGCGCAATTCGGGCGTAACATAAATCGGTTTGCCCGCTAACGAGTCGCGGTTCGAGTAGCGATAAACCCGGTTATGAAAAATGCTTTTGCATTAAAAAAATTTATCCCCGAAATGAGCCACGGCGTGGTCTCCGATCGGTAATTCCTTGGGTGGCTGCCGAATGCCGGCAGCGGGAGGTAAAAATGAAAATAATATCGCTCAATGTCTCGATGGCGCGCACCGTTCAATACAAGGGGCAGGATGTAGCAACCGGGATTTACAAATCGGCTGTCAGCGGGCCGCGCATGGTGCGCAGGCTGAATATCGATGGTGACGAACAGGCGGATCTGAAACTGCACGGCGGAGAACACAAGGCCGTCTATGCCTTTCCCTCGGAACACTATTCTTTTTATGAGAAAGCCCTGAACAAGGGACCCTACGAACCCGGGCAATTCGGCGAGAACCTGACCACCGAAGGAATGCTCGAACCCGAAGTGCGCATCGGCAACCGCTACCGGGTCGGCGAGGTGCGGCTCGAAGTCTCGCAGCCGCGTTTCCCCGGTTACAAGTTCGGCCTCAGGATGGAAGCCGCCGAGGCAACGATGATCTACATCAAGAGCATGAAAACCGGCTTTTACCTTCGCGTGTTGAACGAAGGCGAGATTCAGGCCGGCGATGTCATCAAGCTCGAATTCGAAAATGTCCGGGCGCCGACCGTGGAGGCGGTGCACAAGCTGTATTACTTCGGCAAAAACAATATCCCCGCCATGCGCCATGCTGCGCAATGCGAAAGCCTGGGCCGGGAATTCAGGGACGAATTCGAAAACCGGATTCACGATCTCGAGGCCAAAGTTAGACAGTGAGCGATCTGTAATGGTCAATTTGAACTCTGCACGGTGTAAATTCAGCGACTCAATGAAGCAAGGTGATGAATCCCGGCGTGAACCAGCGGTTTCGGCGAGCTAACCCGGGTACCCGATGAAACCGGAACAGGTCGACGATCCGATGATTGAGGTGCGTGAGATCGAAAACCTGTTCATTCCGCTGGCCGACGGCACTCGGCTGGCGGCGCGGATTTGGCTGCCGCGCGATGCCGAGTCGAACCCGGTGCCAGCGATCCTCGAATACATCCCCTATCGCAAACGCGATTTCATGCGCCTGCGCGACGAACCGATTCACCATTACTTCGCCGAGCACGGCTATGCCGCGGTGCGCGTCGACCTGCGCGGCTCCGGCGACTCGGACGGCGTTCTTGACGACGAATACCTGCCGCTCGAGCAGGAGGACGCGATCGAGGTCATCGCCTGGCTCGTGGCGCAGCCCTGGTGCGACGGCAGCGTCGGCATGACCGGCATTTCCTGGGGCGGTTTCAATTCGCTGCAGGTCGCGGCGCACCGTCCGCCCGCGCTCAAGGCGATCATCACGCTGTGCGCCAGCGACGATCGTTACAGCGACGATGCGCACTACATGGGCGGCTGCCTGCTGAACGAAAACCAGATGTGGGGCACGGTGCTGTTCGCATTGAACGCGCTGCCGCCCGATCCCGAACTCGTTGGCGAGCGCTGGCGCGAGATGTGGATGCAGCGGCTGGAGCATAACCGGCCGTTTCCGGCCTACTGGCTACGGCACCCGCACCGCGACGCCTACTGGAAGCAGGGCTCGGTGTGCGAGAACTTTGCCCGTATCCGCTGCCCGGTGTATGCGATTGGCGGCTGGGCCGACGGTTACTCGAACGCGGTGCCGCGCCTGCTCGAAGGACTCAGCTGCCCGCGCAAGGGCCTGGTCGGCCCCTGGACCCACAGTTTTCCGCACAACGCCGTGCCGGGCCCTTGCATCGGCTACCTGCAGGAAGCGCTGCGCTGGTGGGACCAGTGGCTCAAGGGCATCGATACCGGCGTAATGCAGGAACCGATGCTGCGCGTGTGGATGCAGGATTACGTCGAGCCCGAGCCGTTCCACGAACAGCGCCCGGGTCGTTGGGTCGCCGAGCACGACTGGCCCAGCGAGCGCATCGAGCCGCGGCACTGGCGTTTCACCGGTGCAGGCGCCCTGGCGGATGCCGCGGACGAACCCGCCCGGCTCGATATCTGTTCGCCGCAGAATACCGGCCTTGCCGGCGGCGACTGGTGCGGCATGGGCGACGAGGGCGAAGCGCCGCTGGATCAGCGCAGCGACGATGGGCGTTCGCTATGTTTCGACTCGGCGCCGCTCGACGAAGCCCTGGAAATTCTCGGCGTGCCTGCAGTAAAACTGCGGCTCGCCAGCGACCGGCCGGTGGCTATCCTGGCCGTGCGCCTAAACGACGTCGCACCCGACGGCACTTCCGCGCGCGTCTCCTTCGGTCTGCTCAACCTAACCCATCGGCTCGGCCACGAACATCCGCAAGCGCTGGTGCCCGGTGAGTTCGTCGATGCCGTCGTCGAGATGAATGCTATCGCGCACCGTTTGGAGGCCGATCACGTGATTCGCGTTGCCGTGTCCACGGCCTACTGGCCGATGGTCTGGCCCGTGCCCAAGCCGGTTACGCTGACGCTCGATACCGCCGGCTGCAGTCTCGGGCTGCCGCTGCGTCCGCCCGATCCGCGGGACGATACGCTGCCGCTGTTCGCGCCGGCCGACGCCGCCGGCACGTCCTCGACGCAAACCCCGCTGGAGGCGGCCAGCTTCACCCGCAGCATCGAACGCGACCTCGTCAGCAACGAAATCGTCTACCGCCTGGTCAGCAAGGGCGGCGACATCGGTACCGCCGCGGTGGCGCGGATCGAGGAAATCGATCTCGACATCGGCCACCACGTCGAGCGCCTTTTTCGCATTGACGAGCGCGATCCCTTGAGCGCCAGCAGCGAGATTGTCGAGCGCCTGACGATGCGCCGCGGGCAATGGGGGGTTCGGGTCAGCGCCAGAACCCGGCTCGGTGCGACCGCGACGCATTTCATCCTGCGCGCGTGGCTGTCGGTGCTCGAAGGCGAAAACGAGGTTTTCAGCCGCGAGTGGGAGGAACGGATCGAGCGCAACCTGCTATGAAGGAGCCAAGCCGCGGCGGACATGCCTGGGTACTACAGCATTCACGCGCGGCCTCGATAATGCCGCTGCAAACCCGGCTTCGGTAAAACCGAGTCGAAGTGCCGTGCCCGCGACTGTGGGTCTTCAGTCACCGAAATTTCGGGTGGATACCTCCTTAAAAAAGGGGGCCGGATCACATTTTTTTGCAATTGGGAGAGGTGATCCGGCCCCGCTTCGAGGTACCCTCCCCTCAAAATTAAAGCGCTTCTCGACTCTCGATACTTCAGGCGCCGACGGCGATTTTCTCCGGCGCTGCCGCCGCCACGACCTGATGGCGTTGAATCGCCGCCTCCAGAATGCGTGACAGCATGCCGGCGTAGGATATATCCGCCAGTTTCGCCATCTTTGCCAGGTGGCCGTCCCAGCACCAGCCCGGGTTCGGGTTGACTTCGAGCAGCCGCGGCGTGCCGTTGTCGTCGAGACGCCAGTCGAAGCGGGCGTAGTCCCGGCACTCGAGCCGCTCGAACAGTTTCAGGCAGCTGGCCTGCAGGAACTGTTCGGTGGCTTCACCGAGGTTGGCCGGTATCGAGCGAATCTGCCAGTAGGGCGATTCCGGATCCCACTTGGCTTCGTAGCCGCAAATGTGCGGCAGTCCGGGCGGCAGCATCGAGTAATCCTCTTCGATGATCGGCAGAAATTCGACCGCGCCGGACGGGTTGCCGATAATGCCGACGCTGATGTCCTTGCCGGTCAAATACTGTTCGACGAGTACCGGGCAGTCATAGCCGAAGCGCTGACGACTGTCGAGAATCGCGCGCTCCAGCTCGTTGACGTTATTACAAACGCTGGACTGGGTAATGCCGAAACTGGAATCGCCGTAGTTGGGTTTGATGATGACCGGAAACGGAATCGTAATGTCGATGAAGGTGGTGTTTTCGGGCTTGACGATATAGGCGTCGGCCACCGGGATGTCCATCTCGTTGGCCACCCCCCGGATCAGCGATTTGTCGTAACAGTAAGCCAGGCATTGCGGGCTGCCGCCGGTGTAGGCGATGCCGCCGACTTCGAGCAGCGCCGGCACATGCAGCTCGTGGGCGGCGATATTATTGAAACCTTCGTCGCACAGGTTGAACACCAGGTCGAATCGATGCCGCCACTCGGCCAGCTGGGTGACGAAATCATCGTGACGGTCGAAATAACTGAATTCGAAATGCGGCAATTCGGCCAGCGCCTGCTTTAGCTGATCGATGGTGTAATGATCGTCGTCGTCAAAATTGGCACCGGGTTTGACCCGGTCCTGCTGGCGCGGATCGCCCAGCAGCACGGCGACGCGCACCGGCCCCGCCTGCGCCCGGTCGGGAAACCGGTTTGCGGGTTTGTGTGCGCGGCCGACGACAATGTTACGCCGTGCCATCATGCCGAGATCCTGGTTGCGCTCGGACTGCGGCTCGAGCGACTGTTTCAACTCGATATCGGTGAAGCCGTTTTGCCGCAGTAGAGTTACGAGCGCACCCTTGCTGTAAAGGCGTTCGGCGTAAAACTGGTCGGCGATAACGCCTTTCTTGACGTGGGTAATGACCTCGCGCGAAACCAGCCGGTCGTTATCCGACGACAATGAGCGTTCGCGGCAGACGAAATAGTTCTTGTCGATCCATTCCCAGCTTCTGGGCTCGAAGGTCGCGCGCATGTAATCGCCGTCGGTTATGTCGACCAGCAGCCGGCCGTCCGGTTTCATCACGCGCCGGATTTCCTCGAGCACCTGGATATCGTCTTGCTGGGTTTCGAAATAACCGAAGCTGTTGCCGAGTATGGTGACAACGTCGAAGCGGTCCGCCGCAAACGGTAGCTTGCGCGCGTCGCCTTCCTTCAACACGACCGGCAGCCCTTCCTTTTTGGCGATGCCGCGGGCGCGCGTAATCAGGTAATGCGAGCGGTCGAGCCCGTGCACGTTGCGGTAACCCTGGCGCGCCATCTCGAGCACGTGGCGCCCCTGACCGCAGCAGAGATCGAGGATGTAAGCGTTGTGTTCGACCTGCAGCAGGTCGAGAAAAACATCGACCTCGGCGCGGGTAATGTTGTCGTCGTTGACCACGTCGCCGTCGGTGCGCAGGTAGTTGGCGTTGAAAATATCTCGCCACCAGTCCGCCTTGACATAGCTTTCGAGGTTTTCGATGGGACCCAGCACCTCGATCAGGCGCTGATTGTTGCGCTTGCGCCCGGCATTGTTAGCGATCGGTTTATTCATAGACATTTAAACCCTAATGTTGCGATAACAAAAGCGTCTAACGTCCGTTCTGACAGGATGCCGCCGGGGGAGAACCGGTCAATCCATGCTGAGCTCGTAGTTAGCCGAAAACGAGGAGGTTTCCCTGACTCGGCGCCAGCTTGGCTGGTTGGCAACGCGGATTTTGCGCCCAAAAACAGACCTTGTCTACTGATTTTTCAGACTGTTACTGAATGCTAGTATGATAAGAAAATAGCAGTCTGGGCCTAAAAAATTTTATTCGATCTTGTCGTGCCGAAATCTTAAAATCCAGGCTTATTCGGCGATCGTACGTGGGTCGGTAGACAGCGAACACCGGTTAGATTCAAAGTGGTCATCAGTATTGGCAATCCGCTTTTCAGCGGGGCTGTCGAAGTCGATTTCAGCCCCGTTCCCGCAATTATTTTTCTCGCTATATCGAATGGCTCGCGATGGTCGATCTCTTCATCGCCAGCCACGCCCGGCACTGTGCGTTCAGGCAGCCTGCAAACCGTCTGCGGCCACCCGCCAGCGCGGTTCGTTTATGGAGAATTTCCTTGTCGTCGATGATTTATCGACTGCAGCGGATCGTTCAGGAAGTCGATCATGCAGCCGATATCGACGCCGCGCTGATCGTGCTTGCCGAGGGTCTGATCCGCGACCTCGATATCGGCGTCTGCAGTATCTATCTGGTTCGCGAGGACGATCCACAAGTGCTGGTATTAAAGGCGAGCAGCGGGTTGAATCCGGCCGTCGTCGGCAAGGTAGAACTTCGTTTCGGGCAGGGCATCGTCGGCACCGTCGCGGAACGCAGCGAAGCGATGAATATACTCAACGCACCGGAACACGAGAAGTTTGAACTGGTGCCTGAATCGGGAGAAACGGAATTCCCGATATTTCTCGGCGTACCGATCATTACGCATGGCGACGTGCTAGGCGTTATCGCCGTACAGCGCGCGGTAAACGCATTCACCGAAGATGAAGAAGCCTATCTGACGACGCTGGCGGCGCAGCTGGCGGCGTCAATCGAACGCGTTGAAAGTCAGAGCCAGCTTGTTAAGGAGACCGCGACACATGTGCTTCGCGGCGTTGCGGGTGCGCCGGGCATGTCCATCGGCGAGGCAGTAGTGCTCAACCGCGGTGTTGATCTGGTGTCAGTGCCGGACAGGATATGCAGCAATATCGATGCCGACCTCGCCGCATTTCGCGAAGCGGTAGGCATGGTTTGCGATGAGTTGACGGAGCAGGCAGAGAAAATGCGTATTTCACTGTCGGAGGAAGAGGCCGCGCTGTTTGTAGCATATGCCCAGATGCTAAGTGGCGGATCGTTGATCGAAGATACCGAGAAACGCATTCTTGCAGGAAACTGGGCGCAGTCGAGTTGGTCCGATACGGTTGAGGAGCATGCGTACGTCTTCGAGCAAATGGAAGACCGCTATCTGGCCGAGCGCGCCAATGATATACGCGATCTTGGTTTGCGGGTGCTGCGCAAACTGATAGCCGGACAAATTCAGGTTCCCGAATTTCCGAAAAACGGCATTCTGGTCGGCGATGAGGTAAGTGCAATCGATCTGGCCGACGTACCGTTGGATCGGCTTGTGGGAATCGTCTCGGCTCACGGCAGTAGTTCATCGCATGTCGCTATTCTCGCCCACGCGCTCGGGATTCCCGCGGTGATGGGCGTGCCCGGTTTGCCGCTGAAACAACTCGATGGCATCAAGCTCATCGTCGATGGTTTCGGTGGGCTGGCCTTCGCCAATCCCGACAGACGAATCCTGGATGAATACGAAAAATATATCGATGAAGAGGCTGCCATCGACCAGGACTTGCTCGAACTGAAAAATCTACCAGCGGCGACCGTCGACAAGCACCCGGTCAGGCTTTTAGTCAATACAGGCCTAATGACCGATTACACGCCGTCGTTACATAGCGGTGCTGAGGGAGTGGGCCTTTACCGTACCGAAATTCCATTTCAGATGCGAGATCGCTTTCCTACCGAGGAAGAGCAGTACGAAATCTATCGCGGCGTTCTCACCGCTTTCGAAGGCATGCCGGTAGTGCTGAGAACGCTTGACGTCGGCGGTGACAAACCACTCACTTATTTCCCGATTAACGAGGCCAATCCTTTTCTCGGTTGGCGCGGGATTCGCGTCACGCTCGATCATCCGGAAATTTTCATAACCCAGGTGCGCGCGATGATCCGCGCCAATGTCGGTATCAATAATCTCGATATCCTGTTACCCATGATTAGCGGGCGCGATGATTTCGAAGCGTCGCTGGATTTAATTACCCGCGCTCATCGCGAGATCGAGGAAGAGCTGGGCACAAAGATCCCTTTGCCGAGAATCGGGGCGATGATAGAAGTGCCATCAGCGATTTACCAGATCGAGGATATTTGCGCGCTCGCGGAATTCGTGTCGATCGGTACCAACGACCTGACGCAGTATCTGCTCGCGGTCGACCGCAATAACGAGAATGTCGCTGATCTCTATTCTTCTTTGCATCCTGCGATGCTGAAGGCGATGTGTCAGATTGTGCAGGGCGTGTCTCGCTCTAGGACGCCGCTAAGTGTCTGCGGTGAACTCGCTGGCGATCCGCTCGGTATTATGGCCCTGCTGGGTATGGGAATAGATACCTTGTCGATGAGCGTCGGCAGTCTGCTGCGGGCAAAAAAAGTCATCGTATCGTTCAGCATGAGCGAACTCGGCGATCTGCTAGATCAGGCAATTCGCTTGCCGTCTGCTGGGGCGGTTCTGGAATTCTACGCCGGAAAACTCGAAGAGCGAGGTCTGGGCGGATTGATCCGCGCTGGAGGTTAGGTTCTGAGCACATACATGTTAAAGCCACCCGGGCATTCATCACGCCACCATCGACCAGATCTTTAAGATGTCTCGCGTAACGAAATTGCTGAATGTGCCTACAGGCTCGAGCATCGCTTACCTGGGCAATGGCGTAATAAGAAACCTGGTGCGACAGAAATAGTGGCTCCGGGGTTGCCCGGAGTTTGATACCCAAGGAGTGAACGACCATGAAACAGAGTATTTTCACCAACTCGACTATCAGACCATTTATTGTTGCATTAATTTGTGTACTGGAGGTCCCAATAGTTCTTGCCCAGGAACAAAAGGTGACCGAACCGGTAGGCGCCAGGGTGCTCGAAACCGGTGTATTGCAAAATACTGCCGGTTTTACTGGTGCGGTTTTGGGAGCCGAGGTGATCGCAATCACACCAGGGGCAGACGATTCCCAGGTGATCGATATTGTCGTTCCGGTCAATCCGGACGAAGTCGACCGGGTTCGTGTCGTAACACCTGACGGTAAACCTTTAAAACAGAAACAGGCATTGGAAATCTCGATGGATCACGAGAACAACGAAGTGGGCGTTACCCTTAGGCTGCCCAGGAAAGACAGGCTGGGTTTCAAAATTCGATTGATTGACCTGCCCGATGATCAATAACATTTTTTGGAATCGGAGGTACTGCACTCTCCTCATGCTGAGCTGGGACATGCTGTTCATAAATCATCTATTGTTCCGAGGTGTGGTTGATTGGCTAGAGCGCTAATAATTACTTTCAGGAAAGACCAATGAAAATCGCACTGCTTTCTCGAAACCGCAAACTCTATTCGACTGAGAGAATCATCGAAGCGGCTAAAAATCGGGGACACGAAATTATGGTTATTGACGTTTTGCGAGCCTACATGAATATTGCCTCGCATAATCCGACCATTCACTACAAAGGTGAACGGCTGGAAGGTTTCGATGCCGTGATCCCCCGAATCGGCGCCTCGGTTACCGGATACGGCACGGCCGTGCTTCGCCAGTTCGAAATGATGGGGGTAGTATCACTGAACGAATCTGTCTCAATTACGCGCGCGCACGACAAGTTACGTTCACTGCAATTACTATCGCGCAAAGGAATCGGCATGCCGCTCACCGGTTACGCGAGCAAGCCAGATGATATCCAGGACGTGATCAAAATGGTCGGCGGGGCGCCGCTGGTCATCAAATTACTCCACGGGACGCAGGATATCGGGATCGTGCTGGCGGAAACACAAAAAGCAGCGGAAAGCGTAATCGAAGGTTTCATGGGAGTGAAGGCAGATATCATGGTGCAGGAATATATCGAGGAGGCCGGAAACACGGATCTGCGTTGTATCGTTATCGACGGCAAGGTGGTTGCAGCGATAAAACGTAAGGCGCCAAAGGGTGAGTTTCGCACGGACCTGCACCTCGGCGGTAAATCCAGTTTGGTCAAAATCACGCCGGAAGAGCGCTCGACTGCCGCCAGAGCCGCTCGCATTATCGGGCTCAACGTGGCTGGCGTTGATCTGCTGCGGTCGAATCACGGGCCGGTGGTGACCGACGTCAATTCCAGTCCGGATCTCAGGGGAGTCGAAGAGGCAACGGGAAAGGACATTGCCGATATGATCATCGCTAACCTGGAGAAACTGCAACCTGGAAGGACCAGGACCCGGGGCAAGGGTTAAAAAAACATATTGAATTCCGGTTTGATCGAAGGCTCGTTCCAGGCTGCCAACACGACCGGCAAGCCTGGTCCGGTTTATGAGGCAGCCGCGGCTTTGGGTATCGATGAGGTCGCTATTCGCGACGGGATCGGTATATCGAGCGGAGGACGGGGTCAGGTCCTAGCATTGAAGTTGCGGTTCGAACCTATGGTGGAAATTAAAGTATGACACGGCCGGTCGGCTTGTTATTGCAGCCGTTGACGGACCCAATCCTGGAAAGCCTTGACGTAGTGCTCCTCGGGCATCAGCACCCCCTGCTCGAACCGTAGCGCCTGCAGTCCTCGCTGGTTAAGTTCGGATGCCTCGGCATCCTGCAGCATAACCAGCTTTGTGAATTCGGTGACGTCGTCGAGATCGAAGTTTTCCGCTGCCAGCGAGTCGGGTGGAAACAGCCATTCGACCTCGAGCGCGGTCTCCTCGGGGCCGAGCGGCAGGATGCGCACCGTGCGCATGTAGTCCACGTGCGCGGCGATGAACATCGACGGCAGACTAACGAAGTAACTCTGTCCGCGCGCGGTTTCCTCGTCGCTCAGGCCGTCGAAGCGGACGCCGCCGGCGCGGCCGCTGGTAGACCAGGTTTCAGCGCCGCCGCGCAGGCCGCCGCGGAATTTCGGGTCGTTGTCGTCCTGGTGCAATGCCCAGTTCGGTTCGTCGCGGAAATAGGAAATGCGGCGGCCATAAATCGGCACCAGTTCGCACAGCTCCGGGTGAATGTTGGGGCAGTGCAGGCATTCGTTGAAGTTTTCCCAGAAGATTTTCCAGTTGCAGGCCATCGTCTTGTGCCAGCGATGGCCGACGACAAGCTCTGCCATCGGCCAGTTTTCGATGCGGTCGCTACCGCGGACGAAACCGGCCTCGAAATCAGGCGGCTCGTCGGCCAGCGCCACGAATACTCCGCCGCGCCATTCACGCACCGCAACCTCGAACAGCGGGTAGTCCGCCTTGTCAAAATCGGTCGCCTCGGCATGCGAGCTGGTTGCGACCAGACGTCCGTCGAGCGCGTATGACCATTGGTGGTACGGGCAGACGATTAGCTTGTTTTTCAACCGGCCTTCGGATTCGGTGCACAGCGCCGAGCCGCGATGCCGGCAACTGTTGTGGAAGGCATGCAGCATCCCATCGTCATCGCGCACCAGCAGGATGCTCTGACGGCCGATGTCGAAGCGGCGAAAGCTGCGCACCTCGGCGAGGGTGCTCGCGTGACAGACGTAGAGCCAGTCGCGGTAAAAAATCCGCGCGAGCTCCGTCTCATAATGCCCGCGGTCGAAATACCAGCTTGCCGGCAGCGAAGGCTCGGCGCGGTCGAGGCCGTCGAAATCCTCGCCGCCGGCGAGCTTGCGAATCGGTTTATTGTCGTCGGGCATCAGCCGAGATGCTTTGCGAAAAACTCGAGCGTGCGTGACCAGGCGAGCTCGGCGGCGGCCTCGTTGTAACGCCCGGTGGAATCGTTATGAAAACCGTGCTGTACGCCGGGGTAGATAAACGCCTGGTAGTCAACGTTTTTCTCCTTCAGCAGCTTTTCGTAATCCGGCCAGGTGGCGTTGACGCGCTGGTCGTTCTCGGCGAACTGCAGCATCAGCGGACCGCGGACGTTACCGACGATATCGGGCTTCGCCGGCGTGCCGTAAAACGGCACCGCGGCGTCGATCAGGTCGGGCAGGGTGGCGGCGAGCATGTTGGTAATGTAACCGCCGAAACAGAAACCGACCGCGCCGAGCTTGCCGTTGCTGAGCGGGTGATCGTGCAGGTAGTTCGCCGCGGCGATGAAATCCTGCTCGATGTGATAGCGTTCGAGCGAACGCTGCATCTCCTTGCCGTCGTCGTCGTTGCCCGGGTAGCCGCCGAGCGAATGGAGCGCATCGGGCGCAAAGGCGAGGTAACCCTGTTTGGCCAGCCGCCGCGCGACGTCGGCGATGTAGGGATTTAGCCCCCGGTTCTCGTGCGCCACCAGCACCGCCGGCCCTTCGCCTTGCCGCTTGCGCGGCTGCACCAGGTAACCGCGGCCTTCGCCGTGGCCGTCGGGCGATTCGAAGCTTTCGTAGCTTGCGCGGATATCGGCATCGTTGAACGAAACCTGTTCCGCGAGCGCGTAGTTCGGCAGCAGCGCGCCGGTCAGCGCGCTCATGCTCAGGCCCGCGCCGACCAGCGTCGCCAGCCTCGCCATGAAGGTGCGCCGGTCGATGTCGCCGTGCGCGTATTCGTCGTACCAGTCGAATGCCTGCTGGGGGATTTCGATGTTGTTTTGTTCGGTCATCTCGGCCTCCTCGGTTGTGCATTATCGGCGCAATCATACGCCCGTAAACGGATTCGGGGCCAGCGGTTTTTGACGCCTGAAACTGCGGTTCTGCCGGCTTTTTGGCGATCGTTTGTTCCGATCGTTACGATCAAAAAAAATCGGTAGTGTCCGCGGGAAAATGGCCGACACTACATTTATTCAGAATTCGCGAAAGGAGTCGATCGCGTGCACGTCAGATATCCGCTTTGGCTGCAAACCGCGCAGCAACGACCGGGCGCGAAAGTGTTCGCGACGCTGTTTGCAGTCGAGTCCTGCGCGCGGGCGCTGCTGACGACGGTAATCACGGTGCAGGCACTGCACCTGCTCGGCAACGCGCGCGACGTCAGCCTGCTGTTTGCCGTGGTCGGCTTGACCGGGCTGGTGGCGAGCTTTTCGATTCCGGTGCTGATTCGCCGTTTAAGCCGGCGCCGGGTGTATACTCTGGGCGGTTTGCTGATCCTGGGCGCCGCAACCGCGTTTGCCACGGTCGACATTGCCGGGCAGGTGGCCGGCATGCTGCTCAGGGTTTACGGGGTCGCCTGTCTCAACATTACGCTGAGTCTTTACATCCTGCAGTATATCCGCCGCATCGAGTTCGCCGACTGCGAATCGCGCCGTATGCAGTACAGTGCCATTGCCTGGATTGCCGGCCCGGCCCTCGGCGTCTATCTCTACGAACACGTTGACACCCTCGTGCCGTTTGCGGTGAGCGGTGTCATGTCGCTATTGCTGCTGGCCCTGTTCTGGATTCTAAGACTGAGCGAACAGCCGGCAATCGCCGCGCCGGCCGAGCGCTCGCGCCGCGGTCCGCTGCGCGTTATCGGCCGCTTTGTCGCGCAGCCGCGCCTGCGCCTGGCCTGGAGCATCGTGTTCACGCGTTCCTGGTGGTGGGTATTCTTTTTCATCTACACGCCGGTGTATGCGGTGCAGCAGGGGCTCGGCGAACTGGCCGGGGCGCTGGTAATTTCCGCTGGCAATGCGTTGTTGTTCCTGGCGCCGTGGTTCGCCGGCTTCGCGCGGCGTTACGGCGTGCGCGCGGTGCTGCGTTACGGTTACCTGTTGTGCGGCGCCTTTACGCTGGTGGCCGCGGCCCTGTTTCAAACACCGGCGCTGGCGCTTGCGGCACTGGTCGCGGCGACCATCGGCACGGTCATGCTCGATGCGGTCGGCAACGTCGCCTTTCTCGCCGCGGTGCGGCCGCGCGAGCGCGAGGAAATGACCACCGTGTTTCGCACTTACCTGGATGCGGCCGAGCTGCTGCCGCCGGCGCTGTTCGCACTGGTGCTGTCGTTTTTCGAATTGCAAGTCATCTTTTACCTGCAGAGCCTGATCATGCTGGGCATGATCGTCCTGCTCGGCTACCTGCCTGCGCGTCTCGGCAAGACCCGGATCCGCCTGGCGCCGGAGGGCGAATTGCCGGGTGGCGAAACCGCGAAGCCGGGCCCGGCCGTCTCCCCGATCCCGGCACCGACCGAAACCTGATACCGAATAGGTCCGCGCGTGATTCCGAGGACAGAATACCTGTTCCAGTTCGGGCGCGGGTGCCCGACAAATAACGATACTGTCCCATGGATCCTCGGGCGGTAACGACGAAACCTTACATTCAAGTGGGCGGGCCGTCGGCTAGCGAGTTGCGGTAGCCACGCCAGGCCGGAAACAGGCCGGCCAGGATACCCGCGAGCCACAGGCCGCCGAGTAACAGTGTTGTTAATTCCCATATCTCAACAACACAATTAATTTGGCTCGATAGTCCGAGTTGAGTTGGAATTTGAGATTTGACTGATCCAGCTCGAACGACGGATTCCTGGAAGCTGTCATTCTTTTGTGCGGTGCGATAGGTTCTGACGTGCCAACACCGACCACTGCTCAGAAATATGACAGCCTTCGGGAAAATTAGTGATCTGTTTGTTGTACTTAACATTCACGATGAGTTTTCCTCCCTTTCTGTAATTTTCGATTTCAACCGTCAAAACTGACCAGATTCGATGAAAATCATCGGCTAACCCCCGGCGGATACCGTGTCGGCCCGAGCCCTTGAATTTTCAATTTACCGACTGGTTGAATACGAAGTACTATTGATCGATTTTTTCAATTTACTAGTAGGATTTCAATTCATGGTCGCGTATGAATTATCCTCAAATCTCTATTGTGACGAGTTCAATCAAGCTCTTTTCGAGCGCATAGCAAGGGACATTGAAAAAAAAGGCTATAGCATTAACCCGGCGGCGCTTCCCATTGGTCTAAGCGCGATTCTATTCGACCACGTGATCCAAATGTCTGGAAGTAAATTTGAAAATGCAGGCATTGGCCGTGAGCGGCAATACATGAAGAATCACTTTGTGCGAAGTGACGAAATCTGCTGGATCAATGGGGAGAGCGATGCAGGAACCCAGTGGTTGAATTGGGCTACCCAGTTACAGGCTTACCTGAATCGTCGATTGTTTCTTGGGTTGTTTTCGTTTGAAAGCCATTTTGCCCATTACTCTCCTGGAGATTATTACAAGAGACATGTAGATGCCTTTAACGGAAAAACCAACCGCATCCTCTCACTGGCCACCTACTTAAACCCTGAGTGGTTACCCGAAGATGGTGGGGAGTTGGTTTTATATCGCAATCAACAAGATAGAGACGGAATTCGTGTAACACCGGTTCTCGGGACATTGGTGGTTTTTCTTAGTGAAGAGTTTCCGCACGAAGTGCTGGTTTCAAATCAGGATCGATACTCTATTGCAGGATGGTTCAGGGTAAATTGTTCAATAGAGAACCGACCTGATCCGCCGTTGTAATCGGTGATAGCCCTGTTGTTTTGACTGGTAACGATGATTTGTCAGCAATTTTGAGGATTTATACATGGAGAAGATCAAATCAAATTGCGTTATTTCAAGCGCGGCATACTCAGTCCCCAAATCATCCATTAAATATTTCGATCCCCTGAACAAGAAAAGAACTGAGGCAGGGGATCAGGTCTTTGGTGAAGTTCATGAATTGGGACATCATGGGTTGGTAGACAGTCGCCTTGCAAGGCTGCATACCATCAATATCGGCGCCAGAGCAATTTTGCATTCGGCAATCGATAGCCCCAGATCAGTTTGAAGCCTGGTGCCTGATTCCTATTACGACTATGCAGACATCTTTAGCCGCGGTGGTGTAGTCGGCCAACCAGACGGTGCCTGGGACGATGCCCTTGGCCAGAGTACGGGACAAGAAAGGCTTACTTCTGGTTCTCTGTAGCTCCGGTTTCGGATCGAACAATTTTCCATCTTTTAGCAGATGGACAGCCATGACGACCGCCGTTGCCTGAACTTTGCCTATGGTTCCGGCTGGCAGCATTGAAGATGACACCGGACGCAACTGTTGCAATCGCCTATCGAACCAGGGAAACAGATTCAACGCCGAAGCGGCAAACATGTCAACTGTCTAGGTAATTCACGGATCGTTATCGATTGGTTCAATCGGGTTGACTGATTCGTCCGCACCTACCTGGGGATTCTCAGGAGTAAGATGCTGGCTTTCGGTGTCTGAATTCGAATGATCATCTATCTCCTGGAAAACGGTTTGCTCGTTGCCTCGGGGCAGGACATGGACCGCCACGACGCGCTCATCGTCGCCGGTGATGATCACGAAGCTATCATCCCTCAGTAACCGATTGAGCACCCGTTTCAGCGGCGCATTCTGCATTTGGAGGCTGGTTGACTGCCTCGACAGGTCGGCCGGCATCAGAAGCCGAAAGTCAGCCTCCTCGGCGAGGCTGCGCAGAATATCGCCGATGTCGGCGCCACTGCTGCTGATCGAAATACGGTCCTCGTCGACCTCTAGATGAAAATCCGCGGCCGGCCCGCTCACGGACAGGGACACCGCGATCCAACCGATCGACAGGGGGGTGATCGCTCGCAAATGACCCAGGGAGCGTAAATAGGTTCGTCGGGCTGGCATTGCTTGAATCGCCACTGATATCCGCGATGGCAAATTCTAGCAACAAAACGGCCGGGCAATGCAACAATATTTTTAACGATTAAATAAATCTTTCCCGGTTTTCCTTCAGGGATGTCCGATCGGGTCGATCGATTTTTTTGTTTGGTAAAACCGGGAAAATCGAGTACTAATAGCCGCCATATCCCGCGGTGCGCCGGGCTTAAAAAAGGAACGAGGAATCGGAGTTGAGCACAATCGCAACCACGGTGGACGTGCCCGCCAGCCGCACGCATCAGGGCATCGCCGCGATTATTCTCGGGATGTTGCTGTTCGTGTTCCAGGACGCGATGATGAAGTCGTTGCTCGGCGATTTCTCGGTCTGGCCGTTGCTGTTGGTGCGAGCGGTGGTCTGCTCGCTGGTCATGGTGCCACTGATCCTGTATTTCGGCTCTCCACACCGGATCCTGACACCGCTGTGGCCGCTTCACGTCGCACGCGCGATGCTGTTCGCTTTTGGCTTTTCGCTCTACTACGCGGCGTTCCCTTTCATGACCCTGGCGGCGGTGACGACTATTTTTTTCGCCGCGCCCCTGATCACGGCGTTGTTTGCCGCGATGTTTCTGAAGGAGCACATCGGCATCCACCGGATCAGCGCGCTGGTGCTCGGGTTTATCGGCGTCATCATCGCGATGAAACCGGGCGCGGACTCGTTTCAGTGGGTCTCGGTGCTGCCGCTGATTTGCGCCTGCAGCTACGCGACATCGCAGATGCTGGCGCGACGAATCGGCGACCGCGACACGGCCATGGTCGCGGGCGCCTACACCATCATTCTCGCGGGGGTGCTGGTGTTGCCGGTCGGATGGACGCTCAACGCCCTGTTCGATATCGGCACACAGGCCGCGCACCTGCGCTGGAGCTGGGAGGCCTTTACCTTCGGTATCCTGCCCTGGCTCATCCTGCTGGGCGCCATCGGCATGGTCGGATGGACGCTGTTGTCCCGGGCCTACCAGATTGCCGATGTCGGCGCCGTAGCGCCGTTCGAGTATGCCTACCTGCCGCTGGCGGCGACGCTGGGTTACCTCGCTTTCGACGAGGTTCCGTCGTGGAATACTCTGGTCGGCATGGCACTGATCATCGTATCGGGGGTCTACATCGGCTACCGCGAAGTCGTCAATGCCCGTCGCAGCATCATGCCGACTGCCGAGGCGAGCTTTGCACCCGGGAATCCCGGTGTGGTGCACGAGGTTCATGAGGTCGATCCGGCCCCGGAGCGGCAGTGAAGCGATGGGACACAAATCTTTCTTCACGGTGACCCGAGAATCCACGCTGGTAATTATCGAGACAGATTACTTATCTTTGAATTAAGTAAACTGTCACCCTATTTTCTAAAGCCGATTTCAATTGTAGCTAAAGCATTAGTAAGGCCGAAAACCAGAATTTTTGTTGGTAAAAATGTTGTAACAATTTACTTTGATGGATTAAATAATCTAACGAAATCATCAGCTTATCCAGGCAATTCGATTCCGCCCCTGGGCACCATTCTCCTTAATTTTCAACGGGTTACCCGGTGGGTGGCACGAGGACTTAGAGTCCATTGTTCGTTCATTAGCGATGGAGCTTATTTCGTGATCTCCCCGGTTCAGAGTTATCGTGAAATCCCACATTCAGGGTGGCTCTAATTACTGGGGCTCGGCCATGACCTGATCCTGTACTTCCCATTTTTGAAGGAAATTGACCCAATAATCAAATAATTTATTAATCCTCTTTCAATATCTTAATAATACCCATATCTCAGCTTGTAGCAGGAAAATGCAGCCTTTAAACTTTCGGCATCAATCCATGAGGGAACCACGATGCGAGTAGAGAACTATATGTCGCGTGCACCAATCACCGTTCGTGTCGACACGGACTACTGGAAGGCGTCCGAGATAATGCAGGAAAAGGATCTGCATCATATCCCTGTTATCAATGAAAGCGAAAAGATTGTTGGCATTCTTACTCTTCGTGACCTGAAAATTGCTGCCATGCATTTCGGCGAAGCACATGTGGAAGTGTCGGAAGTTATGCATAGCCCGGTCGTCACGGTAGCACCTGGCGAACCGCTGGCAGAGGCGGCCAGGCAAATGGTCGATAATCGAATTGGGGGTCTGCCCGTCTTAGACAATAACGGCCAGATTGTCGGCATTCTGACTGAAACGGATTTGCTTCGCGCTCTGATCGATCAATTAGGCAAGGAAACTGCCTAGGTTTTCCGGGCTGTGCCCCGACAGTCCAGGCTGCAAAGATCGAACTACCTGTCTATTAAGGTACAACTCTGAAACCAGCAGGAAATCCGGTCATGATCGCACATACCACGCTACACGTGAGCGACTAAAACAAGTCAAAGACCTTTTACGTGCAGGCCCTGGCGCCCCTCGCTTAAAAGAACAACCTGGAGGACGGCGAGGCGGCCGGCTTCAACGACGGCAAGAATACCGACTTCTGGATTGTGCGCGCGGACGTCGTGCCGACTCATCTCGCATTCGAGGCAAGAAGCCGGCAAGAGGTCGAGGCCTTCTATCAGGCTGCGCTGGCCGCAGGTGCCACCGACAACGGCGGTCCGGGCTATCGTGACTACTGGCCGGGCTACTATGCCGTGTTCCCAATAAAGCATAGAAGTTGATCGAGTGAAGGAGCGCAGTTCGACGTTGGCTGAAGTTCCACTCATAAATCAGAGCGCCTGTTATCGGATAGTCCGATTCCACCCCTGGCATCACTCAATTACTTACTGTGGGCTCTAGATTAATTTGCTCCAATGCTACTAAAGGCTGTATTTTTCGGCATGACATTCAGTAAGGTTATGCCAGAAACAATATAGCTATTACCTGGATAATTTAGAAAACCCTTTTTTCTAAAATCAAACTGATTCTGCCCAGGGATTGAAGACAAAAATTTGTAACACTGTCGCCTGAGTTCAATTTCCTGTTGACTTACCAGAAGGTTAACATTAGCCAGGATTGCATGATTAGCCATACAGGGTTACCCGCATTCGAGAAGGCAATCATGTGCGAATATTCGTGATAGCTGCGCAGTAGTGTTAACATCATTATTTTCAGGGAAATGGGAAGGAGTTCCACGGGAAACGATTCAAGTATGTTGAAATCAATGCCATGATTAACCAGATCTTGATATGAACCAGCAGCGGGACAGTAACGTCCAGCATTTCTACCTGAGACCACTCACGGTTAGTGATGTGGAGCATATTTCCGTGTGGTACGAAGATATCAAGGATTTGTCCCTGATCGAGAGCAAATTGTCCGTGCCATTGAATGCTCGATCCCTGCAAAAAATATGGCAAAACGACCTCGAACATTCTGAACCCAGCACCAATTATCTGTTTTCGATCCGCGATGAAGATGATGATCCGATTGGGCATACCGGGATTCAGGACATCAGTTACGCCAATGGGAACGGCGTGATTTTTATCTACATGAGAAAGGACAGGCGCCGCTGTGGAGTCGCTTTGCGAAGCATGGGTTTAATGCTGGATCTGGCTTTTTTCCAATTGCGACTGCATCGCATTACCACATATGTCCACACGGACAATATCGGGTCGGCTGGTCTCGTAAAACGTCTCGGATTCATCAATGAAGGATGTATGCGAGAGGGGTATTTCTATGATGGTGAATACGGTGATGTTAATATTGTCGGCCTTCTTTCGAATGAATGGAGCGCCGCCAGAGGCCCATTGAGCGAAGCCCTTGATAAAAAGGTAGACGTCGCTTTCGGACGAGGCTCCGGGACCCGGTGGATCTGGCCTCTGAGTTAGGCAAAAATTCCCGCGCCAAACCAATTATTGTCGATCCGAGAGAGTAAGTTCAGTGGTTGAAACCAGCAACAACGAGAGCCGGCGAGAGCTGAAAGCCATTCTGTTTGCGGACGTGGTTGGTTATACGCGTCTGATGCAGGACGATGAAGAGGCTACCCACAAGGCCATTCGCGAACTTACCGATCTGTTTGCCAGAGGCTGCGACGAATTCGACGGGGAAATCCTCGATATTCGGGGTGACGGATTTTTCGCCATTTTTTCCAGCGCAGTGAATTCAGTTCGCTTTGCTAACAAAACACAGGAAAGCGCCGCACAATACAGCAAGGAATTTCCCGGACACCGTAAAATACGTTTTCGAATCGGTATCCATCTGGGTGACGTCCTGCATGATACCAGACATCATTTTGGTGACGCGGTTAATATCGCTGCCCGTATCGAGGGTCTTTGTGATCCGGGTGGTGTATTTATATCCAGCGCGGTGCATGAGCAAGTAAAAAACTCGAAATATTTCAACTACGAAAATCTCGGTTTACGTCGGCTTAAGAACATTGAGGAACCGATTGGAATCTTCCGTATCGTAAAAGATGCGCCGACTGCATTGATGGTTGCCAGTCCGCGACAATCAGCTATGGTAGAGCCCGCGGACATGTATACTGATCGTTTGTCGGTGCGGCCGTCCATTGCGGTGCTGCCTTTTAAAAACTCGACCGGCAATCCGGATTACGAGTACTTTTCCGAAGGTATCACCGAAGACATCATCACCAATCTGGCCAAGTTTCATAACCTGTTTGTCATTTCGCGTAATTCTTCATTTACCTACAAAGACAAAACGAAATCGGCCAAGCAAATTGGTAGTGAACTGGGTGTTCGTTACATTGCGGACGGAAGTATCCGTACTGCCGGTAATCGAGTTCGGATTTCGATCCAGCTTGTCGATACTCACAAGGATCAAACCGTTTGGACCGAACATTACGATCGCAATCTTGATGATATTTTTGAAGTACAGGATGATATTTCCGCGATCATTTGTAATGTTTGCGCGGTAAAAATCAGCAGCGAAGAAAGCGCAAACCACGTGCGTATGCCCGGCAACCATGAAGCCTACGATATGGTGCTCAAAGGGCAACAGCATATTTATCGATATACCCGTGAAGATTTGCGACAGGCAAGAAAATACTACGAAATAGCCGCAAAACTCGATCCCCGTTACGCGCGTGCATTGTCGTCTATCGCACAAACGCTTAACTTCGAGTGGCTGTTTTCATGGTCTGAGTATCCCGATGATACCCTGGAGCATGCTCTGGATCTTGCCAGGCAAGCCGTAACACTGGACGATGGTGATGCGCGCGGCCACGCCCGGGTAGGTTTTATCTCGCTTTATCAGAAAAATCATGAGGCCTCGATCAACGCTTATTTGCGCGCACTGCAGCTGAACCCCAACGACGCCGACGTGATCGCGGATCTCGCGGATACCTATGCGCATTCCGGGCACTCGGACGAGGCGGTGGCATTAATCAAAAAAGCAATGCACCTGAATCCGTTTTATCCCGACGAGTACCTGTGGAACCTGGGAGGCGCTTACTACAACCTGAAGCAGTACCAGGATGCGATCAACGCGGTTGAACAAATGAACAATCCAACCGAGGGCAGCCGCATTCTGGCCGCCAGCTACGCGCAACTGGGGCAACTGGATCTGGCCCAGAGATATGCGCGCAGAACGCTGTCGGCGCATCCGGATTTTTCCCTGGAGCAGTGGAGCCTGATGATGCCGGACAAGTACCCCGACGAAACCACGCATTTCATCGAGGGTTTACGTAAAGCCGGATTGAATTAAACGCAACTATTCGCCGCGAACTTTGCGGCCGCTAATGCCGACTTTTCTGCCGCTCACTTTACGCCCCCGGCCCAGGTAGCCACCGACCTTTCTGCCGCTCACCTTTCTGCCGGCCATTTCGTCCGCGATTTCCGCCTCGTCGATTTCGGCTTCGAGCAGGATCGATTCGATCGGCCCGGAACAGGGGTCGAGCCGCATCGAAAAGTCCGCCTTGTCGTAAGGCCAGATCCTGACATTGTCTGCGAAATCCGGAAACGGTTTATCTACCCGACCAATATAAGGATCGGCAGCGGACGCGGCGGCTGCAGCGGCGGCTACCGAGGCAGCGGTAGCTCCTTCTTCTCCTGCAGCTGCAGCGGCAGCGGCGGCGGCAGCTATCTCGGCGGCGCCAGCTCCGTCGGCAGCGGAAGCGGCAGCGCCAGCTACATCTTGAGCTGTAGCTTCATGAGAAGCAGCCGCGGCAGCGGTCGCGGCAACGACTCTGCGACCCCGACTGTAATCGAGGCCTTCTCCGTGCACCAGCATGATCGTGGGCGCCATCAAATCATGATAATGCGCTTCGAATTCGAAGCCGTAAATCATCGCAAAACAAGGTTCTTGCTTGCCTATATGGCTTGGATCGAACTGTTCGCGTAAAAATCGGTTACTTCCAAGTCCAGGTACGCCACCGATCCCGGCGTCAAAGACGCGCACATCGATCCTGATGCCCTGTACCACACGACCGTACAGCAACACCCTCGATGGCATCATTAAGTTGCTCATAACATCCCTCCTCTTGTGGTTTTAGTTGTTGTCTACTCTCGGTATCCAGCCGCTATTACCCTTGGCTGGGTTCTGCATTCGTTAATACATTGAGCTGCTCAATAAGACTCCCGCATTTGCGCATCGAATTCCCAGCGGCCAGGAGACATCCAGCGCGACGAATCCATATGGTTTTCGCGCGGCAATTTGGCCAGTTGCGGTCCTATTGGCACCCGGCCAATCTCGCGATACTCAAAATTTTCAATGATGATCTCGGTGTACTCGCCGCCGGAAAAATCCCGATCGACTTCGCACAAGGTGTCGCCGACCTGCAGGTAACTCAAATAGTCGGCGGGCAGACGGCGCCAGGTTTCAGCGAGGTAGTGACCGACGATGTCACGCGCATCCAGTAACGCCTCCTTGAACGCCGGCTTTTCGCCGGCATAAGCGTCAGAGAACATATCCTGCACCAGTGCCTGGTAGCGTGGCTGGTACTCGTAGCGGTCGGCGAGCGCTTCGACCTCGGGGCTGATCAGTGCACGCTCGAGTAATTGTTCGTGAAAGATATCGATCATCGTGTCGAATATCGCGCCGGTGAGCGGTTGCGACAGCACATGCTCCCGGCGCCAGCCGTCGATAAACTGCGACATGGTGACCGTGTTCGATGCGAGCCGTATCTGCTCGTTCCGGCTTAGCTCGGCGATGCGATTGAGCCGGTTGAGTGTGTAGAGATTGCCCTCGGTATTTTTCAGCAATTCTTCCACAACCGAATCGAAGTGCAGACAGGAGATGATGGCAACCAGGTCGGCGGCCGATTCGTGGAAGCCATTGTACTCACCGGTTTCACCTTCGGGGTCCGGCAGGCCAACGGTGCTGTAAATAATGCCGTGCCCAACCTCGTGCGCGATGATGTCAAAATTGGTAGCGTCGAGCGAGAAGATACCGCTCTTGCTTTCACTCGAACCGAACTCGATAAAACCGAAGCCGATGCGGCTATTGTCGTAGCTGGGCAGATGGACCAGTTCCATTTTGTCGAAGGCATCGGCCGAGTGCCATTCGATCGTCTCCCCGAAATAGCCGTCCCAGACGTCCTGCACAAAACGCACACAACCGAACAGGTGCGCAACCAGGAATTCCGGCGAGTCCTCGTCCAGGTAATCGAAATGTCCATCCGCATCCGGCAGGGCCGGCGGGTGAATATCACCATCCCACGGGGGCAGGTACAGGTAAGGTGAACCGTCGCGGCGGGTTTGCACGCCATAGGGCGGCCATTTGTCGACGGGATTGATCGCGTACATGCGATCGTCTTCTGGACCGGGACCTACGCTTCCCGCCGGATTGGACACGATAACGACCTCTGGCTCGCGCGTGGGATCAAGAATCGGAGCCTGCGGATATAGACGGAACCGGGTTCCGCCCGGGTATTTGGGTCGAACTGCCATGTCCCCCTTAGTATTTATAGTTGCTGTTGTAAATCCTAATACCGGTTTAGAGTTCTACTGCTTTTCATCTTCGATTGCAAGCGTAGTGAGGTAGTGATACTCGAGCAGTCGATAAAATTCCGCGCGATCGCTAAAACCCGTTGCCGATAAATACTCGTCAAGATCGGGTGGGATGGATTCATCTAGCTGTGACTCGAAATACCAGGCGAGCAATTGTGGCGGCTTGATGTCAGTTCCGTCGAAGGATGACAAATCGACCTTGCGCCTGGCTTCGGCTTGTGTTTTCAGCGCCGCATAGCTGCCGTCAAACCTTAATTCGTCGAGTAATATTCGATTATCGATTTCACCCATTTTATCGACAACTGTCTTGCACTGTTGCTCGAGTTCGAGCGCCTGTTGTAAATGGCTGGAATCCCAGTCGTTTTGCTCGATCCAGGTGCTGAGTTCTGCATGGGTATACAATGCGAGCGATTCACGCAGTTTCTGAAGCTGTTTGCGCGTTTGCGTTTCGTCGGTCTCAATACCCGCCCGTCCCGCTTCACGCCGTGCCAATTGTTTTAATCGCGCGCGTAGAATTATCTGTCGGTAATGCTGCGGATTCAGCCTGAGTTCGTCGACGACGAGCGACTCGATGTCGATCCGCTCAGCGTCGGCCTCAACTGGTGATTGGCCGGTGTCGCCGGATACCACGCTGTCCCACATCACGGTCCACGAGAACGAATAATCACAGTGAAACGGTCCCGGCGTGGTTTCCATTAACTCGCCCAGTTCGGCGAGCATCGCCCTGGCATCCTCTAGTTTCAAATCCTGCTCATTACGCTCCAGCCAGGATTCAAATGCCGCAAGTTCGCCGGCGCTGATGCCTGATTCCTGTGCCAGCTCAAACACTCGCGGCCACTGGCGTTCCTGGTAAAAAATGGATTTGGCCTGCGCAAGCAGGGATGCACCGACAGGCTGGGTGATTATCGAAGCCTCTATCGCCGCGGTAATCGATTTGCGAGCATTAACCATTGCCAGTGAAAGCAATGGATATCCCAGTTCCGCCGGTCCGTGTAACACCGCGACCTCATCGTCGTCTTCCAGCTTTCCATCGCGAAAATTCTCAAAAATTTCGCCCACGCCACGCATGCCAAACTGGTGCAACTCGGCGGCGCGCAGTGCGCCCATGCTGCTGGCGCCAAGCACGTGTATGCCACTTGACATGGCCCACAGTATTTCCTTGTGCCAGACCGAGGGTACACCCTCGAAATAGCCATCGATGATGGCGATGAAATCGGGCGCAGTTCGTGCGACCCGATAAACATCTCCCTGTGATACCGGTGGCCGCCACTCGACACCAGGGAATGCCTCCACTTCGTTGCGAGAGATACTCGGCCCGGCAAAAACGACAGCTCTCACGATGATTGCTCGGCGATAGCACGGGCGCGTTGGCCCGGAATGTAATCGTCTTCGTCGTGTGGACCCTCGAGACCGGGGATAACAACGCGCACCACCGGAATGCCGAATGCCGGCTTGCTCAAGTTGGTGCAAACGACCTGATCGATGCCGATATTACCTAGCTGTGCTAGCAGCCAGTCGACATCTTCTTCGAAAGTAGCAAAATTCTGGTCAGCAATATCACTGAAATCCACAACACCGCTATTATCCCCGGTTATCCCGCGTAGCAGGCGGTTTCTTTGTTCCAGTTCCGGGGCCATAAATTCCCGGTGGGTCAAATCATCGCGTGACCCTGCGATGTAGGTCGTGCGCACCTGCGCCGCCTCTGTAAGTGCTCGTGCCAGTGCGATCGATTTACAGGGATGACAACCAGCTCCCAGCCCCGGCAGCGTGAGTGCCTGTTGCGGGTCGAGCAGTATGCAGTCAAAACTCGGGATTCCGCTGTCGCTGGTGGTGTTCCAGACCGTTACCGACAGGTTTGCGGCTTGTAACTGCGCTATCAATTGTCGACAGATTTCATCGTCGACGCTGTCAAGATCGAGCTTTACGGCATCTCTTTCTGATTTGCTTTTTTGGTACCACAGGCTGGTTGAGTCACGCTCGACGCATTCGCAAATCGCATGCGATACCGCTTCCAGGTAGTGGTTTCCGGAGGCAAGACCATTACTGCTTTGTGCAAAGCAACCGCTGCCCGACGGTGCGGGATGGGCATAAAAAGTATGCACAGTTTCGTATGGCAGCCAGACCGATGACTCGTCAATCAGGTTGGTGCCTTCGATCCACAGGATCGGTAGCTTGTCGTGGTAAAGGCTATCACGCATCGCCGGCAAGCGTTCGATATCAACCATCGGGTGTGCATTTGATAGATCGTCGAAGTTGCCAAGCTTGAGCGGCAAATCTATGCGCTCTGCATGCCAGGTTTCGATCGATTCCATTAGTCCCGAAGCTTTTGCCGCATCGAGTGTGAATCCTTTGCCTTGCGATACGGCAATCGAATGCGAGTTTGGGCGGCACACCATGACTACCGGAATTCCGATGCGATCCAGGCCGGTGACATTGGCAATGCGGGTGATTCCCATTGCGGACATGTATGGCTTAATCCTTGCCAGTGTGAACGCGGGATCGACAAGTAGATGCGCCCCTTTTTGGTAGTGTTTGCTGGCTTGCATCTTGCACCAGGTGGTTATTAGACAATGCAAATAAAACGATTATAACCATATGTCGCAGTTATCGGGTCAAGATCCGGCCATGAAGCCCTGCATTCTGCGGGTTCCGGATAAAATTTTTCTGGAACCAGGTTCTGTAATCAGTATCGCCTGTATTTAAGCTGGTTCCCGATTTGTTCGTGGGGAACGGTGACGCAGGTAGAGACCGTTTAGCCGCCTATAGAAATAACAAGAGGTGTCTCAGACCGTTCGTCAATTGGAGTTAACACTTCCCGCGGCCACTCCCGCTAAAAGGGCGGCTGAACCACCCGGCTGGTTGGCTTCCCGGGTCTCCACCAGAAACAGCGGCCACAGGCAATCCAGTTCCGGATACTCGGCAAATAATGCCAGGCTATTCTTGACCGCCTTGCGTGAAAACGCCATCTGGTGATACTCCCGCGATTGGCCGAGCAGGGGTAATTCACGCACCAGCGCGGGCACCACGCTTTGATTCAGATCGGGAAATTCCCGCGCCAGTTGCCGTAATGTCTGCAGCGCGGTATTGCGCGGCGCGGTATATCCGCGCATCACCCGGTAAAACATTCGACCCGCAAGCCGGCATTTCCACCGCGGCGCGCGATCGTAAACCCAGCTGAGCAGGTGTTGATCCAGCTGGAAGTGGCGCGCCTCGTCGCGGAAATGAAAACGATGTACCTGCAGGAAACTCGGATCCAGTGAATCCGGGTTCTGCCTGTCGAACTGGACGTACTGGCGACAGTAGTCAGTGGTGCGTTCCTCGAAAAAGATCGCGATCCAGATCCACACCAGGATGTGTTTGGGCCAGCTGAGCATCGCTCGCGTCACCAATTGCTGGCCCGGTGTCATGCGGAAGATGCGAAATTCGCGTTGCGCGTACCACTCTGGTTCGGATTTTTGCAACAAGCGCCAGAACATCCGCGTGTGCTTGATCTCTTCGTCGGTGAGAAAGTTGACCGCGGTGACCATTTCGTCGGGCACGTTGAATTGCCTCACTACCGACTCCATCGCGTCGATCAGGAAATTGGTTTCGAACCAGATGAACTGTTCGCAGATCGCCAGTGCGAAAATCTGGTTGTAGCGCAACTGTTGTGCTTCGTCGAGCCGGTCGAAACTCGGCAGGTAAGTCAGCGGCGACATCGCCGGTGGCGCCCACAACTTGCTTCGATCGACATTCAGCGACCAGTCCAGGTCCTCGATGTCATATGCATTTTTCGATGCCAGCTGATTCAGCCGTTGCAGCGAATCTATGTCCTTGCGGGGTGTGTGTTCAATTTTCATCTGTGCTCCGTTAGTCAAATTCGCCGGTATAAACTTCAGTTCAGCAACTCGTGCAGGCGGGGATAATCGATCTTGCCATTGTGGCGACGGTCCACCGGAATTCTGGATAAGAAGCGTAAATCATCGATTTCATCCGCGATTCGAGATTCCCGCACCTGTTCTTCAACCAATCCCCGTTGCGCCTGATGACACTCGATCACCAGCAGGCGTTGACCGTGATGACCGATCAATGCTGCGCGCTCGACCCCTGCAAACTCGGTAGCGCTGGCTTCGATACCCAGCGGATAACGGGTGCCGCGCTCATCCTCGATGCGTGCCGCACAACGCCCGGCGAGCCACAGGCGGCCCGCGCTATCGATGCTGCCGGCATCCCCGGTTCGGTGCCAGCTGCTTCCCGCCACGCGATACTTGTTGGCATGATCGCCGTCGCCATTCAGGTAGGAAGGCAGCACGTGATTGCCACTGACGACGATTTCTCCTATTGCGCCATCGGACAGGCACATGGCGTCGAACGAATCACGGTCCAGTACGTGCTGATCGCGATTCTCGTCGATGCGCACGATACGTAGCTCGATTTCGGGCACGGGCCGCCCGGCCAGCAAACCCTTGTCGCATCGATTCGCGGCATCGACCTGTTCGCTAGCGTATTCCGACAACGCGATCGGCTCGGCTTCGGTCGAGCCGTAGACGCTGACCAGCCTGGCTTCGGGCGCAATCTGGCGGAATCGCTCGAGCAATCCGGGGAATACCGGTGCGCCACCGCTGTAGACGGTAAAACTTCCCTCCAGCTGTTGGCCGGAGCGGCGGCAGAACTCGATCAGCCGTGCCATTACCACCGGTTGCAATCCCAGGCTGTCTGGTTTGTGGCGGCGCAAGGCCCGGAGCAGTTCGATGACATCGATTCGTTGCGGCTGTCGCAGATCGACGTCGGCCAGGATGCTGGTTATTCCGGCGGCGAGATTGGATAACACGAAGGCCGGAAACAGGGTCAGGCTCGAGCTCCCTGCTGTCGCTCGCTGGTTTCGATTGATAACCCGATGTTGCTCGAGCAGGAAGCCGTGGCTGCGCATGGCTACCTTGGGCTGCCCGCTCGTGCCGCTGGTAAAGCTGATTAACGCGGCCTGCGAATCCGGCACCTCGGCACATAAGGCCGCCCCGCGGGCGCGCTTATCCAGCGGCAGATGAGCGGTGCCCGGAACCAGTCTCGAGGTCGAGAAGTGGTAGCGAATTTCGCGCAGAGCCGGTACACCGAGCCGCAGCAGGTGGGCCCTGGGCGTCGCGATAAATGCCCTGGGCGGGTAGAGCCGGCAGCAGCGGTCGATGTATTCGCGACCGGCCGACGGATCCACGATTACCGAGGCCAGGCCAAGTCGGAAACACGCCAGCAGGGTTACGTATAAATCGATCGACATCGGGACCAGCAACAGGACTCCGTCTCCCTGGCGCAGTCCGGCTGCCGCCAGCCGCGCGGCCATGTTCGCCGATGCGTTTTCGATTTCGGTAAAAGTCCAGCTGCGCTCGCGTATTGCATCGATGATTGCGATTGCGTCGGGCTGGCGTGCAATCTGCTGACTGAAGACCTGGTAAAGATTCATTTTATAGTTCTCTCGAAAACAGGCCGTACTCACGAATGACATCGACCTGATTGTTATCGCTGAATCCGCGCGAACGGTTGTCGCGATACATCAGCGCATGAATGATCCTGCGATAGCCTGCTGCTCTTGCCGCACGCAGTCCGCGATACATGAGCAGGAAAGCGATACCACGTCCGCGCATTTCCGGCGCCACCGCCAGCGTTTTGAAGATCAGCGTATCGATCGCTTCACCCCGCTGTAGCTGATTCAGATCCGGAATCGCAAACAGCAGCCCCAGGATTTGACCGTCCTTTTCGACGATAAAAACGAGCTCGGGATTTATATGCGCCCTCAGCGGCTCATACAGCGCGCAAAATTCGCGCGCATCGATGGGCGTATACAGGTGATTGTCGGCGAACGCACGACAACAGAATCGGTGAATACGCTCCATTTCGGCGTCGTAATCTTCGATATCGAGATTGCGCAGGCGCAAGCGCTTGCCCAGGAACCAGCTCAGCAGCCTGTAACGGTTGGAAATCCGCGCGCCGTCGAGATCCATTTCCGCCGAGATATAACGCGAGTGCAGGTTGAAACCCGCGGCGGTAAAATAACCCGCCAGGGTGTCG
The DNA here is from genome assembly GCA_020354435.1 of Gammaproteobacteria bacterium. GTDB lineage: Bacteria > Pseudomonadota > Gammaproteobacteria. Next base: position 2,204,942 of record CP070646.1, read on the forward strand.
TCGACCGACGGTTCCATGACGAACGCCGGCCGTGTGCCGGCCCGGGTCGTCGCACGATAGCTATGCCAGCTATCGCCATCCATCGGACCCAGCGCCAGTGTGCAACCTTCGGCTTTTAACCTGTTGCCCGCGTTTTCGAGCAGCCGCTGCGCGCTGTCGCTATCGTCGGCATGGAAACGACCGATCAGGCCGATGTGGTGATTCGGGTCGGGCGGCGTGTTCCGCCACCACAGGTCGCAGTGGCCCGTGATCTCGCCATTGATGTTGCGTGTACAAATGGTCTGTTGCGCCTGCACGGGCTACTCCTTTTCCGCTTGCAGCCGGTACAGCATGGCGAGAGCCGCCAGCAGCAGGGCGCTGTTCAACAGTGCCTGCGACAGCAGGCTGGCGACGTCCAGCGGCAGATAGGCTTGCAACAAATAGAAGGCGACCAGCGGCAGGACGAAATTGTCGATACCGCGCCAGGTAATTGCCTCCACCAGGGTGATCAATAGCGCGAGATTCAAACCGATCAACATCAGCGGGCCGAGTTCGATCTTTCCGCTGATGCCGAAGGGCAGGACGACGCACAGCAGGCTGATGCCGAACAGGGTGAGCGAACCCTCGACCGTTTTATGCCCATCCAGTGTCGGAAAACGAAATCGGCCATAGTGAATTCCCACCAGCGCGGCCAGCGAGTCGCCGAAGGTCAGAATCAGCATCGGTACCAGGTACTGCAGGTAGTTGTCTCCGGCCAGCGAAAACAGCGTGGCGACACCGAGCGGAAAACACAGATCGCCAATCGAATCGCGATCGATGGTATGTATTGCGCCACCGATCCTGGTTTTCAACAAGCGGATTCTGCGAATAATCATCAGCAGGCAAAAAGCCAGCCCGGCCAGCCACCATACGTGAACTGCCGTGTCGAATATCAGCGGCAGGATCAGGCTGACGCTGCCCATCACGATATGCAGCAATTTGCGCCTGACTTCGGCCGTCAACAGCGCTTCGGCACGTTGACCGCCGAGCAAAACCAGCATCGACAACAGGGCGATGAGAATAGCGGCGATCGCAAGCGTAGCGGGAATCATGCCATGACCTCCTCGATAACCAGCCGGCTGTAGAAAAACGCCTTGTCCTGCGCGTGCAGTTTCGTCGCCAGCGACGTCAGTGGCGTCAATCGATGCGCCATGCTCGGGGGGCGGCTGCGCGGCGCCAGCATATTCCAGTAAACCAGGCGCGCCCCGGGTCTGGCAGCCGCCAGCAGGGATTGCAGCATTTGCGTGTATTCCGACTCCGAGCTGTATTCGAATATGTCGCTCAGGTTAAACACGTCGAACTGCTGCGGGGGTTGTGCGGCGAGGTAATCCTCGATCGAATCACAATGCCAGTGCAGGCGATTCAGGTTGTCGCGAATCGAGTCGAAATTATCGGCGCGCAAGGCGCTCGGCAGCGCGTAGCGGTGATCGCCATGCAATATCCAGCAGAGATAGGGATTCTGGGCCGGATCCAGTACCGTCAGCGCATGCTCTGTGCGTTGCAGAATCCGCGCTGCCACGCTGCCCTGCACGTAACGAAACAGTTCCGGGTCGCGTCCGGCGCGACCCATGAAAAAACGCGAGAAGAAGAGCTGGAAAAGAATACGCCAGCGCCGGTTGTTCCAGGTCTCGGTATAAAAGCGTTTACGCTGATCCGCTGACCTGGGCCGTGTCAGCTCGGCAATCGTGGCCCGGCGATGGATCAGCGGCAGCAGGCGTCGTCTGAACATTGAAAAATAGGCCTCGAAACGGCCGATTACGCCGATCCCGCGAGCGATGTCGGCGGGCCGTTGATCCCAGAATTCGCGATCCCGCATGGCGAGCGCCTTGCGACAGCGGCGATACAGGGATTGACGATCCTGGCACGGGCGTGAGCCGACAAATTCCAGCAGCTCCGCGTGGTTCAGGGTCTTATAAGCCGCAACCCTCAATGCCAGGCAGGCAAGCTGGGCCGGATTGATGTCCAGCGCGACGACCTCGCGGGGTTCCGCGCTCAGCAGCGCGAGCGTGTTGTCCCCGGCCGAGGCGATCGACAGGCAACGACTATCGCCGTTCACGCCCGCTGCCGCGAGCAGAACATCGGCGTCTTCCCAGCATTGGGCGTAGCGAATGCGGGTAAAGTCGACCCGCTTCTCGAGTGAATCCCTAGGCATTGTCACGGGGACTCCGTAATGCCAGCACTGCCGGCAGGACCAGCAGATCGGTTAATAGCGCGGCGACCATCGCCAGCGACACCAGCAGGCCAAAAAAGACGATCGACTTGATAGCGGCGAGAGCGAGAACCGAAAATCCGGCAATCATGACCAGGGTCGTGATCGTCATCGCATGGCCCGCCGTATCGGCAGTTTTCAACAAGGCCTCGGGCACGTCGCTGTTTTTCCTTTCTTCGCGGTAGCGGTACAGGAACTGTACCGTGTCATCGACGATCAGCCCGAAAACGATCGCGGCGATGGTGACCGTGGCGGCATCGAGACGGATGCCGAGCCAGCCCATGGTGCCGAGTAAAACGAGTATCGGCAAAAGATTGGAGATCGCAATCAGCAGCAATTGCTGAACCGAGCGAAACAACAGCGACAGGACGAGCATGATCAATCCGAAGGCCAGTGCAAAACTTTGCAGCTGGGTTTCGACGATATGCCGCATCATTTGTACGTAAAGCGGCAGGTAACCGGCGGGCCTGATCTGGAACCCGGTGGGCAGCCCGGCCAGTTCGCTGATGCGATCAATCGTGTTGCCAACCTGTCGCGCCGACTGCATCGGTACGCCAAAGCTGACCCGCAGTGTCGTGCTGCCATGAATCAGTTCCGCCGGCAGGTAATCGCCGAGTTCCGACAGCGCGGGCAGCGCAAAAGCAGAGTTCTCGGCCAGCTTCTGATACTCGCTGGCCGCTGATAAGCTCCATTGCGCCAGGCCGGCGTCGACGACCCGGTTTTGCCAGTCCGCGGTGGCGGCGAATATCTCTGGCTGCAGCACGTTGTGCGGATGTTCGATCGTGTAATCGAGGTTCATGTAGGAACCGATGTCGCGCTCGATCGCGGCCGAATCCTGGCGTACGACATGATCTTCGAACAGGAATTCGATCGAATAGGTGTCGATCTGTAAATCGCGCAATCCCATCGAGGCGATTAACGCAACGCCGATTGCGACCAGGCTGATCCTGTGCGGTGATCGAACCGCGATGCGGGTCATGGCCCTGGCAAAGCGCCCGATACGGCGAATCGGAACACTGACCGATTGAATGCTGGTGCCGGCCGAAAAGCTTAATGTCACGCACAGCGATAACAGGAAGGTGAAAGCCAGTCCGATTGCGGCGAACAGGCCGAGGTCGTAGATGACCGGCATCGGTGAGGCCATTAACGACAGAAATCCAGCGGCCGTGGTGACGGTATTGATCAGGCACGGCCAGAACATGGCGCCAACGCCGCGAACGATTCGTTCGCACATCGGGACCTCCGCCGATACCCGCGCGATGCTCAGGATCAGGTGTACCGACGTCGACACGCTGGTGACGAGGATCAGCGTCGGGATGATCATCGTCACCATGTTGATATCGCGCCCGGCGGCCGCATAGACACCCATCACCGCGGTGGCGCCGAGTGACGCGGTCGTAATGACGATCAGCAGCGGTTTAACTTTCTGATAAAGCAGGGCGAGCAAGGCCATGATCAGGCCGTAGGCGATAGTCGTGACCAGTGCCGAGTCGTCGGTGGAAGCCTGGTTCAACGCCGAGTAAATCACGCCGAAACCGGCCAGGTGATAGGTGCCGCCGCGCGAGTCGAGTATTTCGCGAACCTGAACCAGGATTCGTTCCCGCTCGTGATCGATGTCGACCTGCGGGCCGATGCTCGCGACCAGTACCAGCAGCCGGTTGTTCGCGCTGAGCCAGCGGCCGCGCAGATCGGGCGTGTCGCGCAGCAACTGTTTTATTTCGGTGATGGTCTGCCCGGAGACCGAACCGCCCGCTGATAACGAGATTTCGCGGGCGCCAGGCTGGGTTAGAAGGGAATTGACCCCGGCAATACCGTCGACCTCCGCGATGGTATCACTCAGATCGAGCACGCGATTGAGGGCGTCGACGTTGAGCATGCCGGTGTCCTCTTTCAAGGCGATGACAATGGCTTCGTCGTGACCGAACCATTGCTGAAACCTGCGGTATTCGAGCAGTGCCGGGTCGTCCTGCAAAAACCAGATATCGAGTGCGTTATCCACCCCGAGGTGGCGCAGATTCAGGCCCGGGACCAGCGACACGAGAATGCCTACAAGCAGCAGGGATTTGCGCCGGCGCCACAGTCTGGCAACGATGGCTTCGCCGAGATTCATGCCGTCTCCCGGGCGAGCGTTGCTTTTTCGGCGGGCCTGGTTTCATCGGCGGCAAGCCGCTCGACCAGACCGCTGCTGCCGTCGAAGCGCACGCGATCGCCGTCTCGCAGCCAGCCGGTCAATCCCGGCAGCGCGACGATCGATGGAATGCCGAGTTCACGCGTTACGATTGCGGAGTGCGAGAGCAGACTGCCACGTTCGACCAGCACTCCGGAAGCGCCGGCAAACAACATCACCCAGCCCGGATCGGTACGCTGTGCCACCAGGATTTCACCGGGCTCCAGGCGCGCCTGTTTCGGATCGTCGATACAGCGTACGATGCCTTCGACTACCCCGGGACAGGCAGCCGTACCCTGCAGGGTTTCACCGCTCACGCTGATCTGCTCGGGAGCGGTTCCTCGATAAGCATTGGCTACCTGCACCGCGCCAAAGGTTTGAAATCGTTCGTCCGGAAGCGCTGCGTTACGGAAGTCGTCCTGGTTGCGCTTGCGCAAAGCGATCAGGTCGGTCAGGCGCGTCGTGGTTGCGGTACCTTCGATCGTACCGAGAAGCTCTTCGATCTCGAGGTAAAACACATCGCGGGCCTGTTCGATGCGATTCGCGGCCACCAGGCGTTTTCCCATTTCCAGCACGATGCGCCTGACGCGACCGAAAACCCGGGTGCGTTCGAAACGCAGGTTTTCCCGTTCGCGTACCAGTCGGCGTGCGATTTTCAATACCCGGGCGAACACGAATCGACGCAGCGGATGGCGCCGCAGCGCACGCTCGACCCGGCTCTCGGCTTCCCGCGCGGGCTGTTCGGTATCGACGGCAGGCGGAAACTGTCCCTGAGCAATACGTTGCGCCAGGCTGGTAACGGTAGTCAGCAGCAAGCGCGGATCGTCGCGGGTCGTGCTGCTTTCGAGCTTGAGTTCTTCGAGGCAGCGGTCGCCAAACCGTTCGAGATAATCTTCGAACTCGGATGCAAACGCTGGCCATTGAGCGAACCGACCCGGATTGGCTGAGTCCTGCCCGGCCTCGCTGGTCGCTTGCAGGCAATGCAGCAGCCGCGAGTCGGCCGCCGCGATTTCCGCCATCCGGCCGATACGCCTGGCCGGTTCGGCGCTGACCAGCCCGCCCTGGGCGCAAAGCAGGTCATTGTCGAGCGATTCGCCACACCATTTTTGCGCCAGACCGTGCAACAGGCCGTGAAAAATCATTGCGAACAGGTCGTTGATCAGTGGCGCGTCCCAGTGCAGCAACAGGCGCTGTTCGAGTTCACGATAGTGGTCGCCGAGTTCATCCAGGCGCATCTGTTGCAAGCCTTCGGGATTGGCCAGCGCGGCATCGAGGCGCTGGTAGAAGCGCCTGGTTTTTGCGGGTAAGCGTATGTAATTTGACCACAGGCCAAACAGCGTGCGCGCTAGCTGGAATCCGTCGTTAATGCGGGCACCGAGGCTTGCCTGGTCGAGTTCGGCTACGATTTCTTCCGGCAGGCCCTCGTTGACGCCCATCATTTGTTCCATGAACTTCCGGTTCATCGAAAAACCGGGCAACAGGGCCAGTGCGCGGTACCAGTTCAAAAGATTGTAATAAACCCGTCCCTGAATATATCCGAGCATGTTGGCATACAGCTGCCGGTGCTGTTGCAGGCGCCGAGCGGTCATACCGAGCAGTCTTGCGAACTCACAATAAACCGCTTGGTAGGCGCCGCGCGCGAAGGAATAGGTCAGTGGCGAGGTAATCCCGCCATAGCTTTCGACGATATTGCTGTTGTCCCAAAGGCGCATGCGACCATCCGGGTCGGCGGTATTTTCCAGGGTTGTGATCGGCCGTGACTGCAGCAGATGAATGGTGCCCCCGCTCATTGCCCACTCGATGTCCTGTGGCCGCTCGAAATACTCCGAGCAGGTTTGTGCCAGATGCTGGATGTCGCGAACAGGCTTCTCGGCTAGCCGCGGGCCGAGCAGCTGCTGCGGGAACTCGATTTCGCGGGTACGATTATCGATTCGGTAACAATCCGAATCGACTTCACCCGAGACCAGCCTGTCCGCCGTTCCCGCAACGACATTGATCAGGGTAATC
>CP070646.1:2211442-2216597 GCA_020354435.1 Gammaproteobacteria bacterium
GTGGTCAGCCGAATCTCGGCGCGCTCGGGGCTGCCGATGTCGCGCCTGCTGATGCCGATGGGTTTTACCGCGATTCTCGGCGGCACCGTGACCATGGTCGGCTCGTCGCCACTGATCCTGCTCAACGACCTGATCCTGACCTCGAACCGGGCGCTGCCGATTTACCAGCAAATGAAAACCTATGACCTTTTCGCGGTCACGCCAATCGGCCTCGCGCTGGTTGCCACCGGCATTGTCTACTTCGTTCTCGCCGGTCGCTTCGTACTGCCGGCCGCTGCCACCGAGGCAGCGGCCGCGGCTCCCGGTAGCGCCAAGTACCTCGAAGAAATCTACGGCGTCGACTACATGCTGTTCGAGGTCAACGTGCCCGCGGACAGCCCGCTGGTCGGCCAGGTGCTGCACGACATCGAGTCGGTCAACAAGATCCGCGTGATCGCGATCAAGGCTGCTGGCGCCGGTATGCGCGCGAGCCGCGGCGACCTGTCGCGCGATCTCGACATCGGCCCTGATTCCTCGCTCGGCGTGCTCTGCTCGCCCGAGCACCTGAAAGACTTCGTCGACAAATATGGCCTCAACATCCAGAAAGGTTTGCGCGTATTTTCCGAGGCGCTGTCATCGGCGCAGGCCGGCATCGCCGAAATCGTAATTCCGCCGGGATCGGCGCTGATCGGCAAATCGGCGCTCGATTTGTGGATGCGCAAGACTTACGGCATCGCGATGGTGGCGCTGCACCGCGACGGCGAAACCATGATGGAGGGTGAGCATATCCGCGAAATACCGCTCGAGGCCGGTGACACCATTCTTGCCCACACCACCTGGCGTGCGCTGGCGCACCTCGAGCGCGACCGGAATTTCGTTATCGTGACCTCGGAATACCCGCGCGAGGAAATCCGTCCGAACAAGGTCGGCTGGGCAGCCATCTTTTTCTCGCTGGCGCTGTTCATGGTGCTGTTCACCGAGCTGCGCCTGTCGATCGCGCTGATGACCGGCGCCATCGGCATGATTATTTCGGGCGTACTCAAGATCGACGAAGCCTACGAGTCGGTTTCATGGAGCACCGTCTTCCTGCTAGCCAGCCTGATCCCGCTGGGGCTCGCGGTCGAGACCAGCGGCACCGCCAAATGGATCGCCGAGCAAACCCTGCTGGTAGTCGGCGACATGCCGATCTGGATAATCCAGTCGGCGGTTGCAATCCTGGGCACCTTTTTCACTCTGGTCATGTCGAATGTCGGCGCCACCGTATTGCTGGTTCCGCTGGCGGTCAATATCGCTATCGGCGCCGGCGCCAGCCCTGCGCTGTTTGCGCTAACCGTGGCGCTGGCGACATCGAACTCCTTCCTGATTCCGACCCACCAGGTCAACGCGCTAATCCAGGGCCCGGGCGGTTACCGCGTACCCGACTTCATGAAAGCCGGTGGCGTCATGACGGTATTGTTCATCATCGTCATGTTGATCATGCTGAACCTGGTGTTTTAACGGCCGCGAGCAACGCGACAAAGCTTTCTCGCGAAAACCAGAGTCATTGCGAGGAGCAACGCGACGAAGCAATCTCCCAGAATCAGAAGATTGCTTCGCTACGCTCGCAATGACCCGGTAATTCAGCCGATTATCGTTTGGCGAACAGAAGATCCCAGACGCCGTGGCCGAGACCGCGGCCGCGCTGTTCGAAGCGGGTCGGCGGGCGGTACTCGGGACACTCGGCATAACCCTGCACATCGCCCAGGTTTTCGAAGCGATCGTCGGCGAGAAACTGTTCGGCAATCCATTCGGCATAATCCTGCCAGTCGGTGGCGGCATGAATTACGGCGCCCGGTTTGAGCACCTCATATATAAGGTCACGAAACTCCCGATTGACGATACGCCGCTTGTGATGGCGCTTCTTGTGCCAGGGGTCCGGGAAAAACAGTAAAACCCGGTCGAGCGAAGCGGGCAGGATCATCTGCGCCAGCACTTCGATCGCGTCGTGTTTGATCAGGCGCACGTTAGCGAGTTCAAGTCGGTGGATATTGTTCAGGCAACGCCCGATACCGGGATCATGGACCTCGACACCGAGATAAAGGCTGCGCGGGTCGGCCGCCGCCATGCTGATCAGCGCATCACCGTTACCAATGCCGATTTCCATTTTCACCGCATCGAATCCCGTTGGCAGCTCGATAGACGATTCCCGGTAATCTATTCCGTAATTTGACCAGTAATTTTCCAGCGCCATTTTCTGTGACGGCGTGATGCGGCCACTGCGGCGTACGAAACTGCGAATAGCGCGTGATTTCTGATCGGGGGCAGGCATTTTGTGATGCGTCTCGCAGCTCGTAGATCGTTGTTATATGCGGATTTTTGGACTATGTACCGTTTATCGGTGCTTTATTGGATCTTATCTTGTTTTACGCGGACTTTTCTTTGGGCTGAATTAGGATTACAGACATGAAAAAGAAATCTGGTTTTACCTTACTCGAAATGCTGATCACGCTTGCGGTGATTTCTGTCATCGTCGCATTCGCGGTTCCGTCAATGACGGAATTCAGCAAGAACGACCGGCTTACCACCAACGTCAACACCCTGGTCGGGCACCTGGCCTATGCGCGCAGCGAAGCGGTCAAGCGCAGCGTGCAGGTTTCGCTGTGCGTCAGCAACAATTCCGGCACCGCCACCCCGGGCTGCACCGGCGGCAACTGGCAAGACGGCTGGATAGTATACATCGATGCCGACGGCGACAACAGCTACAGCGCCAACGAAGAAGTGCTGCGCGTGCAACAGGCATTCACGGGTAACAACACGCTGGTCCCGGCCGGCGGTATCGGCAACCAGGTAACCTACGATTATCGCGGTTTTGTCACCGCCACCGGCAGCTTTCTGCTGTGCGACGAACGCCCCGGTCCGCATGGCAAAACCGTAACTATTACCACGACCGGCCGCGTAAGAGCCGAGGGTGATTCAACATGTTAATCAGCAAACAATCACAACGCGGCGTAACTCTCGTCGAAGCGATGATCGCCTTGCTGGTGGTCTCGATCGGTTTGCTCGGAATCGCCTCTTTACAGCTCACCGCGATGAGCCAGAATACGAGCGCATTGAATCACAGCCAGGCGGTATGGATCGCCTATAACATGTCGGACCGGATTCGCGCCAATATAAGCGAGTTCCAGAATTATCACGGCATCGACACTGACACCGGTTATTCCCAGGATTGCGTCAACAGCGCCTGTTCGACCGCACAAATGGTAACCGCTGACGCCGCCGACTGGATGACCATGGTGCAGAACCTGCCGAGCGGTCGCGGCACCGTTGTCGACAATAATAACGGCATTTTAACCGTAACCGTCATGTGGGACGACGAGGGCAGCGGCGCCACCGGCACCGGCTGCAACCCGACCAATGCAAACGATTTAACCTGTTACAGAATGGCGGTGGCACAATGAAGCGCTTGAACAGTCAGTCCGGTATCTCGCTGGTCGAAGTCCTCGTCGCGCTGGTCATCAGCCTGTTCCTGCTGGGCGGAATCGTGCAGGTTTACACCGGCAACAAGGCGACCTTCAAATTTACCAATGCGCTCGCCGAAGTCCAGGAAAACGGTCGCTTCGCGCTCGATACCATGACCCAGGACCTGCGCCTTGCCGGCGAATGGGGTTGCATACCCTACGACTCCAGCGACACCTCCAACATCAACAACGCGTTGACCGGCGCCACGGTGGCAGGTTACGACAACCTGCTGCATGACTTCGTCGGTGAAGAGGCAATCGAAGGCACCAACAACGATGGCCTCAACGGTTCCGACAGGATCACGATACGCGGCGGCAAGCCGGGGCAGGCGAACGTCAAGAGCCCGTTTACCGATGCGGGCACCGCCGAAATCACGATCGCCGGCAACAGTCGCATCGGCGGCAACGATTTCATCCTGATTACGCGTTGTGGCGCCAACGATCTGCTGATCGACGAGGAGGCCGATATCATGCGGGTTACCTCGTCGACCTACGACAGCGGCAACGATGATACCCGCCTGACGCTGGCCGGCAACAAGAGCCAGCGCTTCGAAAACGACGCGTCGGTGATCGAGCTGCAGACGGTGACCTATTCGATTCAGAACAGCGCGCTCGGCAACAACGTGCCGACGCTGATCCGCAGCGAGTTCGGCAATGGCCAGGAACTGGTCGAAGGCGTCGAGGACATGCAGATCCTGTATGGCGTCGACAGCGATGACGACCAGTTTCCGAACCAGTACTTCGATGCCGGCAACGTGGGCGCGAACGACTGGGAAAACGTGGTCGCGATCCGGATCATGCTGCTGCTGCAATCGTTCGACGATTTCGTCACCGAGGACGCGCAAACCTACACTTTCAACGGCGTGCAGGTAACCCCGGCCGATCGCAGACTGCGCCAGGTATTCACGACCACTATCGCATTACGTAACCGCATAGGTTCATCATGAAGATTCGCAGCCAACAGAAGAAGCAACAGGGCGTCGCGCTGGTCGTAAGCCTGATCATACTGATCAGCCTGACCATGCTTGGCATGACCTCGATTCAACGCACCACGACCGACCTGTCGATGGCCGGTAACCAGCGCGAGACCGGGCTGATGTTCCAGTCCGCCGAGGTCGGCCTGGTAGCGGCCGAAAATCTGATCGAAGCGTCCAACACCAACGGCGACTTCGACGATACCAACGGCCTGTTCACGGTGGTGGCCAACGATGTCAATTACAAAACCCCGGCCTATTTCAACGCCACCACCTGGGGAGCAAGCGTTTCGCAAGCATCCGGAGCGGCCGGCGCCTCGATGACCAGTGATTTCGGCCTCAAGATCGAGCCACGGTTTATCGTCGAGTATCTTGGCGATCGCGCACAGAATGCGCTCGCCAACGTCAACATCGGCGGCTACGGCACACAACAAACCGGTGAAATCGTATCAATTTACCGCTCGACCGCGCGCGGTACGGGGCTGACCGGCAATTCGTTCCGTTACGTCCAGTCTTACTATGGCAAAGAGGCCCCTTAACACTTTTGCAGGATGAGTACCATGTTCAGTAAACACTTGATAAAAAGATTGGCTATCGTCGCGGGCAGCGCGATCCTGAGCCTGTCTACCTTCCATTCGGCCTACGCCAAGCCCGGAACCCTGGTGAACGCACCGCTGTTCCTGGCCACGGTGGTCGATCCGAACG
>CP070646.1:2216697-2251826 GCA_020354435.1 Gammaproteobacteria bacterium
TCCAGCGTCATCATCGCGCCGAGCACTGGCGTGACCGTATCGTCGAACAGGGTGCAGAAGCGATCGAAGCCCTGCTGCAGGAATTACCCGCTGCCGATCGCCAGAAACTGCGCCAGCTCTGGCGCAACCACAATAACGCCCCCACCGACGCCAAACGCACCCAGCAGGCCCGCCTGATCTACAAGGAAATCAAGCGGGCTCTGGACACCTGATCCCTGCTTCGTTCACGACTTCGTATAGCTGATTTTGTCGATTCGTTTTCTCAAAAGGGGGCGCTGAAATGCATCAGCCGGGCATCTTGATTCGGTCAACACCGGACACTCGTCCTCCCTCAAAGCCAGTTTTGTTTTCGTTAGACCAGACTGTATATAATTGCTTCTCAATTCGTGCCAGAGCTAACAAAGTATAAAGATTCAGGGTGCGGATAGTTCTGTTATTTGAAACAGGTGAATTCGATTATTACCCAATTCAAGCCATCCAGTTATCTCCATCCCCGTTACTGGGCGACCTGGCTCGGCATCGGGCTCATGCGCCTGGTCGCCATGATGCCCTTTGCAGTTCAGTTATTCATCGGCCGCCGCATCGGGGACCTGATGCGCCTGCTGTCCCCCGGGCGCCGTCAGGTCGCGCGTATCAATCTCGAACTGTGTTTTCCGGAACTCGATGCTGGAGCACGGCAAAAGTTGTTACGCCGGAGCTTCCAGTCAGCCGGCATATCGCTGACGGAGAGCGCCCTTTCCTGGTGGGGCTCCGAGGCGCGCTTGCGTCGTCTGTATCGTCTGGAAGGCATAGAATATTTGAACGATGCGCTGCAGCAAGGTAAGGGAGCCCTGTTACTGGGAGCGCACTACACAACGCTGGAGATAAGCGGTCGATTCCTCGCCTTTCACACGCAAGACCTGCAACCGATCTACAAACCGGCCCGAAATATCCTGTTTAACGCGGTCATGGTTAACTCGCGCCGCAGGCTATTTGACGATCTGCTGCTCAATCGCGATATGCGTACCATCATACGCAATCTCAAGAATAACAAGGTGATATGGTACGCGCCGGATCAGGATTTCCGACGTGCGCAAACGGTGTTCGCACCGTTCATGGGCATCGCCGCAGCGTCGCTGACGATGACCTCTCGGCTGGCCAAGGTCTCGGGGGCACCGGTACTGCCATATTACTCGCAGCGTCTTCCCGGCAGCCAGGGTTATCTGATCAGGCTGATGCCGCCACTGCGGGATTTTCCCAGCGGCGATGATGTCGCCGACATGACCCGAATCAATCAGGCGATCGAGCAACAGGTACGTGCCGCGCCGGAACAGTATCTGTGGTTACACCGGCGGTTCAAAACACGCCCTCCCGGAGAGAAGGAACTCTATCCGCCCAAATAAGGGAAACAAACGCCAGCTCGGATGCGAAAACCGCCACTGAATCGGCCGACAGCTAGTCGGAACTTGCCGGGATAATCGGAGTTTTACAGTCGACGTCGGCGTTTTGCGCGCGGTGGCGTAAAAAGTGATCCATCAGAACGATCGCGAGCATGGCCTCGGCAATCGGCGTAGCGCGGATGCCAACACAGGGATCGTGGCGACCCTTGGTGCGGATCTCGGCCGACTTGCCGTCGACGTCGACGGTTTTGCCCGGCAGGTGAATGCTGGAAGTCGGCTTGAGTGCGATGCTGACCAGGATATCCTGTCCGGAAGTGATGCCGCCGAGGGTGCCGCCGGCATGGTTGGAGAGGAAACCCTCGGGCGTGATCTCGTCGCGGTTTTGCGTGCCCTTGAGTTCTATAACGCCAAAGCCGTCGCCGATTTCGACACCCTTGACCGCGTTGATGCTCATCATCGCATGCGCGATATCGGCGTCGATGCGATCGAAGATTGGCTCCCCGAGTCCGGGCGGTACACCATTGGCGACCACGTTAATCCGGGCGCCGATCGATTCGCCTTCCTTGCGTAGCGCATCCATGTACTTTTCCATTTCCGGCACCATGCCGGCATCGGGGCAAAAAAAAGCATTCTGGTTAACCTGTTCCCAATCGAACTCGGCCGGTTTCAGCGGTCCCAGCTGAGCCAGATAAGCGCGCACTTCAATGCCGCATCGCTGTCGCAGGTATTTCTTGGCAATGCCGCCGGCGGCAACCCGCATCGCGGTTTCGCGCGCCGACGAGCGACCGCCGCCGCGATAGTCGCGAAAACCGTATTTTTGCGTATAACTGTAGTCAGCATGGCCCGGGCGAAACAGATTCATGATCTCGCTGTAATCCTTCGAGCGTTGATCCTTGTTATGTATCAGCAGGCAAATCGGCGTGCCGGTGGTGCGGCCCTCGAAAATACCCGACAGAATCTGCACCGCATCGTCCTCGCGCCGCTGGGTCGTGTAGCGCGAAGTTCCCGGCTTACGCCGGTCGAGGTCCTGCTGCAGGTCGGCTTCGCTGAGTTCGAGACCGGGCGGGCAACCGTCGACGATACAGCCGATTGCGCTGCCATGACTCTCGCCAAACGAAGTCACCACGAATGATTTGCCGAAACTGTTACCCGACATGTACTTGCCCTTAGATTGAATTTACCTTATTAGTCACTAAGTTATAGTGATATGTCGCATTCTACTAAAAAACTCGGCGCGATGTTCACCGCCGGTGCCTGGGTTCTCGGTCTTTTGATCGTCGCGCTCGGGTTTTCCAAAATACTCGATCATCAAAATAACCCGAACCGATCGGTTTCGACCGTGCAAACCGGGAATTTCAGCGAAGTCGTACTGACGCGAAGCCGCAGCGGCCACTATGTCTTCGACGGCGAAATCAACCATCAAAAAGTGACTTTCCTGGTCGATACCGGTGCCACGACCACGGCGATCCCGGGTCAACTGCAGCAAAAACTCGGGCTCAGGGCCGGTCCCGCAATGCAGGTATCCACGGCAAACGGCCTGACCACGGCTTACCTGACGCGGCTCGACCAGCTGGCGATCGGCGATATCGAGCTGTACGACGTTAACGCCAGCCTGATCTCGGCAATGGAGGTCGACGAAATTCTGCTCGGTATGAATGTGTTGAAGCACTTCGAGCTGGTGCAGCGTGGCGATCAGCTCATCATTCGTCAATATCGCTGACATCTGCGCAAGCCTGCGGCAGCGAGAATATTTTCATTTTTTTTAAATTTTTATGAACTTTCCGCAAAAACGGCTTCTCTAAGCTCGCGTAATGGGGAAAAACCAGTACAACCATATGTCTATTAACTTGAGGATAGTTCAAATGAATACAGCTAAAAAAACCACCGGAGTCGCCCTGGCCGCAGCCGCTGCTGCAATGTTCGCCGTCGCGCCGATGAGCGCTTCAGCCGGTGAAAAAGCGGGTAAATGTTTTGGCGTCAATTCCTGCAAAGGCACCAGCGCCTGCGCTACGGCAACCACCAGCTGTGCGGGTCAGAATTCCTGTGCCGGACAGGGATGGATCAAGCAGACCAAGTCCGAGTGCGAGGACAAGGGTGGTAACTTCGAAGCCTAGGCTGTCTTCTCGGCAAATGGAAATGCACCGGTTTCGCCGGTGCATTTTTTTTGCCTCGCCGATACAATGATCGGTCTGCGGTAAGGCTGTCTCCGATGATCAAATCAAGCCCGCAACTATTAACGGCACCGACCCCATGCAGGGGGGTCTTTGCGATTTTCGCACCCGGGGCGTGTTAAAAAATGCAGACCGGTCAGAAACCCTTTCTCGGATTCGGCCTCGGCCTGCGCGCTGAACACTACCAGGACATCCTCGAGCGCAAACCGAAGAATATCGACTGGTTCGAAATCATCAGCGAAAACTACATGGTCGACGGCGGCAAGCCGCTTTATTTTCTCGACGCTATTCGGCAGGACTACCCGATGGTCATGCATGGCGTATCCATGTCGCTCGGCAGCACCGACGAACTCGATTACGAATACCTGGGGCGGCTCAAGAACTTGATCGAACGCATCGAGCCGCACTGGTTTTCCGACCACCTATGCTGGACCGGGGTCGATCACAAGAACATGCACGACCTGTTACCGCTGCCCTACACCGAAGAGGCGATCAAACATGTCGCCGAGCGGATCGCGCGAGTACAGGACTTCATCGGCCGGCAAATGCTGATCGAAAACCTCTCCAGCTATATCACCTATTGCGACGATGCGATGCCGGAATGGGAATTCCTAAGCGCGATTGCGGAGCGCGCTGACTGCTACCTGCTGCTCGATGTCAACAATATTTACGTCAGCAGCTATAACCATCATTATGACCCGATCGAGTACCTCGAGGGCGTGCCCGCGGCACGCGTCTGGCAACACCACCTCGCCGGCCATACCAACGACGGCAACCTGATCATCGACACCCACGACCAAGAGATTGTCGACCCAGTATGGGCACTCTACGAGAAAACCGCGAAACTTTTCGGCCCGGTATCGACCATGATCGAACGCGACGGCAATATCCCCGAGCTCGATTCCGTGCTTGCGGAACTCGACCATGCGCGCGCCATTGCCACACCCTACTACCGGGCCTGACCATGTCGCATCTGCATGAACTGCAATTACGCTTCCAGGATTACCTGATTGGTGAATCCGACGCGATCGAAAACGACATCGTTAGCTCAGAAGATGCCCTCGCCGAGCATCGCCTGGGGGTTTACTACAATGCATACCGTGTTCGGTTAATCGATTGCCTGGCGGTGGATTACGCGGTGCTGGAAAAGCACCTCGGCCGCGAAGCCTTCGAAGAGCTGGCGCTGGATTACCTGCGGCACTACCCGTCGTGCCACCCGTCGGTGCGCTGGTTCGGGCAGCATCTGCCGGCATATCTGCGTGATATTTACCGCGGCGACGGACAGGAATTCCTGCACGAACTCGCCAGCTACGAGTGGGCGCAAAGCCTGGTTTTCGATGCTGCCGACAGCGCGGCGTTGGTCCAGGTCGAGGATATGGCGCAGGTTCCGGCCGCAGTCTGGCCCGAGTTGCGCTTTCAATTCAAACCGGCGATGCGCTGGCTGGATTTGCACTGGAACGTGCCGCAGTACGAAAACGCGCTCGACAACGACGATGAGCCTCCGCCGCCAGCGCGCAACGACTACCCCCAACGCTGGCTGCTGTGGCGTCTCGATCTGAAAACCCATTGGCGTTCACTCGACGTACACGAGGCCTGGGCCATCGAAGGTGCCGCCACGGGGGCGAACTTTGCCGAAATCTGTGAGGGCCTGCTCGAATGGATCGACGCCGAACAGGTCGCGCTGGTCGCGGCCGGCTTTCTGAAGCAGTGGGTCGGCGATCAACTGCTGACCGGTCTCGGTAGTCATTAACTCGCGCTCGAGCTTAGGGTAAACTGTAGCGCACGCATATAAGGAATCCCGGGTTGTCACGGGATAGCATAAAAACGACCGCATCTCGATGCGTTTGACCGGAGGTAACTCGACATGCCAAATCTCGATCTTCAGCTGAAGGATCTGGATATCTTCCACGGATTTATTCGCCGCCATATCGGCCCCGGGCCCAAGGATGAAAAGGCGATGCTTGCCGAACTCGGCATGGAAAGTCTCGACCAGTTGCTCGACAAGGTCGTGCCGGAATCGATTCGCAGGCGCAAACCACTGGCGGTCAAGAGCAGTCTCAGCGAACGCCAGGTACTGCAGCGCCTGTACGAGATTTCGATTCGCAACCAGCTGTATAAATCCTTCATCGGCATGGGCTATTACAACACCCAGACGCCGACCGTGATCGAGCGCAATCTGTTGCGCAACCCGGCCTGGTATACGTCTTACACGCCCTACCAGGCGGAAATCTCGCAGGGACGGATGGAGGCCCTGCTCAATTTCCAGACCATGATCAGCGACCTGACCGGCATGGAAATGGCCAACGCCTCGGTGCTCGACGAGGCCACCGCCGCGGCCGAGGCCATGGCCATGTGCCATCGCCTGTCGAAATCGAAGAGCGACGTGTTCTACATTGCCAACACCTGTCACCCGCAAACAATCCAGGTGGTGTGCAACCGCGCCAAGCATTTGCATATCAAGTGCGTCATCGGAGATCCGTTCGCCGCGGCCGACAATCCCGAACTGTTCGGCGTACTGCTGCAATATCCCTGTTCCACCGGTGAAGTGCACGACTACCGCGAACTGGTGGAAAAGATCCACGAGAGAAAAGGACTGGTCACGGTAGCCGCGGACCTGCTCAGCCTGACGCTGCTGACTCCGCCGGGTGAATGGGATGCCGACATCGTCGTCGGCAGCTCGCAGCGTTTCGGCGTGCCGCTCGGATACGGTGGCCCGCATGCGGCCTTCATGGCAACACGCGATGCTTACAAGCGTTCGCTGCCGGGCCGCTTGATCGGCGTTTCCCGGGATACCCGTGGCGAACCGGCGCTGCGGCTCGCGCTACAGACCCGCGAACAGCACATCCGCCGCGAAAAGGCGACCAGCAATATCTGCACCGCGCAGGCGCTGCTCGCGATCATGGCCAGTATGTACGCGGTTTATCATGGCCCCGATGAAATCCGCCGCATCGCGCAGCGCGTACATCGGCTCACGATTTTACTGACCGAAGGTTTGCGCGAACTCGGCCTCGAGGTCAAGACGAAGCATTACTTCGATACAATAACCGTCGATACCGGCAACGCCACCGAATTCATCATGGCCGCGGCGCGCTCGAAAAAGATGAACCTGCGCCAGGTCGACGCACACACGGTTGGCATTTCGCTGGACGAGGTTTCCACACGCGGCGACGTCACCCGTCTCTACGACGTATTTACTCACGATCACGGGCGCGACGTGTCGATCGACGATCTCGATACACGCATCGGCACCGCGCTGCCGCCAGACCTGATTCGCAGCAGCGATTTCCTGACCCACCCGGTGTTCAACAGCCACCATTCCGAGACCGACCTGATGCGTTACATGCGCAAGCTGCAGGACAAGGACCTCGCGCTCGACCGCAGCATGATTCCGCTGGGCTCGTGCACGATGAAACTGAACTCGGCGACCGAGCTGATCCCGGTGACCTGGCCCGGCTTCGGCCGCATCCACCCGTTCGTGCCGCTGGACCAGGCGCAGGGATACCAGCAGCTGATCGTCGAGCTCGAGCAAATGTTATGCGCCTGTACCGGCTACGACGCGATCTCATTGCAGCCCAACGCCGGCTCGCAGGGCGAGTATGCCGGACTGCTCGCGATCAAGTCCTACCACGAAAGCCGCGGCGAGGGCCACCGCGACATCTGCATCGTGCCGGCCTCGGCGCACGGCACCAACCCGGCGTCGGCGCAGATGGCGGGCATGAAGGTGGTCGTGGTCGGCACCGCCAGGACCGGCAATATCGATCTCGACGACCTGCGCGCCAAGTGTGAAAAACACAGCGACAGCCTGGCCGCAATCATGATCACCTACCCGTCGACGCACGGCGTGTTCGAGGACGACGTGACCGAGGTCTGCGAGATCGTGCACGACCATGGCGGCCAGGTATACATCGACGGCGCCAACATGAACGCGATGATCGGTTATTGCGCGCCGGGCAAGTTCGGCGGCGACGTATCGCACCTGAACCTGCACAAGACTTTCGCCATACCACACGGCGGCGGCGGCCCCGGCGTCGGCCCGATCGGCGTGCGCGAACACCTGAAACCATTCCTGCCGTCGACCAGCCAGAACGATGGCGGCCTGAACAAGGTCGCGGCGGCGCCATTCGGCAGCGCCAGCATTCTGCCGATCAGCTGGGCCTATATCTCGCTGCTCGGCCGCCACGGACTACCCAAGGCGACCGCGATTGCAATCCTGAACGCAAACTACGTCGCCAGTCGCCTGCGGGATCATTTCCCGATTCTGTATACCGGGCCCAACGGGCTGATAGCTCACGAATGCATCATCGATACCCGCGTGGTCAAGGAATTCGCCAGCGTCGACGATATCGCCAAGCGTCTGATCGACTACGGTTTCCACGCGCCGACGATGTCCTTCCCTGTGGCCGGCACCTTGATGATCGAGCCGACCGAGTCCGAGTCGAAAGAGGAACTCGACCGTTTCATCGAGGCGATGATTTCGATCCGCAACGAGATTCGCGAAATCGAGGAAGGCCGCATGGACCCCGACGACAATCCGTTGAAGAACGCGCCGCACACGATCGACATGGTATGCGCCGACGAATGGGGCCACGCCTACAGCCGCAAGCAGGCCGCCTACCCGTTGCCGAGCCTGCGCGACAACAAGTACTGGTCACCGGTCGGACGCGTCGACAACGTGTTCGGCGATACCCACGTGTTCTGCTCCTGCCCGCCGCTATCTGACTACGGGGACGATAGCGGCGCGTAAACGGGAGACGCTTGCATCCACCTTACTGGCACAGCGGTTTGCCTGTTCTGGTCTTATACACCAGGGGTTTGCTGAGATAGGATTGCCCGATGGCGATTAGCGTATTTGACTTGTTTTCGATCGGCATCGGGCCGTCCAGCTCGCATACCGTCGGCCCGATGCGGGCGGCGCAGCAGTTCGTACAGGGGCTGAAACAAGACGGCCTGTTGGCGAAGGTGGCCGGCGTCAGGGCAGAACTCTACGGTTCGCTCGGCGCCACCGGCAAGGGTCATGGCAGCGACAAGGCGGTAATGCTCGGCCTCGAGGGCGAATTGCCCGAAACGGTCGACACCGACAGCGTCGAATCACGCCTCGAGGCGATCCGCGGGAACGGTAGAATTAACCTGCTGGCGGAACACGCGGTCGATTTCGACGAAGCTGACCAGCTGATTATGCATCGCAGGAAAACCCTGCCGTTTCATTCCAACGGCATGACTTTCTTCGCCTACGACAAATCGGATAACGAAATCCGCAACGCTACTTTTTACTCGGTCGGCGGCGGTTTCATCGTCGACGAAAACGCCGCCGGTGCCGACCGCATCGTCGAGGACGATAGCCGCCTGACCTACCCGTTCACGACCGCGGTCGACCTGCTGATCCATTGCGCCAACCACAACCTCCGCATCAGCGACGTGATGCTGGCCAACGAAAAGGCCTGGCGCTCCGAGGCCGAGATCCGCAAGGGCCTGCTCGAGATCTGGAAGACCATGCAAACCTGCGTCAAGAATGGCTGCCGCAACGAGGGTATCCTGCCGGGTGGCATGAAAGTCAAACGGCGCGCGGCCGACCTTTACAGGAAACTCTCGAGCCAGCCGCACATTACTTACAAGGACCCGCTGACCTCGCTCGACTGGGTCAACCTGTGGGCGCTCGCGGTCAACGAGGAAAACGCCGCCGGCGGGCGTGTGGTCACGGCGCCGACCAACGGCGCGGCCGGTATCATTCCCGCGGTAATGCACTATTACCATCACTTCTACCCCGCGGCCGAAGATGACGGTATCGTTCGTTTCCTGCTGACCGCAGGCGCGATCGGCATTTTGTACAAGGAAAACGCTTCGATCTCGGGTGCCGAGGTCGGCTGCCAGGGCGAAGTCGGCAGCGCCTGTTCGATGGCTGCCGGCGCGCTCACCGAGGCCATTGGCGGCAGCCCCGAACAGGCCGAAAACGCGGCCGAAATCGGCATGGAGCACAACCTCGGGCTGACCTGCGATCCGGTCGGCGGACTGGTGCAGGTGCCCTGCATCGAGCGCAATGCGATGGCCTCGGTCAAGGCGATAAACGCCGCGCGCATCGCCATGCGTGGCGACGGCCAGCATTTCGTCTCGCTCGACAAGGTCATCAAGACCATGCGCGAAACCGGTGCGGACATGAAAACCAAGTACAAGGAAACCGCGCGCGGCGGCCTCGCGGTGAATATCATCGAATGCTGAACAGGGTACAGGCATCGCTTTCGCCCTACCTCGGGCTGGTCGGCGAGAATCCGTGGCTGCAGGCGCTGACGGCAGTTTTCGCCAGCCTGCTGCTGGCCTGGATCTTCGATCGCTTCATTAGCTCGTCGTTGCGCAAGATTGCCTCGCGCACCGCGTTGCAGATCGACGACATAGTGATCAGGTACCTGCATCAACCGATTTATACCAGCGTCATCCTGATCGGTTTCGCGCTGGCCGCAGACCTGCTGGAGTTCGGTGAACCCTGGAACTTCGTCATCTTTTCGAGCCTGCAAACGATTGCCTACATCGTCTGGACGATATTCCTGCTGCGCGTCTTGCGCGCGGTGTTGCGCTCCCTGGCCGCCAACCAAGCTCACGTCAGGATACTGCATGCGCAAACCCTGCCGCTGTTCGAGAACCTGGCCATCATCGTCATCATCGTGCTGGCGGTATACGTGATCTTTTCAGCCTGGAATGTCGACATGACCGCCTGGCTCGCTTCGGCGGGTATCGTCGGCATCGCGGTCGGCTTCGCCGCCAAGGATACCCTGGCCAACCTGTTCTCGGGCGTATTCATCATGGCCGACGCGCCTTACAAGATCGGCGACTACGTGGTGCTCGACTCGGGCGAGCGCGGCGAAATTACGCATATCGGCATCCGCAGCACGCGCATGAAAACCCGTGACGACGTCGAAGTCACCGTGCCCAACTCGATCATGGGCAACAGCAAGATTTTCAATGAATCGGGTGGCGTCGACGAAAAATCGCGGATTCGCATCGCCGTCGGCGTCGCCTACGGCTCCGACATCGACCTGACCGAAGCGGTACTAATGTCCATTGCACTGGAACACGAGGAAGTCTGCGCCGACCCCGAACCGCGCGTGCGCTTTCGCCAGTTCGGCGGCTCGAGCCTCGATTTCGAGCTTTTGTGCTGGATCGAAAAACCCGAGCTGCGCGGGCGCGTAATCCACCAGATCAATAGCCGCATCTATCACCGCTTCCGCGAGGAAAGCATCGAAATCCCCTACTCCAAGCAGGACCTGTACATCAAGGAACTGCCGAAACAGCAGTAGTTTCGGCGACTGGACAACCGTCAGTGCGGCAAGCGGTCGCGGACCAGGCCGTACCACCAGGTACCGTGCAGGGCGCCAACCAGAACCACGATTGCGCCCACCGAGCCCGTACCGACGAGTGCGAATATCGGGCCCGGGCAAAGTCCGATCATGCCCCAGCCGATACCGAAGATGAATCCGCCCAGGGGGAAACGCCATTTACCTTCGGCCTTTTGCGGAATACTGATAACCGATCCTTCGATCGATTTAACCGAGGTAAAGCGCTTGATCAACTCGACCCCGACGAACGCGGTCAGCACGGCGCTGATGATAATGCCGTACATTTTGAAGGCCTGGAAATGAAACATTTCCATGATGCGGTACCAGGAAGCGGCCTCGGCCTTGATCAGGCCGAATCCGAAAACGATACCGGCAAGTAAATAGGGTAGGAATCTCATCGCCGCCCCCTAGACA
The DNA here is from genome assembly GCA_020354435.1 of Gammaproteobacteria bacterium. GTDB lineage: Bacteria > Pseudomonadota > Gammaproteobacteria. Next base: position 2,227,987 of record CP070646.1, read on the forward strand.
ATATACGGGGTCACGAAATGCGCCGCCAGCAGACCGCCGCCGAAGATGCCGATCGCCGCGGCCAGCGATTTCAGCTGCAGCGTAGCCAGCCCGGTAATCGCATGACCCGAGGTACAGCCGGACGCGTAACGCGTGCCGAAACCTACCAGGATACCGCCGATAGCGAGCACGACGATGTTTTTGAGGTTGAGCGCATAAACTTCCGGCGGATACAAACCGTCTCCATGCGATACGCCCCAGTCGGCGAATGTCTCGATCGCGGCCGCCGAGAGCTGCACCGGCCCGGGCGACGGAAACACAACGCCGGCGAAAAAACCGCCTAGCAGTACGCCCAGCAGGAAGGCGATGCTCCAGCCATATTTTTTCCAGTCGTAACGAAAGAACTCGACATTGACCTTTTCCGGCTGCGTGATCGCGACGATGTGCTCGAGGTTTTGCGATATGCCGAAGGATTTGCTGCCGATATAGAGCATGATCGGGACCAGCGAACCGATAACCGGGCCTGCGAAGTACCAGGGCCAGGGATTACTGATCCATGTGATAAACGATTCCATCTTCAAACCACCAGAATTGGAAACGCCAGAATTCTAGTAGCCCCGGCCCGACGAATAAATATCCATTAATTCAGACGACCTGCCTGAAAGAGATAGAAGCCAGAATTAAAGTCGGGGACAGTTTACTTATTTCTCTTGGAAATAAGTAAACTGTCCCCGACTTTAAGAGCGGCTTTAAGCTTTATTCGCCGAATACGCCGACGATGGCAGCGCGCACGCCGGCTACATATTCGTCGAGCGTGGTCTGCTCGGTGGTCAGCGGCGGCGCAATGCAGATAACCTCGTTACGCATGCGCGTGAAAATACCGTGGTCGATCAGCGCCCTGGTCATTTTCGGGCCGACGCCCCACTCTGGCGGATACCATGATTTAGCCGCCTTGTCCTCGACCAGCTCGACACCGCACATCATACCCTTGCCGCGCACGTTGCCGACATGCGGGTGATCGTCGAGTTCCGCATGCAGGCGCTCGAGCAGGTAAGCGCCCTTTTCCGCCGCCTGCGCCACCAGGTTTTCGCTTTCGATGTAATCCAGTGTCGCCAGACCGACCGCGCAAGTGGTCGGATGCCCGCTATAGGTGTATGCATGCATCCAGGGCTTGTCACTGTTGCGAATGGTGGCAGCAATTTCGTCGCTGATCCCGATACCGCCGAGCGGCAGGTAGCCCGAGGTGATCGACTTGGCGAACTGCACCAGGTCGGGCTGCACACCGTAGTGATCTAGCGCGAACAGTTTGCCGGTACGACCGAAACCGGTAATGACTTCATCGGCAACGAATAGCACTTCATATTTATCGCAGATTTCACGAATACGCGGAAAGTAGTCGTCCGGCGGCACAATAACACCGCCCGCGCCCTGCACCGGCTCGGCAATGAACATCGCCACGGTTTCGGGGCCCTGTTTGAGAATTTCTTTCTCCAGTTCGTTTGCGGCGGCTATACCCTGCGAGCTGCCGTCCTCCGGCATCGGATAGTGATAGGGATCTGGCGCCGGAATGTGGCTGAAACCCGGGATACGCGGTTCGAACGCGGCCCAGTAAGGCGCGATACCGGTGGCGCACATGGCCGCAAAAGTGACCCCGTGATAACCCCAGATACGACTGATAACCTTGGTTTTTTCGGGCTTTCCCTTGGCTTTCCAGTAAAAGCGCGCCAGTTTGAAATTACTGTCGGTGGCTTCGCCGCCGCCGGAGGTGAAATAAAAGTTGTTAATCTGCGGGTAGCAGATTTCGGACAGTCGTTCGGCCAGCTCGATCGCCGGCTGGTTCGAGCTGCCATTGTAAGCCGAGCAGTACGCCATTTTCTGCATTTGTTCGTGCGCGGCGTCGATTAGCGGTTGCCGTCCGTGCCCGCAGCTGACGTTCCACAGGCAGGACAGGCCGTCGATAAAACGGTTACCGTCGGCATCGATCAGGTGCGACCCTTCGGCTCCGACCCAGACTTTTGCATTGGCGTGGGCCGCATTCTGATGCAGCGGATGAATCATGTGTTCCTGATCCTTGTCGACCAGGGCGGCATTACTGAGCGGGGCATTCATATTCTGTTCTCGCGGATTGGATAAAGCCGGTTCGACGGCAAAAGAATGCTCGTATTATAGGGGATCGCAGGCCCTAATAAACCCAAATCCTTGCACATGACAATAAATCTGTCGCCACTGCTGAACAGGTCGAAGCGACTTTTGCGGGAAATCCGGTTGGCGGTCGAAACTAGCCCGTCTGGCGGGAACAACGCAGGACCAGGTCTACCATCGCGTCGCTGTCGCCGACATACTGAGACAGCACGATGCTGACATCCGGGTGGCCGGCACGGGCGCAGGCCAGTTCACCGGGAATATCCTGCACCACGTGCTTGCCGGCGGCAAGAAAGTAAGGCACCGCGACAATCTCGGTCGCACCCAGCTCGACACATCGATCGACGCCTTGCTGAATATTGGGTTCGGCGCACTCGAGAAAGGCCGAAACCACCGCGGCATAGTCGTCGCCACCGCGCGCCTGCACCTGTTGTGCGAGACGGCTGATTTCATCGTTGGCTGCCTGTTTACGGCTGCCATGCGCGATTAACAAGAGTACTTTCATAAACGTCGGTCGCTTTCCTGTTGGATGCCTAATTGTACGTCAGTCCGGCAGCTTTGGATTCATTCACCGAAGAACCGCGTTGACCGGATCCGCCTTTCTGACTTTGGTACCGGGCTAATCAACGCTAGAGGTAGACTGGGGTCCACGTTTAAATACTTGAACAGCATCAGTTATCCCATTAAAGTGACTCGAAAATCAAAAGTCAAAGCTAAAGGATAAGCGCACAACAATGATCAAACTCCTGGCCAGAATCGGGCGTTTCAATTCCGTCGTCATTATTACCATAATTACCGCACTCGCCTCGGTAGTGGTAACCACCGGCGCGGTGTTGCTGCTGAACAGCAACGGTTTCGATATCAGGTTCAATCTCGCCATCCCGCTGGCCGCGTTCGTGTCAATTATCGTCGCAGCACCGATCGGCTGGATCCTGGTCGGCCTGCTGCTGCGCCTCTACCGGATCGAAAAGGACCCGGGCGAACTCGCGAGTTACGATTCGCTGACCGGCCTGCTGAGTCGACACGCTTTCTTCGAAAACGCCAATCGCGCCATCTCACTGGCCAACCGCGAGCGCGCCGCCTTTGCGGTGCTGATCATCGATCTCGATCATTTCAAGTCGATCAATGATCGTTACGGTCATGTCGCCGGTGATGCCGTACTCAGATTGTTTGCCGATATCGTCAATAGCGTCGCCCGGCGTAGCGACATCGTCGGCCGCCTGGGCGGTGAGGAATTCGGTATGCTGCTGCCGAGCACCGATACCGATAAGGCGCTGGAGTTTTGCGAGCGCCTGCACCGGGAAGTTGCGCGGGCGGTGCTGAAATATCAGGATTCCGTGATTCGCTATACCGTCAGCATCGGTCTGACTTCGTCCACCCGGGGTAACCTGGACAATATCGAAAACCTGCTGGCGCACGCCGACCTGGCGCTGTACCAGGCCAAGCGTGACGGGCGCAACCGGACCGCGGTATTCAACTACGCAACCGACCAGGTTGCCGCCAGCTGACAGCCGGCAGGGGTCCGACGTGGCAAACTGTGATTTCATTATCAGTGGCGCCAGGGTGATCGACGGCAGCGGCGGCAATTCACGCCATGTCGAGGTCGCGGTCGAACGCGAACGTATCGTCGATATCGGCGACTGCAGCCACTGGCGGGCGGACGCCCATATCGATGCGAGCGGCATGGTGCTGGCTCCCGGCTTCGTCGATGCACACACGCATGACGACCTGGAACTGCTCAAATCCCCGCTAGTCACGTGCAAGTTATCCCAGGGTGTGACCAGTGTGATTGCCGGTAATTGCGGCATTAGCCTGGCGCCGCTTGCAGCCGTGGGAGAAATGCCGCCGCCGTTCCCGCTGCTTGGAGAAACCCGGGAGTTCCAGTTTCCAACCGTGGAACCCTACCGCAATAAACTCAAGGCGTCGCCGGCGTCTATCAACCTGGCGCTACTCGCCGGACACAGCAGCCTGCGGCTCGGGACGATGCCGGATCGACTCGAACAGGCGGCCGATGCCGAAGCAATAGGCCTGATGCAGGAAGCACTCAGGCTGGCTCTGCAGCAAGGCTGCATCGGCCTCAGTACCGGGCTCGACTATCCGCCCGCAGAGGCGGCATCAACCGACGAGGTAGTGCAACTGGCCGGCGTTTTACGCGAATTCGACGATGCGGTTTACGCAACCCATATGCGCGACGAAGGCGACCACGTAATTGAAGCGGTGGCCGAGACACTCGAGATCGGTGCGCGCGCCCAAGTGCCAACCATCATCTCGCATCACAAGTGCGCCGGTACGAATAATTACGGGCGCTCCAGGGAAACACTGCAAATGATCGACCGGGCCAGAGCCGCGGGCCAGCCGGTCGGCTTCGACGTCTACCCCTATACCGCCAGCTCGACCTCGTTGCTGCCGCAATTCGTGCGTGGCGCGGCCTCGGTGCTGGTTGCCGAATCGGAACCGCATCCCGAATGCAACGGCCGAATGCTCGATCGTATTGCGGCCGACTGGCGCTGCTCGCTCGACGAGGCCTGCGAACGGTTGTATCCGGCCGCGGCAATTTACTTCGAGATGGACGACGACGACCTCGAACGCATCATGGCGCACCCGGCCGCAATGATCGGTTCCGACGGCATCGCCTCGATGCAGACCCCGCATCCGCGGTTATGGGGCACCTTTCCCCGCGTACTGGGTCACTATGTACGCGAAAAAAAGTTGTTCCAACTCGAAACCGCGGTGCACAAAATGAGCGCACTGCCGGCGCGACGTTTCGCCCTCAGGGATCGTGGCAGCATCACCATCGGTAATTACGCCGACCTCGTCCTGTTCGATCCGGATACAATCATCGACCGCGCCACTTTCGAGCAACCCAAACAGACCAGCACGGGTATCGTCAGCGTCTGGGTCAACGGCAAGTTGAGCTGGCACGAGGGCGCAGCGACCGGCGCCCGTAACGGGCAGTTTCTGACCCATTAATCCAGCTCTTGGCCGGACTGATGCCGACAGCCGCCGCTTTCGTGACCGGGCTGTTGCAAAGCTGGCGGGAATACTGGCCAGACGTGGTACCCTTGCCGCATCCCAGCCCGCGCAACAACCGCTGGCTCAGACAAAATCCCTGGTTCGAGACCGAGCTGCTGCCGGCGCTCAAAACCAGGCTAAACCAGATTCTCGATGGTCCGATAAAATGAGCGAAGATATCCACCAGCGCATGCGCCAGGACATGTCATCCAGGGTCGCGTTCGATGACGCGCGCGACGCCGCCTATGCCTATGCCGACGCAGCACCCGAACGTAACGTCTTTCCGACGCCGGAGGCGCTCGCCGCGCTGGCCGGGTTCGACGAATCCCTGCCAGCGCGGCCGGGTGACGCGATTCAGATCGTGCGACAGCTGGCCGAACTGGGGTCGCCCGCGACGGTATCGCAAATCGCCGGACGATACTTCGGCCTGGTCAACGGTGGCGTCATTCCGGCATCACTGGCGGTGCGCTGGCTGACCGACTTCTGGGATCAGAATACACCGCTATACCTGTCGTCCCCGGTCGCATCCAAACTCGAGGAAGTCACCGAGGGCTGGTTGCGGCAACTGTTCGAATTGCCCGAATCGAGTGTCGCCGGGTTCGTCAGCGGTTCTTCATTATCGATCTTCTGCGGCCTGGCCGCGGCCCGACAGCGCAACTTCGCCCGTCTTGGCTGGGACGTCAACCGTCGTGGCTTAATCGATGCACCACGGTTACGCATCGTCGCCAGCCGGCAGGCGCACGGCACCGTGTCCAAAGCGATTGCGCTACTCGGTTTTGGTCTCGACAATGTCGAATGGGTCGAGGCCGACCAGCAGGGCAGGATCGATAGCGATGCAGTGCCGGAACTCGATGCCTCGTGCATCCTGTTGCTGCAGGCCGGCAACGTCAATACGGGCGCCTTCGACGATTTCGAAGCCCTCGGCCGACGCGCCAACGCGGCCGGCGCCTGGGTGCATGTCGACGGCGCTTTCGGCCTGTGGGCGGCGGCCGCCAGGGATCTGAAACACCTGACGCGTGGCATCGAACTTGCCGACTCGTGGTCGTTCGACGGTCACAAAACTTTGAACACGCCTTACGATTGCGGTGTCATCATGTGTCGCGATCGCGATGCGCTGGTGAACGCGCTGCATGCAGCCGGAGCCTATATCACCTATAGCGACAAGCGCGACGGCATGCTTTATACGCCCGAGATGTCGCGCCGGGCACGCGTTATCGAACTCTGGGCCGCGCTCAAGTATCTGGGCAGATCCGGCCTCGACGAGATGGTGTACGGAATGCATCTGCGCGCCCGGCAATTCGCCCGGGAACTTGAACAGCAAGGGTTCGAGATACTGAACGACGTGGTTTTCAACCAGGTGCTGGTCGCCTGTGACAACGATAAGCTAACCGTCAATACGATCGAGCGGATTCAACAATCGGGTGAATGCTGGGTCGGCGGCACGACCTGGCAGGGGCGTCACGTGATTCGCATCAGTGTCTGTTCGTGGGCAACCACCGAGGCCGATGTCGGGCGCTGCGTAGAGGCTTTCGTCGACGCGCGAAAAAAGGCGACCGAGGGCGCCTGAACATGGATCTCAACGCTTTCGCGCTGCTGGTTATCGCCTGTCTCGCGGTCAACCTGTCGCCCGGACCCTCTGTACTGCTGGTCAGTTCAGTCAGCGCGGCCCATGGATTCCGGGCGGGGCTGTTAGCGGTACTCGGCATGACCGCGGGCGCTTTCGTACACGTCGTACTGGCGGCCAGCGGCGTCGCTGCGATCCTCGCCGCCGCGCCGATCGCGTTCGCGCTGGTTCAATACCTCGGCGCCGCTTACCTGATTTACCTCGGCATCGACCTGTGCCGCAAGAAACCGGTTAAAAGCGGCGAAACTCGCTACCGCGACGTCGGCGACGACTGGCATTACTTCCGCCGCGGGCTGCTGGTAGATTCGCTCAATCCCAAGATCGCACTGTTTTTCCTGGCTTTTATTCCGCAGTTTCTGAACTCGGTGGCAACGCCGGGATTCGCGGTATCGCTGATGCTGGGTTCGGTCTTCCTGGTAACCGGCGCGATCGTCAACGGCTCGATCGCGTGGCTGGTCGCGGCTGGTGTAAACCAGACCCGCGGCTTCTTCGGTGAATGGCTGCAGCGCTGGATACCGGCCAGCGTGCTGATTTACCTCGGCCTGCGTCTGCTGTGGCAGGAAAACTAAAATCCATTAGCGGACCATTGCCAGGAGAGCGTGATAAAACACTCCTTCGAAGCTAAAAAGATTGCTTCTCTGCGCTCGCAATGACGAGTAGCCGACGAACTTGCTTACAAGGGATTATTGCGTACCACGCTGCGGTAAATCGACGGTGACTTCGTTCTCGCTATAGCCGTGCCTGGAATCACGCGCACGAATCTTGACCTGTTTGGTTTCGGGCGGAATCAGTACCCCGGACAGCGATCGTGTAAAAGGTTGCTCGTTTTCATGCGGATGGTGCAACACCCTCGATTTCAGCAGCTTGTTGTCCAGCGTAACGACATCCCACCGGTCCGCGTAGTGATGCCAGCCTTCGTCGCCGTGCTCCAGCGTTACCGCGAAGGTGCAGCTGCTCGGGCATTCGACCTTGACCTCGAGAATCCTGACCTCACCGGCAAACACGGCCGACGACAGCAGCAGCAACGGAGCGAGTAAGTATTTCATCGGTGAGCCTCCACTTATTCAAAGGCGCGGCCGCATTTCCAGCATACCTGGAAAGCCGCGTCGTTTTTTTCCTGGCAGCCCCGGCAATACCAGTCCTGCTGTTCTTGATTATGCATGACATCCTGCACGATCGCCTGTGCCTGCGCAAATCGCGAATCGTCTTCCACCCACAGTTCGGGCCAGGTATCGAAGGCCGCCAGGTCGCCAACGCCACCGGCGGCGAACTCGTTGACGACAACGGTTTCGATACCTTCCGCCTGCAACAGGTTTTTCAGGTTGAACAGGATCATTCGATTTTCGTGGGTGAAAACCTTTTTCATGCGCCCCGGGATTTTCGTATCAATTCGTAGGCTGCCTTGATCTGTTGCGTTTTTTCGTTGGCATCCTGGATCATTTCCTCGGGCAATCCCTTGGCCACCAGCTTGTCCGGATGGTGTTGCGACATCAGGCGGCGATAGGTCTTCTTGAGTTCGGCATCGCTGACCGACTTGTCGACCCCGAGTATATGATAAGCGTCCTCGAGCGAAGTCTTGCTGGTAGCGGGATCGTAGTCGCTGCGGCCGAAACCGGCACGCAGCATTTCTTCGAGTCGATCGAGCTGCGCCGCGGGGATGCCGAGGTGACCACAAATCCTGACCAGCGCTTCCCGTTCCGCCGGGTGCATGACACCATCGGCATAGGCGGCCTGAAGCTGGATTTCGAGAAACATTTGTATCAGCGTCGTGCGCCGATGCGTTTCCCGCCTGAACTGCTGCATGACTTCGTCGATCGGGAAATCTTCGGCCTTGCCTTCACCGAAAAGTTTCTTCGCCGACTCGCGCATCTCCGCGTTCAGGCCCAGCTTATCCATAACCGCCTCGGCAAGCCGGATTTCGTCGCGCGTGACGCGGCCGTCGGCCTTGGCTATATACCCCATGACCGAAAAGGTCGCGGTGAAGAAGGCCGCCTGGATACGTTCCTGGTCTGCGGCCCATTCGCCGCTGCCAAGACCGCTCATGCCGCGATCGAAGCTGTGGCCGAAGGCGATGCCCATCAACGCGCCCAGCGGCCCGCCGATGAGAAATCCGAATGCGCCACCCAGCGCTTTACCCCACCAGGCCATGACTATTTACCCGCTACGCGTAACAGCAACAGGCGATAAACCTTGTGCCGCGCGAAGTTATCGCCGTGGCGCTCGCCACTGAGGTACTTGCGATTGATCTTTCTTAACTTCTTCTTGTACTTCCAGCGAAACAGCTTCGACAACCACGGATGGTTACTGTCGAAGGTATAACCGATCAACTTGAAGGTCGGATAAAACAGTTCGCGCCCCATTTGATCGACGATATCCAGGTTGGGGGCAGTTTCGCGGGTAATATCCTCGTCCGCCAGCACTTCCAGCCCGGATCGCTCCAGCGCCACCATGAACTTTCTGATCGGGTGACCGCCGCCGATGACCGATCTTCCGGGCGCGCCGGTCTTGAAAAAATCGCAAATCAGGATGTATCCGCCCGGATTGAGCCGACGTTTCGCATTATCCAGCACGCTATCGAGCGTGATGTACTGAAAGCTCTCGCTGAACATGACCAGGTCGAACTTGTCGTTGTCGTCGAAGCTGACATCCTCGAAACGTCCCTGGTGGATTTTGAAATCCGCACCGGCCTGTTGCCGGGCGGCTTCCGATAACAGCGGGCTAGGTGACACACCTTCGACGATATAACCGCGCTGTCGCAATTCGCTGGCGAGGCCTCCGGCGCCACAGCCGACATCGAGAATACGCGACACACCATCAGGTATATGGCTTATCAGAAAATCCGAGTAACGCCGCTGCGCTTCGGGCAAATTCTGAATGCAGACTTCGAGATCATCCTGCCACAGGCCGTAATGCAGGTCGCGGGTGCCGAGGAAAAAATTTAATACGTTAAGCCCGGCAACCAGCCCGACTTCCCTGGAATCTACTTTAGCTGTCATGAATGGACCCGACCCGTGCTAGCTCGCGAGCGCGATAATCGCGTTCTGCTGCTGTTTCAGATCCTGCGCGTGGATGCAGCAAACCCCGCCACCATATTCCAGATCGACCCAGGTCATAGGCAGAAAATCGTATTTTTGTTCGAGCGCCGCCTGCGTGTTGCCGACCTCGAGGAAAAGCACCCCATGATCGCTCAGATAAGCGCCTGCAGCGGCAAGGATACGGTCCACAACCTGCAATCCGTCCTCGCCTGCACCTAAACCCAGTTCCGGTTCGCATTTAAACTCGGCGCTAAGGGCGGACATATCTTCGGCATCGACATAGGGAGGATTGCTCACGATAAGGTCGAACTCCTGTGGCGGAATCGCGTCGAAAAGGTCGGATTGGTAAAGCGTTATATGGTCACTGAGTTCATGCTGTGCAAGATTTATCGCGGCGACTTCGAGTGCGTCGCGCGAAATGTCCGATGCACAAACCCGGGCATCGGGAAACTGGTATTGCGCGGCGATGGCGATGCAGCCGCTGCCGGTACAAAGATCGAGAATACGTGTTACCCGGCTGCTGTCGATCCAGGGCTCGAAATGATCGGAAAGCAGTTCCGCCATCGGCGAACGCGGCACCAGCACTCGTTCGTCAACGTAAAACCTGAGGCCGCAGAACCAGGATTCACGCGTGATATAGGCCGCGGGCTGGCGTGAACTCACGCGCAGTTGCAAAACCTTAACGACCTGCTCGCGTTCTTCCAGCGTCAGGGATGTATCCAGGTATTCGTCTGGCCAGTCGTAAGGCAACGACAGCGCATGCAGTACCAGGTAGCGGGCCTCGTCCAGCGCGCTGACGAAGCCATGGCCGAAACTTAGCTCATTGCGCGAGAACTCGCTACTGCCCCAGCGAATGAAGTCACGCGTCGTTGTCAGGACCTGCAGGGATTCGGGAATCGACACGTTGTGTTTGTTACCAGTTGAAATATAATGCCGCGGATTTTACACCATTACGTTCATGAATAAATCGAGTATCGTTATCGTCTCAGCGCTGGCGCTGGTCGTTGGTTTCTGGCTGTCCTGGCTGATCGGTGCCAACCGAACAATCGAGCTCGAGACGGGTACCTGGTTCGGCGACCAGGCGCGAGCGCTGCCCGAATTCCAACTACTCGATCACAATCGCCAGAACCTGACTCGCGCCGACCTCAACGGCAAATGGAATCTGATTTTCTTCGGTTATACGCATTGCCCCGATATATGTCCGGCCAGCCTGCAAACACTGGCCGACATGATGCGCGCGATCGACGATCCCGACGTTGCCGAGGCTCTGCGGGTTTACTTCGTTTCGGTCGATCCCGGGCGTGACAAGCCGGAGGTGCTGGCCAGTTACGTCAGTTATTTCAATCCTGATTTTATCGGAGCCACCGCCGAAATGGACAAGCTGACACCATTGACGAAATCGTTGGGCATTGCCCATGCGATCCGCAACAAGGTCGGGGACAACCCGGTTTACGATGTCGATCACAGCGCAGCGATCGTGCTGATCAATCCGAAGGCGGAATTTGCCGGGCTGTTCGGCGCACCGCACGATGCCCTGGCGCTGGCGCGAGACATGACACGTATCGTCGAATACAACTAACAACGCGAACCGTAGATGCCGCGTTTTCTCCTTTTCCTGGCACTCCTGGCTCCGACCGTCAGCCTGGCGGAACTCGACATCAGCGATGCCTGGATAAAAAACCTGCCGCCCTCGGTACCGGTGCGCGCCGGCTATATGACGCTGCATAACGCGCAATCGAAGACCCAGCGTATCGTCGCCGTGCATAGCGAAAGCTTTGCCAGCGTTGAAATACACCAGACCCTGATGCAGGATGGCATGATGCGCATGGAACAGGTGCCGGCCCTGCAGATCGAACCGGGAGAAACCGTGCAACTGGCACCTGGCGGATTACATTTAATGATGATGCAACCTGCACAGCCGACCCGCCCGGGCGAAGTGCACCGTATCGAGATTGAGTTCGAAGACGGCTCGCGGCAGAGCCTGCAAATGACGGTAAGAAAATAGACGTGGCCGAACTGACAAGAAAACAGAAATTTCTCAAGGCGCTGTTTTACGCGATTCCGCATCATGCCGTATCGCGCGTGGTTTATTTCGTCACGCGCCTGCGCGGCCCGCAGGTCAAACCGATGATCACCTGGTTCGTCGAAAAATACGGCGTCGACATGAACGATGCGGCCCAATCCGAGATCGATTATTACCAGACTTTCAACGAGTTTTTCACGCGTGCTTTAAAAGACGGTATCCGCCCTGTCGCGGCGGGGGACAATACCCTCGCCTGTCCCTGTGACGGTATCGTCTCGCAGGCCGGCGCTATTCGAGCCGGCGACATCCTGCAGGCCAAGGGGCGCACTTACAGCGTGCTCGAACTGTTAGGCGGCGACACAGACATGGCGGCGCAGTTTGCCGACGGACGCTTCGCGACCATCTACCTCTCCCCTCGCGACTACCACCGGCTGCACATGCCGCTGGATGCCAACCTGATCAGGATGATCCATGTGCCCGGGCGCCTGTTCAGTGTCGCCGAGTGGACCGTGGAAGAAATCCCGCGTCTGTTTGCACGCAATGAACGCCTCGTCTGTTATTTCGAAACCAGCGCCGGGCCGATGGTGATGGTGCTGGTCGGCGCAATCAACGTATCCGCCATCGAGACCGTCTGGAGTGGCCAGGTGATCCCGCCACGCGGCAAGAAAATCAGCGAGTTCGATTACAGCCACACGCGCAAGGAAATTTCCAAGGGCGACGAGATGGGGCGCTTCAACATGGGTTCGACCGTCATCCTGCTAACCGGCGACAACGTCGAGTGGTTAGCCAACATTACTGCCGGCGAGCCCGTCCAAATGGGCCAGCAAATCGGCCACTTCCCGAATTAGCTTCCACTTCACTCAAATCGGGGACAGACCACGTTTTCGGCAAGCCGAAAACGTGGTCTGTCCCCTTCTGCGCGGAAGTCCATACCTGAAACCCTGGTACGGTATGAGGCGCGGCTATCGGTGGAGTTTTTCGGGGCGTTGCGCGCCAGGGAAGGCGCGCACGAGCCTACATGGATGTATTCACGGCGTCCCCGAAAAACTCCGGCGATAGCCGCGCCGTCGAAGGGAAAGCTTAAGCTTTTAGAACCGGGGAGTTAGTCGCGGAAGGTGAGGACCTGGTCGATGGAATCGAGGTCGAGCAGGATCATCAGCAGGCGGTCGAGCCCGAGCGCGACGCCGGCACAGTCCTCCATGCCGGACTCGAGCGCCGCCAGCAGATGCTCATCGATTTCGAGTTCAGGCAGACCTCTTTCGCGGCGGGCGAGATTGTCCCGCTCGAATCGCGCCCGCTGCTCGGCGGCGTCGGTCAGTTCGGAGAAACCGTTGGCGAGTTCGATGCCGTCATGAAACAGTTCGAAGCGCTCCGCGACGCTGGCATCGACGCCGCTGGCGCGGGCCAGCGCAGCCTGCGAAATCGGGTAGTCGTAGACAAACTGGTAACCCTGCATGGTGGGTGCAATCGCCGCCGCCAGCAGCAAATCGAGGCATTGGTCGGTATCCAGATCGGCGGCATCGGCACCTGCAACCCGTTGCTCGCAGCAACGACGTAACTCCGCCAGCGTCGCCTGCTCGATATCCAGTTCAAGCGCGCCGCGGAACAGTTCCCGATAGCTGATGCGGCTAAAGCTGCACTGTGACAGGCTCAGCGTGGTAATCAACAGCTCGATCTCGTTCATCAACTGCCGATAATCGTAACCGACACGATACCACTCCAGCAGGTTGAACTCGGGATTGTGCAGGCGGCCGGCCTCGCCCTCGCGAAAAGCGTGACAAATCTGGAAGATCGAACCGCTACCCGCGGCCAGCAATCGCTTCATTGCGTATTCCGGGGAAGTCTGCAGGTACATGTTGCGCCCGCCCTGCGCGACCGGGATAGAACCGATGTTCAGGTCGGTATTGGTGGTCGGCATCATCAGTGGAGTATCCACCTCGAGACAGCCACGGGTATCGAAAAAAGCCCGAATCTGCTTATAGATCCGGGCTCTTTGACGTATGACCTCCAGGCTCGCGCAGGGTTGCCAGTTCATACAGGCATCGATCGAACGTTTACTTTTTTACCCGCGACATATACTCGCCTGAACGGGTATCGACCTTGACCAGTTCCCCGATTTCGAGAAACAGTGGCACCTTGACCACCGCGCCGGTCTCCAGCGTGGCCGGCTTGGTGCCACCCTGCGCAGTATCGCCTTTCAGGCCCGGATCGGTGTCGGTGATTTCGAGTTCGACGAAGTTCGGCGGCGTCACCCCGATGGGGCTGCCGTTGTAGAGAGTGACTTCACAGGTATCCTGCGCCTTGAGCCACTGACTGGCGTCACCGACCGCGTTGGCATCGGCAGCCGCCTGCTCGTAGGTTTGCGGATCCATGAAATGCCAGAATTCGCCATCGGTGTAAAGATACTGCATTTCGGTATCGATTACGTCGGCCGCGTCCACCGATTCGCCGGATTTAAAAGTCTTGTCCAGTACGCGCCCGGTCTTCAGGTTGCGGATCTTGACGCGGTTGAAGGCCTGGCCCTTGCCGGGTTTGACAAACTCGTTTTCGATGATTGCGCAGGGATCGCCATCCATCATGATTTTGAGTCCGCTGCGAAACTCGTTAGTGCTGTAACTTGCCATTACTGCCCCGATTCAATAAAACGCCAATCATACCGGAATATATGTTTGATTCGAAATTTATCCGCTATTATTAACGCTTTGAAAAAGACGTCGAGACACCGCTTTAATTTATGGAGACGGAAGAGAAGCTGATCCGCCTGCTGATCGTCGACGAGGGCTATCACAAGGCTGAACAGATCACCAGCTCGCTGCGCGCGACGGGGATGCACGTGCGCGCGGAATTCGCCGAAGACAGCGAGGATATGTACGAAATCCTCGAGAACAAAACGCTGGACCTGGTACTTTTCTCAATCGATCTCCCGGAATTCGCGCTGAGCCAGGCGCAGCAACTGATCAGTGACTGCGGTCGGCATGTTGCACTGATCGCAATGGCCAAGAAGGTCGATACCGAGGTCATCGTCAGCGCGATTAACGACGGCGCGCAGGACGTTGTCGCGGCCGACAGCCTGGAGCACCTGATTCAGGTCATCAAGCGCGAATCCTTCAACATCAATATATGGCGCCGCGCGATGCGCCTCGAGATGGATTTCCAGGAAAGCGAAAAACGCTGCCAGAACCTGCTGGCAAATTCCAAGGACGCGGTCGCCTACGTGCACGAAGGCATGCATATATTCGCCAATCAGGTTTACATGGATTTGTTCGGTCACCCCGATTTTGACGAGCTCGAGGGTACGCCGATCATCGATATGGTCGATCCATCGCAGCAAAACGAACTGAAAACCTTTTTGCGCGATCTCAGTAAAAACGAAACCGAGAGTAACGAACTCGACCTGCAGCTGATTCACAGCAGCGGAGAGAAAATTTCCGCAACGCTGGAGTTTTCTCGCGCGAGCTATGATGGCGAACCCTGTACCCAGATTCTAATCCGATCGAGCGCTGACACTTCCGAGCTCGAAGAGCAAATAAATTATTTGCATCAGCACGACCTCGTGACCGGGTTGTTCAATCGCCAGCATTTCATGGATGAACTCAAGACTGCAATCGCGCAGGCGATCAACGGCATACACAAGTCGTTTATCGTTTATGTCGCGATCGATAACTTTCAGACGATTCGCGACAGGGTCGGCATCTCGGGCTGCGATACGTTGATCACGGACATCGCCAAAATCCTGCAGGACAGCGCCGACGAAAAGGATATGGTCGCCCGTTTCGGCGCCTGCTCCTATATCTGCCTGGGCAATTCCAACAGCAAGAAGCGGGGCGAAGCCTATGCCTCAAAACTTCCGCAGCTGATCGAACAGCACATCTCGGAGATCGGCAACCAGTCGATCAGCGCGACCTGCAGTGTATCGGTGGTCTTCATCGACGAAAACTCGCCCGACAACGCCAACGAAATCGTCTCTCGCGCTGAAAAGACCTGTGAAGAAGTGCAGGCAGAGGGCGGTAATCAGATCAGAACCTACATGCCCAAGGCCGGTGAAATTACGCAGGGAGAAGAAGACGGAATTACCGCCGACCTGATCAAGGATGCGCTCAACCACAACCGCATCCGTGGCCTTTACCAGCCGATCGTCGGCGTCAAGGCGCAGGAAGGAGAGCGTTACATCTCGAGCCTCGAGCTTGCTTCCGAGGACGGGCACGTGATGCATGAGTCGGAATTTCATAGCGCTGCCGAACGTACCGGCACGGCCAAGATGCTCGATCGCTGGAGAATTCTGCATGCGATAAAAAAAATAAAAGATACTCAGAGAGCCAGCCGCAAGATCCAGTTTTTCCTGCCGCTGAGCGCGGATTCGATAAAGGATCCCGGGCTTGCCGTCTGGGTTTCCGAAAACCTCGCCAAGTCCAAAATCAATGGTGAGCAACTGGTTTTCCTGATCGACGAAGCCCAGGCGGTAAACCAGCTGAAGGCGGCCAAGGCGCTGTCCAAGGCACTGCAGCAGATTCATTGTCATTTCGCCATCGACGAGTTCGGCACCGGTATCAATCCATTCCAGCTGGTTAAACACATCGATGCCGACTTCGTGCGTATCAACCATGTTTACATGGAGAATCTGGCGCAGAACAACGAAAATCAGGACAGCATTCGCGAACTCGCCTACCAGGCCATGGACCACGAGATTAAAACGATTACGCCGGGAGTCACGGATGCCGCGGTGCTCAGCGTATTATGGACCTTGAACGTCGATTTCGTTCAGGGCGATTTTCTGCAACCCCCGCAAAAAGAGCTGAACTACGACTTCAGCTCGATGTAGGCTCGGACCGGCAGCCACGCGGCTTCGAGACAATGGGCGACAGCCCGGTTCTTCCAATCCTGAATGGGATCATTCGATATGAGCAAGCTTGAAGAAATTTTATCCGAGATCAAACAGCTCGAAAAAGAATTACTCGAAGAGATACAGCAAAAGCAGGACGAGTATTTCTACATCATTCGAGGCAAGCGCATCGAATTCGAGGAGGAAACCCGCCGCTATCACAGGACGATGGCTAAAACACTGGGTCGGTATTTCGCCGAAGCATCGCTGCCGCATATTCTGACCGCGCCAATTATTTATTTCTGTCTCGTTCCCGCAGTCTTTATGGATCTGGTCGCAACCATTTACCAGGCGATCTGCTTCCGCGTCTACGATATTCCGCGGGTTAAGCGCGGCGACTATATCGTTATCGATCGCCAGCACCTGCAGTACCTGAACCTGATGGAAAGAATGAACTGCGTCTACTGCGGTTACTTCAACGGCCTGATTGCCTACGTACAGGAGATTGCCGCGCGTACCGAGCAGTACTGGTGTCCGATCAAACACGCGCGCAAGCTGTCGACTATTCACAGCCGCTACCACAAATTCCTGGAGTACGGCGACAGCGCCGATTATCAGCAACGACTCGAGCAGATACGCGACGATATCAGGGCGTTAAGGCCTTGAGGGTCTGTCGCGATGTAAATCGAGCACCGACCACCACAGCAACCGGAGGCCGTCCTGAGCCGTATCGTCTTTAGCGACTGGTCGTATAGGCAATCGCTGCGTCTGCGGGACGCGGCAAAAAGCCATCGATCAGTGCGTGTTCCTGTTCGAGCAAGGGCCGGATTTCGTTGAACACGGACTCATAGTTGTACCAGGGAACCCAGGGCATCATATGGTGGATCAGATGATAGTTCTGCCCCTGCGTCAGCAGATTGCCTCCGCGCCACAGTGAGCAACGCGTATCGTGATATCGTCCGGTAATACTATGGGGGTGATGTGGCACCCAGGTAAACAGCACCAGCATTACGGCGTAGCCGACAAAAAACGGAATAAACCACAGGATCAGCAATTCATAGGCATAACCCATGGCAACTATCACCGCCACCAGGGCCAGCAGCATGGCGAAACTTGCATACGAAAAATAACGCTGCCAACGGGGTAAGTTATGTTTAACGCAAAGCCGGTACTGCTCGACAGGATTAAACTGGCCAAGTATTGCGAGCGGAATTTTCCAGAAAGTTACCATGCCGAAACTGCCGCGCGCATAAATGTCCGGATCCTGGTCCGTATTGCATTTTTGGTGATGCTCGATATGCGAGCTTCGATGGGGATAAATCAGTAGCCACAAAGGCATCGCAGCCAAGAAGGCGGCAGTCATATTGATCCAGCTGAAGGCCGACTTCCTGCTGACGATATTGTCATGCACCCCTTCGTGCACGACGGTGTAGGTCCCATAAAGAATCACGCAGTTGATAATCGCGGCACTCCATAGCGGTATGTAACCGCCCAGCGCCAAACCGGTTGCAAGCGCAAAACCGCTGTAAACGCCGACGAGCAACATCAGCGTCGGCACGGCCACGATCGGGGTGTAGCGCTTTGCGACCTCTATCTCTTGCCTGATTGTGGTTTTGACCATCGACTACTACCGACCTGCTGCACGAAAATCGAGCCATTAGACATTATCAAACAGAAAACCAGTTTACGAATCGAGTTTTCAGGATCAACCGATGCTGTCGAAAGCAGCCGAATTTTTAAAACCTTTCTGATTCAGGTCAATATACCGATCCGCCTAGTCGATCACTTCGATCTCAGTGACATTCTGGTAACCACGCGGCAGCTTGCGCCCGCGCTTGCCGCGCTCGATGCGGTAATCTTCGAGTTCCTTCAGGTTCATCGTCTTGTACTTCTTGCCGCAATGGATAACGAGTTTCTGTTTACCGGACAGGCAGGCGATGAACGCCACTGCTTCTTCGCCGGACTTGACGCGCCTGGGCGGGATGCCCTGGATCTTGTTTCCCTTGCCCTTGGCCAGCTGCGGTACCGACTTGACGTCGAGCAGCGCGATGTACCCGTCGCTGGTAATCGATACCACCTGGTCGTTTTCGTAATCGCTTACAGCCGTCACTGGCATCAGTTGCGCGCCCTTCGACAGGCTGATCTGCGCCTTGCCATTCTTGCTGCGCGTAACCATGTCGGCAAACCGGCATACATAACCATAGCCATGCGATGACGACATCAGGAACTGATCGTCGTCGCGCCCCATGAGGCAACTCCTGAACTCGGCGCCGCTGGCGGGCTTGAAGCGCCCGGTCAAAGGTTCGCCCTGCCCGCGCGCCGACGGCAGCGAATGCGCCGGCAGCGCATAGGCGCGACCGAAGGAATCGACGAAGACGACACTCTGATTGCTCTTGCCCTGCGCCATGTCCTGGAAGCCGTCACCAGATTTATAATTGAGGCTGCGGGCATCGATATCGTGACCCTTGGCGGCACGCACCCAACCCTTGCTCGACAGTACCACGGTCAACGCTTCCGACGGCACCAGGTCGGTCTCGTCGAGCGCGCGCGCGGCCTCGCGCTCAACGATCGGCGAGCGGCGATCATCGCCATAGGTGTCAGCGTCTTCCTGGATTTCCTTCTTGATCAGCGTCTTGATGCGGCGGTCGGACTTGAGCAGGGTTTCAAGCTCTTTTTTCTCCGCGGTCAATTCTTCCTGCTCGGCGCGGATTTTCATTTCCTCGAGTTTTGCCAGATGACGCAGCTTGGTCTCGAGGATCGCCTCGGCCTGGATATCGCTGATCTTGAAGGTCTTGATCAGCTCGGCCTTGGGATCGTCTTCTTCGCGCACGATGCGAATCACTTCGTCGAGGTTCAGGAACGCGATCAGCAATCCCTCGAGCACGTGCAGGCGCGCATCGACCTTGTCCAGCCGCCACTGCAGGCGCCGGCGCACCGTGGTCACGCGAAAGGCGATCCATTCCTGCAGCGTCTGTTTCAGGTTCTTGACCTGCGGCCGGCCGTTGGTGCCGATCATGTTCATGTTAACGCGGTAGGTGCGCTCGAGATCGGTGGTCGCGAACAGATGCCCCATCAACGATTCGACGTCGACGCGATTGGAGCGTGGCACGATCACCAGGCGCGTCGGATTCTCGTGATCTGACTCGTCACGCAAATCGTCGACCATCGGCAGCTTCTTCGCCAGCATCTGCTGGTGGATCTGCTCCAGCACGCGCGCGCCGGAAACCTGGTGCGGCAGCGCGGTTACGATAATGTTGCCGTCTTCGCGTTCGTACACCGCGCGGATTCGAATCGAACCATTGCCGGTTTCATACATGTTACGCAATTCTTCCGGCGGCGTGATGATCTCCGCCTCGGTCGGGTAATCCGGACCCTTGACGTGCTTGAGTAACTCTTCGAGCGGAGTCTTGGCCTTGTCCAGCAGTAACACGCAGGCGCTGGCAATCTCGCGCAGATTATGCGGCGGTAAATCGGTTGCCATGCCAACCGCGATGCCGGTGGTACCATTCAGCAATATATGCGGCAGGCGCGCCGGCAGCAGTGACGGCTCCTGCATGGTACCGTCGAAGTTCGCAATCCAGTCGACCGTGCCCTGCCCCAGCTCCTGCAGCAGCACGCGCGAGAATTCAGACAGGCGCGACTCGGTGTAGCGCATCGCCGCGAACGACTTCGGATCGTCCGGCGAGCCAAAATTGCCCTGGCCATCGATCAACGGGTAACGATAGGAAAATTCCTGCGCCATCAATACCATCGCCTCGTAACAGGCGGTATCACCGTGCGGATGGTATTTACCGAGCACATCGCCGACGGTGCGCGCGGATTTCTTGTGCTTGGAACTCGCCGACAGCCCCAGTTCCGACATGGCGTAAATGATGCGCCGCTGCACCGGCTTGAGACCGTCGCCGATATGCGGCAACGCGCGGTCGAGAATGACGTACATCGAGTAATCGAGGTACGCCTTCTCGGTGTACACGTGCAGCGGCTGCTGTTCGATGCCCTCGTAATCGAGTTCCAGGTTATCGCTCATACTTCCGCCAGGTCTCCCTTGGTTTGCAGCCAGTCCTTGCGATCGGCGGCACGTTTCTTGGCCAGCATCATATCCATGATCTTGAAGGTCTTGTCACCGGGTGCGATGGTCAGTTGCGCCAGGCGCCGCGTATCCGGCGCGATCGCGCTCTCGCGCAGCTGCATCGGGTTCATCTCGCCCAGTCCCTTGAAACGGGTCACGGTGACCTTGCCCTTGCGCTTCTCCGCGGCGATACGATCGAGAATGCCGTCGCGCTCGGCTTCGTCGAGCGCGTAATACTTGTCCCTGGCGATATCGATCCGATAAAGCGGCGGCTTGGCGACATAAACATGGCCCTTTTCGACCAGCGGACGAAAATGGCGCAGGAACAACGCACACAACAGGGTCGCGATATGTGCACCGTCGGAATCGGCATCGGCGAGAATGCAAATCTTGCCATAGCGTAGATTAGACAGGTTGTCCGAGGCCGGCTCGACACCGATCGCAACCGAGATATCGTGCACCTCCTGCGACGCCAGCACCTGGTCGGACGGCACTTCCCAGGTGTTAAGTATCTTGCCGCGCAACGGCATGATAGCCTGGAAGGCACGATCCCGCGCCTGCTTGGCCGAGCCGCCGGCCGAGTCGCCCTCGACCAGGAACAATTCGGTACGCGCCACGTCCTGGCTTGAACAGTCCGAAAGTTTTCCCGGCAGTGCCGGCCCGGCAGTCACCTTTTTGCGCACGACCTTCTTCGCGCTTTTCAGACGACTTTGCGCGCTCGATATGGCAAGCTGCGCCAGCTGATCGCCGATGTCCGCATGCTGATTCAGCCATAGGCTGAAGGAGTCCTTGGCGACACCGGAAACAAAAGCCGCGGTCTCGCGCGACGACAGCCGTTCCTTGGTCTGGCCCGAAAACTGTGGGTCTTCCATTTTCACCGACAACACGAAGCTAACCTTGTCCCAGACGTCGTCCGGCGCAATCTTGACCCCGCGCGGCAGCAGGTTGCGAAATTCGCAAAACTCGCGGATCGCATCGGTGATACCGGTGCGCAGCCCGTTGACGTGGGTACCGCCCTGCGAGGTCGGTATCAGGTTGACGTAACTTTCGGTAATCGAATCACCACCTTGCGGCAGCCACAGAACCGCCCAGTCGACCGCTTCGTGCTCGCCCTGAAGCGAGCTGACGAAGGGCTGCGGCGGCAACAGTTCGTAACCTTCCAGTGCCTCCAGCAGGTAGTCGGACAGGCCGTCCTGGTACAGCCACTCGACCGACTCCTTGGTTTTTTCGACGTAAAACTTGACCTTGAGCCCCGGGCAAAGCACCGCCTTGGCGCGCAGAACGTGTTTAAGGCGCGGCACCGAGAAGGACGCGCTGTCGAAGTATTTCGGATCGGGCCAGAAACGTAGCGAGGTACCGGAGTTTTTCTTACCCACGGTGCCGGTTTGTTTGAGCTTGTCCTTCTTGTCGCCGTTTCTGAAGCTGATCGTATATTCCTTGCCCTCGCGCCGTACGCGCACATCGAGTTGCTTCGACAGGGCGTTGACGACGGAAACGCCGACGCCGTGCAGGCCGCCGGAAAACTGGTAATTCTTGTTGGAAAACTTGCCACCGGCGTGCAGCTTGGTCAGGATTACCTCGACCCCGGGAATCTTTTGCTCGGGATGGATGTCGACCGGCATGCCGCGGCCGTTATCGATCACGCTAAGCGACTGGTCGGCGTGCAGGATCACCCCGATCTGCGTGGCATATCCGGCAATGGCTTCGTCGACACTATTATCGATCACCTCTTGTGCGAGGTGATTGGGTCGGGTGGTGTCGGTATACATGCCCGGCCGTTTTTTGACCGGTTCGAGCCCCGTCAGGACTTCGATCGAGGCAGCGTCGTACTGATTTTTCAAATGCGGTGGTTCCTGGGTCTAAAAATGAACGCACAGGCTTCGGCTCTTGAACTTCGGGGCCATCGGCCTGATATAATGCGCATCTTTTTTCAGGTTCTCTATTATGAGCGAGTCACCTTATATTCACAATGTCGGTATGAACAATTTCCAGCAACTGGTGCTGGAAAAATCGATGGAAAAACCGGTGCTGGTGGATTTCTGGGCCGACTGGTGCCAGCCGTGCCAGACCATCATGCCGATGCTGGCCAAGCTTGCCGAGGAATACGCCGGCAAGTTCGAACTGGCCAAGATCAATGCCGACCAGGAACAGGAACTGGCGGGCCATTTCGGGATCAAGAGTCTGCCGACGATGAAACTGTTTTTCCAGGGCCAGCTGGTCGACGAACGCATGGGCGCTATACCCGAGTCGGAGGTTCGCGCGATGCTGGACAAGCACATCGTTTCCGAATCGCAGAAATTCATCCAGGCCGCGACCATGGCTTACCAGCAGGGACAAACCGAGCAGGCGCTGGAAATACTGAATCATGCGCTGGCTAACGACCCCGAGAATGCCGAACTCAAGGTCACCATCGCGCAGCTGGTCTATGCCGAGGGCGACAACGACAGCGCAGTGGCGCTGCTCGACAGCCTCGATGAAGACGGCGCCAAACTCGACGGCGCAATAAAATTACGCGCCGAGATCAACATGGCGGCCCAGCTCGCGGATCTGCCAGCACTCGACCAAATCGAGCAGCGACTGGCGGATGATCCGCGTGACCTAGAAGCCCTGCTGCAGAAAAGCCGCCACCTGACCGCCCAGGGTGATTACGATAACGCGATGGAATGCCTGCTCGAAATCATGCGCATCGATCGCGGCTACGAAGACGACGCCGGCCGCAAGGGTTTGCTCGAGCTGTTCGACATGCTCGGCGGCGAACATCCCAGCGTGCAGAAGTACCGCCGCAAGCTCTTCACTTTATTGCATTAATCCTGCCGGCCGGCTAGAAATAAGCGACTGTACCCAGGGTCAGCGTATCGACATCCTCATCGGATATATCGTCGTAACGGGTGTAGCCGATGCGACCGCTAATGCTTTCGGTAATGCGAAAATTCGCCCCAATTCCGAACGATAAAGAGGTATCGTCATCGTCACCGGCATCTTCGCCGAGCATTTCAAACTCCGCGTCCCACAAGTACAATCCCAGCCTGCCGAAGATTTCCACGTCTTCGCCCGGCAAGGCGATGCCCATCACCGCGGCTTCGAGGCCGATGATTTCGACACCGGTGTCGCGAAACCCCTCGGCATCGAATTCTCCC
>CP070646.1:2251926-2263006 GCA_020354435.1 Gammaproteobacteria bacterium
GCAATGGGTTGCCGCGAGACGGATGCCTTTAACCGGTTCGAGACGCCGCGGTTGTTCCAGCCCTACCGCCATGCGCCTGCCGCTAGAGCTTGCCGTGGCATTGCTTGAACTTCTTGCCCGAGCCGCACCAGCAGGGTTCGTTGCGCCCGATCTTGCGCTCCTTGCGCACGAACGGTTGCGCCGCGCCCTCTTCCTCGGGCGGCTGTTCGGTCAGCGGATTGCGCGCGCTGGCATGCTGCATCGTGATCGAAGAATCCGGTTGATGGCTCTGCTCCAGCGCGGCTACCTGCTCTTCGCTCTGAATCTGTACCCGGGTGAGCGCCTGCACCACTTCATAGTTGATGCCATCGAGCATGGCGGTAAACATTTCAAAGGATTCACGCTTGTACTCCTGCACCGGATTCTTCTGCGCGTAGCCGCGCAGTCCGATGCCCTGGCGCAGATAATCCATTGCCGCCAGATGCTCCTTCCAGTGGCGATCCAGAATCATCAGGGTTATCTCTTTTTCCGCGCGGACTATCAATTCCTCGCCCAGAACTTCGACCTTGGCCTGGTAGGTTTTATCGAAATGCTCGATGATGCGCTCGAGGATGTCATCGTCGGTAATCTGCTCTTCCTCGTCGAGCCAGCGTTGCAGTGGCAGTTCGACGCCAAATTCGTTCTGTAGCGCCTGCTCCAGGCCCTCTATATCCCACTGCTCGTCGAGCGAATTGAGCGGCACGTGTGCACGAAACAGGCCCTCGAGCACGTCCTTGCGCATGTTGGTGATCGCTTCGGAGATACTTTCACTGTGCAACAGGTCGTTGCGCTGCTGGTAAATCACCTTGCGCTGGTCGTTAGCGACATCGTCGTATTGCAGCAACTGCTTGCGGATGTCGAAGTTGTGCGCCTCGACCTTGCGTTGCGCATTTTCGATCGCACGGCTAACCCAGGGGTGCTCGATCGCCTCGCCCTCTTCCATGCCCAGCTTCTGCATCAGGCCCGCGACTCTCTCCGAGGCAAAGATGCGCATCAGGCTGTCCTCCATCGACAGGTAGAAACGCGAGGAACCCGGATCGCCCTGACGGCCCGAACGACCGCGTAGCTGGTTGTCGATACGCCGCGATTCGTGGCGCTCGGTGCCAATGATATGTAACCCGCCGGCCGTGATTACCTGGTCGTGACGCTGCTGCCACTCTTCTGTCAGACGTTGGCGCTGCTCGGACTGATCTTCCGGGATTTCCTTCAGATGCACTTCGAGATTGCCACCCAGCACGATATCGGTACCGCGTCCGGCCATGTTGGTGGCGATGGTAACGGTACCGGGAATACCGGCATCGGCGATAATCTTGGCTTCGCGCTCGTGCTGTTTAGCATTCAGGATCTGGTGCTTGATCTTGACCTTGTCGAGCAGGCCCGACAGGTATTCCGAAGTTTCAACAGACGTGGTTCCAACCAGCACCGGTTGCCCGCGGCTCACACAATCGCGAATATCGTCGATGATCGATTCGAACTTTTCGCCTGTCGTCAGGTAAATCAGGTCGCCCAGGTCTTCGCGAATCATCGGCATGTTGGTCGGCACAACAACCACTTCGAGGCCATAAATCTGCTGGAATTCGAAAGCCTCGGTATCGGCCGTACCGGTCATACCGGCAAGCTTGTTATACAGCCTGAAGTAGTTCTGAAAGGTAATCGACGCAACGGTCTGGTTTTCATGCTGAATACTGACACCCTCTTTGGCTTCGATTGCCTGGTGCAGACCTTCCGACCAGCGACGCCCCGGCATGGTACGGCCGGTAAATTCATCGACGATCACGATCGAGCCATCCTGCACGATATAGTCGACGTCCCGGTGATAGATTGCATGCGCTCGCAAACCGGCATTCAGGTGATGCACCAACGCGATATTGGAGGCATCGTAAAGGCTTTCGCCCTCGTTCAGTAAACCGGTTTCCACCATCAACTGTTCCGCCGTATCGTGCCCGAACTCGGTCAGAAAGGCCTGCTTGGATTTTTCGTCGACGTTGTAATCGCCGGGACCATCCTCGGTTTCGACCCGGCTCAGACGCGGAATGATGCCATTGATACGGGTATACAGATCGGAGCTGTCGCTGGCCTGGCCCGAAATAATCAACGGCGTACGCGCCTCGTCGATCAGGATAGAATCCACCTCGTCGACGATCGCGTAATTCAACTCCCGCTGTACCCGCTCCTCGAGGGTAAAGCACAGGTTGTCATGCATGTAATCGAAGCCGAACTGGTTGTTGGTGCCGTAAGTGATGTCGGCCCGGTAGGATTCGCGTTTTTGATCGTAGTCCATGGTGGAGAGCACCACGCCCACGCTCAATCCCAGAAAGTTATATATCTGGCCCATCCATTCGGCATCGCGTTCGGCCAGGTAATCGTTAACCGTAACGATGTGCACGCCCTTGCCGGACAGCGCATTCAGGTAAGCCGCCAGCGTCGCCACCAGGGTCTTGCCCTCACCGGTGCGCATCTCCGTGATCTGATTGTTGTGCAAAATCATGCCACCGATGAGCTGCACGTCGTAATGCCGCATGCCAAGGGTCCGCACCGCGGCCTCGCGGCAAACGGCAAAGGCCTCGTCGAGCAACTGTTCCAGCGTTTCGCCATCGGCGAAACGCTGTTTGAAATCTTCGGTTTTCTGCCTGAGCTGCGTATCGTCGAGCGCCTGTATCTCGGGCTCGAGCTGGTTGATCCGGTTTACGCGCTGTTTTAACTTTTTGATAATGCGGTCATTACGACTGCCGAACAGGGTTCTTATGACTTTGGACAACATCGCGCGGCTGCTTTAACAGAACTGCTATTAGAGTTGGAGACTACTTGAAAGGATTCAAGTGAAAGGCTGTTGTAACGGTACTCCCGCTCAATTCGAGGCACGAATAAAGCGCACGGGATTGATCTCGCGCCCGTTCTTCAGTACTTCGAAATGTACATGGGGGCCGGTAGAGCGGCCGGAGGAACCGATTTCGGCGATCTGGAAACCCTTTTCGACGGTGTCGCCCACGGAAACCAGCAGGCGTGAATTGTGCGCATACCGAGTGGTGTAACCATTGCCATGCGCGATATCGATCACCTTGCCGTAACCGTATCGTTTGCCGGCATAGGTCACCACACCCTTGGCAACGGCAATGACCGGGCCACCGAGCTTGCCGGCGAAGTCGATGCCCTTGTGCATTTCACGCCGGCCCGAAATCGGGTGAGTGCGCATACCGTAGTATGACGATATCCAGCCCCTGGTGATGGGTCGGCCACTGGGCTGGACTTCCTTTTGCAGATTTTCGTCCAGTACCAGGTTTTCAAGCACGACGAGCTGGTTTTCACGACTCTCGAGTTCCAGGCTCAACTGTTCTATGGCCTGGTTCAACTCGTCCGGCTCCATGCCCTGGTTGGAAATGGTTTCCGGGCCACCCAAAGCGGGGGTCTGATCGAAGTCGAACTCAGCCTTGTCGATACTTGCCATATGCACCAGTTTCTGTCCGAGCGCATCGAGACGCATGACATGCGCCTGCAGCAGACCAATGCGGGAGGATAGTGCATCGATGTTGGCGTCGGCTTCTTCGCGTATATGTTGCAGCTGGACCCGCTGTTGATGCACATCCGTCTGCCACTGATCGATAAGCGCCTGGTTATCCTGATTCGGATTCAGCGTGTAACCGACGTAGACCGAACCGCCCATCATCAGGCCGAGAATTCCGATCATCAACAACAGGTGCATGGGCTTTTTCAGACTTAGCCCGCATATCTTACCCCGGTTGGATGACAGGAAGAGAATATTCACGAATCACCTATACCGCTGCTTCCACGGGTTGCGCATAGGAGATCGGTGCGGTTGACGCATCCTCGAAAGTAACTTCTTCCCAGGCGTCCTTGTCTTCCAGTAACGCCAGCAGCAGACGGTTATTCAGCGCATGCCCCGACTTGTGACCGGAAAAGGCGCCGATCAGGCTGTGCCCAAGCAGGTATAAATCGCCGATGGAATCGAGAATCTTGTGCTTGACGAATTCATTGTCGTAACGCAATCCGTCCTCGTTCAGTACGCGGTAATCGTCGAGTACGATGGCGTTATCCTGGCTGCCGCCGAGCGCCAGGTTGTTGGCCCGCAGGGTTTCGATATCTTTCTGAAAACCGAAGGTGCGAGCCCGGCTCACCTCCTTGACGAAGGAAGTGGTGGAAAAGTTGATCTGGCAGGTCTGCTTCTGCTTGGTGAAAAACGGGTGGTCGAAATCGATTTCGAAACTGACCTTGAAACCGTTGAACGGTTTGAACTCGACCCACTTGTCGCCTTCCTCGACGCGCACTTTCTTCTTGATCTTGATGAATTTCTTGGCCTGATTTTGCTCGACGATGCCAGCGGACTGAATCAGGAACACGAAGGGCCCGGAACTGCCATCCATAATCGGCACCTCGTCGGCGGTGAGGTCGATAAAGGCATTATCGATACCGAGACCGGCGATCGCGGAGAGCAGGTGTTCGACTGTCGAGATTCGGACACCTTTTTCGACCAGCGTGGTCGACAGGTTGGTATCGCCGACCTTGTCAGGACGAGCCAGGATCTCGACCGGTTCGTCCAGGTCGATACGACGAAAGCGGATTCCGGAATCGATCGGCGCCGGCCTCAAAGTCAAATATACTTTCTTCCCTGTATGCAAGCCTACGCCCATGGCGCGAATTACATTTTTCAACGTGCGCTGTTTAATCAAGACCGCATCCCAAAAACATGAATAATATCAGATAGTTAGCATTGGTAGTTTTTATACCGCCAACCGGCCGACAATAATGGCTGATTTCCGACCGAAAATCAATCCAATTCAATAAAACCTTCCAATAAATAACTGGAATCTAAGAAAGTTTCTCTACTATAGAAACTAGCACAATCTGGCGAAATTGCATCAGCCCTGCCAATTATTTTGCCGGATCTTCAACTTGTGCAAATCATAAGTATATACGCGTGCAGCAGGTTTTCAGTATCCTCGTGGATATCGCGAAAACAGCAGCGGCACAGATCTTCCTGCTTCGCAATCACCTTGAGCACTAGCGGAAATACGCTGGTTGCGGACGGCAGACGCACCATTGCAGTGCAACGCCTGCCAACTTCTAATCGACTCGAGCGAAACGCGACCCCGCTACCGCTGATATTGAGCGCCTTGATGTCTTCACCATCGATCGAAATAAACACCGACCGTTTGCCATCGGGGGCGATAAGGCAGGACGCGCGGTTGTCGTTATGCGGCGAATCGAGCTCCATCCCGATTGTCGCTTTCTTTTTCCAGAACAAACTCAACTCACCGATTTCTTGCTCGATTCTCTGCACTGTTGTTGTCTACCAGAGGCAGCTAACCGGCATTCCCGTCGCCGTCATGCGTTCGGGATCTATGCCCTGCCCGATGAAAAATCGCAGCACCTTGGTTGCAGGTACTGCCGATAGTTCGCAGTTCGACGGGAAGCGCGCAGTCTGAATATTCTGATCATCAGGACGGCGCGTACATCAGCGTCTTTCGGAACACGTCCTTGAACTGAAAGGTCGACAGCGTGGCCGCCATGGTACCGCCCATGGCGATCATGATTTCCGGTACGTTCAGGAAATGAGGTACGTCGCCGCCGAGGATAATGGCAGAGACAATAAGACCAATATCGGAAATTATGCCGATTAACGAGGCAAGATCCATAATACTCCCGATGCGCCGAGTCAGTTCTGTCGTCCTATTGATCGGCCGCAGCAGCGGAATCTTTAAGCCCTTATTACGTATCTGCGGATCGCCGCAAAGGAACACAGGGCTTTGCTGTCGACCTTTGTCGCCGCGATGCTTTCAACGGTTTTTGAGGGAGATAATCGTGGCACCCGGAAGCGGGCCACGCAGGCTCGGATTGCCAGCCGATATCAGCAGCGAATGAAGTGTTCGCGGTAGTACCTCATTTCGTCGATGGATTCCAGAACATCGTCCAGAGCAAGGTGGGCGCCCTTCTTGACAAAGCCGGCAAGCAGCTCGGGTCTCCACAGTCGCGCCAGTTCCTTCAACGTGCTGACATCGAGGTTGCGATAATGAAAAAATGCTTCCAGTTCGGGCATCAGCCGCGCCATGAAGCGCCTGTCCTGGCAGATGCTGTTACCGCACATTGGGGATTTGCCGGCCGGCAGGTACTGACGCAGGAAAGCCAGTGTCTCCCGCTCAGCGTCGACGGCGGTGCTGTGACTCTGCCGAACCCTTTCGGTCAATCCCGAACTGCCATGATGGCTGGTGTTCCATTCGTCCATCGCGTCCATGATTTCCGCTGGCTGATGGATCGCGATGACCGGACCCTGCGCCAGCACGGCAAGCCTGGCGTCGGTAACCACCGTCGCGATTTCGATGATCTGATCTCGCTGCGGATCGAGGCCGGTCATTTCGAGATCAATCCAGATCAGGTTGCTGTCATCTATCTTGGGCATGGTGTCGTACTTCATCTGAATGCAATATGCGCTAAACTATAGCAAGTTTTTTTCCACTGGTAGATCAATGCACTGGTTCACGATCACTTTTTTGAGCTTTGTCGCCGCCTCGGTTATGGTACGACTGTGGTTGAGCCAACGTCAGGCCAAACATATTCGCGCACACTACGCCGAGGTGCCCGCCGCATTCGCCGACAAGATCTCGCTCGAAGATCACCATCGCGCCGCTGATTACAGTTGCGCCAAGATTGGCGTCGGTCGGATTTCGCTGGCCTGGGAAACGCTGTGGTTGCTACTGTGGACTATCGGCGGCGGGATCAATTTGATCGACCAGTGGTGGCTGGATTTCGAGTACAGCACGATCACGACGGGTATCGCCGTTATCTTCTCGCTGACTCTGGTTTCATCGATTCTGAATCTGCCGTTTTCGCTTTATCACACTTTCGTTATCGAAGAGCGATTCGGTTTCAACCAGACTACCTGGCGGACCTGGCTGCTCGACCTGATCAAAACCGCATTTCTGGTAGTCTTGCTCGGGGTGCCGCTGGTTTCAGCAATCCTGTGGCTGATGAACCAGGCCGGCGCGAACTGGTGGATATACGCCTGGCTACTGTGGATGGGTTTCACCCTGATCATGATCTGGGCCTATCCCGCTTTCATCGCGCCCCTGTTCAACAAGTTCAGCCCGCTGGAGGATGCTGCCCTGCGTACGCGAATAGAAAACCTGCTCGAGCGTTGCGGATTCCACAGCCGGGGTGTCTTCGTCGTCGACGGCTCACGGCGCTCGTCTCACGGTAATGCCTATTTCACCGGCTTTGGCCGTAACAAGCGTATTGTCTTTTTCGATACCTTGCTGGAGTCGTTGTCGGAGGACGAAGTCGAAGCGGTGCTGGCGCACGAACTGGGCCATTTCAAACGCAATCACATCAAAAAATCCCTGTTGCTATCCAGCGTTATCTCGCTCCTCGGATTCGCCATCCTGGCCTGGTTGATGTCTTCGGACTGGTTTTACAGTTCACTCGGTGTGCAAACGGCCTCGACCCACGCCGCGCTGATTTTGTTCATGATGATCATGCCAGTGTTCACCTACTTCATCAGCCCGCTGTTTTCCGCGCTTTCGCGCAAACACGAATTCGAAGCGGATGAATTTGCGCATTCCAATAGCGACTATCGAGCCCTGATTTCCGCGCTGGTCAACCTCTATCGGGATAACGCCAGCACGCTGACGCCCGATCCGATACACTCGATGTTTTACGATTCACATCCTCCGGCGATGATTCGTATTGACCATCTCGAGACCATCGCCGCCGGTTCATCCGGTTAAACCGGTTTACCGGCAGCGTCACAGCCAATGAACCCGACTCAGCATGGCAAAGCGCAGGCTTAGCCAACAACAAAAGAAACGTATCAAGGCGGCCCAGCAGGCGCTTTCTGCCAGTGACGAATTCGAACAGGGGCGGGTGGTTTCGCACCAGGGCGGTCAGATTCTGGTCGAACTCGAGAGCGCAGCAACCATCGAGTGCAAGATCAAGTCGAACCTCGGCACGATAGTCTGTGGGGACCGGGTTACGATCGAGACTACCGCCCAGCAAGAACATCGCGTCGTCGGTATCTTGCCAAGAAAAAACCTGCTGCAACGACTCGATGGCTTCGGTCAGGTCAGAGCCGTTGCCGCCAATATCAGCCAGTTATTCGTTTGCCTCGCGGTATCGCCGGAGCCGAACCTGTTTCTGCTCGATCAATACCTGCTATCGGCGGAACAACAGGATATCGAGGCCCGCATTTTACTCAACAAGATAGACCTCGCCGACGACGGCGAAGACCCCTTCGGCTTGCACCGTATTTACCAGCCGCTGGGATACAAACTGATCGAAACCAGCGTCAAGACAGGTACCGGTATGGCGCAGTTCAGCCAGCTCCTGGTAGACCAGGTATCGGTATTGAGCGGCGTCTCCGGCGTCGGTAAATCGTCCCTGACCAGCTGGCTGTTGCCGCATGAGAAGATCAAGATCGCGAGTATCTCGGCGGCCAGCGAAGAAGGACGTCACACGACCCGGGCCAGTCGCCTCTACCATTTGACCGGCGGCGGGGATTTGATCGATACGCCCGGGGTTCGTGGATTCAGCCCGTTTATCGACAGCAGCGCACCCCTGGCTCAGGGTTTTCGCGAAATCAACCAGCTGGCCGGGCAGTGCCGGTTTCACAATTGCCTGCACCGCAACGAGCCGCGCTGCGCCGTGATCGAGGCGGCAGCGGCGGGCGAGATCGCCGAATCCCGCTACCAGAATTACCTGAAGATGCTCGAGCAGAGCGGTTAAGATGCCGAGATGCCACGCAACTGCCGGCCGCCAACCAGGTGCATGTGCAGGTGAAATACTTCCTGGCAGCCGTGTCGATTGCAGTTGACCACGAGGCGGAAACCATCCTCCGCAATACCTTCGTCAAGCGCTATTTTCTGTGCGACCAGAACCAGGTTGCCAATGAGCTCGGCCTGTTCCGGCTTGATGTCGTTGACCGTGGCTATTTCAACCTTGGGCACAATCAGCACGTGCGTCGGAGCCTGCGGATTGATGTCGCGAAAGGCGATGATGTCATCGTCCTCGTAAACGATGTCGGCCGGTAGCTCCCGCTTGATAATTCGGGTGAAGATGCTGTCAGACATTTTAATCCCTGTTTGATTTCTATGGCTAATCGATCTGCTGACGGCCGGACAGGGCTCGTGACAGGGTGCCGCCATCGACAAATTCGAGTTCCCCGCCAAGCGGTATGCCGCGTGCCAACCGGCTGCTGGAAACTCCGTGTCGGGCCGCTGTATCGGCGATGTACTGCGCGGTGATGTCGCCTTCGACCGTCGCGCTTGTGGCCAGGATGACTTCGTCGATGCCGCCCTCGGCCAGTTGTTGTTCGAGTTGTTCCAGTCCCAGCTGATCCGGGCCGTAACCATCCAGCGGCGACAATCGGCCGAGCAGGACGAAGTAACGCCCGCGATAAGCCGCCGAAGATTCTACCGCGTAAACGTCGGCAGGCGTTTCGACGACGCAGATGGTGTTTTGCTCGCGCCTGTCATCGCGACAGATTTCACAAACATCCGTATCGGAAAAATTACGGCAGCGCTGGCAGTGCCTGACGGTCTCTAACGCGTCGTTTATCGTCTGCGCGATACGCCGGGCAGCCTGCTGGTCACGTTCCAGTAAATGTAAAGCCATGCGCTGTGCCGACTTCTGCCCCACCCCCGGCAAGGCTTTCAGCGCCGCGATCATCTCGTCCAGACTGGGCGACGACATCGGCTAGAAGGGCAGCTTGAAACCGGGCGGCAAGTTCAATCCGGCGGTCATCTCCTGCATCGCGGCCTGATTCGATTTTTCCACCTTGTGCACGGCATCGTTGATAGCCGCGGCCACCAGGTCTTCGAGCATTTCGACGTCTTCGTCGATCAGGGAGGGATCGATGGTGACGCGGTTGACTTCGTGGGTACCGCGCATCACAACTGAAACCATGCCGCCACCGGCTTCGCCGGTGACTTCCTTGTTGGCCAGTTCGCGTTGCGCCTTTTGCAGGTTCTCCTGCATTTCCTGCGCTTTTTTCATCATGTCGCCGAGGGCGCCTTTCATTACCTTACCTCATTGCTACTTGCTGATATTTTCGATCCTGACCACGCTGTCTTCGTCGAGTTCGACGGCAAACGCCTGCTGCAGTTTCAGCACCGTTGCATCCTGCCTGATCGCGTCGATCGCCGCGCGCCTATCCTGCTCCTGCCGGCGCAGTCTTGCCTGCAGCGGGGTCTCGTCGGTCAGCGACTCGCGGGCGGTCAGTTCGAGCCGTAATGATACCTCAAGTTTCCGCTCCAGGGCCTGCCTAATTTCAGTTTCGATTACCGCGTTTGCAAGTTCATGGATTTCAGGCAACAGCAGCAGTTTCAGACACCCATCGGCATAGGACTCGAGCATACTGTTGGCCACTATTTCCTGCGCCAATCCGGTCAGTCCCAGCTGGTAGGCCAACGCGGGCCAGTCGAGGGCGGAAGATGCAGAGGGTTCAGGCTTTGCGTCCCTGCTGGTCGGTACAGCGTCGGGCTCAGCTGCTGGAGGCGGGATCGGCCGGGCCGATTCGATCGAACCGGGTTTGGCTTCAATT
Organism: Gammaproteobacteria bacterium; assembly: GCA_020354435.1. Lineage (GTDB taxonomy): Bacteria > Pseudomonadota > Gammaproteobacteria. The sequence goes on from CP070646.1 coordinate 2,262,491, forward strand.
ACCGCGGGTTCTGCCGCCGGCGCACTATCGACGCCCTGCGAATGTACCGGACCCGGACCGGCCGGCGCTACCGCCGGTTGATTTACGTCAGGCTTTTTTTTTACCTGTTCCGCTTCGTCGACCGCAGCGGTCTGCGGAGAGAAAGCGACCAGGCGCAACATCAGCATTTCGAAGCCAACCGCTTCGTCCGGGCTGATAAGGAGGTCATGCCGACCCTGCAATACGATTTGATAGTACAGCTGTACTTCCTCTGGCGACCAGGCGTCGGCATAACGCTGCAGCAGATCTGCGGCAAAATCCTGTGTGTCGGTCAGCGCTGGATCGCTTTGGAATAGCGCGATCTGTTGCAGCAAGGTCAGCATCTCCGCGCACACCCGTTGATAATCGGGGTTATGTTCGATGACGGCTCTGGCCTCGCGCACCAGGGTCGAGGTCTGTTGCGCCTGCAGCGCATCGAACAGGCGTTGCAGATAATCGCGCGAAATCGAACCCAGCATCGATTCCACCGAATCCTGC
>CP070646.1:2263106-2284995 GCA_020354435.1 Gammaproteobacteria bacterium
ACGCTTGGTTTCAGGAATACCTCTGCGATGGCTCGAGCAGGTTTACGTCAGGCAACCGATACCCCTGTTCGTGACCTAAAGGCCGGGCGCCGCGAACAAGTCACGTTCAGCCTCTCCCGGTACCGGCAGCCCGGACAGTCACGAACAGGGGTATCGGTTGCCGATTGGACAAATCACACGGACGGCAGGGGGAAGGTCAGGAACCCAGGATGATGGCGGCGGTGACGGCGCGGTCTTCGGCGACGAGGATGTTGAAGGTACGGCACAGGGCGCCGTTGTCCATGACTTCGAGGCCGATACCGCGTTCACCGAACAGGGCAAAAGTCCTGGCGTCGGGGAAGCGTTGTCGATCGCCGGTGCCGAGCAGCACCACGGCCGGCGCGGAGTCGAATATCGGTGCCAGATTTTCTGCGCTGATGTCGGCCAGCGATGCCACCGGCCAGGGACAGTGGATCTCGCTTGCGGTGACGACCAGGCTTTGGCGGTAGACGGTTTCGTTGACCGTCACCGAACCGGGTCCGTAAGACGAGAAACGGTGACGGCTGGTGACGATATCTTCGGCGAGGGGCATGCGCGGCAGGATAAAGTAATTAACCGGGCCGATCAATTGTGCCCCTGCTAGCCGTGGTTGACACTGGGGTATACATTTCTTAAGGTTGCGCGGTCTTGAATCCCGCTGCGATGATTTCTGGAGATTTGAATTGAAACCGGTAAAACTGGGTTTGCTTGGTGTTGGTACCGTCGGTGCCAGCACCGCCTTGGTGTTGAAGAACAATGCCGCCGAGATTGCGCGCCGCGCGGGCCGTAATATTGAGATCATCCAGGCCTCGCGTCGGGATGTCAGTGCCGGCATGCCGGCGGGCAGCGGCGATATCGAGCTCTGTGCCGATCCCTTTACCGTGGTTAACAATCCCGAGATCGACATCGTCATCGAGTTGATCGGGGGGTACGGTCCGGCATTCGAACTGGTGATGCAGGCGATCGAAAACGGCAAGCACGTGGTTACCGCGAACAAGGCGCTGATAGCGCTGCACGGAAACGAGATTTTCGCCGCGGCGCAGCGCAAGGGCATCAACGTCGTATTCGAGGCGGCGGTGGCCGGCGGTATACCGATTATCAAGTCGATCCGCGAAGGCCTGGCCGCAAACCATATCGAGTCGGTTGCCGGGATCATCAACGGAACCGGCAATTTCATCCTGACCGAGATGCGCGACAAGGGCCGCGATTTCGATGACGTGCTGGCCGAAGCCCAGGCGCTCGGCTATGCCGAGGCGGATCCAACCTTCGATATCGAGGGTATCGATGCGGCGCACAAGCTGTGTATCCTGGGTTCGATTGCGTTTGGCATTCCGCTGCAGTTCGACGCGGTTTACACCGAGGGTATTAGTGGCGTATCCACCGAGGACGTGGTTTATGCCGGCCAGCTGGGTTACCGCATCAAGCACCTCGGCGTGGCCCGCCGCAGCGCGCAGGGCATCGAAATGCGAGTACACCCGACGCTGATCCCGGAAAAGCGCCTGATCGCCAATGTCGACGGGGTCATGAACGCGGTACTGGTGCAGGCCGACAAGCTTGGGCCGTCGCTTTACTATGGCGCCGGCGCGGGCGCCGATCCTACCGCGTCGGCGGTTATCGCCGATATTATCGATGTCGCGCGCACGATTACGACCGATGCGCAAAACCGGGTGCCGCACCTCGCATTCCAGCCGGATCAGATCGTCGATATCCCGATATTGCCGATCAGCGAAATCCAGACCGCTTATTACCTGCGCATGCGCGTCGATGATCGCCCCGGCGTGATGGCGGAGATCACCCGCATCATGGGCGATAACGACATTTCGATCGAAGCGATCCTGCAGAAAGAACCCGAGGCGGGCGTCACCCGGGCGACCATCATCATGCTGACGCAACGAATCCGCGAGCGGCAGATGGACGCCGCCATCGCCGCCATCGCAGCGCTCGATGTCGTGCATGGGGAAGTTCACCGCATCCGCGTCGAAACGCTGGATGGCGATTAAAGCCTGACGCAGGTGGTAAATGTCGATCGGCGCGATAACCAGATTGTCAACCGATCGGTTGCATCAACTCGAATCCCTGCTGATTAGTAATAAGCTGCCCGCCGACGATTGCGTTGATCGTGCGGACTGTTTTTACGGCATGTTCGACAATGACCGCCTGGTCGCAGCCGGCGGGCTGGAAACGGTCGGTTCTTACGCGCTGCTGCGCTCGGTGGTGGTGCATCCGCGCTACCGCGGCCGCGGATTGGCTCGCGTCATGTCCGAATTCCTGTTGCAGCAGGCTCGCTCGCAAAATATTGCCGCGGTTTATCTGCTGACCGAAACAGCCGCGGCGTATTTCGAAAAACTCGGATTCAGCCACGTGAAGCGCACCCAGGTGCCCGCCGAGATCGCCAATACCCGCCAGTTTTCGTCGCTCTGTCCGGACAGCGCCAGTTGCCTGATGACTGATCTGTCGACAGGTTAAGCGGCGCCGGCCGAACTGTCCATGGGTGCGCGCACCACTGTTAGCCAGGGACCGGGTTTTGCCGAATTCGTTATCCTGATCGCGCTGATCATATCGCTGGTGGCATTGGCGATTGACGCGATGCTGCCGGCTTTGCCGCAAATTGCCGCCGATCTCGGCGTGACCCGAATCAACGACAGCCAGTACGTCATCTCGGTTTTCTTTGCCGGTATGGGGCTGGGACAACTGTTTTTCGGCCCGCTGTCGGATTGTATCGGTCGGCGACCGGCGATCATCTCCGGCTTGCTGCTGTTTATCGGTGGTTGTATGTTGTCGATCGTTGCCGTCGACTTCGAGCAAATGCTGCTGGGACGATTCCTGCAGGGGGTGGGTGCCTCGGGACCGCGCATCGTCTCTATCGCACTGGTGCGCGACCGCTACAAAGGGCGTCAAATGGCGCGCGTCATGTCTTTTGTCATGACCGTTTTTATCCTCGTGCCCGTATTCGCGCCGGCGGTCGGGCAACTGGTGTTATTGATTGCCGACTGGCGTTACATCTACCTGATGTTCCTGTGTCTGAGCCTCGTGGTTGGCCTGTGGTTCTGGCAGCGGCAGCCGGAAACGCTGACACGGGACAAGCGCATCGCCTTTTCGTTGATGCAGCTTGCGATCGATACACGCGCCATCCTCAGAATCCGCGCGGCGCTCGGTTATACTCTGACCATGGGTTTCCTGTTCGGTGCCTTCATCGGTTATCTCAGCTCCTCGCAGCAGATTTTCCAGCAGCAATACCAGTTGCACGAAATGTTTCCTCTGTACTTCGGTATCCTGGCCAGTTCGATCGGCTGCGCCTCGCTGATGAATGCGCGCCTGGTCATGCGCTTCGGCATGCGGCGGCTGTCGCGCCTGGCGCTACAGGCGATCTGCCTGCTGTCGTTTCCGTTTTTCGTTTACGCCTGGGTAACGGACGGGCATCCGCAACTTGTGCTGCTGATGCTGTACCTGCTGCCGCTGTTTTTCTGTTTCGGTATCCTGTTCGGCAATCTGAATGCGCTGGCGATGGAGCCACTGGGGCATATCGCCGGACTCGGCTCGGCCCTGGTGGGTTCGATTTCGACGTTGATTTCGGTGATTTTCGGCGCGATCGTGGCCGATTTCTACGACAATACGGTGCTGCCACTGGTTTTTGGCTTTGCGATTCTGGGATTGGCCGCGCTGTGGGTGATGCGCTGGACCGAGGCCGGACTTGCGCCGGAACAGCCTGATTCGGATTAATCGCTGCCAGTTAGAAAATCAAGAATCTCGGCTTCGATCGCATTTTTTTCGACCACGCCGGGGTGCGCCACCGGTTTATCGAACAAATCGTCGATGATTGCCGGCACGTCGATCTGGGCGCTTGCCGCGACCGCGTCGAGGGCCGCGCGATCGTTCTGTGAGCGGTTGCCGTTGATGGCCTCGTCGATGACCGGCGCAAACTTGGTCCACTCGGCGGTCGAGTAGACTATGTTGACCTGTCCGGCAAACTCGGGCAGACGGCAGGTTTTGAAGCAGGTCGCGGTATGCGGATCCATCAGGTAACCCTGCGCAAATCCCTCGCGGATGTAGTGCAGGCTTTCCTCGTCGGTACAGAAATCGGCGGCGAATATGGCCCTGATTGGATCATGCTCCTGCGGGCTCAGCTGGTACCAGCCATTGTCGTCGAGTTGCTGCATCAATTCACGCGTACGCGTTGCGCCGAACAGGTCAAATAATACGCGTTCGACGTTGGACGATTTGAGTATATCCATCGCCGGCGACGTGGTTGCGATCAGGTCGCGTTTGCTGAGGTCGTAACGCCCGCTGTCGATCCATTCGGTGAGCACGTTGTTGGCATTCGATGCAATCACGATTTTCGCGATCGGCAGACCGAGGCCGCGCGCGTAGTAGGCACCGAGTGCGTTACCGAAATTGCCGCTCGGTATGTGCAGAACGACTTCGTCGCCGAGCTCGATTTCGCCCCAACGCACCAGCGCCAGGTAGCTGTGGAACTGGTACAGCATCTGGAAAATGATGCGTCCGAAATTGACCGAGTTGGCCGCCGACAGGGAAATGTTCATCTCGCGCAGGCGCTGGTTGAAGGTTTCCGAGGCCAGCAGCGTTTTCAGCGCCGATTGGGCATCGTCGAAATTGCCGTGGATACCAATCACCTTCAGGTTGTCGGCTGCTTCCGTCACCATCTGCAGGCGTTGCACGTCAGAAGTGCCGCCATCAGGGTAGAGGCAGGCGACCCGGATATTGGCGCGACCGCGAAAAGTTTCCAGCGCCGCGGGCCCGGTGTCGCCGCTGGTCGCGGTCAGAATCAGGAATTGCCGATCCTGCTGCCGCGCCAGCGTAGACAGGATCAGGCCGAAGGGCTGTAACGCCATGTCCTTGAATGCCCGCGTCGGGCCATGGTAGAGCTCACTGACGAACAGCCGGTCTTCGAACTTAACCAGCGGTACCGGATCGTCCGGGTCGTCGAAACGTCGATAAAGGTCGAGCGCCTGCCGAAGCAACGGCGTTTCGATGTCGATTTCGAGGTGTTCGAGCAGTGCCAGTGACATTTCCTGGTAGGAACTGTCGATGTGCCGGCGCAGGAAATCAGCTGCCACAGGGTGCATTTCCTGTGGGCTGTAAATACCGCCAAAGGAAGCCATCGGCGACAGCAGTGCCTCGGAAAAGCTGACGCTGGCCTCGTGGCTGCCGTCGTTGCCTCGGGTTTCGGTGAAGATCATCAGGGAGATTTGTGGTCTTGTTAAACCATGGAAATCGCGAATTATATCCGGCTACCGGGGCCTAACAAGCGGTTTTACCGTAAAATGAGCGCAAATGCCGTCAAATCGAAGGCTTATATAAGCATTTCACTTCTACTGCGCCATATTTATGCGTAAAATTCGGCGATTGACTCGGCAGTTCGTCCTTGCCGGGTCATCATGTTTGGCCGAGCCAGAGAATCCGTAATTAACCCGATGTCCGTGACCGAAAAGATTAACTTATTCGATTTTAATCGAGCCGCGCTCGAAACGTTTTTCGCCGCCAATGGGGAAAAGCCGTTTCGTGCGAAACAGTTGATGCAATGGGTGCATCAGCGCGGGGTCACCGATTTCGCGGCAATGACCGACCTGTCGAAGCAATTGCGCGGGTTTTTGCAGCAAAACTGCTGTATCGAATCGCCACGCGTGCTGGCGCAGCAAAAATCGGCAGACGGCACGCGTAAATGGCTGCTCGGCGTCGACGACAGCGATAATGCGATCGAGTGCGTATTGATCCCGGAGAAGTCGCGCATGACCCTGTGCGTGTCGTCGCAGCTGGGTTGTACGCTGAACTGCAGTTTTTGTTCGACCGCCAAGCAGGGGTTCAATCGCAATCTGACCACGGCCGAAATCATCGCCCAGCTGCACTTCGCACATCACAGCCTGCTGCGGGAGGGTAATTCGCAGGGCGTTACCAATGTTGTCCTGATGGGTATGGGTGAACCCCTGCTCAATTTTGACGCGGTAATCGCCGCCACCGATATGATGTGCGATGATTTCGGCTACGCGCTGAGCAAGCGCCGTGTAACGATTAGCACTGCCGGGGTTGTGCCGGCGATGCACAGGCTCAGGGAAGTAACCGATATTGCGCTGGCGGTATCTCTGCACGCGCCCAACGACCGCTTGCGTAACCAGCTGGTGCCGCTCAACCGCAAGTATCCGATCCGCGAGCTGATGCAGGCTTGCCACGGCTATGTCGATGGTTACCGCAGCCGAAAAATTACCTTCGAGTACGTGATGCTGGATGGCGTTAACGACAGTCTCGAACATGCGCGTGAGCTTGTGCGCCTGATCGGTGATATGCCCTGCAAGTTAAACCTGATTCCGTTCAATCCTTATCCGCATGCAATCTACCGTTGTTCCGACCAGGAGACGATCGATCGTTTTCGTGATTACACCGCCGGCAAGGGCATCGTGACCGTAACCCGGCGAGCGCGTGGCGACGATATCGATGCTGCCTGCGGTCAGCTGGTCGGCGACTTTCACGATCGCAGCCGGCGTAGTTCGAAGTATCAACTCAGTCTCGACGAGATCAAGGGGGTGCCTCTTGCGCATTGATAAACGTTTTGCCCTGGTCGTGATGCTCGGCCTGTTATCGGCCTGCGTGGCGGTGGATAAACAACAGACTGACGATGAAGCGGCCAGTAATATCAATGTCGAGTTGGGAATCGGATACTTGCAGCAAAACAATTACGAACTGGCCAGTGAGAAACTCATAAAGGCACTGTCCTATAATCCGGATAATGTTAAGGCCAACTACACTTACGCGGTGCTGCAGGACAGGCTGGGGCAAAAAGAGCTTGCCGAGAAACACTATAAAATTGCGACCGAACTCGATCCCGATAGCTCGGAGGCGGCGAACAATTACGGCGCCTTCCTGTGTCGCAATAATCGCGAAAAGGAATCGGAAAAGTACTTTTTGCGTGCGGTCAGGAATCCGCTGTACAGGACGCCGGAGTTCGCTTACACCAATGCCGCCATTTGCCTGATGAAGATAGATCAGAATCAGGCGGCAGAAGACTATCTGAGCAAGGCGCTTGCCGACAAGAGCGATTTTGCGCCCGCACTGTATAACATGGCGAAGTTACAATTCGAGCAAAATGAGTACGCTCAGTCGAAAATTTACATCGATCGCTTTCACCTGGTCTCCAATGCCAATGCGCAGAGCCTGTGGCTGGCCATTCGGGCCACGCTCGAGCTGGACGCCGGTGGCGATGTTTCGGAGCTGGCACAACGGCTGGAAGCGGATTTTCCGGACTCCCAGGAATATCAGGACTGGTTGAAGATTCAGTAAAATGGCAGCGGTAGACGATAATACAGCGCAACAATCCCGGCCGAGCGGCATCGGCCCCGGCGAGCGTCTGCAGGCAGCGCGCATCCAGCAGGGGTTGTCGATCGAAGACGTCGCCTCGCGCATGCACCTGAGTACCTCGATACTCGAGGCTATCGAGGATAATAATTTCGAGGAAATAACCGCGCCCATATTCGTCAAGGGATACCTGCGCGCCTATGCCCGCATCGTTTCACTGGACGAAGATGAAATGATCCAGCAATACATGGAGTATTACTCCGAGGAGGATCCGCCGATATCCTCGACCGGCAACGTGGCACCCGAGTTGTCGGTGACGGATGCGCGTATCAGGTGGACTACTTACCTGGTTATTATCGTGCTGGCGGTGTTGCTTTCGGCCTGGTGGTGGAACAAGGGTCGCGATGAGGAACCGACGATTTCACTGGATGCTCAGGCCCCGACGGGACAAACCGAGCCAACCGAAACCGAGGTGGCCCGCAGCGAAATCGAGGCGGCCTCGGAGTCCGTTGCCGAATCCACCGAATCCCTGGTGGCTGGCGAATCCAGCGAATCGCCGGCGGCTGGCGAATCCACCGAATCGTCGGTAACCAGCCTGCAGCCGACGGAACCGGTAGACACGGTTACTGCCGAGCCCGCGGTTGCCGAGAGCGATACGCAAGACGTGGCTGCATCGTCGGAACCGGAGGTTGCCGTCGAGACGGAACAGCCCGCGGCGGTCGAGCCCGAGTTCAGCGTTATCGCAACCGTGGAGCCCGAGCCTGAGCCTGAATCCGCGCCGGTCATTCCAGACAGCCCGATCCTGGTTGCGCCCAGCGGCTCGGATAAGCTGCAGATTATAGTCAACGCCGATACCTGGGCCGATATCAAGGACAGTACCGGATACCAGATGGTTTACGACTTGCTGCGTGCCGATCAGTCGCTGGAGTTGACCGGTGCCGCGCCTTTTTCGGTTTTTCTTGGTAACGGTCACGGCGTCGAAATCCTGATCAACGATGAAGTGATCGATTTCTCCAACCGTATCCGTGGAGACAATACCGCGCGCCTCAAGATCGGAGGCTAGCCAGGGATCAGGACGTGGCAGAGTTACTACAAGTCATTCGCGGAATGCACGATATTCTGCCGGCGGACATGCCTGTCTGGAATCAGCTCGAGGACGAGTACCGGGCGCTGGTGGAGTCCTATGGCTATCGCCAGATACGAACCCCTATCGTTGAAAAAACCGCCCTGTTCGCGCGCTCCATCGGCGCCGTAACGGACATCGTCGAAAAAGAAATGTACAGTTTCGAAGACCGTAACGGTGACTCGTTGAGCCTGCGGCCGGAAAACACCGCGAGCGTCGTGCGCGCTGGCCTGCAGGCCGGTATGCTGAGTGAGCAACAGCACCGGCTATGGTATAGCGGGCCGATGTTTCGCCACGAGCGTCCGCAAAAGGGCCGTTATCGCCAGTTTCACCAGTTCGGCGCCGAAACCTTTGGTATTGCCGGTGCCGATATCGAGGCCGAGCTGATACTGATCGCGGCGCGTTTCTGGAAACGCCTCGGCCTGACCGATATCGATTTGCAGATCAACAGCCTCGGCAGCAACGAATGTCGGCAGCGCTTTCGCAGCATCCTGGTCGAGTATTTTCGCGATCATTACGATGCGCTCGATGAGGACAGCCGCCGACGGCTGGAAACCAATCCGTTGAGGATACTGGACAGCAAGAATCCCGAGATGCAGGACCTGATCGAGGCAGCGCCGGCGTTGCAAGATAGCCTCGACCAGGAATCGCGCGATCATTTCGACGAACTGACGGATATTCTGGATAAAACCGGAGTCTCATACGAGGTAAACCAGCGCCTGGTGCGCGGTCTCGACTATTACTGTCACACGGTGTTCGAATGGGTTACCGAAACCCTGGGAGCACAGGGTACGGTTTGTGGCGGCGGTCGCTACGACGGGCTGGTCGAGCAACTCGGCGGCAAGCCCAACTATGCCGCCGGATTTTCGATGGGTTGCGAGCGACTGGTTTCGATGCTGATCGACCAGGACCGGGCACAGGCCGAAACCGGCTGCGATGTCTACCTGTCGATGCGCGGCGCGAACAGCGTTGCGGTGGCGCAGCGGTTGGCGGAAAACCTGCGCGATCATTTGCCACGGCTCGAACTGGTGGTGCATGCCGGCGGCGGCAGTTTCAAAAGCCAGATGCGCAAGGCCGACAAGTCGGGCGCCCGGATTGCGTTGATACTCGGTGAGTCGGAAATCGAAGCTGACACCGTGGCGGTAAAATTTTTACGCGAAGAACGACCGCAGGAAGAAATTCCGCAAGCGGATCTGGTAACGAAAATGACTTCGTTGCTGGGTAATAACCAGAGGACTTAAATGGAAACCGAAGAAGAACAGGTCGAGAAATTAAAAAGCTGGCTGAAGGAAAACGGTCTTTCGATCGTTTTCGGAATTATTATCGGTGTTGGCGGTATCGGCGGTTACAACTACTGGAACTACTGGCAGGATAAGACCGCGTCCGAGGCTTCCAGCCATTTCAGCAAAATGATCGAAGCGCTCGAAACCGGCAACGCCGAAACCATGCAAACGCAGGCCGATGCCCTGATCAGTGATTATGCCTCTACCGACTACGCCTTGATGGCACATCTGGCACTCGCCCGTAAACATGTCGAAGAAGGCAATTTCGATCAGGCCGAGAGCGCGTTGCAACAGGTCGTCGGTAGTGCCGGGCAGGAACCGCTGGCTTACGTGGCGCGAACGCGCCTGGCCGCGGTGCAGATTCAGAACGGCCAGTTCGACCAGGCCCTGGCAACGCTCGATGCCGAGTTTCCACAGGAATTCTCTGCTCGCGTGGATGAACTGCGTGGCGACGCCTATGCACTGCAGGGCAAGGTTGCCGAGGCAATCCAGGCTTATCGCGACGCGCAATCCGCCAGCCTCAGGCCCGCCGACGAGACCTTTTTGCGGCAAAAGCTCGATGATCTGGGGGCAGCCGATTGAATCCAGTTTTGAAATTGCTGCCGTTGCTGCTGGCCGCAATGCTGGTGGCCTGCTCTTCGGCCAAGGATAACACCGAACAACCTGCGGAACTGACCGTTATCAGGGACCCGCTGTCACTAAAGCGAAACTGGGAAATCGAAACCGGTGCGTCGGCGAATGCCGCGTCCTACCGGTTGCGGCCGTTATACAGCGACAATCGTATCTACAGCATCGATACCAGAGGCACCATTGTTTGCCTGGATGCGACTTACGGCACGACCCTGTGGCGTTATTCGACCGGGCTCAGGGCGATCGCCGGACTGGGCGGAAACTCTGAATTGCTGCTGGTAACTTCGCGCGATGGTGAAATCGCGGCCTACCGTCACGCCGCGGAAGAAGGCCTGGAAGAAAGCTGGAAAATCCGTATCGACAGCGAAATACGCGCGATACCGGTAGTCGATGGCGAGCAGGTGTTCGTGCGCAGCGTCGATGGCCGGTTACGCGGTCTGTCGGCCGCCGATGGCAGTCAGCTATGGGTTGTCACCCGCCGTGTGCCGCCTTTATCCCTGACCGGCAATAGCGAGCCGCTGGTGGCTGGCGGCCTGGTGTTTTCCGGATTCGATGACGGCAAACTGGTCGCTTTCGAGCGCGACAATGGCGAAATCAGGTGGGAATCCACCATCAGCGTCCCCAGCGGGCGCACCGAGGTCGAGCGCATGGTCGATCTCGATGGCCGTTTTGCGCTGCGCAATGGCATTATTTATATCTCTTCTTTCCAGGGGCGACTGGCCGCGGTGCAGGCGACCAGCGGAGACCTGTTATGGTCACGCGAGTTTTCCAGCTTTCAGCCGATTGCGGTCGATGACAGGGCGATTTATCTCAGTGACGATAAAAGCCACCTGTGGTCCATCGATTTGCGCACCGGCTCCGCGTTATGGAAACAGGACGTCCTCAACGCGCGCAAGATTACCGGCCCCGCGGTTTTAGGCGAGCACGTCGTGGTGGCGGATCTCGATGGCCTGTTGCACTGGTTCAACCGCGAGGATGGCAAACTGGTCAGACGCATCCACATCGGCTTCGCACGCAGCTATGCGCAGCCGCTGGTCGTCGGAGATGCGGTCGTGACGGTGGACAAGTATGGCCAGCTTACTTCCGTCTCCGTCAACCGATGATTCCGGTTATCGCGTTGATTGGCCGGCCGAACGTCGGTAAATCCACGCTCTTTAACGTATTCACCCGCAGCCGTGACGCCATCGTCGCCAATGAACCGGGGCTGACCCGCGACCGTCAGTACGGCGTGGGTGAGCGCGCTGACAAGACCTTCATCGTCGTCGATACCGGCGGCCTCAGCGGCGACAAGCAGGACCTCGATGACTTGATGGCGCAGCAAACCCGGCTCGCAATGGAAGAGGCGGACGAACTCGTTTTCCTGGTCGATGCGCGTGACGGTCTGACCGGCGGTGACCGGCAGATCGCCGAAATGGTGCGCAAGTCCGGTAAACCCTGTCGGCTGGTTATCAACAAGATCGACGGTTTCGATCCGGAGCAGGTTCGAGCCGAGTTTTATGCCCTGGGATTCGAACATCTGCATGCGGTTTCGGCTGCCCACCGCAAGGGTACCAGCGCATTGCTGGATACGTTGCTGGCGGCGTACCCGTCCGACACGGAAACAGCGCAGACGGTCTCGGGGCCGTTGATCGCAGTCATCGGCCGTCCCAATGTAGGCAAGTCCACGCTGATCAACCGTCTCGTCGGAGAGGAGCGTGTGGTCGCCTTCGATCAGCCGGGAACGACCCGGGACACGATCGCGGTACCGTTTGAACGTCACGGCAAACCTTATACCCTGATCGATACCGCTGGCGTGCGGCGGCGTGGCAAGGTGCGCCAGGCAATCGAAAAATTCAGCGTGATCAAGGCGCTGGAGGCGATCGAAAAATCACAGGTCGTGATCCTGGTGATCGATGCGCGCGAGGGTTTGACCGATCAGGACCTGACGTTGCTGGGATACGTGCTCAATAGCGGCCGGGCGCTGGTGATCGCGATCAACAAATGGGATGGTCTCGATAGCGAGCAGCGCGAGCAGAATCGGCGCACCCTCGAGCGCCGGCTTGATTTCGTGTCGTTTGCCGCACGGCATTTCATTTCTGCCAGGCATGGCACCGGTGTCGGCGAACTGATGGCCTCGGTCGACCAGGCCTACGCCTCGGCCTGCCGCGATTTCAATACCCGTTACCTGACCGATTTGCTGGAAGAGGCCGTGTTCAAACACAATCCTCCTTTGCACCATGGCCGCCGCATCAAGTTACGCTACGCGCACCAGGGAGGGCGCAATCCACCGGTCATTGTCATCCACGGAAACCAGACGCAATATTTACCCGATGCCTACCTGCGCTACCTGACCAATTTCTTTATTTCCCGGCTGAAACTTAAGGGTACCCCCTTGCGCATCGAGCTGAAGTCTGGCAAAAACCCTTTTGCGGACAAAAAACGCAAAAAAAAGGCAAAAAAATGAGACTAAATTAAAAAAACGAGCACATAAAACGGTCTTTTTTCTGCAAAAACAGCTATTTAGACATAGACTTTAATCCATGGGATTACAGCGAATACTGGTAACCAACGCCAAGGGCGGTTGTGGCAAGACGACGATTGCCACCAATATCGCCTCGCATTACGCGCGCCTGGGAAAAAATGTACGCCTGTTTGATCATGATCCGCAGGGCTCATCCCTGACCTGGATCAACCGGCGGTCGCCGGAGCTAACTCCTATTTCCGGGGTCGACGCGTCGAAGAATTCCGATCACCGCCTGACCCGTTCATGGCAGTTACGAGTACCGCCCGAAACAGACATTGCGCTGGTCGATTCACCCGCCGGCGCCGACATGAATGAACTGTCCCTGCTGTTTCAGCAAAACGACTCGATACTGATCCCGGTTCTGCCATCTCCGATCGATATTCACGCTACCGCGCATTTCATCAAGACGCTATTGACCACCGGCCGCGCCCGGCAAAAGATGGTGCGACTCGCGGTCGTGGCCAACCGGGTGCGCAAGAATACGCTGATGTACCACTCGCTGGAACGATTCCTGTTCAGTCTTAATATCCCGTTCATTTCGAGCCTGCGCGACACGCAGCTTTATGCCCGGGCGATCGAAATGGGTATCGGCGTGCAGGAAATTTCGACCTCGCGCAACAAGATCGACAAGGAACAATGGGCGCCGATTTTTCGCTGGCTGGATACGCCGGTCGTCAGTGAAACCGCGCCGGTCACGCCCCTGTTCAACCGTTTCGAACAATAGATTCGGCTGCGCTCGCGCCAGCGGCGTTAACTATTTCGAAATTTGCAGTTTCAACGCGCATCGGCGTCTAAGCCTGTGCTATGATTGCGCGACTTTTTTGCCACGGTAAAACCATGAAACTGATTCGCCTGTTGAGTATCGGCCTCTTTTGTCTTGTGGCCGTATCGAATGTCAATGCCAACGATTTTGAAGCCGCCCTGAGCAAGGAAACCGCCCAGTTCACCTTTCGCTCGGATTCCAGCCTGATCGGCTGGGGCGGCTCAGACCTGTCGCTTGGCCTGTTTTACAACGAAGATGATGATTATATCTTTCAGGCCGGGCTGCTGCAGATGCGCCAGGCATCGGAGGAAAACCCGCTGACTTTTGGCGTCGGGGTAAAAGGATATTTCGGTCAGCTCGACGATCCCGACGAAGACGTGTTCGCCTTTGCGATCGGTGGGCGAATACAGTACACAATCCCCGGCACCATGCCGATGGCGGTTTACTTCGAAGGTTACTACGCACCCGAAATCACCAGTTTTGCGGATACCGAGGAAGTCATCGATTACACCCTCGGCTTTCAGATCGAAGCGCTGCCGCAGACGGTCGCCTTTGTCGGCCTGCGGCATCTCGAATTCGAGGTTGATAGCGGCGACTACGACGCCGACGACGACAATATTCACGTTGGCGTGCGGCTGACCTTCTAGGCCGCCTTCACAGCCCGCGCGCGGCGGCCTATTCGTCGAGAAACAGGGCGGGGTCGATCCAGGTCCCGTTCAGGCCCAGGCTCCAGTGAAGATGGGGCCCGGTTACGCGGCCGGTGGCGCCAACCTTACCGACGATCTGTCCTTTTTCGATCTGCTCGCCGAGGCTGACGTCAATTTCGCTCAGGTGAGCGAACATCGAAATCAGGCCCTGGCCATGCTCGATGTAAACCAGGTTGCCGCTGAAAAAGAAATCACCGAGTTCGATCACTTTGCCCGCGCTCGGGCTGCGTATCGGGGTACCGCTGGCGGCGGCGATGTCCATGCCGCTGTGCGGCCGGCGCGGTTGACCGTTGAATACCCGGCGACGGCCGAAGCTGCCGCTGCGGGCGCCTTCCACCGGTGTCAGGAAGTCGATATCCACCGCGGCCTTGGAATAGTGGTTGCGGGCCTTTTGCTTGCGAGCTTTTTCGGCCAGGATGCGCTCCATGTCGCTGGCATAGGGATTGACCATGCGATCGTTGGCAATGGTAATATGCTGCGTCGTATATTGCTTGTCGGCAATGCGGAAAAACTTCTTGTACACCTGGCCGCCGTTGCGCGCTTCGATGAAGTGTTCGCCGGGCTTGAGACTGAGTGGCAGCCCGACCAGTGCGCTGGGGGCGCCGTCCACTTCCGTAATCAGTACCGGTTTACCGCGAAAGTTGAAA
Organism: Gammaproteobacteria bacterium; assembly: GCA_020354435.1. Taxonomy (GTDB): domain Bacteria; phylum Pseudomonadota; class Gammaproteobacteria. Next base: position 2,278,086 of record CP070646.1, read on the forward strand.
TCGCGGGGATCGTCCTGCGAAAGCCGGATAACCGCCAGGCCGCCGGGTACCAGCGACTGGCGCGGTTCTGCCGCCGCGGGTAGCAGGCAGGCCAGTAACAGGATCAACAGGGTGAGACGCAAGGTTTGACTTCACTTATCACGAGTAGATTCGCAGTATGCGAACTTTTGATTCCCGGTCAAGGTCCTAGTGTTGATTTGTATTGCCGGATATTCCCTGTGCCCTGTGCAGTGGCCGGCGCGAAACCCTGGAGGAGGGATGCCTGAACTCGTAAATGTGACCGACAGGCTGCTGGTATTCGGCGGGCCTTACAGCAACCTGGCCGCGACCGCTGCAATGCAACGGCGCGCGCAAGCGCTGGGTATCGCAGCCGAATGCGTCATCTGTACCGGCGACCTGGTAGCCTATTGCGCCGAGCCGGGGGCCACGGTCGATCTGGTTCGCGACTGGGGCATTCAGGTGGTCATGGGCAATTGCGAGGAGTCGCTCGGATTCAGCGAGCCCGATTGCGGTTGCGGATTCGCCGAGGGCAGCAGCTGTTCGACGCTGGCGCTGGCCTGGTATCGCTACGCCGATCAGCGTATCGGCAGCGGTCAACGACGCTGGATGCGAAACTTGCCGCGCAGTATCGATTTCGAAATCTCGGGTACGCGTTTCAAAGTCCTGCACGGCAGCCTGGCGAGTATCAACGAATTCGTATTTGCCTCGTCGAATAGCGCGGCCAAACTGGGGCAAATCCGCGAGGCCGAAGTCGATGTCATCATCGGCGGGCACTCCGGCATTCCGTTCGGCCAGGCTATCGAGGACTGCCACTGGCTCAACGCCGGTGTCATCGGCATGCCGGCCAACGACGGCACCGCCAACGGCTGGTACATGCTGATCGAAGCCACGGATGGTGCCATCGAGGTCAGCTGGCACCGCCTCGAGTACGATCACGCGGCCGCCTCGCGCAGTACCATCGCCGCCGGCATGCGCGAATACGGCCAGGCCCTCACCGACGGCCTCTGGCCCAGCCAGGACATCCTGCCCCCGCCCGAACGCGCCCAACGCGGCCAACCCCTAAACCCTCTACTCCTGCGCATCCAATCGAAGCTGCAACGTTTAGAGGATTCAAGCCAGTCGGCAGTCACAGGGATCGCTCGCGCCTGACCGGGTGGCCTGCGGCTTCCCGAAAAAGGGCATTTTTTTAGGGGCAAGGCGAGAATCGGCATCCATGCCTCGTCTCGCCACAGGCGACATCCATGTCGCCTGACCCCTAAAAAAATGCCCTTTTTCGGCACCCGGCCTTTAGGTCGCGAGCGATCCCTGCGACTGCCTTGAATATTGAGCCTCTCTGCGATCAAGCCCTCGATTGACAAGAGTCGTGTTAATGATCCGGGTTTCTCGTCTGAAATATTAGCCATCGCACTCAAGGTGACTTGCCGGGATTTATGCAAGCATCGGTACCTTGGTTGTTCGAGATAGGACATATTGAAGGCAACCGGCACGGCCCACTGCGACCTAAAGACAGGGTGCCGAAAAGGCTTGAATTTTAAAGGGTCACGCCGCAGGGATGCGGCGTGTGGCGAGATAAGACATGGATGTCGATTCTCGCCTTGCCCTTTAAAATTCAAGCCTTTTCGGGAAGCCGCAGGCCACCCTGTCAGTCGCAGTGGGCCGTGCCGGTTGCCGTTCGAAGGGATATTCGAGCCGCGACGATTAACCGGGGATTACTAGGCGGCGGGATCGGTTTTTGGGGGAGGGGTGGTCTGGAACTGTTCGACCCAGAGCAGGGTGGCGCCGGCGACGCCGACCGGCATGGCGAAGAAGTTGATGATCGGGATGCTGGTCATGATCATGATGCCGCCGCCGAAGCCGAGCGAGATACCGCGGCGTTCGGCCAGGCGCCGCTTTTGCTCGGCAAAAACGAGGTCGTGGTTGCCCATCGGGTAGTCGAAGTATTCCAGCGACAGCAGCCACGAGCCGAAAACCACCCATAACACCGGCGCAATGATGTTGACCACCGGTATCAGGCTGACCAGGAATAGCCCCAGCGCCCACAGCATGATGTAGACCAGTTTGCGCAGCTGCGAAGCGATGGCGTCGATCGCCATCTGCATGAACCCGACATCGGACGAGGGCGGCCGTCCGGTCAGATGCGTCTCGATTTTTTCCGACATCAGTGCGTTGAACGGCGCCGCGATGATATTGGCGACCGGGGTGAAGGCGAAAAACACGATCAGCGCCGCGAGTGCGCCGAAAAACAGCCAGAAAAAGATCTCCACGAATTCGAGGAAAGCCGGCACGTAGGACATCAGCCAGGCGACGAACGGCACGAACTGGTTGTAGCCGTACCAGACCAGGCCACCGAACAGCAGCAGGTTGATCAGAAACGGCACGATTACGTAAACCCGGATGCCGGGTTGATTCAGCAGGCTGAACGAACGCGCCAGTGCCTGGGTGCCTTTGCTGATGTCGGCAAGCATGTGCGACGCCCCTAGGCCAGCGTCACCGGTTCGGGCGCGACCCAGCCGTCGGCGCGATGCTCGACCACGATACGGGTATAAACGCCGCCGCGCACGTTGAATTCGGCATTGATGCGCATGAAGCGCGGCGCCACCGCGGCCACCAGGTCCGACAGGATCTGGTTGGTTACGGCTTCGTGAAACGCGCCGCGATCGCGGTAGGACCAGAAATAAAGCTTCAGTGCCTTGAGTTCCAGGCACAGCTGGTCCGGCACGTACTCGATATCGATAGTGGCGAAATCGGGCTGCCCCGTGAGTGGGCACAAACAGGTGAATTCAGGCGTGTCGATGTGAATCGTGTAGTCGCGCTCGGGGTTTGGATTTTCAAACGTATCCAGCGAAGTCGAAGGCTTGGTGCTCATAAAATCTGCTCAGGGTTTTCGGATCGCCGCGGCGGCTTGCGTATCCGCGGCGCGTCATTATATCCGGGCCGGCAGAATAGGCAATTAATTGCGCTGAATTACTGCTGGCGCCGAGAGCAGATGGTATACTCTGGCCGCCAAAAATTTACCCTGGAAGTACCCGCTCAGATGCGTCTCAGTCAAATCAGAATTTCCGGATTCAAGTCATTCGTCGACCCGAGCAAAATCGCTTTTCCGGCGGACATCACCGGTATTGTCGGCCCCAACGGCTGCGGCAAGTCGAACGTGATTGACGCGGTACGCTGGGTTATGGGCGAATCATCGGCCAGGAACCTGCGCGGCGAATCGATGGAAGATGTCATTTTCAGCGGTTCCTCCAGCCGCCAGCCCGTGGGCCAGGCTTCGGTCGAGCTGGTGTTCGACAATTCCGATGGCCGGGTTACGGGTGAATACGCCAAGTACAACGAAATTTCGGTCAAACGCATCGCCACCCGCGCCGGCAATTCCAGGTACTTTCTGAACAATACCCGCTGCCGCCGGCGTGATATCGCCGATATTTTTCTCGGTACCGGGCTCGGCCCGCGCAGCTACTCGATCATCGAGCAGGGCATGGTCAGCCGGGTGATCGACGCCAAGCCGGATGAACTGCGGGTTTACCTCGAGGAAGCGGCCGGCATTTCCAAGTACAAGGAACGCCGCCGCGAAACCGAGACGCGTATCCGCCATACTCGCGAAAATCTCGACCGCCTGATCGATCTGATCGAGGAAATTGACAAGCAGTTGTCCCGCCTCGACCGGCAATCGAAAACGGCGGAAAAATACAAGCGCCTGAAACAGGATCAGCGTCGCCTCGAGGCCGAATGCCTGCTGCTGCAAAAGCAGATTTTCGACGGCGAGATCGAGGCGCAAAAGGGCAAGCTCGCCAGCGCCGAGACCGGCATGGAAGAGCGTATGGCCGGATTGCGCGAAACCGAGCGCGAGATCGAGCAGACTCGACAAAAGCTGCACGAGGCCAGTGAAAATCATAACGAAGTACAGGGTCGCTACTACCGCCTCGGTTCGGATATTTCCGGCAAGGAGCAGGCGATCGAGCACCAGAAGAACCTGCGCCAGTTGAATCGCCAGGAACTCGCCAGCCTGGAACAGTCTCTCGAGGAGGCGCAGAAGATCCTGGCTACCGACGAGACCCGGCTGCAGGAGTTCGAAGCCAGGATCGACGAAATCACGCCCGCTCTCGAATCCAGCAACGACAGTTTAAACCGGCGGCAGGAAAGGCTCGCGCAGGTAGAGGAAAAAATGCACGAGTGGCAGGAATTGTGGGACCAGTTCCGGCGCGAATTTCACCAGGTGCACGAAGCGGCGCAGATCGAAAACCGCGGCATCGAGCACATCGAACGCCAGGTTCAGCATACCGACCAGCGACGGGCGCGCCTGCAGCAGGAACTGGATAGTCTCGACGCCAGCGCCGCGGTCCAGGAGATCGAGCAACTCGAGGCCAGCGTCGAGGCCAGGGGCCAGGAGTACGCTGCCAGCATGGCACAGGTGCAAACCCGGGCCGACGAGATACAACAGCTGCGCGCGGTCTGCGAAAAGGCCGGCAACCAGCTCGACGAGCAGCGTATCGAGGTGCAGACCCTGCGCGGCAGACTCAGCTCGCTGGAGGCTTTGCAGCAACACGTACTGGCTGAAGCCAGCGATGAAATCAAGGACTGGCTGCAGCGCAACAACATCGATTCGGCACGTCGCCTGACCGGCCTGGTCAAGGTTCAGGGCAATCTCGACAAGGCCCTCGAGGTGGTGTTATCGCCGTTCCTCGGCGCCTATTGCGTGCGCCCCGGCGAGATCATCCCGGATGCATTCGTGCCGAATCAAAACCTGACCGTGTTCGATTGCGAACCGGTGCAGTCGCGCACGACGGAACGCAATTGGCCACGACTGTCCGACTATGTCGATTGCGAGGTCGATCTGTCGGCAATCCTCGACGGCGTTTACCTGTGCCAGGACCTGCAGGACCTGCGCGCCAGGCGGCCGCAGTTGAAAGCGGGCGAGAGCCTGGTAACGCCGCAGGGGCTATGGGCCGGCGGCAACTGGATCCTGCAACTGGGAGACGAGGATCAGCATGCCGGCATGGTCGCGAGGTCGCAGGAAATCGAGCAGATTCAGGCACAACTGGGCACGATCGGACAACAGGCGATGGCGTTGAAATCCCGATACGAAGGCGATCGTCAGCGCCTGCATGAGCTCGAACAGGAATGGGATCAGCAGCAGAAATTACTCGCCGAATCACAGCACCAGCTATCCGAATTACGCCAGCAGTTGAGTCAGAAACAAAGCCACGCCGAACAGGTACAGAACCGGCGCGCGCAGTTGCACCAGGAACTGGGTGAACTCGATGCCCTCAAAGCCGGCCATACCAGCGAGCTGCAATCGAACAGCGCCAAGCGCAACGAGTTTCTCGAGCAGATTACGCAGATGTCGGAGCTGGAAACCGGTCTGCTACAGCAGAAGACCCAGCTGCAGCAGCGGCTGACCGATAGCCGCGAAGCTTTGCAGCAGGCCCAGGAAAAGGCGCACCGGCAGCAAATCGAGCATCAATCGATGCAGTCCGAGCAGCGCGCGACCCTGTCCAATATCGAGCGTATTCGGCAGCAAAACGAGCAATACAGCCGGCGTATCGAGGAACTCGACAGCGCGATCAACGGCGCGGAGGACCCGATCGTCGAACTCGAAGCCGCGTTGCAGGAACTGCTGCAGTCACGCAGCGACAACGAGCAGGAACTCAACCAGTCGCAAAAAGCCGTGGGTGATCTCGACAACCAGCAGCGTGAACTCGAGAGCGAGCGCAACAAACAGCAGCAGCAGGTCGACGAGATGCGCAATCAGCTCGAGCAGGAGCGCATGCATTTACAGGAAGCCAGCATTCGCTGCAAAACGATCGAGGAGCAGCTGCAGAAGTCGGGCGCGGATATCGACGAACTGCAGCAAAACCTCGACGCCGAGGCTGAACCGGAGGAGTGGAACCGACGCCTGGAAAAACTGGACCGGCGCATCGAGCGCCTGGGGCCGATCAACCTGGCCGCAATCGACGAGTACCAGGAGCAGGCCGAGCGCAAGAAATACCTGGATTCGCAGCATGAAGACCTGATATCGGCCCTGGAAACGCTGGAAGGCGCGATTCGCAAGATCGACCGGGAAACCAGGGATCGTTTCAAGGATACCTTCGAGCAGGTCAACGGCCGCCTCGGCGAACGCTTTCCCAAGCTGTTCGGCGGCGGCGAAGCCCATCTCGAAATGACGGAAAGCGACTTGCTGAATACCGGCGTTCAGATCATGGCCAAGCCGCCGGGCAAACGCATTACCAGTCTGCAGTTGCTCTCCGGCGGTGAAAAGGCGCTCACCGCGGTGGCCCTCATATTCGCTATTTTCGAGCTCAATCCATCGCCGTTTTGCATGCTCGACGAGGTCGACGCGCCGCTGGACGATGCCAATGTCGGGCGTTTTTGCAGCATGGTCGCGGAAATGTCGAAGCAGGTTCAGTTCATCATCATTACGCACAACAAGATAACCATGGAGACCACGCAAAATCTGAACGGCGTGACCATGCACGAGCCCGGCGTTTCGCGACTGGTGTCGGTCGATGTTGGCGAAGCGGTGGAGTTTGCCGGGGTGAAGTAGTGGATTCAACAACCTTCAGGTGGGTGCTTGTCGTCATCGCGGTAATCGTGGCGCTGGCGATTTATTTATACGGGCAGCACCAGTCCCGCCTGCGCAAGCGCAGTGCGATCGAAACCTTTACCCGAGAAGAAGTCGATTCGGCCTTTGTCGAGGACGAGCAGCTGCGTTTCGAACTGAACAACCTGAACCAGATACTGCAGGAAAACGAGGACGAGGAAAGTCTCGACGAAATCAGCATCAACCCGGCCGCAGAGACCCAGAAAACACCGTTTGCGCTACCCGATCCCGAGATTTTCGTACCGACGATGCTGGCCAACAAGGATGAAGACAGGCTGATCTGCTATCACCTGCGTCACGGCGATTTTCGCC
>CP070646.1:2285095-2303024 GCA_020354435.1 Gammaproteobacteria bacterium
CTGGAAGTCATCAGCGAAGCGGACGTCCTCGCGCAGGTGGTCTGGCAAAACTTCGCGCGCGAGGCGGAGGCGCCCGTCATTCTCGCCGTGCTTAGCCGTCTGGTGGCGACGGCCAGGCGCTTTCGGCTACGCTACGATCGCGCCGAAGACGCGGTTGACGTGCTGCAGCGCGAATTCGCCGAGTGGCCCGATGCTTTGCCCGCGGTGGCCGATCCGCAAGCGGATTCGAGTGAGCAGGCTGTGGCAGCCGCCACCCTGGTCGCGCGGCAATATCGGCAAAAGCCGGGCATCAGTATGGTCGAGGTCGACGATCAGTTTTTTCTCGCCGACCGGCAGGGGGCCGCGATCCATCACCTTAATCCGATCGGAAGTTCGATCTGGGGTTTGCTGGAACAACCGGTTACGCTGGATGAAATCGTCGAAATTTTGCTGACGGCCTTTCCCGATCTCGATTCGGCGCGAGTGCGAGCCGACGTCGGCAGCCTGCTGCAAGAGTTGATGCGCAAAGACCTGCTGCAGTACGGCGGCGATTGATCTATGCAGATACCGGCATTCACCGATCAGGAGGCCGGCAGAACCACCAGTTGCGCGATCTCCACGTGGCGCGGTTGCGCGATCGCGAAAGCGACCGTCTCGGCGACGTCTTGCGGCTGCAGGCAGGCAGCAAAGCTATCGTAAAATTCCCTTGCCGCCTCGGCGTCACCCAGACGCTGCTCGGCGAATCCGCTGCGAACGAGGCCGGGCATGATTTCGGTTACACGAATACCCCGTCCGGCGTAATCCAGCCGTAGCGTTTCACTCAAACCGTGGACCGCGTACTTGCTGGTTACATAGGCCGTGCCGGTGGCATAGGGCTTTAATCCGGCAATTGAACCCAGGTTAATGATATGACCATCGCCGCGTTCGAGCATGCCATCGATCAGTGCGCGGGTGACGCGAATCAGGCCCTGCACGTTGGTTTCGACGATATCGCACCATTGATCCGCGCTGCCCTCGTCGAAGCGGCGCCGACCGCCGGTGTCGTGCCCCGCGTTGTTGATCAGAATATCGATCCGCTCGAATCCGGCGGGCAGATTGCCGGTTAAATTCGCGACTGCCGCCGCGTCGGTAACGTCCAGTACCAGCGGTGCCAGTGCCTCGCCCAGCTCGCCGGCGAGCGCATCGAGTTTCGTCCTGTTACGCCCGCTGGCCACGACCCGATGACCTTTAGCCACCAAAGAGCGGCAAATTGCCTCGCCGATGCCCGCGCTGGCTCCGGTCACGAGCGCGATTTTACCGTTGCTTCCTGTTGTCATTGTCTGATCCAGACTGCTTCCGGGCGGCTATTCTAAAGGACCATCGAGGAAGCGTAAAATATGGCACGAGCTTATCGCGGATTTATCTCCCTCCGGTTTGTAAAACAATGGGTTGGTGTCTGCCGGCTGGCGGAAAATCCGCCGTGGCCTGGATCGATAGTCCTGTCGGGCTGGTGCAGCGAAAAGCCGGACGGTCCGCGATTCTACAATAATTGCTGGTCTAGCATGTTTTATTGGACTGGCACCATTGTTTGCTTGCCTCGCCCGCGATATAAAGTAATACTGCCGTTTGATCACGGATTTCAACACCCGATTTTGCGCCCCGTCGCGGGGTTCGTACCGTTTGGGGAGAAAAAGTTCCGTATCTGATGGCAACCCTACGTACTTTGCCGGTCGGTGGTCCCACCCTGGGCGGCGCGGTGGTGAGGGTGTGCCATGCAAATAAAACATAAATTGTTACACCGAATGAGGAGTTAATTTCTAATGAATGCTAGTTTTAATTTATTTCGGAAATCATTGGTTGCGGGCGTGCTGACCACGCTGACGTTACTGGCAATGACCCCACAACGCGCCGCCGCTGCCGATGAAATCACGGTGGCCTACTTTCTAGAATGGCCCATGCCGTTTCAGTACGCCAAGGTAGAAGGCATCTACGAAAAAGAACTGGGTGTGGATATCAAGTGGGTTGCCTTCGATACCGGTACCGCGATGTCGGCGGCGATGGCATCCGGCGACGTTCAGATTGCGGTCAGTCAGGGCGTGCCGCCATTCGTGGTTGCGGCTTCGGCCGGACAGGACCTGCAGGTTGTCGACGTTGCGGTCAGCTATGCCGAAAACGATAACTGCGTGGTTGCCGAAGCACTCGAGATCGACAAGAGCAACGCCAAGGAACTCGAGGGCAAGAAGGTCGGTGTGCCGAAAGGTACCGCCGCACACTACGGTTTCCTGAAGCAAATGTCACACTTCGGTGTCAATATCAACAGCATGGAGATCGTCGATATGGCACCGCCGGATGGCGCCGCCGCGTTCGCCCAGGGCAACCTCGACATGGTTTGCGGCTGGGGCGGCGCACTGCGCCGTATGAAGGAGCATGGCAACATCCTGTTGACCGGCGCCGAAAAAGAAAAGCTCGGCATCCTGGTCTTTGACGTCACTTCGGTACCGGCGAGTTTTGCCGCCGAGGAAGGCGAACTGCTGTCAAAGTTCCTCAAGGTGACCGCCGATGCCAACGCGATGTGGAATTCGGGCAAGAACACCAACAAAATGCTGCCAGTCATCGCCAAGGATTCGGGTATGGACGAAAAGGCGACCGCCGATACCATGGCAACCTTCGTGTTTCCGTCGGTCAAGGAACAGTTGTCCGGCAAGTGGCTTGGCGGCGGTGCCCAGGAATTCATGCTGGGCGTAGCCAACGTGTTCAAGGATGCGGGCAGCATCGATTCCGCGCGCAGCACCTATGAAGACGCGGTTAACCCGATTCCGCTGAACGACGCTGCCGGGATGTAGTTTCCGCCGGCCGGGTTACTGGTTGTAACAGGTTCGGGCGGCGTTACGTCAGACGCCGCCCAAACCGCCACCAAAAATAGCTGACAGAATCAGGACACTCTAACCATGTCTGATTTAACCATCGAAAACGTTTCCATGCGTTTCGACCTGCCGAACGGTACGCACGTACAGGCGCTGCAGGACATCAACCTGGAGATCAAAACCGGCGAAATCATGTCGGTGCTGGGCCCCTCGGGCTGCGGCAAAACCACTTTATTGAACATTGTTGCCGGCTTCCTCGCGCCCACCGAGGGCACCGTCGCGCTCAACAAGGAAATCGTCACCGGACCGGCCTCCGATCGCGGCATGGTGTTTCAGCAGGGCGCGCTGTTCGAATGGATGAGCGTCAGCGAGAATATCGCTTTCGGCCCGCGCATGAAAAAAACGCCGCCGGCACGCACCAGGGAAATCGTCGATCACCTGCTCGAGACCGTCGGCCTGCAGGAGTTTGGAGAAAAGGCGGTCTACGAACTGTCCGGCGGCATGCAGCAGCGGGTTGCGCTGGCGCGCTGCCTGGCCAACGAACCCGAGGTTATCCTGATGGACGAACCGCTTGGTGCGCTGGATGCGCTGACGCGCGAGAAAATGCAGGGCCTTGTGCTCAAGCTTTGGAAGGAAACCGGCAAGACCATCATCCTGATTACGCACTCGGTCGAGGAGGCCCTGTTGCTGGGCGAACGCCTGCTGGTCATGGCGCCGCGGCCGGGCCGTATCCACAAGGAGTACCGACTGCCGTTTGCCGAACGGGGCGTCGACCAGGATTTACGTGAGGTCAAGAAAAGCGAGGGTTTCGGCGAAACCCGCGAAGAGATTCTGTCCATGATCTGGGAAATGGAAGAAGAGATCATGGGCCGGGCGGAGGCAGGCGCATGATTATTCTATCGATGTATATTGCAATTTTCGTCGGCGCTTATTTCGTCGTTACGTTTTTCCAGCGCGGCAAGGAAAACAAGGGTTTCAATGCCCTGAAAACGGTCACCTTCGGTGACGAAAGCGCGGTAACGCCGAATCGATCGGCCGCATTTGTTTCGGTGATTACGATATTCCTGATCTGGGGCGCGTTTACCGATTCGAAACTGGTGCCGTTTCATGTATCCGGTCCTTTCGTCGGCGACACCTCGTTTACCTACACCGCGAAAAATGCTGCTGGCGAAACCGCCGACGGTACCGTCAGCATTCGCGTGCACAAGATCGGCGATAAACCGGATAAACCCGAGGTTGCGGCCAGCGACAGTTTCGTGCAAAACGACAGCACGCTGGTCGGCGCCTGGCGTTCCAAGCTGATCAACGTCAAGCGTAACGACGCGGGATACAAGGAGGACGGTTACCAGATCGTCGCGGTCAACGGCACGCCAATCGAGGCCGGCCAGACGGTCAAGGTCGACAATGGTGATGTCGTGCTAACCGAGAAGAAATCGCTGAATTTCACGCCGAAGAAAGGTTTGCAGCTCGAGCCGATCTGGATGCCGGCGCCCGAAGCCGTGGTTGGCAGGTTTATGGATATAGCGCGCGACGGTTATCAAAACTTTGGTCTGTGGGAACACCTCGGATGGTCGCTGATACGGGTCGTCGTCGGTTTTCTGCTCGGCGCGCTGGTCGGAATTCCGTTGGGCTATGCGATGGGCCTGTCAGGCTGGTTCCGCGGCTGGTTTGACCCGATTGTCGAATTCATGCGGCCGGTGCCACCGCTGGCCCTGATTCCGCTGGTTATCATCTGGTTTGGCATCTGGGAAACCGGCAAGATCGTGTTGCTGTTCCTGGCGTCGCTGTGGATCATGACAATCGCCGCGCGCGCCGGCGTGTCGGGTATCAACATTTCCAAAGTACATGCGGCCTATTCACTCGGCGCCTCGAAGTCGCAGCTGATGTGGCACGTCATCGTGCCCAACTCGCTGCCGGAAATCTTTACCGGCGCGCGCGTCGCGATGGGTGTTTGCTGGGGTACGGTGGTCGCGGCAGAACTGGTCGCCGCGCAAAAGGGCGCTGGCATGATGATCATCGCCGCGTCGAAATTCCAGCTCACCGACATCGTGCTGATGGGTATCATCATGATCGGAATCATCGGCTACGGTATCGATATTCTGATGCGCAAGACCGAGCGTTGGCTGGTGCCGTGGAAAGGCCGAATTTAGCGGTTGTCTCCTGCTAATCGAAAAAGCCGCCGGGTCAACCGGCGGCTTTTTTTTGCGCTCGTTCAGCCGATGCGGCTCGCGGGGATATCGTTGCGAGCGGATTCCGCTTCCGCCTCGCCACGGGTGATGCCGATATCGCGTAACTGCGCATCCGACATTTCCAGCAGTTGCCGGCGTTCGCGCGCGAGCTGGAATTTGATCTGTTGATTTTTCATCCATTGGCAGAGTATCTCGGTCAGGATTTCCAGTACTCCAGCAGGATGTCCAGCGATGCTCCGGGAGCAGGATTGTGAGTATGTAGTCATTTTTAGCTCCTATCAATTTATGTGAATGAAAAGCGTTATTACTTAACGGATGTTGACTATAGGCCAGGGCACCGGTATAAGTAAAACGAATTAAATTGAAACAATACTTCACAATTATTGATGACTACCGGCCGACTCAAAAACCTCGATCTTGGTACGCTTCGCAGTTTCGTCACCATCGCCGATGCCGGCAGCATGACGCGCGCGGCATCTCGCCTGTTCCTGACGCAATCCGCCATCAGCATGCAGATCAAGCGCCTCGAGAGCAGCCTCGGTTTCAGCGTGCTGGAACGTTCCGCCCAGGGCATGACGCCAACCGCTGAAGGTGAGCAGTTGCTGCATTTCGCCAACCAGATGCTGGCGTTGAACGACGAAGCCATGGGCCGCCTGACTTCACCCGATTTCGAAGGGCAGATCAGGCTCGGCGTGCCGGGCGACGTGATTTACCCGCACATTCCGCTGATACTGCGGGAATTCAGCCGTGATTATCCGCGCGTCCAGGTCAAGCTGTCGTCGGCGCAGACCTTTACCCTGAAACATGAATTTCAGCAAGGGTCACAGGATATCGTGCTGACCACCGAAAAAGCCGCGAGTCCGGGAGGACGGGTTATCAGCACACAGCCGCTGGTCTGGACCGGCGCCGCCGAGGGTGTCGCCTGGAAAAAACGACCGCTACCGCTGGGCTTTGCCAAGATCTGTGCGTTCAAGAGCGGCGTCACCAAAGCGCTGGACGACGCCGGTATCGACTGGGTGGACATCGTCGCCTCGGGTGATGCGGCCGCTAGCGAAGCGATGACATCGGCGGACCTGTGTGTCACCGCGGAACTCGAATCGGCGATTCACTCGAGCCGCGTGGTTATCGATCATGGGGGACAGTTACCCGAATTGCCCGAGCACTCGATCGTGCTTTACAGCAATGACAGCCCGGGAAACCAGATAACCCAGACCCTGGTTGAGTACCTGCTCAGGGCCTATACCTGATTCCCGCAACCGCATGGTAAATTTATTCTGCCGCCGTGTCTTCTTCCTGTTGATCGCCTTCCCAGTATTGCCCCAACAGCTCAGCGGCGCGCTTGAGTCGATTGATATTGCGATCGGACACCGACAGATGGGTCGCATGCTTCAGACCTGGCAGCATTAGCGAGGTTTCGTTCGCGAGGTTTTCCAGATAGTGATCGTCGAGGCTTTCGAGGTCGGTGATGAGGCGGATACCGCGCTCGCGCAGCTCATCGGTGGCGTCGCCGAAACGCACGCAAAGCTTTGCCTGCAGTATCCAGTCGATCAATTCCCTGGCGCCGTAGGAAGTCTTTAACAATAACGGTATAAAATCCGTGTTGGCCAGATCGTAGCAAGTGTCGATGCCCAGTTCCTCGAGGCGGAAGATATCGTAATTGGTCATGCCCTCGATCATGCCGAGTGGCAGATCCCTGACCGAAGCGTGCTTTTGTTCACGGACGAGGCTGATTTTTTCCGAAAGCCAGCGGATCCCCTGCTGCGGAAACATGCCGACCAGGAATGCGCTGACGATGAGTATGCCGTCGCGGGTTGGTTCGAACATGCCAGGCAATGAGGCAAGCGGCGCGTCCTCATCGCTCGTCGTCGACATGACTTCTGTCGACTCCTGGTAACTGAAACCACCCAGCGCGTGATAAATCAGCAGCGCGATCAGAGACGCCAGGATCATGCGCAGGCCGAAGCGATAAAAAGTGATCGGTAACAGGTCGTTCACCGAGTAGCGCCGAAAAATTCCCTGCAGGCCCCAGACATAAGCGCCGAGGAAGCCGAATCCAAACACCAGCAGCGCACCCTGTTGATAGGCGCTCAGGCAGCGGGAACCCTCTCCGCAGTTGGCGTCGTTCATGCGCATGCCGGCGAGCATCAGGCTCGGACTTTTGTATAGCTCGAGCTCACTGGCGAGCAGCAGGGTCGACAATCCGCCTGCAGTGACGATCATCGTGAAAATCACCGCGAGGGAAAAATGCCTGGGGCTGATCTCCTGCAGGTGAATCTTGCGATAGTCCGAGGTAATTTTCAGGATACGCAAAATGCGTTTGACTTCGAGCTTGCGCTGATCGATGCGGTAGGTGTAATAGGTATAGGCGCAGACCGGCAGAAAACCGACAAGGATGATTATCGTCAGGCAGCGCAGCAATAGAATAATGAGGTCTTCCATAATCCTGCTCCTTTTGATTATTGTCGGATGTTTACTCTTTTACAGAAGCGATAGCAGGCGTCTCTGTTTTACCTCAGGCTTCATGGCCAGGATCCCGCGATCATTTTTCATGACATTCGCCAACAGGTCAACTCGGTGGGATCGGGTTATCGATCAGTTCTTCAATCGGATTCGCCGCTGGTTGTCATGCTGTTGACGTAACGTAATGGTGTGGTGCCGAGGCAGCGACGGAACATGGCAATAAAGGCACTACTGTTGTCATAACCGGTTTCCAGTGCCACCGAGGTCACGCTACTTCCCGATGCCAGCAGCTCGAGCGCATGCAGCAAGCGACGTTGTTGCCGCCACGCGCGGAAGGTCAATCCCGTTTGTAACGGGAATAACCGCACCAGCGTGCGCGTGCTGGCGCCGACCTCGCGTGCCCAGGCGCCGAGATCCCGCTGATCTCCGGGATTTTCCGTCAATCCCTGCACCACGCGCCGCAGGCGCGGATCCGATGGCAGCGGCAGTGACAGCGAAGCCACCGGTTGTGATCGAATCTGATCGAGGATGACTGCCATGATTCGTGATAAAGGGGTATCGACCTCGTACTCCGGACCCAGGTCGACGGCTGCGATAATCAGTTCGCGTAACAGCGGGGCAACGTTGAGCACGCATACCTCGTCTGGTAAGTCTGAACAGGCGCCCGGTTCGATGTAGAGGGTGCGCATTTCGACATCGCTGCGCGCGTCGATCTGGTGTTCGACGCCGCCCGGCATCCACACCGCGCGCTGCGGCGGTACCAGGTAGGCTGCGTTGCGGGTGGTCACCGTCATGATGCCTTCGCTGGCATAAACCAGTTGCGCGCGGCGATGGCGGTGAAAAGCCAGCGTATCCCCTCGCGCCAGGTCGCGACCGTGCGCCACCACCGATTGCGGCAGAGCTTCGAGTCGAGCCAGGTCCTGGCTCAGGGATTTGATCGTATGGCGTGTTTGCGGCATTTTTTGGCATTTTTCAACGAGTACGCCGAGAGATTTTTCAGCAAAATGGCGACAAGGTCAATCATTCGGGTGACGTAATGCAGCGCAGCCAGGTCAATTTTCTGTATCTCAATCTGGGACATTTTCTCGATCATCTGTTCATGCTCATCTTCGCCTCGGTGGCGGCGTTGCGCCTGACCAGCGAATGGAACCTGAGTTACGCGCAGTTGATCCCGTATGCCACTCCGGGATTCATCGCCTTCGGTGTCGGAGCGATCCTCGCCGGCTGGATCGCCGACAAGTGGAGCCGGGCTGGCATGATGGTCATATTTTTCATCGGCATCGGTCTGAGCTCGATCCTGGCCGGCTTTGCCGATACGCCGCTGCAAATCGGTATCAGCCTGACGCTGATCGGAATTTTTGCGGCGATTTATCATCCGGTCGGCCTCGCCATGGTCGTGCACGGACGCGAGCGTACCGGCATACCGCTCGCGATCAACGGGGTCTTCGGCAACATGGGCGTGGCCAGCGCCGCACTACTGACTGGTTTTCTGATCGACACCAGCGGCTGGCGCAGCTCATTTTTCCTGCCGGGAGTGATTTCGATCCTGCTAGGAATTTCCTACCTGCTGTTCCTCAAAGGTGAGAGAGCCGCCGATAACGCGAAATCCGCTAGCGCTGCCGGCGAGAAAAAAGCCCAGCCAACCGAGAGTCCGCGGCACGTGGTGTTGCGCGTCTTTGCCATCATCTTTTTCACCACCGCCATCGGCGGATTAATTTTTCAGAGCACGACCTTCGCCCTGCCGAAAATATTCGCCGAACGCCTGGGTGATTTTGCCGGCAGCGCGACCAGCGTCGGCTGGTACGCCTTCCTGGTGTTTTCGCTGGCCGCGCTGGCGCAGCTGGTGGTTGGCTTTCTCGTCGATCGCCACTCGATCCGCCTCGTGTTTGCCGCGGTTGCCGTGCTGCAGGCAGCGTTTTTCTCCATTATGACCCAGCTCAGCGGTATTGCCGCATTGCTGGTCTCGGTCGCCTTCATGTTCGCCGTGTTCGGCCAGATACCGATCAACGACGTGTTGGTCGGGCGCATGGTGCGCAGCGACTGGCGCAGCCGCGCCTACGCGATTCGTTACGTGGTGACTTTTTCGGTGATGGCATCGGCGGTGCCGCTGATCGGCTGGCTGCACGGCAACTGGGGTTTCGAGCGCCTGTTCCAGGTACTGGCCTTTGCCGCGGCCGGCATCTTTGTCGCGACCCTGATGTTACCGGCTTCCAAACCCAGGCTCGCGTACTAGTCGCCGGCCCCGGCGGCTCCGCGCTGCAGCTCGAGCAGAATCGAGCGCAGATCGTTTTCCCAGCGCCTGAACTGAATATCGAGATCGGCATCGCGGTAAATCGCACCGAGCGAGACCGGATTGATCGACGAGATGATGGTTTGTTCACCCTCGGCAAACAGTGCGATCTTGAGCGGCAAGAACGGGATCAGCTCGGGATAGTCCGCGCTCAGCTGGCGAACCTCGTCGAGTTTGCCGAAAAACACGACGCGGTAGCGATCGGTTTCGTAACCGAGGCCGGTCAGGCCGCTGTCGCAGCGTTGCACGTGCGACACCGTGTAGCCGTGCGATTCGATGCTCGATTTCAAGGCGGTCATCGAGCGTTCGAAATCCTGGCCCGAGCGTACTGTCAATATGTTCTGCGCGAGCGCTGGAAGCGATGTCGCAAGCATCGACGACAGCAGAACCAGTCGAAGGAGTGCTGTCCTGATCACAGCAGTGCCTCGTCGATGATTTCGAGCTGGATTTCGTGCATTTCGTCGGCCAGATCGCGCAATTGATCGTTGTTGAACAGGTGCGAGATCAGGCGCATGTTCATCGCGATCAGCCGGACCGAACCGTCATCCTGTTCGACCACCGTGATGCGACAGGGCAGGCCGACGCCGAGTCGCGGCTCGACGCGCATCATTCGGTAAAGCAGCTCGAAGTTGCAATAGCGAATCGTCATTTGCCGGCGGTTGATCCGATCGTCGCCGGTAAGTCCCTTTTCCAGGTGGCGATCGGGCAGATGGCGAAAATTGCGGCCCTCGAGCGCGCTCTTCAGGCTCATAATCGTGGAGTCGAAGTCATAAGGCGAATCGAAAAACAGCGCCGCCGGTTCCTCGGTATCGCCCCCGGCGCGGTCGACCGATGCCTGTCTCGACTCGAAACTGCGAATATAGCTGACGAGATCGTCGATATCGTTCTGTTTCAGGCCGACATCGAGAAAGGATTGCATTGCCGTGCCGGGGCGTCCCAGCATGATGACCTGGCGGATCATCTGGTCCGAGGCCGAGGCGAGAAAACCGGGGTTGGTGATGGCCGGCGGCATCACCGCAAAATTGCGTCCGCGCGAGTAGGTCACTCCGGTGCCGAGACCTTCGCCGCTGCCGTCTTCGGCGTGACAGCTGCTGCAGTAAATCCCGTACAGAGATTTGCCGCGCTCGGGGTTGCCGTTAATCGGCGTGTCCTCGTATACCGGGCCGGCGACACCCGACCAGCTTCTGATATAAGCCGTAATTGCGTTGACCTGGGCGTCGCTCAACTCGGGGAAAGCCGGCATGATACGACCGACGCGGCCATGGCGAATGGTCAACTTGATGTAATCGTCCGGAACGGTCGCCATCTTGCTGGCTGCGAGCGGCAAGCCGATACCCCCACCGCTCACCTGGTGACAGGCGGCGCAATGGGTTTCGTAAAGCGCGGCTCCGTCCGGAGCTGCCGCTACATGTGACGACATGACCAGCGCGAACAGTGCGACGGCGAGGAAGCGTAAGAGCATGCGGCGATATTCCGGATCTTGCGGCAGGTTACAGAAGGTGCATAAGTATACTTTAATATTTTGATAGACCAAGAGCGTTGTTCCACAAACCATATACCCCGCCAGCGATTACCGAATTATTATTTTAGCGGGTGCGCATCCGCCGAATTGTTCGTTCTCATCGATGCGCGGTGGTTCATGTTGTTATCCCTTCCGGGTTATACTCGCCACGGTCCCTGACCCTCCCGAAAAGCAAGGCGACAACAGGCAGAGCACTATGACTGACAGCCTCCCCGACCGCATGGTTGCGGTACAACTGGTGGCGCACGGCGGTATCGAAACGCTGCATTACCGCGACGATGTTGCGTTACCGACGGTGGCCGAAAACGAGGTATTGATCCGCGTCGCCGCGGCCGGGGTCAACAATACCGACATCAATACGCGCATTGGCTGGTATTCGAAAAAGGTCAGCGACGCAACCAGCAGCGGCGGTGCCGCCGGCTTCGACGAAGTCGACGATGCCGATGCCACCTGGTCGGGCGTGCCGATGACCTTTCCGCGGATTCAGGGGGCCGACTGTTGCGGGATCATCGTCGCGGCCGGCAGCCAGGTCGATTCCAGCCGCGTTGGTGAGCGCGTCATCGTGCGCAACATGTTGCGCAGTTATGTCGATTACCGGCCGTTCGAATGCTGGACCTTCGGTTCCGAATGCGACGGCGCCTTCGCACAGTACGCCAAAGCGCCCGCGGCCGAAACCTTCGCGGTCGATTGCGACTGGTCGGATGCCGAGCTGGCGTCGATTCCCTGTGCTTACTCGACCGCCGAAAACATGCTGCATCGCGCCGACGTCGGCGCCGAAACCGTGTTGATCACCGGTGCGTCGGGTGGCGTTGGTTCGGCCGCGGTACAGCTCGCGCGCCGCCGCGGCGCCGAGATCATCGCCGTCGCCAGCCAGGCAAAAGCGGAAGAGGTGAAGGCGCTCGGTGCGGATCGGGTGATCGATCGCAACGCCGATCTGGTCGAGGCGCTCGGTCGCGACAGCGTCGACGTCGTCGTCGACCTGGTCGCCGGCGATGCCTGGCCGCAGTTGCTCGACGTGCTCAGGCGTGGCGGGCGTTACGTCACCGCCGGTGCGATCGCCGGACCGCTGGTCGAACTGGATGTGCGCACGCTGTATCTCAAGGACCTGACGCTGATTGGCTGCACCTTCCAGGAAGACGTCGTCTTCGAAAACCTGGTCGGCTATATCGAGCGCGGAGAGATTCGGCCGGTGGTCGCGCAGACTTATCCGCTTGCCGAGATCGCGCGCGCGCAGGAAGACTTCCTGGCCAAGAAATTCACCGGCAAGCTGGTCTTGATTCCGCCCGCCTAGCGGGATTGGGCGATCCCGGGTGATCCCGCCGCGGATTTGATCTGGATCAAAAAACCTGCATTACGTGATCAAACCAGCCCCGGCCTGGGTGTATTCTCGCGCTTATTGACCGGAGGATAAGCCGATGAAACTGAGCAGGAAAATATCCATACAATGTCTCGCCCTGGCGCTAGTCGCTGGCTTGGCGGCAGCCGATGAGCATGCATTGTTCACAACCAAGTCCCTGACCCCGGAAACCGCGATGAAGGCGGTTGCGGCGGCGATGAAGCAGTGTCGCGATGACGGTTACCAGGTGGCCGTGGCCGTGGTCGATCGCATGGGTAACATGCAGGCCATGCTGCGCGATCGCTATGCCGGTGCGCATACGCCGGAAACGGCCCGGCGCAAGGCCTGGACCGCGACCAGCTTTCGCACCAATACCACCGACCTGATCGATCCGACCCAGGCCGGGCAACGGCAGTCCGGTGTGCGCCACGTCACCGGTGCGCTTATGCTCGGCGGCGGCGTGTTAATCGATGCCGGCGGTTCGCTGGTCGGCGCGATCGGGGTTTCCGGTGCGCCCAACGGCGAGGCTGACGACGTCTGCGCCAAGGCGGGTATTGCCGCAATCGAGGACGATATTTCGTTTTAAATCGAATACCGCTGACAGCAGGGGGAATCCGGTGCCAGTCGCGGATTCCCCCGGGTTATCGAGACGCCAACCACAACGATGAAAAATGCTGCTACGCACACGCGTTTCAAACGTTTCGTCAGGGATGTTTCCATCCACACGCCATTTTTCAAAATGGTGGTTTTGCTGGTTGTATTGTGGCTGGGTTTCTCCGTTGCGATGTACTTCGCCGAGCAGGGCGCCAATGCGAGCACGATCGATTCGCTCGGGATGGCCTTATTCTGGGGGATCGCGGCTTTTTCTACCGCCGGCATCGCCAGTGCACCGGTTACCGGGCTTGCCCAGCTGATCGGTGGGATCTGGATCATCGTCGGTTCGGTGCTGTTTTTCGGCACGATTGTCGCCACGGTAACGTCTTATTTCATGCGCCCGATGCAGCGGCCGCATAAAAAGATCATCGATACCATCGAGTACAACCTCGAACAACTCGAAGACCTGAGCATCGAAGAACTCGATTTACTCAAGGAAACGATCGATACATTGATCATCCACGTCGAGCGACTGAAGCAGAAGCATGTGATTTGATCCTCGCGGCAGGACCGCTGACGGTCAGGACTGCGGGTCATACAGGCAAGCGTTTACGCGCGGCAGCGGTTTGCGAATTGGTGTATTCTCACGCGCATTGGCACTGATTACCGCGAGTCTGAACGCATGATCGAATGTTCCGAAAAGTCGAATCGCCTGCAGGCACAGCTGGCGCGATTCATGCAACGGCATATTTACCCGAACGAGGCCGCCTACGCCGAGCAGCTGGCGGCCAGCGCCAATCGTTTCGCGCCGTTGCCGCTGGTGGAGGAACTCAAGGACAAGGCCAAAGCCGAGGGCCTGTGGAATCTGTTCGTGCCGGAATCCCATGCCGAATTTAGCCAGCATGGTGGCCTCGGTAACCTGGATTATTTCCCGCTGGCGGAAACCATGGGCCGGGTGCTGTGGTCGGCCGAAGTGTTCAACTGCAGCGCGCCGGATACCGGCAATATGGAAGTGTTGATGAAATACGCCACCCCGGCGCAGCAGGAAAAGTGGCTCGAGCCGCTGCTTGCCGGCGAAATCCGTTCGTCCTACGCGATGACCGAACCACAGGTGGCCTCCAGCGATGCGACCAATATCGAGCTGCAGATGCGGCTCGATGGTGACGAATGGCTGCTCGACGGGCGCAAGTGGTTTATCACCGGCGCGATGAATGAGCGCACCCGCATCATCATCGTCATGGGCAAGTCCGATCCCGATAACCCGGATCGGCACAAGCAGCAAACCCAGGTGCTGGTACCGCGGGAGACGGCGGGTGTCGAAGTCGTGCGTGCGCTGACCACGCTCGGTTACGACGATGCGCCCACCGGTCACGCCGAAGTTCGTTTCGACCAGGTACGCGTGCCGGCGGAAAACGTTTTGCTCGGGCCCGGGCGCGGATTCGAAATCGCGCAGGGCCGACTCGGGCCCGGCCGCATGCACCACTGTATGCGCCTGATCGGTGCGGCCCAGCGCGCGCTCGAAATCAGCTGCCAGCGGGTCGAGCAACGCAGCACCTTCGGACGCAAACTGAGCCAGCACCAGTCGGTGCGCGAGGATATCGCCAAGAGCTTTGCCGAAATCGAAATGGCGCGGCTGTTGGTGCAGAAAACCTGCGTACGCATGGACCAGGTCGGCGCGCAGCAGGCGCGCGACATGATCGCGGCCTGCAAGACCAGCGTACCGCTGATGGTGCAGGGAATCCTTGACCGTTGCATGCAATTGCACGGCGCCGGCGGTTTGAGCCGTGATTACTTTCTCGCCGAGGCCTTCAACTACGCGCGCTGGTGCCGCCAGGCGGATGGTCCCGACCAGGTGCACCTGATGGCGCTGGGCAAGCAGATCATCGAGCGTTATAGCGGTTAATACGGATGCCTGAAGATCAGCCGGATATCGATGCGCTGGTGTCCTACCTGGCGCGGGAAGTCCCCGAAATTGGCCAACTGCGGCAACTCGAGAAATTCAGCGACGGCCAGTCCAACCCGACCTACCGGCTCGATACGCAAACGGGTCAGTACGTGTTGCGCCGCCAGCCGCCGGGCGAACTGCTGAAGTCGGCGCACGCGGTCGACCGCGAGTACCGCGTGATCGCGGCGCTTCGCGACAGCGAGGTGCCGGTGGCGCGTGCGATACACCTTTGCGAAGACCGGGACGTCATCGGCAGCATGTTCTACCTGATGAGTTACGAACCGGGTCGGATTTTCTGGGATCCCTGCCTGCCGGATCTGCAGCGAGACGAGCGTACGGCCATTTACAGCGAAATGAACCGCGTGCTCGCGGCCCTGCACGACGTCGACGTCGCCGCGGTCGGGCTCGCCGACTTCGGCCGCCCGGGCAGCTATTTCGAACGCCAGGTCAGCCGCTGGAGCCGGCAGTACCGCGCCAGCGAAATCGAGCCGATCCCGGCGATGGGTCGATTGATCGAATGGTTGCCGGCGAATCTGCCGGCGGACGACGGCAAGGTCAGCCTGATCCATGGCGATTTTCGTATCGACAACATCATCTTCGAAACGGACAGCGCCCGCGCCCGCGCCCTGCTCGACTGGGAGCTGTCGACCCTGGGTCATCCCTACGCGGATCTCGCCTACCAGTGCATGCAGTGGCGCATGGCGCGCGATTGCGTGATCCCGGGTTTCGGCGATACCGACCGCGTCGCGCTGGGCATCCCCGGCGAGCAGGACTATGTCGAACAGTACTGCGAACGTCGTGGCCTCGGGCGCATTCCCGACTGGAACTTTTACCTGGTGTTCGGTTTTTTTCGCTTCGCCGCGATCCTGCAAGGCGTGCTGAAACGCGCGGTCGACGGCAACGCGTCGAGCAGCAAGGCTTTCGAGTACGGTGCGCTGGCGCCGGTGCTGGCGCGGCAGGCGCTGGAACTGATCGAATAATGCGCGTGATGAGAGCGAGGTTAACCCCATGATGACTGCAATCCAGCGTTTTCGCGTCGAGTGGGCGCATTGCGATCCGGCCGGCATTATTTTCAATCCCAACTATTACCTGTGGATGGATAGCGGCACCCATGCGCTGCTGCAGGCGGCCGGCTTCGACCTGATCGGCAACACCCACAACGACGTACTTTTTCGCGGTTGTCCGCTGGTAGCCAGCAACATGAAGTTCAAGGCGCCGCTGTATTTCGGCGACATCGCCGTGCTGACCTCGCGCGTGGAAAAATTCGGTCATACCTCGTTCGTCGTCGCGCACGAGTTCAGGCGCGGTGACGAGCCGAAACCGGTGGCCACCGGCAGCGAGGTCCGGGTCTGGGGATATTCCGATGCCACGGATCCGAGGAAGCTGATCGCGATCCCGGTGCCGGATGATGTCAGGGCGATGCTGTCGGTTGAAAAAACCGTCGACGTGACGGTTTAGACGTTATAATGGCGCGCACGAAATTCGTGGAGGAAGGCCAGTGGTTACATTCATCATTCTTTTCAATGTCAAGCAAAACAGGATAAGCAGCGTCGCGGAACAACTGGCCGAGATTCCGGAAATCTCGGAAGTCTATTCGGTTACCGGAATTTACGACCTGGTTGCGATCGTGCGCACCAGGACCAATGACGAGGTCGCCGACCTGGTCACCGATCGTCTCGGCACGATCAAGGGTATCGAGCACACCGACACCATGCTCGCGTTCAAGGCTTATTCACGCCACGACCTGGAGTCGATGTTTTCGATCTAATCCCCGCCTCTTTGCTCGCGCCAGAAACCGAGTTTCTGCTGCGCTACCCGGTCCGAGTAACTGAATAACACGGCTTCGTCACCGGCCTCGTGCTCGACCCATTTCCAGCTCGGCACGACGAAGATATCGCGTGGCCCCCAGTTGAATTCCTCGCCGTCGATACGGCTGCGGCCGCTGCCCTCGGTAGCAACGTAAACGGTCGCGTCGGTGCTGCGGTAGGGCACGGTTTTGAAGTCGCGCGGCAGCAGTTGCAGAAACGGCGCGATCGTCGGCATCGCGTAACCGCCGTCGACCGGGTTGACGTAACGCATCTTGAGGCCGTGGCACGGATCCCACTCCTGCTGCTGTTTCATTTTCTCCAGGGCTTCACGCGAGCGTGCATAGGGATAATTGAAGATCGGCGAAGCGAGCCCCTGCGGCTGGTAATCGACCGGCAGCATGTTGGCACCGTAACGCGCCTGGCTGTCACCGGTTTCGCGCGACAGCGGTTGCTCGTCGGCGTCGAAACCCTCGGCGAAGGAGGCATCGAAGAAGCTGGCGACGGGGATGTCGAGGCCGTCCATCCAGATCATCGGTTGGTCGCTGTCGTTACCGTGGTCGTGCCAGGCCCACGGCGGGGTAATTACGAAATCGCCATACTCCATGCAGGTACGCTCGCCGTTGACGCTGGTATGCGCGCCGCTGCCGTCGAGCACGAAGCGCAGCGCCGACTGGCTGTGCCGATGGGCCGGTGCGACCTCGCCCGGCAGCACCAGCTGCAGCCCGGCGTAGAGCGAGGTCGTGATCCTGGATTCGCCGCGCATGCCCGGGTTTTCCAGGATCAGCACGCGCCGCTCGGCTTCCTTCGCCGTGATCAATTCGCCGGCCTCGAGCAGCCATTCGCGCGCCTGCGCGAAGCGCCACAGGTGGGCCACGCACTGGCTGCGCGGTTCCGGCGTAATGATGTCGGCGAACACGGCCCACAGCGGTGTAAACGCCTCGCGGTCGATTTTTTCGTAGAACG
>CP070646.1:2303124-2342615 GCA_020354435.1 Gammaproteobacteria bacterium
CGCTGTTTTTCGATTTGCGCCAGGATCCGGGCGAATTCGTCAACCAGGCGGAAAGCCCTGAATACCAGGGCCTGGTGCTCGAATACGCGCAAAAGCTCTTATCTTTGAAAATGAACCACGCCGAACGCGGCTTGACCGAAATCATGCTCGGTGAAGGCGGTGCGGTCACGCGGCGCGGGCCTACCCGTAAACTGGCAGGCTGACAATGGCATCATGAAGACCGAAGACGCCGTTACAGAACTGGTACCGATCGACGACGCCAGCGCCTGGCTGGCCTGCGAGCGCAACAAGGCGAGTTTCACGGTAAAGCTGCAACCGCGGCACCTGGACGCCTTCGAATCCGCCCTGCGCGCGGTCCAACGGAAAACCGAGGATCCCGAGGCGATCACTCGAGAGGATTTTCGCCTGGCCGAAATCGCCGACGATATCGCCACCTGGCGCGAGCAAGTCATGCAGCAGTCCGGCCTGCTCATCCTCAGCGGTTTCCCGGTGGCGGAACACGGTAAGAATGAAATGGGCATGATTCATTTCGGGCTCGGCACTCATTTCGGCGAGGCGATGTCGCAAAGCGTCATGGGTGATCGCCTCGGCCACGTGGTCAATGTCGGTGGCAAGGACCCCAAGGAACGAGCCTACCGCAATAGTACCGAGCTCGACATGCATACCGACGCCTGCGATATCGTCGCGATGATGTGCCTGCAGAAAGCGCAGTCTGGTGGTTACAGCGGCTACGTCAGCGCGATCAGCATTTACAACGAAATATTGAGACGCGATCGCGCACTGATGCCGCTACTGATGGAAGGTTTTCACTATCACCGTTTTGGCGAGGAAGCGCCCGGGCAGTCGCCGGTAACCGAGGAAAAGATTCCGGTGTTCAGTTTTCGCGACGGATATCTCAGTGTCAATTACCTGCGCTCCTATATCGAAATGGCGGCCGAGGAAATGCAGACGGCGTTGTCCGCCAGGCAACTGGCGGCGCTCGATCTGGTCGACGAAATCGCGCTTGACGAGCGCTTTGCACTCAAGTTTATCACCTGCCCCGGTGAAGCCGTGTTTTTCAACAACCTGACGGTATTACACAACCGCACCGCGTTCGACGATTCGGAAAATCCAGAAGAAAAACGGCACCTGATGCGCCTGTGGCTGGTCGCACACGAGCCGCGCAGGCCGGTCTGCGATACGCTGCGTATCTACGAGGGCAGGGGGATCGAAAAACAGGAAGGCAAGTCGACCTATTTTTCAGGTGAACTGGACTACAATCGTTTCACCGACGACGACGCGCGCATGTAGCCTCTGCGCACCAGTTCAGCGCCGTGTAATCGCCCGCGTAGCCTAGCCGTCGAGGACTTTTTTGATGGTAGCAACCACCTCGTTACCCTGGCCGATGTACTCGACCTCGTCAAAGCTTGATAGTCGCGCTGCGGCAATACCTCTGCCGTGCGGGTCGAAGGCACGGTTCGGATCGAAGTCCATGTACGGGGTCCAGTCGAAACCTTCGCCCTGATCGCGAATGCGTATCTGCACCGTATCCGCATGGAGATTAAACTCGAGCTCGATATAACCGCCGATGTTTTCACTCGCGTTGAGCCGCTTTTCGACTTCGATTTGCCACATGCCACGGCGCATCAGTTTGCTCTTTTCCTCGTAACCGATTTTCAGGTTGCCATGTTCGAGCGCGTTGATCAGCAACTCGGAAATCCCGGTCACGACCCGGTGCGGTTCGGGGCACAAACGGGCGACCTGCGACGCCACCAGGTTACACTGTTGCAGATTGTGTATCCTGAACCGTCCGAATGTCATCAGATCGAAGACCTGGCGTCCCTCGCGCAGCGATTCGTGCAGCGATTTTTCGTGGAAGCGGTCATTGACCGCGCTGCGCACGATGGTTTTAAGAACATCGCCATCGTAAGGCTTGGTTAGGTAGTAGTAAGCACCGGCCCTGAGTCCCTCGACCACGTCCTCGTTTTCGGCCTTGGCGGTCTGCATCACGACCGGGATCTGCTCCATCATTTCGTTTTCCTTGATATTGGTGAGCACCTGCATGCCATCCAGGATCGGCATCATGCGGTCGAGAATGATGACATCGTAACCCGTGGGGTTGGACTCCAGCAGAGCCCAGGCTTGCTGACCATTGCTGGCGGTCACGAGGTCGTAGTTATTGTTTTCGAGGTGGGCGCAAATAATGTCGAGATTGATCGGCTCGTCATCAACAATCAGTATGGTGGCTTTCGAATTGTCCAATCTCAGTCGCTCCGATGTCCTTTATATCCAGATCACTCACCATGGCTGTGTCCTCCTGGCAGGTATCCAAATCCAGTTGCCATTTCTAAATCAAGTGCTGTAAATTGCGCCGACGAACACGCAACTCGATCGGAAAGTATAGCCAAGGTGCGCAAAATAATACCAAATATCAACGGATTTGGATCTGCTCGGATTTTTCCCGGATCCGTCGAGCTGTCAGGTGGTCGTCCGGACTCGTGACCGTTCACTCGTTTTGCAGCCCGGACTTCAAGGCAGAACCCTACTGGTGGGATGACACGCCGAGGCCGGAGTTACCGTGGCAACCCCTGCCCGATGACACCGACGTACTGGTCATCGGTTCCGGATACACCGGCCTACACTGTGCGTTGCAAACCGCAAGTGCAGGCCGCAGCACCACGGTAATCGACGCCGAGGATGCGGGTTGGGGCTGCAGTTCGCGCAACGGCGGCCAGATTAGCGGTGAGATCAAACCGGGTTACGCCGAGTTGCGCCGTCGTTACGGCCATGATGCGGCTCTGGCGCTGGTGCAGGAGGCGCGCGCTGCGCTCGAATGGCTGGGTGAATTTGTCGCCAGTAACGGAATCGAATGCGAATATCGACAGTGCGGACGTTTTCTGGCGGCGCACAACCCACGCCAGTTTCGCCAATTGGTCGCCCGGGCGCGGCAACAGACGCCGGGGCTCGAGCAACCACTGCGGATTGTCGAAAGACGTGACCAGGCGAACGAAATCGACAGCGATTATTATCACGGCGGGCTCGTGGTCGAACATCACTGCGGGCTCGATCCGGCGCGCTATCATCGCGGTTTGCTGCGCCTGGTCGAGGAAAGCGGGACGCGCGTTGTCACGCGTTGTGCGGCGCTCGGGATTCAACGATATGGTGATGTTTTCCGGGTCGAGACCAGTCGCGGTACTATCCGCGCGCGCGATATCGTGGTTGCCACCAATGGTTACACGGGGACGGTAACGCCGTGGCAGCGCCGGCGCATCATTCCCATCGGCAGTTACATGCTCGCGACCGAACCGATGGAGGCCGCACGTGCCGAGCGCCTGATGCCCGCCGACCGGGTCTACAGCGATACGCGCCGGATCGTGGTCTATTTCAGACGCTCTCCGGATGGCCGGCGTGTGCTGTTCGGTGGCCGCGTGTCGGTGTTCGAGTCCGACCCGGTGCGCAGCCTGCCCGCCTTGCGGCGGGAACTGTTGCGTATATTCCCGCAGCTCGAGGATGTTCGCATCAGCCACAGCTGGATGGGATTCGTCGGTTATACCTTCGACACGCTGCCGCACCTCGGCATGCACGATGGCATCCACTACGCGATGGGCTACTGTGGCTCGGGTATCTGCCTGGCGAGTTATTTTGGCAACCGGCTTGGACTGCAGCTGCTGGGCAAGGCCGGGGCCACTAGCGCTTTCAATCAGCCGAAGTTTCAGACGCGACCGTTATACAGCGGAAAACCCTGGTTTCTCGCGACCGCGGTGCGTTACTACCAGTTACTCGATCGACTGATCTGAGAATAAAGGGGACAGACCCCGTTTTCGCTTTAAAGCGAAAACGGGGTCTGTCCCCTATTTTTTTATTTTTGGTAAACCAGCGGAAACTCTTCCGCATCCATCGGATCCCCGGGCCGCAGGCGCTGATCGAGGCCGGGAAAAGGTGGCGAGGTTTCACCGGAACGCTGTGCGTAAACCGCGTCGTCGCCCAGCCAGCGCGCGGCGAACCCTCGCCTGCGTTGGGTTGCCGACATGTTGGACGGTGCGCCGTGGATGGTCATGAAATGAAACGCGATCGCATCGCCGGGTTCGAGCGACCAGCTGCGGATATCGTATTCCTCGCGCTGGGCATCGATATCGGGCATGGGTTCTAGCCGTGCGTCGTCGTGATCGTAATCGATGCCGCTGAACTTGCGTGGCAGGAACCAGCGTCCCCAGTCGTGCGAGCCGGCGACGAACTCGGGGCAGGTTTCGATGCCGACCGGGTCCAGCGGAATCCACATGCTGCAGACCTGGCGGCCGTCGACGCAATAGTAAGGCTGATCGTGATGCCAGGGCGTTATTTTGTCGGTGCCCGGTTCCTTGACCAGCACGTGCTCGTGAAATATGCGCACGCTTTCCGATTGCATCAGGTCTGCGGCGATTTCGGCGGCCGGTGAATCGAACATGAAGCGGCGGTATTCCTCGATTCGGTTCCAGTTGCAGTAATCGCCGAAAAACCGGCCCGACCGGTCGGTTGCGACATAGTCGCGGCCAAAGGGCCCGGGATCCTGCATATTAATCTCGACGCCATGTCGCAGTTGCTCGATCCAGTCGCCGAATACGCCGCGCAGCAGGATAACGCCGTCACGGCGGAATTCGTCGACCTGTTGCGCGGATAAAAGCGGCATGCTCAGCTACCCTCGATGATACACAGTTCACGCTCGGCGGCGCCGCGAGCGAACGACAGGGCCTGCTGGTAAGCCTCGGAACGATAACAGGCCTCGGCGTCCTCGAGGCTCGGAAATCGTACGACAACGTTGCGTTCGCGTTGCTCGCCTTCGAGCCAGACGCTACGGCTTGCGCGTGCGAGGAATTCGCCACCGTGGGCTTCGATCACGCCGGTCGCCCGCCTGGCGTATTCGCCGTAGGCATCGGCGTCGGTAACGTGGACGTGGGCGATCCAGTAGGCAGCCATGTCATGAACCTCTCGACTTTGCCTGGTTGAGGGATTGTTATACTAGAGCGAATGTTATAAGAAGAAAACCAGATTGTGAGGTAGTCACGCCGTCGGCATTCGAAAAGCCTTGAACCAGTCCAAAATCAAACGCCACCTGGATGCGCTGGCCAGACGCGATACGGATGTCAATAAAGGTTTGCGCCTGGTGCGCTATCCGGCGCCGCGTATTCGCGCGCAGGGGTTCGAAACCCTGTTGTCGACCATCGTCTCGCAGCAGATATCGACCGGGGCCGCGGCGGCGATCATGCAGCGGGTTCGAAACCTGTTGCCGAAGATGCGGGCCGAGGAGGTGTTGCGGCTGCCGGCCGGCGCGTTGCGCGAGGCCGGACTGTCGGCGCGCAAGGTCGAATACGTCGAAAGCCTGGCTGAGTCGATGGTCAGCCGCTCATTCGATCCCGCGGATCTGGTACAGATGGACGATCAGGCGGCGATCGCGTCGATCACGTCGTTGAAGGGTTTCGGTGTCTGGAGTGCCGAGATTTACCTGATGTTTTCGCTGCAGCGCAGCGACGTTTTCCCCGCCGGAGACCTGGCGCTGCGCGTTGCCCTGCAAAAACTCAAGAATATCGACGAACCCCTGAGCGAAAAGCAGGCGCGCGCATTAGTGGCTGACTGGGCGCCTTATCGTTCCGCCGGTAGCCTGTTTCTGTGGCATTACTACCGCGGTGCGCCAACCTGAAGCCGGTTACAGATAATACTTGTCCTGATGGCGTCTGAAATTTATATTGCGGCTCATGGATAAACTGATCGATCTCGAACGTTACCCGCTGGACCGGCTCGACAGCGCCGACGGCGAGACGCTCGTTGCCAGGTGCATTGCCGATCTCGAAGCCAAAGGCATGTTTACCCTCGAGGGTTTCATGCGGCGCGAGATCATCGACGCCATTTTGCCCGAACTGCTGGACAAGATTGCCTCCGAATCGTTTACCCACGCGCGCGAGCACAATATTTATTTCGATGACGATATTCCGGATTTACCCGCGGACCATCCTGCACTGGCTCGCGTAGAAACCGTCAACCACACGCTGTGTGGTGATCAGATCGCCGAACCGCTGCGGCAGATATACCTGTGGCCCGGATTAGCCGACTTCCTCGCGCGCGTTATGGGCAAACCGGCCCTGTACCCGATGGCCGATCCGCTGGCCTGCGCCAACGTCATGGGTTACTACGAGGGGGAAGGCCTGAACTGGCATTTCGACCGCTCCGAGTTTACCACCACCCTGCTGCTGCAGTCGCCGCTCCAGGGCGGCGATTTCCAGTACCGGCACGCGTTGCGCAGCGCAGCGGATCCGAACTACGACGGCATTACCCGGCTGTTGCGCGGAGAAGATCCCGAGGTCGAAACGCTGAAGCTCGGCGCCGGCGATCTCAACGTGTTCAAGGGCATCGACACCGCGCACCGGGTTACGCCGCCGATTGGCGACCAGGCGCGCGTGATTACCGTTTTTACCTACTATGAAACTCCCGGCCGCATGTTTTCCGACGAGGAGAATCTCGGCTTCTACGGCCGCACCAACGGCTGAAACCGCACGGCAGCAGGCGATCCTGCGCGGATATTGCTAGCGCATCGAACGAAGCCGAAGTTCGAAACTAACTCCGAGTTTTGCCGGATTACGCCCGTGCAGCAACACCCGGTGGCCCTGCGACACCAGCATCGTTGCCGTTGCCAGCCCGATGCCGTCGGTTGCAGCGGTAAGCAGAATGGCTTTTTGCAGAGTCCTGCCTGTCTCACTCATAAATGTCTGGCATTGCCTTATCGACCAGACGATTCAGCGTTGTCTCGATATCCGCCTGGTTAAAGTGCCTTGACCAGCATTCACGGTCGTCAATCAATATCAGAACAGCGCCGGTCAGGCAGGTGGCACTTTATGTCCGAAACTGAATTCAACGCAATTCCCGTTCGGATCCTTAACCGTGCAGAGATAGGCGCCGGGCAGGTACTCGTCTGCTTCGAAAAACAAAACCCCGTCTTCGCGTGCCATCTTCGCCACTACGTCAACTGCCTCCCTGGATTCAACTACAAATCCGAAGTGCCGCTCGTCGTTTTCGGCTGGCACATGGCTCCTGCCACCGCCCATAAACTGAAAAACGAGGTCAGTTTGACGTCCAGGTTCAGACATGTAAACCGAACCTTCTCCTCCCCTGGAAAGATCCTCGATCACTTCCATTTGACAGTAGCGTCGGTAAAAACGAACACAATCTTCCAGATTATCGACGTGCAGGCAAATATGAGTTATTCGTGGGCGCATGCATACGCTCCCTTGTAGTGATGGGTAAAGTCAGTAGATACCCGATTTTAGTCAGATAGGAAAGTAAATCCGAATCCCAGGTAAATGAGAATCCTGTTTCCTGGTCAGCGCGAAGAAACGGGCAGTTACCAACTAACTGCCCGCTTTCGCAGGTAACCTGTCGGCGATCATCCTGCTAATCCATGAAGTGATACATGCCCAATCTGAGTTTTTCTTCGAGCGGCAGTGACCTAACCATATCCTGCCGGGACTCCGCTTGCTGCTGATGTTTGTACCTCAATTTGAAGCGGGCTTGCGCCGATTCAACTTGCGCCCGAACCAACAGGCGATCGAGTCTCTTGATCATATTGGTAAACCAGCCCGGTTGTTGCAGAGCGCGGTTTTCAAGGTTCGAATTGTTGCTATTGCCGTACTGGATAGTGTTGCTGGTCATGAGTTGTCTCCTGCATCGTTTGCTTAAACATGGGCAGAGTTTGAACCAGAACACGACGCCAAACATGAAGATGGCTTGACCAAGTTATGACGATTTCATAACCGATCCGGGCTTGTCGAGGCTTTAATCATTAACATCGGACAGATTTTCTGCAATGATGGCCCGATTCCAGACAATGGAAACGGGCACCGAGTGATCTACCGATTCAATCAATTTACGCTCGATACCGAGCGCTATCGGCTCTGTCATGCCGATGAAAGCATGCCGGTAGAGCCTCTCGTATTCGACCTGCTGGTCTATCTGCTCGAACACAGGGATCGCGTTGTTACCCGGGATGAACTGCTCGATAACCTGTGGACGGGTAAGGTCGTTACCGATGCGGCTCTTGGTGCGAGGCTGAAGGATGCGCGCAAAGCCGTTAAGGATAGCGGCAGCAGACAGGAAGTGATCAAAACTTTTCACGGCAGGGGTTACCAGTTTGTCGCCGATGTCGAAGTCTCCTCGACGGCTGCATCGAGCGGGCAAAGCGGAACGTCATCCCTTACCGAGATCGGTCTCGATGATCAAAGCCCGGTGCAGTACTGCAGATCTCCTGATGGCATCAGCATTGCCCACGCATCTGTAGGCGAGGGTTACCCCCTGGTTATTACCGGAAGCTGGATGACCCATCTGGAAGAAGACTGGAAAAATGCAAGCTGGGGTCCTTACCTGAGCCACCTCGCCAGGAGTTTTAAACTCATCCGCTATGACCAACGCGGTAACGGCATGTCGGATTGGGATAATGTCGATATTTCTTTCGAAAAAATGGTCGATGACCTGGAAGCAGTTATCGATAGCTATGATTATGAAAAGGTTGCTATCTTTGGCCCGTCGCAGGCGGCCGCGGTATCTGCAGTATACGCAGCTAGCCATCCGCAAAAGGTTTCGCATCTGATTCTGTATGGAGGTTACCCCCGCGGACGGCGGCGCAGAAACGATCCGGAAAGCGCCGCCGAAAGCGAGGCACTGGTGACGCTGATAAGACAGAGCTGGGGTAACGAGAATCCCGCGGTACGTCAAATGTTCACGTCACTCATGATGCCCGATGCCACCCCGGAAGAGGCCAATTGGTTCAACGAATTTCAGAGGACCTGCGGCCCGGCGGAAAATATGGCCCGGTTTCGAGAAATATTTGATGACATCGATATCGTCGAACTGCTCGAGGATATTAGCGTGCCAACGCTCGTTGCTCATAGCGTGGGCGATTCCATAGCGCCTCTGACCGAAGGCAAACTGCTTGCGTCACGAATTCCCGGGGCGAAGTTCGTGACCTTTAACAGCAGAAATCACATGATTTTCGAAAATGAACCCGAATTTAACAGGGTCATCAAGTGCATTGGTGAATTTCTTGGTTCGACCGACGGATAAATAAATCTGGAATCTGCCCTGGGTCGTTTCTCGCGGTACATCTGAATCTTTCATACCTGTGCTCGCCCGATAGCGCTGGTTCAGGGGCGCTAGCCAAGCGGCGTTTTTCGGGCAGACATCCGGATTCGAGCCAATGTCCAAATCCCTGTCTTGCCTGTGGTAGTATTTATCTCGTATGAATTGATCCGGTCTACCTATGGCTGAGGAACATCTGGCAGGCAAGCTTGCTGTCATCCTGCACGCAGATGTGTCTGGTTCCACTCAGATGGTGCAGCAGGACGAGCGCCTTGCCCATCAACGAATTCAGGATACATTTCATCTGCTGGCAGACACTGTCGTCGAATATTCGGGCCGGGTCCTTGAGCTGCGAGGTGATGCGCTACTGGCCGAGTTTGAACGTCCATCTGACGCAGTAGCTGCGACACTAAAGTTTCAATCCGGCCATCGCAAAATCCTTTCATCGATTAATGATGATCTAAAACCCGAAGTTCGCGTTGGTATCGCCCTGGGAGAAGTAGTGGTTGCCGATAACACCATTACCGGTGCGGGTGTGGTGATGGCACAGCGCGTCGAACAACTTTCAGATCCCGGAGGGCTTTGCATCACGGCGGCAATGCGGGAGTCTCTTTCGGGACGTTTACCGGTTGATTTCGAAAATCTGGGTCCGAAAGAACTTAAAGGTTTCGAAGAGCCCGTGGGTGTCTACAAAATCACTCAGCGTGGAGACGCTGCAATTCCGCCTCCTGAATCACAAACGGTCTCCGGGAAATCGAAGGTCTCGTTACGGCATCTTGCCGTGCTGACGGCTGTCGTTTTAATAATTGCGGCCGCGACTGCCTACTGGACGAACCAGCAAGGGCCGTTGGAAGAGACGGCATCGGCCGAACTCACCGCAGCGCCAACGCCTGTCCGGCCATCTATTGCCGTACTGCCATTTACCAATATGAGCAGTGATCCTGAACAGGAGTACTTTGCCGATGGCATGACAGAGGACCTGATTACCGATATTTCCAGGATATCAGGACTAAAGGTCATTGCGCGGCATTCGACGTTTTCCTACAAAGGGCAGAAACTGGATGTTCGCGATGTCGGAAGAGAACTCGGCGCCAGCCATGTCATCGAGGGTAGTGTGCGCAAAGCCGGTAACACGGTCCGCATCACCATTCAGCTGATCGATGCGTCCGATGGTCAGCATGTATGGGCCGAGCGCTATGACCGGGAGTTGCGTGACGTATTCGCCATCCAGGACAATGTGATCGGAGAGATAATTACCGCCTTGGCATTAAAACTCACGCCCGAAGAAGAAAAGCGTGTTTCCAAGCACGGCACCGAGAACCTGGCAGCCTATGACCTGTTTATGCGCGGCAGAAAGCAGGAAAGTTATTTCAACAAGGAAAGCTTTATCGAAGCCCAGCAGTTTTACGAGCAGGCCGTCGCCCTGGATTCGAATTACGCCGAGGCCTGGGCGCGCCTTGCGCAAATCCATGCCATGAATGGTCAGTTCGGCTGGGTGAAGGATATTGCTGCTGCCGATCAGCGCGCATTAAAACTGGTGGAGAAAAGTATTGAACTGGACCCGGACATTCCATTCATTCGCTACAGCTATTCACGTATTCTGGCTCGCGATTCGATCGGGCAACAGAAGCGTGCCATCGAAGAAGCCAGGGCGGCCATCGAACTGGATCCCAATTATGCTGATGCCCATGCTTACCTGGGTCAGCTTTACATTCTGACCGGCCAGGCCGAAAAAACCATCGAGCCCATTACCACGGCCATGGGCATTAACCCCAATTTCCCGTTCTGGTATCACTACACCTACGGATTCGCCTATTTCTTCATGGGAGAATACGAAATAGCCGCAGAAAACATCGAAAAGGCGGTAGAGCGCAATCCGAATGTATTTTTCCTCCGTACAGCCTATGCGGCATCGCTGGCGATGGCCGGGCGGCTGGATGACGCGGAATGGCAGATTGACGAACTACATGGACTTGGTTTCAACAAGACGCTTGAAGAATTCATAAGCGAAACTCCGGTACAGCATCCCGCCTATCGATCTCTCTACCGTGAGGGGCTGGAAAAGGCTGGACTGTCCTAGGATGTCGAATGCCCGAAACTGGCCGCGGCAAACGGCCACTGGCGAATCTCCAACAAACAATGCCCCATAGTCGGAGGGCTTCAGTCTGTTAAAAGGTGAAGCTGCTTTGTTCGTTAGCTTGTGGATCCTGCTGATTTTACCAGGTCGTTACTGGTTGGACTGATGCTAATAGCCTGGATAGCAACAGGAATGATGTACCGGAGCCTTCCACTGCAGCAAAAACTAATCCCGGCAGTAGGGTAGCCCCGTCCTACCGGTTTATTGCTACATTGCTAATGACCTGAGCTAAACTTACCAGGATCGGAAGGAAACTGATTAATCCCCGTCACCACGTCTCGTGTCTCTTAAGAAAGGCTGAAACTGATAAGAGTGTTCAACAATTTGTATTCGGGTTTTGCTGAACTCCCAAGACACTGGAGCGGGTTTCGTCTGGGTATCGCCGTCTTTCTGTTTCTGGCGATCACGGGACAATTGAAGGCGCAGGACTGCAGTCCCCATGGCGAAAACCTCGAAGGATTGCCCATTCTCGAGATCACGATCGATAACGGTGACATCTTCGATCTCGAGCAGGAAGATCAGAATTTATGGATTCACAGGTGGGCAAACAGGCTTCATATCAATACGCGCAAAAAAACCATCGAGCAACAGCTGTTATTCGATCTTGAGGACGGCTATAACCAGCAGTTGATAGAAGAGACCGAGCGCCTGTTACGCAGCCGTAACTATATCCATGATGCAGAAATTACCGCGGAGGAAATTTGCGGGCAAGGCGTGAAGCTCAAGGTTGCAACCACCGACAACTGGACTTTAACGCCGAGTGTCTCGATCAGCAGTTCCGGCGGAGAGACGCGCACTGCCATCGAAATCGAAGAATCCAACCTGCTGGGATTCGGGACCGAAATCAAGATTCTTTCCGAGTCTGACGAGGAGCGGGACTCGAACGCTTTCGTCTACAGGGACAAAAACTGGTTAGGTAAGCTCAAGGACCTGAGGCTCGAAGTTGCCGACAACAGCGATGGTCACCGCTACCAGGTGGATGTCGAACGCCCGTTTATAAAACTGGATTCAAGATACGCCTGGTCGGTACAGGCTGCTTCGGTCGAGAAAGAAAACCCGGTCTACGAACAGGGTGACGAGGTTGCAAAAGTGGGCGAGACCAACGATTCGTTGTTGCTGGCTTATGGATGGTCTGACGGCCTGGTCAATGATTCGGTCTCAAGATATCGCCTGGGATGGGTTGCCAACGAGCTGAGGTATAACACGGTCGATGATCCGGATATAGAGCTGCCGGCAGACGTGGACAAGAGTTATCCCTTTTTCGAGTATGAGTGGTTGAAGGTTAAATATGTAGAGAGGGTTAACTTCCGGGTGATGGGTATCACCGAGGATATCAAGCTGGGCAGCAGTTTGAGAGCCAGAATCGGCTGGAAAGACGAGGCCTACGAGTCGACCGAGGAAGGCCATGTACTGGAATTCAATTACAATTTTGGCAGCTTCGTTACAACGAATACCCTGGGACTTTTTGATCTGAGCCTGTACCAGGAGTCTAACCAGACTATCGACGACACCGGCCGCGTCGTGATGCGGGGACAGCTGTACAATTTTCGCGGAGTAAATCACAGTTACGTATTCAGCAGCCGGCTGGAAGCGGCGCAAAATCCCGAATTATTTGAGCGCATCGAGGTCGGTGGTGATTCCGGTTTAAAGGGATATCCGGTTCGGTTTCAAAATGGGGAGCGGGCGTTCACGCTTTCTGCGGAACGGCGGGTTTACTTCAACGTCTATCTCTGGCAAATGGTTAAGTTTGGCTTTGCAATGTTTGCGGAAGCTGGCTCGGCCTGGGACGACGGGGAAAATCCGGTCTGGCTTAGCGATGTTGGAACCGGTCTGCGCCTGGTATCGACCCGTCAATCCAGCTCCAAGGTTCTGCATGTCGATATTGCCTTCCCGCTTAGTGAAAAAGACGAGATCGATGATTATCAGTTCTATGTCAAGGCAAGAACCGAATTCTAGCAGCAACGCCGCAGCGACTTAGTCCGTTTCCACCTTGCTTCCAGGTGGATTGCCCGCTGGCTAAATCAATGATTGTGAACAGGCAGGCCGGCCTTGTTCAAGCCCTCGATAAAATCCTCGAAGCCCTTGCGCCCCAGGTGCGTGAAAAGCCGGCGCCAGAAACTACTACCGAAATATTCCCTTGCTGTTTTAGCCGACACCTGTAATCGCAATGGTCTCTACGAGAAGGGTCAGCGGTACCTGCAGGAGGCACGTGAAAATGCCGACAAATCTGGTCAAAACTGGTGGCTGGCGGAAATATATCGGCTCGAGGGAAATGCATACCCTTCAACGGATGATGGCGATCCGAAACGGGCCCAGGAAAGCTTTCAGAAGGCGCAGGACATATCACGCCGGCAACAGGCGAAAATCCTCGAGTTGCGCGCGGCGAGCGATATGTCACGGCTGATGCAGATGCGGGGTGATCGGCAGCAGGCTTATGACTTGCTAGCTCTCGTTTACCAATGGTTTACCGAGGGGCTTGAAACAGACGACTTGCGTGCCGCAGGAAAACTGCTCGACGAATTATCATGACTGAAGCCGGCATTCGAAGATTGTGAGGTTCGCAGGTAATTACGTTTCAATCTAGATTTTTGAAACAAGTTCGCTTACTTCGCTTCGAAATTTCTTTGCTGTTGTAATCATCCATGATTGAAATTGCTGCTGCAATTTTGATAGCTCTCGCCCATGCACGGAAACAAGGCGATACTGGTAACTGGTTGGGCAATTTTGCCTGGGGCCGAATGGCGTTACCAGAATACCCTCTCTGATCGCGCCATATGCTTCGATAATTCCACACAGGACAAGCCCTTGTCCCCTGATGGCTGTTTGTATACCTGAATTAAACTCCGTTAATCGAATTCCGGGCTGCAGGCTATCCTGACGAAAATTGAAAGCCTTTCCCCAGCCGGTCCAGTCAACCCATTGCGGATCAGGAGTCCTTTCGACAAGGTGAATCAAGGGTACTCCCTCGAGCGACCGCTGCTTACCAGGCAATCGATACTGTTTGGCGAATTCAGGCGTACACACGGGCAGGACAAAATCACCGAATAGATGTACTTCGTCATAGATTTCGGGCGACGGCTGGCCGTAGCGAATCGCAAAATCAAAATCTTCCGTGAGCAAATCCACCATGCGATTGCTGGCATCGAGACGCAGGTCGATCTCCGAATTCAACCTGTAGAAATCCGGCAAACGTCCAGCGAACCAGTTTTCCGCGAAGGAGGATGGTAATGTTATTGCCAGGCGGTTTTTCGGCTGATGATATCTCAATTGATTAATAACATCCTCGATCGATGAAAAGCTCGCCGTGAGTTTGCGTTCGATCCTGCACGCATGATCGGTTGGCTGTACGCCAGAGCTGGTACGCAGGAACAACTTGACTCCTAAAAAATTTTCCAGAGTGCGAATCTGCTGTCCAACGGCTGCAGTAGTTACGCCAAGTTCATCGGCGGCAGCGCGAAAACTACCTGTGCGCAAAGTTGCTTCAAGTGCTTTAAGCCCATTTAAATGCGTGACTCTCATAAGCAAATTGTAAAGAAATTCTTTACTCGAGTGTAGAAAATATGATCTGAAATAATTTTTTTTATTATTAAAATCAAGCTTAATTTAAGGATAAGTGTAAAGAAATTCTTTTTTATTAACAGGAGGCAAACATGTATACACTCTTCTGGGAAAAAGGTTCTGGTTCGATTGCTGTACAGGCAATGCTTGAGGAAATGGGTGTCAGCTATGATAGAAGCTATGTCGATATGGAAGCTGGTGAGCACCAGAAAGACCGCTATCTAAGAAAAAACCCAACAGGACTGGTGCCTGCGTTGAAACTGCCTGATCTGCATATTATCGGGGAGTCGGCAGCTATCGTGCTGCACCTGGGAGAGCAATGTTCTGACGCTCAACTGGTTCCCCGCTCGGATGATAACGAACGGCCAGATTTTTTATATTGGCTTTTGTTTATGGCCACTACCGGTTACACGACATTTGGTCGTCTGGGCCACCCCGAGAGATATACTCAGGATCGGACGGCGTTAGAAGCGGTCCGTCTGGCTGCTGAAGACGATGTAACACGCTTTTTTGATGTACTGGAGGGCGGTATTAAAGGTGAGCCCTATTTTTTGTCATCCGGATTCACGGCTTTAGATATCTATTTGACAATGCTTGCGGGCTGGCATCCCGACAGGAGTGCGCTGTTTCAGAGAAATCCTAAGATCGCAGCGCTTTGCACCGCGGTTGAGAGCCGCGCAGCTTATAAAAAGGTAATCGCGGATCACGCCGAGTGATGATTTCATTCGATTACTTATTTTTTCATTACGGCGAAGACCTGCTAAGCCCGGGTAATTCTCTCGCGGCTCAATAAGGGATGCCGGCTCGGCGGTTGTCATGACGAACTCTGCTGTCTGCGTCGGATCGTTTATTGCAAATCGCAGGCGTCTTCGAGCGTCAGTTTTGTGTCGGAGTTTGAAGAAATGCTTCTCCGTCTCGTGAGAGGCCGGAACAAAAAAAAGCCGCGGCTTGAGTGCCGCGGCAATATTGGGATAGGAATCCCTATGGAGGTAATGCAGAAATCTAGCAGGTATATCCGAACCAGGTCTGTGTGCTGTTCGGATTGTTCGGATCGCAGGTCTGTGCGCCAGTCCAGCCGGCATAAGTTGCCGGGTTCATGTAAACCATGTAGTTAGCCGGATTCATTGCGGCGGTATACATGTTGGGATCGGCCATGTGCATGTAGGAGCCAGGATTCATCCAGTAGCTCATGGTTTGCGGATCCATCATCACTGCATACTGATTGAAATCCATCCAGGCGGCCATGTTTTCCGGCTTCATGAATTCCATGTAGAACTGGGGCTGCATGAACTGGGCATAGCTGGCCGGATTCATGAAGTGCATGTGCATCGACGTGTGCGTCTTCGGGTCGACCCATTTCATCCAGCTGGCCGGATGCGCCGCGTTGAAGGTCAGTTCGGTGCTTACCGGTGCCGGGGTACCGGTGAAGCTGTTGATCCAGTAGTTGGGATCAAAAAAATTGGGTACCGCGGCCTGAGCCTGGTTGTTTGTTTCAGCTTCGGGTTGCACTTCTGCCTGGTTGGCTTGCGAAGCCGCGCCCAGTGAAAGCAGGGCTGCAGTCATAAATGCCAGTAGTCTGGTTTTCAACATGATGGTTTCCTCGGTTTCTAATTTGAAATCGTTTGCAAAAATCTTGGCGTGATTATCAAGTATATAAGCATAAACTAATATACTTATGAAGAGTTATCCCATCTATCCCCATTGGAGGGGGTGCCGCGCCTGCTTCAGGCAGATTGCGGCAGGGTAAAGCGGTGAAATCGCCAGCTCAGCAGGCAGGCCGCGACTGCGAGGCCGGCGGCCAGTCCCCACCACAAGCCGGCGCCGCCCATCTGATAGTAGAACGCGAGCACCGAACCCCCGCCGATGCCGAGTATCCAGTAACCGAATCCGGCAATCCACAGCGGTACCAGGTTATCTTTCATGCCTCGCAGCGCGCGCGCCGCGGCTGCCTGCAGGCCGTCGAAAACCATGAACAATGCG
This sequence comes from Gammaproteobacteria bacterium, assembly GCA_020354435.1. GTDB lineage: Bacteria > Pseudomonadota > Gammaproteobacteria. Next base: position 2,319,878 of record CP070646.1, read on the forward strand.
GCGATCAGCAGGAATTCGCTGGCCATTTGTGAAACCTCGCCGTATCCCGGATCTTCGGGTGAAATGAAAATCAGGATGATCTCCCGCGAGAACAGGATCGGCACGATAATCATGCTGGAGATAATAATGATCACCAGCGACATGCCGAGAAATCCCGCGCGTCGAGCCAGTCGCCTGCTGCCGCTGCCGATCGCATGGGCGACGCGGATCATGGTGGCTTCGGCCAGGCCGAAGGCGATGACAAAAGGAATGCCAACCCAGGCCATGACGATTTCGTAAGCCGCCAGCGTCTTCGCGCCGATGACACCGGATAGAATCGAGGTTGCGACGAACAGGCCCGCCTCGAGAAAGGCGAGTCCCCCGACCGGGGTGCCGAGCGTCAGTATTTCGCGGCAAATTGGCCATATCATCAGCAATCGACCCTTGAAAATGCCGTAGCCGCGGAACATGCGTTTGCGAAACACGTGCACTGCGAGCGCAAGGAACATGAACCAGGATACGAGACAGGTGGCGAGGCCGGCGCCAAACAGGCCCAGCGGCTCGAGGCCGAAACCGCCATAAACAAACCACAGGGTCAGCAGGTAGTTCAACACCACCGCGACGATCGTGATTACCAGTACCGAGACGGTCTGCGACAGCACTGCGACGAAATTTCGAAACACCGAAAACCATAACACCGGTAAAACCGCACCGCTGATACCCTGGAGATAATCACGCGCCAGCTCGACAACGCGAGGGTCCTGGTTGGTGGCGATCAGAACCAGGTCCAGATTCCAGACCGCGACCATTGCCGGTATGCCGACCATCGTGGCGACGACGAATCCCTGGCGCACCGATTGACCGAGTTCCTGTTTCTTGCCGGCGCCGTGTGCCTGCGCCGCGAGTACGCCGACAACCGACAACAGCGCCATCAGAATGACCAGAATTTCGAAAGTCAGGTCGCCGGCGATGCCAACCGCGGCGAGCGAGTGATATCCCAGTTTGCCAACCACCATCTTGGTCGTTATAAACATCGCAAATTCGGCCAGGTAAGCGGCCGATAGCGGAATGGCGATGACGAAAAACTGCCTGAGCTCGTCTTTGAGCGAGGGATTGATGCGTAACATGTTCGGCAACTGGTTTTTGCCGGCGTAATGTAGTCGATTCAATGGATAAACGGTAGAGGCATTTGAATTTACTGTTTCAACCGATAAAAGGTCGTCGTCCGGGCGGCTATTTTTTTGACAATACACCCCGGCCTTATAATAATGTCGCCGTACGTAAACGAAGCAGGCAGTACCTGGAGGCCGAGGCCATGTGCTGCTGAATAAAACAAAAATCGGCACAACTTATTCTTTAAGGAGGAATTCAATGAAATTCAATGGCACGAAACTAGTAGGCAAGATTGCCATCGCATCCGTCGTGGCGGCATCGCTCGGCAGTGGCAATGCTCTTGCAGCGGGCCAGCAGTTTATTTCGATTGGTACCGGTGGCGTTACCGGGGTGTATTATCCCACCGGCGGCGCGATTTGCCGTCTGGTCAACAAGAACCGTAAAGAGCATGGCATTCGCTGCTCGGCGGAATCAACCGGCGGTTCGATTTACAACATCAACACGATTCGCGCAGGCGAACTCGAGTTCGGCGTGGCGCAGTCCGACTGGCAGTATCACGCCTTCAACGGTACCTCGAAATTTGCCGACAAGGGTGCATTCAAGGATTTGAGAGCGGTATTCTCGGTCCACCCCGAACCGGTGACGGTTATTGCGCGTGACGGCTCTGGCGTCAAGCAGTTAACCGATGTCAAGGGCAAGCGACTCAACATCGGTAACCCGGGTTCGGGTACCCGCGGCACCTGGGAAGTCATCGAGGAAGCCCTCGGCTGGAAGCGCAGCGATCTGAAACTGGCCGCGGAAATGAAGTCGGCCGAAACCGGCCAGGCGGTTTGCGACGGCAAGATCGACGCCTATTTCTGGCTGGTGGGCCATCCGTCCGCATTGACCCAGGAATCGCTGGCAACCTGTGATGCACACCTGGTGCACGTCAAGGGCGCGGCAATCGACAAGCTGGTGAAGGACAACTCCTTCTACCGCAAAGCTACCATTCCGGCAGGTATGTATAACAACAAGGAAGATATCGACACCTTCGGTGTCGGCGCGACTTTCGTCAGCAGCGCATCGGTTCCGGATAACGTGGTTTACACCGTGGTCAAGGCGGTGTTCGAAAACTTCGCCGACTTCAAAAAACTGCATCCGGCCTTCGCCAATCTGAAAGAAGAGGAAATGATTTCCGATTCGCTTTCAGCGCCGCTGCATCCCGGTGCGGCCAAGTACTACAAAGAAAGAGGCTGGATGTAATCTTAGCCAGAGTCAACAAACGGGTCGCTTTATGCGGCCCGTTTGCTTATGGATTTGTAGTAACGTTCCCTGGTGTTAATTGGGAGCGCACAAAAACTAATTTTGGGGTCATTCCCGCGAAAGCGGGGATCCTGGGACGATTGATAAAAATCTGTTACGAGATTCCCGCTTTCGCGGGAATGACTCCCAATAAGTCGGGGGAAGGGGAATGGCAGAACAACACGAAACCCACAGTTTACAGGACGACCTGGTTGCGCAGGTCGATACCGGGGCCAGGGCGCCTCACGGGGCGGTAGCCAAGTTCATCGGCGCCACCGCGTTTACCTGGGCGCTGTTTCAACTCTATATTGCGTCGAACCTGCCATTTTGGCTGAGTGACGTGACTGGCCTGAGCCTGGTGGTGACGAATTCCAACGCACGACTGATTCACCTGGCCTTCGGCCTGTTCCTGGCCGCGTTGGCTTTTCCTCTTTTCAAATCGAGCCCCCGCGACCGCATTCCGTGGTACGACTGGCTGCTCGGTTTGATCGGGGTGGCCTGTTGTCTTTATATCGTCGTGCTACGTGACGAAATCGCGATACGGGCCGGCTTGCCGACGCAGGGGGATCTCATCGCTTCCACGGTTGGTATGCTGGTGCTCGGCGTTACCGTTTACCGCGCCCTGGGCTTGCCCCTGCTAATTGTCGCCTCGGTGTTCGTCGCCTACGTGTTTTTCGGTCATTCCGAGGCTTTACCCGATGCCATCCAGTGGAAGGGCGCTTCCTACGGCAAGGCGATGTGGCACTACTGGATGCAGAACGAGGGTGTATTCGGCGTCGCCCTGGGCGTTTCCGCCTCGCTGATATTCCTGTTCGTGATGTTTGGATCGATCCTGGAAAAAGCCGGCGCCGGCAATTATTTCATCAAGATCGCGTTTGCGCTGCTCGGGCACCTGCGCGGCGGCCCGGCCAAGGCGGCCGTGGTCGCGTCGGCGATGAGCGGGCTTTATTCGGGTTCGTCGATAGCGAACACGGTCACCACCGGTACCTTCACGATTCCGTTGATGAAACGCACCGGTTTTACGCCGGAAAAGGCGGGCGCGGTCGAAGTCGCGTCGTCAACCAACGGCCAGCTGACGCCGCCGGTCATGGGCGCGGCAGCCTTCCTGATCGCCGAGTTTACCGGCATCAGCTACACCGATATCCTCAAGCACGCGCTGGTGCCGGCGCTGGTGTCGTATATCGCGCTGGTCTACATCGTGCATCTCGAGGCGCTGAAGCTGGATCTCAAGGGGCTGCCCAAGCCGCCGTCGACGAAAACTTTCAGCGCCAAGCTGATCGGTTTCCTGAGCGGTTTTATCGGCATCGGCCTGCTCGGTATCGCGGTTTATTACGGGCTCGGCTGGATCAAGGACGTGATTCCGGAATACGCGTTTTTCATCGTCGCGGTCGGATCCTTCGCGGCCTACCTGTACCTGCTGTGGCTGGCGTCGAAGCAGCCCGATCTGGAGGTCGATCCGCCGGATGCGCCGATTACCGAGTTGCCGCGCGCCGGCGCCACCGCGATTACCGGGCTGTATTACATTCTGCCGATCGTGATCCTGATCTGGTGCATTATCATCGAACGTCTGTCGCCGGCGCTGTCGGCCTTCTGGGCCACGATCGCGATGATTATCGTAATCCTGACGCAGGATCCGATCAAGGCGTACTTTCGCGGCACGGGCAACTACGTGCAAGCTTTCAAGATCGGTGTCGGCCACTGGATCGAGGGCATGATTGCAGGCTCGCGTAACATGATCAGCATTTCCGTCGCCACCGGCGCCGCCGGTATTATCGTCGGCACGATTTCGCTGACCGGTGCCCACCAGGTGGTCGGGGAATTCGTCGAATTCCTGTCCGGTGGCAGTCTCATCGTGATGCTGCTGCTGGTCGCGGTGATGAGCCTGATCCTCGGCATGGGCCTGCCGACCACGGCCAACTATATCGTCGTATCGTCGCTGATGGCGCCGGTTATTCTGACGCTTGGTGCCAAGAGCGGTCTGATCGTGCCGCTGATCGCGGTGCACCTGTTCGTGTTTTACTTCGGCATCCTCGCCGACGACACACCACCGGTGGGGCTGGCGGCATTTGCCGCCGCGGCAATCTCGAAGGGCGACCCGATCAAGACCGGTATCCAGGGTTTCGCCTACGATATCCGCACCGCGCTGCTGCCGTTCCTGTTTATCTTCAATACCGAACTGCTATTGATCAACGTGTCCGTGGGCAAGGCGTTTATCGTGTTCGGGGTCGCGGTGGTGGCGATGATGCTATTTGCATCCGCCACCCAGGGCTTCATGTTCACGCGTAACAAAAAATGGGAATCCGCGCTGCTGTTGCTGATCGCATTCACGCTGTTCCGGCCCGGTTACTGGCTCGACAGGGTTGTGCCGCCATTCGATATTCACCAGCCCGACAAGGTCTACGAGGTGGTCGATGGCGCGACCGTGAACGGCGTATTGACGGTCGTCGTCAGCGGCCCGGATTTCGATACTGGCGAAATGGCATCGACCACGATCCTGGTCAATCTCGGCGAACCCATGGAGGCGGTCGAACGCCTGCGCAAGGCCGGGCTGACGGTAACGGTCGAGGATGGACGTGCGGTTATCGAGGAGCCCTTCCCGGGAACGCCGTTCTTCGAGAGTATCGGCAAGTCCTTTGACTATTACGGAGACCAGCCGGTGCAAATCGCCGAGGTGCGCACCGCCGCGGAACGACTGCCGAAGGAAGTTTTTTATATTCCCGCAGCGCTGCTGCTGGCACTGATCATTATGTTACAGAAACGGCGCGCACGCGAGGAACAGGGTAGTGCCGCGACCGCGCCCGCGTGACGTGCCGTAGCCATGGGGACAGACCACGTTTTTTCCTGGAAAAAACGTGGTCTGTCCCCGATAAATCTGATCAAATCGATATTGATCAGGCGGATTCGGCTTATCCGGTAAAGGTTAGATGACGCCGTTCATCGCCGGCCTGGTCCTGCTGGCCGCGCTGCTGCACGCAAGCTGGAACGCGATGGCGAAATCGGGTGGTACCCCGCAGTACAGCATTGCCTCCTATCGCCTGATCAGTGCGCTCGTCTGCCTGCCGCTGCTGTTTCTGTTTCCGATCCCGTTGGCCGAGAGCTGGCCGCTGCTGTTTGCGTCAATGGTGATTCACACGGTTTACTACGTCACCTTGTCGATGTCCTATCGAAGTGGCGACCTGTCGCAGGTTTACCCATTGTTTCGCGGCCTGGCGCCGGTGCTGGTGGTGCTCGGCGCGGCGCTGCTGGCCGGCGAATATCTGCCCCTGGGAGCGATGCTGGGCATCGGCCTGGTCAGCGCTGGCCTTATCAGTATTAGCTTTGCCGGCGGGACCTTCGGCAAGATCCCGCCGCCGGCGCTCGGTTGGGGACTGGCGACGTCGGTTCTGATCGCGGCGTACACGGTCGCCGACGGTATTGGCGTCAGGGCGGCCGGCAATCCGTTCAGCTACATCATCTGGCTGTTCGTGCTCGAGCCGATCCCGATCGGAGCCTGGTTATTGCTGCGCGACCGCTCGGGCTGGTCCGGCTACATGCGCGCCAAGCCCGGCAAAATATGCGCCGGTGCGGTGGCCGCGGCAACGGCCTATGCAATGGTGATTTACGCGATGGGTGTGGCACCGATGGCGATGGTTTCATCGTTACGTGAAACCAGTGTAATATTCGCGGCTTTGATCGGAACCCTGTTGTTCCGCGAACCCTTTGGGCAGCAGCGTGTTATCGCCGCGGTTCTGGTTTGCTTCGGGGTGGTCATGATTAAAACGCTCAGTTAAACGGATACACGATCGATGTCTTTAACCGAAAATTTTCCGCGCGTGGAATTAAGCCACCGGCCAACGCCGCTGGAACGGCTGCAAAACGTTGGTGCCGAATTCGATACCCATGTCTGGATCAAGCGTGACGATTGTACCGGGCTTGCGCTTGGCGGCAACAAGAGCCGGCAGCTGGAATTCTATATCGGTCAGGCGCTCGAGCAGGGTGCCGATACGCTGTTGACCACCGGCGCGGTACAGTCGAATCATGTGCGGATGACCGTTGCGGCCGCGCGCAAGGTCGGGCTCGAAGTCGAGGTTCAACTCGAGCACCGCGTCGAACGAGACCAGCCGGAGTATCACCAGTCTGGCAACCCTTACCTGGTTAAACTGATGGGCGCAAAAATCCATTACTATCCGGAGGGTGAAGACGAGGAAGGCGCCGATCTTGCGCTCGAACGCCGGGCCGCGGAGCTTGCCGCCGAGGGCCGCAAGGCTTACGTGATTCCGCTGTCGAACGCACATACCCCTTACGGCGCGCTCGGTTACGTCGATGGCGCCGAGGAATTGGCGGCGCAGCTGCAGGAGCTTGATATCGAACCGGCACGGTTTATCGTACCTTCAGGTTCCGCCTCGACGCATACCGGTTTTTTGCTCGGCGTGCGCGCCAGCGGTTGTAAAACGCCGGTGCACGGCGTCTGCGTGCGCCGCGACGCGGTCAGCCAGAAACAGCGCGTTGCCACCAAGCTACGCGCGGTGATCGACGTCATCGGCTGCAATATCGAGATTGGCGACGACGAAATTCTGTGCGACGACAGCATGCTTGCACCGGGCTACGGGCTGCCTAACGAGGCCACGGTCGCGGCAATCAAATATCTCGCCCGGCGCGAGGGCATCCTGCTCGATCCGACTTATTCGGGCAAGACCTTTGCGGTTCTGCTAGCGATGTTGCAACAGGGACGCTTCGGCAAGAACGACCATGTCGTCTTTCTGCATACCGGTGGCACCGTATCCCTGTTCGCCTATCCGGAACTGGTCGACGGAGCCTGAACATGGACAGCCTGCAGTTGAGCATCGCGACGGTCGCCAGCGTTATCGATCTGGCGGTAGCACCGGTTTTCCTGCTGGCCGGCATTTCCGGTCTGCTGGTGGTGCTGACCAACCGCCTCGGTCGCACCATCGATCGTTCGCGTTCGTTGCAGGCGAGCGAGTCCGAATTCATGCCCCAGCCGCATAAACAGGCCATCCAGCTAGAGCTGTCGAGCCTTTTAAGTCGCGTACGACTGTCCCACGTGGCGATCGGCATGTCGACGTTGAGTGCGATCCTGGTCTGCCTGGTTATCGTCGCGCTGTTTCTCGGCAGCCTGCTGCAGCTCAATGTTTCGTTGCTGGTCGCGAGCCTGTTCATCGTCTGCATGGTAATTCTGAGCCTCGCCTTCAGCGCATTTTTACTCGAGGTGCTGATTTCGACGCGAACCATACGGGCGTCACTGATTCACGCAGAAACTTTCGGTAAAGGCGAGGGTCCTGCGTCCGCTGGTGATCAGTGAAGCGGGGATTTTTCATTAGTTAATTCGACACATCGCGATTAAACTACGCTGTTTTTTCGAACACTGAATCCAGAAATAAACACAGGAGGACGCCGTATGTCCAAACCCAGAGTCATAGTTACCCGCCGCTGGCACCCCGAGGTCGAGGCGGTGTTGACGGAAAAATTCGATACCCAGCTCAATCCGGACGATCATTCGATGTCGGTCGAGGAGCTGCAGGATGCCTTGCGTAAAGCCGATGCGGTACTGCCAACGGTTTGTGACAAGGTCAACGCCGAAGTGCTCGGCACAGACAATATTCGCGCGAAAATTCTCGGCAGCAACGGTGTCGGTTTCAATCATATCGATCTCGAGGCCGCCAAAGCAGCCGGCCTGACGGTAACCAATACGCCTGAAGTGCTGACCGATTGTACCGCCGACCTGGCGCTGACCCTGTTGCTGATGGTGGCGCGACGTGCCGGTGAAGGCGAACGCCACCTGCGTAATGGCGAATGGACCGGCTGGCGTCCGACCCACATGATGGGCACCAGTGTCTCCGGCAAAACCCTCGGCCTGATCGGAATGGGTCGTATTGCCCGCGCCGTCGCCGCCCGTGCCGCCAACGGCTTTAACATGAAGATCGTATTCCACGATCCGTTTCCGCCGATGGCGGAAGATCTGGCTGGTTTGAATGCAACCCAGTGTGACTCGCCGCAGGAAGTATTCGAGCAGTCCGACTTCGTCTCGCTGCACTGCCCGGGTGGCAAGGATACCTATCACCTGATCGGCGCCGAGGCGTTCAGCGCGATGAAATCCGGCGCATTCCTGATCAACACCGCGCGTGGCGATGTCGTCGACGAAGCGGCGCTGGTCGCGGCGCTGCAAGCCGGTGAAATCGCCGGTGCCGGTCTCGACGTCTTCGAGAAGGAACCGGCCGTCAGCGAAGGGCTGTTGAAGATGGAAAACGTCGTATTATTGCCTCACCTCGGCAGCGCCACGCAGGAGACCCGCAAGGCGATGGGCATGCGCGTGGTTGAAAACGTCGAAGCCTTCTTTAACGGCGAAACCCCGCGCGACAAGCTGGTCTAGCAAGGCCGGGGTCAGTGTCGATTGATCGTTTACGATCAATCGACACTGACCCCTTTGAAGTTAGAGGCAGGCCTCGAGCAGGCGGCGGGTATTATCGGCGTCCATCGCGACCGGATTGCCGCCGACGCTCGGGTCTTTTAGCGCCGATTCGACCAGCCAGTCCATGTCGGGATCTTTTACGCCGAGCTCGGTCAAGTTCGCCGGAATGCCGAGTGACGCGTTCAACTCGTTGACATAGTTGTAAAAACCATCGAAGCCACCGCCGATGCCGAGGTAGGCGGCGAGCCGCTCGATACGGTCTTCGATCGCGCTGCGGTTGAATTCGAGCACCGGCGCCATCACGACCGCGTTGGTGGTGCCGTGGTGGGTGTTGTAAAAAGCGCCGATCGGGTGCGACAGCGCGTGGATCGCGCCGAGTCCCTTCATGAACGCGGTCGCGCCCATCGCCGCGGCCGACATCATGTGCGCGCGCGACTCGATGTCCATACCGTCCGCGTATGCGCGAGGCAGGTATTCCTTGACCAGGCGCATGCCCTCGATCGCGATGCCCTGGCTCATCGGGTGGTAATGCGGCGAGCAGTAGGCCTCGAGACAGTGGGCGAAGGCGTCCATGCCGGTGCCGGCGGTGATCTCGGGCGGCATGCCGATCGTCAGTTCCGGGTCGCAGATGACGATCGACGGCAGGATCTTCGGGTGGAAGATGATTTTCTTATCATGCGTTTCCGAGTTGACGATAACGCCGGCGCGGCCGACCTCGGAACCGGTGCCGGCCGTGGTCGGGACCGCGATGATCGGCGCGATACCGGCGGGGTCGGCGCGCGTCCACCAGTCTCCGATGTCCTCGAAATCCCACACCGGCCGGGTCTGCCCGCTCATGAAAGCGACCACCTTTCCAAGGTCTAGCCCGGAACCGCTGCCGAAAGCAATTATGCCGTCATGGCCACCCTCTTTATAAGCAGCCACGCCGGCCTCCAGGTTCTTTTCGTCAGGATTGGGATCGACTTCGGCGAACATTGCATCGCCAAGCCCGGCCTGATCGAGCAACGCCAGAGTATCCTGGGTAATAGGCAAGTAGGCGAGCCCGCGATCGGTAACCAGCAGCGGCTTTTTAATGCCGTATTCCCGGCAGGCATCGGCAATTTCATCGATACGGCCAGCGCCGAAACGAATAGCGGTCGGGTAGGACCAGTTTCCGGTAGGTGACATATTCAAATCTCTCGTTTAGCGGTTGATCAGGCCCGCTCGAAGCCGCGGCGGACCTCGTAGTCGGTAACTTTGCTGTTGAAATCCTCGAGCTCCCACTCGGCGCAGCGCACGTAGTGGTCGATTACGTCAGAGCCCATCGCGTCGCGCAGCATTTTCGATTTTTTCAACGCCTGCGAAGCCTGCAGCAGCGTGCCCGGGATTTCGCGCGCACGCCGCGCCTGGTAGGCGTCGCCGCGGAACTCGTCCTCGAGCTCGAGCCTGTTCTCGATACCGGCGATGCCGGCGGCGATTTGTGCCGCGATCGCAAGGTAGGGATTCAGATCGCTGCCGCCGACGCGGCACTCGATGCGCACGTTGCGCGTGCCGTCGGCGACCACGCGGTAGCCGGCGGTGCGGTTGTCCAGCGACCAGATCGCCTTGGTCGGGGCAAAGGTGCCGGCCATAAAACGCTTGTACGAATTAACGTAGGGCGCGAGGAAAAAGGTATTCTCGCTGGCGTGTTTCAGCAGGCCGGCGAGGTAGTGGCGCATCGTGTCGGACATGCCGTACTCGGCGTTCGCATCGTGGAACACCGCATTGCCATCGGTCGATACCAGCGACTGGTGTATATGGCAGGACGATCCGGCCGCGTCGTGATGCCACTTGGCCAGAAAGGTGACCGCGCGGCCGTTCAGGAAAGCGATTTCCTTGACCGCGTTTTTCACCAGGCAGTGATTGTCGGCCATTTCCAGCGCATCGGTGTAACAGACGTTGATCTCGGCCTGCCCCGGGTCGGCCTCGCCCTTGGTGTTTTCGACGCCCACGCCGGCGCCTTGCAGGCCATTGCGGATGGCACGCATCAGGCTCTCTTCCTTGGTGGTCTGGAAGATGTGGTAATCCTCGTTGTAAGGGCTGATGGTGGTCATGTCGCGGTAATCTTTGTCGCGCATTTGGTCGAAGCTTTCGTGGAAGACAAAGAATTCGAGCTCGGTAGCGACCGCGGAGGCCAGCCCCATCGCCCGCAGCCGGTTGACCTGGTGTTTCAGCACCGAGCGCGGTGCGTGCGGCACCAGCTCGTGTGTGTGGTGGTCGAGCAGGTCGCAGGTAACCATCGCCGTGCCTTCGAGCCAGGGCAGGACCCGCAGGGTCGCGAGATCGGGTTTCATGACGTAGTCGCCGTAACCGGCGGCCCAGCTGGTCGAGGCGTAGCCGTCGACGGTATACATCTCGAGATCGGTCGCGATCAGGTAGTTGCAGCAGTGGGTTTCCTCCCAGGCGGATTCGAGGAAAAACTCGGCCTGGAAGCGCTTGCCCATGAGCCGCCCCTGCATGTCCGGGATGGCAGTGATGACGGTGTCGATTTCTCCGCGCGCGACTTTTTCCTTGAGCGCGTCCAAATTGAGGTTGCCTGGCATGATTGTTTTCTTCTTATCAGGTTAAAAAAAAGGGGCGTATAGAATACGCCCCTTGCAGTCGAACGATCAACTCTATCCGTAACGGTAAGGCCGTCCTGCTTTCTGCATGTCGGCGTTGTACTGCTTGAAGATGTTGACCACCTTGCGCTTGGTCGGCGACTCGGAAGCGATTTCCTCCCAGAACTTGACCGCCGCGGCCTCGACCGTCGCCCATTCGTCGTCGGGGATCGAGGTCAGCTTCATCTTGGTGCCGTTGACGCGCAGGGACGCTTCGCCGCCCCAGTACCACCATTGACGGTAGTAGTGCGACTGGTCCATGGTCAGTTTGAGCAGCTCCTTCAGGTTGTCCGGCAGCTTGTTATAGCTGTCCATGTTGGCGAAGAACGAGCCAGCCCAGGCGCCCGAGATATTGTTGGTCAGAAAATAATCGGTGACGTCCGCCCAGCCGACCGTGTAATCCTCGGTAATGCCGGACCAGGCCACGCCGTCGAGTTCGCCGGTTTGTACCGCGACCTCGATATCTTCCCACGGCAATGTCACCGGCACCACGCCGAACTGGGCGAGGAAGCGGCCCGCGGTGGGGAAGGTGAAAACGCGCTTACCCTTGAGATCGGCGAGACTGTTGATTGGATCCTTGGTCGCGAAATGGCAGGGATCCCAGGCGCCCGCCGACAGGTGCTTGACCCCGACCTTGGAATACTCCGCATCCCAGATTTCGTTCAGACCATACTGGTTGAACAGCACCGGCACGTCGAGCGAGTAGCGGCTGGCAAACGGGAAGTAACCGCCGAAGACGGTGACTTCGGTCGGCGAGGCCATCGAATCGTCGTCCGACTGCACCGCGTCGATGGTGCCTTTTTGCATCGCGCGGAACAGCTCGCCAGTCGGCACCAGCTGATCGGCGAAGAACAGCTCGATCTGCATCTCGCTGCCGGCGATCTTGTTGAACGATTCGATCGCGGGTTTGATCACGTGCTCGGCCAGCGCCGGTCCGGCGTAGGTCTGCATGCGCCACTTGATCGTCGACTTCGACTGCGCATGGACCGCCGGTGCGCCGAGCGTGGCGGCGCCGACGACGCCGGCACTTGCGGTTTTGAGAAACTTACGTCTACTTGTCATGGTGTGTCCTCCGTTAGTTATTGCTATACGTTCTTCGTTTATTGTTTTACGGACGGAACTGCAGATTGCGTCATCGCCCGTAAACGTACTGCGGCAACCATAGTGCTATGTCCGGAAAAGTCATCAATAGCACCAGAGCCAGTATCATAACGCCAACGAATGGCAGAATCGAACTGTAGATGTCGCCCAGCGTGATTTGCGGCGGCGCCATCGCCCGCATCAGGAACAGGTTGTAGCCGAACGGCGGCGTCATGTAGGCAATCTGCGTCGTGATCGTATACAAAACGCCGTACCAGATCAGGTCGAAGCCGAGTGCCTTGACCAGCGGTACGTACAGCGGCGCGACGATCACCAGCATCGCGGTATCGTCGAGAAAGGTGCCCATCAGCAGAAACGAAAGCTGCATCAGGATCAGGATCATCCACGGGTTGAGACCGAGTCTTTCGGTAAACAGGTCGTCGATCGCGTCGACCGCGCCGAGGCCGTCGAACACGGCGCCGAAGCCGAGCGCGGCAAGTATGATCCACATGAACATGCATGAAATGCCAAGCGTATTGCGCACCGAGGTTTCGAAGACCGCGCGCGTCATGCGTCCCTTGAGGATGGCGGCGATGAAGGCCGTCATCGCGCCGATGGCCGAGCTTTCGACCAGGCTGGTCCAGCCGTTGATGAATGGCACCATCATCGATGCGAAAATCACGATCGGCAGCAGGCCCGCGCGCAGCAGGCGCAGCTTCTCGGCCATGGTTATCTTTTCCCGTTCTTCGACGCTCAGCGTCGGGCCGAGATTCGGCTGCAGTTTGCACCGGATCGCGATGTAGAGAATAAACAGTGTTGCCATCATCAGCCCGGGGAACACGCCGGCCAGCCACAGCTGCCCGACCGGCTGGCGTGCGATCATCGCGTACAGCACCAGGACCACCGACGGCGGCACCAGTATGCCGAGCGACGAGCCGGCCTGTATCACACCGGTCACCATGCGTTTATCGTAGTTACGCCGCAGTAATTCTGGCAGGGCGATGGTTGCACCGATTGCCATGCCGGCCACCGACAGCCCGTTCATCGCCGAAATCAAAACCATCAGGCCGATGGTGCCGATCGCGAGCCCGCCGTGCACCGAGCCCATCCAGACGTGGAACATTCGATACAGGTCGTCGGCGATGCGCGATTCCGACAGCACATAACCCATGAAAATGAACATCGGCAGCGTCAGCAGCGGATACCATTTCATCAGCTTCATCGCCGCGGTAAACGGAATATCGTGACCGCCGGCGCCGCCCCACAGCGTCAGCGCCGCGATCGAGGCGACGATGCCGATGGCGCCGAAAACACGCTGACCGGTCAACAGCATCAGCATCATCGACGAAAACATCAGCAGCGCGATCATTTCATTCGACATGATCGATTTCCTCGCCGCGGATGCGGAAAATATCTTTAAACAGTTCGGATATCGCCTGCAGCAGCATCAGGAAGATGCCGGCGCAGAGAATGACCTTGATCGGCCACATGTAGGGCCGCCAGGCGGAGTAACTTCGTTCCTTGTATTCGAGGGCGTACTGCGTGCTCTCGAATCCGCCCCACAGCAGGATCGCGAGGTAGGCGATCAGAAACAGCACCGTGAACGAATCGACCCAGGCCCTGGTGTGTGGTCGCCAGTTGCTGTAGAACAGATCCATGCGCACGTTGGAGCCGAGCTGCAGCGAGTAGGGGCCGCCCATGATGTAATAGGTCACCATCGCGAACTGGGCCATTTCCAGCGTCCACAGCGATGGCAGGAAGAATGTTTTGGAAATCGACGACCAAAGCAGTATCCCGATCATGACGAAGATGAAGTACATCATGACCCGACCGATGCGGTAATTGACGCGGTCGACTATGGCGACGTAGCGTTTGGCCAGTAGGAGCATTGCGATCCGGAAGCGGATTCGATACAGGGTACCGAAGCCGGCATGGTTTTAATTATTGCCGGCATCTTTTCATTATCGCCAGACACAGTCAAGCGGGGCAGGTGCCTGGACCTGTCCGGCCAACGGAGAGTATCGGGATTCGACTGTCGGCTTAGAAGCCTTTCAGCATGTTCCGAAATGTTCGGGTAAAGGAATTATCGAGCCGCTGTTGGCGCTCGTATAGCTCTTGTTCAAGCTTGGCGCGCAAGCTCTGGCGCCTGCGTTCCATTTTTTTTTCGCCAACGGCGCAGCTAACCACCTGAGTGTAGGTTCGCATCAGGCTGATATCCGTGGCTTCCATTGCATCGATTCCTGTGTAAGTTGTGTCGTCGTTCATCGATGTTTCCAGTATTTCCCAGTTTTTGGCTAACAAGTAGTTTATTTTAAATTGTGCGTTAAACCTTGATTTAGAGCACAAACAGAATATAGGTAGAGATTTTGCCCATTTTTGAGATTGAAATCACATTGTGGAAAACGAGTCATCAAAGGCTGACCGCTTATCGCAGTTTTGCTACCGTCCATACGAAAATGGCGCTTCAACCCCGACCTGGAAGGGCAGTGAAAATGGTTTTTATCGCCTGATCGAGCGAAGTGCGCGGCCGTGATACGTGGTGTACCAGCGCGAGTTGCCGGGTTTCCACCGGAGAACCGAACGGCATCTGCACGATGTGTTCGCGATCGATAGCGGCGTGTAAACGACGCGGCACGATGGCGACACCGAAGCCTTTCGCAACCAGATTTTCGATCGCATCCAGCGAGTCGATTTCGATCGATTCGCGGATATGAATTCCGCGCTGTTGCAGGCGTGCGGCGATGTGCCGGCCGACCCAGGTGCGCCGGTTGAACGCGATATACGGCATCGAGCGCAACAATTCCTCGTCCGACTCGATACCCGCGCTGTTCCTGGGTGCGATGACGACAAACGGTTCCGATGCAATCGGGGTTATTTCGAGTTCCGGCATTTCGACGACCGGCGCGGTCAACAGGGCGTAATCGAGTTCGCGCCGCGCGACCGCGGTCGCGAGTTCTCCCGACAGGCCCGATTTGACCCTGACCTGCAGCGTCGGAAAAGCCTCGCGCAGAGCCTCGAGTACTCGTGGCAGCAGGTTTTCCACCGTCGTCGGAATAAAACCGATCGCTACCGAATCGAGAATTTCAGTGCCGCTGGCAATCTGCTTGATCGTTTCCAGCTGCTGCAGAATTTCGCTGGCGATACCGGCTACACGCGCGCCTTCGGGCGTCAATCTTGCCGGACGGCTGCCGCGGTCGAAAAGCTGGACCCCGAGCGAGGTTTCGAGTTGCTGCATCTGCACGCTGATCGCCGAATGGCTGAGGCCGATGCGGTCGCCGGCCGCGGCGAAACTGCCCTGTTGCAGGATGGCCGTGAGCGAACGCAGCTGACGTAAATTCATCTTCGAACCAACATTAAATAAGTTAAAGTTTAAATCAAAATAAATTCAATATCATGAAAAATAATAAACTTATACAATACGGGCATGCATGATTCGACTTCGATTCAGGTCAGGGTATGGCGCGGCGATGCGGCGGGCGGCGATTTTGCCGACTACGAAGTGCCACAGCAACCGTCGCAGACCGTGCTCGATGTGGTGACCTGGATTCAACGCCACGCCGACGCGACGCTCAGCTATCGCTTCGCCTGCCGCGTAGGCATGTGCGGTTCCTGCGCAATGATGGTCAACGGCGTGCCGCGCTGGACCTGCCGCACGCACGTCAACAAGGTCGCGCAGGATAACCGGCTGACCCTGGAACCACTGCGCAACCTGCCGGTAATCAAGGATCTGGCTTGCGACATGACGGTTTTCTTCGATAAATGGAAAGCCGCCGAGGGGCATTTCAGCGGATCACTCACTCGTGACCGGCCGGTGGCCGCGATATCGCCTCGGGATCGGTTGCGTCGGGCCGCCAATGCCGCGATCGAGTGCATTAATTGCGCGATCTGTTATGCCGCCTGCGACGTGGTCAGCTGGCAAGCCGATTATCTCGGGCCGGCAGCGTTGAACCGCGCCTGGAGCCTGCAAAACGATATTCGCGACACCAATCGGGCCGCGCGTTTGCAGGCAGTTTCCGCCAATGGCGGTTGCATGCATTGTCATTCTCAACAGGGCTGTGCCAGTTACTGTCCCAACGAACTCAATCCGACCGCGTCGATTGCGGGCCTGAAACGACAGGCAGCCGGCAGTTTCCTGAAAAAGAAATATCCTGAGCATTATGCTTGAACTGCGACTTTACCTGGCCCAGCGAATCAGCGCCGCTATCATGGCGCCGCTGGTTTTGCTGCATCTCGGAGTCATGATTTACGCGATCCAGGGCGGGCTTAGCGCCGAAGAAATCCTCGCGCGCACGCGCGGCAGCCTGCTGTGGGGGGGTGTCTACGGCCTGTTCGTGCTGGCGGTCGCGCTGCACGCGGCGATTGGTTTGCGCAACATCATGTCCGAATGGTGGTCGCTACGCGGACCTTTGCTGAACGCGTTCAGCTGGATTATCGGGTTCGGCCTTTTGATCATGGGCTGGCGCGCGGTTGCAGCCGTGGTGGGCGCATGATCAAGCCGCATCGTCGACAGGCGCTCTATCTCGCTTTCCTGCTGCACCGCCTGTCCGGACTCGGCCTTGCGCTGTTTCTGCCGTTGCACTTTTACGTACTCGGCCGCGCGCTCGACGGCGAGGCGGCTTTCGATGCGACGCTCGGCTGGACCGAGGGGCCGCTGGTCAAAATTGCCGAGTTCGGCCTCGTTTTTCTGCTGGCGGTACATTTTTTCGGCGGCTTGCGCCTGTTGGCGCTGGAAAACCTGCGCTGGAGCGATCGCCACAAGAATTACGCTGCGGCCGCGGTTGCGATCGCGTTTTTCGTCGCCTGTGGTTTCCTGCTGCGGGCCTTTTGAATGGATTACCAGGCGCTTAAAACCGATGTGTTGATTCTCGGCAGCGGCGGCGCCGGCCTGTTCGCCGCGCTGCACGCGAAAAAAGCCAACCCTGAACTCGACGTTACCATCGCGATCAAGGGCCTGCTCGGCAAGTGCGGCTGTACGCGCATGGTCCAGGGTGGCTACAACGTTGCGCTGTCGCCCGGCGATTCGGTCGAACGTCATTTCATGGACACCATCGTTGGCGGTAAGTGGTTGCCGCAGCAGGCGATGGCCATGCGTTTGTGCGAAACCGCGGTGATTCGAGTGCAGGAGCTCGAAAACGAACTCGGCTGTTTTTTCGATCGCAACGAGGACGGTTCCCTGCATCATAAGGCCTTCGCCGGGCAAACCTTCGACCGTACCGTGCACAAGGGCGATTTGACCGGCATCGAAATTATCAGCCGGCTGATGGAGCAGGTGCGCGCGTTACCGGTGCAATTGATGGAGGAGCAACGCGCGCTGGCGCTGCTGCCGTCGCGCAGCGGCGACTGCATTGCCGGCGTTTTGATGGTCGATATGCGCAACGGTGAGTTTCGCCTGGTACGGGCCAAAACGGTCTTGATGGCAACTGGCGGCGGCCCGACCATGTACCGTTATCACACGCCCTCGGGCGATAAATCGATGGACGGATTGGCGATGGCCCTCGATCTGGGTCTGAGCCTGCGTGACATGGAAATGGTGCAGTTCCACCCGACCGGCCTGCTTGCCGGGCGCGATACGCGCATGACCGGTACCGTGCTCGAGGAGGGACTGCGCGGCGCCGGCGGTCACCTGCTCGACGGCGCGGGCAAGCGTTTCATGCTGAATTACGACGCGGCCGGCGAACGCGCCACGCGCGATATCGTCAGCCGCGCGATCTATGCCGAGATGCGCGCCGGCCGCACCACGCCAAATGGCGGCGTTTTCATTGCCATGAGCCACCTCGGTGCGGACGCGGTCGCGCAGAAGTTTCCCGGTATGGTTAAGCGCTGCGCCGATTGCGGCTTCGATCTCGCCGGCGGCCGCGTCGAGGTGGTGCCGACCGCGCACTACCTGATGGGCGGCGTGGTTGTCGAAGCCGATACACGCAGTTCGCTGGCGGGACTTTATGTCGCCGGCGAGGATGCTGGCGGAGCGCACGGCGCCAACCGGCTCGGCGGTAACGGGGTTGCGAATTCGACCGTGTTCGGGGGCATCGCCGGCGACGAGATGGCAGCTTTCGCGGGGAAGGTCGAGACCTGGGCCGACGTCGATCAGGAACGGGTCGATGCGGCTATCGATGCAAGCCTTGTACCGCTGCGCCGGGATAAGGCCGATATCAACTCGATTCGCGATCGCCTGCTCGACGTGATGTGGGACGGGGTTGGCGTACTGCGCGACGAAGCCGGCATGAGGCGGGCGCAGGCGCAGCTCGCCGAATTGAAAGCCGAACTGCACGACGGCGGTATCGGTGAGCACAATCGCGTGTTTAATCTGAGCTGGCACGACTGGCTCAACCTGAAGAGCCTGTTAGACGTGTCCGAGGTTATTGCAGCGGCCGGCCTGTCGTGCGAAAATTCACGCGGCGCGCATTACCGCGAGGATTTCCCCGAGGTTGGCAGCCTCGAGGATTCTTATTTTACCGTCGCTGGCCGCGAGGGCGGCAGCATCAACGTACGGCGACAGGCGGTGGATTTTTCCATCGTCAAACCCGGGGAGTCATTAATCGATGATTGAATACCAGACTATCGAAGACGCCGCGCGGAAAATCATGGCCAACGCCGCGATCGATATCCCGCCGGATTATCGCCAGGGTATCGAGGACATGGCGAAATGGGAGCAGGGCGAGTTGTCCTGTTTCGTGCTGCAGACGATGATGGACAACTGGAACGCGGCCAGCGAAGACCGCCGGCCGATGTGTGCCGACACCGGCCTGCCGCGCTACTACGTCAAGGTCGGCAACGACGCGCGCCTGGACTGCGGCTTTACCGGGCTGGAGCGTGCCCTGCGCAGCGCGACCGCGCTGGCCACCCACGATATTCCGCTGCGGCCGAACCGCGTGCACCCGCTGTGGCGCACCGACCACAACAACAATGTCGGTATCAACGCGCCCGAGATCGACTGGAGTTTCGAGCCGGAGGCCGACTGGATCGACATCACCACGGTGCACAAGGGCGGCCTGTTCGGCACCGATTACCGCATGCTGTTTCCGGGCGACGGCATCGACGGCATCAAGCGTTTTTATCTCGATACGCTGGTCGCTTTCGGCAAGCGCGGGCTTGCCTGCCAGCCGGCGATCATCGGCATCGGTCTCGGCGGCTCCAAGGATACGACGATGGTGCTCGGCAAGCAGGCCGCCTGCCTGCGCGTGGTCGGAGACCGCAATCCCGACCCGAAAATTGCCGAGCTCGAGCTCGAACTGAAAAAGCTCGGTAACAGCATCGGCATGGGCGCGATGGGTTTCGTTGGCAACGCGATGGTGGCCGATTGCCACATCGAGGTGGGATACACCCATACCGGCGGCATGCCGATGAGCGTGCACGCCTTTTGCCTGTCGTCGCGGCGTGCGACGGTGCGTATCCATACCGACGGCAAGTGCGAGTATCGCCACGATCCGCAATGGTTCACCCCCTATATGCGAAGGGAGACAGTCGAATGGCCGATCGAAAGCCAGCACGAAAAACGGTCCGGTTAAAAGTCCCGGTCGAGGCGGCCGATCTGGCCGATCTCGAAATCGGCAGCGTGGTTTACCTCGACGGCGTGATTTACACCGCGCGCGAGGGTGTCTACAAAAAAGTGCTCGAGGAAGGCGCCAGCCTGCCGGACGGACTCGCGCAGCTGAGCAACGCAAATTTTCACTGTTCGCCTGCCGCCGCGATCGAAGCGGACGGCTCCTACTCGGTCGGCGGTGTCACCGCGACCGCGAGCTTTCGCTTCTCCAAATGGATGTCTGCCTGGCTCGAGCGTTCGCAGGCCAGGATCATTATCGGCAAGGGCGGTATGTCGGCACAGGATTATCGTGACATCCTCGTGCCGGCCGGCGCGATCTATCTGACTACGCGCGGTTATGGTACCGGCGCCCTGTTGGGACGCGGTATCAAGGGTGTCAGTGCGGTGCACTGGCTGGGGGAACTCGGCAATGCGCAGGCGATGTGGATTTTCGAAGTCGAAAACTTCGGCCCGTTCATCGTCGAGAGCGATCTCGCCGGCAACAGCCTGTTCGAACAACAATCCCAAATGATCAACGCTAACCTGGAAAAGCTCTACGCCGGGCTGAAAAAACCCGCACTCAGCCGCTACGGCGAAACCGACGATCGCAAGGACGAACTCATTTAATCTTAACGCGAATCGTCATTGCGAGGAGCGAAACGACGAAGCAATCTGTATAAAGATTGCTTCGCTGTGCTCTCAATGAGGGAAGAACAGAGATGCAACCGGGTTGCGGTAGTGGTACAGACAGCATAGAATCTGCGGCTCAAATATAAAAAACGCAGTGTTTTCGACCTGCGGCTTTACAATCGGAGGAGCAAGATGAAAAAGCTATCCCTGCTATCGATCCTGATGGCGTCCGTTTCCCTGCTGTTCTCTCAGGCAAGCCTCGCGGCCTGCGAAGAGATTCATCTGGGATCGGCCATATCGCTGACCGGTAAATACGCGACCAACGGTATTCACGCCAAGAATGGTTACGAATTCGCGATCCAGAAGATCAAGGAGAACGGCGGCGTCCAGTTCGACGACAAGTGTTACAACTTCAGGGTCACTTACTACGACGACGAGTCCAAGGGTGACCGCGGCGCCACGCTGGCCGAGCGCCTGATCAACCAGGACAAGGTGCAGTACATGCTCGGGCCGTATTCTTCGGGTCTGACCAAGGCGATCGCGCCGGTCACCGAGAAGTACAAGATCCCGATGGTCGAGGCCGAAGGCGCCTCGCGCTCGCTGTTCAACAAGGGTTACAAGTACCTGTTCGCGGTCCTGTCGACCTCCGAGCAGTACCTCGCTTCGGCGGTAACCCTGGCCGCGCAAATGGCCGAGAAGAGCGGCAAGAGCTCGTCTTCGGTTAAAGTCGCGGTGGCGGTCGAAAACGATCCATTCTCGCTCGACATCCGCGCCGGCGTACTCGATGATGCCAAGAAATACGGCATGAACGTCGTCATCGACGAGCAGCTGCCGCGCGACCTGTCCGACATGAGCGCGATCCTGACCAAGGTCAAGTTGCTGAAGCCCGACCTGCTGATCGTCAGCGGCCACTCCAAGGGCGCCGCCACCGCGGTACGCCAGATCGGCGAGCAAAACGTCAAGGTGCCGATGATCGCGATCACGCACTGCGAGGCTGCCGATGTTACCGGCAAGTTCGGCAAGTTCGCCGAGGACTTCCTGTGCTCGACCCAGTGGGCCGAAACCCTGACTTACGAGGATCCGATTTTCGGTACCGCCGCGAACTACGAGAAGGAGTTCAAGGCTGCTTATCCGGAGTATAAAAACAAGAGTGTGCCTTACCAGACCGCGCAGGCCTCGGCCGCGGTTTACGTGTTCAAGGATGCCTTCGAGCGCGCCGGTTCACTGGACAAGGAAAAGCTTCGCGACGCGATTGCCGCGACTGACATGAAGACTTTCTACGGTAACATCAAGTTTTCGGACGCGGGCAACAATATCGCCAAGCCGATGGTGTTGCGCCAGATACAGGGTGGCAAATATAACGTGGTTGCGCCAGCCGAGTTTGCCTCGCACGAGGTAAACTGGCCGCGTAAGTAAAATCCAAACGACAGGACGCCCCCCGGGGCGTCCTGCTCGTTTAGACAAAAAAATCGGGCTATGGACCAAATCCTCGGCAATATCGGGCTCCTGTTCGAGTTCCCGATCGTCAATTTCAAAATCGTTATCGACGGCATCATGATCGGCGCCTTGTTCGCCCTCGCCGCATACGGCCTGGCGCTGGTCTGGGGCGTCATGAACGTCAAGAACCTGGCCCAGGGCGACTTCGTCATCGCCGGCGGATACGTGTCCTGGTGGCTGACCATGCAGGGATTTCCGCCGTTGCTCGGCGTACCCGCGGCCTTTATCGTCATGGCTGGCGTCGGTTGGGTGGCCTACAAACTGGTCATTACGCGCGTAATCGAGCGCGACCTGTTTACGTCATTGCTGGCGACCTTCGGCATGGCCATCATGATGGCGCAAATCCTGAACCTGATGTTCGGCTCGGATACGCAAAGCGTCGATCTCGGTTACGAAACCTTGTATTTCGCCGACGGCCTGATCGATATCCCGATCGCAAAGCTGATCGGCGTCTGCATGGCCGCCGTACTTGCAGCGGGCGTCATCCTGTTCATGAAAAACAGCCGCATGGGACAGGCGATTCGCGCCACGGCGCAGGATGCCCGCGCCGCGCGCGTGCTCGGCATCGACACCGAGAAAGTCTACGCTTTCACCTTTTCGCTGAACGCGGCGATC
>CP070646.1:2342715-2369240 GCA_020354435.1 Gammaproteobacteria bacterium
TTCCTGATGTTCGATACCGGGCTCAAGGCCGAGGAAGCCGAACTGATCAGCCAGGATACGAGCCTGCTGGCGATCAAGGATGGCAAGGTCTGGATCCCGCTGGAAGCAACCATGGTCAATACCAGCTTCAACGAGGCCTGGGCCGAGGGTGCGCGCAAGTACCAGGCAGCGTTGGCTGCGGGAGAACTCGGTATCATCGACCTGGACCAGGCCTGGCAACAGTACAAACCGGTTACACTGCGCAAGTCGGACTATTTGATCGAGTTGCCGGATAAGCAACGCACCGAGAATCTTGTGCGCCAGGCGCGCAACCTGTTGCTGCAAAAAAGTATCGATCGCCTGGTGCTGCCTTATCAAACCATGGTCGATAACAAGCCGGAAAATATCGCTGCACGGCTGCAGATAGCGATTCTCTATGCGCGCTACGGCCTGTATGAAAAAGCCGAGGCTGCCTTCGAGACACTGGATGAACTGGCGCCCGACAGCAGTGCCGTTAACAGTAATCGCGGCAATCTGTACTTTTTGCAGGCGGATTACGAGCGGGCGATCGAATATTACGAGCGTGCCGCAGAACTCGATGCGGGCGATGGGGGAATCTGGATTAACCTGTCGATGGCGCAGTACAAGGCGGGTGATTTACAGGCGGCCAGAGCCAGCTATCGGCAGGCATTAGAGATGGATATTAGTCTGAAAAAGAAATATGATGCGTATAGCAAACTTTTGAATCAATAGCGCTGACAAATTCCATGAAGAAAATTCTGATAGTCGTGCCCTGCGTGGTCGCCCTGACGCTTGTATCACCGACAAATGCTGAAAATACGGCGATTATTGTCGAAACCAACTCGCACAATGTATTTACCGGCCTGTTCAGAACGGTCTGGGCGCATTTCAGGTCATTGAACCCCTCGCAAAAGGAATCCGCCAGATCGGAGATTCTCTATACCGCCGGAATTCGCGGTGCCGAATCGACCGATACCCTGCTGCAACCGTACTGGAAGGGGGATTTGTCACAGGATCGGCAGTTCCAGGCTGAACTGCAAAACTTCGACCTGGCGCAGGCCAAGCTGGACCAGGGTGATCTCGAAGCCGCGGCCCGACTATTCGATGATTTTCTGCAGCAATTCGAGCAAAGCGCCTTGCGCCCCAACGCGCTTTTCGGTAAGGGCATCAGCCTTGCCGGTAGCGGTAAGAACGAACAATCGCTGAGCGCGATTCGGCAATTTGTAGAAGAAAATCCGCGGCATCCACTGGTAAAGGATGCCCGGCTGGTTATCGACGAACTGCGCTAATCCGGCGGGATTCCGCTCCGCCACAGACAATCGAGCGTTTCCGAATCCGGCAGCAGCAGACGTGTTTGCCCAGCCAGGCAGGTATACTGTTGCCGATTCTTTGCCTATCATGGCGACGTGAATATTCTTGCTATCGACACTTCCACCGAAGCCTGCTCGGCGGCACTGCTGCGCGCCGACGGTGAGATATTCGGTGAATTGGAGGTAGCGCCGCGTCAGCATACGCGCCTGCTGCCGGCCATGATGGAGCGCGTGCTCGAAGCCGCTGCAGTTAGCAGGAACGCGCTCACGCATTGTGCTTTTGCCAATGGACCAGGTGCATTCACCGGCATTCGTATCGCTGCCGCGCAGGCACAGGGCATCGGTATCGCGCTCGACATTCCATTGCTGCCGGTCTCGACCCTGGCGGTACTGGCGCAGACCGGTATCGATCGTCTGGGCTGCTGTAAACCGCTGACCGCGCTCGATGCACGCATGCAGGAGATTTACTGGGCGGTTTACCGCCAGGATGAGCAAGGCCTGGCCAGCCTGGTTGGCAGCGAACGGCTGTCGCCTCCGGAAAGGATCGAATTCGATGAAACCGTTGACTGCGGTCTTGGCCACGGCTGGGTCGAAAGCCTGAGCCGCACCGCCGATTTCGCCATCGAGGCTGAAATGTTGCCCGACGCCAGGTCGATGCTGAAGCTTGCTGCCGCCGCTGCGCGCGAACGTCGCGGTGTTGCTGCCTCGGTGGCGGGAATCAACTATCTCAGAAACCGGGTTGCCGAGAAAGCCGCGAGTTGAAACCCGAAAACCTGGCCTATCCCTATGGCGTGCCCGTCATCAGCGGCTTGATCAAGTCTCGTCCAGAGGACTTCGAAGTCATTGAGCACCTCGATTTCGAACCCTCGGAACAGGGCGAACATTTATTCCTGCTGGTCGAGAAAACCGGCCTGACGACCCCGCAGCTGATCGAAATCATTGCGCGGCAGCATGCGCTGCACCCGCGTCAGATCGGGTACAGTGGCCTCAAGGACAGAAATGCGCTGACCAGGCAATGGCTAAGCCTGCACCTGCCCGGTCGTGAACTGCCCGAAAAACCGCGGGATGGAGAGGGTTACCGGGTTCTGCGCGCGCACAGGCATTACAGCAAGCTCAGGCACGGCACGCATAAATCCAATTTTTTTCGTGTGACGCTGCGTCAGGTTGCGGGCTTAGAGGAGGTGACGCGCGAACAGTTGCAGGCCCTGGCGACAAGGGGCATGGCCAATTACTTCGGGCCACAGCGTTTCGGGCGCGAGCAGGACAATGTCGAACAGGCGCTCAAGCAACTCGGCAACGCCAGGCTAAAGCGCTCGCGTCGCGGTATCCTGCTGTCGTCGCTGCGCAGTTATCTGTTCAACCAGGTTCTTTCGCGCCGGATTTCTCTCGGACACTGGGATCAACCGCTCGACGGCGACGTTTTCATGCTGCGAGGCAGCCATTCGATTTTCAGCGAGCCGCTCGATCAGAGCCTGCGACAACGGTTCTCGATGATGGATATTGCGAGCACCGCGAGCCTGTATGGCAGCGGAGAAAGCCGACTGGCGGGAGAAGCCCTGCAGATCGAACAGCGGATCCTCGCTGAACACGAAGAGGTTACGGCATGTCTCGATCGGCAGGCCGTCAGGCGGCAAATGCGCGCGCTGAGGGTCGCACTCGATACATTCGATTATGAGCATGATCCCGTAGCGAAAACGATGCGACTGCAGGTAAGCTTACCCGCGGGCAGTTATCTGACCAGCCTGCTCGCGCATTTCATTGCGGTCTCGGAGCCTGCTCAGGAAGCTTTTCGATACAGGCAGAACCAGCCCTCGGACGGACCATCGCGGTAATAGCTGTCGAGCGTCAGGTCGAGCTCGAGAGCTGTCCCGGCAGCGACCAGGCTATCGAATTTTGTCCTGAAACCCATCGATTCCCACAGGTCCTCGTGCACGGTACAGGCGAGAATGCCGCCTGGTTTGAGGATACGGAAAATTTCGTCCAGCGGTTCCGGGCCGACATGCCCATGGGTAAAGGTCCCGGATGAAATAACCGCGTCATAGAAGTTGTCGTCGCGTTCCAGCATCTGGTTGATATCGCCTACCAATAGTTCTCGGTAAATCCCGCGCTGTCCGGCTACCCGCACCATATCAGGTGACAGGTCGATACCGTCGAGATTGGCATAACCCATTTCCGCCAGGTAAACGCAGGTTAATCCGGTACCACAGCCGACATCGAATATGCTTGCTTCGGTATTTGCAAGATGCTGGCTCAGCCGCTGCGCGATTTTCGTCGGCGAGGTATAGCCGAGAATGTCGAGCATCTGGTGATCATAGTCCTCGGCCCATTTACGGTAAAACTCGACCAGGCTGGCCTCGTCTTCGATTTTATAGGCCGCATCGACGAATTCACTGGGACCTTTGGGTTCCGGCACCTGATATTCCCCGTCAAAGGCTACTCAAAATGGTTTCTGCATCGCTGATCTCGAATGCGCCCGGTGTCTCAAGATTTAGCAATTCGACGACACCGTCATTGACGATCATGGCGTAACGCTGCGAGCGAAGCCCCATGCCAGCTTCGCTGCGATCGATTTCGAGACCGATGGCGCGGGTGAAGTCGGCGTTGCCGTCGGCAATCATCATGATCCGGTCTTCGACATTCTGGTCTTCACCCCAGGCGCGCATGACGTGCGCATCGTTGACCGACAGGCAGATGATTTTATCGATGCCCTTGGCAAACAGCTTGTCCGAGTTGACCACATAGCCTGGCAGGTGCGAGGCCGAGCAGGTCGGCGTAAATGCGCCGGGCAGTGCGAACAGCACAACCTTTTTACCGCCGAACAATTCGTCGCTGTTGATCGTTTGCACGCCGTCTTCGGTCTTGTATTGCAGATCAATTGAAGGTAGTTTGTCGCCAACCTGAATCGTCATGTCAGTTTCCTTAATCTGGGTTCCAGGCAGCTGATACTACCTTGATTCGCTCGATTTCCCAATTTTTACCATAGTTATGCTGGCCCCGAACCTGTTGAAACATCGCAATCACTGGATCTTCGATCTCGACGGTACCTTGACCGTCAGTGCGCACGATTTCGAACATATCCGCAATGAGCTGGGCCTGGCGCCCGAGACGCCTATTCTGGAAGCGTTGCACGCCATGCCCGAGGCCGAGGCGGCGCCGCTGTGGCAGCAGCTCAACGAGCTCGAGTTTTACTACGCGGGCAAGGCGTCGGTGATGCAGGGCGCGGCCGAGCTGTTACAGTGCCTTCACGACAGCGGCCGGCAGTTAGCCATCCTCACCCGGAATACCATGCCGGTGGTGCAGCATACCCTGCAGGCCTGCCGCCTGGAGCACTTTTTCCCGGTCGAGCATATTCTCGACCGCGACGCCTGTATACCCAAGCCTTCTCCCGACGGCGTACAGCGCCTGCTCGAATTCTGGCATGCGAATGCCGACGATACCGTCATGGTCGGGGATTATCTGTACGATCTCGAGGCCGGCAAGGCCGCCGGCGTGGCCACCGTGCATGTCGATACCCGCGGTGACGTGGACTGGCCGGAGTACACCGATATCCGGGTCGAAAGGCTCGGAGAAATCATCGACTACCTGTAGAGAGGCAATGAGAAAACTACTGATCATCCTGTTGTTGCTGGCGCCGGCGGGCTGTTCGGAAAAAGACCTGCGTGAAACCCTCGAAATTATCGAGGCGAGCGCCGAAGAGGTGCCGCTGACACGGGTCGAGGTCGTCCAGGGGCTCAAGGATGCGCTGGCCAGGGGTATTTCCAGGGGCGCGGTGATTGCCTCGGCCAGAAACGGTTACCTCGGTAATCCGAAGCTCAGGATCCCTTTTCCGGAGGAGATCGGGCAGGTCGAGAGCGCATTTCGCAAGCTCGGCCTCGGCAGCGAAGTGGATCGTTTTGTACGCCAGCTGAACCGCAGCGCGGAAAAGGCCGCCTCTCGCGCCAAGCCGATTTTCATCAGGGCAATCACGTCGATGACGATCCGCGATGCGTTTGAAATTCTTAACGGCGAGCCGGATGCCGCTACCCGCTACCTGATACGCACCACCGGTGATGACTTGCGCGCCGAGTTTCGCCCCATCGTCAGCGACAAGCTAAAGGAAACCAGCGCCACGCGCTATTATGGCGATATCGTCAGGCGCTATAACATGTTACCGCTGGTAAAAAAGGTCGATCCGGATCTGGAGTCCTATGCGACCGACAAGGCGATCGAAGGTTTATTCCTGTTAATCGCCGACGAAGAGGCCAATATTCGCGCCAATCCGCGCGCGCGCACGACACAGCTATTGCGCCGGGTTTTCGGCAGTCTCGACTAGCGCTGCGGCAGGCTGGCCGGCCGGTCTATTCCTTGATGGCAAAATCACCGATAACCGGTTCTTCGATTTCCAGGTAGTCGCCACAGTCCATGCGCAAAATCTGTTCGTGCGTGCCGGCATTGAAACAAAGATCATCGACCTCGGTAACCATTTCATCGACGAACAGGCGTAGCTGGTAGAGCGACCCGAACGGCGGCATGGCACCGATCTCGCAATCGGGAAACAAGGCCTTGAATTCTTCCTCGGTGGCCAGGCGTGCCTCGCTGGCGCCGGCGAGTTCCCTGAGTGCGGCAAGGTCGACATGACGCGAAGCCGAAACCACCGCCATGACCTTGTCGCCGTCCAGATCGACGATGATGGTTTTGGCAAATTCACGTCTGGGGATGAATGTCGAGGCAGCGGTTTCCCGCGCGGTATAAGCGGGTGAATGGTTAATACTAATATATTTTATATTGCGCTCGTCGAGCATATTTTTCAGAATCTGTCCTGGCATTTGAACGGTCCTCCGATTAACTCAATCTTTCAAGCATTGCAGAAAGTGCGTGATCGCGAAATGACCGGCATCAATCGCGCAAGCAAAACATCGCGCCGCGAGGGATAACATGGGTTAATGATCGCGCTCGCTTTCAGCCTTCGAATATAACTCCCGTTGCATGATCTCGCGCATTTTGAATTTCTGCAGTTTACCGGTAACGGTCATCGGAAAATCGTCGACAAAACGAATGTATTCGGGAATTTTGAAATGGGCGATATTGTCGCGGCAAAATTCCCGTATCTCTTCCGCTTCGGCGCTGCCGGGCCGGTGTAGCTGAATCCAGGCTGCTACCTGCTCGCCGAGACGTTCGTCGTCGACCCCGAAAACGGCGACTTCCGCGATTTTGGGATGGGTAAACAGAAAATCCTCGATTTCGCGGGGGTAAATATTTTCGCCGCCGCGGATAATCATTTCCTTGCGCCTGCCGGTGATGCGCAGATAACCTTCGGCATCCATGCTGCCGAGATCGCCGGAGAACAACCAGCCTGCTGCATCGATAGCTTGTTTGGTCTTGTCCGCTTCGCCGTAGTAGCCTCGCATGACGTGGTAACCCCGAAAACAGATTTCACCGATTTCGCCGTGGCTGACGGTTGCCCCGCTGTCGGTGTCGATGATCTTCACTTCCTGATGCGGCAGGTTACGCCCAACGGTTTCGATGCGCCGTTCGAAACTGTCCTCTCGCGTGGTCAGATGGGTCAATGGTGACGCTTCGGTCTGGCCATAGCCAATCAGAATTTCACTGCAATGCATGTCCTCGATGACGCGGGTCATCAATTCCGGCGGGCAGGGTGCGCCGGCCATGATGCCGGTACGCAAGCTGTTCAGGTCGAAGCGGGCAAACTCGGGATGTTGCAGCATTTCGATGAACATTGTCGGCACGCCGTGAATCGCACTGCATTTTTCAGATTCGATCGCTGCCAGTGTGTCGCTGGCATCGAAATGTTCGCAGGCAATAACCACGCAAGCGCCCACCGACAGGCACATCAGGCTGGACAGGACCATGCCGAAACAGTGATAAAAAGGAACCGGTACCGCCAGCCGGTCGTGGGCGCCGAAATGCATCGTTTGAGCACTAAACCAGGCGTTGTTGAGGATATTATGGTGGGTCAACATCACCGCCTTGGGAGTTCCGGTGGTACCCGAGGTGTACTGAATATTGATGACGTCGTCGCGATCCAGCGAAGCAGCGTCACGTTGTAGTTTTTCGAGCGACACCTGTTGTGCGCTATCGAGCAGATCCTGCCAGGAACTGAAACCGGGCGCGGTGGATTCGATACGGTCACTACCGACCGAATCGAATAAAAAAACGCGTGATAAATGCGGAAAATCTGCGGATTCGATTATGGCCCCGCCATCGCGCATTTCGGGTATCAGCTCGAGCAACATGCCGACATAGTCGCTTTGGCGAAACCCTGCAATGACGAACAGCCCCTGGACTTCTGACTGTTTCAGGGCATAACTCAGCTCGCGCGGACGGTAGGCGGGGTTGATATTGACCAGAATTGCTCCGATACAGGCGCTCGCCATCTGTACCAGCAGCCATTCGATATTATTGGTCGACCAGATGCCGATGCGGTCTCCGTGCCCGAAACCCATCGCCGTCAATCCGCGTGCCAGCTGTTCGACCTCCGCGCCAAATTGGCGGTAACTCAGACGCCGCTGTTGCGGTATCGATACCACCGCCTCGTGCTGCGGAAACGAATCGATGACGGCGCTGAAATGTTCGCCGATGGTCGATCCCAGCAACGGCGGTTCCCCGCCTCGATGAAAATAACTGTAACCGGCTCGGTTCATTCCTCCAGGATGCGCTTCCAGTAGGCATCGACGCGGGCCTGGATTTCTGCGATGCCGGCCTCGTCCCGTTGCGGTTCGAACAAATGGCGAAAACGGCCCTGCAAGCGGAGGTAATCCTCGACCGGCTGGCGTTGTTTTGGAATCTTTGTGTGACGCACTTCGCCGTCGATATATTCCTTCAGCGGCCAGACGCCCGTCCTGACCGCGAGACGACCAACCTCGACGCTGAGTTCGGGGTCGTAGTCCCATCCGGTCGGGCAGGGCGCCAGCGAAATCAGCATGCGCGGTCCGCTCAGGCTTTGCAGGCGTTCGATCTTTTTTGCCAGATCGAGCGGCTCGGCAGCGATTACCGTCGCGACATAGGCCGGGTTATGCGCCGCCCAGATCGCAAACAGATCTTTCTTGTAACCCGGATATCCGTGTGAGCCCTTGCTGGTAGAGGTAATAGCGGCATGTGGCGTGGCGGCGGAGTATTGCTGGCCGGTATTACCATAGCCCTCGTTGTCGTAACACAGGTAAATGAAATCGAGGTTTCGATCCATCGCTGCCGAGGTGGCCGACATGCCCATGCCATAGGCTGCGCCGTCTCCGGTAATGACCACGACCTCGACGTCTTCCTCGGCCGAAAGCTTTTTCTTCTGCAACAGGATGTCGAGGGCGTCGCGTACCCCCTGCGCGCCAGCCGGCGCCGAGCCCATCGAGGTGTAAAGCCAGCCACCGCGAAACGGGGTGAACGGGTAAACCGAAAGCAGGGTCATGCAACCGGCCGCGTTAACGAATACCGTCTTCTCGCCGAGAATATCGTACAGCGTGTGCAGGGTTTCGAGGCCACCGCAACCTGCGCACATCGGTGTACCGGTGCCGAGCAGGTGGGTCGAGGGCATATCCTTCATGCGATGGAAATGCACGGGTGACTGTTTGCTCATGATTTGCCCTCGGCTTGTCGAATTTCGGCATGCTCCGCCTGTGCGATCGCCTGCAGTTTGCGCATCTCGGTCATCTCGTTGCGGGTGTACAAAAGACGCACTGGCGGTGCCGCGCCTTGCTGGTAAGCCAGGTTCAGTTCGTCGGCGATGGCGAAAAACTCCTGCTGACTGATATCACGTCCACCCAGACCGCCGATGTAACTTGCCAGCAGCGGTGCCTTGTCGATGCCGTAAAGTGCGGTCGCCAGTTCGCTGTGCAGGATACCGCCCATGCCCATCGAGATATTCTGGTCGATCACGGCCACCGCGCGCCGGCCCCGCAGCCACTGGCGGAGTAATGCCGCCGGCAAGGGGCGGAACAGCCTCGGCCTGAGCAGGCCGATCTTGTTTCCCGCCGCACGCAGGCTATCGACCGCGTCGCGGGCCTTGGTGGAAAAGGAGCCGAGCATGATAAAAACATAGTCGGCGTCATCCATGCAGTAAGCATCGATTTTGTCGTAACGACGGCCAAAGGTTGCGGCGAATTCTTCGATGACCTCGTCGTAAATGCTCAGCGCCCGTTCTACCGCCAGGTGCGTTTCGTAGCGGAAATAGGAGTAGGGGCCGCCACCGAGCACGGCCATTGCCTGGCTCAACGGCGTATTTCCCTTGAACTGCAGGTTCTCGGGATCGTACTCGCCGACGAATGCGGCTGCTTTCGACGCGTCGGGCAGGTCGACCGGCTCGCGCGTGAAGGACAGGTAAAATCCATCGAGGTTGACGATGGCCGGCACGCGGACTTCGGGATGCTCGGCCAGGCGGTAGGCAATCAGTACGCCATCGGCAATTTCCTGGCAGGTAGCGCAATGAATTTGCAGAAAGCCGCTGTCGCGCGCGGCCATGATGTCGTTGTGATCGGACTCCAGCGTAATCGGAGAGGCCAGACCGCGTGATACGTTTACCAGCACGAACGGCGTGCGCCAGCCGGAAACGGTGTAAATCATTTCCATGCCGTAAAGCAGGCCCTGACTCGAGGTTGCGGTAAACGCGCGTACCCCCGACGATGCCGCGGCCGCGGCGGCGGTAATCATCGAATGCTCGGACTCTAGCGTCACCAGGCGCGCATCAAGCTCGCCACGATCGACCCAGAACGCGAGATCCTCGATAATTTCGGTCTGCGGCGTAATCGGAAACGCCGGAATGTAATCGACTGGCGCCAGTCGTGCACCCCAGGCAGCCGCGCTGTTGCCGGTCAGCAGTTTAGCTGTCATGTCTGTTCTCCCGATTCCTGCTCGCGTGCCGTCTGTTCCGGAATCGACTCGATTGCATGCGGCGGGCATTGCGCGACGCAAACCAGGCAGCCCTTGCAGTGGTCATAGTCGATTTCGGGGTAACCGTCGGCGCGCACATCGATGCAGCCATCCGGACAATAAGTGCTGCATATCCAGGTACAGCCGCTGCATCGGTCGTAATCGATTACCGGCCGCATGGTGCGCCACAGACCGGTGCGGACTTTAACGCTGGTTGCCCCCGCATGTATCGCCAGATTGGATACTTCCGCTTTTTCAAATGGCATATCGATCCATTCCGGCGGTATGTAGTCAGCCGCCGAAAGCGATCCGCCTTGCTTCACCAGACCGCTTTGATCGCTCATCTGGTCGAAGGCGGTCTGCGCGATCTGGCAATTTCTTTCGATTACGTCGGTGGACAGGTGAGCGAGTTCGTCATTAATCGCGGCAATCAGAATTTCGCGGGAAATCACCCCGCACAGGGCCGCTGCGGCAGCCGCGCAGCGACTGCCGATATAGGGCAGGCTGGCGCGATCCGCGACATCTTCGCGAGCTGCCAGTATCAATATGCTGGCTTCGGTATTCAGCCTTTGCGACCAGACTTCGGCGCTTTCATGGCTATTGATCAGCATGAGCGTATGCGCGTCCATACCCTGGGTAACCCCGGCGGCGGGCATGCCTACCAGGGTATCGTCGGCAACCACGACCAGATCGGGATGGTCGATGATGCCGCGTTCATTTATGACTTTGCGATCGGCACGCACGTAGGCGAAGATCGGCGCACCGCGCCGTTCGGCGCCGTAGCGCGGTGCATCCTGAACCTCGTAACCGGCTCTGAAAAAGGCGCTGCCGAGGATGCGGCTGGCCGTTTTCATCCCCTGACCCCCACGACCATGAAAGCGGATGCGAAACACGGGCCCGGATCCTAGAAGATATTCCAGCGACGGTAGCTCATGGCTTGCTCCACTCGCCGTCGCGCCAGCGCCAGTGCGGCATCGCGCGTCAGGACCTGTTCTCGTTGAGCGGTCTCCAGTACCTCGCGCGTATTACGCCGCAGTTTTTCCTCGATTGCGGCAAACGCGGCAGTCTCGCCGCCGCCCTGGTATTCAGTCGCGGCGCAGATCACGCCGCCGGCGTTGGCGATAAAATCGGGAATATTGAGGATGCCACGCTGCTGCAGCTTTTTTTCGGCGGCATAGGTAATTGGTATATTGGCACCCTGTACGAACATTCGGGTTTTGAGACGATCCACGTTACCTTCCTGGATCACGTCCGGACGCGCCGCGGGAATCCAGATATCGCATTCGATATCGATAATCGCATCGCCATCGCGCCGTTCTCCGCCTTCGTATTCGGTGACGCTCTTGCCGGCCGACTTCAACGCGATCAGATGGTCGACATCGAGCCCGTCGGCATTGTAGATAGTACCTGCACTATCCGATACGGCGACCGGAATCGCGCCCGCAGCGCTCAGGAACCGGGTTGCGTGCTTGCCAACCGCGCCGAAGCCCTGTACCACGAAGCGTGCTCCCCTGATCTCGAGATCGCAGAATTCGGCCGCGACGTCGATCGCGTGACTCAGGCCAAAGCCGGTGGCGCCGATTTCGTCGAGCGGAATTCCTCCGACCTCGCGCGGCAGCGCGACAACCCTGCCAATTTCATCCTTGACCCAGGCCATGCACTCTTCGTCGGTGCCCATGTCGGGTGCAAAGATATACTGTTCGACTTCTTCCAGCGCCCGGCAAAAACCACGAATCAGGGTTTCCTTTTGCGCTTTGGGCATTTTCGGATCGCCAGCCAGTACCGCCTTGCCTCCGCCATGGGCCAGATCGGCGGCGGCGTTTTTGAATGTCATCGCACGGGCCAGCCGCGCGCATTCCTCGGTGGTAACGTCTGTCGCCATGCGTACGCCGCCGATCGATGGGCCGCGGGCTACGTTATCGACCACGAGAACGCCTTTCAGACCTATGCCCGGCTCGTGCACGTGAATGACCTTGAACGGCCCCAGATCATCCGCCAGATTGAACACATCCTTCATCGCAGGTCCTCATTGTTTTATTCCTCGTATAATTTTGTCTGTTATATAATCCTGAATTTTGACCCCGGTCAATGTTACGGGCTTCTGCAGGTCTAATGTGGACCGCAGTTTAATCGAAAAGGAGAGGTGCCATGAGCGATGATCCCAAGTCGCGCGCAAATGACGTGGTCGAGTCATTCAGGGCGAAACTGGATAACGAGTTATGTGATGCCATCGGCGAGCATCATTTCAATGCCTTGCAGGGCATGGTCAGAGAGGCGCTGGCCGAACAGTCGGAAGCGATTATCGAACGTCTGCAGCAGGACCTGAAGAAACTCAGATCGGAAATGGTCGAACGCCGGGCGCTGGAAATCTAGCTTGCAGCAATCGAGCCGGATTTTTTCCTAGTCGCAGCGGCCCAGCACCAGGAATTGCTCGGCCTCGTCCGTCAGATGCAGTTCTACCCCGGCGTTGGCGAAACTTGCCCGGTAACTGATGGCGTTACCCTTCTTTGGGTCGAGAACCAGGTTGTCACGCCCCTCCAGCCGCCATTCACCATAGTGGTTATACATCCAGCCGGAGACTGAATCCATCCATTCCCCGTCGGCGCGAAATTCCCAGAACTGTTTCTCCAGGTTCGTTATCGCGCTGTGTCCGGCTTCCTTATTGGCTTTCGCGGTCAGTTCCCGTTCGGTACACCACCGGCCAACCAGGTATTCGGCTTTAAGCTGGTCTCCCGGACGGGTATCGGGCGCCAGCACAATTTCGTTGCTTGCGCAGGCGGACAGCAGCACCAGCGACAAACCGATTAGCGTTACTTTCAGGTCTTTTTTCATGACAGTGTCTAAAGCAGGTTGGCGATTTTTAGTTGTTGTCTGCTGACCGCGGCATAGGGCTCGTCGCGAGTTTTGTCGTGCACGTGCATGCGGTAATTGATGAAGGCGGCCTCATCCTCGTAATGCATGAAAGGATTGCCCTCCACCTGCTCGCCGAGTGTGCTGGTCGGCTTGACCGAGTAGTTGTGCCCCGGGTGTATCAGCATCTCCTGCGGCAGCCGTTCCTTCATGTTTTTCAACGTGACGAACATGTCTTCGGGGCTGCCGCCGGACAGATCGCACCGACCGCAACCGAATACGAACAGGGTGTCGCCGGTGATGATTTCGTTGCCGAGCTGGTAACAGGCCGAACCCGGCGTATGCCCCGGGGTATGCAGAATCTTAATCGAGGTTTCACCGAGTTGAAGTTCGTCGCCGCCGTGGTGCAGGCTCGGTTTTTCCAGTTCGTGTTGCCAGAATTCGTATTCCGGTTTCAGCAGGTGTATCTCGGCATTGGCGTGGTTCAGCAATTCCTCGATCCCGTTGATATGATCGTGGTGGCTGTGGGTCAGCAGGATATCGCTGACCCTCAAATCGAGTTCGCGCGCCTTGGTGACGATTTTATCGACTTCCCAGGCCGGATCTACCACGGCACAACGCCGGCTGGCGATATCCTCGACCAGGTAAACGAAATTTTCCATCGGCCCGAGTTCCATCGCGTGAACCCTGAAAGCGGAATCTGACATCTGATTTTCTCCGTTATGACAGCCGCATTATACGCTTGTGCTGGATTTTTGCGCGATTTCTAAAGACAATACCCCCCTTTTTTTAGCCCCGGGATTTCCGGGCCTGATGCAACGGGAAGAAAATGTCAAAAGCAGCGGTTAACAAAGTGGTTCTGGCCTATTCGGGCGGCCTCGATACCTCGGTCATCCTGAAGTGGCTGGAAGACGAGTACGATTGTGAAGTGGTTACCTTCACCGCCGATATCGGCCAGGGCGAGGAACTCGAGCCGGCGCGCCAGAAGGCCGAGAAATACGGCGTCAGGGAAATCTACATCGAGGACCTGCAGGAAGAATTCGTACGCGATTTCGTCTATCCGATGTTTCGCGCCAACACCGTTTACGAGGGTGAGTATCTGCTCGGTACGTCGATAGCGCGCCCGCTGATCGCGAAAAGGCTGATTGAAATCGCCGCCGAAACCGGTGCCGATGCGGTCTCGCACGGCGCTACCGGCAAGGGCAACGACCAGGTGCGTTTCGAGCTCGGCGCCTATGCCCTGAATCCCGATATCCGTGTCATCGCGCCGTGGCGCGAGTGGGATCTGAATTCGCGCGAGAGCCTGCTGGCCTACGCCGAAACCCACGGTATTGCGATCGAAAAGAAGCACGGCGAAAAAGCACCCTATTCGATGGACGCCAACCTGTTACACATTTCCTACGAGGGCGGCGAACTCGAAGATCCGTGGTTCGAGGCCAACGACGATATGTGGTTACGCTCGGTAGCGCCCGAAAATGCGCCGGATCAGCCGACCTACCTCGAACTCGGTTTCGAAAACGGCGATATCGTTACGATCGACGGTGAGCGTCTGACTCCCGCGCAGGTCTTAACCCGTCTGAACCTGGAAGGTGGCGCGCACGGCGTTGGACGTCTCGATATTGTCGAAAACCGCTACGTCGGCATGAAATCCAGGGGCTGCTACGAAACCCCGGGCGGTACCATCATGTTGAAAGCGCACCGCGGTATCGAATCGATTACGCTGGATCGCGAGGTCGCTCATCTGAAGGATGAATTAATGCCGAAATACGCCCACCTGATTTACAACGGTTACTGGTGGAGCCCGGAACGCAAGATGCTGCAGCAAATGATCGACGCATCGCAGGCCACGGTAAACGGCGAAGTGCGGGTAAAACTTTTCAAGGGCTCGGTTACCGTGGTCGGTCGCAAGTCCGAGCGCAATAGCCTGTTCGACGAGGCGATCGTGACATTCGAGGACGATCGCGGTGCCTACGATCAGAAAGATGCCGAGGGCTTCATCAAGCTGAACGCGCTGCGGATGCGGATTGCCGGCAAGCGATGAACCCGGGCCGACGCGGTCTTTTAATTACCAGCCTGCTGGCCGTTCTGCTGCTGGCCTGTTCGCCCTCGGACGAGGAGCAGGCGGCGGCCGAGCAGAAATATTACTTCCTCGAATCCCTGAAGCAGGTCGAGGCGGGCGGTCGGCAACTACAGTCGGCAAATCTCGATCAGCAGCGCGTCACCGAGGCGCTGGCCACGCTTGATCAGGGCCTGCGTCTCGCGTTCCAGGTCGAACGCGAGTTTCTCGATCGGCTGGACCTGCGCCTGGGCAAGAATTATCAGCGTTACTTCGTTGCCGGCGTGGAAAATTACCGTATCGGAATCGAGGCCGGTGACGAGGATCAACAGCGCGAGGGCTTGCGCCTGCTGTCACGCTGGGCCGAGTTCTGGCAGGCCGAGCAGGCGGCAATTCTGGCCAGCCTGACTCCGGATTGACGCGACCGGTCCAGCGCCTATCATGACGGCATTGAAGCTAATCATAGAATCCCGGCATGGCGCTAGTTTGTGGTCTTAAAGGATTTGTTTCCGGTCGCGTACAGGGCGTCGGCTTTCGCTATTTCGTTCGGCGCCAGGCCGAGGCCGAGCAACTCGTCGGGTACGTGCGTAACCTGCCCGACGGACGGGTCGAGTTCCTGCTGCAGGGTAACAGCGATGCGCTCAAACGGGTCATCGAGCGCATTCGGCGCGGCCCCGATTTCGCGCGGGTAAGCGAGCTGGTATTCGACGAAATCGACCTTAGCGAGAACCTCACCGAATTCGTCATCCGTCGCTAGCCGCGAAACAGGCCGGCAAATCGTCATAGGCCGCAGTTTTCCACGAATTTCGCTGCGATTCGGGCAGCAGCGCTTCGAGACCTGTCATCAGGTTGCGATAGTGGTCGCTGCGCGGCCAGTCGGCGGCGCTGGTGCCGCTGAAGGCAATCGAAGCCGGAGGTGGCATGGGAGCGTGTCCCGGGCGATTGCCTGGCTGCCAGGCGCGCAGGCGTCGCAACATACGCGGCGCGCATTGGCGAATCCGGGCTAGCGGATCCTTACCCGCAAGGAAACCGGGCGGCTGCCGACTGTCGTCGCCGTGGCAGCCGGCGCAATAGGGTTCGAGCAGAGCGAGGGCGCCAGCGATCGGCTTTTTGGTCGATCGGGTCGGCGATTGCCTGCCGTTGAGCGGCGTTTGCCATTCGAGCGGTTGCATGCCGAGTAGCGGCATCAGTTCCTGCAGCAGGGCCTGGCGCCTGAAAACCCCCGCCGCGAGGCTTTTGCCGTCTTTATCGTGAAGCTGATGCAAGGCTCTAATAGCGCCGTCGAGGATATCGGACTCGACCGATATGCGGACTTCCAGCCTCGATTCTCCGTCGATCAGCGAATCGTCCCACTCGAGCACGATGGATTCGAGCCGGTCACCATTTGCCAGCCTCTGCGAAAGACCCGACTGGTGTCCGGGTTCGATCTCGAGCCGGTAGGTATGATGCGACAGGCTGACGACGACGGGTTGCAGCAGATTCGAGTCACGTGGAAGGCGCAGGGAGTGAAAGCGCATCGAATCGATCCGATCCTGCCGCATTTCGATCTCGATTTGCGCCTGCAACTGGTCGATTCCCGTCTGCTCTCCGCAGGACAGCAGGTGGATGCTGTTGTTGCGACTTTGAACCCTGCAGTGGGTCGCGTAGCGGTAGTCCCCGACGGGACGCTCGCGGCTCAACGATAGCAGGCGCCGATCCAGCGCGCGGATATCGGACGCGGTAAAAAAACCGGCGAGGCGGTAGATAATGCCGCGCGCGAGGGTCATGTCGACCGTGTGCCAGGTCGCCTGCGCCGGGCGTGGTAGCAGCGGGTCTTGCTCGATTTTTATCGCGCTGTCGGTAAACGGATTGCGGTCGGCCAGACGGCTGCCGGGTAAAGCCAGTCCCTGGGGCCAGTTTCGCGACCAGTTTTTAGATAATTCATCGAAGTAGCGACGCTCGAAGCCGCTGGAATTCCAGTCGAAACTCGACTCTCCGCTGAGCCGGTACTGCAGGATGGCGCGCAATATTTCGGCGCGGCAGGCACTCGACGCACAGCCTCGTTGCCAGACCGTTTGTGCCGCCGACAGGTAATTGGCACGCTCGGCCAGTACGTCGATGACGCCGGCATCGAGCGTAACCAGGCCAATCAGCGAGCTGTATCGTTGCGGCAGCGCGGCAACCAGGCGGTTGGCGACCTCGACGTTGAAGCTGGTCTCGCTCCAGGGGGTTCGGGAAAAGATTGGTGCGGCATTGTGGTGACAACTCATGCACATCAGCCGGTTGGCCGGCCGCGCCTGTGGCGATCCACCGGCGGCATAGTCATCCACGACCTGGAATTCGAAGCGACCGGCGGTGTCGTTATAGCTGATAACTTCGAGGGATTCGGTTTTGGGCTGGTGGGCGATAAACAGGCGGTACTCCATCACCAGCCCGGCCTCGGAGCCGCGGGTGACCGGTTCGCCGTCGACGGCGATGACCCGGCGTGGATAGCGGAAGTAATCGGGCGCCGGTGTGTCGCGTTGCAGCGATCGACCCATCGGCACGAAGACCCCGCGGACCGTGGGATTATCGCCGTTGTCGAGCCTGGCCTCGAGATCCGCTATCAATTGTCCGAACGGGTAGGGGATTCGATAGCGACCGTCCGCCTGCAGGAACAGCTGATCGAAACGCGATTGCCCGACGGGTAAGACATCGGGACCCGGTCTCGACGCCTGCTCGATCCAGTCGAGCGCGTCTGCGGTTGCGCTAGTGAGCACCAGTATCAGCGGTGCCACCGCCAGTCGCAGGATGTTACTCATGCTGCAGCCGAGCCTGTACCCGTGCATGCCCCTCTTCGTCGACCGCTACGATAAAATCGATCGGTCGGCAGCAGATTTCACAATCTTCGATATATTCCTGCAGCTCGACCGAGGCGTCGATCAACAGGGAGATTTGTTCCCAGCAGTAGGGGCATTGCACGCGGGTTTCGACCAGCTGATTCAGCATCAGTCGGGGCGGATCCGCAGGATGCGGCCACTGTCCGTGGAATAATAAATCCAGCCTTCGGGGCCTTGCGCCAGCGCGCGTATGCGTTCGCCCAGGTCTTCGAGCAGGCGCTCCTCTGCGAGGACTTCACCGTTGTCGGACAGCGTAATCCGGTTCAGGTGACGCAGCTTGAGCGCGCCGGATAAGAGGTTGCCGCGCCAGGCCGGAAACGCCTCGCCGCGGTACATGATCAAACTGCCGGGCGCGATCGACGGGATATAAACCTTGCGCGCCTGCTCCATGCCCGGTTTGCTGGTGCCTTCGCCAATGGATACCGGTCCCCAGTATTCCTTGCCATGGCTGACCACGGGCCAGCCGTAGTTGCGACCCTTGAGTATCAGGTTGATTTCATCGCCACCGCG
The DNA here is from genome assembly GCA_020354435.1 of Gammaproteobacteria bacterium. Classification (GTDB taxonomy): domain Bacteria; phylum Pseudomonadota; class Gammaproteobacteria. Next base: position 2,361,156 of record CP070646.1, read on the forward strand.
CGGTCCGTGCTCGATCGACCAGAGTTTCCGCGTCTCCGGATCGAACAGCAAACCCTGCGGATTGCGGTGGCCAAAACTCCAGATTTCATCGCGAGCCGCGGGATCTCCGGTGAAGGGGTTATCCGCCGGTACGCTGCCGTCGAGCCTGAGCCGCATGATCGTGCCGATATGGTTGCCGAGATTCTGCGCCTGCGGGCGTTCTCCACGGTCTCCGACGCCAAAATAAACATGGCCCTGATCGTCGAAAGCGATGCGGCTGCCGAAATGCCTTCCACCATCGGTGGCGGAATCGGTTACCAGCAAATCCTGCCAGTCGACCAGGCGCCGTTGCTGAAGGCGCGCCCGCGCCAGCGTTGTCGCCGCTTTGCCGTCCACCGGCTTGCTATAGGTAAAGTAAATCCAGCCCTCGGCGGAATAGTCGGGGCTAACCGCGACGTCGAGCAAGCCACCCTGGCCGCGGGCAACGACCCTGGGTGCGCCGCTTATAGTCGTCACCGAAAGTTTATTGATATCGAGCAGGCGGACACCACCGTCGCGCTCGGTAATCAGCAGTTGTTCCGCCGACAGGAAAGTCATGCCCCAGGGAATACCGAGATCCTCGAACAACTGCTCGACACGGAGCCCCGGGTTTTGCTGCTCTATTTCGCGCGGTTGCGCCGTTGCCGGGGTCAGTACGGCGATCAGGGTTAAAAGCAACCAGGCGCGCGATAGCCTTGCGATTATTCGAAACATGGCTTTACAGTACAAAAGCTGCACGCATAATACCAGAGCGATTACTCGAGTCGAAAATTCATGCCATCGATTATTCCCGGGTGCCATGCAGCCGGATGACAGCCCCGTAAAAACCGACCTCGTGCTGCTCGGGGGCGGACACAGCCACCTGTTTGTGCTCAGGCATTTTGCGATGAATCCGCTGGCGGGCGTTCGCCTGACGCTGGTCAGCCGCGATCTGCACACGCCTTACTCGGGCATGCTGCCGGGTTTCATCGCCGGCCACTATAGCTACGACGAGACGCATATCGACTTGCTGCCGCTGGCGCGTTACGCCGGCGCGCGCATCATTCACGCCGAAGTCAACGGCCTCGACAGCGATCGCAGACAGCTCAAATTCGCCGACCGTCCCGCGCTCGACTATGACCTGTTGTCGATCAATATCGGATCGCGACCGTCAACCCCGAACGGTTTCGAAACAGACGGGCTGCAGTTTGCGGTCAAACCGGTCGATCGTTTCATCGCTTCCTGGGATCAGCTCGAAAGACGTCTGCGCGACCGTGAGGATGAGTTTCAGCTTGCCATAATCGGTGGCGGGGCCGGCGGCGTCGAGCTGGCCCTGTCGCTCGACTACCGCGCGCAAAAGCTGAATCGGGGGCGCCTCAGGCTGACCGTAGTCACCGACCGCGATCATCTGTTGCCCGGGCATAATTCACGGGTCAGACAAATGTTTCGCCAGATTCTCGAGCGACGCTCGATTAACGTCGTTTACAACTGCCCGATTACGGGGTTTGCCAATGGATCGCTGCAGGCTGAAGCTGCTGAAGCGATCGCCTCCGATGCCGCGATCTGGGTAACCCACGCCAGCCCGGCGTCGTGGCTGAAACAATCCGGCCTGCAGCTCGATAGTGCAGGATTTATCGCGGTTAATCCCTGCCTGCAGAGTTTTTCGCACGACGATGTCTTCGCCGCCGGCGATATCGCTGCGGTTAGCGACTATCCGCGACCCAAGTCGGGCGTGTTCGCGGTACGACAGGGTATTCCTCTCGCGCGCAACCTGCGACGCAGATTGCGGCGGCAGAGGTTGCATCCGTTTCGGCCGCAGCAACAGTTTCTGTCTCTGATATCCACCGGTGAACGTTTCGCCGTCGCCAGTCGCGGGCCCTGGGCGCTGCAGGGCAAAGTCTGCTGGTGGCTGAAGGACCGCATCGATCGTAACTTCATGCGCCGCTTCCAGGACCTGCCGGAGATGCAGCCGGTGTCGGACGAGACGGAAGATTTAAGCCCGATGCGCTGCGGCGGTTGCGGCTCCAAGGTCGGCAGCGAAGTGCTCGAACGGGTGCTGGCGCAAATCAACCATGAGTACGGTATCGACAGGGACTCGGGTTTGCAGCACGCCGACGACGCTGCGCTGATTGCGGTGCCGCCCGGCATGGAACTGGTTCAATCGATGGACCACTTTCGCAGCTTTATCGACGACCCTTACCTGTTTGGTCGTATCGCAGCCATTCACGCCCTCGGTGACCTCCACGCAATGGGTGTCGAGGCACACAGCGCGATGGTGCTGGCCAATGTCGTGTTCGCCAGCGAAAGCAAGCAGGCGCAGGATCTCTACCAGCTCATGAGCGGCGTGGTCGAGACCCTGGCGCATCACGGCACCTTGCTGGCGGGTGGTCATAGCGGAGAAGCGAGCCAGATGAGTTGCGGGCTCAGCGTCAACGGATTTGCCAGGCCTGAAGACCTGATGCTGAAAGCGGGTATGCAGCCAGGGGAATTGCTGCTGCTGACGAAACCTTTGGGTAGCGGGGTTTTGTTTGCGGCGGAAATGCGCGGCAAGGCCCGCGGCGCGTGGATCGATTCGGCGCTTGCCCATATGCTGCAGTCCAGCCGCGACGCCTCGCTGTGCCTGCGTCGTTTCGGCGCCAGCGCCTGTACTGACGTGACCGGCTTCGGCCTGGCCGGGCATCTTTTCGAAATGGCGCGGGCCTCCGCCTGCGCGGTCGATATTTTTGTCGACCGCCTGCCGTTCTACGACGGTGCGGTCGAGCTGGCGCGCGCCGGAATCGAGAGTTCACTGCAGCCGCAAAACATCCGCATCCGGCACGCCATCGATGATCGGCAGGGTTTTGCCGGGGAAGATAGCTATCCACTGATATTCGATCCGCAAACCGCCGGTGGCCTGCTGGCCAGTATCGATCCAGGGCAGGAACAGGCCTGCCTGCAGCGTTTGCATGAACTCGGTTATGCCGAGGCCCGGGTCGTCGGACGCGTGGTCGAGGCGGCCCAGCCCGAGCTCAGGCTGAACCTGGTCAGGTCCTGAGTTCGAGTAATCCCGATTCTGCGATCACCTGGGCGCAGGAAGCCTCGCCGTGCGGCGCCATCAGGTGGGCGCCGGCGCAACCCTCGATCTCGGAAAAGCCCTGCAGCAGCTCGGCGCAGATGGAGCGTCCTTCGGCGCGCTGATCGTCCGCGCCCTCGAGGCGTTCGATGATGTGCTCCGGCACGTGCACGCCGAACAGGTTGTCGTTCATCCAGCGTGCCGACTTTGCCGACGCCAGCGGCCCGATGCCGATCAGGAAATGCGCCTGCTCGGTGAAGCCGCCGTCGACCAGCGCCTGGCAGTATCGTTTGACCTTGTCCAGCTCGAAGCAGTACTGGGTCTGAAAAAACTGCGTGCCATTGTCGATTTTGGCCTGCAGCCTCACCGCCGGCCAGTTGTCTCCGGGTTCGGCCGGCATTTCGGCGGCGCCGAGAAACAGCGCCGGCGGCGGATCGATCTGGCGGCCAGAGGGAAAGCTTCCGGCATCGCGCATGTCGCGCATTTGCCGCATCAGTTCGCCGCTATCGAGTTCGAACACTTCGGCCGCGTCCGGTTGATCGCCGGCCGACATCTTGTCGCCGGTCAGGCACAGAAAGTTATGAATGCCGAGCGCCGAGGCACCGACAACGTCACCCTGTAACGCCAGGCGGTTACGATCGCGGGTAGTCATTTGCAGTACCGGTTCGATACCCGCCTGCGCCATGATGGTAGCGGCGGCAAAGGCGGACATATGCACGCGCGCGCTGGCGCCATCGGTTACGTTGACCGCATCGGCCAGCCCCTTGAGGCAATCGACGCGGTCGAGAACGGCCTGCGCCGAGGCGGCATCGGGGGGTGATGTTTCGGCCGTAATCGCGAAATGCCCGGCGGCCAGGACCTGGGCGAGTTTGCTCGGTATTGGTTGATTCATATTACAGTTCCGCAGGTCAGGTTGGTCGGATGGGGTCGGCTTGCTTGAAAGCATCGGCGATCAGGTAGGCCAGTTCGAGTACCTGGTCGGCGTTCAGACGCGGGTCGCAGCTGGTCAGGTAGCGCGTGGCAAGGTCGGATTCCGAAAGTTTCCAGGCGCCACCGGTACATTCGGTGACGTGTTCGCCGGTCATCTCGAGGTGGATACCCCCGGGATAGGTACCCTCGGCCTGGTGCACGGCGAAAAACTGTTGCAGCTCGCGCAAAATATCGTCGAATTGGCGGGTCTTGAAACCGGTGCTGGACTTGACCGTGTTGCCGTGCATCGGATCACAGGACCAGACCAGGTTGCAGCCTTCTTTTTCGACTGCGCGAATCAGCCCGGGCAGTACTTCCGCCAGGCGGTCGGCACCCATGCGCGTGATCAGCGTCAGGCGCCCGCCCTCGTTATCGGGGTTGAGCGTTTCGATCAGGCGCAGCAGTTCGTCAATCTCGATGGTCGGACCAATCTTGACACCAACCGGGTTATCGATGCGCCTGAAGAATTCCACGTGCGCGTGGTCGAGCTGACGTGTGCGTTCTCCGATCCAGACGAAATGCGCCGAGCAGTTGTAACACTTGCCGGTAAACGAATCGATACGCGACAGGGCTTCCTCGTAATTCAGCAGCAGTGCCTCGTGTGAAGTAAACAACTGGGTCTCGCGAATCGACGGTGCGTTGTGCGAATTGATACCACAGACCTCCATGAAGGCCAGCGCGTCCTCGATGCGCCTGGACATCTGCATGTAGCGCTGCTTGGCCGGGCTGGACTCGACGAAACTCAGATTCCAGCGGTGAACCTGGTGCAGGTCGGCCATACCGCCCTGGGCAAAGGCGCGCAGCAGGTTGAGCGTGGCGGTGCTTTGATGATAAGCCTGTAACATGCGTTGCGGATCCGGAATCCGGGCCTCGGGATTCGCTTCGGCAGAGTGGATGATGTCGCCGCGGAAACTCGGCAGCGAGATACCGTCGACCTCTTCGAAGTCGGCCGAGCGCGGTTTCGCGAATTGACCCGCGGTGCGCGCAATCTTGGTTACCGGACGCCGCCCGGCAAAGGTCAAAACAATTGCCATTTGCAGCAAGACCTTGAAGGTGTCGCGAATCTTGCCGGCGCTAAACTCGGCAAAGGATTCGGCGCAATCACCGCCCTGCAACAGAAAGCCGCGGCCCGCGGCGACCGTTGCCAGGTTTTCCTTCAGGTCGCGAATTTCCTGCGCAAACACCAGTGGCGGCAGCGCGCGTAATTGTTGCTCGACGTGCTGCAGGTGTTGCGCATTCGGATACTCGGGCTGCTGCTTGATCGGGAAATTGCGCCAGCTCGAGGGCAGGGGATCGCTGGAAGTACTGGCGTCGATCGGCATTTGATTCGAAGGCTTCTGCAAAACTGAGAAAAATGCCTGAAATCGATCAGAAAGGCCAGCAAAAACAACGCCAGATAGCCGTCAGCGGGGCCTGCGCGATATGCATGCCCCGAAAAACAGTGATAGTATTGCCAACTGCGGAGAACGGGAGAACCTCTAAATCCCGAAGCGCGTAAAGAACCAAAACAAATCTGAGAGAGTGACAAATGAAAAAATTGCTAATTGCTTCAGCCTTGCTGACCTTGTCAGCGCCCGTTATAGCTGAGGACGTAAAAGTCGGTATTATTCTCGGCTTTACCGGCCCGATCGAATCGCTGACACCGGCAATGGCTTCCGGCGCCGAGCTGGCGCTGTCAGAAGCATCCAAATCCGGTAGTTTCCTGGGCGGCAAGACAGTCGTGGGCGTGCGCGGTGACTCGACCTGCATCGACGCCGCGGCAGCCTCTTCGGTTGCCGAGCGACTGATTACCTCCGACGGCGTGGCCGCCATCATGGGTGCCGACTGCTCGGGTGTGACCACCGCCATCGCAAATAACGTCGCCGTGCCCAATGGCGTCGTCATGGTGTCGCCGTCGGCCACCTCGCCGGCCCTGTCGACGATCGACGACAAGGGCTTTTTCCATCGTACCGCGCCGTCCGATGCGCGCCAGGGCCAGGTACTGGCCAATATTCTCAAGGACAGGGGCATCAGTGAAGTCGCGGTAACCTATACCAACAATGATTATGGCAAGGGTCTGGCTGAATCCTTTGGCGCCGCTTTCAAGGCCCAGGGCGGCAAGATTTCGATCAGCGCGGCGCACGAGGATGGCAAGGCGGATTACTCGGCCGAAGTCGGTGCGCTGTCCGCATCCGGATCGAAGCACCTGGCGGTATTCGGATATGTCGACCAGGGCGGCAAGGGTATCATCCAGGCTTCCATCGATGCCGATGCCTTCGAGAGCTTCGTCATGGCGGATGGCATGGTCGGTGATTCTCTGATTGCCGCGATCGGTTCGGATCTCGACGGCTCGATCGCAACCCTGCCCGGCGGCGCGGCGGGGGCCGACGCCTTCGCCACCTATGCCAAGTCCAACGGCGTCACCCCGGACGGTCCTTTCGTACCGGAATCCTATGACGCCGCGGCGTTAATCGTGCTCGCCATGCAGGCCGCCGGCGCGGCGGATCGCGCAGCGCTGCAGTCGAAGATGATGATGGTCGCCAACGCACCGGGCAAGAAAATCGGCCCCGGCGAACTGGACAAGGCGTTGAAGATTATCGCTGCTGGCGGCGATGTCGATTACCAGGGCGCCACCAATGTCGAATTCAACGACGTTGGCGAGGTGTTTGGTTCCTACAAGGAGCTCGAGATCGGCAGTGGCAAGTGGAATACGATCAAGATTCATTAATCGATTCTGAAGCGAAAAACCCGGCCCATCGCGGTGCCGGGTTTTTTTTGCCTGTCTGAATCCGCCGGCTCGATCCTTGCAAACCCTGCTCAGCCCGATTTTTGCTGTTTCCTTATCACTTCCGGCAGAATACCACCCGGGCTGAAACGTAGCACCAGCAGCAGTACCAGGCCCATGAAAAACAGCCGCATGTGCTGCGCGTTTTCTATCAGGTGAATACGCAACGCGTTGCCTTCGTCGAGCCATCCCGTGCCGACCTGCATCAGCCATACACCGACAGGTTCGGCCTCTATCCAGACCAGCCAGATCAGGAAACCGCCGAGCACCGAGCCCATGTTATTGCCGGAGCCGCCGACGATGACCATAACCCAGATCAGGAAGGTAAAACGCAGCGGTTGGTAGGATGTCGGCGTAAACTGGCCGTCCAGCGTCGTCAACATCGCGCCGGCGATGCCGATGACGGCGGAGCCGATGACGAAAATTTCCAGGTGACGCGAGGTTACATCCTTGCCCATCGCGCCGGCGGCGATTTCATTGTCGCGAATCGCACGCATCATCCGTCCCCATGGCGAGTTCAGCGCGCGTACGCTGGCCAGCAGCACGATCAACAGCACGCCGGCGAACAGCCCGGTGTAGCAGAACTTGACGAAGATACTGGAGCCGTCGATGACGAATTGCTTGAGCGCCTCCTGGCGTGCGGCATCGTCCATTGCCTCGAGCGCGCCCGAGTTCCACCAGCGGACGAAATCGATGAACCAGGGGCTGTTCTGTAGATTGATTTCATAGGGCACCGGTCGCGACAGCCCGGTTACGTTCTTGACCCCGCGCGTGAGCCAGTCCTCGTTTTTCAGTACGGCGATAATGATTTCGGAAATTCCGAGCGTGGCGATGGCGAGGTAGTCGGCGCGCAATCCCAGCGCGACCTTGCCGATGCACCAGGCAATGCCCGCAGCGACGAAACCACCTATGATCCAGGAAAATATGATCGGTAAACCGATGCCTCCGAGAAAGCCGGTCTTGGCCGGTTCGATCGCCTCGATATCGGAAATGGCCGGGTCGAGAAAGGCTCGCGTTATAAAAACGCCGGCAACGATGACCAGCGTCAGCGCCAGGCTGCGGCTGCGCCCGGGCGCCAGCTTTCGGTAGCAGACGATCGCAGCAGCGACGGTGGCGGCGAAACAGACTGCCGCCATTAGCAGCCGACCCCAGCTCGTGTTCCAGGCTTCGACCACCGGTGCCTGCGACACCAGCACCGCGCTCATGCCGCCGAGCGCGGCGAAACCCATGACGCCGACGTTGAGTAGCCCGGCATAACCCCATTGCATGTTGACGCCGAGCGCCATGACCGCGGAAATCAGGC
>CP070646.1:2369340-2390336 GCA_020354435.1 Gammaproteobacteria bacterium
GTCGACCGGCAACGCAAACGGGAAGCCAGAACCCGGCCCTAAGGCAGACGGTCGCAGGCCGAGCGTTTCGCGAACTGCAATCGTTTCAGTTCACCTATGAATTACGGCTTCTTCGATTTTCTAACCCTGCTCGGTTCACTCGGCCTGTTCCTGTATGGCATGAAGGTCATGAGCGATGCGCTGATGGAACTTGCCGGCGACCGCATGCGCAATATCCTCGCCACAGCAACTTCGAATCGCCTGTTTGCGGTGATAACCGGATTCACCATCACGGCCGTTATCCAGTCATCCGCGACGACCACGCTGATGGTGGTCAGTTTCACCAATGCCTCGCTACTTTCGCTGGCGAAATCGATCGGTATCATCATGGGCGCGAATATCGGCACCACGGTGACCGCCTGGCTGATCTCCCTGCTCGGCTTCAGGGTCGACATGGCCGCGATCGCAATTCGCAGTATCTTGCGCGCCGACCGCCTGATGGTCGAAATCGTCAAGGACATCAAACCCCTGCACACCAACATGAACAAGTACCTCAATACCGACAACGAATACATCCGCGAGGAATACAACAACCTGCGAACAATGATTCTCAAGATTCAGCGGATGTAGCGCAAGGGGAGGCTAATCAAACTCGACCACAAATACATGAGCAAGGCACAGGATTTACAGAACCATGTGGATCAGTATGATGTCTTGATGAATGGCACCATCGACCGACTGGTGCGCGATCAACTAATCAGCAATGAAATGGCAACCTCGCTGATGAACGATAGCGTCATTGCGATCCAGATCGCACGTAACCTGGTCGATGCCTCGCCGCTGTTATACCTGCTGCGTGATCAATTCCATGACACCGACGAGAGCGAGTTGCTGGAAATGGCTGCCTGATTGCCAAGACAGCGTTTTCCTGCTTCACTGACTCAATGAATTGTCTTGAAAAATATCGCAGCAAGCTGATCCGGGATATCAACCATAACCTCGGTATTATCGTCGAAAGACCAGACGAGGATCCGGTGCACGACTTCAGGGTGGGTATCAAAAGGCTCACGGCGCTGTATTACCTGCTTGCCGAAATCAAGCCTGAATTGAATGCCAGGCATTTGCTGAAGCCGTACCGTGTCGCGTTTAAACTGATTGGTGAGATTCGTGACATACATATCGCGGAGCACTTGATCGCCAGCCTGGACGAAATCAATCCGCAGGACTCGGCAGCCTTGATCAAAGCGTTGCGATTGAAATCCAGGCGCGATTATCGATTATTCCAGCAAAGTGTCCCTGCGGATCATCGGCTGTCGATCAGGGTACCGACGATAAAATCCATCGGCTTATCGGAGCGCCGCATCAACCGGCAAAAACCGGTTATCCTGGCTCGGTTACTGTCACAAATAATCACCACCAAAGACAAAATGACCGCCAGCAGTTGGCATAAAAAACGCATACTGCTCAAACGCTATCACCATGTACTCGACGCTTTTTGTTACTGTCCCGGACATTCGTTCGACGAATCCGAATTAAAACAGATCAGAATACTGGAACAGCTTTTGGGCGACTGGCACGACCGGGTGATCACGGCCGACCTGATCGAGTCGCTCCCCAGCATGGAGTCGAAGCGGCGTTCGACTATTGCAATCATGGAGAAACAGGATAAATTGCTGCTGGGTGCAGCAAAAATTTATCTGAAAAAATTCGCGCTCCGACATCGACAGCCCTGATCATGAAAGGGGCATCCGGGAAAATATGAAGTAGATATTTCGGCCCGGGTCCTCTGGTCCTATTATTGCGGGAGAATTTTATGCGTTTACAGACCTCCACCTGGCCCGAGATTGAAACCTATCTCGAACATTCGGATGGCATAATCGTACCGATCGGTTCCACCGAGCAACACGGTCCAAACGGAATGCTCGGTACCGACGCCATATGCCCTGAGACGATTGCCTTCGGCGTCGCCGAGTCGATCGAAATACTGGTCGCACCCACCCTCTCGATCGGTCAGGCACACCATCACCTGGGATTTCCCGGCACCATTGCCTTACGCCCCAGCACGATGATGGCGGTCCTGGTGGACATGGTGCGTTCGCTTTATCGTCACGGCTTTCGCCATGTCTATTTTCTTAACGGTCACGGTGGCAATGTCGCAACCGTGAATAGTGCATTCCAGGAAATTTACGCCCAATCGAGTTTCGATGAGATCGGTTTATCCGATCTGCGTCTCAAACTTTGCAACTGGTATATGACCGAATCCGTCGGACGCATATCGAAAGAATTATTCGGCGATCAGGAAGGCAGTCATGCCACACCGTCCGAGGTTTCGCTCACCTTTTATGCTTATCCGGATGAAGTGAAGGACGCTTCCATGTCGCCGACAATCGCGCCGATCGGAGCCATTCGGGATGCGGATGATTATCGCGCCCAATTCGCCGATGGACGTATCGGCTCGAACCCGGCACTGGCCACGGTGGCCGCGGGCGAGCGCCTTTTCCGTGCCTGCGTCAGCGACGTGATTACTGACTATCGTGAATTCATGTCGACCTGAACAGACCGGCAACGCTACTGGTCAGAACATCAGAACACTCCCTGCGGGGGGACCATTTGAAAGAACAGCCTGGCACAACCATTTGTGTTGTCGAGGCCATCGAATGCCCGACACTGCTAAACAACGAATATGGCGATCATAACATCCAGGGCATCGGCGATAAGCAGGTGCCATTTATTCATAACGTGTTGAATACAGATTATGTGGTTGCTGCTACAGACAAGGCATCGAACGCGTTAAACCTGGTGTTTAATAGGCCCGTCGGTCGGGACTTTTTGATAAAGCGCACCGGGATATCTCAAGATGTTATCAAGGGGCTGGCCGATCTAGGACTTTCATCCATAGCCAACGTCCTCGGCGCTATCAAAATGACACGGTACATGGGGCTGGGCGCCGATGACGTGGTTCTGACGGTGACAACCGATGGTGCGGAAATGTATGGCGCCGAGATCGTCAAGGCAGCCGCGGGAGATTTTCGTGGCTCATGCGCAGAAAGTTACGGTCGCTGGATGTTAACAACAGCCACCGATAACATGGAGGAAATGACCCTGCGTAGTAGAGAGCGGGTGTTTAATCTTGGTTATTACACCTGGGTCGAACAACAAGGTGTATCGCTGGAAGACTTCGAAGCCCGTCGTGATCCGGAATTCTGGAACAGTCTTATGGAGGTAGTGCCAGCCTGGGATCGGATGATTGACGAGTCCAATAGCGCGGCGAGCTAGCCTGGAGCCTATTTTCAGAGAAAGGATTTGTTTGATCCATGGAAGGCCCAGATTTACTTGTCTACTAACATCCTATCACAGGCATACTACGCATTATCCCATAATGCTCTACACGTGAGATCCCTCTGTTGGCCGTTTGTCGTCTCCCGCGGATAATTCGCCAGTGACGCCCGATTAAAGGAGCAGACATTACCATGATCCTGTGATGGTGCACTAACGTCGGCGGGCAAGCTCGCAAACCGTGCACTGGCAGCGCCTGGCCTGGTCAGTTGCAGACAGGACAAGATATACCAAACATCCCTTTCAGTGCGTAAAAGAAAAGTATGGCCATAATCGCACCGGCAGGGAGCGTGATGATCCAGGAAATGATAACGTCACGCACGACCCGCATGTCTACAGCCGCGAGACCGCTGGTCAAACCCACGCCCATGACCGCCCCGACCGCGATCTGGGTAGTGGATACAGGCAAGCCCGTCTTGGACGCCAGCACCACGGTAATGGCCGCCGCCAAGGTTGCGCAATATCCGCGCGTCGGCGTCAGGTCGGTGATGTCACTGCCGATCGTGCGCATTACCCGATAACCCAGGGTGACCAAGCCAAAAACGATACCTATCCCGCCCAGCGTGAGTATCCACAATGGCAGTGCGGCGCTCTGCCCGACTTCGCCGCCGGATTTGACCAGGCTTGCAACCGCGGCCAGCGGACCGATGCCATTGGCGACATCGTTGGAACCGTGGGCAAAGGCCATGGCGCAGGCGGTAAAGATCATCATCGGGGCAAACGTCTTCTCGACACTGGCGTAGTGAAATTCCTGGTCGGCCTCCTCGTCTATCTGGATGCGATTAATCATGCGCTTGCCGACGTAGGCGAGTAACAAGCCAAATATCACTGAGATGATCAGCGTGGTGACCGGGCCAAAATCCAGATTGAGGTGCTTCAGGCCCTTAAACATGGTGACCAGGCTGACGATCCAGCCAACCAGAAACACATAAATCGGGCCCCATTTCTGCGCATTTTCGAACGGCCTTTCGGTTCGCAGTATCAAGTTCTGGATACTGATCATCAGTCCAAATGCCAGCACCCCACCAATCAACGGAGAAACCAGCCAGCTGGCGACAATATGCCCTATCTTGCCCCAGTTGACTGCGTTGATGCCAATTGCGACCACGGCAAATCCGACCAGTCCGCCGATGATGGTATGCGTCGTCGATACCGGCCAGCCCTGCCAGGAGGCGATCATCAACCAGATAGCGGCGGCCAGCATTGCAGCCAGCATGCCGAACAACAGGATCTCTGGTGAACCGACGATGGCTTCGGGATTGATTATCCCCTTGCGTATAGTTTTGGTAACAGAGCCACCGGCGATGAATGCACCGGCAAATTCGAAAATCGCGGCAATGATGATTGCCTGTTTGACCGTGATGGCACCCGAGCCGACCGTCGTACCCATCGCATTGGCGACATCGTTGGCCCCGATACCCCAGGTCAGGTAAATGCCAAAAGCGATAGCCAATATCATGAAGACCGAGCCAAATTCAGCGATAATCTCCATGTTCCCTCCGCTGTTAGCTAATCCGGTTTAGCCTGACAGTAACAGCCTGGCACGTATCGACAGGATCTCGGCATAATCAGCCAGATCTTCGATCCAGCTAATCAGGCGATGTAGAAACACGATCGACACCGGATCCATGTCCCTGGCATGGGCAAATAACGTGTGGGTAATATCTGTCCCGATATGATCGGCATCGGTTTCGATAGAAATCACTTCGCGGATCAGAGCCTTTGTCTTTTTCAATTCAGGCCCTTTAAAACCGGTTTCGACCAGGTCGTCGAACTTGCCGACGACATCGTTGGCCGCACTCACGGCGTCCGCGGCCCGGCCGGTCAGTATCAGTATCGGCTTTCGCATTTCTTCCGGAACCTCTATCGGCAAATCTACCATGAGACCGACGATATCCTCGGTGCGATCTGCAATGGCTTCCTGCATTTCCAGCACATCCAAGAGATCACGGCGATGCACGGGAAGAAACATGGAACTAGGCAGGCGGCTCTGCAACTCTTCCAGCACCCTGTCGGCATCGCTCTCGAGTTGGCTAACGCTGCGTTTAATCTCCTTGAGCGCTGTCTTGTCATTGTCGAAGAAAGCCTTCATTGCATCGGGCATGTATCCGGCACACTCGTTTGCGATTCTCATATGTTCTTTCATCGGCTTAAACGGGGATTTGCCGAAAAGCTTGCCGAAATTTAGCGTGGTGGGCATAACCATTACCTCTCATGTTATATAGCTGGTGCTACTATATCGACTCAGTGAATCGAGATTCAATTGTGAGTCTAGCTAATGAGCTACCCCGGGCACCAGGACTGTAAAACAGGGCCAGTACTATTGCAGAGGCGAACCTAAGCATTTCTGCTCTCGTCGGCGGTAGCAGGTTCGTTATTTTCCTGATCTTGGCAGATTCGGCATTGTCACACGTCATTTCGGTAGCTGCTCGTAGCTACTGGATATACTATCAATTATTCGATTCTCGCATGGAATATTCTGTTCTCTTTGTTTGGCGTTTTACCCAATGCATCTATTTAATTTATCGTTTCCGATATTCATAGTTCTTAACTTGAGATAATTTAGTTGGCTTTTAAATTTATTTTGGCTCCTAAATAGAGAGCTCTTACCGTTCGAGTCGTCGCAACAGGATTTTACCGTGAGTTTTACAAAACTTTAGCCATCTTATGGGAAGATTTTAACAACAGGAAGGTATCCTGCCGCCGGTTTAACCTGAAGCCGATCAGCGCTACTTTTAATGCGATAGCGTTAATACACAAAGAACATATGCGTAATCTCCGGATCGTGGATGATTCGACAAGGGACTGTTTCCATGGTTATTCGTTACTTCGTTCGTCACAGCAAAAGCTGCGATCACGCCAGATTACTGTTACATAGAGACATTCCTTGCCCCTGAACTGAGGAGTATCAGTTTAGTTTGAGGTATTTACAACGGGCGGATTATAATCTTCAGCGACCGAGTTGGGTTGTCTATCACCTCCGAGTCATCGGTATTGAGCGGCGGTTTTCCCGTTAGCAGACCCTCACACAGCTAGGGCGGGGGGCGATCATCGGCCAATAGCCGCCGCCCAAGTTAGATGTAAAACTCAAATGGGTGATTGCCCCAAGTCCTTATCGCGTTATGATGATCGCTGGTTTATAACTGGCGCTTCAAGCTATGCCGGAATTCCGTTTAGGAGGAGCAATGAAAATTAAACAAATAACTGTATTTCTCATTCTGGCGGTATCCACCACCGTTATTGCGGGCGAGCGTCAGAACACCAAAATAACCGTCAGTCCTGTCGACTGTGGTGAAGGATTTAGCTGTGAGCGTGTCGTCGGCAACTCTAAAGGCAATCACGAACTCGACTGTACCGTAATTTTGTCTGACTCCCTTGAGTCTGGACAAACTTACCCTGTTATTGCCTGGGCGAATGGGTGGGAACAGGGCAATGTGCTTGGTCAATGTGTTACCGATGGTTACCTCCCCGGATTGAAGAATTGGGCTGCCGAAGGGCCTTATATAGTCGTAGCAGCCAATGCCTGGTCGGCAAGGGCGCCTGACGTATTGCAATGTCTTAAACACGTCGTTGAAAGTGGCGATTATTCTGTGGGTAGCCGGTTCGGTCTCTCCGGTCACAGTCAGGGCGGCGGTGCCGTGATCAAGGCGGGTGATGGGGGTAAATCAGGTATTGAAATTACGGCGACGATCCCGATGAATCCGTACGGACCAGACTGGGTTGACACTGGTAATCAAGGCGGCCCTATGCTTTTGCTTGGGGGCGATGCGGATACTACGACACCGGTTAGTTCATTCATTAGTGTCTGGGACGAGGTACAGTTCACCCAAGGGGAGAGTATTCTTGCCGTGCGGCAAGGCGGGACTCACAACAACGACGCATGGGGAGTAAGGGAGAATGGTTCTACGATGACCTGTCAAGAGGCTGCACTGGTTGATTTTGGAGAGTTTTACACTCCGGCAACGTCACTCTGGTGGGACCTGCATTTGAATCAAAATCAGGATGCCCGCGACGACCTTGAGGATTTGTTAGGTGGTACCGACTGGTGCGTGAGCTACCCCGGAGATCCGAACTGCTAGCAATCGTTAGTCCGGTTAATCTATAAAGTTACGGCTTCGAAAATTTCGAGGCCGTACTTTCGAAATAATTAGTATCTCGACGCCCCGATTAGATTGGCGACTGTTTTTAATCTACTGAGTAAAGCGACTGTTTCCTCAAAAGCTGCCGCTAGTATTGTCGCGCCAAGCTGCGGGAACCGGCCAGGAATGGTCCCTCAAGTTAGTTTATTAAATACTTTTCCATTTACTTTTTTCGGTAATATCCAAGGACGCTTGGTTCTGGCCTATTGATTATTGTGAAATATCTCAAGTATCTGCTGATAATGCTGATCATCGACGGGTTGATATTCCTGGCATTGGCGATCGTTTCCTCGGTCGGGTACGCATTCCAGATTGCGATAATCGTACTTCCTTTGTCTTTGTGGACGGCCCGACTGATCGTTGCGCACCGCAGGGGGGAAATAACCCGGAGAATGCAGTTTCTCGATGGTGGTCCAGCCTTTTCCGGTAATTTTTGGCGATTTAGACCGGAGGTTTATAAGCGCCGGCCGGGTTTTGATAACTTCAAGGGTTATTTCATTAAAGAATTCCTTGCCTGTTTTTTGGGCTGGGCGATGTTTTTATCTATCCCGCTTGTTAAGGTACTGCATGATCTCGGTTTTGACGTACGCTGAGAAAACTAAAGTAATCGGTAAAATCTTACTTTCTTTCTGTCTTTGTGAGCGCAGCGAAGCAATCTAGTTAATGAAAGTGTTCATCTGATGATTGCTTCATTGCTCCATTACTCGCGATGACGGTGACGGGTTTTATATCGCCGGTGATTAGTTAATCGTTAGGGGCTAATTTCTCTAAAGCTGCCGCCCAGATTTACTTGTAGGGCTGCGAGCACCGGCCATTAGCGGACGCTTGTTCATTTCCATTCTTTATTCATACACCCGGCTTTCGATACGCCCGTAAATGAAATTTTAATTCGATCAGCGTATGATTAAAAAGTCACTACTAAATTCACAATAAATATAGGAGGATACGGATCATGGCCTGGAATATTTCTGGAGAATTCATCGAAACCTGCAGTTGCAACATGTTATGTCCTTGCTGGTTTGGACAGGCGGATTTAATGCTAATGGATCAAGGGTGGTGTGCAACTTCGATGCTAGTACGTATCCGTGAAGGCAGCTATGAAGGTGTCGATTTGTCCGGTCAAAATGCTGTCGTGAATTTTCACTTTCCAGGACCCACGCTCTTCGATGCCAATGGTACTGGGCGTTTGTATATCGACGAAGGGGCTAGCGAGGCCCAACAAAATGCACTCGAAACTATCTTGCATGGTGCATCGGGTGGTGGCATGGAGGTGCCGGCAAGCCTCCTGTCATCATGGCTGCCTACCCAGAGAGTGGCTCTCACGGTCACCGAGGATGATGCAAAGGTAACGGCCAGTTTGCCGGGCATTGGTGAAATGAATTCCCGTCGTTTGGTCAACGATCTTGGCAAAAAGATGACCATGCACAACTCTGTATTCAGTATGGCCTTTGGATTTGATGATCACATCGGAGAGCTCGCACCAAGCGATGGGACAACCTGGGAGGACCCCGAAATGCCGGAGGCATGGGAGGGTCGTTCAGGTGTGGTTGGTCAAATTACCTGGAGCGGCTAAAGCCCCTATCAAGATCTGCTATCAAGCCTGATCTGTTGCAATGACTTACCAGGGAACGCTGAAACGCGATCGCAGACTGGTGCTCGGCGCTATGGTTGCGCTCGCTACGCTGGCCTGGACCTACACGATCTACCTGGGGATTCAGCACTCATCTATGACCGGCGCGATGGCAATGCCGACGATGTTGCAGTGGTCGGTCGCAGACGGACTTTTTATGTTTATCATGTGGGCAGTGATGATGTTCGCGATGATGCTGCCATCTGTTACTCCTGCTGTTATGATCTTCGGGCGGGTGCGGGAAAAACGCAGGGAAAAGGGAAGATTATATGCTCCAACGGGTGCTTTCGTGGCCGGATACCTGCTTGTCTGGGTGGGATTCTCGCTGTTAGCTACCACAGCCAACTGGACACTACACACCGACGGTTCGATGACTTCCATGATGGGCAAAGTCGGGGCCGAGACGGGCGGGCTGTTTCTTGTAGCGGCAGGAGTGTTTCAGTGGACACCATTAAAGAATGCCTGTCTCGAGCACTGCCGCTCACCGATGAGCTTCCTTATGCAGCACTGGCGCGAGCGAAGCTCGGGTGCGATTTTGATGGGCCTGCACCACGGGATTTACTGCCTCGGTTGCTGTTGGCTGTTGATGTTGCTGTTGTTCGTGCTTGGCGTTATGAATCTGCCATGGGTAGCCGTACTAACAATAATAGTACTAGCCGAAAAGACAATGCCTCGTGGAGAGATATTAAGCCGGGGCCTTGGGATTCTTTTAATCGCCTGGGGTTCCTGGCTTATTGTTGCCGGATAAGACGATCATCAATTAATTTTTAGGTTTTCTTGCGCATGAAGGCATAATAACAGTTAGGGGTGGAGAATCCGAACACCTAAAGTGAATCATATTTGCTTAGAACCAAAATAACTTGTGGCCTAGATTTCCCTAAAATCAGACGCTGAGATATATCATTCAAGCTGCAGAGATCGGCCAATTGCGGTCATTGCGACGAACTGAATCGGTCCGGTGTCGGGTGCATCAGGCGGCGGTGGCTCCTGGCGCACTGGACACGAAAACCAAAGGGCTGATGGCCTTGGCAATTAGTATTACGGCGCGCTGCGACGACTGCATCGTCCACCACACCTACGATGCACTTAAAACCGGGGCTAGCAAGGAAGAAGTTTCCGATGCAATCGGCGTAGCCATTCTTATGGGGGGTGGATCCGGAATGCTCTACGCCGCTCACGCGATCAAAACGCTAGAGCGGTTTTCCGAAACCGAGCTCTAGCCGGTATTTTCAATAGAAGGCCGGCATGACGGGCTTAGAGTTCGAGTTTGGTAGGCTCCTGCCGCTCATTCCCGGGACATGAGGATCTGACTATACTCGGTATGCAACGAGTATCCTGCTAATCCATTGATTAACAGATAAGTATTACGGCTTGCCATTTCCTGATGATGTAATCCCCTGTTCAAACCAGGGCGTAGCCACCATTTTTCGCCCGCTGCGCACGCCGGTGTTTGCGCGCGGCCGAATTTCGATTACCATGGCGATCGCCCCGGTTTTTTGTCGTTCGGGCGCCCTTCGATTGGGCTGTCGATCGGTCATCTGGCCCAAATAGATTCAATTTATTTGAATTTTGGCGCTCAGCGGCGTCTAATTGGGGTGTTGGTAAAAACAACTATAAAGATCAGACAATAAAAACTGAGTCAAATTCGGAGGTAAACATGAAATCCCTGACTACCAGGCTGGCCGTCGGTATCGCCGCGGCACTGCTAGTGTCGAGTATGGCGTTCGCGCAAACCCTGCGCTGGGCCCGTTCCGGCGATTCGCTGACGCTCGACCCGCACGCGCAAAACGAGGGTCCGACCCATACGCTCGCGCACCAGATCTACGAACCGCTGCTGCATCGCGACATGGCCGGCCAGATCACGCCGGCGCTCGCCACCAGCTGGAAGGCGCTCGACGACAACCCCAACGTCTGGCGTTTCCAGTTGCGCAAGGGCGTGACTTTCCACGACGGCGCCACGATGACGGCCGACGATGTCGTCTACAGCTTCGAGCGGGCGATGAAACCGACCTCGGCGATGAAAGAGCTCCTGACCAGCGTCAAGGAAATTCGTAAGGTCGACGATTACACGGTCGACTTCGAGACCAACGGCCCCAATCCGCTGCTGATCAACAACCTGACCAACCTGTTCGTCATGGACAGCGACTGGGCCGAGAAAAACGGCGCCAGTAATCCGCAGGATGTGGCCGCGGGCGAAACCACGTTTGCGTCGCAAAACACCAACGGCACCGGCGCCTTCATGCTGGTCAGCCGTACGCCGGACCAGAAGACCGTGCTCAAGGCCAATCCGAACTACTGGGGCAAGGGCGAGTTTCCGCTGCAGGTCAGTGAAATCATTTACACGCCGATCCAGTCGGCCGCGACCCGCGTCGCCGCGCTGCTCTCCGGCGAGGTCGATTTCATCCAGGACGTACCGGTACAGGACTTGAAGCGCGTCTCCGGCCAGTCCGGTCTCAAGGTCGTCACCGCGGCGCAGAACCGCGTGATCTTTTTCGGTATGAACGTCGGCGACAGCGATATCGAAAGCGATAACGTCAGCGGCAAGAACCCGTTTGCCGACATACGCGTGCGCAAGGCGATGAACATGGCGATCAATCGCGACGCGATCAAGAAGGTCGTCATGCGCGAGCAGGCCTCACCGACCAACGTCATCATGCCGCCGTTCGTCAATGGCTGGAACCAGCAACTCGACGCGGTGCCGGCTAATGATGTCGCCACGGCGAAGAAAATGATGCAGGAAGCCGGCTACAGCGACGGTTTTTCGGTCACGTTGAATTGCCCGAACGATCGCTACATCAACGACGAGGCGATATGCCAGGCCGCGGTCGGCATGCTCGGTCAGATCGGCATCAAGGTGAACCTGGACGCGAAGCCTAAGGCGCAGCACTTCCCGCTGATCAAGAACAAGACCACCGACTTCTACATGCTCGGCTGGGGCGTGCCGACCTTCGACTCGCACTACATCTTCAACTTCCTGGTGCACACAACCACCGAGAACCGCGGTTCCTGGAACGGCACTCGTTACAGCAATCCTGCTCTCGATACGAAGATCGTCGCGCTCGAGTCGGAGACCGATCTCGACAAGCGGAACGGCATCATCGCCGATATCTGGCGGCAGGTGCAGGCCGATCAGATCTACCTGCCGATCCACAACCAGGTGCTGAACTGGGGGATGAAGGACAACGTCCAGTTCGACGTGCAGCCGGAAGACCAGCCGCACTTCAAGTATCTGACCTTCAACTAAGCAACCAGCCGGCCGCGGGATAATCCCGCGGCCGGTTTGCCCGCGCGCTCATGTTATTTATCATCGCACGCCGCCTGCTGCAGGCCTTTGTCGTCCTGCTGCTGGTCGCGCTGGTCGCGTTTACCATTTTCCGTTTTATCGGTGACCCGGTGGAAAGCCTGCTTGGGCAGGAAGCGACCGTGGCCGACCGCCAGGCGCTGATCGACCGTATGGGGCTCAACGACCCGATCCCGGTGCAGTACCTGCGTTTCGTTGGCAACGCCATCCGCGGTGACTTCGGCATTTCCTACCGCACCGCCGAACCGGTGTCGGCGCTGATCGCCGAGCGCCTGCCGGCGACGCTCGAGTTGGCTTTCGTATCGGCGCTGTTCGCCATCGCCTTGGGGACCCTGCTGGGTATTTACACAGCTATTTTCCGCCACGGCTTTACCGCGCATGCGATCATGTCGAGTTCGCTGATCGGGGTGTCGCTGCCGACCTTCCTGATCGGCGTGTTGCTGATCTGGCTGTTCGCGGTCGAGCTCGGCTGGCTGCCCAGCTTCGGCCGCGGCGAAACCGTGCAGATCGGATTCTGGAGCACCGGCTTTTTGACCGCGTCCGGACTCAAGTCGCTGATCCTGCCGGCGATTACGCTCGGGCTGTACCAGATGACGCTGATTATGCGCCTGGTGCGTGCCGAGATGCTCGAAATCCTGCGCCAGGATTTTATTCGCTTCGCCCGCGCCCGCGGCCTGCCGGAGCGCATGGTTTATTTCGGGCATGCGCTGAAGAACACGATGGTGCCGGTAATCACCGTGGCCGGCCTGCAGCTCGGCGCGATCATCGCCTTCGCGATTATCACCGAGACCGTGTTCCAGTGGCCGGGCGTCGGCCTGATGTTCATCAACGCGGTGTTTTTCGTCGACATCCCGGTGATGTCGGCCTACCTGCTGCTGGTCGGCACCGTGTTCGTCGTGATCAACCTGATCGTCGACTTGCTGTATCTCGTGATCGACCCGCGCCTGCGTGACGGACAGTTGAAGAGGCAGACGGTGTGAATGGTGAACGCGGCGCCTGGCAGCGCTTTCTGGCGAGCGATTTTTTCTACGATTTCAAACGCTCGCCGGTCACCCTCGTATCTTTCGTCATCGTCGTCACGCTGATACTGCTCGCGATCCTCGCCGATCTGGTGGCGCCGACCAATCCCTTCGACCCGGCTTCGCTGAACCTGATGAACGGTTTCACGCCGCCCATGGAGCCGAATGCGTTTACTGGCGAAACCTTTCTCTTCGGCACCGACGACCAGGGCCGTGACCTGCTGTCGGCGATTATTTACGGCCTGCGCGTGTCGCTGTTCGTCGGGCTCACCGCGGTGATCCTGGCGATGGTGCTCGGCGTCAGTCTCGGTCTGCTGGCGGGCTACCGCGGCGGCTGGATCGATTCGCTGATCATGCGCATCGCCGATATACAAATGACCTTTCCGTCGATCCTGATCGCGGTGTTGATCTTCGGCGTCGCCCGCGGCCTGCTGCCACCGGACCTGCGCGACGAACTCGCGATCAGCGTCTTGATCATCGCCATCGGCCTGTCGGAATGGGTGCCGTTCGCGCGTACCGTGCGCGGCACGACGATGGTGGAAAAGGAAAAGGAATACGTCCAGGCCGCGCGCCTGATCGGGCTCGGCAGCGGCCAGATCATGCTGCGCCATATCCTCCCCAACGTGCTCTCGCCGGTGCTGGTAATTGCCACGATCACGCTGGCGCTCGCGATCATCGCCGAGGCGACGCTGTCGTTTCTCGGCGTCGGCGCGCCGCCGACCGAGCCGAGCCTCGGCACGCTGATCCGCATCGGCCAGGATTTCCTGTTTTCCGGCGAATGGTGGATTCTGCTGTTTCCGTCCGTCACCCTGCTGGCGCTTGCACTGTCGGTCAACCTGCTCGGTGACTGGCTGCGCGACACGCTGAATCCGAGGCTCAAGTGATCGAGCCGTTGTTGCGGGTACGTAACCTGCGCGTCGTATTTCCGCATCGCCACGGCGAACTGGTGCCAATCGACGATATATCCTTCGACGTAAAGCGGGGTGAAATTCTCGGCTTCGTCGGCGAATCGGGTGCCGGCAAGTCGATGACCGGGGCCGCGATCATCAACCTGATCGATCCGCCGGGTTATATCGAAAACGGCGAGATCTGGCTCGAAGACGAGCGCATCGACCAGCTCGATGCGCGCGCCGCGAACCGGGTGCGCGGTAAACGCATCAGCATGGTGTTCCAGGATCCGCTCACCAGCCTGAACCCGCTGCGCACGATCGGCGATCAGCTGGTCGAGACCATCCTCGTGCACTTGCCGATCAGCCCGGAAGAGGCGCGGCGCAAGGCCAGGAAGGGGCTCGAGGAAGTCGGTATCGACCCGGCGCGTATCGACGCGTATCCGCACGAATTCTCCGGCGGAATGCGCCAGCGCGTGGTCATTGCGCTGGCGCTGTCGGCCGAACCCGAATTGATCATCGCCGACGAGCCAACCACCGCGCTCGACGTCTCGGTGCAGGCGCAGGTACTCGAACTGCTGAAGAAACTGTGCCGTGAGCACGGCGCCTCGGTAATCCTGATTACCCACGACATGGGCGTCATCGCCGAAACCACGGACCGCGTGGCCGTGCTCTACGCCGGGCGGCTGGCCGAAATCGGCACCACCGCCGAGGTGCTGAACTCGCCGCAGCATCCCTATACCCGCGGCTTGATTGCCTCCACGCCGTCGGTCGAACATGGCGACATCGGTACGCACTTGTTCCAGATCGAGGGCGCGATGCCGCGCCTCGACGCCTTGCCCTCCGGCTGCGCCTTTCATCCGCGCTGCGAGTACGCGGATCGGCGCTGCGCCGAATCCCGCCCCGACCTGCTGCAGGAGCGGGTCGCTTGCTGGCAGTACGCCGATGGATGAGTTCATTCGCTTCGAGCATCTGGGCCAGCGTTTCGATTTGTCCGAACCGTTGCTCGCGCGCCTGATTTACCGGCGGCCGAAAAAGTTTCTCGACGCGGTCGACGACGTGTCCTTCAGCATCGAGCGCGGCCAGACTTACGCACTGGTCGGCGAGAGCGGTTCGGGCAAGTCGACCATCGCGCGCATGGCCGTGGGCCTGCTGCTGCCGAGCACCGGCAAGGTCCTGATCGACGGTCACGACCTGCATGATCGGAGCCGCACGGAAGCCGAACACCGGCGGATCCGCCAGCGCCTGCAAATGATCTTCCAGTCGCCGTTCGCTTCGCTGAATCCGCGCTGGCGGGTCGGCAGCATACTGGCCGAACCGCTGCGCGTGTTCGGCCTGGTCGAGGACCGCGCCGCGGAGCTCGGTCGCGTGCACGAATTGCTCGACCAGGTGGGCCTGTCGGCCTCCGACGCGCGGCGCTTTCCACACGAATTTTCCGGCGGCCAGCGGCAGCGGATTTCGATCGCCCGCGCCTTGGCGTCGAACCCGGATTTCATCGTCTGCGACGAGCCGACCTCGGCGCTCGACGTGTCGGTACAGGCCCAGGTGCTGAACCTGCTCAAGCAACTGCAGCGGGATCTCGGCCTGACCTACTTGTTCATTACCCACGACCTGGCCGTAGTGCGCGTGATGGCGCATCGTATCGGCGTGTTGAAGTCGGGCAAGCTGGTCGAGGAGCAGGCCACCGCCGAGCTGATCGAATCGCCGCAATCCGATTACACGAAAATGCTCATCCGCTCGGCACCGCGTATCGGCAGTATCCAAGCAAGGACGGGCATGAGCCAGGCGTAGCTATAGCGGGCATCGAACCCCGGCCAGGGCAGCCGGGATTAGCCGAACAGCGAGGCGAGCCAATTCCGGTCGATGGCCTCGAGCCGCCGCCCGCGGTATCCGACCAGGGTCTCGTCCGCGACCATCGCGTTGACGAAAGAATGTTGGCTCGAGGGATTATGGGTTTCATTCGAGAATGCGAGCAGTCGAAACCCGGACCTGCTGGTTACAAGTCTTTACTACAACCCCAAAAAATCGACAAGTTACGAGCATTATTTTCATGAATTAAGCTCGCGGCAGAGACCCTGGAAAATCTAGGGACAGTATACCTATTTAAATTGGTCGAGAGGTCCAATGAAGTAAGTCACAATCTTCTGTCTCTTAGCTCTGGGTGATGCCAGAAATTTCTGCAGAGTGCCAACCAACGTATAATAAGCACATACAGTCGAACTCAACCCCGCCCGCTGCGCGCGTGACCATTTGATATAGACATCAGTGTCGGTTTTGGGTCGTCTACCGCCGTTGATTCTTCGAGTTTGAACGTCGATTTTCTCGTAAGCAGACGCTCACGAAGTCAAGGCAGGAGGCAATCTCCAGCCAATTTCAGACACTGGCATAATTTGATTATCGGGTCTATTCGAGCGAATATTCGCTCATGACTCCCGAGACTCATTTTACCGAAAGCGATGGCGTCAGTATTGCGTACCAGGTTTTCGGCGACGGGCCTGTCGACCTGGTCTTCATTCATGGGATGTTTTCCAATCTCGACATCTTGTGGGAAGAACCCAGAGTTGCGCGGTTCCTTATGGAACTGGGTCGACTCGCCCGGGTAATCCTGTTTGATAGACGGGGCACCGGGCTTTCCGATCGGGTTACGCCACCCACGTTCGAGGTTCACATCGACGATATTCGCGCCGTGATGGACGCTGCAGGATCAAAACAAGCCTGTATGCTCGGTTATTCGGAGGGCGCATGCATTGGTGCCCTGTTTGCTGCGTCCTGTCCTGAGCGTACCCATTCGCTGATAACAATCGGTGGATATGCGCGGTGGTCCGAAACAAGCGATTTTCCACACGGTAGCAAGCGCGAAGAAATCGAAGAATGGTTCAAAATCCTGGAGCACGATTGGGGCAAAGCCGTTGCTATCGAATACACCGCGCCATCCCTGGCTAACGACGAACAGTATTACCGCTGGATGTCCAAGTTTTTCCGTTCGAGCGCTAATAAGACCGATGCCCTGGCAATGTTTAAATCCGCGCTAGACATGGATCTGCGTGCGGTGTTGCCGGCTATATCAGTACCGACACTCGTGTTACAGGCGACGCGCGACCTTACAACCCCACTCGAATCGGGTCGTGATTTCGCTGCACGCATACCGAGTGCGGAGATTGTCGAAATAGATTCCGAGGACCATAGCCCCTGGGCTTCGTGCAGTGAGGATATTCTTCGCGAAATCAAAAAATTTCTAGGCGAACCTTCGGCCACCCGGGTAATCGACCGTGTGCTTGTTACGGTGCTCTTTACCGATATTGTTGATTCTACGCGGCTGGCGGCCGAACTGGGCGACCAGAGATGGAGTGATCTGCTGGAGGATCATCATAAGTTGATCAGACGCCAGCTCGATATATTCCGGGGGCACGAAGTGAAAACGACTGGCGACGGTTTTCACGCAACTTTTGACGGACCCGCGCGTGCGATTCTATGCGCCGATGCCATTCGCGCTTCAACTCATCAGCTGGGGCTCGATCTGCGAATTGGAATTCACACCGGCGAGTGCGAAATTCGGGGAGAGTCGCTGGAGGGAATAGCGATTCACATCGCTGCCCGGGTGTCTGCGATAGCCGCTGGTGGCGAAATTCTCGTGTCGAGAACAGTCAAGGATATCGTCAGTGGCTCGGGTATCGAGTTCGAAGATATCGGGACCCATACTCTGAAAGGCATTCCTGAAGACCACCAATTATTCAAGGTCAGTTCAGTTTAAATACCAACAACCGACGCTGGAGAACATTGATTGAGATTCGTTCTTCGGCCAGGAACGGGCCCCTGGCATTAAGGCAAAAACACTATATCGAATCAAAAAATCTTATGCATACGCCGCTATGCGTTATTGCTAACGTGCGGCACACAATGGCGCCTGCTTGCATGACCTGATAGCTCGGTAGTAAATTGCCTGCTAGTTTTTTGGGAGGAATTGCAATGCAGATTGATTTCAAAAACAAGCGTGTACTGGTAACTGGCGGAACACGAGGCATTGGTCGAGGAGCAGTTGAGGCTTTTCTTGAATCCGGTGCACGCGTGGCTGTTAATGGAAGGACTGTTGAGTCTACGACCAGGGCAATTTCAGACTTAGGTGTGGGAGATAGAATTATAGCGGCACCCGGCAATGTGGCTACGACATCAGGTTGTAACGCTATCGTCGAAGCCGCTATTAATGGTCTGGGTGGGCTAGATGTGCTGGTTAATAGCGCGGGGGTAGCCAAACTTGGACCGGTCGATAATTTCGATGAAGCGGATTGGGACCAGACGCTCGACATCAATCTTAAAGGCACATTTTTTTGTATCCGTGCAGCACTGGCAGCACTGCGCGATAGTAAAGGCAACATTGTGAACCTGGCCTCTGATGCTGGCCTGATTGGTGCTCCGGAATTTGCTGTCTATTGTGCTTCAAAAGGAGGTGTAGTTAACATGACTCGTGCTATGGCTCTCGAGTTCGCACCAGAAGTCCGCGTAAACTGCGTCTGTCCAGGTTATGTTGACACCGACATGGTACGACGCGATGGAATTGAGCAGGCTGAAGACCCGGTAGCCAGGGAGCAATCACTCATCGATGAAGCCCCACTAAAGCGCATTGCAAAACCCGAAGAAATAGCCAACGCCATTCTTTATCTTGCATCTAACGAGGCACGTTTTGTCACTGGGGCGACATTTCAGATCGATGGTGGTACAACAGCTGGTTGCTGAAAAAGCAATTATTTACGAGCTATTACTATATAGTTGATCAAAGTATCGCAGAACTACCGCAGGCACATCGTTTTCGAGCATCAGTTTTCTCGTAAGCAACCGCTGATATTGCCGCGTTGGGCTAAGGGAATCGGCCATAAGCGGACCCCAATAATCAGAACAGAGGTTCTTTCTCGGCCGAGTAATCCATGAAGAACGGAAAAAGAGCAAAGTGGTAGAACTCTGAAAAACCCATGCGTGCTAACCAGCACCCCGTAATTCAGAGAAAACCGGAATTTGACTTGGCTAGTTCGTTATTTAGTTCTTCGGAGTGTATTTGTACTTCTGGCCTCCAATAGAGGCTTCGTACATCAGGCCGCCCTTAGCGACGGTAAACACCGCCATACCCTTTTTGTAGCTTCCCACTGTGTTGGCGTCATTCTTGCCGCCACTGGCACCGGCAGAGTTTCCGCTTGTAGAAGTACTTGCCGAGGCGCCTGCCGTTATGGCGACAGCAGTGGCCTGGGCGCCGAACTCGAAGTTTCCGCTAGTAAATTCCTTGAATGCACGCTCATCCTGGAAAAAAACTATTTGACTATAGGCCTGGCCGCCAAGCTGGAGGCCAATCGTCACCTGCGTCATCGAAGTGTCGCCGACATATTTGCCTTGCTCGTAGACTCTGCCTTTACCATGGGCACCACCGATTCCCAAACCAGCCTTGCCAATCGTTGGAAAAACTGCATAGCCATAGCTATTGTCAAAGAAATCGCCGCTCTCCCCGGCATTTGAGAAGACCTTGATCGTATCTTCATATTCACCCGCCCATCCACTGGAAAATGGCAGTAGGGACATTAACAAAAGCAGGCCAACTCTGATTACAAAACCCATGTTTGTTTCTCCACGGAATGGATTATCAATGCAATAGATTGCTAGTTTTCAAGGCAAAAACATTATTGGTATCGAACTGCCAATAAATTTGAAGACACGGATAATAAGTATTCTATTCGCCCAGGTCCAACTCTTTCGCAGCGGAAAAAGTAACGGGGACAGAACTTACCCCTGACAGGTCTGGTCTGAGGTAAGCTTCCATTTTGGGTCGATCTCAAAAGCCCGATTTTACCTGGCAAGGGTCTGCTCTCTCGATAGCAGACGCTTGTCGGGCCTCACCAAGCTTCAACATTCGGCGGTGAGTTCAACTGATCGACGCAACACTTTATCTTCTAGCAAAAGATGGAGTGTTGGAAATGGCCCATAGACCACGCATTTACTATACCGCCGAACAAAGAGCTGAAATTTGGGATCGTTGGCAACGGGGTGAATCGCTGAATGCGATCGGCCGCGTCTTTGATCGACATTCAGCATCCATGTTTGGCGTGTTAGAACCAACCGGTGGCATTCGCCCACCGCCCCGAAAGCGATCGTCGCTCGCGCTTACCCTTGCGGAACGAGAAGAGATTTCACGCGGTGTTGTAAGTGATTTATCGATCCGCACAATCGCGGTCCAACTCGGCCGTTCACCCTCGACCATTAGCCGTGAAATCAATCGGAATGGTGGCCTAAAGCGCTATCGAGCAAGCCAGGCGGATCAAGCGGCCTGGGATAGAGCCCTTCGACCGAAACCCTGTAAACTGGCCACGTATCCGGCCCTGCGGCGGATCGTGGCCAGAAAACTCAGATGCCACTGGTCGCCGGAACAAATCGCGGGCTGGTTGAAACGAGAGCATCCTGGAGATAAACACCTGACCGTGTCACACGAAACCATCTACCGAAGCCTGTTTGTGCAGGCACGCGGCGTGCTTAAGAAGGAGCTACAGCTCTATCTGAGAAGCCAGCGTGCGATCCGTCGATCCCGTCACGCCAGTCTGAAACAGGGTGGTCTCGGTGAGATCAAGGACATGGTATCCATCCGTGAGCGGCCGGCATCCGTGGAAGATCGTGCGGTACCAGGGCACTGGGAAGGCGACCTCTTGGGGGGCTCGAAAAACAGCTATATCG
>CP070646.1:2390436-2415628 GCA_020354435.1 Gammaproteobacteria bacterium
AGCACGCCGCGCGCCGCGGTAATGACATGCTCGCCCTGGCGTACGAATACGTTGAATCCCGGGCCCTCGACGAGGTTACCCTCGGCATCGACCAGCACCGCGCTATCGGCACCGTGGTCGTAGGCCTCGTACAGCGCCATGACCATGTCCAGCCAGTGGTAATTCTTGATCGTCGGATCCACCGCCTCGGGCGGAATGCGCTGCTGTCTGCTGATCAGCAAATTGATACCCTTTTGCCGCAGCTCGTCGTCGGCGATCCAGATGAAGGGAATCGCGAAGGCGAGGAAACGGTTGCGGCAAGTGCGTG
This sequence comes from Gammaproteobacteria bacterium, assembly GCA_020354435.1. Classification (GTDB taxonomy): domain Bacteria; phylum Pseudomonadota; class Gammaproteobacteria. The sequence goes on from CP070646.1 coordinate 2,390,744, forward strand.
GATCTCGCGAGCCGGGCGCCGGCAGCCCGCGGGTACAGACGATTTCGACATAGGCATCGCGCAGTCCGCTGAGTCTTACCAGCTCGAACATGATTGCGCGGATTTGCTCACGGTCATAGGGTATCGACATATGCAGCTTGCTCATGCTCGCTTCGAAGCGATGGAGGTATTCGTCGATGCGGAAAAACCTGCCGCGCCAGACATGGGCGACGTCGTAGGTCGCATCCGAGTGCAGGAAACCCCAGTCGAGCACCGGGATTCTGGCATCGGCGACAGCGACGTATTCACCGTCGATATAGGCTGCGCCCTGAGAAAAATCGTTCATGACCAGGCTCACTCGAATTCAGGTTTGCGTTTTTCGACAAAAGCCCGAATGCCTTCGCGACCGTCGCTCGAATCGACGCAGCTCTGGATCAGCTGTGCCTCTAGTTCCATCTGTGTTTCGAGGTCGTTGCCGAAGCTCGCAAGCAGCAGTTTCTTGACATAGGCGGTCGACAGGCGCGCACCCGATGCGAGCTCTGCTGCGACCTGATCGGCCTCGGCCCAGAGTTCTTCATCGGCGACCACGCGCGTGACCATACCCCATTCGCAGGCCTCCTGCGCGCTCAGGCTGCGATTGGTCAGCATCAGTTCCTGCGCCTTGCGCAGGCCCACCAGGCGCGGCAGAGAGTAACTCGAGCTGCCGTCGGGGCACAGCCCGGCTTTGCTATAGGCCATGGTGAAACTCGCCGACTGCGCGGCCAGTACGATCTCGCCGATCAGCGCCAGGCTGAAGCCGGCGCCGGCGGCGACGCCATTGACGGCGACGATCAGGCCCGCCTGCATGTGCGACAGAATCGAAATGGCGGCGTGCAGGTCGTCGGCCAGCGCCCTCACCGCGTCGCCGGCGTTATCGTCGTTCGCCAGCATTTCCTTGAGATCGCCGCCGGCGCAAAAAAAGCGGCCGCTGGCGCGCAGGATAACCGCCTTCAGAGCCGGATCGTCGTCGCACATTTTCGCCGCCTGGCGCAACTCGCTGGCCATTTTGGCATCGAGCCCGTTGGCGGCATCGGGACGATTCAATTCGATACGGGCGATCGCGCCGTCCCTGCTGAATTTGATGTGCTCGAAGTTGTACATGGTTTCTTGCTTCTCGGGGATTTCGTGCAGTATAACGATTCGTCAGAGCATGCAGAATACAAATTCGAATCTTACCAGGGAGAAACAGCAAATGAGCGCCTATCTTATGGTCGACACACAGATCGAAAACCCCGAAGGCTACGAGGAGTACAAGAAACTGGCGAAACCGATTGTCGAAAAATACGGTGGTGTATACCGGGTACGCGGCGGCGCTATGGACGTACTCGAAAGCGAGTTATGGACACCCACGCGAATGGTTGTTATCGAGTTTCCCGACATGGATTCGGTAAGGGCGTTCGTCAATTCCGAAGAATATGCGCCAGTCAAACCGCTACGGCAAAACAACGCGCGCTGTACGCTCGCGATCCTCGACGGTTTTTAAGTCGGCAGAACTACGGCGACATCATACATGCCTGACTCGCATTGCGGATCGGGCATGACAACCCGCTTCAGGCACGCCGCGCGTAGATGTTGGCAATCGCCAGGTCGAAGGCGTCGATCGCTTCCGATTCGCGGTTGCTGATGCTGCTGTCGCGGCTGTCGGCATCGTTAGTCTCGGACTTGTTCCACAGTATTTCCGAGGCCGAGTTGAATGCATCGACGATTTCGACATAGGTATTGGTAGGCGACAGCAGCGTATTCATGAAACTCATGATAATCGACAGTACGATACCGAGGATCGACGTCGACAGGGCAAAGGAAATCTTGATCAGGAAGTTGTCGATGACGACCTTGCTGGCCTCGGCGTTGGTAATGTCCATCGCGGTCAGCTCCGGCAGCGCCTTCATGATCCCGAGAAAGGTACCAAAGATACCGCCGACGATGAAAATGCTCGGCAGGATGTTCAACACGTCGTTGGTGCGGCTCATCGAGAAAATACCGAGCACGCGGTTGAAGATCGGATTGGAGCCCAGCACGCTGTTGGATATCTCGTGAAAATCGGGCTGGTGGCCGCTGGATTTGCTCAGGTAACGGATATGTTGCAGGAAATCGTCGATTAAACGAATGATGCCGTCCTGGATCAGGAACACGCGATCGCCGACGGTCATGATGGCATCCTCATTGCGCCGTTTGTAGCGTTCGCGCAGTTCGAAGGTTTCGAAATAGGTGCGCGTCAGCGCGCGCTTGACGTGATTGTAAAATGAACCGTGCGGTTCCGGGTTGGCGGCGATATCCTGGTGCACGCGCTTGCAGAATTCCTTGACGAAACGTTTTTGTCGATGAATGGTCACCGTGATCAGCAGGCGCGCGACGACCGCGAGCAGGAAGCCGAACAACAGAATTGGCATTAGATAGTCGGTGGCGTAGGTTACCACCAGGTTGATCATATCGACGATGGTTGCATTCATTAGGTATTCTCTTTTTCCTTCAGGTCAAACTTGATGATGACTCGCTGCGAGCCAAAACAATCATACAGTTTGCAAAACTCTTCACGCGACAGGCTGCCGGTATCCTCCGGGTTTACCTCTTCGGTGAAAAAACTGCGGCCGGTGACCTTGATCAGCGGCAGCATGGTTTCCTGGTGCTCGAATTTGAGCGTATTCGGATCGAAGGCGTACTTGAAGATCGATCTGGCGCGTTCGTAACTGAGATCGAGATTGTAGTTCACCGCACGGCGGTTGGACGACGACAGCGACCTCGGATTGACCGGCTTGCCGCCAAAGGTCGGCGAGGCGAAGCCGATGATTTCGACCGCGGAAATTTCGCCGCTGACGATTTCGCTGCCGAACAGGCTTTTCGCATAAACCGGCATCGCGTCACGAATGATACTCTTCATGCCCGGCTTGAGCCGCGCGCTGTCGGTGTTGAAGTATTCCTTGCCGAAATCAAGAATGACGTCACCCGTACCTTCGTCCACATCGGCCTTGATGCCTGCCTGCTCGAATCCTTCCTTGATACGCTGCGCCACGCCCTGGCGATCCTTGGCCAGCTCGAGCGCCTTTTGCAATTCTTCCGAAGTAGCCGCCAGATCAGATTCGGCCTTACCGAGATCCTCGGTCGCATCGGCAAGTTTACCCTCGGCATCGGCAAGTTTTCCCTTGGCGTCGGCAAGATCCGTCTCGAGTTGTGCAACTTTGCCGCGATTGCCCTCGTAGTCATCCTTGAGCGCCTCGTACTTGTCACCCAACTCCCCGAGCCTGTCCTCGTAATCCTGCTTCAGACCTTCCATCTCCTTCTCGCCGGCGGCGATGTCGCCCTGTAACGACGCGAGTTCGCCGAGCTTGTCGTCGTAGGCGCCCTGCAGATCCTCGTACTTGTCGCCGAGGTCCGCGAGCTTGCCCTCGTAGTCGTCCTTGAGTCCCTGCATCTCCTTTTCGCCGGCGGCGATGCCGTCCTGCAGCGACGCCAGTTCACCGAGCTTGTCCTCGTAATCGCCCTGCAGATCCTTGTATTTCCTGTCGAGTCCGGCGAGCTGATCGGCGCTGGCCTTTTCCAGCGCAGCCTTTTCCGCCGCCTGGTCCGCCAATTGCTTTTCGAGACGCCCGCGCTCGGCCTCGCTTTGGCCTTCTAGGTCCTCGATTTCAGCCAGCTTCTGGTCGTACTCACCCTGCAGCCCCTTGTACTTGTTCTCCATCGCCTCGATTTCGTCGGCCGACGCATTTTTCATCGCTTCTTTTTCAGCGGCCTGCTGACTCAACCGATCGGCCAGCGCGGCCAGGTCGGCGCGGCTCTGGCCCTCGAGCGACTCGAGTTCACCCAGTTTCTTTTCGTAGTCCCCCTGCAGGCTGCGGTACTTGTCTTCGAGGCTGGCGAGCTCTGCCGCGCTGGACCGCTGCAGCGATTCCTTTTCCGCGGCTTCCTGCGCCAACTGCTGTTCCAGCGAATCCAACTCCGACTGGCTCTGCCCCTGCTGCTGCGTCAATTCCTCGATCCGGCCCTGCAGGTTTTGCGTTTGCTGTGCCAGCGAAGCCGCGAGCGCCGATTTTTCCGCGGCTTCCTGCGCCAGCTGCTGTTCCAGCGACTGCAGCTCGGACTGGCTCTGCCCCTGCTGTTCGGTCAATTCCTCGATCCGGCCCTGAAGATTGCCGGTTTGCGTGATCAGCGAAGCCTGCAGTGCGGATTTCTCCGCCGCTTCCTTTTCCAGGGTTTGCTCCAGCGCAGCCAGATGAATCTGGGTCTGGTTCTGTTTCGCGCTAAGTTCGGAGATCTGGCCCTCGAGAAACTCGGTCTGGGTTACGAGGGTTGCTTCCAGCGCTTCCTTTTCCGCCGCGCGCTGCTCGAGTTCCTGTTTCAGCGTTGCCAGCTTGGTCTGGTTCTTACCGTATTCTGCTGCCAGATCCTGCAGCTGGCTTTGCAGGTTTTGCGTTTGCTGCGCGTGGGCTTCCTCGAGCGCCGCCTTTTCCTTGGTTTCGCGTTCGATCTGTCCCTCCAGCGAAGCGAGGTTGCTAAGGCTTTGCTCATGTTCGGCCTTGAGCGCTTCGAACTTCTGCTCCAGCCGCCGCTCCTGCTCGCCGTGCAGTTTTTCCAGTTTCCTTTTTTCCTCGGCTTCCTTTTGCAGGGTTTCGGCCAGTGTCGCGACCTGGCTTTGACCCTGTTCATGCTTCGCTTTCAGTTCCTTGAACTTGTCTTCGAGCTGCTTTGCCTCGGCGGCATGCGCTTTTCTGAGGGCCTCTTTTTCCACCGTCTCGGTGCGTATGTACTGTTCGAGCGAGGCCAGCCGCGATTGTTTTTCCTCGTGACTGGCTTTCAGGGATTCGAATTTCTGCTCGTGCTGCTGACTTTCGGCCTGGTGGCGTTTTTCCAGCTCGGCCATTTCCGCCTCTTCCTGCTGCAGCTGTTGCTGCATGGATTCGAGTTCGGCGGTGCTTTGCTGAATCTCCTGCTGCAGTTCCTGGTTTTCCTGTTTTTGCTGCGACATCGCCTCGACCGCCTCTGCCTTGGCGACGGTGTTGGCGTTCATCATCGAGACGATCATCTGCTGGTACTTGTTCAGCGAGGTTTCACGTTCGGCCGCTTCCTGCGCCTGCTGGGTCAGTTTCTTTTTCTCCGCCGAGGCTTCATCCTCGAGCAGCGCGACCTGTTCGATGATTTGCTTGTAGATCTTCTTTTCGAGCGCGTTGGTTTGCTCGGTCAGGTACTGGTCCTTGATGGTTTCGTAAATTTCGAGCTCCTGCTTGACTTCCTGTATCTCGGCATGCGAGGTCACCGAGATCATGCCGGTACGCAGGCTGGAGACCATGTACATCAACAGGAAGATGAACGCCAGCACCATAAACAGGTCGCTATAGGAAGCCCACTGGGTTCCGCTGGCCTGCTGGCGCGCTCTTATTTCGCTGTAATCGAAGCTCACAACCCGTCCCTGATACCGCTATAGTGTGTCTGGACCGAAAAAGTTTACGGGAACATTACTTGCTGTCAATTGAACTGTGTAACAGAATTAGCAGATAAATCGTTGTTTTGCCATTAAAAACCCCTCGGAGCAATCAGTTTCCAGTCCCTGATTCAGGTCATTGGCGATATCGGCGCATTTCTGCTCGGCATGGCAGTCATGACAAAAGGCCTGAAAACGCTCACTGGTGCACGCATCAGCGAGTAGCTTGCCGGCGCTACCCGCAGCCCCGGAGCAAGCCTGACGATCACACCCTGTTAGCCTGATCCGAGGATAAGCTGGCGAATTTCCGCGGTATGCAAATGATCGAGTTGTCGATGCGCCGAGCCCGGGCGCATCGCGAAGGCGGTTTGCAGGATCTGCAGTGCATCGCCGTGTGAAACCAGCAGAATGGTCGTGCCACGTAAGTCATTCTCGAGGTCGCGGACGACCTGCGTTACCCGTGCCATGACCTGATTGACGCTTTCGACACCGCGACGGCGGCTGTCAGCGTTGAGCGCATCCTCGCGCCAGACATCGTCATAACAGGTATCCGGACACAATTCATACTCGCCGAAATCGCGCTCGCGCAGACGCGGCTCCAGCACCGGCGCCACCTCGCAGCCGAGCGCGCTAAATCCAATCTCGGCGGATTCCCGCGCGCGTCGAAAATCGGAACTGACGATACGCGTTGCCCGGTTCAGCCCGGATTGTCGTCGCAGGCTTTTTTCCACCTGTACGCGGCCCGTCCTGCTGAGGCCAAAATCCTCGCATCCGTTTTCCGGATGACTGACGATAAGCCCCTGTTCGTTGGCAAGACTGTGGCCGTGGCGCATGACAAAGTAGCGTTTCGACAGCAGATCGAAGTCGAGAAGATAGTTCAAGTGCGCATCCTGGTTGACGAATCAATCGGTCTATTCACAGGCAATGCGAACTCGACCAGAACGGCGCGGTTGCATCACCTGATGCGAATCACGATAATGACCCCTCTCCGGCGGCAGCAATCAAAAATCCTATAACGCCGCCGGTTCTTATAGATTGGAGGATTATAATGACTAAAACCACATCAACCTACAGCAAACTGCTCGGGCTTGTTTTTGTATTGCTGTTTTCGACCGCTGCGATCGCCGAGGATTGTTACCGTGGCACTCTCGACGACCAGTATTGTGACCGAAATCGTGACCTGGTAGCTGACCTGCCGCTCGATCCGAAAGACTGGGTAAATCCGGACACGATCATCTTTTCCTACACTCCGGTGGAAGATCCGGCGATTTACGCCAAGGTCTGGGACGGCTTTATCAAGCACATGTCCGAGGTCACCGGCAAAAAAGTGGTCTTCTTTCCGGTGCAGTCCTACGCCGCACAATACGAAGCAATGCGCTCCGGGCGCTTGCACATCGCGGGCGTAAACACGGGCGGCAACCCGGTGGCAGTATCCTGCGCCGGCCTGGTACCGTTCGCGATGATGGCCTCGAAGGACGGCTCCTACGGCTACGAAATGGAAATCATCGTGCCCAAGGGCAGCGATATCAAATCGCCATCCGATATCAAGGGCCGCACGCTGGCGCTGACCTCGCCGACGTCCAACTCCGGCAACAAGGCGCCGTCTGCGTTGCTCAAATCCGAGTTCGGGCTGGTCAAGGACCAAGACTTCAAGACCGTGTTTTCAGGCAAACACGATAACTCGGTGCTCGGCATCGCCAACAAGGACTACGAGGTTGCCGCGGTCGCCAATTCGGTCATGAATCGCATGCTCGATCGCAAGGTGGTGGATTCGTCGCAGTTCACGTCGATTTACAAATCGGCCACCTTCCCGACAACCGGTTACGGGCATGCGCACAACCTGCATCCCGAGGTCGCGGCCAAGATCAAGCAAGCCTTCTTTACCTTCGAGTGGGAAGGTTCCGACCTGCAGAAGGAATTCAAGAAGGAAGGCCGCTTCGTCGCCATAAACCACAAGTCGGACTGGGACGTAATCCGCAAGATCGATGCCGCCAACGGCGTCAGCTACGACTGTAAGTAGTAGCCGGCTAGACAGTCGGGCCACGAGAGCCGTGGCCCGTTTATCTTGCCGCGGTATCAGCAGACAGATCTTTTTACGATCCGGCGAGCCGACAAATGCTTAGAATCGAAAACCTGGAAAAGTTTTATCCGACCGGGGATCATGCGCTCAAAAGCGTGCACCTGGAAATCCCTCAGGGCCAGGTGCTGGCGCTGATCGGCCCCTCCGGCGCCGGAAAAAGCACGCTGATCCGTTGTGTCAACCGGTTGGTCGAGCCAACCTCCGGCAGCGTTTTCCTCGGCGATCTCGAGCTGACCCACCTGGGATCGTCGGACCTGCGGCACGCACGCTCACGCATGGGCATGATTTTTCAGGAGTACGCGCTGGTCGAGCGCTTGAGCGTGATGGAAAACGTTCTCTCCGGTCGCCTCGGCTACGTCGGTTTCTGGCGCAGCTTTTTCCGTCAGTTCCCGCAGAGCGATATCGACGAGGCCTTCGAACTGCTCGAGCGGGTTGGGCTCGATCATATGGCCGACAAGCGCGCCGACGAACTCTCCGGTGGCCAGCGCCAGCGCGTTGGTATCTGCCGCGCGCTGATCCAGAACCCGGACCTGCTGCTGGTCGACGAACCGACCGCAAGTCTCGATCCGAAAACCTCGCGCCAGATCATGCGCCTGATCTGCGAGCTGTGCGAGGAGCGCCAGCTGGCCGCGATCATCAATATCCACGACGTATTGCTGGCGCAAATGTTTGCCCGTCGAATCGTTGGCCTGCAGCACGGCACGATTGTTTACGACGGCCCGCCGGAAGACCTCAATCCCCAGGTGTTAACGCAGATCTATGGCGAGGAAGACTGGGAAGCCACGATCGAAAAGGTCAAGGACGAGGACCAGGAACTCGACAGCGAACTCGTCGATAACGTCACCAAACTGAAGCCGGTCTCTTGAGCGAGCTCGCGACCACACGCCGCTGGAAACGGCCACCGTTCATTCAGAACCCGACGCTGCGCCGGGGACTCTGGGTCGGTGCGGCGATCTACCTGGCACTTGCCTTCGGCACGATGGAAGTCAACTGGGAACGCGTCGCCGAGGGCACCGAACGCGGCCAGCGTTTTATCGCGGCATTCTTTCCGCCGGATTTCGTCTCGCGCTGGGATTCGATCGAGGAAGGCATCATGGAGAGCCTGTGGATGACGATCACGTCGACCGTGGTCGGTATCATCCTGTCGGTGCCGGTCGGACTCGGCGCCGCGAGAAACCTTTCCTGGCGACCGGTCTACCTGTTCTGCCGCGGCATCCTCGCGGTGTCACGCACCTTCCCGGAGATCATCCTCGCAATCTTTTTCGTCAAGCTGTTCGGTTTCGGTCCGTTTGCCGGTTTCCTCGCGCTTAGTGTCGGCACCATCGGCTTTTACGGCAAACTGCTGGCCGAGGACATCGAGGACATGGACCCGGTACAGGCCGAGGCGATCAAAGCGGTCGGCGCACGCTGGTTGCAATGGCTCAACTACGCGGTGCAGCCGCAGGTCATGCCGCGCATGATCGGGCTCGGCATCTACCGGCTGGATATCAATTTCCGTGAATCGGCGGTAGTCGGCATCGTTGGCGGCGGCGGTATCGGTGCGACACTGCTTACCGCCTTCGACCGCTACGAGTTCGATTCGGCCGCGGCCATCCTGCTGATTATCATCGGCATCGTCATGGCGCTGGAGTATACCTCCGGTTACATCCGCAAGTGGGTGCAGTAATGCCGGTCAGGGAACTTGCCGATAAAAAAATCTGGCAACGCCGTACCACACGCATGCAGTTTGCAGCCTGGTTCGGCTGGCTGCTCGGGGTCGCGATATTCGTTTACTGCTGGCGCCTGATTTCGGAAAAGACCATCTGGTTTTTCGTACAGGACGCGCCCCAACAGGCGGCCGACATGGCGGAGCGGATGGTACCGCCGAAATGGTCGTATATGGAACAGTTGTGGATACCGGTATGGGACACGATCAATATCGCCACGCTGGGCACGTTAATAGCGATCATCATCGCCGTACCCGTGGCATTTTGCGCGGCACGCAATACCACGCCCAGCCGTACCCTGGTGCGCCCCGTAGCCTTGTTCATCATCGTTTCGTCACGCTCGATCAACTCGCTGATCTGGGCGCTGATGCTGGTCACACTGATCGGTCCCGGCGTGCTCGCCGGTGTAATCGCGATCGGCCTGCGCTCGATCGGATTTTGCGCCAAGCTGCTGTACGAGGCGATCGAGGAAATCGATCACAGCCAGGTGGAAGCGATCATCGCCACCGGTGCCAGGCGCAGCCAGCAGCTAAGTTTCGGTATCGTGCCACAGATTCTGCCGGCCTTCGCCGGCATCTCGGTGTTTCGCTGGGATATCAATATCCGTGAATCGACCGTTCTCGGTCTGGTCGGTGCCGGCGGCATCGGTCTGCAGCTCGACGCATCGATTTCGACGCTGGCCTGGACCCAGGTGTCGCTAATCCTGCTCGTGATCCTGGCTACGGTCATCGTCAGCGAATGGGTATCGGCGAGGATCCGCCACGCTATTATCTAAGCGTTTATCTGCCGGATGCCCGGCCGGAATCGAGATAATTTTCATACGCCGCGACGAATTCGGGCGACAGCTCACGCAGCCGTTGCATATCGATGCGTCCCGAGCGGGTCAGATAACTGAAGGCAAACTCGAGCGCCGGCAAATTCATATGCCGACGAAAATCGTCGTACCAGCGCGCCGAGGTATTGGCGGCATCGACGATTTTACGCGCGACCGGCAGTCGCTGCGCCTGAAACAAATCGAGCGCGCCTTCGAGGTCGGTTTCGGATTTCAACGCCTTGACCAGCGCAATCGCGTCCTCCAGCGCGAGACGGGTGCCCGAGCCGATCGAGAAATGCGCCGTATGCGCGGCATCGCCGAGGAGAACCCGATTGCCCGCTACCCAGCGCTCGCACCACAGGCGCGGAAATTGCCGCCAGTGCGACCGATTGGTCAACAGCGGCGCCTCGTCGAGCGTGCCGAAGAACAAATTGCCGCAGACGCGCGCGCTTTCAGACTCATCCATTTCGGCAAAACCGTAGGCATCGAAACTCGCTGCGTCACACTCGACGATGAAGGTGCTGCGCGCCGGTGCATAGCGGTAGTGATGCGCGTTCAGCACACCCCGCGGGCCATCGATGAAGGTTTGCGTCAGGGTCGCAAACTCCCGCGGCGTACCGAACCAGGCAAAGTAGTTAGCGAAATATTCGAGTGTCGGCGCGAAGGCATCCGCATCGCTGCGACGCACCAGCGAATTCAGACCGTCGGCACCGATAATCAAATCGGCATCGAGATCGTCGACTGTTTCTACCGGCCGGTCGAACGACATCCCCACACCGCAGTCGGCTGCGCGCTGCTGCAAGATCTGCAATAGCTCGAGTCGTCCAATCGCAGAAAAGCCGATTCCGTCCAGGGTGACGCGTTCGCCACGCAACGACAGCGTCATGTTGCGCCAGTGCACCATCCGCGGCGTGATCAACGCATGCGTGGCGGGATCGTCGGCGCGCAGAAAATCGAGCGCGCTATCGGAAAAAACGACGCCAAAGCCGAAGGTGGCGTCGGCCGGATTCTGCTCGGTCACGCGCACGCGGGCCTGCGGCAGCGCCGACTTGAGTAAAATCGCGCTATACAGGCCGGCTGGCCCGGCGCCGATGATTTCGATTTTTTTCAGGTTGACCACGGATTATCGTAACTCCGTCAAGACAGCTAACCGCTCTTGCGATTCGAGATTCCCGCTTGCGCGGGAAGGACGATTTTTAATCGCCACGGCAAACATGGCGTATCAGATACCGAGGTAGCGCGCCTTCAGGCTGGCGTCTTCGGTAAGCGCATCGGAGTCGCCCTGCCAGACCATCCGGCCTTTTTCGATAATGAAATGACGATCGGCGATATGCGCCAGCTCGTCGATATTCTTGTCGATCAGCAGAATTGTCATCCCGGACTGTTTCAACTGCTCCAGCCGGCGCCAGATCTCCTGGCGTATCAGCGGTGCCAGGCCCTCGGTCGCCTCGTCCAGGATCAGCAGGCGCGGATTCAGCATCAAAGCGCGTCCGATCGCGAGCATTTGCTGCTCGCCGCCGGACAGCTGGCTGCCCTGGTTGTCGAGGCGCTCGCGCAGACGCGGGAAAAATTCGAGCACACTGTCGAGCGTCCACGGATCGCTGCTGCCGCTGTAATTCGCCGCCGTCGCGACCAGGTTTTCGCGTACGCTCAGATTGGGAAAAACCTGGCGCCCCTCCGGCACCAGCCCGATGCCGAGCTGGGCGACCTCGTAGGCCGGCCGGCCGCTGATGACTTCCCCGTCGAAACGAATATCGCCACCGCGGCTTTCCAGGGTACCGATAATCGAACCGACCGTCGTGGTTTTACCCATACCGTTACGTCCGATCAGGGTCGTCACCTCGCCCCGCTTGCAGCGCATGCTCATGCCGAACAGTACCTGAATCGTGCCGTAAAAAGTTTCGACGTTGGCGAGTTCAAGCATGGCTGTCGCCCAGGTAAGCCTTTTGCACTTCGGCATTGTTGCGGATATTTTCCACCGTATCGGTGGCAATAATGTGGCCGTTGACCAGCACCGATAATCGGTCAGCGAGGCTGAACACGGCGTCCATGTCGTGTTCCACCAGCAGGATCGTCATGTCGCCCTTGAGCCGGTTCAGGGTCTCGACCATCATCGCTCCCTCTTCCTTGCCCATGCCCGCCATTGGCTCGTCGAGTAACAGCATGCGCGGTTTCATCGCCAGCGCCATCGCGACCTCGAGCTGGCGCTGTTCGCCGTGCGACACGTTGGCGGCGATGCGATCGGCGCGATCGTCGAGCCCTACCACGGCCAGGCTGTCCATGGCCGCGGCCTCCATCTCGCTGTCGTCGGCGACCGGCGCCCAGAAGCGAAACGAATGGCCACTGGTACCCTGCACCGCGAGCATGACGTTTTGCAGCAGCGTCATCGGCATGACCACGCTGGTGATCTGGAACGAACGCGCCAGGCCTTCGCGCGCGCGCCGCGCCGTGCTGTAGCCGGTGATGTCGTGGCCGCCAAACTCGATCTCACCGCTGTCGGGCCTGATCTGCCCCGACAGTTGTGCAATCAAGGTCGTCTTGCCGGCGCCGTTGGGGCCGATGATTGCGTGAATCAGCCCCTTTTCGACCTCGAGATTGACGTTTTCGGTGGCGACGATGCCGCCGAAATGTTTGTTCAGGCCGCGGATCACGAGCAGATTGTCAACCATGACCGCCCCCCCTGCGGTCCAGCAGACTCAACCAGCCGTGAATGCCGCCCTTGCCGAACAGCACCAGCGCGATCAGCATCAGGCCGAATATCAGGTGCCAGTAAACCGTGATCAACGACAGGAATTCTTCCAGCAGCACGAAGGCGATGGTGCCGACCAGCGGGCCGAAAAAGCTGCCAACGCCGCCGATGATGACCATGAAAATCAGCTCGCCCGAGCGGGCCCAGCTGATCATGTCGGGGCTGATGAATCCGGCGAAGTTGCCTAACAGCATGCCGGCCAGGGCGCAGATCATCGCCGAAATCACGTAGCAGACCAGGCGGTAGCGGTAAGTGTTGAAACCCAGCGCCTGCATGCGTTGCTCGTTGAACTTGGAACCGACGATGACGCGACCGAAACGGGCGTTGACCAGGCGGTGGATAAAAAACAGCGATAACAGTAACAAACCGAATATCCAGTAATACAGGCTGGTGCTGCTGTCCATGCTGAGCCAGGCCGGGAATTCACTGCGAGAATAGATGACGAGTCCGTCATCGGCGCCGTATTCCTCGAGGCTCAACAGGATGAAGAACACCATCTGGCTAAAGGCCATCGTGATCATGATGAAATACACGCCTTTGGTACGCAGGCTGATGGCGCCGGTTAACAGCGCGAAGCTTGCGCTGACCGACAGTGCCAATCCGAGATGTAGCCAGCCGTTGTAATAATCGTAATACGATGGAATGCCGACACAGTAGGCGCCGATACCGATATAGGCCGCATGCCCGAGGCTGACCATGCCGCCGAAGCCGAGAATGAGGTTGAGGCTGATCGCTGCGATGGCGAGTATCAGCGCGCGGCTCAGCAGGTCGAGATAAAACGGCTGATTGATCCACTCGAAAAAAAACGGCGCCGGCGCCAGGATCAGCAATAACGACGCGTAGATCCTGCCGGATACCGATTGCGGCAGCCAGCTCATCATTTCATCCCGGCGGGCGGGAACAGGCCCTGCGGGCGAAACGCGAGCACCGCCGCCATCAGGATATAGATCAGCATTGCCGACAGCGCCGGTGCCGCGGTCTCGGCATAGGTAACCGGCATCGCCAGCTTTAATAACGCATCGAGATACGATCGGCTCATGGTATCGATCAGGCCCAGGATAAGCGCTGCGTAGAAAGCGCCCTTGACCGAGCCGATGCCGCCGACGATGACGACGACGAAGGCGACGATGATGATGTCGTTACCCATGCCGATGCTGGCCTCGGTAATCGGCGCGATCAGCATGCCGGCAAGCCCGGCCATCGCCGCACCGAGCGCGAACACGATAAGAAACAGGCGATTGATATTGATGCCGAGGGCTTCGACCATCGTGCGGTTGGACGCACCGGCGCGAATCAGCATGCCGAGCCGGGTTCTGGTCACGAGAATGAACAGGATTGCAGCCACTATGAGTCCTGAGAAAATGATCAACAGGCGATAGACCGGAAACACCAGACTGCCCAGGGTAATCTGCCCGTTAAGCGCGTCCGGCAGCGGAATCGCCATGCCGGCTGCGCCCCAGATCAGGTGCACCAGCGTGTCGAACACCAGGATCAGGCCGAAGGTAACGAGTACGTGGTCGAGGTGATCGGCACGATAGAGCTTGCGCGCGATGAACCATTCGACCAGCGCACCGATCGCGAACATGCCGGCCAGGCCGAAAATAATCCCGGCTAGGAAAGATCCGCTTTTCGCCACCACGCTGCCGCAGAAATAGGCGCCGATCATGTAAAACGAGCCGTGCGACAGGTTGATGAAATCCATGATACCGAAGATCAGCGTCAGGCCTGACGCGAGCAGGAACAGCAGCAACCCGAGCTGTAGCCCGTTCAGCAATTGGGTGATCAACAAGCTCCAGTCCATGTACTTCGGCCCCAGGCTGGTTTACAGCGTCTCTGAACCACTCGTCATTGCGAGTCGCGAAGCGACGAAGCAATCTTTCGGCGTTTGCGATTTAGCATGAAGATTGCTTCGCTGCGCTCGCAATGACTGTATCGCCCGGTTCCAGCAGGAACCGGGCGGTTCGGTTCAGTTTACATCTTGCAGTCTTTGGCGTAGGGATCCTGGTGGTTGGTCAGAACCGTGGATACGATCTTCGTGGTCCAGCGGCCCTGGTCATCCTCGACGACTTCACGCAGATAAAAGTTTTGAATCGGCATATGGTTATTGCCGTAGCTGTACTTGCCGCGCACCGAATCGAAGTCGGCCTCCATTAACGCAGCACGCAGCGCATCCTTATCATTCAGGTTACCGTTAACCTTTTGGATCGCGCTATTGATCAGCATGATCGCGTCGTAGGATTGCGCGCCGTAAAACGACGGGTACTTGCCGTGTTTCTTCAGATAATCGCCGACGAAGCGCTGGTTGGCGGCATTGAGGATATCGGGCGACCATTGCTGGGTATTCTTAGACCCCAGAACACCCGACAGGCCGCCGGCCTGAAGCTTCGGCAGCGCGATCGAATCGACGGTAAACACCGTGTAGAGGTCCATCGTGCCCTGCAGTCCGGCCTGCTGGTACTGCTTGATGAAAGCGCCACCGGCCTTGCCCGGGTAGAACACGAAGAGAGCCTCGGCGCCCGAGGCCTTGGCCTTGGCCAGTTCGGCGGAAAAGTCGAGCTGCGCGTCGGCGCCCCACTTGGTCATATCCTTGCCGAGCACCTTGCCCGTGAAGGTCGACTCGACGCCGCGCACCATGTCCTTGCCGGCGGCATAGTTCGGCGCCATGACGTAAAGCGACTTGACGCCCTTCTGGTTCAGGTGCTCGCCCATTGCCATCGGCGTCTGGTCGTTTTGCCAGGACGACGAAAAGAAGTTCTTGTGGCAACGCTTGCCTGCGATCTGCGACGGGCCGGCGTTGGCGCTGATCAGGAACTTGTCGGCATCGAGTACGGACTTGGCCGAGGCCAGCAGCACGTGCGACCAGATGTAGCCGACGACGAAGTCGACATCGTCCTGCTTGACCAGTTTATCGGTCTTCTGCTTGCCGACATCGGGCTTGAAGCCGTCGTCTTCCATGATCAGTTCAACATCGAGCGGGCCCATCTTGCCGCCGATGTGTTCCATCGCCAGCTCGACCGAATTTTTCATGTCTTCGCCGATAACCGCGGCCGGGGTCGTCAGCGTCGTGATGAAACCGATCTTGACGCTGTCAGCCTGGGCGGCACCGGTGACGGCGATTGCGCTCGCAATGATGGCTGTTCGAATCAATTTAAAATACATCGTTCTCTCCTCTGGAGTTGTTTTATTAATCGATGGCTCCTGCCATCGGATATAGCATTGGGCGTTTACCCGCCCGTTCTAGTCATGATCGAATTCCAGTTATTCGACATTTCTATTCTTTGTGCGCCATCCCTGCCGGGATTGCTGGCCCATATATAAAACCATTTTGCGGATTTGTGCAGCATTATATTTAATATTGCGCATAAAAACCTGTCTCATCTGAAAAGGTTCCGACCGTGTTCGATTCGAGGAAGCGGGTGCTCGCATCGATCAACCGCTGCGCCTGGTCCCGATGCGGCGAATGACCGCAATCCCGCAGCTCGATAATTTCGGCCTGCTTTACCCGCCGGGCAATGCCGTGAACCTGCTCGAGCGTACCATATTCGTCATTAACTCCCTGCACCGCCAGCAGCGGGCAGCGGATGTCGCCGATTTCGTCCTCGATCGACCAGCCGCGGAATTGCGGCAGCAGCCAGATATCGTTCCATCCCCAGAAAGCCGAATCCGGATCCGCATGGTAACGACCGAGCCGTTCGCGCAAATCCGTTTGCAGGTAAGCGACGCGCGCCTGTTCGATACTTTTGACAGAAAGTTCCTCAACCATGATATGCGGTGCGATGACGATAATACCGGCGACCCGCCGGGGATAGGCCGCGGCGTAAAGCAACGCGATCGAGCCACCGTCGCTATGGCCGAACAGCCACGGCGGGCGGGTTTCACTATCGACGTCAAGCCTGTCCAGCAAGGCCGGCAGCAGCGCGTAAGCCTGGCGGTGCATGAAGTCGACATCCCAGTTTTCGTCTTTTGCGCGCGCTGTCGAGCGCCCGTATCCCGGGCGCGAATAAACCAGCCCGCGACAACCGGCGGCCCGGCAAAGGCGTTCGGGAAAATCCCTCCACATCGCCAGCGATCCGAGTCCTTCGTGTAAAAACACCAGCAGCGGTGCCGCTTCATTTGCGACACCGATCCACTGATACTCGATGTCTAGTGCACGCTCATCCCACGGAACCGAGACGAACTCGACTTTGCCGGTCATGTGCCAGCTTCACGCTCGCGCAGGCGAAAGCGCTGAATCTTGCCGGTCGCGGTTTTTGGCAGTTCGTCGATGAACTCGATAAAGCGCGGATATTTGAACGGCGCCAGCCGATCCTTGACGAAGGCCTTGAGCTCGTCCTCGCTCGCCTGATGGCCATCGACCAACACGACGAAAGCCTTGGTCTTGATCAGGCCATCTTCGTCTGCCTTGCCGATAACCGCCGCTTCCAGCACCGCCGGATGTTCAACCAGCGTGGCCTCGACCTCGAATGGCGATACGTACATGCCGCTGACGCGCAGCATGTCGTCGCTGCGCCCGGAACAGGTGTAGCTGCCATCTTCATTACGCACGTACTTGTCACCACTCTTGGTCCACACGCCCTGGAAAGTATCGCGGGTTTTTTCCCGGTTATTCCAGTACATGATCGCGGCGCTTGGCCCCTTGACGTAGAGATCGCCGATCTCGCCATCGGCCACCGGCCGACCGTCGTCTCCGCGCAACTCGATTTCGTAACCCGGTACCGGCCACCCCGACGATGCGTAGCGCACCTTACCGGGCTGGTTGGAAATATAAATATGCAACATTTCGGTTGAGCCGATGCCGTCGATGACGTCGACGCCGAAGTGCGCAGTGAAGCGCTGCGCCAGGTCGGCCGGCAGGGCTTCGCCGGCCGATACCGCAAGCCGCAGCGAAAGCCTGTCCGCCGACGGCAGCCCGGGTGACGCCAGCATACCGGCATAACCGGTCGGCGCGCCGAAAAAAATCGTTGGCTGGTACTCGAGCATGCGTTCGAAAATCGAATCCGGCGTTGGCCGGCCGCCGAGCAAAATGCTGGTTGCGCCGACGCTCAAGGGAAAGGTCAGAGCATTGCCGAGCCCGTAAGCGAAAAACAGCTTGGCCGCAGAAAAGCAACGGTCGTTCTCCGTGATGCCCATGACGGCCTTGGCATAAAGTTCGGTCGTCCAGTAGGGATTGGCATGGCTGTGCACGGTGCCCTTGGGTTTTCCGGTCGAGCCCGACGAATACAACCAGAAGGCCGGCTCGTCGCCGCTCGTGACAGCAGCATGCGCCAGCGGTTGAGCTGCCTGCAGAAAGGCATCCAGCGCCTCCGCACCGCCTTCGAGCGTGTCAGCGGGGCGCGACACGATAACGTTTTCGATCTCGTGATCGCCTTTTTGCATGGCATCACGCAGCACAGGCAGCAGCGCGGCAGATACCAGCGCGGCACGGCAACGGCTATGCTGCAGCATATACAGGTAATCGTCCGCGGTCAGCAGCGTATTCACCGCGACCGGCAGGATGCCAGCGTAAATTGCGCCGAGGAAACAAACCGGCCAATCGTTACAGTCGTGCATCAACAGCAGCACGCGCTCTTCGCGACGTATTCCGGCTGCCGTTAAAGCGCCGGCCAGGCGCCGTGCGCGATCCGTCAGCTCAGAGTAACTGAGACTACCCTGCTCATCGATATACGCGGTCTTGTCCGCTCGTCCCTGGTTCAGATCCAGTAGATACCGAGCGTAGTTAAAAATTTCTCCCGGCGCAGCTACGTTATCGATGCTCATCACTTCCTCCAGGGATTGGCTATGTCGTTATATCGAGGGACCCGGCCCACGTTTACCGGGTAAATTCTATCCTGCCATCGGGTAACAAATACAGCACCAGCGCGCGTCCGTGCGTAACCGTCGGTACATGTGCCGTGTCGGCCGCGTAGACAACCCAGCCGGCGGGGTGATCGTCGAACTTCGCGTCGCCTTCGAGCGGCACGACGAGGTCGATTTCACCAGTGGGGTGACGGTGATGCGGACCGGCGCAATCGTTCATGTCGACCACATCGACCGAAAAACCCTGCAGATCTGCCTCCGGCTTGAACACGCGCCCGTAGCGAATACCGCCGGCTTCGTGCTGACAAAGCCAGCCGTCATCGACGCCCTGGCGGCAAGCCTCGGCCAGTTGACGAAAAGTATCGCTGTCGGGACCGTGCTCGGCATTAAGCCACTGCTGTAAATCCTGGTTCAGCTCGCGACCGGCCAGTTGCGAGGTGAGCGCTTGAATTTGCTCTCGAAATTCGGCTTTTGACATAAATTGGTCCCCTTTGCTGCCGATACAGGACTTGATAATTGCGTCAGTATGAATTATTGTGCATGATCGAACAATAATCCCTGCTTGAAACCAAGTCAAGCATTATATTGCATATCAGCAATCGGAACGGGAGCATAGGCATGGCAAATACCAGAAAAGTGAAAAACGCTTCGGCCACGTCGCGCGACACCGAGGAACAGCTTTTCCTGGTTGCATTGGGGCAACGCGTACGCACACTGCGCGACCGCGGCGGCATCACGCGCAAATCACTGTCGCTCGCGACCGGAGTCTCGGAACGGCACCTGGCGAACCTCGAGTATGGCGAAGGCAACGTGTCGGTACTGGTGCTGCTGCAGGTTGCCTCGGCGCTACAGTGTTCGCTGGCGGAGTTGATCGGCGACGTCACGACCTCGTCACCCGAGTGGCTGATGATCCGCTCGCTGCTGGAAAACCGCGACGAGCAAACCTTGCACAAGGTGCGCCTTGCGATCGGTAAAGCACTGGGCGCAGTCTCGGCGGGGAATGCGATCAGCTCACGTATCGCTCTGATCGGCCTGCGCGGCGCCGGTAAAACCACGCTGGGACAGATGCTGGCGGCCGACCTCGAATTTCCATTCATCGAACTGAGCCGCGAAATCGAAAAATTTGCCGGCTGCACTATCGCAGAAATCCAGGATCTCTATGGCAGCAAGGCTTATCGCCGCTACGAGCGACGCGCTCTCGAAGAGGCCGTGCAAATCTACCCCGAGGCGGTGATTGCGACGCCAGGCGGGCTGGTCTCCGACCCGGTCAACTTCGACCTGCTTTTATCCTGCTGCACGACGATCTGGCTGCGCGCGAAGCCCGAGGATCACATGCGGCGCGTGATCGAACAGGGCGATTTCCGGCCGATGGCCGGTGCGCGCGAAGCGATGCAGGACCTGAAGAGCATCCTCGCTTCGCGTGAGGGCTTCTATTCCAGGGCTCGCTACCAGCTGGATACCAGCCAGAAACCGCTGCAGCCGACGTTTCACGACTTGCGCTGCCTGGCGGACGATATCCTGCAGCTGGATACCGCGATCGAAAATGCAGTATAGTGCTTTACGGAATTTTTAAAGTGAAATATATTGCTTTTCGCTTGTCAGAATACTACCGGAGCTCCCTTCGTGACTGAACCTGTCGACTACCAAACCGATCCGACTCGATACAAGCACTGGAAACTGCAATTCGATGGCCCCGTGGCCACGCTCGCGGCCGACTTCGACGAGGACGGTGGACTGCGCCCCGGATACAAACTCAAGCTCAACAGCTACGACCTCGGTGTCGATATCGAACTCAACGACGCGATCAATCGCATCCGTTTCGAGCACCCCGAGGTCAAGTGCGTCGTCATAACCAGCCTGAAGGACAAGCTATTCTGTTCCGGCGCGAATATTTTCATGCTCGGCCTCTCCAGCCACGCGTGGAAGGTCAATTTCTGCAAGTTCACCAACGAAACCCGCAACGGTTTCGAGGATTCGTCGAATTATGGCGGCATCAAGTTCATCGCCGCGGTCAACGGCGCCTGCGCCGGCGGTGGCTACGAGCTGGCCCTGGCCTGCGACGAAATAATCCTCGTCGACGACCGCTCCAGCGCTGTCAGCCTGCCCGAGATACCGCTACTCGGCGTGCTGCCTGGGACCGGCGGCCTGACGCGCATCACCGACAAGCGCCACGTGCGCCACGATCTCGCCGATCTCTTCTGCACTACCACCGAAGGCGTGCGCGGCCAGCGCGCGAAGGACTGGCGCCTGGTCGACGAGATCGCCAAACCTGCTGTATTCGACCAAACCGTGCGCGAGCGCGCGCTGGCGCTGGCCGCCGAAAGCGACCGGCCGGACGGCAAGGGCGTCGCGCTGACACCGCTCGAGCGTACGATCGAGAAAGATGCCCTGCGTTACCGCCACGTCACGGTCGAGATGGACCGCAGCGCACGCACCGCGACCTTTACCGTGCACGCGCCCGACACCGAGCAACCGCGACATATTGCCGCGATCGAGGCGACCGGCGCGGACTGGTACCCGCTCGCGCTGGCGCGCGAACTGGACGACGCAATCCTGTCTATGCGCACCAATGAAATCGATCTCGGCACCTGGATCCTCAAGACCGCGGGCGATGCCGCCGCGGTACTGACGATGGATAAAACGCTGATGCGGGACCAGGACCACTGGCTGGTGCGCGAAACCATCGGCTTGCTCAGGCGCACCCTGAGCCGGCTGGATGTTTCCTCGCGCAGCCTGTTCGCGCTGATCGACGAGGGCAGCTGTTTTGCCGGCACCTTTCTCGAGCTTGCGCTGGCCTGCGACCGCAGTTACCACCTGGAACTGCCGGACGAGCCCGACATTTCGCCGAAAATCACGGTCGGCGAGGCCAATTTCGGGCTGTACCCGATGGTCACCGGCGAAAGCCGCCTGGAACGGCGTTTCTATGGCGAGCAGGCGGCGCTTGACGCCGTGCGCAAGCAGATCGCGCAGCCACTCGATGCCGATAGCGCGTTCGGACTCGGCCTCGTTACCAGCAATCCCGACGACCTCGACTGGCAAGACGAAGTCCGCATAGCGATCGAGGAGCGCGTCTCGCTGTCACCCGATGCGCTTACCGGGATGGAAGCCAACCTGCGTTTCAACGGACGGGAAAACATGTTTACCCGCATATTCGGCCGCCTGACCGCGTGGCAGAACTGGATATTTCAGCGCCCAAACGCGGTCGGCGAAAGCGGCGCGCTAAAGGTTTACGGTACCGGTGAAAAATCGCAGTTCGACTGGAACCGAGTCTGAATAACCCCTGGAGAAGACCATGTCATCAATCGACTACAACGAGAAAATCCCGAACAACGTCAACCTCGCCGACGACCGCGCGCTGAAGCGCGCGCTCGAGCACTGGCAACCCAATTACCTCGAATGGTGGCAGGACATGGGGCCCGAGGGATCGCAGGATATGGACGTTTACCTGCGCACTGCCGTCAGCGTCGACAAGGAAGGCTGGGCGCAATTCGGCTACGTCAAGATGCCCGAGTACCGCTGGGGAATATTCCTGAATCCAGCCAAAAAGGGCCGTAAAATCCACTTCGGCGACCACAAGGGCGAAGACGCATGGCAATCGGTGCCCGGTGAATACCGCGCCAACCTGCGCCGCATCATCGTCACGCAGGGGGATACCGAGCCCGCCTCGGTCGAACAGCAGCGTCACCTCGGTCTGACCGCGCCCAGTCTGTACGACCTGCGCAACCTGTTCCAGGTCAACGTCGAGGAAGGCCGTCACCTGTGGGCCATGGTTTACCTGCTGCACAAGTATTTCGGCCGCGACGGACGCGAGGAAGGCGAAGCCCTGCTCGAGCGCCGCAGCGGCGAGGAGGACAACCCGCGTATCCTGCAGGCGTTCAACGAAAAGACACCGGACTGGCTGTCATTTTTCATGTTTACCTACTTCACCGACCGTGACGGTAAGTACCAGTTGCACGCGCTGTCCGAATCGAGTTTCGACCCGCTGGCACGTACCACGCGCTTTATGCTGACCGAAGAAGCACATCACATGTTCGTCGGTGAAACCGGCGTCTCGCGAATCATCGAACGTACTTGCAACGTCATGAATGAGTTGAAGTCCGACGACAGCGAGACACTGCGCAGGGCCGGCGTGATCGACTTGCCGACGATTCAGCGATACCTGAACTTTCACTTCAGCGTTACCGTCGATCTGTTCGGCGCGGACGAGTCGAGCAACGCGGCGATTTACTACTCGACCGGACTCAAGGGCCGTTATGCCGAGGGCAAGCGAAAAGACGATCACCGGTTAAAAAACGACCACTACCCGGTGCTCGAGGTACGCGACGGCAAACTGGTTGAAAGACAGGTACCGATGCTGAACGCACTGAACGAAGTCCTGCGTGACGATTATATTCGCGAGGCGGCCTCGGGCGTCAAGCGCTGGAACCGCGTGATTAGCCGGGCCGGCCTGCCGTTCGAACTCAAGGTTCCGCACAAGGCGTTCCACCGAAAAATCGGCGCCCTTGCCGGCAGCTTCATCAGTCCCGAAGGCGATGTACTGACCGAGGAACAATGGCAGCAACGGGCCGATCAATGGTTGCCGACCGACGAGGATCGCGCCTTTGTCGCCAGCCTGATGGGTCGAGTCGACGAGCCGGGGCAGTTTGCCAACTGGATCGCGCCACCGGCAATCGGCATCAATAACCAGCCGATTGACTTCGACTACGTGCGATTCAACTAGGCGTCTGACCGGGCCGAAGGATCCGTGTATGCTACACAGGCCGGGCACGCCGCAATGATCGCATGAAATTTGACCAGTTCGAACCCGGCCAGACCATCACCGCGGGACCCTACGAAGTCACCGAATCGGAAATCATCGAATTCGCGCGCCAATACGATCCGCAATGGTTTCACACCGATCCGGCGAAAGCGTCAGACAGCCGTTTCGGCGGCCTGATCGCGAGCGGCTGGCACACTTGCGGCATCGCCATGCGCCTCGCCGTCGAGGCCGCGCTGGACAGTTCGGAATCCTTCGCCTCGCCCGGTCTCGAGTACATCAAGTGGCCTGCGCCGGTATACCCGGGCGACCGACTGAGGCTGAGCGCAACCGTGCTGGAAACCCGGCGCGCGTCGAAATCGCCATGGCTCGGCATCCTGCGCTGGCGCTGGCACTTGCACAACCAGGATGGTGTCGAAGTACTCGAGCTCGAAGCCACCAGTCTTTTCGACCTGGGCACCGAGCCTGCAACCTGACGCGGTTAAGGCTCTAACCCGATTCGTTCAGAGCACGCTTTCGACACTAATAACCCCGGGAGGCTTCAACGAATTCTGACGTTTTCCCCCGGCGTAAAGCGCTTTTCGGAGGGTGCTGGATTTTCCCGCATGGAAATCTAACCGGGCTCATTCATACCGTTTGTCGGTTAATCAGGACCTGTTCATACCGCTTGTCGGTAAATGCCGCTGCCACTCCCCCGATTACGCAAATTTAAACTATAGGTTTAATGAGCTGAATACGAGTCTGGCTATGCCGTGATCAAATCAGCTAAAGGAAAAACCCATAAAAATTAAGAAGATGTACCAGATGGACAGAAAACTATTAGTCGTAGCAATCGCACTTGTTTACAGTGCACCCTCGTTGGCAGCAGGTGAGAACCAGGCTTACGACGGGTATCGCCACACCACCGCCAGCTATCATGAAAATGGATTTGATGGAGCCAGGCCAATAAGCCGGACGGATGAATACAACCAGCTTGCAGGCGCAAGCGCGGAGATCGAAGAAAAATCGCTGGATTACTGGCTGGATCGCAGCATTAGTAATACGCAACCGGGTATCGGATTGGGAGTTGCTCCCTTGTTCGATGCATACGGGGTTTTCCGCACAAGTAGCGACCAAAAAAAGCCTGCCTACGTCGCGTTTGGTTATATTTCGGAAGAATTAATTATGGATGATGCCGACACGCCGGACAGCATGGATGACCGCGGATTTTCCTTTGGTTTTGGCGTCAACGATTCGTCATTCAGCTTCGAGTACATGATGTCCGTGGATGAGCAAGATTATGAAGTCTCGGCGATAGGCGTGGGTTTTATTTCAGAATTTTGAGACCTTGCCGTCATTAACGGACACTCGATGATTTAGTCATCGCGCTTCGTCATTGCGAACAAGGCGAAGCATTCTTTATCCGCCCCACATCCGGACTATGCGAGATGAGCCTGGTTAAGCGCTTTTGCTCCTGGCTGATTTGTGATGCCAGCGCTCGACCACCTCGCGCAACGCAAAGCAGCGTTCGAGCAAGGCTAATTCGGATTCGCCTACGCCCGCGTCGGTCACGT
>CP070646.1:2415728-2451591 GCA_020354435.1 Gammaproteobacteria bacterium
AGCTGACCTCCTTCGATTTTCAGGCTGCCTTCGCTGAGCCAGCGCAGCACCTGCGGATACATCTGGTGTTCGAGCCGATGGCCGCGTTGTTGCAGATCCTCGGCCTTGTCACCGGCATGAACAGGGTAGCTGGCCTGCACGATAACGGGCCCATCGTCGAGTTCGGCAGTCACCAGGTGAATACTGACGCCGTGTTCCTTTTCGTGATTATCGAGTGCCCGTTGATGGGTATCGAGGCCCTTATAGGCGGGCAACAGAGACGGATGTATGTTCAGAATGCGGTCTTCGAAGGCCTGAATGATTCGCGGCCCGAGAATGCGCATGAAACCGGCCAGTACTATAAAGTCCGGATCGATTTCCTGCAGGTAGTGCTGCAGGGCATTGTCGAACCGCTCGCGGTCTGCAAATTCCCGGTGGTCCAGGACCCAGGTGTGCAGGCCGTGTTGGGTAGCGCGGATCAGGCCATAGGCGCTGGGGTTATTCGAGATCACGACCTTGATTTCGGCGTCGAGTTTGCCTGCCTCGATGGCGTCGATAATCGACTGCAGATTACTGCCGTTGCCCGAGATCAGGATCGCGAGCCTGACTGTCTGGCTCATGCAAAAGTTACCGCGGTGTCGCGTTCACGTTCGGTGATTTCACCGATAACCCAGGCATCCTCTCCCAGTTCAGCGAGAAGCTGCAGGCACTCTCGCTCGTGCTGCGCGTCGATCGCCAGTACCATGCCGACGCCGCAGTTAAAGGTGCGCATCATTTCCAGGTCGTCGATGTTGCCCGCCTGTTGCAGCCACTGGAAAACGGGCGGCAGCTGCCAGCTTGCGCGTTCGATCCTGGCCGCGAGGCCATCCGGCAATACGCGCGGAATGTTATCGATCAGGCCGCCGCCGGTGATGTGCGCAATCGCGTTTACCTGGCAATGAGCGGACAATTGCAGCAGATTCTTGACATAGATACGCGTCGGCGCGATGAGCGCTTCGGCCAGGCTTCGATCGCCGCAGGGCTGTGACAGATCGGTGCCGCCGAGCTCGATGATTTTACGGATCAGCGAAAAGCCGTTGGAATGCGGGCCCGATGAAGCCAGCGCCACGAGACGATTTCCGCTGGCGACGCGACTGCCGTCGATGACACCGTCTTTTTCGACGATGCCGACGCAAAAACCGGCGAGATCGAAATCCTGGTCCTGGTAGACGCCGGGCATTTCCGCGGTCTCGCCGCCAATCAGGGCACAACCGGCCTGGCGGCAACCTTCGGCGATACCGGCGATCACTCTTTCCGCCCGCGCTATTTCAAGCTGGCCGGTGGCATAGTAGTCCAGGAAAAACAGGGCTTCGGCGCCGAGTACCGCAATATCGTTGGCGCACATCGCCACCAGGTCGATGCCGATGCCATCGAGGCGATCGAGATCGAGCGCCAGCTTCAACTTGGTACCGACTCCGTCCGTACCCGACACCAGCAGCGGTTGTCGATAGCGTTCCAGGGGCAGCTCGAACAGTCCGCCGAAGCCCCCGATGCTGCCGATGCAACCGTCCCGATGGGTGGATTTGATTGCGGGCTTGATACGTTCCACCAGCTCGTTGCCGGCGTCGATATCGACACCGGCGGCACGATAATTCAAAGATTGCCCGGGATTCATGGTTTGTTGGTTCAGGAAATAAAATTGGTGTGCTATTTTACACGCCTTGAATTTAAAAGTCCGTGCGAGAGAAAAGATAAACTGATGAAGTTGTTAAAATTCCTGCCGCTGTTGCTGGTTTTGGCGAGTAGCTGGCGGCCAGCCGCAGCGGTGGTGGTTGAAGACCTGTTCACGGTCGAGCTTCCGGTGGCCGATCAGACCACCGGCCTGCGGCTGGAATCCTTTAGTCGCGCCTTCCAGCAGGTCATAGTCAAGGTCAGCGGGTCGGATGATGCCCTGCGTAGCCCGGCGTTCGAGCGGCCGACCGAACGCAGCGCGCGTTACGTCAAGCAGTTTCGCTACATCAACCGTAGCCAGCCGGGGGACGAGGAGTTTGACGCCGGGCGCCTGTTTTTGCGTATCGATTTCGACCAGCAGTTGATCGAAGGCCTGCTGCGCGAACACAATTTCCCGGTCTGGGGACGTGAACGTCCAAGCAGCCTGCTGGTCATATCCTACGACGTTAACGAAAACATCAAGCTGGTATCGGAAGATACGACTCCCGATCTGATCGAAACCCTGGACCAGGCGGCTAAGCGGCACGCGGTACCGGTGTTGTTTCCATTGATGGACCTCGAGGATATTGCTCTGGTCAAGATTCGCAATATCGTCTCTCGCGAGTATGACAATATCAGGACCATGGCGCAGCGCTACGCACCGGACGCCCTGCTGGTAGGACAAATTGTCGGCCGCAGCGGCAAGGGCTGGCACGGTGACTGGGAGGTCAGTTTTGCCGATCAGATTTTCAAGTGGCGCCACGAGGCTTCGTCGAAACAGGCCGTTGTCGACCAGGTCATACGGCACCTGGCGAGAATCCTCGCGCTGGAGTATGCGCTCGAGGATCACCGCCGGGTAGAGCAATCGCTGTTACTCAGCGTATCCGCGCTCGAAGGTATCGACAAGCTGATCTCGGTGCAGAAGTATTTGAAGTCGCTTAACGTTGTCGAAAGCGTGCGCGTTGCGATGATCAACCAGGACGTCGTCACTTACCGACTGAAGCTACGCAACGATCCGGAGGACCTGCAGCGCCTGATCGAGTTTGGCGAAGTGCTCGAGCAGGAAGATTTTCCGCAGGTCAGCACCCAGGGCGAAGAACAGATTATTCTGAATTACAGCTATATCGATCGCGGGGTGAGTAATTAAACAGATCGCGTTACCGCTTTCGCTCGACCGCCAGTTCAGTTTTGATAATTTCGTTTGCGCCGAGGCCGAGCTAATCGTTGCCAGCCTGAAGGCGCTGCTGCGAGGCGAGGGCGAAAGCCAGGTCGGACTCTGGGGTGCGGCATCCAGCGGCAAGACGCACTTACTCAACGCCAGCGCCGACTATGCGCGCCGGCACGGCACGGCTTTGCAGATCTACGATGGTGCGCAGTTGCGACACTGTGCGGCTAGCGAATTCGATGGCTACAGCGAATGCGATGTACTGGCTATCGATAATCTGGACGCGATTGCCGGCGATCCCGAGTGGGAAGCTTTTTTCTACCAGGTCATCAATCGTTGTCGCGATGGCGGGTTACGTTTTCTGTTCGCAATGTCGTTGCGTCCCGATGACCTGCAAACCCGCCTGGATGATTTTCGCTCCCGCCTGCAGTGGGGCCTGATGCTGCAGTTACCCGTTAGCGGCGATGCGGAAATCCGCGAAATTCTGCGCCATCGCGCAAGCTTGCTCGGTATCGGACTGTCGGATGAAGTGATCTCTTACCTGATGACCCACTATGCACGCGATCTGACGGCGCAGATGTCGATCCTGCGGCAACTCGACGAAACCTCCCTGTCGCACCAGCGCAAGATTACGATTCCGTTGATCAAGACCGCGCTGATGGATCGTTCGGTTTAGCCCGCAGGCCGAGGTAGCGGGCGAAGTAAATACTCGACAGAAACAGTAACATGCTGCTGATGGTGGTGCCGAAAGCATAAATTCGCAGCGCCGGACTCGATACCAGTTCGCTGATGCCGATGCAGAAATACAGCATCGTCATGAAACCGACCCACTTGTAAGTGTAACGCCGTGCGCCGAAAAGGCCGCGCGCCGGAATCAGCAGGGCGATCACGAGCAGACCGGCCCAGTACGGATTAAACCCGCTGCCGGGCAGCAGCAGGCTTGACTGCAACACTAGCAACACGAACCAGGATAGCAGGCTGATGATTTGCAGCGGGTGCATTACGTCTGTTGTCTTAGCTCATACGGCAGGCAATTTCGGCGATTCGCCGTCCCAGCGCCCTGCAGGCCGCAATCTCGTGATCGCTCAGCGCCTGTCCCTGCTGACCGGCGACATGGCTGGCGCCGTAGGGTGTCGCGCCCGTGCTGGTCTGGTTAAGCGCAGGTTCGGAGTAGGGGATGCCTGTTACCAGCATGCCGTGATGCAGTAATGGCAGCATCATGCTGGTCAGTACGGTTTCCTGCCCGCCGTGTTGGCTCGAAGTCGCGGTAAAGACCCCGCCGGGCTTGCCGATCAGCGCGCCTGACAACCACAGGCGGCTGGTTTGATCGAGGAAGTGCTTCATCGGTGCCGCCATATTGCCGAAATATCCGGGGCTGCCCAGGATCAGGCCGGCGCAGTTTTCCAGGTCAGAGACTTGCGCATAGGGCACGCCCTCTTCGGGCACGGTTGCTTCGCTTTGCGTGTTGCTTGCCGATACCTCGGGCAGGCTGCGAATCACGGCTTCGCAGGATTCGTTCGAGTCGATCCCGAGGCTGATTTGCTCCGCCATGCGGGCGACGCTGCCATGCCGGCTGTAATAAACGATTAGAATTTTATGCAATGATGTCGAGCACCTTGACCGGCGGTCGGCCAATGATTGCCTTGTCGCCGGCAACCACGATCGGACGTTGCAACAGGGCGGGGTACTCGCAGATCGCTTCAATGATTTCGTCGTCGGTCAAACTGTCGTCATCGAGCTCGGCGTCCCGGTAAACCGGCTCGGTGGTGCGCAGCAGATCGCGCGCGCTGACCCCTAGCTTGCCGATAATGCTGGTCAGTTCCTCCGGCGTCGGTGGCTGTTCGAGATACTCGACAATTTCAGGGCTGACATTGTTGTCCTCGAGAATTTGCAGCGTTTCCCGCGATTTGCTGCACCTGGGATTGTGGTAAATAACGAGTTTTTCCTGGCTCATTTTTCTGGCCCTGCCGACAAAAACTGCGGTTGTTTTACAATAACGTCGGTGCATTATCAATAGTCGGACGAATACTCCCGGCGAAGGTCTCCAAGAGGGTTGTTATAACGATGACATGAAAACTTTTAAAACTGGGCTATAATCGGGCTCAAATGAGTAATATTTACATTAAAAACTTGCTCTAAAGGGTTGATCAATGTAGTCTTCTTGGCAAAATGGGCTATCCAGATTGCTAAGTACTTAATTCAATAAAAGTTCTCGGAGAATATAATAGATGAAACCTACAGAACTCCTTAAGGTCGCGGCGATTGCCGTCCTGACCTCAGGCATGATCGTTGGCTGTCAGCAAACTTCAACCGGCGAAGCCGCGCCCGAAATGGCGGCAGAGGAAGAATGTCAGGGTGCGACGCCAGAAGTCCGTAACGCTATTTATGCCGCGAAGCTGAAGAATGCTCGCGCCAGAAACCTGGGCGCTGAGTGGGAAGAAAACGCCAAGATCATCGAGGAAGCAGAGCAGGCTGCCGCCGATTGTCAAAACGTTCGCGCCAAGATCCTGGCTAACAAGGCCGAGGATGCTGCCGCAGAGGCCATCGCCGCGCTGCAGGGTGCTGAAACCACGGTGGTCGAAGCGGAAGAGCCTGTCGAAGAAGAATCTCCCTATATCGGTGGATACCTGGTCGTTAGCGGCGACAATCTGTGGAACATTTCCGGACAGGACACTATCTACGGTGATCCGTACATGTGGCCGCTGATCTACAAGGCCAACTCTGGCCAGATCAAGGACGCCGATCTGATCTACCCGGGGCAATATTTTTATATTCCCAAGGCCAAGGGTGAAGAGCGCGGTGCTGCTATCGCGCATGCCAAGAATCGTGGAGCCTGGACGCTCGGCGAAACCGAGGCTTCGGATCTGGATTACCTGGCACAATAGAGCCAGTCAAGTTCGAAAAAAGCCCGCTGATGCGGGCTTTTTTTTTAGCAGCTCATGGACGTCACGCAGCTTTTGATTCGCTTACGCAACCGTGTGAGAATGGCTCATTCCAGCCAGGCAGCAGCTTTGTCACGGAGCTTCCGGCGGAGCTGCGAAAAATTGAACTTAAACCGATATTTGCTTTCTTAAAGAAACGGAATCCAGTTTGAAATGTTGCGCTTAATGAAACGACTTTTTTGCGGCCTGCTGTTGTCGATCATGTTGGCCTGTCCCGCAGTCGCGGTCGACATGCCGTTGCAGGATGTTTACGGTAACCGGGTCAACCTGAGTAGCTACGAGGGCAAATGGGTCGTGGTCAACTACTGGGCTACCTGGTGTCCTCCCTGTATCGTCGAAATGCCCGAGCTGCAGGCATTTCATGATGCGCACGCAGATAAGGACGCGATTGTCATCGGTATCAACACTGAGCTGATAGGCAAACAGCAACTGCTGACCTTTCTCGACGACTATTTTATTACCTACCCGGTATTTACCTCG
This sequence comes from Gammaproteobacteria bacterium, assembly GCA_020354435.1. Lineage (GTDB taxonomy): Bacteria > Pseudomonadota > Gammaproteobacteria. The sequence continues at coordinate 2,421,984 of CP070646.1, forward strand.
AAACCGACGCAGAAATCGGAGCTGGGTCTGATTCCAGGACTGCCGACAACCTTTCTGGTGACTCCGGAAGGCCAGGTTGTTGCGCGACAGGTGGGCCCGGTTACGCGCGACATGATCGAGCAGTTCATCGAAAACTGGCAACCCGTGCAGGCCACGTCACAGTAATCCGCGCTGCAAGTCTGCGAATTCCTGCTAATATGCATTAAAGCATTATTCCCGGGATAAACCTTGAATAAACCCCCTGTCTGCAGCCTGGAAGGGATACTCGAAACCTTGGTATCCGAGGAAATTGTCGAGCAGGAAAATGCCAGCATGGTAACGTCGCTGGTCTCCGCGCAGGACAGAAAATCGCTGCATCCGCTGGAAATCATCGCCAAACGGCAGTGGACCAATAAATCGGATCCCCAGCAAATCCTGACGCTCGACTGGTTGACCGACTGGCTGGTCGAACAATCCGGACTGGAGCGATACCATTTCGATCCGCTGAAAATGGATGTCGCCTCCTGTACCTCCATCGTTTCCTACGCCTACGCGTCTCGCTTCGGCATCCTGCCGGTCAAGGTGACCGACGACGAAGTCGTAATCGCGGTTACCGATCCCTACAACCAGGAATGGATGGACGAGCTGGATCGCATCGTCAACAAGCCGATTAGCCGGGTTCTGGCGAATCCGCAGGAGCTAAAGAGTTACCTGATCGAGTTCTACAGTGTCAGCAAGGCGATGGAAGGCGCCGGCAATAAGGCCACGGGCGAGATGCCCGGTAATATCCAGAACCTGGAGCAGCTCATCGAGCTGGGCAAAACCGGCAAGGTAGACGCCGAGGACCAGCATATCGTCAGTATCGTCGACTGGTTAATGCAGTATGCCTTTAATCAGCGCGCAAGCGATATTCACATCGAGCCGCGACGCGAGCAGGGTAACGTGCGCTTTCGCATCGACGGCGTTATGCACCAGGTCTACGAGATTCCGGCCAATATCACCGCCGCGGTCGTCAGCCGGATCAAGATCATGGGACGGCTGGACGTTGCCGAAAAGCGCAAACCCCAGGATGGTCGCATCAAGACATTATCGCCCAACGGTGCCGAGATCGAGCTGCGCCTGTCCAGCATGCCGACCGCCTTTGGTGAAAAGCTGGTGCTGCGGATTTTCGATCCGGAAGTGCTGGTGAAGAACTTTTCCGCGCTCGGCCTCGAGAAAAAGGAATCCGAAATCTGGAACAGCATGATTTCTCGCCCCCACGGGATTATCCTCGTAACCGGCCCGACCGGCTCCGGCAAGACCACGACGCTTTATACCAGCCTCAAGCATCTGGCCACTCCGGAAGTGAATGTCTGTACGATCGAGGATCCGATCGAACTGGTAGAACCCAGCTTCAACCAGATGCAGGTGCAGCATAACATCGATCTCGATTTCGCAACCGGCGTCAAAACCCTGTTGCGTCAGGATCCGGATATCATCATGGTCGGCGAGATACGCGACCGCGAGACCGCCGAGATGGCGGTGCAGGCGGCGCTAACCGGACATCTGGTACTGTCGACACTGCACACCAATGATGCGCCTTCGGCGATTGCGCGTCTGGCTGAAATAGGGGTACCGTCTTACCTGATAACCGCTACCCTGATCGGCGTGGTTGCGCAGCGACTGGTGCGTACCCTGTGTACGCATTGCAAACACGAAACCAGTTTTAACATGCGCGACTGGGAAGCCCTGATTAAACCCTGGACTACTTCGCCGCCGGAAAAAATCGCCGCCGCCGAGGGCTGTCTCGAATGCCGGCAGACCGGATTCCTCGGGCGCGTCGGTATTTACGAGATGATGCCGCTCAACGACGACCTGAAGCAGGAAATCACGGACGACTTCGACCTGATCAGGTTTCGCAAGGCCGCGATCCGCCAGGGGATGAAGCCGTTGAATCTGGCCGGCGCGCAAAAGGTGGCGCGCGGCATGACCACGATCGAGGAAGTTCTCAAGGTGGCGCCGCCGCGTTACGATACCTGATCGATTGCGCATCATGAGACCACTGGCCCGCATCCTGTTGTTGTTCTGGGTTGGAATGCTGTTGCAGGCCTGTAGCGGCACCGACGTTTCACCCGAGGACGAAATTCGCGCATTTATCGATAGCGCCGTAGAGGCGGCCGAGGCGAGAAACTCCAGCGACCTCGCGAACATGATTCACGGCGCCTACCAGGACCAGAAAGGTTATAACAAGAAGCAGCTTAGCAGCCTGTTACGGGCGTACTTTTTTCGACATAAAAATATCCATTTACTTGCCAGGATCGGTGACATCGAGTTGCTTGGCGATAACCGGGCACAGGTTCGCATGCATGTTGCCATGGCCGGCAGCCTGATCGCGGATATCGACGCCCTGTCGGCGTTACGCGCCCAGATTTACGCATTCGATATGACCCTGGTGAAACAGGATGAATGGCTAGTCCAGCATGCGAGCTGGCGGCCGGCCAGCATCGCGGACCTGCAGTAACCTGTCCGTTCGAGCGCATTAGGATTAGGGTAGCGGCACTTGATTCGACGACATTTGTTCAGGTTGATCCTGGTCGCGGTGCTGATCGTGATCGGCCTGTCAATGGAGTATGCCGGCCTGCTCGATGCCGCGTCGATTATCGATCTTGCGCGGGATTACGCCCGGCATTGGTGGCTGGTCGTTGTGCTGATTCTGGCGCAGGCATTGTTATTTACCTTCGCCCTGGCGGGCTCGCTGTTCCTGTGGGTTGCCGCGACCCTGTATGCGCCGCCGATGGCAACCTTCATCCTTGCCGCCGGCGGCACCCTCGGTGGTCTCGGTGCCTATTTTTTCTCGGGATTTCTGACCGAGGACTGGAAACGCAGAATCGAAAACTCTCGCAGTTATCGCCTGATGCAGGCGCAGGACAATTTTTTTACGCTGTTCGCGATGCGCGTGTTTCCCGGCTTTCCGCACTCGCTGGTCAACTACAGTGCCGGCATTCTGAGGGCAAACCTGATGCATTTTATCGTTGCCGCGATTCTCGGTATTTCGATCAAATCATTCATCTATGCGCGTGTGATTTACGGTGCGGCTAGTTCGCTGTCGCTGGATTTGCTGCTCGACTTTACGATACTGGGGCCTCTGGTACTGTTGTCCCTGATGAGCGTGGTAGCGGTGTGGATCAATTACCGGGCCGGTCAGAAGCGATAGCCGTTTTCGTTCAGGTCCGGCAGGCGCCCGATATGTGCTGACAGCCGTTGAATGAAGCGAAAGCCTCGAGCGCCTGCGCGAAAGCCAAATCGAATGTCTCGTCCGGGACGTCTTCGAGATGCATGGCTTTTACCTCGAGCTGGCCGTTTTTGCGGTGTGCCTTGCAATCGATGCGGCCGATAAATCGATCACGGTACAGAACCGGCAGACAGAAGTAACCGTATTCGCGCCTGGCCTCGGGCAGGTAACACTCGATCTGGTAGTCAAAGCCGAATACTTCCCGCCCCCGCTGGCGTTGGATAATAGCGTTATCGAACGGCGACAGGATGCGTACCTGGGCAGTACTGCGCGGCGCCCGGCTTTCCAGTACTTCCGGATCGATGTAAACCTCGGCGCCGTTCCCCGGATCGACGGTGACCAGCTTTTCGCTTTCGATACGAGCCTCGAGTCCATGCCGGACGGCCGCACGCAGTTGTTGACCCTTGCGTAGATAAGTCATCGTGGCCTGTGAAGCGAAACCATGCGCGCGCAGCGTACTGTCGATCAAGTGTTCGGCGTATTCGTCGATATCGGGCTCCCGGGTATCCACCCAATCGGGCAAAACTCGCTCCGGCAAGTCATACACTTTCTGGAAGCCGTCGCGCCCGCTGACCATCAGTTCTCCCTGCATGAACAATTGTTCCAGCGCCTGCTTGGCTGGCTTCCATTCCCACCAGCCGTCGCTGCGGTGCTTCGGGTCTTCGAAATCGCGCGCCCGCAACGGGCCCTCGATTTCGATGCGTTTTATGATTTCCCGCTGCAGTTTGCGGTCGCAGCTTTCGAACCAGTCGCGTTCGCCGTTGAGTTTGCGCATGCGCGGCAGGGCAAACCGATAGTCCGACATCGGTAACCACGCCGCGGCGTGCGACCAGTACTCGAAGAGCTTGCGCTCTCGCACGAGCTGTTCGAGAAACTGCGGCCGATAATTGGCCACGCGTGACCAGATGACATGGTGATGGGCTCTTTCGACCACGGAGATGGTGTCGATTTGAACATAACCGAGTTGTTCGATTGCGCGCAGGGTTGCGTTTTTACCGCGGCCGAAATGGTTCGATTTCAGCAGGCCCTGCCGGTCGAGGGTAATGCGCCTTAGTTTGCTGGCAAGCGACATGAAACTGGACTGATTCGATATGCCTGTTGTGGACAGGCAGATTTTACTGCTTGAACCAGTTTTTGTGCAGTGCGCTGATCACCTTGTTGGGATAAACAGTCTTGCCCAGACTGCCGTTATAACGCGCCAGCGCGCGGCCGAGACTGTTGGGCTCCATATCGAGGTAGTAGCGTAAAATGGTGCAACCCATGCGCAGGTTGGTGCGGATCTTGAACAGGTTTTTATCCGAGATGCCGATTTCCTCGAGCCAAAAGGGCATCACCTGCATCAACCCGCGAGCACCGGCAACCGAGATCGCAAATTCGTCGAAGCGACTTTCGACCTCGATCACCGCGAGCACGAGTTCCGGTTCGATGCCGACCCGGCTGGCCTCGTAGTGCACCTGCTTGAGCATCTCGATCCGCGTTGCCGGATTCTTGACGAATTTTTCCAGCCGGCGGGACATGTCGAGCAACCAGACTTCGGCGTCGAAACGGTCGACGAAACCGGCCTCCGACTCGACCGCTTCTTTTAGCAGGCGTCGTAGCTCGGGGTCGGCGGAGGCCTGTGCTGATTCGTACACCGACAGCAAAAGCAGTGGCAATAGCAGGATAGCGGCAAGCTTGCCCGGGCGGAATTTCATGGCATAGCAAACAGCTGAACGAGGAAGTCGTTGAGCTGATCCAGTGGCTGGTCGCTGGCGCTTTCGTCGCGTCGACCCTTGTATTCGAATTGTTGCGCAGCGAGACCGCGCTCGCTGAAAACCAGACGATGTGGAACTCCGATCAATTCCATGTCGGAAAACATAACGCCCGGCCGCAGGGGGCGGTCATCGAGAAACACGTCGATTCCGCGTGCGCGGCACTGTTCGTAGCACTCGTCGGCTGCCTGCCTGACCAGCTCCGACTTATGGTAATTGATCGGGCAGATCGCCAGCTGGAACGGCGCCAGCGTATCGGGCCAGATGATGCCATTGTCGTCATGGTTTTGTTCGATCGCGGCCGCGACTACGCGCGTGACACCGATGCCGTAACAACCCATGTAGGGGAAAGCCGTTTTGCCCTGTTCGTCGAGCACCGTGGCCTGCATGGATTCGGAGTACTTCTGGCCGAGCTGGAAAATATGGCCGACTTCGATGCCGCGCAGTATCTTGAGTCGGCCTTTGCCATTGGGACTGGGATCGCCTTCGACGACGTTACGAATATCGACGCTCTCGGGTTCCTCGCAATCCCGACCCCAGTTGGCGTTAAGCAGATGCTTTTCATCCTGGTTGGCGCCGCAGACGAAATCGGAGAGCTGCGCGGCAGCATGATCGACAAAGGTAGGTATGTTGAGGCCGACAGGACCTAGCGAACCGATGTCGTTGCCCAGCAGCTCGATGATTTTTTCCCGCTGAGCCATACGCAGCGGGCTTGCAACCCCGTCGAGACGTTCCGCCTTGAGCACGTTGAGTTCATGATCGCCGCGCAGCACCAGTGCGACCAGATTACCGTCGTCGGCTTCTGCGATCAGCGTTTTCAGACTTTGCCGCGCGCTGACGCCGAGACCCCGGGCGAGATCCTCGATGGTGTGCATGCCGGGTGTGTCCACGGTTTCCATCGGCGCCGTCGGCGCGGCGCGTTCGGCCGCGGGCGGTAGTGCCTCGACGGTTTCGATGTTGGCCGCGAAATCGCTTTCGTCGGAGAAGGCGATGGCATCTTCGCCGGAATCGGCCAGTACGTGAAATTCCTGCGACGTGCTACCGCCAATTGCGCCCGAATCGGCGCTGACGGCACGGTAATCGAGACCGAAGCGATCGAAGATGTTGACGTAGGCCTGATCCATGATGTCGTAGGATCGCTGCATCCCTTGCGGGTCGATGTCAAAGGAATAGGCATCTTTCATGATGAATTCCCGCGAACGCATGACGCCGAAGCGCGGTCGGATTTCATCGCGGAACTTGGTCTGAATCTGGTAAAAGTTTAGCGGCAGCTGGCGGTAGCTGGCGACCTCGCGGCGAAAGATATCGGTAATGATTTCTTCGTGCGTCGGGCCGATACAGGCGTCGCGCTGGTGGCGGTCCTTGAGGCGCAACAGCTCCGGTCCGAACTGGTCCCAGCGTCCCGATTCCTGCCACAGTTCGGATGGCTGAAACGAGGGCATCAGCAATTCCAGCGCACCGGCGGCGTCCATTTCCTCGCGTACGATTTGTTCGACCTTGCGCAGTACACGTAGCCCGAGGGGTAGCCAGCTATAAACGCCGGCCGCGTGACGGCGAATCATGCCGGCACGAAGCATCAGCTGATGGCTGACGATCTCGGCGTCTACCGGGGTTTCCTTGAGGGTGGCGAGATGGAATCGGGAAGCTCTCATAAGTCATCAAACACGGTAAGGGTGCACCAGAATATTTCAGATTCGGCGCATTATAGAGGTTCCACGGATGGTTAACAGGTATTTAGAGATCGCGCCCGATTATTGGCAGAACCTTTCGACGTCGGCTTGCGCCTGGGCCTTGCGTTCCTCGATTTCCTCGGTTGTCATGTAGCGGGTGCTACCATCGGACATCCTGAGCTTGATACGGTTGCTGCTGGCAATGGTTTTCAGATCTTTCTGGGCGTTGTCACAGGCGAGTTGGGCCTGGTCCTGGGGCACCTGGCTTTCGTCGGCCGGGCTGCCGTTAGCAGCGGTATCGGTAGGCTCCGCCGAGCCCGGCGTGGACAGGCGCGGTAGCGCCTTTCCGGGGTTGCTCGGCGCCGCCTGTACGCGGACACCCTCGGTTTTCACGCTGGCTGGAGGCGAGTCGCCGTAGTGGACATTGCCTTCATCGTCAACCCACTTGTGGATGGTTCCCGCATTAAGCGACATCGACGCCAGTAATATCAGGAAAATCGAGTAGCGCATTTGTTATTCTGTCCGTGCTGCAATTTAAATAGTTTACGAATGACAAGAATAGTTGTCATCCAGATATTTACCATCTTTTTTTAATGTCAAATCTTGATCAGGCAGAGATTTTGCGACTTTTCTCATCAGTTAAATTTATCTCTTCTGTAGGTATTGATAAAAACAATATATAATTTATGCCCCGATAAATAGGCTTACTTGCCGAATGAGCGATCGCAGACTCAAGGTTTTTCACACCGTAGCCAAATTATTGAGCTTTACCAAGGCTGCCGAAGCCCTGCATATGACCCAGCCCGCGGTAACCTTCCAGGTCCGCCAGTTGGAGGAATATTTCAATACCCGACTGTTCGACCGCACGCATAACAAGGTTAATCTGACGCCGGCCGGTGAGCGGGTGGCCGAGTTTGCCGAACGTATTTTCGATCTCTATTCGGAGATGGAGAATTCGGTGCGCGACCTGACCGGGGAAATCAGCGGTGCCCTGACTATCGGCGCCAGCACGACGATCGCGGAGTACATGTTGCCGGCGCTGCTCGGTGAATTCAAAACCCGCTATCCGGAGGTTAACCTGCGGCTCAAGGTATCCAATTCCGAGGGTATCGTGTCGATGGTGGAGCATAACGTTATCGATCTCGGCGTGGTCGAATCGCCGGTGAGCAATAAAAACCTGATCGTCGAGGTATGCCACGACGATCAGTTGGTCGTGATTGCAGCGCCGGACCATGAGCTGGTCAAGCGCGGAGGCCCGGTGATGGCTGGTGAAATCGTCAAGTACCCGTTTATCAGCCGCGAAGAAGGGTCGGGCACACGTGAAGTTATTATGCAGTACCTGATGGATGAAAACGTCAACCCCAACGAAATGAATCTGAGTCTCGAGCTCGGTAGCCCGGAGGCAATCAAGGGTGCGGTTGAGGCGGGCATGGGCATAACCATTATTTCGCGCTCGATAATCGACAAGGAGCTGAAACTCAATACACTGTGTGAACTGCAGCTGGATCCGCCGTTGAGCCGTCCTTTTTCGTTCGTGCGGCAACGCCAGAAATTTCGCGTCACGGTGATGGAGGAACTACTTGATTTTGCACAGACTTATTTTAAAAAGAATAAATAGCTAAAGATCCAACGATTCCGCGTCAGCTTGTCACGTCATGTTTGAAATTTTACAGCAATGGTACCACCGCCATTTTACCGATCCGCAAACGGTTATTTTCGCTTTCATCCTGGTAGTCGGCGGGCTGCTGATTTTTTTTCTCAATACCCATTTGATGCCAATCATCGTGGCGATCATCATCGCTTACCTGGCCGAGGGACTGGTGGCCTGGCTGCATAAGTTCAACATCGGCCGGACCATGGCGGCGAGTATTTTCACGGCGATCATGATAGCGGCGATTCTTCTGACCTTTTTCGTATTGCTACCGCTGCTGTCGAAGCAGGTCAGCGAACTGTTTCGGGAAATGCCGAACATGCTGGGTAAGGGCCGGCAGTTGTTGCTGCAGCTACCGGAGCAGTATCCAGATTTTGTGTCCGTCGAACAGATCGAGGAAATCCTGACCATGGCGCGTACCGAAGTGACGTCAATGGGGCAGCGTGTGGTGAGTATTTCGTTGTCGTCGGTGGTCAGTATCATCACCTTCCTGGTTTACATGATTCTGTTGCCATTGATGGTGTTTTTCTTTCTAAAGGACAAGGACAAGATTCTTAGCTGGCTGGCCAATTTTCTGCCAGAGGAGCGCAGGTTGCTGCGCACCGTCTGGGCTGAGCTCGACATCAAGATCGCAAGTTACGTACGCGGCAAGGTCATCGAAGTGTTGATTATCTGGGTCACGAGCTACATCGCGTTTGCGTTGATGGGGCTTAACTATGCCATGCTGCTGAGCCTCGCGGTCGGCCTGTCGGTGATTATTCCCTATGTCGGGGCAACGGTTGTGACCATTCCCGTTGCACTGATTGCTTTCTTCCAGTGGGGATTCACGTCCGAGTTCGGATGGCTGCTGGTAATTTACGGATTCATCCAGTTTCTCGATGGAAACCTGCTGGTGCCATTGCTGTTTTCGGAGGTGGTCAACCTGCACCCGGTTGCGATTATCGTCGCCGTAGTCTTTTTCGGCAGCCTGTGGGGCGTCTGGGGTGTGTTTTTCGCGATACCGCTGGCGACCCTGATCCAGGCGATTCTTAAGGCCTGGCCGTCGGAGGATCTCATTGCCGAATGAAAACCGAAGTGGTTGAGTACCACTTCGGTTTTCATTCGGCATTCCGGAAGCTGCGCAGCAGCACCCGATGCGTGGGACCGCCGGGGTCTCCTGAATCTGCCGTAGTGGGGCCTTCCAGCAAGATGCGTGCAATCCTGGAAAACTTTCCTGCATTCACAGGAATAGCTTCAAAATACGCGGTTTTCTTTATAACATACGCCCCTTGATAAAACCTGGGCATCCGAGGTATCCATGTTTAAAGGCAGTATTGTGGCACTGGTCACTCCCATGCTGGGTAATGGCGATGTCGATTTCGCTCAACTGGAAGCGTTGATCGATTTTCATGTGCGCGAAGGCACCGAGGCGCTGGTTATCGCCGGCACCACGGGTGAGTCAGCCACCCTGAGCCCGAAGGAGCACTGCGAATTGCTCCATCGCAGCTACGAGATAATCCAGCAGCGCCTGCCGATGATCGCTGGCACCGGCGCCAACTCGACCGCGGAAGCTATCGAGTTAACCCGTTGCGCCAGCGAATGCGGGGCCGAGGCCGCGCTGCTGGTAACCCCGTATTACAACAAGCCGACGCAGACAGGTCTGGTGCTGCATCACAAGGCGATCGCCGAAGCGGTCGACATACCGCAGATTCTGTATAACGTGCCGGGTCGTACCGCTTGCGACATGCAGGCTGACACCGTCGCAGAACTGGCGAGAGTCGGCAATATCGTCGGTATCAAGGAGGCCACCGGCAGCATGGAGCGCCTGGCCGATATCAAGCGCCAGGTTAACGACGACTTCGCGCTGCTGACCGGTGACGACTCGACGACCTGCGAATTCATTTTGAACGGTGGCCACGGAGCGATTTCAGTAACCGCCAATGTGGTACCCGCGAAGATGGCCAACATGTGCCGCCTCGCACTCGAGGGCAAGCAGGCGGAAGCGCGCGCTGCCGATGCCGAGATTGCGGATTTACACCGTCTGCTGTTTATCGAATCCAATCCGATTCCGGTGAAATGGGCGGTTTCGCAGATGGGATTCGGAGAGCTGAATCTGCGCCTGCCGATGACCGAGCTGTCCGCAGAGCACCAGGAACCTCTCAGACAGGCCTTGATCGCCTGCGGAGCTTTATGAGATCGCTGTATACCCTGGCGCTTTTGGCGTCGGCATTGTCGATTATCGGCTGCAATACTGGCCCGGATTTGCGCTATCTTGATGCCTCGGTTGGTGACGACCTCGAAATACCGCCTGATCTGATCCGCTCCGAGACCGAGTCGAAGTTCGAGCTGCCTGAAGTTTTTTCCGGCGAAGATGAATCGGCCCGCGATCAGATTCCCGTGCTGGCCAACGTAGAATCGCTGCGGCTCGAAGGCAGCGAGAATTTTTACTGGCTCAGCGTCGAGGAGCCGGTCGATGATCTGTATCAACTGGTAAAAAACTTCTGGGCTTCCGAGGGATATAGACTCACCGTTGATGAACCGGTAATCGGCATCATGCAAACCGAGTGGGTTCTCAAGGAAGTGGGATCTACCGAGAAAAAGGGTAGCTGGCTGGAACGATTGTTCGCCGGCGACGACCTGTCCGCAGTCCAGGATCAGTACAAAACCCGAATCGCTCGTGACGAGCAGGGCAGGAGTCGAATCTACATCGCTCATCGGGGTACCGAGTACAGATACGTGCTCGACACTGCTCAGGAAAGCAGGACCGTGGTCGGTAGCGAAGGCGATGATGATACCGAATGGCAATATCGCAAGCCCGATCCCGAGCTCGAAATCGAAATGCTGTCTCGCCTGATGATTTATCTTGGATTACAACAGGCGGAAGTGGATCAACAGCGGGAAAACGTCAAATTATTCAAACCGCGTGCGTACATGCGACTCGACAGCGATGAAAATTCACCGTTTTTGATTATCAGGGATGCTTACCATATTGCCTGGAACCGGGTTTATCACAGCCTGGAGCGTCTGAACTTCGAGGTCGAAACTGCGCAGTTCAAAACCGGTTTTGCCGGCGAAGGTATTTTTGCCGTGACTATCGAGATCAAGGAGTCGCAAAAAGAGTCCGGCCTGTTTTCGCTGGTTTCGGCAACCGAAACCGACCAGCGGAAAATTCTGCTCATTCTGTCCGAGGAAACCCATGAGCTTACACGGGTAAACATCGAAGACAGCAAGGGAGAATTTGATACGTCGCCCGAGGGCGCCGAGTTTATGACCCTGCTGTACCAGGATCTCAAGTAAGCCCCATGCGAATCGCCTCGCTGGGAAGCGGCAGCCGCGGTAATGCAACCCTGATACAGCAGGGCGATACCACGCTGCTGGTCGATAACGGATTTTCCCTGAAACAGTTTACCGCGCGCCTGCAACGGCTGGATCTCGAGCCGCAGCACATCGATGCCGTTCTGATGACCCACGAGCATAGCGATCACAGCGGCGGAGTACAGCGGCTTTGCGCAAAACACGGGATTCCGTTGTGGACCGCGGTCGGCACGGCGCGCGCCACATTACCGCCGGAATTCGAATATCACAGCCTGGTCGCTGGCCGTAACGTAACCATCGGGGAAATCGAGGTGTTGCCGGTGACGGTGCCGCACGACGCCAGCGAACCGCTACAGTTTGTCTTTCACCAGCTCGACAACGGCCGGCGGCTCGGCCTGTTAACCGATGCCGGACATATAACCAGCCATATCGTTGAAGCCTTTGATTGCCTCGACGGTTTGTTGCTGGAATTCAACTACGATCCCGAGATGCTCGAGAACGGGCCCTACCCGGAAATGCTGAAGCAGCGTGTGGGCGGTAATCACGGGCATTTGTCCAACTCGCAGTCGATGGATTTACTGCGGCGAATCGACACGCGCAACCTGGTGTGCCTGGTTGCCGCGCATATTTCGGAAAAAAACAACCATCCCGCTATTGTCGATAAGCTGATTCGCCAACTGGATCATGTTCCCGAGCCGGTGATGGCCAACCAGGAAAACGGTTTCGACTGGATTACGGTTTAAGCACGGCAGCGATCAGTCCTGCTGCGCATCCTTGTCGAACTCGATCAGCGCATAAGCCGAGTGATTGTGGATCGATTCGAAATTTTCCGACTCGAGCACATACTGACGAATGCGGTCGTCCTTGTTTAGCTCACCCGCGATATCGCGCACCATGTCTTCGACGAACTTGGGATTGTCGTAAGCGCGCTCGGTAACATATTTCTCGTCAGGGCGTTTGAGCAGTCCGTAAAGCTCGCAGGAAGCCTGTTTTTCGACGATATCAATCAATTCCTCGATCCAGATGAAGCCGCTGGTCCTGGCGTCAACGGTTACGTGCGAACGCTGGTTGTGTGCGCCATAGTCGGAAATCGATTTCGAGCAGGGGCACAGGCTCGTCACCGGTACCTGCACCTTGATACGCGTGCTGGTGGTGCCGGCGTTGATCTCTCCCACTAGAGACACTTCGTAATCGAGCAGCGACTCGACGCCGGAAACCGGTGCCTTCTTGTTAACGAAGTAGGGGAAGTGCATTTCGATATAACCGGATTCCGCTTCCAGCAATTCGGCCATTTCGCGCAGCATTTCGTTGAACGAGGTATAGGAAATCTCTTTTTCGTGATCGTTGAGAATTTTCACGAAGCGAGACATGTGCGTGCCCTTGAACTGGTGCGGCAGGAATACGAACATGCTGAAGGTCGCGATCGTATGTTGCTTGCCGTCCGAACGATCCTTGACGATGACCGGGTGCCGAATATCCTTGATGCCGACCTTGTTGATCGCTAGTTCTCGCGTATCGGCGGTCCCCTGAACGTCGGGAATCGTCGGAACGGTAGAGGTAGCAGGTTCACCATTCATGACCTGATTCCTTTGCAAGCCCCGCGCACACCGCTGCTGCAGACTGCATGAATGGAGGAACGTATTGTTAGTATCGACATGCTAATAACAGAGCAAAACGGTCGGGTATTATACTGCGGAGTCGAGTTCAGGCAAATAGTCATGGTGGTGATTATCCCACTAACCATAACGGATAGCGATAGCAGTATCGGTCAGCAAAGCGGATTTTTACGGCACTACTCCCGTTTAGCGAAACCGAGGATTTCGCCGGTTGTGCTGAACCAGCCATCCATCGGCCGGGATCAGGGGAAAGATAATGTCGTTATTATTATTTTGATTAAGCGGGGGAAACGTCTTCGGCCTGCGGGCCCTTGGCGCCGTCGGTAACCTTCATGGTTACGGTCTGGCCCTGCTGAAGGGTCTTGTGTCCCTCAGCCTGAATCGCACTGTAATGAACGAAAACGTCTTTTCCACCTTCTTGTGAAATAAAACCATAGCCTTTGGCATCGTTAAACCACTTAACGGTACCAGTTACTGTTTCAGACATAATATTACTCTGTAGCTTGTGATGTTAACGCCCGGTCTCACGACCGAACAGGCATCATTGTAGGGGAATAAAACCACGGAAGCCATTAATTAAAACCGGTGGAGCCGGATAAAACCGCGAAAATATGCCTCGCGATGCAAATTTTTGCCGTATTTTTGCGTGGATTGGCTAATCGCGGGTAAATTCGACGATCGAATTGCTTAGCGTGGCGGGATCGAGCCCATAGTCTGCCAGTATCTCTTCACGACTGCCCTGCGACGGGAAGAAATCGTCCAGTCCGAGGCACAGCAGCGGAATCTGGATTCGTTTCTGGTTGAGCAGTTCAAGCACGGCCGAACCGGCCCCGCCGGCAATGCTCGAGTCTTCCAGCGTGATCAGGAATTCATGGCTTGCCGCCAGCGTTTCGATCATCGCTTCATCCAGCGGTTTGATGAATCGCATGTTGATGAGGCTCAGGTCGAGTTCCTCGGCGATCGGTCGGGCGATATCAAGAAGACTGCCGAATACCATCAGGGCGGTTTTTTTACCGCTGCGCAATTGAACGGCCTTGCCGATTTCGACGCATTCGTCGACGTTGACGGAATCCGCCTGCGCGGTACTGTCGCGCGGATAGCGGACCAGTGCCGGCCCGGGATACTCGTAGGCGGTGTTCAATAATAAAAACATTTCCTCGGCATTTGCCGGCGCCATCATGATGATGCCGGGAATACAGCGGCAAAAAGCCACGTCGAAATTGCCGGTATGAGTAGCGCCGTCGGCGCCGACGATGCCGGCACGGTCGATGGCAAAGGTTACATCGAGATCCTGTACCGCGACGTCGTGCACGAACTGATCATAGGCGCGCTGCAGGAAGGTAGAGTAAATGGCGACCACCGGCTTGAGGCCTTCGCGTGCCATGCCCGCCGCCAGCGTCACCGCGTGTTGTTCGGCAATGCCGACATCATGGTAGCGTTCAGGCATTGCCTCGGAAAACTTGACCAGGCCCGAACCTTCGCGCATCGCCGGCGTGATCGCCTGCAGCCTGGAATCCTTGTGTCCCATCGCGACCAGCCAGTCGGAGAAGACAGCGGTATAGGACTGCGTACCCGGCCTGGCCGAGGATTTCACGTCCCCGGTGTCCGGGTCGAACGGACCGATGCCATGAAACTTGCAGGCGTCCTGCTCCGCCGGTGGATAGCCCTGGCCCTTGCGCGTGACGATATGCAGCATACGCGGCCCGGATAACTGTTGCAGGTTGCGCAGCAGAGAAAGCAGATCACCGAGGTTGTGGCCGTCGATCGGGCCGAAATAGGAAAACCCGAGTTCCTCGAATAGCGTGCCCGGCGTCACCATGCCCTTGACGTGTTCCTCCGCGCGCTTGGCCAGTTCCCAGGCGCTGGGAATACGCTTGAGCACTTTTTTACTACCTGAACGCAGGCTGGAGTAAATCTTGCCTGACCAGATACTGGAGAGGTACTTCGACATTGCGCCGACGTTGGGCGAGATCGACATTTCGTTGTCGTTGAGGATGACCAGCAGGTCATTGTCGATTGCACCGCCGTGATTCAGTGCCTCATAAGCCATGCCCGCGGTCATGCCGCCATCACCGATGATGGCGACGGTCTTGCGCTCGATGTCCTGCGCGTGTGCCGCGATTGCCATGCCCAGGGCGGCACTGATCGAGGTGCTCGAATGGCCCGCGCCAAAGTGGTCATACTCGGATTCGGTGATCTTGGGAAAACCGGAAAGGCCGCCTTTCTGACGCATGCTGATCATACAATCGCGGCGACCGGTCAGAATCTTGTGCGGGTAGCACTGGTGGCCGACATCCCAGACCAGGCGATCGTGAGGCGTGTCGAACAGGTAGTGCAGCGCGATCGTAATTTCGACCGATCCGAGCCCGGAGGCGAGATGTCCACCGGTTTGCGACAGGGTTTGCAGCAGGAATGCGCGAATTTCCGCCGCCAGTTCGGGCAGCCGTGCCTCGTCGAGTTGACGCAGGTCGGCCGGGCTGTCGATCTGCGCCAGTAACGGAAATGTTTCGCTTAGATTTTTCAATACACTGTTATCCAGCACGGCATCCTGCTCAGTTTTTGCGCTCGACGAACCACGCCGAAATATACCGTAAAATATCGGCTTCCTCACCAAATATCGATAACGCCTGTAGCGCTTTCTGGTGCAGCTCGCGGGCTTTTTCCTGTGAGGCCTCGAGGCCGACAATGGATGGAAAAGTCGGCTTGTTGCGAGCACTGTCGGCACCCTGGGTTTTGCCCAGGGTGTCGGTGTCGCCGGTGACATCGAGGATATCATCCTGCACCTGGAAAGACAGGCCGATGCACTTGGCGTAAGAATCCAGCGCCTGGAATTGTTGCGGACTGAGTTGGTTGGTGCTGAGCGCGGCCAGCTGCACGCAGGTGCGAATCAGGGCCCCGGTCTTGTGAATGTGCATGGTTTCGAGTTCGGCGATGTTCAGCGTTTTGCCGACCGCGGCAAGGTCGATCGCCTGACCACCGGCCATGCCCCGCGACCCGGAAAACAGCGAAAGCTTTTCGACCATTTGCAGGCGCGCGTCGGCATCCGTGGTCATTGACGGGTCGTGGCTGAGGATATAAAACGCGAGCGCCTGTAACGCGTCTCCGGCGAGTATCGCAGTGGCTTCGTCGAACTCGCGGTGGCAGGTGGGGCGCCCGCGCCGCAGGTCGTCGTCGTCCATCGCCGGTAAATCATCGTGGATTAGCGAGTAGGCATGGATGATCTCCACCGCGCTGGCGGCGCCATCGACTCGATCGAGTTCGATACCGAGCGCAGAGGCCGTCGCGTACACCAGGATCGGGCGCACTCTTTTTCCCGGCGCCAGCACCGCATAGCGCATCGCCTGATGCAGTCGTAGAGGATTGACGTCGGACGGCGGCAACCAGCGATTGAGGGCCGCGTCTACTCTTTGCTGATATTTTGCAACAAGAGATTCGAAAACCTGGGCATCAATCTTCATCCAGGTCCTCGAAAGGGACGGTTTGCTGGAGTCCGTTTTTTTCGATCAATTGCTCCACTCGCAACTCGGCATTGGCCAGCGTGTCCTGGCAATTCTTCGCCAGCTTGATGCCTTTCTCGAACTGCTCGAGTGACTCCTCCAGGCCGAGTTCGCCTGATTCCATCTGGCTCACGATTTTTTCCAGGTGTTGCAGGGATTTTTCGAAATCCTTGAGGTTGTCTTTATTTTCCGCCATGGGACTGCTCGTAGTCGGTATCGGGTGATTATAAAGTATTCAGGGTGTCAGCTAAATGACTGACCGGGATTAGCTGCAAATCCCTGAAGTTGCCTCCCCTGGGCAGGTTAGCCTTTGGAATGATCGCGCTTTCGAAGCCGTGTTTGCTGGCTTCCCGCAGGCGCTCTTCGCCATTGGCAACCGGCCTGATTTCTCCGGATAGCCCGACTTCGCCGAACACCAGCGTGCGTGGATTCAGCGGACGGTCGCGGTAACTCGAAAGTATGGCGAGAATGATGGCGAGGTCGGCGCCGGTTTCGGCAATACGCACACCGCCAACCGCGTTGATAAAAACATCCTGGTCGTATAGCGGAATGCCGCCATGGCGTTGCAGTATCGCGATCAACATCGCCAAGCGGTTGGACTCGAGGCCGACGCTGAGCCGGCGCGGATTGCCGCTATGGCACTCGCTGACCAGGGCCTGGATTTCCACCAGGAAGGGACGCGTACCTTCTCGCGAAACCATGATGATACTGCCGGATACCGGTTGATCGTGCTGCGCCAGGAATATCGCCGACGGATTGCTGACCGGCTTCAGACCCGCGTCCGTCATGGCGAAGATACCGAGTTCGTTGACCGCTCCAAATCGATTCTTGACCGCGCGGATAACGCGGTAGCGAGTTGCGCTGTCGCCTTCGAAATAAAGCACCGTATCGACCATGTGTTCGAGCACCCTGGGTCCGGCCAGCTGGCCCTCCTTGGTAACGTGGCCGACGAGGAAAATAGTCACATTCGACTGCTTGGCGAACTTCACCAGCATCGCCGTGCTTTCACGGATCTGGCTGACCGAGCCGGCAGCCGACTGCAGGTTCGCGCTGTAAATCGTCTGGATCGAATCGATGACCATCACGGCTGGTTTGTTATCACGCGCCTGTGTAATGATATCCTCGACGCAGGTCGAACTCAGCAACTGCAGCTGTGCGGCAGGAAGATTAAGGCGGTGCGCGCGCAGGCTGACCTGTTGAGGTGATTCTTCCCCGGTAACGTACAGCGCGGTACGTTCCTGGCTGATAGCTGTCAGGCACTGCAGCAGGATTGTCGACTTGCCAATGCCGGGATCGCCGCCGAGCAGAATCACCGAACCTTCGACCAGACCGCCGCCGAGCACGCGGTCGAGCTCGTCGATCTGGCTGCTGAAACGCGGACTGTCGCTGGTCGGTACCTGATCGAGGGTCATGATCCCGGGCTCGCCGGCCGCGCCGTGCCAGTGGCCATGGTTGCCCGCCGTGGCAGGCAATACGGCGATTTCCTCGATACTGTTCCAGCTCTTGCAGTCGGGACATTGACCGGACCATTTGGGTAGCAAAGCCGCGCACTCGCGGCACTGGAACTGCAACGACTTAGCCATTTAGCGGTAACTCGGATTGCGGGCTGGTAATATCGTGGTCTTCCGGCAATGACAGGCGAGCGGTTTTGACCATATTGTTTTTGACCTGCATGATTTCGATCGGGTAGCCGCTGATCTTGACGCTGGTACCGGCCTCGGGGATGAACTCCATGTGTTCGAGAATCAATCCGTTGAGCGTGCGCGGACCCTTGCTCGGCAATTCGATTTCGAGATTTCGGTTGATATCGCGGATATGGGTGGAACCGTCTATCAGGAAGCTGCCGTCGGCGTCCTGGAAAAAGTCCTGGTGCAGGGCGCTGGGATCGGTGGTGAATTCACCGACGATTTCCTCGAGGATATCCTCGATCGCGACCAGCCCCTGGATATCGCCGTACTCGTCGACGACGAAACCGACGCGCCGTTTGTTCTTGCGAAAGTTAAGCAACTGCGTGGTCAGCGGCGTACCCTCGGGAATGAAGTAACCCTCGCGCGTCAGGTCGACCAGGGTCTCCGGGGTGAAATCGTCGTTCAGCAGCAGCGGCAGAATTTTACGCATCAGGGCAACCCCGATCAGGTTATCGATGTTGCCCGAGTAAATCGGTATGCGGGTATACGACAGGTTGGTGATCAGCTTGAGTGTTTCGTGCCAGTCGTCCTCGAGGTCGATACCGAGGATTTCGTTACGTGGCACCATGATATCGTCGACGGTTACTTTTTCCAGGTCGAGGATACTGAGCATCATGTCGCGGTGTGAATCGGGAATCAGGCCGCTGGTTTCGTTCACCGCAACACGCAGCTCTTCCGAAGTCAGAGCGTCACTCGTGGTTTTTTTGTTTGACAGCAAAAACAGCTTCAACACCCCCTTCGCCAGCCAGTCGATGATCACCACCAGTGGCATCAGGATCTTCGCCAGCGGCTGATAGACATAAGCTGCCGGCAAGGCAATTTTTTCCGGGTTGGTGGCTGCCAGCGTTTTGGGCGTAACTTCGGCAAACAGCAGCAGGATCAAGGTTAGCAGGCCGGCCGCCAGTGCGATGCCGGCTTCACCGTAGAGGCGATAACCAATATAGGTCGCGAGCTGGGTTATAAGCACGTTGACGAAATTGTTGCCTAACAGGATTAGCGTGATCAGCTTGTCGGGTCGCTGCAGCAGCTTTACCGCGCGCATGGCGCCGCCGTGACTTTTGTCCGCGAGGTGTTTCAGGCGGTAGCGGTTCAGGCTCATGAGCCCGGTTTCCGAGCTCGAAAAAAATGCCGATAGCAGAATTAACGCGACAAAAGCGATAAACAGCCAATATAGCGGAATTTCGTTCAACTGCCGCGCCTGGCCTGAAGATTGCGCCAGCATCCCGGATGCCGTGATGCGGCATACCGACGCAGGACAGATACGTCTGAACGCCGGGCTGAACCTGCGCGGCCCGACCGAAATCCATAGCCGTAGCTATGGGTTGAGGGAAGGCCAGGTTCAGGCGTATCTGGACCAGCCAGGGCTGCGATAGGTCCTGGGCCGGTTACAAGTCGCGTTGTTGATTTTGTGTTTGTAAGAATCATGTGATTTAAGGATTTCAATATCTTAATGCAAGGCCCAGGTCCGGCTGTTGCATTCTTCAGGCTAAGCGAGGATGAATTCCAGTACCAGCTTGCTGCCGAAGAAGGCCAGCATCAGGAAGACGAAGGCGGACAGGGTCCAGCGAATCGCGGTTTTTCCGCGCCAGCCAAACTTGACTCGGCCGAACAGCAGGACACCGAGTATGACCCAGGCAATACTGGATAAAACCACCTTGTGTGTCTGTTTCTGCTCGAAGATGTCCTCGACGAACAGGAAACCCGTCAATAGCGACACGCTGAGACAGACGAAGCCAAAGGCGAGAAACTGGAACAGCAGGGTTTCCATATCGTGCAGCGGCGGCAGGAAACGAATAAAGCCGCCGGGGTGATGATGCCGGATCGAACGATCCTGATAAGCCAGCAGGCCGGCCTGGAATGCCCCCAGCGTAATCAGGCTGTAGGCGATGACAGATACCATGATATGTCCCTGGATGGCGTTGCTGCTGGTGGTGATCAGGTGATCCGTAAAATGCAGGCTGGCGAAGATACTGGCAAAGCCGCTGACCGGGAAGACGATGATGCCGAGGCTTTCGATTCGGCGGTAAATGCTGCTGAGCAGTATCTGGATCGAAATCAACCAGGCGATCAGCGAGAAGGCCGCGAAAAATCCTAGATTGAGTCCCTGCGGCTGGATGATCAGCATATTTAGCGAGGCCGCCTGCAATAACATGCCAACGGCTGCGGGCGCTAGCGCAACCCAGCGTTGATGCTGCGCGGTACCCAACTGTTTGTAAATCAGAAACGCCGACAGGCAGTAGCAGACGGTTGCGAGCGCGCTGGCAATGGTGGGAAACATGTTTTTCGGTTAATGATTCAGGTTAGGAAGTGTAACTGAAAATCGGACATGCCGCACTAGTCGGAAGGACTGCCTGGCGGAAGGTTTAACCGGCCTGGAAGGTGAAATTGTTAACTTGGGATCGACAGTAATTTGTGAACCAGCTCGGATTTATCGGCATATGGATGTACTATTAGTTGCAATCCATTGATTTCCGTATATTACAGGTTCGATGGGAATATGATTTGTTGCATTCCTCCGACCCGTGTTTGCTATACAGTAATCCAGGTACTGGATGCACCCCGGAAAATTTAAAGGACAGCAATTTAGCTATATGCAAATTAAGATACTTGGGTGGGCCGGCGGCATAGGTGCAAACCTGCGAACGACCTCTTTCCTGATAGATGATGATTTGTTGATAGACGCGGGAACCGGTCTCGGCGATTTACCGCTGAATCAAATGACCGGAATTCGGCACATTTTTCTGACGCATTCCCACATGGATCACGTCGTCGGTTTGCCGTTGCTGGCCGACAGCATGTTTGGCGTGCACGATGAGCCGATTATCGTGTACGCGCAGGAACAAACCATCGAGGCGCTGAAAGCGCATATCTTCAACTGGGTCATTTGGCCGGATTTCTCGGAATTGCCAACCCGCGAAAATCCCTCACTGCAGTTCGAAGTCATGAATCCCGGCGACAAGATTTCGATCAGATCGCGCGATATCGAAATGATCGAGGTCAATCACACCGTGCCCGGCGTGGGTTACTGCCTGTCGTCGCGCCGCGCCAATGTCGCTTTCAGCGGTGACACCACGACCAACGACAATTTATGGAACGTGCTCAACGGATATGAAAATATCGATTTACTGTTCGTCGAGTCGGCGTTCTCGAACAACGATATCGAGATCAGCAAGGTCTCCAAGCACTATTGCCCCCAACTGCTGGGCGAAGACATTCAGAAATTGAAGCATCGCCCCGATGTCTGGTTGACGCATTTCAAGCCGGGCGACGAGGAACTGATCTACCAGCAGTGCGTAGAGGCCATGCCCGAATTCAAGGTGCACCAGTTGAAGGGCGGCGAAGTATTCAAATTCTAGTTTCGAAATTCGGGGACAGTTTACTTATTTACCGTAGTGAAATTCGGGGACAGTTTACTTATTTACCGTAGGATTAAAGTATACTGTCGTCCTTCCGTGAATTGACGAGATCCTTTGATGTTTGAAAATCTGACCGATCGTTTATCCCGCACGCTGAAAAACCTGCGTGGTCAGGGGCGTCTCAGCGAAGACAATATTCGCGATAGCCTGCGTGAAGTACGCATGGCGCTGCTCGAGGCTGACGTCGCCTTGCCGGTGGTCAAGGAATTCATCGAGCGCGTGCGCGAAAAGGCGCTCGGACAGGAAGTCATCAGCAGCCTGTCGCCGGGGCAGGCCCTGATCAAGGTGGTCAACGACGAACTGGTCTCGATCATGGGCGAATCACAGGCGAAGATCGATCTGAATCAAAAGCCACCCGTGATCGTGCTGATGGCGGGTCTGCAGGGAGCGGGCAAGACCACGACCGTGGCCAAGCTGGCGCGCCGCCTGCGCGAGACCGAAAAGAAGGCGGTCATGGTCGCGAGCGCCGACGTTTATCGTCCGGCCGCGATCGATCAGTTGCAGACGCTGGCGAGCGAAGTCGGCGTCGAGTTTTTCCCGAGTCACAAGGATCAGCAGCCGCTAAGCATAGCGCGCGACGCGGTCGCGGCGGCGCGCAAGGCTAGCGCAGACGTGCTGATACTCGATACCGCCGGCCGGCTTGCCATAGATCAGCAGATGATGGACGAGATTCGTGCGATCCACGAGGCCGTGGAACCGGCCGAGACGCTGTTCGTCGTCGACAGCATGACGGGCCAGGATGCCGCCAATACCGCCAAGGCCTTCAACGATGCGCTGCCGCTGTCCGGTGTCGTGCTGACCAAGATCGATGGCGATGCGCGTGGCGGTGCTGCCCTGTCGGTGCGGCATATTACCGGCAAGCCGATCAAGTTCATCGGTTCCGGCGAAAAAACCGACGCCCTGGAAGCGTTCCATCCCGACCGCATTGCTTCGCGCATCCTCGGCATGGGCGACATCTTGTCGCTGGTGGAACAGGCGCAGGAAAAGGTCGATCACGAAAAAGCCGAAAAGCTCGCGCGCAAGGTCAGAAAGGGCAAGGGTTTCGACCTCGAAGATCTGCGCGATCAGTTTGCCCAGATGGAAAATATGGGCGGCCTCGGCAATCTGATAGACAAGCTGCCGGGCATGGGCGCCGGTGTTACGCAGGCGATGCAGAATCCGGCTCACGCCAAGCAAATGAAGCGCATGGTCGCGATCATCGATTCGATGACCCCGCTGGAGCGGCGTAAACCCGAGGTCATCAATGGTTCGCGCAAGCGCCGCGTTGCGTTGGGTTCGGGTACCCAGATCCAGGACGTCAACCGCCTGCTCAAGCAGCATAAGCAGATGCAGCGCATGATGAAAAAGATGGGCGGCAAGGGCGGCATGGCCAACATGATGCGCGGTATGAAAGGCCGCCTCCCTCCTGGCTTCCCGATGTAGAATCAGACCGATTCGATTGGTCCAACGACTCTCTTCGAGGGGGACAGACCCCGATTTCTCCCAAATTACTGAAGTTTCGCTTCGACGGCGCGGCCATCGGTAAGGCTTTTCGGGGGACGCCGTAAATACATCCCTGTAGGCTCGTGCGCGCCGTCCCTGGCGCGCAACGCCCCCGAAAAGCCTTACCGATGACCACGCCTCACAGTATTGCAAGACGCTGATACCTCGTCGTCGACTTTATTAATTAAGTATCGACTTCGAGTATTCACCGGGATTATCAAACTTGTTTAAGTGTTCGCAGGGCATCCGCGGGGAGGGCTTCGCAAAAGTGTGCCTAGGCAGGGATGCCTAGGCCCAAGCGGCACAGGGATGTGCCGACCGGCGCGCAGCGCCGGTCGGAGCGCCTTTTGCGAAGCCCTCCCCGCGGATGCCCTGGAAGCCTAAAACGCTGGAACAATACCAGCCGTTCGTTTCCGCCCCTGTAATATGGAAAAAACTCGAAAAAACAGGGATTTCGGGCTTCACAGGCGGCTTTATTTAGGTACAATACGCGGTCTTCTGACCCAGGGGTCAGCGGCAGACTGTTGCCTGTCGTTGTACAGGTAATGTTTGGCCGGTTTAAATTTTGGAGTTTTTAAATGGTTTCTATTCGATTGGCACGCGGTGGTTCGAAAAAACGCCCGTTTTATCACGTGGTCGTCAGCGACAGCCGTAGCCCGAGAGATGGCCGCTATATCGAACGCGTCGGTTTCTTCAATCCCAGGGCCAGTGGCCAGGAAGAAGAACTGCGTCTTGACGATGCACGCATCGACTACTGGATGTCGAAAGGCGCCCAGCCCAGTGAGCGTGTCGCTAACCTGATCAAGGGAGCACGCAAGACCGCGGCTTAAACATGATGGACCAACACGATGATGATGTGATCTGTGTTGGGCATGTTCTGGGCGCACAGGGTATTAAAGGCTGGATCCGGGTATTTTCCAATACCAGTCCGCGCGAGAACATAGTGAGTTACAGTCCCTGGCTGGTGGAGCAGGGCGATGAACTCAAGGCGGTAAAGGTAAAAGGACGGCTGCAGGGCAAAAACGTTATCGCCAAGCTGGAAGGGGTCGATGATCGAACCCGGGCTGAATCGTTGATCGGCTGCCGGCTTTTTATCGACCCGCGGCAATTGCCCGGCCTCGAAGCCGGGGAATACTACTGGTCCGACCTGATCGGGCTCGAGGTCGAAACGCTAGAGGCCGAGCCCCTCGGGGTAGTCACCGCGATGATGGAAACCGGGGCCGACGACGTCATGGTTTTAAAAGGCGATCGCGAACGTCTGATCCCTTTTGTCATGGACGAGATCGTTCGCGAAGTGGATCTGGGTAAGCGTCGGCTGGTGGTCGACTGGTCGCCCGAGTACTGACATGCGGATCGATGTCATCACGCTGTTTCCCGAACTGGTGGAACAGGTGATTGCCTGCGGAGTAGTCGGCCGTGCCGCCGAGCAGAAACTGCTCGAGCTGCACTGCTGGAATCCGCGCGAGTTTACGCACGACCGGCATCGCACGGTGGATGACCGGCCCTACGGTGGTGGCCCCGGCATGCTGATGAAGGTGCAGCCGCTGGAAGATGCGATCGCGGCGGCTCGGCAACAGAACCCGGATGCGCGGCTGGTATATTTGAGCCCGCAGGGCGAGTTGCTCGACCAGCGCAAGCTGGCGCAGCAGGTAGACCTCGGATCGGTCATATTTTTATGCGGTCGATACGAGGGTATCGACGAGCGGCTGATCCGGCGGGAAGTGGATATGGAATGGTCGCTGGGCGACTATGTCATCAGCGGCGGAGAACTGGCGGCCATGGTATGCATCGATGCGATGGCGCGGCTGATTCCGGGAACGCTGGGACACGAGGCGTCGGCGCAGCAGGATTCGTTCAGTGCGGGTCTGCTGGATTGTCCGCACTATACGCGGCCCGAAGTATACAAAGGTGATCGCGTGCCCGAGGTACTGATGAGCGGCAACCATCGTGACATCGAAACCTGGCGCGAACAGCAGGCGCTGGGGAGAACCTGGCAACGGCGGCCGGATCTGCTCGAGCGGATTCGGCTGGACGCAAGGCAACAGGCCTTGCTGGATGAATATATCGTCGAGTTTGAGAAGACTCGGTAGCGGTGAAGAAACCGCCTAGATCTGATTTAGTTGAGGAATTGAAATGAGCGACATCATTGCACAACTCGAAGCGGAAAACATGAAGACCGACGTGCCCGCGTTTTCGCCGGGCGACACCGTGGTGGTGCAGGTCAGGGTCAAGGAAGGTTCGCGCGAGCGCCTGCAGGCTTACGAAGGCGTGGTCATCGCCAAGCGTAACCGCGGCATCAATTCGGCCTTTACCGTGCGCAAGATTTCTCATGGCGAAGGCGTCGAGCGCGTTTTCCAGACGCACAGCCCGCTGATCGCCGAAATCAAGGTCAAGCGCCGCGGCAAGGTGCGTCGCGCCAAGCTTTACTACCTGCGCGGCCGCACCGGCAAGGCGGCGCGTATTCGGGAAAAGCTATAGACAGCGTGTAGCAATACTGGATATAAAAGGCGTGTTTGATTTTTCGACACGCCTTTTTTCTGCCGCCATGAAAATCACGAAAACATCGCTGTTGTTGATCCTGGCGCTCGCCTGTGCGCCACTCGCGGCCAACGAACGGCTAAACCTGCTGAAAAACATTTCCGCTGCCGGCGCGCCGAATCTGACGTTGAAAATGCTCGATCAGGCACAGCCCAAGGTCGACGAAGACCTGTACGAATGGATTCTGTGGGAACAGGAACGCCTTGCGATTCTGACGCAATGGCAGCAGTGGGATGAACTGCTGGTACGGATCGAAGCCCTGCCTGCCGATATTCCGCAACAGTTCAAGCGCCAGGCGGCGACCTACCAGGCCCGCGCTTTTCTCGAACTGGGCCAGAACCTGACGGCTCGCGAGATCCTGCGCCGGCAGCTCTGGCAGACCAACGCGCGTGAATCCGCCGAGTACGAGACCTGGCGGCGCCAGGTCATCGAATCCTATCTCGGCGATGGCCGCATCGAGGACGCCCGCGTCGCAATGTTACGCTTCGACCAGGACTTCGATGCCGACGACCTCGAATGGTTACTGTTACGCGCACGGGTTTCGATCGAATCGGGCCGGGATGAGCAGGCGCTTCTGCTTTTAAAGGATAACAAGACCTGGCAGGCAAGGCTGACCAGCGCTTATGCCAGTTTTCGGCTCGGCCGGGTCGACAAGTCTGAATTATGGCAACAGATCAAGAAGCGCAGCCAGGCCGAAGGCATCGATGCCGGTGAGCGCGCTACGCTATGGGCCCTGGCCTACCATGTTGCGCAGCAAATGGCGCCGGTCGATCGCGTGGTAGCACTGGAGTTGCTGTTCCGTGGCGCCGTGCAGTCGCCTTTGCAACTGTTCCAGTTACCGGTGGATCTCCTGTGGCAGGCCTATCTCGAGTACGCGGAACTGGTCGGCAACCGCTCGGAGCTCCTGCTCGGTGATGACGAGAAATGGCTCGAGCTGGCCAACAACGCGAGCAAGATCACGCCGGTCAAATCACGTTCGCTGTACGCGATGCTAATCCTCAGATCGGACGACGCACAAATCGCGAACCGGGCTGCCGACGGTTACATGCAAACCTTTGCCGAGATCGACGAAGCCGAGCACAACCTGCTGGATAACCTGTTCAATCGCAGCGAAACTTTTTCCAGCGCACGTAAAATTCCGGTGGGCATTCGATATCCGCTGGTCGACCTGGCGTTGAGGGCCGCCGATATCGAGAAGGCTACCCGGCTGATGTCGGGACTGAACACCATCCCGGAGGGAACCAGTCGCTTCGACTGGCAGCTACGCCAGTCCCGCGTGTTAATCCTCGGTGGCCGTTACGATGAAGGCGATCAGGTGTTGCGAAACCTGATCACCGAGTATCGCGAACCGAGTGCCGAGGCTACTGACCGTATCCTGCAGGTGTTGTTCGACATGCAAACCGTCAACATGCATGCGCAGGCGATCGCGCATTTTACCCAGCTACTGCGGCTCGATATCGAACCCAAGCAGCGGCGCGAAATCCTTTACTGGATCGCCGATTCCTACCGCGGGCTGGAAAAATACGACCAGGCCGCATTGCTGTACCTGCAATCGGCGATGCTGCCGGCGCCGAACTCGATGGACCCGTGGGCGCAAACGGCTCGCTATAACGCCGCCGAGAGCCTGCAGAAATCAGGCCTGGTCGACGATGCGCGCCGTATTTACCAGGAGTTGCTCGCGATAACCGACGATGCCGCGCGACGCTCGGTGCTGAATCACAAGATTCAGCAACTCTGGCTGAGCCAGGGTGGCCAGTAATTGCCCGCCGTGCGCGCCGTTGCGAACGCTTGAAATTAAGGCCGACAACCGCATATATCCCGTTTGAATCTGTAACCCTTATTGCCGGAGACAAGCAGACATGACGACTGCCGCCAATACCGAAACCCGTGGTTTTGAAACCGAGGTCAACCAGCTGCTGGATTTGATGATCCATTCGCTGTATTCGAACAAGGAGATTTTCCTGCGCGAATTGATATCCAACGCATCGGACGCCTGCGACCGTCTGCGCTTCAGCGCCGTCTCGGACGCCAGCCTCTACGAAGAAGATATCGAGCTGAAGATCAAGATCAGCTACGACAAGGACAATCGCACCATTACCGTAAGCGATAACGGCATTGGCATGACGCGCGACGAAGTAATCGAACACATCGGCACCATCGCCAAGTCGGGTACCCGCTCGTTCCTCGACGCGATGACGGGCGACGAAAAGAATGACGCCAAGCTGATCGGTCAGTTCGGCGTCGGCTTTTATTCGTCTTTCATCGTCGCCGAAGAAGTCAGGCTGCGCACGCGCAAGGCCGGCACAGCGGTCGATCAGGGGGTCGAGTGGGTTTCCGAAGGCAAGGGCGAATACCAGATCACATCGATCGAAAAACCCAGCCGCGGCACCGAAATCGTGCTCAAGCTGCGTGACGGTGAAGATGAGTTGCTGAACGACTGGAAGCTGCGCTCGATTATCACCTCGTATTCGGATCATATCGATTTCCCGGTGGTCATGGACAAGACCATCGAGCCCGAGGAAGAAGGCGGTGAAACAACGATCGAGGAAGAAACCGTCAACCAGGCCTCGGCGCTATGGACGCGCGCACGCTCGGAAATCAGCGATGAAGAATACAGGGAGTTCTACAAGCATGTCGGGCACGACTTCGAGGATCCGATCGACTGGAACCATAGCCGTGTCGAAGGCACCAACGAATACACCTCGCTGCTATATATTCCCGCACGTGCGCCCTTCGATCTTTATGATCGTGAGCCGCGCCACGGTATCAAGCTGTACGTGCAACGGGTATTCATCATGGAGGATTCGGAAAAACTGCTGCCGCGGTACCTGCGTTTCGTGCGTGGATTGATCGATTCCAACGATCTGCCACTCAACGTTTCGCGCGAGATCCTGCAGGGCAGCAAGGTCATCGACAGCATTCGCAGCGGTTCGACCAAGAAAGTGCTGGGCATGCTGGAAAAACTGGCCAAGAACGATCCGGAAAAGTACCAGAAATTCTGGACCGAGTTCGGCAAGGTATTGAAAGAAGGTCCGGCAGAAGATTTCGCCAACCGCGAAAAAATCGGCAAGTTGCTGCGCTTCTCCACGACCCATACCGATGCAGCGGAGCAAACCGTCTCGCTGGACGATTACATCGGTCGCATGCAGGAGGGCCAGGACAAGATTTACTACATCGCCGCCGATTCGCACTCGGCCGCAAAAAACAGCCCGCACCTGGAAATCTTCCGCAAGAAGGGTATCGAGGTGTTGCTGCTGTCGGATCGCGTCGACGAATGGTTAACGGCCCACCTGATGGAATACGAGGGCAAGAAACTGCAGTCAGTGGCCAAAGGCGAGCTCGATCTTGGTAAGGACGAAGAATCCGAAAAGGAACTCGAGGAAAAGGCGAAGGGCGCGGAGGACCTGGTAAAAAGGATGAAGGACGCGCTCGAGGACAAGGCCGAAGACGTGCGCGTAACCAACCGCCTGACCGATTCGCCGGCCTGCATCGTGCTTAACGAGCAGGACATGGCGATGCACATGCAGCGGATCCTCAAGGAAGCCGGGCACGACTTGCCGAGTTCGAAGCCGATTCTCGAGATCAACCCGGACCACCCGATCGTGAAAAAGCTCGATGCTGAAAAATCGAAGAAGAAGTTCGCCGATTGGTCTAGTATATTATTTGATCAGGCGTTGCTGGCCGAGGGTGGTCAACTTGAAGATCCCGCAAGCTTCGTCGCTAAACTCAACAAGATGTTGGTAACCATTGCCGGA
>CP070646.1:2451691-2454539 GCA_020354435.1 Gammaproteobacteria bacterium
AAATGCAGGGTCATTGCATTGCGATCGATATTACCGACCTTAACTTCCAGCTTTACTGTCACCCGGGCAGCTGGGGAATTCGATTGAGCAGACAGCCACCGTCGCGCGAGGTCGACGCCAGTATCAGCGGCCGTTTGATGGCCCTCGTCAACCTGGCCTCGCAGGACGACAAGGTGTCGACCTCGATCCAGGAGGGAGTCAGCCTCAACGGCAATGTTGCGCTGGCGCAACGGTTGCAGCGATTGCTCGCCGACCTCGACATCGACTGGGAGGAAGCGCTGGCCCAGCGCACCGGTGACGTGCTCGCCTTCCAGATACATCAACGCGCGCGCCGGATGCGGGACTGGTTCGGCCGCAGCGCAGACTCGTTGCTGCAGACCACTAGCGAATACCTGCGAGAGGAAGCGCGAGTCAGCCCGACCCAGGTCGAGTTCGACCTGTTCCAGTCCCGTCTCGGCGGACTCAGGCACGATGTCGCCCGAGCCGAGGTCAGACTGGAAAAAATACTCGAAAAAGTCCGCTCGCGATAATGCGTAATCTGTTTCGTCTGATAAGCATCAATTTCACTCTGGCGCGCTTTGGCCTGGACGAAGTAATTCTGTCGATGCATTTTTTCCGCCCGCTTTACCTGCTGGGCCTGGTCAATCCGTTTAACTGGTTTCGCGGCAACGGCCGCAGCCGGGCCGAGCGCCTGCGCCTGTGCATCGAATCGCTGGGACCGATTTTCATCAAGTTCGGCCAGATGCTGGCCACGCGGCGTGATCTGTTGGGCGACGAAATTGCCGACGAACTGGAGAAATTACTCGACCAGGTCCCTCCTTTTTCGTGGCAACAGGCGCGAGACATCATCGAGCAACAACTCGGTATGCCGCTGGAGCAGGCCTTCAGGACTTTTGATGAAAACGAGATTGCGTCAGCGTCGATCGCCCAGGTCTATGCCGCGCAGCTACCCGACGGCCAGGACGTCGTGGTCAAGATTGTCCGCCCCGGCATCGAGAAAAAGATTCGCAAGGACATCGAGCTAATGCTGCTGTTGGCGAAGATGGCAGACCGCTACTGGGATGAAGCCAGGCGCATCAAACCGATCCAGGTCGTACGCGAATTCGAAACCACGATCCTGAACGAACTTGACCTGATACGCGAGGCTGCCAACGCCAGTCAGCTCAGGCGCAACTTCGAAGGCTCGCCCGATCTTTACGTGCCCCGTGTTTACTGGAACTATTGCCGCCCACGGGTGATGGTGATGGAGCGCATCAGCGGTATCCCGGTAACCGATATCGAACAGTTACAGGCACATCAGATCAATTTCGAGGTGCTATCACGCAAGGGCGTCGAAATCTTTTTCACCCAGGTATTTCGGCATAATTATTTTCACGCCGATATGCATCCGGGCAATATCTTCGTCGCTGATGACAATCCCGAAAACCCGAAATATATAGCGGTCGATTTCGGCATCATGGGTTCGCTGTCAACCAGTGACCAGCGCTACCTGGCGGAAAATTTCGTGGCTTTTTTCAATCGCGATTACCGCCGTGTTGCCGAGCTGCATGTCGATTCGGGATGGGTTGATCGCGATACCCGTATCGACGAATTCGAGGCCTCGATTCGCAGCGTTTGCGAACCGCTGTTCCAGCGCCCATTGGCGGAGATTTCTTTCGGACAATTGTTGCTGCGACTGTTTAAAACCGCACGCAGTTTCAACATGGAAGTCCAGCCGCAGCTGCTACTGCTTGAAAAGACTTTTTTGCATATCGAGGGCATCGGCCGGCAACTGTATCCACAGCTCGACCTGTGGGACACCGCCAAACCCTTTATCGAGCGCTGGCTCTCCGAACAGCTTGGCGTGCGCGCGCTGGTAAAAGGCCTGCAAAAGAACCTGCCATATATCGCCGAACATTTACCGGACTTGCCCCAGCTCGCCTTCAACGCGCTTGACCGAATTGCCAACGACGAATTACGGGTCGAACTGCGTTCGCGCCAGATCGACGAGCTCAAACACGAGATCCGGCGTGCCAACCGGCGCAACATTCGGGCCATCGTCGGTGCCAGCTTCGTGATCAGCGCCAGTATCATACTTGGGCTGGACGGTATCGCGCCGATCATGGTGGGCCGCGGGCAGTTAATCGCGCCGCTGGTCAGCGTCGCGTTGTTTGTCCCGGGTTTTTATCTGCTGATCAGCAGCTATTTCGATAAATAGTGCAGGCGCACAATCCTGACGAACGATTAAGCAGGCTGCCGACGACGCCAAACTAGGAATTGCAATGGGCCTTGCTGAGGTTTTTGTTGAGCCGCTTGCCGTGCTTGTAACCTTTCCAGTAAGCGTCTTTGACTTCTTCCCGGTATTCCTCGGGTATCGATTCGAGGTACTCGTTGTAATCCCGGTTGAAAACCTTTTCATCCTGGCAAAACTTGCGCTTGTAAGCCAGTTGGCCGGTCAGCTCGGCAATACGCAGATGCCGGAACTTGGGATCTTCCTCCGGCAATTCCTCGATCACTTCTTCTTCGACCTCGGCTTCCGGCTCGGGCTTCTGATTCGGATCCTCGGTAACGTTGGCTTCGCTGGTGACCTCGGTACGCTTGCGAGATCGCGTTAAACGTTCGCATTCATCCTGCGACAACAGCTGCGTGTCGTCCTTGCTCTTGTCGAAGCCTTCCTGGAACGCGTCGCGCATGGCGTTGCGGCTTTCCTCCGGCATCATCTGCACACGCTGGGTAAACTCGGCCAGTACGCTGGCTTCACCACATTGCAACCTTGAGTAGCTCAGCGTGCCGAGGGTACGGGAAAGGTTGACGATAGTGCTGGTGGCGTTTTCGAGCGCGGCCGCATCGATTTCGCCGCCATCCTCGG
>CP070646.1:2454639-2461425 GCA_020354435.1 Gammaproteobacteria bacterium
TTGCTGCGGGTGAACCCGGTTTCGAGGCATAGAAAACCGACTTGCATCAGGAATACCAATCCTGCGCAGAGGGTCACCCAGAGGATATCCATGTTATTCATGCCGGTGATATCTCCCGAGCCTCTGTGGACAGGTATTTTTCGAGCAATTTCCGCAGGTGCCCGAGAATCATATCTTCCAACTGCTCCGGTTCATTAAAAACATGAAAAGCCCCCGTATAAGATTCTCCATCTTCGGTCATGAACCAGTTACGGACAAACTGCTCCAGGCGCTCCTTCTGTTCGACCCGGCCGTAAACCTCCTCTTTATTCGTCAGCGGCACCGCAATCTCGGCCGTCTTTCTGTAGATCAACAAATCGGGTTTGCCGTTTTTTCGAAAACCCGCCATGGCGTCCTCGAATTCGTACTCTGAGCCGGACAGGTAGCGCGAACCGTCTTCGCGGGTAATATCCTTCGGTAATGGCGATCCCAACCGGGACCAGAATATGCCGATATAAATGTCGGTTTCGCTGGGCGGATGAATTTGCGACTGGAAGGTTTCGGAAGCCAGCAACGGGTCCTCCTCCCACAGAATCGGAATCATTACCAGTTGCCCGGAAAACTCCCGGTTCAATTGCTCGAGGATTTTTTTGACTACACGTCGCTCCGGAATAACATCACCGGGCGATGAAATGAACACGGTCAGTTTGCGCGCCTGGTTTTCCCTGAGGCGGGATTTTTCCAGTGCCGCGCTGACGCGTGCTTTGAGCAGGATTGGATTAAACGGCTTGAAGACATAGTCCTCGGCACCCAGCGCTATACATTCCACTACCCGGTCCGTGCTGTCGAGCGCCGATATCATGATCACCGGGATCGCCCGCCGCTCGGGATCCGATTTCAGTTGCTTCAGGACTTGCAGGCCGTTGATGCCGGGCATCAGCATATCCAGTATGACCAGATCGAAATTCTGTTGATCCAGCAAATCGAGCGCATCCTGTCCACTTCCAGCAGTAGTGATTTCGTAACCCTGCCGGGTCAATCGACGACCCAGTAAATCCAGGTTGGCCTTATCATCGTCCACGACCAGTAAATGCCCACCCTCACCAAGCGCTCCAAAGTGAGTGGGCATCGAGGTTGTTTCAGGCGCCTCGCTCTTATCCTCATTGCTCGCCGCACTATAGCCGCCGGCAGGCTGGAAAGTGAGAGCCCCTTCTTCCAGCAGCCCCTCAAGTATTGCGGTTAAGGTCGCCGAGGCGGAGTGAATATATGCGAGATCAGGCAGGAGTTCCTCACGTCCGTTTTCCTCCGCGACTTCCTCCACCATTTCACAATACCCACCGACATGATTCAATTGTTGGCGTAGCAGATGACTGGTGAGATCCAGATCAATATCGTTCGCGCATTGTTTTGCAGAGCCGAGGTGATCGTTGATTAGCTCGAGTATGCGTTCACCGGAACTGCGGATACTGCGCAGATCGTTCACTACTTCGGGAAGATCATCTTCAACCTCTTCCTCGATCATTTCGCTGTATCCCATGATATGCCCGACCGGGGTTTTCAGATCGTGGCGAATCTGGGCCAGCCTTTCGCGAAAGGCATCTTCGTTTAACGGTTGTTGATCTGCTTCCACCATGCCACCAAAACACTAATCAGGCACCGATCATGGCGTTAATCTTTCCCAGCAGTCGCTTGAACTCGACCGGCTTGGTATCGTACTCGTCGCATCCCGCTTCAAGGGTCTTTTCCCGGTCACCCGCCATGGCGTGGGCGGTTAACGCGATGATCGGGATGTTCTTTAAGTTGTCGTCGGCCTTTATATTGCGCGCGACTTCCCAGCCATCCATGATCGGCAAACTCATATCGAGCAGAATAATATCCGGAGTTTCGCTGCTGGCCATTTCGAGTCCTTTCTGGCCATCGACCGCCATCACCACTTCAAACCCCTTCTTGATGAGCCTGCGCGATAACATGTCCCGGTTCATTTCGTTGTCTTCAACAAGTAAAATCTTCGCCATATCGAATCTCCAACCCCTCTATAAATTGACACTTTACAGAATTTTAAATCTATAGCTATCCAGCGACCGGTGGTTCGTGCTCGCGGTGATAACGGTTAATAATCCAGAGGAAATTCTCCAGGATAGATGTTTGTCCAAGCCGGGCAATCAGGCCCTTCTGATACTCCAGACTAGTGGAGTTTCGTAGCATACGACTGGTGGAAGAATAATTATCCGACTGATTGCGATACTGCCACATTAATTCCTTGACTGCCATTTTGCTTTGATACACTTCCCATACACCAAGCCAGAATGGTAACAGTCCCATCAGGAAAATAATCAGGGTCTTGAGTGACAGATGGTCGGACAACCCTATTCCAAGCAAAAACTTCTTAAAAAATACCAACGCCGCCGTCGCGGCAATCAATCCCCAGATTACCCACTTCTTGATCCTTTCCAATTTCAGATGGTGCAAGTGCAATTGATGTGTCTTACGCTCGAAGTAGCTGGCCTGGTCTTCAATCCAGAGTCGACGCGTCAAATCAATGCGGTCTTCGACGCTAGCTGTTTCCACGGAGGATAAACCGGAAACAGGATTGGTCGATCGCAAAACGTGTCTAATCCAGCTAAACCCGCGAAACTTGTTGATGCCAGTTGTTTCAAGCAGGGAATCAATATTCGCACCATCGCGTGCCCCTGCAAGATCGAGGAAAAAGCGCACGCGCATGGTTTCAGCCAGGCAACGGTAAACCAGGTGCCGCGTGAACCAATGTTGCTTATCGCCGCGCTTATGGAGGTAAACCCCGCCGAAAAATAAAGCGAGATAACCGACCAGTAGTACTGGAACCGCGGCCAGCTTGGCGTAGACCAGGAACAGTAACCCCATGGACGCAGTCATCACTGAAAACCATTTGAACAAACGGTCGGAACGGGCCTGGAAATACAATGCAAGGCTATCCGCCATGACATAGGATTGATCGCTTGCCGTTAATTGCCGAGTCTCCCCCTTGAGCGTGTCGGAGCAACTGTCCAGCAGGTTGCCGTAGGATTGCAGGGAATCGCTCTGGCTCAGTTCCAGGTATTGCTGGTTGAGCTGGTCGAACTCGCTCAATTCCTGGTGAAAGTCGTCCGGTGGATTGGACCAGCGCCGAAATTGCTCGCCGGAGGCGGCAATCCAGCAGGGAAGACTCTCGCCAGCGACGACGGAAGCGGGCTCATCCGACGAGATTCTGCCTGCGGGTATCCAGTAGACTAGCGGTTCTCCGCTCAGCAGGGCGCTACCGGCATCCGCCAATTCGATAGCAGCATCCTTCGGGCCAGGAATCGCATCGAGATATCTTACGACGGTATCGTCGGTTCCACCGGTCAGATTTTTAAATCTGCCGTCCCAGAGTGCCACCAGTAAATTCGAGCGGCGTCGAAGATCGTCCGAGAGATTGCCGTAGAGAGTGTTTCTCGCCCCTTCGGGCCAGTTGTTGTCGTCGGCATCGAGCCCCGGGATCAATGGCAGTTCGATGCACTGCACGGCCTCCAAATCGAGAATACGATCCAGTTCGGCCGAGGACGCTTCATTAAAATCATTTTTATAATACTTCAACGGCATTGGCATCACGGCTTCCACCGACATGTCCAATTCCAGGGCGGCCTCGGCGAATATGCGGTCTGCCCCTTCCGCGAGCCCGCTAATCACCGTAATACGGGTTGCCGGCATGGCAGATTTTATCTTGGACAGCAATTCGCGGGATTTCTGCCTCGCGCCCTCGACATCTTCCGGTAATATGTCCCGGTGACCGGTAACGCCGATTCGAAAACTGATACCCTGCTCAATCACTGCTTCGCCTCATTGGATTTTGATTCGCTGCATTACGGCCGGTAATTTTCATATCACAGGCTACCTGGTTTAATTTTTGATACTTCCCGCAAGATCTTCGATATCCGGCGGCAACTTTAAAATACCGGCGATTGCTTCAATCTGTGATTTTTCCGAGTCAAGCAGATCACCGTGCAAGCCGGTCATTCCATGGGAAATTCCCATGACAACACGGGCAAGCCTGGGTTCCTCCGATATAGCACGGATTTTTGCCAGTGCGGTGTGGGAACCGCGTTCCCCATTATCGCGGATATTTCGCACGTCCTGCTCGAACAGTTTGAGACCCTCGTCGACCTCTACGTGCCTGAACAGGCCAATCGTACCGAATTTTTCGCGCAGAAAATCCCGCTCAACATCATCGACTTCGCCACGCGAAGATGCAACCAGGGCACAGGCGGCCATAATCGCCTCGAGCAGGTCCCGTTCGACCTTTCGAGGGGAAAGCGCGTGCAGGAAGCGATGCAGCAATGGTTTTGAAAATATATCCTCGACGTGCTCCCGAACATGTAAATTTATCGCCGCGTGATGCTTGAGCCGCTCAGCCTTGTCTCTGGACGCATCATGTAACTGAAGGTACTGTCGTTGCTGCTCGTTTCGCTGTTCCAGTAACTTATCGAGCACCACCTTGACACTCTCGGATGCGGATACCATCTCTTTCAATAACGATATATCGAGTCGGTAGACAGTACTGTAGCGCTCTGCCCTGACTGTCACCGTATGATTCTCATTACCATCTTCAGCGAGGCATTCCAGCCCGATGCATTCACGACCCTGGTAGATCCCGATTTCAGCCTCGTGTCCATCATCCTGAATCTGAAGAATAGAAAACTGCCCTTGCGTAACAAAATAAACCGCGTCCCCCGCGTCACCCTCACGAAAGATACAATCAGGCGGAGTAAAATCCAGGAGTCGCGCCGATGATGCCAGTTCTCGCAACTGCGAAGGGTCTAGCTGGCCAAGAAACGAGTCTCGCACCAGGTCTTCGGCTAGATGCTCGTCCGGCTTTGTCAAATTATCAAAATTCCAGGGGTTGGCCTGCTGCTCGTCGCCCGACAATAATTTATGTCGGTCAATTGAAAGTCGAATTCCCTTGCGCCGCAGCGAAGACCAGATCGCCATACACATTTCATTTTGTGCATCCCACCAGGGATCGTCCCCATCGAAATAGAAGCGCACCCGGTATTCCATGCCGAGGTCGGTAAACCCCAGGATATTAAAATCGGGTTTAGGATCCCGGCGGATGTATTTTGAATTTTCCAGCTCCTCGGCAATGGTACGGATAACCAGGTCGGGGGAGGCACCATACTCGACGTGGAATATAATCCAGTACTTGAACAGCTCGGTCGGCTCGCTGAAATTGAGAATGGTTTTATCGGCGACCGCGCTGTTGGGGAAAATATACAAGGAGCCGGTATGCGGATTGAGCAGGGAAACACTACGCCAGTTGATTTCGTGCACTTCACCATAGATACCGTCAATTTCGACAAAATCTCCAATGCGTAACGAGCGGGTCATATTCAGCGACAGACCGGAAAACACTTCTCGCAAGGTCGACTGCGCCGAGAGTCCGACTATAAACGCAGCTGCACCCGAAGTAGCCAGGATCGTGGTGATTGGTTTGTCATACACGTAATGCATCACCACCATCACCGCACAGCCATACAACAAAAGCGCGGCGCCATCGGTCAGCAGTTTGGGGACCTTTCTTACGCCATTTTCGGACAAAACCCCGGTCCATACGAACCGGTTGAGGGATGCATTAATGGTAAAGGCGAGAGAAATCCACCACAGGAAGGCCATCGCCTTTTCCAGGGGCTCGATGAACTGACCGACTCCTGCCATGCGTAGCGCATGGTGGGAAAACAAAAACAGCACCGTGAACACGAGCAGTAATTCGACCCCGAAGCGAACAGCCTGGTGTCTGCCACGAATGGCCAGCGTCACGCCCCGCACAAATACCACGGTGGCGAATATAAGGATTAACGCAAGTCCCAAGACTTGCAGCCATTGTGCTGCCTCTTGCCACGGGGTTGCTGTTTCCACTATTCTTCTTCTATGTGCCTTTCAAGTAAATCATAGCCGTTTGCTCTTGTTTCGCTTCAGTTAAGTCATGCAAAAAACCAGATAGTTTTTTAACCCAAATCAACTAACATCACAATACATTACTCTAAATGGGATTACTAAATGACTTACCCGCCTTGAATTCCCGAATCCAGGCGCGAAGAGAAACTATCACTCATTTAGATCACCATGCACTACCTATTCGGAGACCGTCTGGTAAGAGTTCGCTCCAAAGGTCCTGATGGAATCGCGCTAGTTTTCCATTACCACCGAAAATCAGGATTCCGGTACGAACCAGACCTCGCGTTGTACTGAAACTCGTAAGAGCAGACTAGACAAGATCGAGAATACCCGCATAATCTGCGGTGTTCCGAACTCGACGACGTAATCTCATAATCCATTGGTCGCTGGTTCGAGTCCAGCCGGGCCCACCATCCCTTCCTTTGAAAATCAATCGGTTACGCGTATCTAGAGCGATGGTTACGTCGACCATCAATCCATGGTCCGGCGCTCTCCCCACTTACCCGCCAGCCGGTATCGGACAAGACCAGGGACAGCGGATTGGTCCCTATCGGGTTACGGCCGGAACCAGCGCTTTTTGTATCCGACGCCCTGCTAGCCCTCAACAGCCAGTATGCCGCCCGTTTGAAAACCTTTTTAACGCTTTTCCGGGCAAAAATCCCACTCGGATCACGCATTCAGTTTCAAATACGTCACATTTGGACCAATTAGGCCAAAAAAGTAGCGATAGATCACCTAATATCAGGGAATGCTCGCATCGCTGATCCGACGCTACGCCAGTGCCGGCCGGCGCATCAATCGACGAGGTTACTCAGGATGAAGTCTATAAGAACCAGGTTGCTGCTGTTACTGTTGCCGATC
>CP070646.1:2461525-2475182 GCA_020354435.1 Gammaproteobacteria bacterium
GCCTGCTGCAGGCGGTAATTCGTGAAACCCTCGAAGAAACCCGCTATCGCTTCGTGCCGACGGCGCTGCAGGGAATATACCGCTACCAGCCGGAGCCGGACAGCAACAAGACTTACATCCGTTTTCTGTTTCGAGGTGAGGTTGGCGAAAAGACCGACGGACCGCTGGACGATGGCATTATCGCGGCCGAGTGGCTTAGCTATGACGAGGTACGCGCTTGCCGGGATCGGCACCGCAGCCCGATGGTGATGCAATGCATAGAAGATTTTCGCAACGGACCGGGCTATCCTCTGAGTATTATCAGCCAGGAATTTGCCTGAATATGCGATTGCCGGGAATCATGCTTTTATACCTGCTCAGCATGCCGCTGGCGGCGGCGCCCTACTTCGTCCACTGCTATGACTTTGGCTGCAAGTCGACCCAGGAACTGCATTTCAGCGACGATCACTGGCGCCAGATTAAAGCCCTGTTCAATCGATTCGAACTCGACAGCAGCGGCGAAAAACAGGCGATTCGGCGGGCCGTGGCCCTGATGGAACGTATCAGCGGCGAAATGTCCGGTACTCACCTCGACAAGGCGGGTAACTATCCGGGTTACGAGCTGGAAAAACAAATGGACTGTATCGACGAGTCGACCAATACCTTCCAGTATCTGCTCGCGCTGGAACAGCTGGATCTGCTCAAGTGGCACCGGGCTGATCAGAAACAGCGCCGTATCGTCTGGTTCGCCACACACTGGACCGCGACCATTCGCGAAATCGATAGCGAGGCCAGGTTCGCGGTAGACTCCTGGTATCGTGACAATGGCGAAATGCCCTTAATACAACCGCTTGCCGACTGGAGGCGTAAACTCGATTTCCCGGTGACCTATAACCCGGAGTTCACTTCCAACTGAGCATCAGGCGGTCATGGGCGGCGGTGAAAAAATCATAGTGGGCATGTCCGGCGGCGTCGATTCGTCAGTATCAGCCTACCTCTTGCTGCAGCAGGGTTACCAGGTCGAAGGACTGTTCATGAAGAACTGGGAGGAAGACGATACCGAGGAGTATTGCTCGGCCAGTGTCGATCTCGCCGATGCGCAACAGGTTTGCGATCGGCTAGGCATACCACTGCATACAGTTAATTTCTCCGGCGAGTACTGGGATAACGTTTTTGAATATTTCCTGCACGAGTATCGTATTGGGCGCACCCCTAATCCCGACATCATGTGCAACCGTGAAATCAAGTTCAAGGCGTTCCTCGATCACGCGCAAATGCTCGGTGCAGAGCGTATCGCCACCGGCCACTATGTGCGCGTCCGCAGGCGTGGCGAGTACTTCGAACTCTTGCGCGGTCTCGATCAAAACAAGGACCAGTCGTATTTTCTGTATGCCCTCGATCAGCGCCAGATCGGCCACGCCCTGTTTCCGGTCGGAGAGCTCGACAAGTCCGCAGTGCGAGATATTGCCAGGCAGCAGGGCTTCCAGGTGGCCGCCAAAAAAGACAGCACCGGCATCTGTTTTATCGGTGAGCGCAAGTTCAGGGATTTTCTGCAGCGTTTTATTCCGGCACAGCCGGGGGAGATCGTCACCATCGACGGCACGGTCATCGGTGAACACAGCGGCCTGATGTACTACACCATTGGCCAGCGCCAGGGTCTCGGTATCGGCGGTACCGACAGTGGTAGCGATGAACCCTGGTATGTTGTCGACAAGAGGTTGCAGCAAAACCAGCTGGTCGTTGCCCAGGGCCTGAACCATCCGTTACTGTTCCATTCGCACTGCCGCATAACCGACCTGCACTGGATTGCACAGCCGGTCGAACAGGCGGGTTTTGCCTGCAGCGCCAAGATTCGGTACCGCCAGCAGGATTCAGCCTGCCGCCTGGTCGAAATCGACGGAGCGTCGGCGGTTGTCGCATTCGAACAGAAACAACGTGCGATCACGCCCGGTCAGGCGTTGGTTTTTTACCTCGCCGAGCAGTGCCTTGGTGGCGGTGTGATCGAGTCTGCGTTCAATCCGTGAATTCTCTCCAAGACCAGACCCTGGCGCTCGCCGGCATGTTCCAGTCGGCGGTATTGATCGATGAGCTGGCCGCCTCCGGCACTTGCGATGCTGCGGCCTTCGATGGCAGCTTTGCCAGCCTGTTTACCTTCGATGCGGAAACGGCGATAGACGTCTATGGGCAAATTTCGTGCCTCAATAACGGTTTCGCTGCGCTGATCGATTATCTCGGTGGTCGCAATGGTGGATCGAGCCGCAACATCGCCTACTACCTGTTATCGATGCTGAAAATCGCGTCCAGAGTCCGCTCGGACGCTGCCATGTCGACCCGGTTGCTAACCGGGCTGCAGGATATTCAGAACCGTAGCGAGGATTTCGAGCTGTCACGCGCGAGCCAGCTTGGCAAGATCGATTCGCTATACCGGCAAACGATCAGCCATGTTAATCCGCGCATAATGGTCAGGGGCGAGCAGAACCACCTGTCCAACGAAGCGACCGCCGCCAGAATTAGAACCCTGTTGATGGCCGGCATACGATCGGCGGTACTGTGGCAGCAGCTAGGCGGCAGTAAATGGAAACTGTTCCTGCGGCGCAAAAAGTATGTCGCCGCCGCGCGCGAACTGATGCAACGGACCTAAAGTCCGTGCTGCCTGCGAATCTGCTGCAACAGGCCGCGGGCGGCGTCGTCTATCATGTCGAATACCAGGTCGAAACCATCGTCGCCGAAATAGGGATCCGGAATCTCGCGCTGCTTGAAACGCTCCGAGTAAACCAGCATTAGTTCAGCCCTGGCACCGGCATCATCGGGCTTGATCGCGAGCATGTCGGCCAGGTTGTTATTGTCCATCGCCAGCAGATAATCGAACTCGAAGAAATCGGCCGACTCGAATCGCCGTGCGCGCAATCCGGACAGGTCGATTCCGCGACGAAAAGCGGTCGCCTGAGAGCGCGGATCGGGCGAACTGCCGATGTGGTAGCTATGGGTACCGGCAGAATCAACCCGGATCCGTTGCCTCAGGCCCTGTTGGTCAACCAGGGTTTGAAAAACTCCATGCGCCGTCGGTGATCGGCAGATATTGCCCATGCACACAAACAGCACCTGAATTGGTTTGATGTCGCTCATAGGCATGAATATATCATTTTGAAGCAATAAAGGGTGTTCGCCGGACAAGAATCAGGCGTTACAATGAGCGCCCATTTCCGAATACTATGCAAGGTAACGGCCATGCTGATAATTCCCGAAATCCAGCTGCAGGAAGGCAAGGTGATAACCCGCGCCGCGGTCGAAGGCGACGATATCGTCCATGACATCGACCCGCGGGAGGCGGTGCGCAACTTCGTCGCAGATGGTGCGCAAATGTTGCAGCTCGTCGATATCGATGCAGCCCGGTCGAAAGATTCGAACAACGAGGCCCTGATCAAGGAAATCATCAACGAAATCGATATTCCGGTGCAGGTCGCCGGCGGCATCAGAACCCTGGTGCAGATCAACGACTGGTTCGAGGCCGGCGCGGCGCGCGTGGTGCTCGGTACCGTCGCCATTACCGATTCTCCGCTGGTGGTCGAGGCCGCCAGTCGCCATCCCGGCGGTATTATCGTCCACCTGGCGACGCGCGGTGGCTATGTCATGATCGACGGCTGGAAGACCCAGACCGCGTTCATGCCGCAGGATTTGATTCGCGACCTGCAAATGACGGGTATCGCCGGCGTCATTCACAAGGGAACCGAGCATCTCGACGGTGATGAGTTTGCCGACGCGCTGGCGCTGACCGAGCAGTTGAGCCACGATGTCTCGATTCCGGTATATTCCAGCGGCACGGTGCGCACGCTCGACGATATCGCGCGTCTGCGTTACCTGCCCAATATCAATGGTGCGATCATCAGTCATGCATTGATCACCGGTGAGATCAGCCTCAAGGATGCACTGCAGGTCGCCGCGCAAAAGGATACCCAGCTCGAACCAGAATCGGTTACGCATAACGTTAACATGGGGATCCATCATGGTGTCAGGGCTTATCTCGCGGCCTATAACAGCTCGCAGGCTGCACGCGTCTGGAATCTGGAACTACGCGAGACCCTGACAGAGGATAATCCCTACATGGAAATCCTGATCCCCCAGGCCGATCTCGATCTCGACCTGGAAAACATGTCTAGTCGTGAAATCCAGGCCTGTTACGAGTCCGAGCTGGACAAGGCCGATATCGTTATAGTTATCCTCGAAGGAGTGGAGTCGGAAGCCTGGACCGGATTCGAATGCGGCTATGCCCGCGCCCACGGCAAGTATATATACGGTATTACCTCGGCACAGGAAACCAAGGGGCCCAGTCAACTCCGCTTCGAAGCCATGTGTGACGAGTTGATTTACTTCACCCCGGGTGATGACGTCACCAAGACCCACGCCGAGATATCGCACGCGCTGTCAACCAAGGTCATGGTGCAAAACCAGTAAAACGCCGCAACAGCTGTTAAAAGTCGGGGACAGTTTACTCATTTTCGCTTATACGGAAATTAGTAAACTGTCCCCGATTATTCTTATACGGAAATTAGTAAACTGTCCCCGATTATTTGAGGTTAACCGTCGGGGTTGACGCACTTGTAGACGACGAAAGTCTGTTGCCCCTTGTCGATTACGGTTAACGGCACGATGGTATCGCCACCCATGTTCGCAGCGCTGTTGCTGGCGATAATACGCAATTCCTTGGCGATGGCATCTTCGGGTCGCTCGATACCGACCACCGTCCAAGTTACCGAGTTGTTGGTCTTGCCAATTTCGCGGCAGCTTGCGACTTCGCTGGGTTCCAGCACGCGTACCTTTTTGCCCTCGTCGGTTAACTTGATGCCGGCAGCACAGGCGCCAAGCGACAGGGCCAGGCCGAGCAGGGTAAGAGTCTTGATATTCATGTTTTCGCGTATTCCTTTGATCCGGTCAGGTTGTGGAAGCCTGGAAGATGCTTTCGATCGAAACATCAAGCATCTGGTTGAATTCCTCGTCACTTTGTTGTGCGCTCAGCCCCTCGGTAAGGGCGCGTGAAAAGCTTGCGACCATGCCGTTCTGCCTGGCCAGCCGCTGGTTGGCTTCGTCCCTGGAATAACCGCCCGATAGCGCGACCACCTTCAGGATACTGGAGTGCTCGATGCATTCCCGATAAAAATTATCCACTTCCGGCAGCGTCAGTTTGAGCATGACCAATTGGCCTTCGTCGAGCCGATCAAGATGTGCTAACAGTTCGCCTTTGAGTAATTCCTCGGTTTCTTCCTTTTGCGGACTGTTGATATCGACCTCGGGCTCGATGATCGGCACCAGGCCCGCCGCAACAATCTGGCGCCCTATTTCGAACTGCTGCGCCACTACCGCTCTGACACCGGCCGCATTCGCGGTTTTGATAACCGAGCGCATCTTGGTGCCAAAAACGTTTTTCTCGCGTGCTCTTTGCAGCAATTCATCCAGCCCTGGCATCGGTTTCATGACCTGGGCG
This sequence comes from Gammaproteobacteria bacterium, assembly GCA_020354435.1. Taxonomy (GTDB): domain Bacteria; phylum Pseudomonadota; class Gammaproteobacteria. Next base: position 2,466,984 of record CP070646.1, read on the forward strand.
CCGTCACTTTCATCGGCGAGCCCCTTGTCCACCTTGAGGAAGGGCACTACGCGTTTCTCGTTCCACAGGTAATCGGCTGTGCCCTGCCCCTCGACCTCGCGATCCATGGTGTTTTCAAACAGGATTGCACCCATGATGCGATCTCCGTTAAACACCGGGCTGGTGACGATACGAGTACGCATCGCGTGGATGACGTCGAACATTTCGTCGTCGTTGCTGTAAGCCGAGGCGTCCACGCCATAGTTGGCCAGTGCCTTGGGTGTGCTGCCACCGCTCTGATCGAGCGCGGCGATAAATCCGGCTTCGTTCTTAATCTTTTCGAGTTGCTGATTGAAGTTGCTCACGATATTGAATTCGGTTATGGGTGTTAAAAAATAGTGCCTGTCGCCAGGCGCTAGCGAAGTATAAACACAGTGATTTTTGAATACAATTGACTTGCGACAGTGGCCTAGCTCGAAGGCGTCATGGGCATCGCCACGAATCCCGGAAGTTGTTGCACGTTCGAGATCCAGGCGCGAATCGCCGGATAGGATGAAAGGTCGAAACCGCCTTCTTCACAGACGTGGGTATAGGCGAACAACGATATATCGGCGATGGTGCAGCTGTCGCCGACCAGAAAGCGCCGATCGTCGAGATGGCGCTCCATCAGATCCAGCGCGCGGTAACCATTCTTGAGCCTGGCTTCGTATTCCAGTCTGCGCTCTTCGGGCATGCCCTGGTAGACTCGGATGAAACGGGCCACGGCAATGTTTGGCTCATGGGTATACTGCTCGAAGAACTGCCATTCAAGTACCCTTGTTTGCGCCAGTCGCTCGCGCGGCCAGAAGTCGCTGTCACTCGACAGGTAGTACAGGATCGCATTGGATTCGGTCAGGGTTTCGCCGTCGTCGGTAACGCAGATCGGTATCTGGCCAACCGGATTGAGGGCAAGAAAACCTTCCTCGCGCGTCTCCCCTTGCATGATGTCGACCGGAATCCAGTCATGCTCGATATCGAGCAGCGCGCAGATCAGTTTGAGTTTGTAGCAATTGCCGGATTTGATATCGCCGTAGATCTTCATCGGGCCCGGTATCGTGTTTAATACTCGGGTTTGATATCACCCATGCGACTCGACATCAAGGTATTTTTTCCGAGCGACCTGTCGAACACGGTCGAATAGGCCAGCACCGCCTGTACATAGTTTCGGGTTTCACCGAAGGGTACGGTTTCGACCCACAGGTCGGCAGACATCACGGAATCTTTCGGCAGCCAGCGCCTGACGTTTCTGGGTCCGGCGTTGTAGGCTGCCGCCGCCAGCGCGACGTTGTTATCGAAACGATCCATAACGGTTCTGAGGTAATGGGTGCCGAAACGAATATTGTTTTCGACGTGCAGAATATCCGACTGGCGCGGACGCTGCATACCGAGAGAACGCGCTACCCTGCGCGCCGTGCTCGGCATCAACTGCATCAGTCCCAGGGCGCCGACTCTGGAACGCGCCAGCGGATCGAACAGGCTTTCCCGGCGCATGACACCCCAAATAAGCGACGGATCGAGTTCGCGCGCCTGGGCATGTTCGAGCACCTGTTGCTTGTAGGGCATTGGAAAACGCAGGCTGAAATCGTTGCGATGCGGTGTCTTGGCAACGGTGCGGATCGCGCTATCGTGCCATTTCCATTTAGACGCCAGGGTCGCGGCTATCTTGATGTCGTCGTGGTCGAGATAACGCAAGGCCTGAAACCACTCGCGTTTGGCGTCGACCAGACGATCGAGGTAGTAGAGTTCGCGCGCGCGTAGCAAGTGGGGATTCGCCGTCAGGAAACTATCTTCGTCGATCTCGTTGCTGGCGGCATCCTCCTGCTCGATGCGATAGTCGCGTTTGAGCTTATCCGCGGCGAGAAATCCGTAATAGCTGCTCTTGTCGGATAACTGTTCGAGCAGGCTCAGCGAATCGACGAGCTGCCCGCCCGCTTCCATCGAACGCGACAACCAGTACTGCCATTCGTTCTCCTGCTGCAGATGATTAGGCATGTGCGTAATCGTGTCCTTCAGCCCATCCCAGTCACGACTGCGTAGCTGAATACGGGCCAGCCATAGATAAGCCTGGTCGTTCATGATCGAGGGATCGAGGTTTGATAGTAAGGATCGGGCCTCGGTCTTGTGTTGATAGGCCGCGGACAACGCGATGCGCAACTGGCTTTGATCTTTCTGCTGTTGACTGAAGCTGAAATGATCGCGGATCAGATTCCAGTATTCGAGCGCCTTGAGGCTGTCCTTGCGCGCCAGGCGGTCGATCGCATGCACGATAATCGAGCGATTGTGTTCGTCATCGTCGCTATCGGCGAGTTTTTTCAGCGTACGCTCCGGACGCATATGCGCCTGGTACCAGGTTTCGACGACGGCCCGCGACTGGCTATCCAGCTTCTTGCCGAGATAACGCGCCAGGTTGGGTCGGCGTGCCTTGAAGGCCTTTTCGATGCGCGCCCAGATAGCCTCTTCCGCTTTTTCATAGCTGGCAAGAAAATGTTTAAAGGCCGGGTCGCATTGCGAGGGTTGTGAATAGCCGCGCAGCCAGACCTTGGCAATTTCATCGTTAAGGCCTTCCAGCCGGTGGAGTTTGAGGCGCGCCCGGAAAGCCAGGCACTTCAACCGGGTATTTTCCCGCCCGTCGAAAAACTCGAGGTAATTTTCCCAGTCACCTCGGCGTGCGAGTACGTTCAACCACTTACCGCGAGCATGATAGACAAAGGGATAATCGGCGAAACGCCGGAAAAACAGTTCAGCCTGTTGCGGTTTGAGCTGGCTCGCGCTGCGTTTGAAGGCGTCGTACTCGAGATACGGCCGTGCCGGGTAATCGTCAAGCTGTTTGAGCAGGCGGTTGAATTGGCTGATTCGATTGTGCTCAAGCGCGGAAGCGGCATCCTGAAAAAGTTGCCGCTGAGCCTCGATGTTTGCCTGAGCGCCCTGGCTAAGCAATAACGATAACGCTATCAGCATTATTGCCAGGCTTCCCAGGCTCATCTTTGTTCTGAATCCCGAGGACATCATCTTTCAGATAAATCCTTATATTTCAGAAATTTAGACCGGAGTCTAAAAGTAAGTTGTCAACCAGGCAAGTGACTTATTTCGAATTTTCCGGAGTATTTCGTGCCAGCCTGCCGGGATCGAGCAATTTTTCCAGTCTGGATCGATCGATATCGGTCATTTCGACCGCTACTTCAAGTATAGGACGATTTTCGCGGAGTGCCTTTTTTGCGATCTCTGCTGCCTTGCGATAGCCGATCACCGGATTCAGCGCAGTCACCAGGATCGGGTTGCGTGAGAGGTTTTGTGCCATGGTTTCAGATTCGACACTGAAATCATCGATTACGGCTGCCAGGTGAGTACAGGCGGTAGAGAGTATCTCGATAGTTTGCAGCAGGTTATAGGCGATAACCGGCAGCATCACGTTCAGCTGGAAATTGCCGGACAAAGCCGCCTGCGCGATCGTGGTATCATTGCCGCTGACCTGTGCTGCGACCATCAAAACGGCTTCGGGTATGACCGGATTGACCTTGGACGGCATGATCGAACTACCCGGCTGCAGCGGTTTCAGGCTGATTTCGCCGAGACCGCTCAGGGGACCCGAGTTCATCCAGCGCAGATCGTTGCAAATCTTGGTCAGGGAGGTGGCCAAAACGCGTAACTGTCCGCTCAGTTCGAGCGCGGTATTTTGCGTGCTCAGCCCTTCGAACAGATTGTCCATGGGTCTGAAATGAATACCCGTGCTGGACTGCAGCCAGGCGCACACCCGGGCACCGAAATCGGCGCTGGTATTGACCCCGGTACCAACCGCGGTACCACCAATAGCCAGTTGCTGCACCCGGGTCAGTGCGGTCTGAATCCGGTAGCGATCGTTTTTTACCTGTGAACACCAGGCCGAAATTTCCTGCGCCAGCGAGAGCGGCATCGCGTCCATCAGGTGTGTGCGCCCGGTCTTTATCGTATCCCGGTGCTGCTCGATACGACCCTGCATAGCGGCTTCCAGTGTCTGTATCGCCGGTAGCAAAACTTCGTGCAACTGCAGGCAGGCGGCGATATGAATGGCCGACGGAAAAACGTCGTTCGAGCTTTGCCCCATGTTGACATGGTCATTGGGATCGACAACTTTGCCGTCGCGGCTCGCCAGCGTCGCGATGACTTCGTTCAGGTTCATGTTACTGCTGGTGCCGGAACCGGTCTGGAACACATCGAGCGGGAATTGCGCGGCATGCTCACCGGCCGCGACCGCGGCGGCCGCCTCCGCAATCGCCGCGCCTCGCTTGTTATCGAGCTTTCCCAACTCGGTATTGATCGTCGCACAGGCCTGTTTCAGCAGGGCAATGGCGCGAATCATGCTTTGCGGCAGCCGCAGCGAACTGATTTGAAAGTTGTCGAGCGCCCGTTGGGTCTGCGCCTGATAAAGCGCGTCAGCCGGTATTTCGACCTCGCCCATGCTGTCGCTCAGCGTGATTTTTTTGTCGCCCATTGGTAGCGCCGGAACTAAACCTGAGGTTTGATTGTAACACCCGGGAAACGCGCTTCGGGCAGCAGACAAATAAATTTTTCGCATTAATCCAGGATGCTACAAAAGCGTTTGAACTCGACTATACTCTGGGAGAGGATCACAACCTGAAAACGCTAATTTCGGTACTGAGGTGGTTACAATGGGTGATGAAGATACTGTGGTATTAACCCCAGAGGAAAAAGAAAAGATTCTGAAGGACGTCCCCGAGGACGAACAACAGGATGACGAAGAGGAAGAGGACTAGTTTTCCCGCCTTAAGCGGAAAGGCACTGAATTGCCTTGGCCGTACCCAGATATTCCCTGTTTTCCAATTGCCGTGTTTCCAGCACGTATAAACCGCTGGCGCCCAGCTGGGCCGCCACTCGGCGCATATTCCTGAACATCGACTCGAGCGAAAAGTAACCGCCGGTGACGCGTGTATGCGCGACCGTCTCGAAGGGGCAGCGCGGGCGCTCTGTGTAATAAATTTTCACCTCTTTGCGTATATGCTGTCGCCCGGCTGGCCGACAACCAGCGATGGATCGACGCAAGCGGACAGCAGCAGGATCCAGGTCAGGAATATTGAAGCTCTCATATCGACCTCCGATCTCCGTATCGGCCACGGCAAAAAATTCTTAATCGGTTTGCAGCGACACCACTTCGACCACGGCGCTACAGAGTTTTTCAAGATCTTCGTCGCTGATGATGTAGGCCGGCATCAGGTAAACCAGTTTGCCAAAGGGACGTACCCAGACGCCCGCCTCGACGAACTGGCGGGTTATGCGCGACATCTCGACCGGCTGTTGCATTTCGACCACGCCTATCGCTCCAAGGCAGCGCACCTCGGCCACCTGCGGCATTTGCGCACAGGCCGCGAGACCCTGGCGCAGGCCCTGCTCAATTTGTCCGATGCGCCGTTGCCAGTCCGATTCGAGCAGCAGCTCGAGACTGGACAGCGCAACCGCGCAGGCTAGCGGATTTGCCATGAATGTCGGGCCGTGCATGAAAACACCAGGGTTGCCCTGGTCGATGGTATTGCTGACTTCGGCCGTGGTCAGCGTAGCCGCAAGGCTCATGTATCCCCCGGTAAGTGCTTTACCGATGCACATGATATCCGGCGTAATTCCGGCATGTTCACAGGCGAACAGTCTGCCGCTGCGGCCAAATCCGGTAGCGATCTCATCGGCAATCAGCAACACGCGATAGCGTTCGCACAATGCTCGCGCCTGGCGCAGGTAATCGGCGGAATAAAAGTACATGCCCCCTGCCCCCTGCACGACGGGTTCCAGGATTAGCGCCGCGAGCTGTGCGTGGTGCTGCCGCAGCACCTGCTCGAGCGACTCGAGGTCGGCGGGATCACAGGGCTCGCCAAAGCGGCTGGCGGGACGTTCGACAAAATACTGCCGGCTTAACACCGAGTTGAACAGGCTGTGCATGCCGGTGACCGGGTCGCAGACCGACATCGCGCCGAGGGTATCGCCGTGGTAACCATTACGCAGCGTAGCGAAGCGCTGCTTGTCGGGTTCTCCCGTGGAATTCCAGTACTGGATCGCCATCTTCATTGCGACCTCGACCGATACCGAACCGGAATCGGAGATAAAAACCGACTGCAGCCCGTCGGGCGTCACCGCGACCAGCTTTTCCACCAGTCTTATCGCCGGTGAATGAGTCAGGCCGCCAAACATGACGTGCGCCATGCGCTGCAGTTGTTCTTCCGCAGCCTGGTTCAGGCGCGCGTGATTGTAACCATGGATGGCGCACCACCAGGACGACATACCATCGATGAGTTGACGTCCGTCGGACAGATGCAGCCTGACGCCCGCGGCAGATTCAACGTGATACACCGGCAAATCGCTTTGCATCGCACTATAGGGATGCCAGATATGCTCGTGGTCGAGATCAATTTCGGACTGGATTTTAGGTGAAATCGTCATCGCCTGGAAAACGGGATAAATTTTGGATTTTGCTTCATACTCTGCGGATCAGTAGTCTTGTTGCCAATTCAAGTAATATTTATATAATCGCCGTAGCTTATTGATTAATAATGAAAAACCCCAGGAATCTACATCGCGAGTAGATCCGCCAGGCGTTTGCTCAGGTGCTCGGCGAAAGTATATGAAATGTAAGGGGAGGATTACCATGCATTTTGTCAAATCCATCACCGCAGTGATGTGTTCGCTGCTGCTAGCGGCTGCCTGCCCGCTACAGGCGCGCGAAATCTCGATGTTGACCGTAGAGTGGGCGCCGCACTATGGATCCGAACTGCCCGAGAAAGGTATGACCACGGCTATTGTCAAGGCCGCTTTCAGAGCCGCTGGTCATAGTGCCGATGTCGAATTCATACCGTGGGCGCGCGCGTTGAAGGAAGTCGAGGAAGGCAGCTCAGACATCGTCATGGGCGCCTATCACAACCTGGAGCGCGAAGCCAAATACATCTTCAGCGATCCGATTTACTTTCTCGAGCTTGGACTGATCGCGCGACCCGGACTCGGCATCAACCGCTACGACACGCTGCGTGATCTGACGCCCTACCGCATCGGCATATCCCGCGGCTTTGCCAATAGCGAGGAATTCGATGCCGCGGACTATCTCGACAAGCATGTCGTAACCTTTCCCAACCTCAATATCCGCAAGCTTTTTCGCGGCCGCATCGACATGGCGGTGATGAATTTCGACCTGTTCAGGTACGAAGCAAAAAAGGAGGGTTTTTGCATCAGCGACGTGGAATTCATGGAGCCGCCGCTGGAAACGCATGGGCTTTACCTGATGGCGTCGCGCAACATAGCCGACGGTGACGAGATAATCCAGGACTTCAACCGGGGTCTGGAGACAATACGCAAGAATGGCGAGTTCGATCGCATTGTCGGCCGCTTCCGCAAATAGAAACAGAACCGGAAAATATCACATGAGCAAGGGTAACATCCGCTGGTATCGCACGATTCGTACGAAGGTCGTCACCGTCGTAATCGTTTCCTGCGTACTGGTGCTGGGCAGTCTGAGTGCCTACAACACGCTTAACGAACAAAAGCAGTTGTCGGCCGAGTTGCAGAAACTTGCCCGGATCACCTCGCAGCGTCTGTCGAAGCACCTGATTGGTCCCATGTGGGATCTGGACAAGGATCTCGTCGATTCCACCCTCGAGGCCGAAATGCTGGAAGACAATATCCACGCCATCGTCGTCTGGGACGAAGGCGCCAGTCAGATCTTTTCTGCACGTGAACGCGGGGCCGGCGGTCATCCTGTCGAGTCTAACGGCGCCATTACCGGGGATCTGATCAAGTCGGTCAACGACGTCCACAATGGCACCAAGTCGATCGGCGAGGTTGCGGTATTCGTGTCAAAAAAGCAGTTGAACCGACAACTGGCGGCATCGACCCTGTCTAACCTGGTCACGCTGATTGCGCTGATTATCGTCATGGCCGGGGTCATGACGATTGTGATGAACCAGATTATCATTGGTCCGATTACGCGGCTGGCCAAGCACGCAGACGATATCAGTCATGGTGACCTGAAGCAGAATATCGTGCCCGAATCGTACGATGAAATCGGGCAACTGGCAGAGGCCTTCCATCGCATGCAAACCAGCCTGCGGGTCGCGTTTAAAAGGATTTACGCCAAAACCAGGTCAAGCTGAACCTTTGGTTCCGGCTCGGCAATCGTTGTAAATATCGAAGCCGTCGCGATCCATCATTTCG
>CP070646.1:2475282-2533328 GCA_020354435.1 Gammaproteobacteria bacterium
ACAGGATAAGACATCCGAACATTCGAATGACACGGCCGGGGTCAGGTTGTTTTTGTTAGCTACACAGTAAAGGGTATCAAGAGTGTCGCAAGACCTGATTAACAGGTATAAAAAATCGTTTCGACTTCAGTTCCCGGACCTGGATGCCGAGTCCAGGTATCGTGATATGCAGCGATCACGGGGACGAAGCTCGAGCGCATTTGCGTTTGGCGTTCTGTTTATATTGTGTTTGGCTTTTGCCTATCTCGAATCACGCGCCTTTGGCCGCGAGGTCGCGATACCGATGTACGGCTATATCCTCGCGGCCGTAGCTGCCCTGGTCAATCTTTTTATCAGTCGATTTTTACCCGACCTGTATCATCTCAATCTGCGTCTGCTCGGTAACGGGGTGTTTGTCAGTTGCACGGTTATCGTCGCGGTATATTTGCAAAAGTACAGTGCCTATCATGCAATGGAGTTTGTACTGTTGGCGGCCTGGTTGGGTACGCTCAAGACGGTACGGCTGATTGTTACCCTTTCGATTAATACGGTGCTGGCGATCCTGTTCATCGCCGCCATGTACGCCACGGGTGTCTCCGGATTCTGGATTTCGCTGGTCACGGTTCTGCTGGTCACGGCGGTGATTCTGGGCGGTTACATCGGTTATCTGACCGAGCGCGCCCGGCGTATGCTGTTCCTGCAGACCGAAATCAACAGGAGCATAACCAACCGCCAGGAGCTTTGGGCATTCACCTTGATCGACCTGGATATGGCACTTAGCGGTGTGCTTGACTTCAAGGAACTGATCGGGTTATTGAAGAAGCACCTGGAGCCGGTGATTAAATTTGACTCCTATATCCTGACTTCGCTCGAAGGGAAGGGGCCCAAGCCCGTGGCCGACAAAATCGAGGGCGATCTGTTCGAAAACGAAGATCAGACACTGTGGTCGGAAGATTTGCTCGGCAAGCTGACGCAGACGCGGCAGGCTACGGTAAGTGCAGAGCACGAAACCGTTAAGGGATTTCTCGGTATGGAGAAAAAGCGCTTTACTTCCTATCGTCTCGACGTACCCGTTTTCAACGATTCCAAGCTGATGGGCGTGATCAGCCTGCGGCGCGAATCCGAAGCATTCGACGATCTGGACATGATCGCCAGCGTCAGCATTGCTTCGCAGGCGATGCTGATATTCAAGCGCTCCACCCGCAACTCGGCGATGGTTCTCGAGCAGAATATACCCGATCCGGTTATCCGGCCGAAGAAGTCCGAGGACGCCACCTCCACGACCACGGTCTCGTCATCGGAAAGCAGGGATATGGAGGTAACCGACCACAGCTTTGCCGAATCCGATCAGACCCTGGTACCGAAAGAAATTGTCGATCAGATGAAGAAGGAAGAAGCCTCGGCCAAGAAAACCATTACCCTGATGAGCCGCGAAAACGCGGACAAGATTGCGATCGATCGCTACCGCACGGCCGCGGTGGAAGGCGAGTCCTTGTCGATACTGATCATCGAAGTCGATGGTTTGTCCAAGTTACGTGAACAGGATGGTGACCAGGTTGCCTACAAGGTTTTCGCCGCGATCGTCAAGTACATCTTTTCCAAGGTTGACAAGGAAAAGGATATTCTGGGCCGTTACGGGCAAAATGGTCTCAGCGTGCTGATGCCCAGGGTCGACATGAACGCAGCGGAAAAATTCGCCGAAATGATCCGGCAGTTTGTTGGTAATGCTCGTTATAAGACCGCCTACGGTGAAAAAACCGCAACCTTGAGCATCGGGGTCGCTGCTATTACCGACGATACCGGCGATTACAATTCGATGGTCAAACGAGCCGATATGGCATTGTTTGTCGCCAAGAAAAACGGTCGCAACTGCGTCAAGGTTCGCCTCTGAGCCTTCCGGGTTCGCCCGCTCGCTGTTTAAATTCATTATGGTCGATAATCAACACTGGCTGGATCGCTGGAAAGAGAACCGTATCGGTTTTCATGCGTCCACTGTGAACCCGCATTTGCAAAAATACTTGTCGGGATTCTCGCTACCAACGGGAGCCTGCGTTTTCCTGCCGTTATGCGGCAAGGCGCTGGATATCGGCTGGATTGCTGCCCAGGGTTATGAAGTCTTCGGTATCGAGTTGTCGCAAATCGCCATCGAGGCCTTCTTCGAGGAAAATGAACTCGATTACGAACGCTCTGATTCGGATCGTTTCGGCGTCTACAGGTCGGGTAATATTAACCTGTTGCAGGGTGATTTTTTCGATCTAACTAGCGATGATCTGGGCGCCTGTAACCTGGTCTACGACCGCGCCGCATTGATCGCCATGGCGGAGCGGAATCGGCCGCGTTACTGTGAACATATGCTGTCGATCATTCCCGCCGTCAGTAACATGTTGTTGATTACGCTCGAATACGACCAGGCCGAAATGAATGGCCCGCCGTTTGCCGTATCGACGGAGGAAGTTTACCAGTATTATTCCGAGGCATTTTCCATTAATCTGCTCGAGTCTAACGATATTATCGATGAACGCCCCCGCTGGCGCAGTGCCGGCCTGACCGCACTCAGTGAATCGGTGTTCCGACTCGACAGGTGATTGGTGAGAATTCAGGGTAACCTGCACAAGATGCACACCGAGGCGGGTAGCCCGGTGCGCTATGGACTCGAACTGGGCGGCCAGCCACTGGCCCTGAATGACTGGCTGGGTAAAAATGTCCGCATCGAGTACCTGCAGCAAATCGAATGTATCCACTGTGGGCGACTGACCAAGAAAAGCTTCAACCAGGGTTATTGTTACCCGTGTTTCCGCAGCCTGGCGCAATGTGATCAGTGCATCATGTCGCCGGAGAAATGCCATTTTCATCTCGGCACATGCCGTGAGCCCGACTGGGCGATGGAGCACTGCATGCGGCCGCATATCGTCTACCTGTCGAACACCTCGGGTGTCAAGGTCGGTATTACGCGCGAAACACAGCTGCCGCATCGCTGGTTTGATCAGGGCGCGATCCAGGCGATGCCGCTACTGAGGGTTTCCAAACGCTATCACGCGGGTCTGATCGAGCATGCATTCCGCAAGCATATCAGCGACAGGACCAACTGGCGTAACATGCTGAAAAACGAAGTCGACCAGGTGGACCTGTTTGCGTTGTTCGAAGCGCTCTGGCCGCAGGTCGAGCCGGAGCTCGAACTCGAGTTACGCGACGATGCGGAAATTATCGCCGAGCCCGAATCAGCGCTTGCGATCGAGTATCCGGCGCTGGCCTATCCGAGCAAGGTCACGAGCTTCAATCTGGACAAGCAGGCCGTGGTCGAGGGTCGACTGGAGGCGATCAAGGGTCAGTACCTGCTGCTCGACAACGGTGTTATCAACATTCGCAAGTACGGCGGTTATCTGGTGTCGATGGAATGTGGCTGATCGCCCGCTCGCAGGCATTCTGCTTCGATTAGATGCCCAAGTGGATACTAACCGACGTATTCTGGTTGAAATAAAACTCCATTACCTTGTACACATGCGGCGGGTAGTCGAGCGTATCCGTCTCGCGCATGCCCTCGGCGAAAAAATCGGTTGCCTCCTGCGACAGATAGATCAGAAATTCGTCGAAAGCCTGTTTCATCATGTCCAGGTCGTGACTGCGGGTCGCTACGATGCCACGGTTGATGTGTTACAGGCCCCAGGCTGGCTTCCTCGCTGCTGTCCTGGTCTTTCTTGAGTTGCAGCGAGCAGTGTTCGACGATTTCGGCAGTCAGGTCCGACAGCGCTAGCAGCGCCTGTTTATCCTGCATCGGATTAGTCAGCCGGGCGATTGCATTGAACACCGGTTCGAGATAATTGATGCTGTCTTTGTAACTGATGGTCCGGGGTGCGATTACCAGCGAAATTTGCTCGATTTCCCTGCGCTCGTGCGGCAGGTCGAGGCGCTCCATCAAATCTATCAGTTTGAGCAATAGGACGAAGCCGTAGTCGATGATTTGGGTGGCTTCGTAGGGCGCGATCATCTTGTCGTTGCTGGCGCGCATATTGACGCCGGCGACAACATTGCAGAATTCCTCGAACACGGACAGCAAGCTTTCCAGACCTCGCCGATGGTCAACATCGATTTACTCGTCAAGCTGCCGCGGAAGATTCAGCAGGTATTCACGCGCATCCTTTGGCGAAACCATGGCATCCATCGGTAAAGTGCCTCCGTGTTCGCGTCCCTTTTAAAGCGAGCGAGTAATGTTGTTAACCAGCCCGGGCCCGCGAAAGATCAAACCAGTGTACAACTGGATCAGTTTGGCGCCGAGTTCAAACCGGATCCCGGCTTCCTCGGCGCTATCGATTCCGCCGACCGAAATAATCGGAATATCGTCGCCCAGCTCGCGGTGAAACTCGCGCAAAATCTTTCGCGAAAGATCGCGCAATGCCACTCCGCTTAATCCTCCTGTTTCGGCAGCCAGGCGGTGATCTTTAACCGCGTCGCGCGAAACCGTGGTATTGGTCGCGATCAGCGCATCAATGGCGTGTCTTTGCAGTAGCCCGGCCAGCGCCGGGATCGCCGTCGGGTCTAGGTCCGGAGAAAGCTTGAGCGCCAGCGGACGGTAGCATTGGTGTTCGTCCTCGAGTTTACGGCGTAATTCACCGATGCCCGCGAGCAGGATCTCGAGCGCGTCTTCCGCCTGCAAATCGCGCAAGCCCGGCGTGTTGGGGGAAGATATATTGATCGCGATATAGTCCGCGCTCGAATAAACCTTCTCGAACCCGAGCAGGTAATCGGACAGCGCATTTTCCACCGGAGTGCCGAGATTCTTGCCGATATTGATGCCCAGCACGAAATCGCGTTTACTATCGCCGACGCGCTGCAGCAGGTAATCCACCCCGTTATTGTTGAAACCCATGCGATTGATCAGGCTGTGGTGCCGCGATAGCCGAAATATACGAGGCTGAGGATTGCCGGGCTGCGGCTTTGGCGTCACGCTGCCGACCTCGATAAAGCCGAATCCGAGACGTGACAGGCCGCCGAGGTAATCCGCATTTTTATCGAGGCCCGCGGCCAGACCGACCGGGTTGGGAAAATCCAGCCCCATGACCCGGACAGGCTTGTCGATGCGTTTATTCGGCAGCAGCCGATGGAACTGCTGCAACATTTCCAGGCTGATATCGTGCGCCAGTTCCGGATCGACGGCGAATAGAAGCGGTTTTACCAGCGAATACAACATCAAGCAGACGTAATCAGGGTGAGTAGCTCGGGGTACTGTTCCACGTCCTGCAGCGTATCAATATCTCGTACAGTTTCAAGCAAACTCACTCGATAGTTGAGCCGCTCTGCGTTAGACAGGGTTTGTGCCAGCACCTGCCCCGAACTCCAGGCCACATTCCTGAACAGTTCTGGTTGTGCCCGAGTGCAGCCGATTAGCGCATATCCGCCATCCTCGGTCGGCTGTAAGACCAGCTCGTGATTGGCCAGCGCCTGCGCCGCAGCCTGCAGGTGTCCGATATTCATATCGAGACAGTCTGACCCTATTATTATCGCTCCGTCGTGGAAGCGCGAAATCATGTCTTCGAGCGCGTGCAGCATGCGCCCGCCCAGATCGGCACCCTTTTGCACCGTGTACTGTTCCGCCTGGAAAAGAGCGTCATCGCTATGCTGGCTAAGGTAAAGTTGATAGTCGAGACCCGAGTGGTGTGCCAGCTCGAGTGCATGATCGAGGCAGTAGCGGTAAATCCTGGCGGCCCCGGTCGCGCCGATTGCTGGAATCAGCCGGGTCTTGACCAGGCCGGGTTGGGGCGGTTTGGCGAAAACGCCTAACGCAACCATGGCCAGACTAACCGCGCCCAGGATAGTAAATTCGGTGCAGGCGGACCGGGTCCACCCCCAGCCAGTAGGCAAAGCGCAACGACCACATGAGCAGCACGGTGCGGATGATTCCCTGTTCTTGCCAACGCCGGCTGGAACTGATGATGGCCGACTCGATTATGCTGGGCCTTGCCAGGCGCCGGGCTTGTTTGCATATCGCAACGTCTTCCATCAATGGAATCGATGGGAAACCGCCGAGCGATTCGAACAGGCGGCGGCTGAAAAAAATTCCCTGATCGCCCCCGGCGATTTTGCTCAGGCCCGTGCGCAGGTTGATAGCGGTCTCGATAATGCGAAATGCCGTGGCCTCACCACTAAGGCGCAGACGGAAAAATCCCCATTCGGCATCGGACGGGATCAGCCTGCCAAAATCACCCGGCAGGCGGCTGTCGGCATGCAGGAACAACAGTAATTTGCCGCGGGCACTCGCACAGGCGATATTCATTTGCTCGGCACGACCTGGTTCACAACGAATCACCCGGCAGGGATAGTTTGCGGCAATCTCCAGGCTGCTATCAGCGCTGCCGCCGTCGCTGACGATAACTTCACAGTTTTGTCGCAGCCACGCACGCGAAAACAGGTCGGTCAGGCTTTGATCGAGGCAGTCCGCCTCGTTCAGAACCGGAATGATAATGCTGAACCGGGGCTGATCAGGCAATGGCTCCGCCACAACTGCTGCCCTGGCCGGCGGTACAGCCGTAACAGTGATCGGCGATGCTAACGGGGATGTTTTCCAGGCAGGTCTTCAGAACCTCGCTGACATGCAGCTTGTGCCGCTTCTCCGGGTGGCGAATGTTCATGCTCAGCATCTGGTTGAAATCACAATCGTAAACATAACCCTCCCAGTCGATGCTGAGTTGATTCAGGCACATCAGGCCCTGCAGGTTGGAAGCACTGAACGAATCCTTGAGCAGATTCATGTAGTTCTCGAATTCCCCTTTCGATAACAGAGTGCTACCGAACCGGGCGATGGGCATGTTGGTAATGGTAAACAGCTGGTTGAACTCGATCTCGAAGCAATCGGCCAGAAACTGCTTGTAATCCTGCTCCAGTTTATCCTGCGGCGGCGGCAGATAAGGTCCGGTTGGATTATATACGAGGGTCAGAGTCAGCGGGCTGTCTTTTTTACCGTAACCCAGCCGGTTCAACAGGCGCAGCGCCTGCATGCTTTTCTGATAAACACCCTTGCCGCGTTGGCCGTCGACATTGTCTTCGATGTAACAGGGTAACGAAGCGACAATCTGAACCTCGTTGGCGGCGAGGAAATCTGCGGTATCCTCGAAGCCGGGTTCCAGCAGTATGGTCAGGTTGCAGCGGTCGATAACCTTGATATCGAGCTTGCGAGCTTCGCTCACCAGCTCGCGGAACATCGGATTCATTTCCGGAGCCCCGCCGGTCAGATCGAGGGTGTGCAGCGTCGGTTTCTTCAATACCTCGAGAATATGCCCGATATTTTCCTGTTGCATCAGTTCCTTGCGCGTTGGCCCGGCAGCTACGTGGCAATGCAGGCAGGACTGGTTGCACAAATAGCCGAGATTGACTTGCAGCACCTCGAGAGAGGCTCTCGATATTTTCGGGAAATCAGTGGTCTTTAACAGTGGCCAGGTGTCACGCATTGTATCGGTCTTGGTAATTGATCCACGATAGACTCGCAATATAACATAGAGTTCAATTTACGAATGCTGCGCCGAGGAGGCCCGTTATAAACACATGCGACAGCAGGGTGGCCTGTGCGGTGGCGGTGGTCGTGACGCATCGGCAGCGGGTATTGTTTGGTAAACGCCCAACTAAATCAACCGGCTTCGAGTGGCAGTTACCGGGCGGCTGGATCGAGCCGGGTGAATTGCCGCAGCAGGCAGCGTTGCGCGAAGTGCTGGAGGAAACCGGTTTGACACTCGAGGCACCGGAATTCGTTGCTATCACCAGCAACCTGTTTTCGCCCCGCGATCATTCAATAACGCTTTATTTTGAGGCAGAATGCGTCGATCCCGAAGCTCTGAGCGTGCGCGAAAGCAGCAAATGTCTCGGCTGGCACTGGAAGGACTGGTTGCAGGTGACCGAGGGACTCTACCTGCCGCTGCGAATGTTAAAAAATACCAATTACCGGCCGTTTTTGCAGGATCGGCCACGGACATATGTCTCAATTTAGATTTTTTCAGTGTTTTTATGGGCTTATCATTAATAAACTAGAATTAAATTTAACTATACTGCTATAGTTTCTTAAGCGCGATCTTCAAATAAATAATAAATTTACTGAATGAAAGTAGAGTTTGATATTGCTAGCGATCAGATCGATGGTGCACGTGACTATCAGGAAGACGCTTACATGGTTAATCAGCTGGGTGAAGCGGAGAATGGCGACATCTGCTCACTGATTATCATGGCTGACGGCATGGGTGGCCATGCCGCGGGCAATGTTGCCAGTAATATGGTAGTGGCGACTTTCAATAAAACTTTCCAGGCCAGATTCCCGACCGACGAAGTTGCCGACGCACTTACCGAAGCGCTCAATCGTTCCAACGACCAAATCGGGGCCTCAGTCAAGGAAACCCCCGCCCTGCGTGGTATGGGTTGTACCATGGTTACTGCCTACGTGCAGGATAACAAGATTTACTGGGTCAGTGTCGGTGATAGCCACCTGTACCTGATCCGCGACCGTGAATTGATCAAGCAAAACGCCGACCACAGTTATGGCGCCTATCTCGACATGATGAAAGAGCAGGGCATGGAGATCGACGAGCAGGCCGGCATGTCACGCAACATGTTGATGAGCGCTATGACAGGTGAAGAGATCAGCAGTATCGACGTCTCCGAGTCACCGGTCAAGCTTCGCCCCGGCGATCGCGTTATCATCGCCAGCGATGGTCTGGATACGCTCGGTGCCGGAGCGATCATCCAGTACTCGTCCTGGTCGGCGACTGCCAAGGAATGCGTATACGCGCTGCTGAAAGCGGTCGAGGATGCCAACAAGATTAATCAGGACAATACCACGCTCATCGTCATCGACGTCAAGGAGCGTGAAGTTAAACCGGAGGTCAGTTCGGTCGAAGTGGCCCCGGTACCGGCTGAGCCGGTATCCCGCGTTGCCGATGTCTACGTTCCGGAGGAACCGCCAGAGCCCCGGTCCTACAAGTGGCTGGTGTGGCTGATCGTGCTCGGGCTGGTCGGCGGCGGTGGTTTTTTCGCCTGGCAACAAGGTTTTATCGACGATGCCGTGCAGAAGGGCACCGAGCTGGTCGAGACTACGACGCAGTCGATCGAGGCTAAACTCGAAGCAGAAGCGGAACCGGCAGCCGAAGCCGAGCAAATGGTAGAAGACGAAGCAATAGCAGAGCCGGTTGCCGAGCCGGAGGCCGAACCCGTGGCCGAGCCGGAACCCAAGCCTGTATATGTCGACAAGGCCGATGTTTTCAGAGATCGGCTCAAGTCGGGCGGTTACGGCCCGACGATGATTAAAGTACCGTCGGGAACATTCCGAATGGGCGGTCCCTCGGCACTGATCTCGGCCGATGAAGTCCCGCGCCGCGACGTTACTGTTTCCTCCTTCATGGTTTCGGTATACGAAGTTACCTTCGCCGAGTACTACCAGTTCGCCCAGGCCACTGGCCGCAGAAAACCGAAGAGCAACGGCTGGGATCTCAAAACTCATCCCGTGATCGACGTATCCTGGGACGATGCGCTTGCCTATACCCGCTGGTTGAGCAAACAAACGGGCAAGCGCTATCGACTGCTTTCCGAGGCGGAATGGGAATACGTTGCGCGTGCCGGCTCGACGACCTCTTTCTGGTGGGGCACCAAGCACGGGGAAGGTAACGCACACTGTTTTGACTGCAAGACCGATTTCAGCATCAGCAAGCCGGCCAAGGTTGGCACCTACAAGCCCAATCCGTTTGGTCTTTACGATACCGCCGGCAACGTCTACGAATGGGTGCATGATTGCTATCATCGCAATTACGAGGACGCACCCACCGATGGTTCCGTCTGGGAAGGCGGCGATTGCGACGTACGTGTCGTTCGGGGCGGAGCCTACCGCAGCCCGGCCAATTCGATGCGCTCCGAAAATCGCGAGAAGTTCAAGAGCGGTAAAGGCCAGTACAATGTCGGCATCCGAGTCGCGCGCGAGCTGTAATTTAAGGGTAGAATCAGGCGGAACCAAGACCGGGGCCTGAAACATGATCGACTGGCGAGGCATCGAAACGGTGTTGCTCGACATGGATGGCACGCTGCTCGACCTGCACTTCGATAACTTTTTCTGGCAGGAATACCTGCCGTTGCGCTATGCCGAAATCAAGGGCATGGAGCCGCATGCAGCCAAGCGCTATATCGTCACCCAGACGCGAAAGATCGAGGGCAGCCTCAACTGGTACTGCACCGATTACTGGAGCGAAATGCTCGAGGTCGATGTCGTCGAGCTCAAGCACGAGGTCAGTCACAAGGTTGCGATACGCCCCTATTGCATCGATTTTCTCGACGCCCTGCGCGCGGCGCGCAAGGATGTGGTCATGGTCACCAATGCCCACCACGACAGCCTGGCGCTAAAAATGGACAAGACCCGGATCGCCCACAAGTTCGACCGTCTGATTACGGTACATGAGTTCTCCCTGCCGAAGGAGGATCCGCAATGCTGGCATGAGGTACACAAGCGCCATCCATTCGAAGCGGATAAAACCCTGCTTATCGATGACAATCTTCATGCGCTGCAGTCGGCGCAGGAATATGGCATCGCCCGCCTGCTAGCGATATTTCAACCGGACTCGCAGGCGCCGCGTCGCGAAATCGATGAATTCGATGCGATTCACTCGTTTGACGAAATCATGCCGATACTGGAGGTATCCAATGACGAGCAGTGAACCGACAACCCTGACCGGCGGCTGTCTCTGCGGCGGCGTACGTTACCAGATAATCGGGCCGCGACGAGACATAATCAATTGTCATTGCGAGAATTGCCGCCGTACGCATGGACATATTGCCGCCTATACCTCGGTACGCAAGTCCGATCTCGATTTAACCAACGAGCAGACGCTGCAGTGGTATCACGATGAGTCTCCGGATACCTGGCGGGGCTTTTGCAATCGTTGCGGCGCCAGCCTGTTCTGGGATGCACGCGACGGGCGCGACAAAATGTCCGTTGCCGCGGGCTCGCTCGATGACAGCGGAGAATTGCAAACCATCGGCCATGTCTTTGTCTCCGAGGCGGGCCAGTACTATGAAATAAGTGACGGCTTGCCGCAATTCGAGACCGGTAATGACGGCGTGCTCGAGGACGACAGCAGCAGTTGACCTCGGCATTGGAATGAGTTAAAAGTTTTTAACCACAACTGTTAATGCAACTGGTAACCGCACCTCATGGTCGTCGTTATTGTGATCCTGGGGCGCGGATTTATCTTTCGACTAGCCCGGGCCGAAGCTAATGTCAAAACCCGAGAAATTTGATCCGTTTAGACGATCGGTAGGCCACGTGCTCGATATCATCGGCGAGGGCTGGTCGATCCTCATCATTCGGGAAGCTTTTCTCGGAACCCGCCGCTTCGAGGAATTTCAGAAGCGCCTCGGCATCGCGCGTAATATATTGACCGCCAGGCTGAAAAATCTTTGCGCCAATGAAATCCTCGACCGTGTGCCCGTCAAGGAGGGCGCCAAGCGGCACGAGTATATTCTCACCACCAAGGGCAAGGACATGATGCCGCTGTTGGTGTCGCTGACCCAGTGGGGCGACAAGTGGGTGTTCGGAGAAGGCAACGAGCCGGTCATATTTCTCGATCGCGAACATGACGAACCGATTTCCAGAATCCAGGTAACTTCGGCCAAGGGTGAAGTCTTGCGACCGCGCGATATCAAGGTAAAAGCCGGCCCCGGTGCCACCCCCGAAGCCCGCAGGCGGATCGAGGAGCTCGAAAAAAATGAGCAAATCAGGTAATAAAAAGCCCGAGTGCCCGGTCGGCGAATCCAGTTGCGAATGGCTCGACGAGGTCGAAATGCTGCGTCGGCAGATCGGCGAGTTGTCCGACCTGGTATCAACCGATGCCCTGACAGGCCTGTTCAATTTTCGTCATTTCAAAACCGTTCTGCAGGCGGAGATGGATCGCTCCAAGCGCAGCGGAATTCCGACCAGCCTGGTGTTGGTCGACGCCGATCATTTCAAGGCAATCAACGATACTCATGGGCACGAGGTTGGCAACCAGGCGCTCAGGCATCTGGCCGACATTCTGCGGGGCGAGGTTCGCACCACCGATATCGTCTGCCGCTACGGTGGCGAAGAGTTTGCCATGATATTTCCGGAAACCCATCTCAATCTGGCGGTCAAGGTCGCTGACAGGATTCGCGAAGAAGTTGCCACCAGCCCTGTGCGGATTCAGGAGACTGAAATCAACCTGACCGTTAGCATGGGCGCCAGCGTTTACATGAAAACCAGCGTTCTCGACATAGACGATTTCATCGACTCGGTCGACAAGTATCTGTTCGAAGCCAAGCAGTCCGGGCGCAACTGCATTTGCCACATCGACTACGCGGACCTTCGCGCCGTAGCCGAAGTCGGCGTCGACGAACGCGCCTTGCTGTTCAACCTCGAATCCTGATCCCTCCTCACCAACGATCGATCAGATTTCTTTAGAATTCCTTCGAAACATCCAGCCTGCTTTTTAATCACAAACCGCGGGCGGGCCCATCGGGCGCCTCTGTAGCTGCCAGAGTTTTGATGTCTAGGATTTTTCGGATTGCTCGAAATTATTATTCTGACTTTTTCTTTAGACATTAAGCTAAGGGAGATCTTGGTTTGGGCACTAGACTGGATGGCGCTTTAAATTAATTTGGAGTATTTGAATCAAAATTCGGGATGATTTCGAGGCAACCAATGAAGCCCCTTCATGACCTAAAGACCGGTTGCCGAAAAAGCGTTGTTTTTAAAGGGTCACGCCGCATGGATGCGGCGTGTGGCGAGACCGAGGCAGGGATGCCGATTCTCGCCTTGCCCTTTAAAAACAACGCTTTTTCGGGAAGCCGCAGGCCAACCGGTCAGTCGTGAAGGGGCTTCATTGGTTGCCGGTTAATGGGACAACAGTAAAGAGCAAATTTGAAACAAGTCGAATACGAACAAGCGTTCTGTTAGCTGGAGGATTCGGCTTTGTAGCGTTCGATGGAGTCGAGGATTTCCTTTTTGGCTTCCTCGGCGCTGACCCAACCGTCGATCTTGACCCATTTGCCGGGCTCGAGATCCTTGTAGTGGTCGAAGAAATGCGCAATCGAGTCGAGTAGCGGTTTGGGCAGGTCGCGTACGTTGTCCATCAGGGAATAAAGACCGGTCAGCTCATCGATCGGTACCGCGATGATTTTCGCATCCTTGCCGTCCTCGTCGCTCATGCACAGCATGCCCAGTGGTCGCACGCGGATCACCGCACCGCTGATAACGGGGATCGGCGTCACCACCAGCGCATCGACCGGATCGCCGTCCTCGGAAAGAGTGCCTGGCACGTAACCGTAGTTGCAGGGATAGTGCATCGCCGTACCCATGAATCGGTCGACGAACATCGCGCCGGTTTCCTTGTCGACTTCGTACTTGATCGGATCGCTGTGCGATGGGATTTCGATAACGACGTTGACGTCGTTGGGAACGTTTTTACCGCTACTTACCCGGTCGAGAATCATGGCTGCCTACCTCGTTCAAAGGGATCGGAATTATAGCCGACTGCCCCGGCCTGAAAAGCCGCAGCGCCCGAATCTGCGAAATCTTAATCCTGAATATTAGAGTTCGAAATCTTCGAGTTTCTTGTCGATAAGCTCGTTTTTTAGCACCACGTAACGCGGCATACCGTTTTCGTCGTACTCCGGATAGGCTTCACCCTGGATCAGTGGATACAGGTACTCCTTGCATCTGGCGGTAATGCCGAAGCCGTCGTCGGTAATGAAATCGGACGGCATGGGCTTCTCGACGTTGGCGACGTCGGCCAGTTCGGCACTGCCGATGCGCCATTCGTAAGGATTCGACGAAACCCGTTCGACCGTGGGCATGATCGCGTTTTTACCAGCCAGCGCCATTTCCACGCCGGCCTGGCCGAGGGCATAAGCCTGCTCGAGATCACTGGCAGAGGCGATATGCCGTGCGGCACGCTGAAGGTAATCCGCCACTGCCCAGTGATATTTGTAACCGAGTGCATCCTTGACCATGTTGGCGACCACCGGGGCGACTCCGCCGAGTTGCGCGTGGCCGAAAGCATCGCGCGTGCCCTGTTCGGCGAGAAACGTGCCGTCGGCGTTGCGCGCGCCCTCGGAAACGACGATGGTGCAGTATCCGTTGGTTTCGACTTTTCGCTGGACCGCGGCAATAAACTTGTCGTGATCGAAGTCGACTTCGGGGAACAGCACCAGCACCGGGATGTCGTAATCCTCGATCAGGCCGCCGGCCGCGGCGATCCAGCCGGCATGACGCCCCATGACCTCGAGAATAAAGACCTTGGTCGAAGTCTTTGCCATCGAACTGACGTCGAACGAGGCTTCCAGCGCCGACACCGCGATGTATTTGGCCACCGAGCCAAAACCGGGACAGTTATCGGTAATCGGCAAATCGTTATCCACGGTTTTGGGAATGTGGATTGCCTGCACCGGAAAACCCATGGTTTCGGATAGCTGCGAAACCTTGTAGCAGGTGTCGGCAGAATCGCCGCCGCCGTTATAAAAAAAGTAACCGATGTCATGCGCCTTGAAAACCTCGATCAGGCGCTCGTACTCGCGCCTGTTTTCCTCCAGGCTCTTGAGCTTGAAGCGGCAGGATCCGAAGGCACCCGAAGGCGTGTTCTTCAGCGCCGAGATATCGGCGTCAGACTCGCGCGCGGTGTCGATCAATTCCTCGCAAAGGGCGCCGATGATGCCGTTGCGCCCGGCATAGACGGTGCCGATGCGGTCGCTGTTTTTACGACAGGTTTCGATGACGCCACAGGCGCTGGCATTGATAACCGAGGTTACACCGCCGGACTGGGCATAAAATGCGTTCTTTTTTGTCATGTTCAGTTTCCGTTCTGCTAGTCAAATCTTGATTCAGTCCACTGCATCGGGATCTGGCTCACGCGGCGTGGACCATGTCTGCGCTGCGCCGATCGCCGCAACGATATACCGTCCCGGGAGGCCTGAACGAGACGCGCAGAATAGCGTAATTGATCTTAAAAAACATTTACCCGGGTGGGATAGGCGGTATTACTCGTGTCGTCATTGCTTCAGCACTTTGTGCCTCGCAATGACTGAAAGAAAAGGATCCCGGCAGACTGCCGGGATCCGAGGAAACGGAACGACCCTAGCTCAGTAGCGGCGCGATAACCAGGCTGACGATCGCCATGACGTTGATCAGGATGTTCATCGACGGGCCGGAAGTATCCTTGAAAGGATCGCCGACGGTGTCGCCGACCACGGTGGCCGCGTGGGTGTCGGTGCCCTTACCGCCGAGGTTGCCCTTCTCGACGAACTTCTTGGCATTGTCCCAGGCGCCACCGGCGTTGGCCATCATCAGCGCCATCAGTACGCAGGACAGCAGGGCGCCGGCGAGCATGCCACCGAGCGCTTCGGCACCGATCAGAAAACCGACCAGCGGGGGTGCGCTGACCGCGATTGCGCCGGGGATGATCATCTTTTTCAGTGCCGCGGTGGTCGCGATATCGACGCATTGTGCGGTATCGGGTTCGGCCTTGCCTTCGAGCAGGCCTTCGATTTCATGGAACTGGCGGCGGATTTCCTTGATCATTTCGAAGGCCGCATCACCGACCGCGGTCATCGTGATCGAGGCGATGATGAACGGAATGATGCCGCCGATGAAAATACCGATTAACACCTTCGGATTGCTTAGCTCGAGCTGAAAATCGTCGATGTTGATCGATACGGTTTCGATGTAGGCGGTAATGATCGCCAGCGCCGCCAGCGCCGCCGCGCCGATCGCGAAACCCTTGCCTATTGCGGCGGTGGTGTTGCCGAGTTCGTCGAGCGAATCGGTGATCTTGCGCGTATCTTCGCCGAGGCCGGCCATTTCGGCGATACCGCCGGCATTATCAGCCACCGGGCCGTAGGCGTCGATTGCCATCGTAATGCCGACCGTGGCGAGCATGCCGACGGCGGCGATACCGACACCGTAAAGGCCGGCATTGACGCTGGCCACCCAGATGATGCAGCAAATGGTCAGGATCGGAATCGCGACCGACTGCATGCCGGTGGCAAGCCCCGCGATCATAACCGTGGCCGGCCCGGTTTCACCCGACCGCGCGATATGTTCGACCGGCTTGCCGGCGGTGTAGTACTCGGTAATCAGGCCGATGATGATGCCGCCGACCGCACCGGCGAGCACCGCGATCCAGATTCCGGTGTCGAGACCCATCATCGAGATGACGACAAAGGCCAGAACGACAAATATGATCGATGCCGCCAGCGTGCCGGTGCGCAGCGCTTTTTCGGGCGATTTCGACGAATTCATCTTGACGATCAGAATGCCTCCGATCGAGCACAGCAGGCCCAGCGAGGTCATCACCAGCGGCAGGTTCATCATTGCCGCCTGACCGCCGAGCGCTTCGGTCGCGGTCAGCGCCATGGTCGATGCGATCGCAATACTCGCAATCATCGAGTTGCAGTAGGATTCGAAGATGTCCGAGCCCATGCCGGCAACGTCGCCGACGTTGTCTCCGACGTTATCGGCGATAACCCCGGGATTGCGCGGGTCGTCTTCCGGTATGCCGGCCTCGACCTTACCAACGAGATCGGCGCCGACGTCGGCGCTCTTGGTGTATATGCCGCCGCCGACACGCGAGAACAGCGCCACAACCGATGCACCCATGGCGAATCCGTGAATCGCGTGCACATGTTCCAGATCCGACGAAAACATGAAATAAACGATGCCGAGGCCGAGCAGGCCCAGCGAGGCAACCGCCAGCCCCATGATCGAGCCGCCGAAAAAAGCAACGGTTAATGCCGCTGCCGGGCCCTCGTTGTGCGCCGCGGTAGTAGTGCGCACGTTAGCGCGGGTGGCGGTGTTCATGCCGATGTAACCGGCGGTGCCGGATGCAATCGCGCCTAGCACGAAGCAGAATGCTGTTTGCCAACCAAGAAATGCCCACAATGGCACCAGCACCACGGCGGCAAAAATGACCAGCATCTTGTACTCACGCTTCATGAATACCATTGCGCCCAGGTGGATCTGGTTACCGATGTCGACGACCTTGCCTTCGCCCTCGGGATGTTTTTTAACCGCCGAATAGGTAAGTGCAGCCGCGACCAGCCCGAGAACGCCGAACAGCGGCGGCAAGAGATTACTGAACTCCATATTAATTCCCCGTGTAAAGAGATTTTTTGGCTATTTTTACCCCATTGATTAATGGGTGCATAAAAAAACGCGTGCATGATATCGGTTTTTCTTCTTATATTGAAACTTCTTTACATTATTTCGGCACTTTTTTTGCTAAAAATCTGTTATTGTCCTGCTATTGTCAGTAAATCTGCTAAAGATCCCGTTCGCGCAAGGTTATTTCCGTTTCAATGTCGAAGCGAGAGCAGCTAAAAGACGACTACCTCGAAAACCGATTGATCCGGCGACGCCTGATTCTCGCCGCGTTTTTCATCGTGCTCATGCTTGGTATTGTGCTGGGCCGGCTGTATGTGTTGCAGATCGTCGAGTACGAGCATTTTTCGACCCTCTCCGATAGTAATCGCATCCGCATCAAGGCGCTGCCACCGACCCGGGGACTGATCTTCGATCGGCACGGCGTAGTCATGGCAAATAACCTGCCTACCTATCGGCTGGAGATTGTGCGCGAGCAGGTCGAGGATCTCGAGTCTACCCTGCAGCAGCTCAGGCAGTACGTCGAATATTCCGAGCAGGACCTGAAAAGGTTCAAGCAATCATCCAAACGCCGCCGACCGTTCGAGAGTATTCCGCTGCGGCTTAATCTGAACGACGAGGAGGTCGCGCGGCTGGCGGTAAACCTGCACCAGTTCGAGGGCGTCGAGATCAACGCGCGCCTGACGCGCAATTATCCCCAGGGCGAGCACGCCGTGCACGCCCTCGGTTATGTCGGTCGTATCGACGAGCGCGATCTCAGCGAGGTGGATGAAGTCGATTATGCTGGTTCGACTCATATCGGTAAGCTCGGACTGGAGAAATTCTACGAACACGAGTTGCACGGTACGGTTGGAGTACAGCAGGTCGAGGTCAATGCCAACGGCCGCACCTTGCGGGTACTGAGCGAAGCGCCGCCGATCCAGGGTAACAACCTGCACCTGACGATCGACTCGCGCTTGCAGCGCGTTGCCGAGGAAGCCTTCGCCGACCGCAATGGCGCGGCGGTGGCCATCGATCCCACCAATGGCGAAATCCTCGCACTGGTGTCGATGCCGATTTTCAATCCCAACCTTTTCGTCAACGGTATCAGCTTCGACAACTACAACGCGTTGCGCGATTCACCCAGCCGGCCGTTGTTTAATCGTGCGCTATCGGGCCAGTATCCGCCCGGATCGACGACCAAACCATTTTTCGGACTGGCGGGGCTGGAAACCCGGGTCAATCTGGTCGATTCGGAAACCTATTGTATTGGCTACTACCGGTTGCCGAACGAAGAGCGCCGCTATCGCGACTGGAAAAAGGAAGGTCACGGACACATGGATCTGAACGGTGCCATCACGCAATCCTGCGACGTGTATTTCTACGATCTCGCCTACCGTCTCGGAATCGATCGCATGTCGGCGTTTATGGAACAGTTTGGCTTCGGCATCAAGACCGGCGTCGACAGCACCGGCGAACGTAATGGCCTGTTGCCCTCGCGCGAGTGGAAACGGCGTGCCGAAGGCATGCCCTGGTTTCCCGGCGAGACCCTGATTACCGGCATCGGCCAGGGGGCGTTACTGGTAACGCCACTGCAGCTCGCCAACTCGACCGCGGCATTTGCGCAGAAGGGTACGCGCTATCAGCCACGCCTGGTAAAATCGGTTGAAAAAATCCCGGGTTACAACCGGATCGATATCGCCAGCCGCGTGGCCGGCCGTTACGAAATTCAGAAGCAGGAAAACTGGGAGCATGTGCACAACGCGATGGTCAATGTCGTGCATGGTCTGCGCGGCACGGCTTATCGCATCAGCCAGGGGATCCAGTATAAAGCTGCGGGCAAGACCGGCACTGCCCAGGTTTTCGAGGTTGCCCAGGACGAGGAATACGACGAGGAAGATGTTGCCGAGAAATTGCGTGACCACGCCCTGTTTGTCAGCTACGCACCTGCCGAGGATCCGAAAATCGCGGTCGCGGTCATCGTCGAAAATGGCGGACACGGCAGCTCGGTAGCGGCGCCGATCGCGCGTCGCATCATGGACGCCTACCTGCTGGAGCAATCATGAACCAGATGCTGGATCAGGATTCGGTATCGGTTACGCGCCGCGTTCTCGACGCGCTGCGGCTTGATCCGGTGCTGCTCTCGCTGCTGGTGATCCTGGCCCTGTTCGGCAGCATGGTTTTGTATAGCGCCAGCGGCTCCGATCAGGCCGTTGTGCTGCGCCAACTGACCCGAATCCTGGTGGCCGTGCTATTGCTGATTGCGGTTGCCAATATCCCCGTGCGTATGCTCCGAAAGATTTCCATCTGGCTGTATCTCGCCGGGGTTGGCTTGCTGATCGCGGTCATGTTTTTCGGCGAAGTGGGCAAGGGTGCGCAGCGCTGGCTGGATCTCGGTATTATTCGATTCCAGCCGTCGGAGATCCTGAAACTTGCGGTGCCAATGATTGTCGCCGCCTATCTCGCCCCACGCGTGTTGCCGGTAGGTTTCAAGGAACTGGTGGTTTCCTCGGTGCTGGTGCTGATCCCGGTGGTTTTGATCGCGCGCCAGCCTGATCTCGGTACCGCGATCCTGGTCGGTAGTGCCGGCTTCTTCGTGCTGTTTCTGGCCGGCGTGCGCTGGCGTATCATCATCAGCCTGGGCGTGATATTTTCGGCGATGGCGCCACTCTTGTGGAAATTTGCATTGCACGAATACCAGCGCAAGCGCATAGTAACGCTGCTCGATCCGGAAAGTGATCCATTGGGTTCCGGTTATCATATTATTCAATCGAAGATCGCGATTGGATCCGGCGGAGTTTATGGCAAGGGCTGGTTGAACGGTACGCAGTCGCAACTGGATTTCATCCCGGAACGCTCGACCGATTTCATATTCTCCGTGTTTGGCGAGGAGTTCGGCTTCTTTGGCAGCGTGGTGCTGATCCTGATATACCTGGCGATTATTTTCCGCGGGCTTTATATTGCTGCACATTCCGACGAAAATTTCGGCCGCCTCCTGGCGGGGGCACTGAGCCTGACATTTTTTGTCTATTTGTTTGTCAATACCGGTATGGTTGCCGGTATGCTACCGGTAGTCGGGGTACCCTTGCCATTGATAAGCTATGGCGGCACTTCGATGGTTACCCTGATGATGGGGTTTGGTTTAATCATGTCGATACGTTCGGCGAAGCGGTTTTTAGTTTGATGAAAAAACTTGTTCTGATTTGCGGATTCCTGGTAGCGCCATTGGCCACTGCGCTGGAAATCCCCGATGGAGATTACAAGGGGCGCGAGGATGTGGCCGCCTTCGTGCAGCGCATGGCGGCCGGGACCGACTACACCGAGGCCGAGCTGGTTGATCTGTTTTCCCAGGTCGAGAAGCAGGAGCACCTGTTCGAGAAACTCGACAAGCCGGCTGAAAAAGAACTCGACTGGTACCAGTATCGCGGCATATTCATCAAGGATAAACGCATCAGCCGCGGGGTTGAGTTCTGGCAAAAGCATCGTGAGTTACTCGCCGAAGTCAGCGAAAAGACCGGCGTGCCCGAGGAGATCATAGTCGCCATTATTGGGGTCGAAACTTTTTACGGAATCTACAAGGGCAAAGACCCGGTATTCGATAGCCTGGTCACGCTGGCTTTCGATTATCCACGCCGCTCCAAATTCTTTACCCGGGAACTGGAGCAGTTCCTGTTGCTGGCACGGGAACAGAATTTCGAGGTTCGTGCGCTTCGGGGTTCCTATGCCGGCGCCATGGGCATGCCGCAGTTCATTTCTTCGAGCTACCGTAACTACGCCATTGATTTCGACCAGGATGGCCGGGCCGATCTGTTCGACAGCATTGCCGACATTGCCGGCAGCGTCGCCAACTACTTTGTTAAACACGGCTGGCAGCGGGATGGCAGCGTGGCGCGGCCGCTGGTGGCGACCGAAAACAGCTCGGTCGATAGCCTCGAACCCGGACTCAAGCCGGCCTATAAGTGGGCGGATCTCAAGCGCAAGGGCCTGAAATCAGACTTTACCATCGGCGAGGATACACCGGTTGCGCTGGTGCGGTTGCAGCAGCGCGACCACCCCGAGTACTGGGCCGGCTTTCAGAATTTTTACGTTATAACGCGCTACAACCACAGCGAACTTTACGCGATGGCAGTTTATCAACTGGCCAAGCTGATCAGCCACCAATACAAGAAGACGACATGAAATTGAAACTGCTGACGACGCTGGTGATAACGCTGCTGCTGGGTGCCTGTACCTTTGGCGTACCCATTGGCGACCGCGGCAAAGTTTCGCCGACGTCAAAATCGACGCCGGCCAAATCCAAATACGGCAATCCGTCTTCCTATGTCGTGCACGGCAAGCGATATTACGTGCTCGACAGTTCCGACGGCTTCGTCCAGCGTGGCATTGCATCCTGGTACGGCATCAAGTTTCACGGCCGCAAGACTTCCAGTGGCGAAGTCTACAACATGCACGAAATGACCGCCGCGCATAAAACCCTGCCGATTCCGGTATACGTGCACGTGCGCAACCTGGATAACGGTCGCACCGCGGTGGTTCGCGTCAATGATCGCGGCCCGTTTATTTCGGGGCGCATCATCGATCTTTCATATGCCGCGGCCAAGAAGCTCGGGGTTAAGGGGCCCGGCACTGCTAATGTCGAAATCAGTGTCGTCAGCAAGGGGCAAACGAAGCCGACCAGCGTGGTGCGAGCCATTCCGTTAAACGAACAGCCGCAAAAAGACGCGCCGCTGTTCATCCAGATGGGTTCGTTTTCCAGCCAGACCAATGCCAGTAACCTCGTGCGTGATCTGCACGCCGTCAACGAAACCTCTGCTCGCATATCCCAGTTGGAAACCTCGAACGGCCTGTTTTACCGGGTGCGCGTAGGACCGCTGTTCGATATCAACGAGGCCAATGCCATTGTTAGCCGGCTCAAGCGCAAGGGATTTCAGACCGCCCGCATCGTGGTGCAGGATTGATCCGGCGGACGTCAAAACAGGTAGAGCTGTTAAGCCTTGAGAGCAATGGCCGTGATCGCTACAATCGCGACACTTTTCAAGCCCACCAACCATCAGGTTAACATGAAGATAGTTTCGTTTTTCCTCGGAATTCTGAGCCTTGTTCTCTCCTCGTCCGTCTGGGCCGCCGCCAAACCCATTCCGAATCCGCCGGCGCTCGATGCCACCAGCTATTACCTGGTGGATTTTGATTCTGGCCGTGTGCTCGCCGAAAAGGAACCAGACAAGCACATAGAGCCTGCCAGCATTACCAAGCTCATGACGGCCTACCTGGTCGACAAGGCCATCGCCGACGGCGATATCGCGCTCGATGAAATGGTGACCATCAGCGAAAAGGCGTGGCGTATGAAGGGCTCCAAGATGTTTGTCGAGGTTGGCAAAAAGGTCTCGGTGGAGGAATTGCTCATGGGTTTGATCATACAGTCCGGTAACGATGCCAGCGTTGCGCTGGCCGAGCACGTCGCCGGTTCGGAATCCGCTTTTGCCGGTTACATGAATCACCAGGCGCAATTGCTCGGAATGACCAATACCAACTTCGTCAACTCGACCGGGTGGCCCGATGAAAATCACTACAGCAGCGCGCGTGATATTGCCATCCTGACACAGGCGGTTATTCGTGACTTCCCCGAATCTTATCGCTATTACAAGGAGCGCGAGTACACGTTTAACAAGATTCGCCAGTTTAACCGCAACCGCCTTTTGTGGCGAGACGAAACCGTAGACGGGGTCAAAACCGGACATACCGAATCCGCCGGTTTTTGCCTGGTGGCATCGGCGCAGCGCGATGACATGCGTCTGATCTCGGTCGTGCTCGGCGCCGACTCGGACAAGTCGCGTACACAGAGCAGCCAGTCCTTGCTGAACTATGGCTTTCGATTCTACGAAACGCACAAGCTGTACCGTTCCGAGGAAGTGCTGAAAACCTCGCGTATCTGGTACGGCGAACAGGAGCAGGTCGGCCTCGGTGTCGGCAAGGATATTTACATCACGATTCCGCGCGGGCGTTATCGTGATCTCGACGCATCGATGGAAATCGATAGTGAAATCTCCGCCCCGGTCGCACGCGGGCAGCAACTCGGCGTGGTCAATATCAAGCTCGATGACGAAGTCATGCTGAGCGAGGATATCGTCGCCATGCAGGACGTTGGCGAGGGCAGCTTTTTCTCACGC
This sequence comes from Gammaproteobacteria bacterium, assembly GCA_020354435.1. Taxonomy (GTDB): domain Bacteria; phylum Pseudomonadota; class Gammaproteobacteria. The sequence continues at coordinate 2,498,533 of CP070646.1, forward strand.
GCGATGGATAGTATCAAGTTGATGTTCCGCTGATGAAAGCATCCGGGGAGTCAGACGAATCCGGCCTGGCGCTGATCGATTATCCCAGTCGGTTCCCGCTCAAGGTCCTGGGACACCATACCCATGAGTTCGAATCAATCGTGCTTGAGCTGGTGCGGGCGCGCTGTCCGCAGGCCGAGCATATCGAGGTGCGTCGCCGTAACAGCAGAGGCGGCAAGTACCAGGCCCTGACGCTTACCTTTACCGTTTACAGTCAGCAACAGCTGGAAGAGATTTACCAGGATCTGTATGACTGTGAGCATGTTGTGATGTCGCTGTAAACGGTCATGTCACAGCCGCCAATCCGGATCGAGTATCTGGGCCGCACCGAGTATCGGCAGACCTGGCGGGCGATGCAGGATTTCACCAACGCGCGTGAGCCCGATACGGCCGACGAAATCTGGATTACCGAGCATCCTCCGGTGTTTACCCAGGGGCTGAACGGTCGTGCTGAACATCTGCTGGCGCCGGGCGATATCCCGGTGGTGCAAATTGATCGCGGCGGTCAGGTAACCTATCACGGCCCCGGCCAGCTGCTACTGTATTGCCTGCTTGATATCGTGCGTCTCGGCCTCGGCGTCAAGGGCCTGGTCGCGCAGCTGGAAAAATCGGTTATCGACTTGCTGCGGGCTTACGACATAAGCGCCCACGGGCGGCCGGGCGCTCCGGGGGTTTACGTCGATGAAGCCAAGATCGCGGCGCTCGGATTGCGTATTCGAAAAGGATGTTGTTATCATGGCCTGAGTCTCAATGTCGATATCGATCCGGAGCCGTTTTCCCGAATCAACCCCTGTGGTTACCAGGGACTGGCGGTAACCCGGTTGCTCGATTTCGGCGTCAGCGATAGCGTCGAACAGGTCGGGCGTAAACTGGCCGCCATTTTGATCGGGAATCTAGGTGAAAAAAAATCAGGTAGTGCAGGGAGTTAAGCTCAAGGGCGCGGACAAGGTCGCGCGCATCCCGATCAAGGTGGTGCCGTCGAAAACCGTACAGCGAAAACCACCGTGGATTCGGGCCAAGGCGCCGACCGGCGACCGCGTGAAAAAGCTCAAGGCACGCTTGCGCGAAAACAGCCTGTATACCGTCTGCGAGGAAGCCTCCTGCCCTAATCTCGGCGAATGTTTCTCCAAGGGTACGGCTACCTTTATGATCATGGGCGACATCTGCACCCGGCGCTGCCCGTTCTGCGATGTCGGCCACGGCCGGCCGAATCCGCTCGATCCGGACGAACCGGCCAATCTCGCGCGCACGATCCAGGCCATGGGCCTGCGTTACGTCGTCATCACCTCGGTTGATCGCGATGACCTGCGCGATGGCGGCGCCGGACATTTTGTCGAATGTATCAGCGAAACCCGCCGGCTCAATCCTGAAATTCAAATCGAGATTCTGACGCCGGATTTTCGCGGGCGCATGGACGTTGCGCTCGAGATCATGCAAAAGGCGCCACCCGACGTGTTCAACCACAATCTCGAGTCGGTGCCATCGCTATACAAAAAGATCCGCCCGGGTTCCGACTACGAGTGGTCGCTTGACCTGTTACAACGGTTCAAACAGTTGCACCCCGGGGTGCCGACCAAGTCTGGCCTGATGCTCGGGCTCGGCGAGGCGATGGACGAGGTCAGGCAGGTTTTGCGCGACATGCGCACGCACGATGTCAACATGTTGACCCTCGGGCAGTACCTGCAGCCCAGCCTGGATCACCTCGCGGTCGAGCGTTTTGTGACGCCCGAGGAATTCGACGAGCTTGGCGCCTATGCCGAATCGATCGGTTTCGACCAGGTGGCCAGCGGGCCGATGGTTCGTTCCTCCTACCATGCCGACCTGCAGGCCGAAGCCGTCCTCAACTCCTGACTGCTGTAATCATCAGCCGTTTTTGGCATCCCAAAGGCAACCGGGGCGACCTCTCGCGACTGTCCGCGTGGCCTGCGGCTACCCAAAAAAGCCCCGATTTCGAAGGGCAAGGCGAGAATCGACATCCATGTCTCAGCTCGCCACAGGCCGCATCCATGCGGCCTGACCCTTCGAAATCGGGGCTTTTTCGGCACGCGGCCTTTATGTCGCGAGGGATCGCCCCGGTTGCCTTTTTGTCATTCTCCTGGGTTTGGTGATTCAATTGTTTGCGATGCCGCAGCCGATAAGCGTCATTGCGAGCGTAGCGAAGCAATCCACCCGGAACCTTCGGCTATATGAACTATAATCAAAAACATGCGGTTTATATTTTTAATGGCTTCGCTCGCGATCGTCGCTCTTCTCGTTGTGAAGGGATTTCCCGGTGGCGTGAATAAAGACGTGATCGATCCGGTCTCGAAGCAACCGGCCGCTCCCATCCAAAAGGCTAAAAACGTAAACCAGCTGCTCGAGGATTCTGCAAACCAACGCAGGCAGGCACTGGAAAACCAAACCCAGTGACCTGAAAACCGGTTCCAGTAGGGAATCTCAAGTATCCCATTTTTTGTCCGGTTGATTTAAAAATCAATCGAGGTGCTTCCTTTTAGTTCCTAAATTCCGAAACTTTTAAGGCAACCGGAGCGAACCTCCGCGACCTAAAGGCCGGGTGCCGAAAATGGGCTGATTTTTCAGGGTCAGGTGGCATGGACGCCACCTGTGGCGAGCCGCGGCAGGGATGCCGCGTCTCGCCTTGCCCTGAAAAATCAGCCCGTTTTCGGGAAGCCGCAGGCCACCCGGTCAGTCGCGGAGGTTCGCTCCGGTTGCCGCTCGAAAGGATGTTAATTTAGGCAAAACCACTAAAAGAAACCTACCGGCTGTATATGCTGGTAATCTGGTGCAACACTTTTGTTTCGGCAAGTATTTCAGCCTGATTTGCGGTTGGTTCAGTAGGGTATCGGGTGACGGCGGTAAACCGCCTGTATGTCGTCGAGTACTTCCTCGCCAAGCACGATATCGGCTGCGCCGAGATTAACGGCTAGCTGATCGATGCTGGTAGCACCGATGATGCTGGATGTGACGAACGGGCGCTGGTTGCAGAAAGCGATCGCCATCTGCGCCGGCTCGATACCGTGTTTGCGCGCAATCGCGACATATTGATCCACCACCGGCCATACGGCTTCGCCGCTGCGACCGAACAGATCCGGAGTGATCGTCATGCGTGAACCTTCGGGTCTGGCGCCGTTTGCGTACTTGCCGCTAAGCATGCCGCAGGCGATCGGGGAGTAGGGTAGCAGCCCGACCTGTTCGTGATGACAAAGCTCGGCCAGGTCGAGGTCGTGTAAACGGCACATGAGGCTGTATTCGTTTTGCAGCGAAACGACGCGCGGAAAATCATTCGCCTCGGCGATCTGCAGAAACTTTGCGCTACCCCAGCAAGTCTCGTTGGAAAGCCCGATATTGCGAATCTTGCCGGCGGTTACCTGTTCGCCGAGAAATTCGAGCACGCTGGAAATATTCTCCAGGGTGGCCTGGGTATCCTGCGAGGCGGGATCGTAACGCCAGTTCTGGCGGAAATGATAGGAACCGCGGTTTGGCCAGTGCAGCTGGTAAAGGTCGATGTAGTCAGTCTGCAGTCGCCGCAGGCTGCCCTCGAGGCTGATGCGAATTTTCTCGGGACTGATATCGATGCCGTCTTGCACGTCGGTATTACCCGTGCCCGCAACCTTGGTGGCGAGAATCACCTGGTTACGCCGGCCGGACCTGGCAAACCAGCTGCCGATAATTTCCTCGGTACGGCCGGTAGTCGCCGCCGTCATCGGGCACGACGGGTATAGTTCGGCGGTATCGATGAAGTTCACGCCGTGATCCAGCGCATAGTCGATTTGGGCGTGTCCTTCGGCTTCGCTGTTCTGCGTGCCCCAGGTCATGGAGCCAAGGCAAATCTCGCTGACCTCGATCTCGCTGCGGCCGAGTTTGCGGTACTCCATCAGGAATCCTGGTTGTAGTTCAGATCGATAATTCGCTGGGTATCGCGGGCCAGGTCGTCCATGCCCAGCCGCTGGTAAGCCTGCAGTTGCAGCTCGAGAGTCTGGCGGATCACGCTCGAACCCTGGTAGTTATGCAAAATGAACTTGGTTCGGTTGGCGACCGCGACCCAGGCATCGCGGGTAGCGTAGTAACTGGCGATACTGTAATCTGCCCGGGCCAATTGGTTACGCAGGTAAATCATGCGTTTTTTCGCGTCCGTGGCATAACGGCTGCTCGGAAAGCGCTGCAGCAGTGCCTTGAAATCGTTGTATGCGGTCAGCAGAAGATTTTTGTCGAAATCCGAAATGTCGCGCTCGACCAGCACGTCGAGTATCGTGCCGCCGCGTTTGGCATTAACCAGCCCCTTCAGATAGTAGGCATAGTCTACCGACGGATGCCGCGGATGAAGCTTGATGAATCGATCCAGCGCGGTAATCGCGGAATCCGGTTCGTCGTACTTGTAGTATGCGTAGGCCACGTCGATCTGCGCCTGGGTGGCATACTTGCCGAACGGGAAGCGCGATTCGAGAGTCTCGTAGTACTCGATTGCGGTCAGGTAGTTTTTATTGCCGAGTTCCTTGCGCGCTTCGGCATAAAACTGCTCGACGGTCCAGTCTGCGGTGGGATCCACCTCCCTGCCCGGTCCGCAGGCGATCAGGAAAAGCGCCAGGAAAATGAAGATGAGTTGTCGCATGCGTGTAGTTTAGTGTCTTGCTGAACTGCCAAACAAGCAGTATAACCAGCGCATGAAATTAATTCAGCAAAGTTTCCAGATCGAAAAGGAATTGGCCGGAAACCGCCTCGACCAGGCCCTGCACCAGCTCTTGCCTGACTATTCCCGCAGCAGGATTCAGCAATGGATCCAGCAGGGCTTTGTCTGTATCAACCACGCTCGCTGCAAGCCTCGGCAAAAGGTATTCAGTGGTGACCTGGTCGACCTGGATGTGCCCGAGCAGACCAGGATATCCGATCAGCCGCAGCCGATCCCGTTTGAAATCCTGCACCAGGATGAAGACATCCTCGTGGTTAACAAGCCCGCCGGACTCGTCGTACACCCGGCTGCCGGACATTATGATGGCACGCTCGTCAATGGCCTGTTACAACATGATCCCCGTCTCGAGCAGTTGCCGCGCGCCGGCATCGTGCACCGGCTCGACAAGGACACTACCGGGGTCATGGTGGTAGCGCGCAACCTCAGTGCGCATAACTGGCTGGTGGAGCAGCTGCAGGCACGCCTGGTCAAGCGCGAATATATCGCGATCACCCAGGGTGTCGTGACCGCCGGTCGCAGCATCGAAACCGGAATTGCACGCCATCCGCAAAACCGCAAGAAGATGTCGGTGCAGGAGAGCGGTAAAGCGGCGCTGACCCACTTTCAGGTAGTGCGCAAGTTCGGGCATTACAGTCTGATCAGGTTGCAGCTCGAGACCGGGCGCACACACCAGATTCGAGTGCATATGGCGCATATCAACTATCCGTTGCTCGGCGACCCCGTCTATGGCGGGCGCGGGCGTATTCCAGCCGGTCTCGATCCTGCCCTGATCGAAGTGGTTCGCGACTTTCGGCGGCAGGCGCTGCATGCCGAACGGCTCGGTTTCGTTCATCCGCGCAGCCGTGAAAAAGTCAGTTTCGAGGCGTCCTGGCCTGAAGACTTGCGACGCCTGCTGGAAGCATTGATCGCCTATGACTGAAATAATTCGACCATCCTGGCCCGCGCCAGCCGGCGTATCCGCCTGTTGCACGACCCGCAGCGGCGGCGTCAGTCTGGCTCCTTACGACAGTTTCAATCTGGCCTTGCACGTTGGCGATGACCCGAAACGGGTTATGCAAAACCGACGCATTCTGCGCGAAAAACTCGCACTGCCGCAAGAACCGGGCTGGATCAATCAAACTCACGGCACTCGTGCAATTGTGCTCGAGCAGGATAACGGGCAGGATGCCGACGCGGCCATCACCCGCCAGCCGGGAAGGGTTGCCGTGGTCATGACTGCGGACTGTCTGCCGATATTGCTGTGCGATCGCCGCGGCAGCGAGGTCGCCGCGGTCCATGCCGGCTGGCGTGGCCTGCGCTCCGGGGTGATCCAGAGTGCGCTGGCGGCGATGCAATCGGATAGCCGTCAATTGATGGCCTGGGTCGGGCCGGGCATTTCACAGGCCTGTTTCGAGGTCGGTGACGAGGTGCGCGCGGAATTCATCGCCTCGGACCCGGCGGCGGCCGAATATTTCCAGCCACATGGCCCGGGTCACTGGTTGTGCGATCTCGCCGGGCTTGCACAACGCGTGCTTAAACAGCAGGGTGTTGATCCGGTTTTTCGCGATCCGCACTGCAGTTATCGCGATGCTGATCTGTTTTATTCCTACCGTCGGGACGGTACCACGGGGCGTATGGCGGCATTGATCTGGATCGGGGAGTCTACCGATCCACAGGCTTGAAAAACGGGGGATGAAACCTACATACCCCTATAGTTTTTAATGTTTAGAGGGCTGTATCAATGCGTATGGATCGCTTGACCAGTAAATTCCAGGAAGCCCTGGCGGATGCACAATCACTCGCCGTGGGGCGTGACCACCAGTTTATCGAGCCGGTGCACCTGCTGATCGCGCTGCTCGATCAGCAGGGTGGTTCGGTGCGCCCGCTGTTTCAGCATGCCGGGGTCAATCTCAACCTGCTGCGCTCGCAATTGGGCGAGCTGCTCGAAAAGCAACCCCGGGTCGAAGGCGCCGCCGGCGACCTGCATATTTCCAACGCGCTCGGCAAATTGCTCAATGTTACCGACAAACTGGCGCAGGAGCGCAAGGACCAGTTCATTTCCAGCGAGCTGTTCGTGCTCGCCGCGATGGATGAAAAGGGTCCCCTCAGCGACGCACTGAAGTCTTCCGGCGCCAGCAAGCAGGCGATTGCGGCCGCGGTCGACAGTATCCGCGGCGGCCAGGCGGTCGACAGCGCCAGCGCCGAGGACCAGCGCCTGGCGCTGGAGAAATACACCATAGACCTGACCGAGCGCGCCGAGCAGGGCAAGCTCGATCCGGTCATCGGACGTGACGAGGAAATCCGTCGCGCGATCCAGGTATTGCAGCGCCGCACCAAGAACAACCCGGTGCTCATCGGTGAGCCCGGGGTCGGCAAGACCGCGATTGTCGAGGGCCTGGCGCAGCGCATCGTCAATGCCGAGGTGCCCGAGGGCCTGAAACACAAGCGCGTGTTGTCGCTGGACATGGGCGCGCTGATCGCGGGTGCCAAGTTTCGCGGCGAGTTCGAGGAGCGCCTGAAGGGTGTTTTGCAGGATCTCTCCAAGCAGGAAGGACAGATCATCCTGTTCATCGACGAACTGCACACCATGGTCGGCGCCGGTAAGGCCGAGGGCGCGATGGATGCCGGCAATATGCTCAAACCCGCACTCGCGCGCGGTGAGCTGCACTGTATCGGCGCGACCACGCTGGACGAGTATCGCCAGTACATCGAAAAAGACGCGGCACTGGAGCGGCGTTTCCAGAAGGTGCTGGTGCAGGAGCCCAGCGTCGAGGATACGATTGCGATCCTGCGTGGCCTGAAGGAGCGCTACGAGGTTCACCACGGTGTCGATATCACCGATCCCGCGATCGTCGCCGCGGCTACCCTGTCCTACCGCTATATCACCGACCGTCAACTGCCGGACAAGGCGATCGACCTGATCGACGAATCCGCCAGCCGTATTCGCATGCAGATCGATTCCAAGCCGGAGGACATGGACCGCCTCGAACGGCGCCTGATTCAGCTCAAGATCGAGCGGGAAGCGCTGAAGAAGGAAAGCGACGCGGCCAGTAAAAAGCGCCGCCAGGCACTGGAAGACGAAATTGGCAAGCTCGAGCGCGAATACTCGGATCTCGAGGAAGTCTGGAAATCGGAAAAAGCGGCGCTGCAGGGCAGTACGCATGTTAAAGAGAAACTGGAACGCGCACGCCTCGATCTCGAAACCGCGCAGCGCGCCGGGGACCTCGCGCGCATGTCCGAACTGCAGTACGGCCGCATCCCCGAGCTGGAAAAGCAGCTCGATCTCGCCGCCAACGTCGAAATGCAGGACATGAAACTGCTGATCAACAAGGTCGGCGAAGAGGAAATAGCGGCGGTCGTGTCGCGCTGGACCGGTATTCCGGTTGCCAAGATGCTCGAATCGGAACGCGAAAAACTGCTGCAGATGGAGACCGAGCTGGGTCACCGCGTGGTCGGCCAGGACGAGGCGGTGAAAGCGGTATCGGACGCGATCCGGCGCTCGCGCGCGGGCCTGTCCGACCCGGCGCGTCCCAACGGTTCATTCCTGTTTCTCGGGCCGACCGGGGTCGGCAAGACCGAGCTGACCAAGGCGCTGACCGAATTCCTGTTCGATACCGAGGACGCGATGGTGCGCATCGACATGTCCGAGTTCATGGAAAAACACAGCGTTGCGCGCCTGGTCGGCGCACCGCCGGGCTACGTCGGTTACGAGCAGGGTGGTTATCTGACCGAGGCGATCAGGCGCCGCCCGTACTCGGTCATACTGCTCGACGAAATCGAAAAGGCGCACCCGGACGTGTTCAATATTCTGCTGCAGGTGCTCGACGATGGCCGCCTGACTGACGGCCAGGGAAGAACGGTCGATTTTCGCAATTGCGTTATCGTCATGACCTCGAACCTTGGTTCGACCGAGATCCAGGCGCATGCCGGCGAGCAACACTACGACGAAATCAAAACGGCCGTGATGGAACAGGTTTCCCGGCACTTCCGGCCGGAGTTCATCAACCGCATCGATGAAACCGTGGTGTTCCACCCGTTGACGCAGGAGCAGATTCGCGCAATTGCGCAAATCCAGCTGCAATCGCTGACCGCGCGTCTGAAAGAGAAGGACATCGGTATATCGATTAGCGAAGCCGCCATGGATACCCTGGGGCAACTCGGTTTCGACCCGGTATACGGGGCTCGGCCGCTTAAGCGCGAAATACAGCAGGCTATCGAAAACCCTGTGGCGATGTCGATTCTGGCCGGTGAGTTCGAAGCCGGCGATCGAATTTCGGTCGATATCGATGAATCCAGGCACTTCAGTTTCGCCAAACAGCGCCTGCACTAGATAACTGCGGCGCATAAATTCGGGTCTAGCTGGCCTTTTTCCGTGGTTTTACGGCTATAATCCTGTATTTAAGGGCGGCTCCTGCTCGGGATTAAAATAGAAACGAAAATTATATGGCGGTTTTAGGCTCCATTCTGTTCAAAAGGACGCTGAAGCAGTTTCTCGATTGCGATGATCTGGAAAGCCCGAAAGGGGCGGCGCTGATCAAGAAACTGCGGCAGTCTTCAAAGGATTCCCTGGATTATTTGATCCAGGTCATCCCGCAGACTTCCGGCTTGCATCAGGCGATGCTGACCGAGATTTGCCTGGAAAATGTCCAGGGAGGCGCTGTCGAACTTTTTCTGAAAAGCCTCGACAGCGATGCCACCAACATCCGCGCCACCGCCGCGTCGATTCTCGCCAAAACCGATCAGGTCAACCCGAGCAAGTTATTCAAGAAGCTGCATGAGTCTGACGTCTCCAAGACCGAAATCATCGATATTCTGGCAGGCCAGCGCGAACACCTGAAACCCGAACAAATCATCATTAATGCGCTCAAGCTCGACAAAACCCACGCCGAGCGATTGCTCAAGCTGGCTGCGGATTCGAAGCAGCCGCTCGATCTGGAAGTGTTGCGTTTCGAGCCGGCTTCGATCCGAAGCCCCTCGATCAAAATCATGCTGTTACGTTATTTTTCCGGCGTAGACCAGTCCGAAGTAGCGCAGATTATTGGCAAATTCCTGAATGACGACAACAAAACGGTCGTGATCGAAGCGCTGAAAGCGCTGAAAAATCTCAAAGTAAGGTTTGATGCGTCGATGCTGCTGCCTTTCGTCGAGTCCATGTCCGAGATCGAGCAGGAAATGGCGATCGATATTATTCGCGCCCAGGCCAATTCCGAGTTGGTACCGCGATTGGCGCCGTGGACCTGCGGCAAGTCGGACGAGATTCGTGAAATTTTCATCAAGCTGTTCGTCAAGCATGTGACACCAAAGGGTCTGGAGGCCTTTCTGCGCCTGCTCGACCAGCAGGAATGGTGGGGCAAGGAGCAGTCGCTGAAATGCCTGCAAAAGTTCGGCAACGATAAACTTTACTCCGCAGCCGAGGGCCTGACCGAACACGAGAATGAATTCATCCGCGAGCAGGCACAAAAATTTTCCGCTCAAACCAGCGATCCGTCCGACCTGAAGCAACTGTGGGACAATGCATTGCACGAAAACTGGCAGGTGCGCGAGAGCGCCATCGAAGCGATCGGCCGCTCGAACAGCCGCGATGCGATCGGAATTCTGAAAAAAGTCGTCGAACACCATGCCGATTCGACGCCCGCGGTGCTCAAGGCAATCGCTGAGCTGGGATTCAGCAAGGGTCTCGAGATTGCGTTTGCCTGCCTGCGCATGCCCGAGGCGTTGATACAGCGCGAAGCGCTGGAAACCATCGGCAAGCTGGCAACGCGCCGTCACGCGAAGACGATTCGCGACAAGCTGATGCAGAAGGTGCCAAAACTGCAGGCGACGGTGCGCGATACCGCCGGCGAAGTGGTCAATCGCCTGACCGAGGAATATGAATTATCCGCGCTCAACGTCGACCAGGAAGCCTATTTCGATACCCGCCTGATCAAGTTCGATACCCAGACCGTCGGCGACGAGAAGACCGAGCATGTTTCGGTGGCCGATATGGCTGCCGCTCAACCGCAATTCCAGAATATCGAGGACCTGAAACAAGGTGATTTGTGGATGGACCGCTACCGCATCGACAAGGAAATAGGCCGCGGTGCGATGGGGCGGGTCATGCTGGCCGAGGACGAAATGGTCGGCGAGACCCTGATCCTGAAATTCATGCACCCCGAGCTGACCGCGGAAGAATCGTCCCGTGAACGATTTTTGCGCGAGGTCAAGTATTCGCGCAAGATCAGTCATCCGAACGTGATCCGTATTCACGATATGCTAATAAAGGACAACCTCAGCGCGATCTCGATGGAGTATTTCGAAAGCCGCGGCATCGACGAGTATTTGCGCGAGAAGAAACGTTTCGACGTCAAGGAAGGACTGGATATTTTACTGCAGGTCGCCAACGGCATGGCCGCGGCGCACGCACAGGATGTCATCCATCGCGATCTCAAGCCCAGCAATATCCTGATGAACGACAAGGGGCTGGTCAAGATTGTCGACTTCGGTATTGCCTCGGCATCGTCGAAAGCTGATTCGACGCTGACCAAGACCGGTTCGATCATCGGCACCCCGGCCTACCTGTCGCCCGAACGTGCCAAGGGGCAGGAAGCGGATCACCGCAGCGATATCTATGCCCTGGGCATCATAGCCTACGGCATGTTTAGCGGGCAGTTACCCTATACCGGCGAGCCCATGTCGCTATTGTTCCAGCACCTCGAAGGCAAGGCCGTGCCGGTGCATGAAATCAGGCCTGAAGTCGGGTCGCGCGTCAGTCTGCTGGTGCAGAAAATGATGGCAGTCGAGCTCGAAGACAGGCTGCAAACCATGGAAGAAGTCGCCGAGGCCATCAGGGAAGTACAGGCCAAAGAGAAATAACCAGAGCGGATAATTATTAGATGTCAATTCAGTCTACAATCGAACAGAAACTCGCTGGCGAATTTGATACCGCTTTCCTGCAGGTCGAGAACGAGAGTCATATGCACAACGTGGCGCCCGGCTCGGAATCGCATTTCAAGGTCACCATCGTCAGTGACTCTTTCCGTGACCAAATGCCGATCAAGCGCCATCGCATGGTTAACAAGACGCTGCAGCATGAGTTGCAGCAGATACATGCACTCGCGCTGCACACGCTGACGCCGGAGGAATGGGAAGCTCGCCAGGGCATGGTTGCCGATTCGCCGAAGTGCCGCGGCGGCGGTAAAAATCAGTAGAATTCGCTAGAGCACGCCGGCGCCGACCGGGTTGGTATTGTAAATCGCCGACAGGATGGGCAAAAACTCGGTTTCGTAACGCTGCGACAACTCCATCGCCTGCTGCATGTACGTGGACATGTCTTGCTCAGGCAGCGGATGGCGAATTCCAAAGGTGATCGTGTTTTCGAAATCTTTCACCGGCAGGCACAGGGTTTGCCCATCGAATACCAGGCGTAAGTTGCGGTAAAAGTTTTTAAAGGCGTGTTCGCTGTCGATCAGCAGGTTGTAGGCCACCGCGCCGTTGGCGCCCAGGCACTGGTGCAAACGGGCGATACTGTTTTTTTCGAGCAGCCAGGCAGGCGACCGTGAGCCGCTGAAGATATCGACCAGGATCAGGTCGTAACTGCTTTCACAGTTTGTCAGGAACTGAGCGGCGTCGGCATAGATGTAGCTAAGCCCGTTGCCGGCCGCTGGCAGAATCTTCATTTGCAGCATTTTTTCGACCAGCTCGGAATCGATATCGACCGCGGTGAGGTGCGCCCGTGGCAGGTAGTGGCAAAGAAAATGCACCAGTGATCCGGCCGCCGTGCCGAGCAGCAATATGGACCTGGGCTCGGGCATGAACAGCAACACCGCCATCAGGCATTCGAGATTCTTTAAACCGAGCCGGTATGGCTGTCGCAGGTCGATGCGGCTTTGCAGCGCGTTGTCTTCGCTGCGTAGCTCGAAGCAATCGTGCTGTTGGTACAGGTTGACACGGTTGTAGGCGGTTTCCAGCTTGAAATTTTTGGTTTCTTCTTCCATATAATCGTATGACAGGATAAAAGCCAAAGGCTCGCCAGAATAATGCGCTTTAGTAAACCATTACTGATTACCAAGCTAAAAGCAACAGGCGTGCACCTGGGCCTGAGCATCGTGATTTTTATCGTCATGGTTTACCAGATTTACTACAACTGGTATCCGCAACCGTATTTCTCGATCGACGGCGGCTGGCAGGGCGTTCGTATCGTCGCCGCGGTCGACCTGGTGCTGGGACCTTTGATCACTTTTCTGATATTCGATTTGAGTAAAAGCCGCAGGGAAATTGTTTTGGATCTGATCACGATTGTCACGATCCAGCTGGGCGCCCTGTCGTACGGGATTTACCAGACCCATAGTCAGCGTCCGGTGTTGCTCGCGCAGATAGGCCAATTCATGATCTCCGCCACGATGGAGCAGGTTGACGGCAAGGTCGGATCTGCCTCGGACCTTTACCTCTACAGCGATGAAAAGCCGCCAATCATTTACGCCGACCTGCAGTTAGACCAGAAAACGATGGCTGAAATCGCCAACATCGATCTGTGGAATAATGTGCTCGAATATGTTCAGACGCAGTCGAAAGATCCCAAATCGGAGTTCGTCGCCGCGATTAAAAGCATGCAACCGGAACTACTCAGATTGCTCGACGCTTTCGAGTCTCGCGAGCCCTATCAGGCCTGGCTGCAGCAAAACAACAAAAAGCAGGACGAGATAATGGTCTCGAGATTTGTCGGCCGCTATGGCGCGGTCTGGCTGGTGTTCGACCTCGACGGTAAATTGCTGTCGTATTTCGCAGACGCGTCGTTGTAAAGCCGTTTCCTGGGGCTTGAATATTGGAAAAGAGCCCAGACTATATTAAAATCGCGTGCCTTTTCTGGCGAGTAGAGCGGCCGTCTATACCGGCTGACGGAATTGTTGATCGGAGATATCGATGCCAATTTACGAATACATATGCGGCGATTGCGGGCATGAATTCGACAAGCTGCAAAAAATGAGCGATGCGCCGTTACGCGATTGCCCGGCCTGCGACGAGGAGTCTTTGAAAAAGAAGATCTCGGCCCCGGGTTTCAGGTTGTCCGGCTCGGGTTGGTACGAAACTGATTTCAAGTCGGATAAGCAGAAAAATCTTTCCAAGGGCGATAGCGCCGATAAGGGAACTTCGAACAAGCCCGACAAGGCGGCAGACGGCAGTAAGGCCAAATCCAGTACCTCCCCCGGTAAAGAGGCCGCTGCCTAGGAATCTTCGGCCGCCGCTCGATGCGCGCCTTTGTTAATTCATTTTATATTCGGACCAGTCACTATGCGTACGCATTATTGCGGTGAACTCAATCAGCAAAATATCGACCAGCAGATCAGCGCTTGTGGATGGGTAAACCGGCGTCGCGATCACGGCGGCGTCATCTTCGTCGATTTGCGCGACAAAACGGGCATATTGCAGGTGGTCTTCGATCCTGACGATGCGTCCATGTTCGCCGACGCTGAAACGCTGCGTAACGAGTTCGTGCTGCGTGTCGAGGGCAAACTGCGCATTCGTCCCGAAGGTACTTTCAACCCCGAAATGGCTACCGGCGAGGTCGAGCTGCTGGCGCACAGGCTGGAAATCCTGAATGCGTCGGAAACGCCGCCGTTCCAGCTCGACGACGACGATGTGCATGACGACATCCGGCTGCGCTATCGTTATATCGACCTGCGTAAACCGGAAATGCAGAAGCGTATGCGTCTGCGCGCGCGGGTGACGAGCTTTCTGCGAAACTGGCTAGAAGAGAACGAATTTCTCGATATCGAAACGCCGATGCTGACCAAGGCTACGCCCGAAGGTGCGCGCGATTACCTGGTGCCGAGCCGCACCCACCCGGGCAGTTTTTTCGCGTTGCCGCAGTCGCCGCAGCTGTTCAAGCAACTACTGATGATGTCGGGCATGGACCGCTATTACCAGTTCGTGCGTTGTTTCCGCGACGAGGATTTGCGCGCCGACCGTCAGCCCGAATTCACCCAGCTCGATATCGAAACCTCCTTCCTCGACGAAGAGGGCATCATGACCCTGATGGAATCTATGATGCGCGGGCTGTTCGGCGAGGTGCTCGACGTCGATGTTGGCGGGCGATTTTTACGTATGACCCATGCCGAGGCGATGGAGCGGTTCGGCTCGGACAAACCCGATCTGCGTATCCCGCTGGAACTAAAGACCATTTCTGACGTGCTTACCGATGTCGAGTTCAAGGTATTCTCGGGCCCGGCCAATGATCCGCAGGGCAGGGTCGCGGCGCTGCGTGTCCCCGGCGGCAACGAACTCACGCGCAAGGAGATCGATGACTACACCGATTACGTTGGTCGCTACGGTGCCAGGGGGCTGGCCTATATCAAGTGCAACGACGTTTCCCGGGGACGCGACGGCCTGCAGTCGCCGATCCTGAAGTTTCTGCCGGACGAGGCGATCGAAACAATCCTGTCGCGCACCGGCGCCGAAACCGGTGACCTGATTTTCTTCGGCGCCGACAAGGCCAGCGTGGTCAACGAATCGCTCGGCGCGCTGCGCCTCAAAGTCGGTCAGGACCGGGGCATGGTCGAGCCCGGCTGGCGGTTTTTGTGGGTAATCGAGTTCCCGATGTTCGAGTACGACGAGCGTGAAGATCGCTGGAATCCGCTGCATCATCCGTTTACTTCGCCGGCCACCGACGATCCCGACAAGCTCGAGGCGGATCCCCACGGGGTGCTGTCGCGTGCCTACGACATGGTGTTGAACGGCACCGAACTCGGTGGCGGATCGGTGCGGATCCACGACATGGAAATGCAGCAACGCGTTTTCAAGTTGCTCGGTATCGGCGAACAGGAGGCGGAGGAAAAGTTCGGCTTTTTACTGACCGCGCTAAAGTATGGTTGCCCGCCGCACGGCGGTATCGCCTTTGGGCTCGATCGCCTGGTCATGTTGATGACCGGTGCCACCTCGATCCGCGATGTTATGGCTTTTCCCAAGACGCAAACCGCGTCCTGCCTGCTGACCCAGGCGCCGGCGCCGGTCAGCGAGCGTCAATTGCGGGAACTGTCGATCCGACTGCGCAAGCCCCAGGCTGACGCCTGAGCATTACCCGGCCTGGCGAAGCCAAGATTGGCAGCCGAATCGGCAGGTGATAGAATTTTCTATTCGTCTGACAAATAGAGCTCATCATGGCCGTCACCGCGATCGATCTGCAACCCTATGCCGCGCTCAACGACGAGGATTGCGACAAGCGCATCATCCGCGCGAAGCAGGCGCTGGGGGAGCGAGTGGTCATTCTCGGTCATCACTACCAGCGCGACGAAGTATTCAAACACGCTGATTTCTCGGGCGATTCACTAAAGCTATCCCGACAGGCGGCCGATTCCAAAGCCGAGTACATCGTGTTCTGCGGTGTGCATTTCATGGCCGAAGTGGCCGATATTATTTCCCGTCCGGAGCAGGTTTCGATACTGCCGGATCTTTCTGCCGGATGCTCGATGGCGGACATGGCCGACCTGGAGCAGGTCGAACGCGCCTGGCAGGAATTGAGCAGCGTGCTCGACGCGGATGAATGTATCACCCCGGTAACCTATATCAACTCTGCGGCCAATCTGAAATCCTTTTGCGGTCGGCACGGTGGTATCGTCTGTACTTCTACCAATGCGCAAAAAATACTCGACTGGTCGTTCGAGCGACGCGAAAAAGTGCTGTTTTTCCCGGACCAGCATCTCGGTCGCAACACCGGTTACAAGATGGGTATCCCGCTCGATCAAATGGTGGTCTGGGATTATGACCAGCCGATGGGCGGACTCAGCGAAGAGCAGATTCGCGGCGCGAAGATGATTCTGTGGAAGGGATTCTGCTCGGTGCACCAGATGTTCAAGCCCGAACAAATCGAAAACTTCCGCCAGGAGTTTCCCGACGGCAAGGTGATTTCACATCCCGAAGCAAGTTTCGAGGTCTGCCAGATATCGGACTACGTGGGCTCGACCGAGTATATTATCAAGACCATCAGCGATGCCGAGCCAGGCACCAAATGGCTGGTCGGGACCGAACTTAATCTTGTAAACCGCCTGCATGAGACCCTGGCAAGTGAAAACAAGACGGTGCAATTCATGTCGCCGATGGTGTGCATGTGTTCGACCATGTTTCGCATCGATCCGCAACACCTCGCCTGGGTGCTGGAAAACCTGGTCGAGGGCAATGTCGTGAACCAGATTTCGGTAGCGCCCGACGTGGCCGACAATGCGCGCATCGCACTGCAGCGCATGCTGGATATCTAGAGTATTTAGGCCCAGCGAAGCGTCGATCAGGGGGAGCAGACCGATGGCGGACGAAGAAAACGCGTATTCCTTTACTACCGCCGCTACCCGGCATATCAAGCTCGAATGTCTACCCGAGGGCGGCATGAAACTCTGGCGCGGCGAGCGCCTGCCAGAGGTTACCCTGGCCTACGAGAGCTGGGGCGAACTCAACGAAAAGGCCGATAACGCGATCATTATTTTCACCGGCCTGTCGCCGAGCGCGCACGCGGCCTCGTCACCCCAGGACCCGTCGCCCGGCTGGTGGGAATACATGATCGGTCCCGGCAAGGCTGTCGATACGAACCGGTTTTTCGTTGTCTGTGCCAATTCGCTCGGCGGCTGTTACGGCAGCACCGGACCGAGTTCGATTAATCCTGCGACCGGTAGCAGTTACGATGCGGACTTCCCCGATGTCACGGTCGAGGACATCGCCAGTTCTGGTTACTACCTGATGCGCGAGCTGGGTGTGGAAAAACTGCACGCGGCGGTCGGTTCATCGATGGGTGGCATGTCGTCGATCGCCTACGCGATGCAGTACCCCGGCGAGATCCGCTACCTGGTATCGATTTCCGCCGCGGCGCAGGCGTTACCGTTGACGATTGCGCTGCGCTCACTGCAGCGCGAAATCATTCGCAGCGATCCGGACTGGAACAACGGTCATTACAGCGATGAGAAGCGACCGCTCTCGGGCATGTCGCTTGCGCGCAAACTGGGTCTCGTATCCTACCGCGCAGCCGATGAGTGGAACTCCAAGTTCGACCGCAGCCGTTTACCGCCCGAAAAACTAACCGGCCAGCGTTTCGAGCGCGAGTTCGAGATCGAAAATTATCTCGAGTACAACGCGCAAAAGTTCATTCACAGTTTCGACCCCAACAGTTATCTCTATCTGTCACGCGCGATGGACTGGTTCGATATCGCCGAGCACGGCGATTCGATCGCTGGCGGCATGGCAAAGATAGATGTCGAAAAAGCGCTGGTGGTTGGCGTTACCACCGATATCCTTTTCCCATTGCGTCAGCAACGGGAAATCGCCGACGTCATGCGCTCCACCGGCACCGATGTCGACTATGTTGAAATCGATTCGGTCAATGGCCACGATGCCTTCCTGATCGACGACGAACATTTTTCGCCGGTGGTCAAAAAATTTCTCGACGAATCGGTCTCGTAGGGCGAGGATTTTTCGTCTAGAGGGTTTCGATGTTCGGTGCGCGTGGCGACTTCATCACGGGTATCAGTCCCTTTTCAACCAGGTTTTCGTACTGATGCACCACGTTGCGCGTGGTCGTCTTGCAGTAATACAACGCATTATCGGCCCGGCCGATCAATTCGTCTATTGACAGACTCCTGTCGAATAGCGTGTAGCCGATACTCACCGTGACCTGTTCGACATCGGGAAAGCGGTGGTCGGCTATTTTTTCGCGGAAGCGTTCCAGCGTCTGCTGCGCCTGTTCCGTCGTAATGTCCATCAGGACCATGGCGAACTCTTCGCCGCCGTAGCGGAACAGCAAATCATTGTCGCGAAAGGACTCGGTCATTTGCTGCGCTAGCAATAGCAGCACTTCGTCGCCGAACAAATGCCCCAAGTTGTCGTTGATCGACTTGAAGTTATCGATATCGAGCATGACGAACATGGTCGGCGAATAGTCCTTGGCGCGCCGCTGGTAAATATTCGTATTGTCGAGTAACTGCGTGATTTTTTCGTTGAAGGCGCGACGGTTGTAGAGACCGGTCAATGCGTCGCGGTAGGTGCCTTGCAACATCTGTAACTGGTGACAGTAAAAATGAAACAGAAACTGCAGGTAATCTTCCTCGATCAACTGGTCGGGATCGGTGCATCTCACCAGCAGCACGAAGTGTTTGCTGGTTAACGGCTTGTAACTGCAAAACCAGCCTCCGATATCGGAGTCGTAATACCAGCTGCCGGCGTCTTGCGCCCCGAATTTTTCCTTTAAGATATCCAGAATCGGTGGCGCAATGTTTTGATCGAGACCACCGCTTGGAGTCAGACGCTTCCAGCGTTTGTCGCTGTGTTCGAAAACCTCGATCTCTATATCGTTGGCGTGACCTGGTGCAATTTGTTGCTGGAAAGCCTCGTACAACAGCTCGGGATCATTGATCTTCGCCAATGCATAGAAAGAGTAATATTTGCATTCGACCATGATGCTTTTCCACCCAACCTCATGTCCGGGAGCAGCTCGGGAGTGTTACTTTAAATTCAGTTTAAATCGATTTTAGAGATCGGCCTGATCAAAGTCAAAACGCTATCGATTCGTGCCTCGACGATTAGCGCGATCGCGTCGACAACCAATCGGCCGGCTTGTGCCGGAAGCCAGTCAGAGGATTTCGGCCTAGCGTTCCAGGTACTGTAACTTGTCGGGCACGCCGTCCCATTCTGCCGCATCGTCCGGTGGCGGTTTGCTCGCGAAGATCACCGGCCATTCGCGCGACAGTTCCTCGTTGAGTTCGAGAAAATGTTCCTGACCGGGTGGAATGTCGTCCTCGGCGACGATGGCTTCGGCCGGGCATTCGGGTTCGCACAGGGTGCAGTCGATACATTCTTCCGGATCGATGACCAGGAAGTTGGGTCCCTCGTGAAAGCAGTCAACCGGGCAGACGTCGACGCAGTCCATGTACTTGCATCTGATGCAGTTTTCGAGAACGACAAATGTCATTGCTTACCCCTGAACTCGGCGGTTTTGAGACGCCGAAGTCTAATTCGGCACCGGTAAAAATCAAGTGACATCCTAATAAAGTTTTACGGATTGGCAAGCTGTTTTAACTGATAAAGCAGCTCCAGTGCCTGCCTCGGGCTGAGTTCATCAGGATTTATCGCTTCCAGTTCCTCGAGCAGCGGGTGCGGCGTCGATTCTGCTGCGGACGGTAATTCGGCAAACAGATCGCCCTGGCCTTGCATCGATTGCTGCTCCAGTAGGCTGAGCTTTTGTCTCGCCAGCGCGATCGCCTCGGCCGGTATACCGGCCAGCCGGGCAACCTGAAGGCCATAACTCTGGTTGGCCGGCCCGGGTTTGACGCTGTGCATGAAGATAACGTCGTCACCGTGTTCGATGGCATCGAGATGCACGTTGGCGATGGTGGGATACTGCTCGGGCAGTTGTGTCAGCTCAAAGTAGTGAGTCGCGAACAGCGTCAGCGCTCCGGTCTTATGCGCCAGGTGATCGGCGCAGGCCCAGGCCAGTGCGAGACCGTCGAAAGTGCTGGTGCCGCGGCCGATTTCGTCCATCAGAACCAGGCTGTTGGCGCTGGCGTTATTGAGGATGTTGGCGGCCTCGGTCATTTCAACCATAAAGGTGGAGCGTCCGCTGGAAAGATCATCGCTGGCGCCGATGCGGGTAAAAACCTGATCGATCGGGCCAAGCCTGGCGCTACGAGCCGGCACATAACTGCCCATGTAGGCCAGGATCACGATCAATGCGGTCTGCCGCATGTAGGTGGACTTGCCGCCCATGTTGGGACCGGTAATCAGCAGCATGCTGGCTTTTTCATCGAGGCGGCAGTCGTTGGCGACGAAGGGTGCGTCGAGCGATTGCTCGACCACCGGGTGCTTGCCGGCCTCGATCTCGACCAGGCGCGTCTCGGTGAGTTCGGGTGCGCTCCAGCCGTACTCGCTGGCGATGATCGCGAAGCAATTGAGCACATCGAGCTGTGCCAGCGCGAGCGCGCACTGCTGCAGTCGTGCGAGATTTTCGCCGAGTTGCTGCAACAGCTTTTCGTATAGATATTTCTCGCGTGCGAGCGCACGCTCGCGCGCGCTCAAGACTTTGTCCTCGAAGGCCTTAAGCTCCGGCGTGATATAGCGCTCGACCGCTTTCAGCGTCTGTCGGCGAACGTATTCGGCCGGCACCGCGTCGCTCTGCGCCTTGCTGATTTCGATGTAAAAGCCATGCACGCGGTTGTAGGCCACCTTGAGCGAATTGATTCCGGTTTTCTGCTGTTCCTGCGATTCGAGATCGATCAGGAACTGGTCGGCGTTGCTGCTGAGCGCGCGCAAGTCATCGAGTTCGGGATCGAAACCGGCCTTGATCACGCCACCGTCGCGAATCAGCATCGGCGGCTCGTCGATGATGGCGGCGTCGAGCAGCGCCACCATTTCCGGATGCGTGGCGATGCTGGCCGCAAGCTCTTCGATCAGCGGGCTGTCGAGGCTCGACAACTGTTGTTGCAGCGCGGGCAATAGCCGCAGCGTTGTTGACAGCGTCGACAGGTCTCTGGGTCGCGCCGACAGCAGCGCGATGCGCGCGAGAATGCGCTCCATGTCGCCGATGCCGTTCAGGGTCTCGCCGAGACCGAGGAACTGGTGGTTGTCGAGCAGGCTCGCGACCGCGTGGTGGCGCTGTCGAACACGCTGTTGATCACGCAGCGGTTTTTGAATCCAGCGTGTTAATTCGCGATGACCCATCGACGTGCGGCAGTGGCTGATGATGCCGAGCAGGCTGTGGCGTGAGGATTCATCGTTAAACGAACGCACGAGCTCGAGGTTGCGGCGGCTGTTGGCGTCGATCAAGAGCAGATCGCTGACCTGTTCGAAGCGCGGTGGCTGCAGGTGTGTCACCGTGGTCTTCAGGGTATCGTTGACATATTGCAACAGGCAGCCGGCAGCGGCGATCGCAAGCTTCGAATCGGAAATGCCGAAACCCAGCAGATCGTGCGTCTGGTACTGCTCGCAAAGCAGTCGGTTCGCGGTCTCGAGCTCGAAATACCACGGTGGCATCGCGTGCGCACGCTGTGCCAGCCCCGCCTCGAGTTCCGGTTCACGGTCTTCGCAGTAAATGATTTCCGCCGGATTAAGACGCGCGATTTCGGCGCGCAGCAGTTGATTGCCGTCTGGCTCGCTCAGGACAAATCGGCCGGAACTGATCTCTAGCGCGGCGAGCCCCCATCCGCCGTTTTGCTGGTAGATGCAGCACAGCAGGTTTTCGTGGCGATCCTGTAGCAGGGCTTCGTCGGTTAGCGTTCCCGGGGTGACGACGCGCACGACGCGGCGTTCCACCGGGCCCTTGCTCGTTGCCGGATCGCCAATCTGTTCACAGATCGCGACCGCTTCACCGGCCCTGACCAGTTTGCCGAGATAACTGTCGACCGCATGGTAGGGTACGCCGCACATCGGGATTGGCTCTCCACCGGATTGGCCGCGCTTGGTCAAGGTAATGTCGAGCAGTTTCGCGGCCTTGCGCGCGTCCTCGTAAAATAATTCGTAAAAGTCGCCCATGCGGTAAAAAACCAGGGTCTCCGGGTAGTCGGCCTTGATGCGCAGGTATTGCTGCATCATTGGTGTGTGCTTGGCGGTTTTGGTGTCTGACTGGCTCATTACAAATACTAAATCGTCGGCCTTTTGACGGCCGGCGTGGCGCTCAATTGTACGCAAGTTGGCGATCTCGCCCAACCTAAACCGTGGCGACTACAGGTTTGCTCGATGAGGACGACAGGCAAAATCTGCCGGCATGGTGCCGGCAGGCTGCCGGCTTTCTAGCCAGAGCGCCGTTGTTCCGGGTGCAGGCTCTTGCCGAGAATATGCTCGCTGTTGCCGATCGCATGGTCGCTGGAAGTAACAATGAACGGATCCGGCTGGTCAACCACCTCGACGTCCTTGTCGTCGTAGTTCAGCGACGACAGGAAATGGCGCATGCAGTTCAGGCGGGCGCGCTTTTTGTCATCCGACTTGACGATGATCCAGGGTGCGTCGGCGGTGTCGGTATAAAAGAACATCGCTTCCTTGGCCTCGGTATAATCGTTCCATTTATCGATCGAAGCCTGGTCGATCGGCGACAGTTTCCATTGCTTCAGCGGATCCTCCTTGCGCGACGCGAAACGGTTTCGCTGCTCTTCCTGGGTGACCGAGAACCAGTATTTGAAAAGCAGGACGCCGGAGCGAACCAGCATGCGTTCGATCTCGGGGCACTGGCGCATGAACTCGAGGTAGGCGCTGGGGTCGCAGAATCCCATGACGCGCTCGACACCGGCGCGGTTGTACCAGGAGCGGTCGAACAGAACTATTTCACCGGCCGAAGGCAGGTGATTAATGTAGCGCTGGAAGTACCACTGCGTCTGCTCGGCCTCGGTGGGTTTTTCCAGCGCGACCACGCGCGCGCCGCGCGGATTCAGGTGTTCCATGAAGCGTTTGATCGTGCCGCCCTTGCCGGCCGCGTCGCGGCCCTCGAACAGGATGACGACTTTTTGGCCGGTTTCCTTGACCCATTTCTGCACCTTCAGCAGTTCGACCTGCAGATGTGCCTTTTGCTGCTCGTACTCCGAGGCCCCGATCTTGTCGGGATAAGGGTACATGCCGCTTTCAAATCGGCGAATGATTTCCATGCGGTCGATTTCGTGCCGCGCGATGCTACTGTCTTCCATTGACGGTGTGTCGTATTCGGCACTGCCTGCAGTCTCGGCCGCGGTCTGTTGGGTGGTGTCGTTCATGGTGATAAGTTTTTACTGCAATCCGATAATTATATCAATCCGGAAATTTATAGCCCCTGCAAAGCGGTAACCAGTTGACGCATGTCAAAAAGTTCGGCGAGGTAGAATCCGGCGTGTCGATGATCAGCGCGGCGTCACGCGCCCAGTGAAAGATCTTTTTGAGCACCGCGATGGTTTCGCCACAGGGCTGCTTGCAGTAAACGGGGCTGGAAGACTGCGGCCCTGCATACGTTATAATGCGCGCATGAAGCAAAAGAGTGCGCAACTGGTCGAGCAGGTTTCCGGCATCCTGCTCGGACGCGGAGAAATGGTCTGCACCGCCGAGTCCTGTACCGGTGGCCTGATCGCAAAGACGTTTACCGATCTTGCCGGTAGTTCGGACTGGTTCGAGCGCGGCTTCGTGACCTACAGCAACGAAGCCAAGACCGAGATGCTGGCGGTACCGGCCTCGATCATCGACGACTACGGTGCGGTCAGTGAACCGGTCGCGGTCGCAATGGCCAGCGGTGCACTGCACCACAGCCGTGCCGATTATTCGGTTGCCGTAACCGGGGTCGCCGGGCCTGGTGGCGGCAGTGACGAGAAACCGGTCGGCACGGTCTGGATCGCGCTGGCGTCAGCCGAACAGCAGCTCGCCCGATTATTCCGGTTCGACGGTGATCGTGCCGCCGTGCGCGATGCAACCCTCGTGGCCGCGCTCGAAATGCTGCTCGATTTACTGGGCGCGGAAAAATAGCTGGCGGGTAAATACAAGCCGACCTTTTGTTGTAGCCGGGCACTCTTTCAAAGATTGCTTCGGCGTGTTGCGCCTCGCAATGACGCTTATTTTACTGGTGGTTTTGCGGCGTGTGCTTAATAGCGAAGCGGGTGAATACCGGGCCGACGATTTCGAACACGACGGTGGATGCAATCACGATTGGTAGCATGAACTGGCGATACTCGGGAAAGCGATTGGACGCCACTAGCGCCATACCGATCGCGACCCCGGCCTGGGGTAGTAGCGCGATACCCATCCAGTTGCGATTGAATAACGTAGCCCGGCTCAGCAGGCCGCCGATCCAGGCGCCGAGATACTTGCCGCTGGCGCGACACAAAATGTAAACCACGCCGATGATGCCGATGCTCGAAAGCGCGCTGAACTCCAGCGACGCGCCGGCGAGGACGAAAAACACAACCATGAACAATGACTCGATGCCCTCGATCGCGTGAAATGGATACTCGTGATGGCGCGCCAGGTTGGCGATGACCGCGCCCATGACGATGGACGCGATCAGGTAGGAGACCTGTAGCCACATCGCCAGGCCGCCGCACAGGAAAACGATGCCGAGCGCTTCGGACAGGACCGGTTTTCCGGGTTTGACGCGGCCGCTGAGATAGGCGGCGGGTAAACCAATCGCGATGCCGAGCAGGATGGCGCCGCCGAGTTCGTGCACGATCAGCGTGGTTAATCCACTGTCGCCGCCAAGACCGTTGATCGAGGTGACGATGGCGATGCCTATGCCGAACAGCAGCAGTGCCCAGACGTCATCGAGCACGACGATTAGCAGTAACAGTTCGCTGAAGCGACTCTTGACGCCGGATTCCTCGACGACATCGAAGATCGCCGCGGGCGCGGTGGCGGCGGCAAAACAGCCCAGCAGCATTGCGATTTCGATCGTGACGCCCATCGCGATCATGCCAGCGCCGACGATGCAGGCCGGGATCAACGCGGCGCTTAACGAGATCGCGAACGACCTGACGCTGTGATCGCGCAGCGAGCTCGCCGTCAACTTACCACCCAGCAGAAAGCCGACCATCAGCAGCGTCATATCCGCGATCAGGTCGAAACGCTGGGTAAACATCGCGGGGATCAGGTCAAATATTTCCTCGCCGATGATGGCGCCGAAAATCAGCAGCAGCGTTGCGCGTGGCAGAAAGCTGCGCTGCGAAATGGTCGAGAATAACAGCCCGACCAACAGGATCCCGCCCAGTGTCAGCAGGAACTGTGATGACAGGTCGTAGTTGGCTGGCGTCATGATGTCAATGAGTAGCCTTGCGTACCCGGCACAGGTGGGTTTTCAGATTGGCCTGCTGCGAGATCGGATCCAGCCGAATGCCGGTCAGGTGGTTGACGCTCGAGCGTGGATGATAAGGTTGCTGCTCGTCCCAGCCGATCGGCACGAAGATACTGCTGGGGCGGATACCGCGATGCACCCACGCGCGCGCGACGATGCTGCCGTTGGCGGTTTCGATGGCGACCTGGTCGCCGTCCTCGATGCCGATGGCGGCGGCCTTTCGCGGGTGGATCTGGCAAAACAGATCCGGCCACATTTCCTGCGCCTGCCAGAAATAGTGAGTCCAGGAATGGAAGTGCGGCGCCGGTGGACGGCCGGTGACCAGTTCGGTATCGAAAGCGGCGTCGCGGGTGACGTGTTCGTTGACGATCTGGCCGGGATAAACCAGCGTTTCGCGATCGAAGAAACTGGACGCAACCGGCGTGTCTGCATACTTGATATGCGGCAGGCTGACCAGTTGCTCGGCTTCGGTGTAAAACTCGGGCAGGGCCGATAGCCCCATGGCCTCGAATTTTCTATCCTGCTCGGGCGTCCAGAACTCGAGCTTACCGCTCGGCGTCGGGTAATTTAGTCCGGCGTCCGGATTTTGTGCCATGGCTTCGGTGACGTACACCGGATCGATTTTGCCGGACCCGGCTTCGAAGTAGGGCAGACGCACGGTACGGTTCGGTTGACTCGTCAGGCGCTCGATGCTGGCTTCGGCCAGGTCCGGCGTCGCCGCGACCAGTACCTCGTCCCACAGTTTGCGCGGATCCTTGTAGTCGTCCTTGAGGATATCGCCAAAGCCAAAGCGCTTGCCCAGCTCTATCCAGAACCAGTGATCGGAGCGGGCCTCGCCCGGCGGATCGATCAGGCGATCGTTCCAGACGATGCGACGGTCCTCGGCGAAACGCGTGGTGCCGCCTTTCTCGATGCCGCTGGCCATGGGCAGTACGTAGTCGGCGTATCGCGAGGTCGCGTTTTTGAACAGTTCCATGTGTACCACGAGGTCGAGCGACTCGACCGCGCGGCGCGCACGGTTCTGGTTGGGCCACTGGGCCAGCGGGTTGTTGCCGGTAATCAATGCCCTGATCGGATAAGGTTCACTGTCGAGCATCGCATCCATCCACGCGGACGGGTTCTTGCCGATCGCGGCCCGCGTCCAGGGCCTGCGCTGTTTCGGTATGCGCGGTGCCTTCCAGTTCATTTCCGAAGACACGTTGAAGTAGCCGCCGCCGTGGCGCCCCCAGTTGCCGGTCATCGCCGCGACGAACATGAACACGCGGTTGGTCTGCGCAGAGTTATTGTGCTGGTTGATGCCGCGGCTAAGAAAAATCATGCAGCCATCGGCGGCGGCGATGGTCCTGGCCAGCATTTCGATCTGGCCGGTTTCGAGATCGGTAACGCGCGAAGCCCAGTCGAGATCGTAACCCTGGTCGATGACGAAGTCCCGCCACTCGCGCCAGCCGACGATCCACTGCTCGCAAAACGCCTGGTCGTGCAGCTCGTGGCTGAACAGGTAATGAATGATACCGAGGCCGAGTGCCATGTCGGTACCGGAACGAATCGGCAGCCAGGCGTCTGCCTTGCTCGCGGTCGCGGTCAGGCGAGGGTCAACCACGATCATTCTGGTGCCGTTTCTCAAGCGCCAGTCGTTGACCATGCCGAAGTTGACCGGACGGGTTTCGGCCTGGTTGTCGCCGATGTAGACATAGGCTTCGGCGGTGCCGATATCGTCCGCGGTGTAAACATTGGCCATGACGCCGGTGCCCTGGGTCAGGCTCAGTGCGATGCCCTTGCCCATGTCGCAATAGGGTTCGGTAGCGGCGACGTTGGCGGTGCCCCAGAGCCCGGCGAACAGGGGTATAGCGCCGATGATGTTAAGCACGCCGGTACGCGAGCCGGACTGTATCGCGAGCGCCTCGCTGCCGTATTGATCGCGCACCTCGGTCAGTTTCTGCGCAATCTCGTCGAGCGCCTGCTGCCAGCTTATGGGCTTGAACTTATCGCTGCCGCGTTTGCCGATACGCTTAAGCGGGGTCGTCAGCCGGTGCGGGTTATTGTACATCTGCAACGTCATCTGCGATTGTGGGCAGATCCGTCCCTGGAACTGTTTATCTTCGTCGTTGCCGTAGATATTGATGACCTGGTTGCCGCGCAGGTGGAATTTGACCGGGCAGCCGTTGAAGCAAATGTTGCAGCCGCCCGGAACGATGCGTTCTTCCTGCTCGAGCAGTTGTATCTTGTCGGTCCTGCGGTAGGCACCGCGCGCGATTTCCGGTTTTAGTGATACGCGGTTCGAGTGATCGCGCATCAGCGCCGGCGTGCTGCGCTCGCCGCTGTCAATATCGGCGGCACCGGTATCTCGCGGGCGGCGCAGATAAATCGTCGCCGGCTGCTGCAGGAAATGATCGGTATCCAGAATTTCGCGGTCGTCGTCTGCGGCCTGCTGAAGCAGATCGCTGCGCTTGCCGTAGCTGATCGCACGCGTCGGGCATACCAAAGCGCAAGCCGGGCCGAGGTCGCGTTGCCGCCGCTCGGCACAGAGGTCGCATTTGACCGCGTGGTGCTGCTCGGCGTTGTAACCGATCGCACCGTAGGGGCAGGACAGGGCGCACTCGCCGCAGCCGGTGCAGCGATTTTCGTCGATCGATACGACACCGGTAAGCGGATCCTTGGAAATCGCTTTCGGGTAGACCGGGCAGGCGCGCAGGCAGGCCGGTCGTTCGCACTGCTGACAGGTGACGGTCAGGAAATCCAGCCGCGCCGGCGAGTCGGTGTCGTCATCCTGCTGCTGTTGATCGAACCACATAACGCGGTTGCGGTAACTGTTGGGCCCGAGCGCATTGGTCTGCTTACATGCTGCTTCACAACTCTTGCAACCGGTACAGCGCTCGAGATCGATCATCAATGCCAGCTGGGTTGTCGGATCGGTCATGTCAGCCTCCCCAGTCGGTGATGTGCCACCAGTCGATGGTTTCACCGCCGGCGGCGTAACCGGCGAAAAACAAAACCACGATGACATGTGCCAGCAGGCCCAGGTAAAAGGCGAACGCTGCCAGCATATGAATGCGCCGCGACCAGCCGAGTTCACGGCTCACGCTGGCACGCGCGCCGACCAGTCGCGCCTCGCGCTCGGCCAGTAATTGATAGCGCAAACTCTTGAACGGTCGCCGCAGCCAGTGTTTCAGCGCCGGCGAGAACAGCGCCTCGTCTGCACTCGGATCGAGTCTCCGCAGCAGTGCCACCTTGGCGTCGATTATTTGCTGCAGGGCAGCCTTGTCGAGACCTTTTGGCGCGTGGAATCCGGTTGGTTCGCTAGTGCGTGCAAACAGCAGGCTGAACCCTCGGGAAAAAAGCACGCGCAGCAGGCTGCCCTGCAGGATTAGCAGTGCCAGCAGCAACAGTACCAGGCCGGGCGGCGATAACCAGTCGCCGGCGGCGACGTGGACGAAGATCAGGCAGCTGCCGAGCATGGTTGCGATCACGTGCGCGGTAAACCAGGCCGGCGGGCTGGCGGCAAGTCCGGAACGTTTCATGATCAGGAACAGCAGCGGTGCCAGCAGTAGCAGCGCGCCAGCCGCGGCGCTGAGCTGTCCTGTGAGCGAACCCGGCGCCGGCCACCCGGGCTGCAGCAGAATCGACGCCACCGCCGCGATGACCACTGTCAGCAGCAGCAGGATATGGCTTTCGGAAAGATCGGGGCGTTTGCGATTGTCCACGGTAGCGCCAGTAGTTTTGGCAAAGACTATATCCAGCGCCGACAGGGTTCAACCGGCAAGCATGAAATCTTTTGCAGCCAGCTCGTCATTGCGGGCACAGCGAAGCAACCTCTAAAGGATTGCTTCGTCGCGTTGCTCCTCGCAATGACGCCGGGGGTGGGAGATTGTCCTCGCCGCAGCCAGAACGTTCGCACCTCTCACGGGCTTGGCCCCGCTCGCAATGCAGTCGGATTGAGGAAAAAATTTTATTAATTTTTTACTGGCTCACGCTGTGAGCCAGTATGCCCCGATAATGGGTCCGAACACGAATCGGGGCTGAACGCAAAAAAATCAGGCTAATGGTAAAAGTTCTCTTTATGTTCTCTCTCTTGTGTGTGATAATTCGCTAAACCACAATATATAGGTAGGTAAAAATGGACGAAAACAAACAAAAAGCGCTGGCAGCGGCACTGGGGCAAATCGAAAAGCAGTTTGGCAAGGGGTCGGTCATGCGGCTTGGCGATACCGGGGTCGACATGACCATGGGCGTGATTTCAACCGGATCCCTGTCGCTGGATGTGGCGCTTGGCATCGGCGGCCTGCCTCGCGGACGTATTATCGAGGTGTATGGACCCGAGTCCTCGGGCAAGACCACGCTGGCATTGCAGGTCGTGGCCGAATGTCAGAAAGCAGGCGGCGCGGCGGCCTTCGTCGATGCCGAGCATGCGCTCGATCCGACCTATGCGGATAAGCTCGGTGTCAATATCGACGATCTGCTGGTATCACAGCCCGATACCGGCGAACAGGCGCTCGAAATCACCGATATGCTGGTACGATCCGGCGCCGTCGACGTGGTCGTGGTCGACTCGGTTGCGGCGTTGACGCCGAAGGCCGAGATCGAAGGCGATATGGGCGATTCTCATATGGGCCTGCAGGCGCGCCTGATGTCGCAGGCGTTACGCAAGCTGACCGGTAACATCAAGCGTTCGAAC
This sequence comes from Gammaproteobacteria bacterium, assembly GCA_020354435.1. Lineage (GTDB taxonomy): Bacteria > Pseudomonadota > Gammaproteobacteria. The sequence continues at coordinate 2,528,647 of CP070646.1, forward strand.
ACGATGGTGATCTTCATCAACCAGATTCGAATGAAGATCGGGGTAATGTTCGGCAACCCGGAAACCACGACCGGGGGCAACGCTTTAAAGTTTTATGCCTCCGTGCGCCTCGACATTCGGCGTATCGGGGCGATCAAGCGGGGCGACGAAGTGATTGGTAACGATACCCGCGTCAAGGTCGTCAAGAACAAGGTGGCGCCCCCATTCAAGCAATGTGAATTCGAAATCCTCTACGGCGAGGGCTCATCCCGCGAAGGCGAACTCATCGATCTCGGCGTCAAGCACGGGTTGATCGAAAAGTCCGGCGCCTGGTACAGCTATAACGAAGAACGCATTGGCCAGGGCAAGGACAACGTGCGCACTTTCCTGAAGGAGCACGCGGACATGGCGGATGATATCGACAGACGCTTGCGTGAGCAGTTGTTGCCGAAGCCGAAGGCGACAGACCAGATTGACAGTGAAACAACCGACTCTGACCCAGAAGTCGAACCCGAAATGGTGGAAATTCCCTAGCCTACCTATCCCTATCCACCTATGTTGTTAACTGGCAATGCCGCTGGAGCGCATCCCCTCCAGCGGCTTTTTTTTGTTCAGGGTCAGCACCAATGACGATTGTTTCACTGATTAACTCGGTATTCCCGCCTGCGCAGGGATAATTAATAATGGAAAACGAAAATCCGCAACTCGGTGCTCGCAGGAAAGCGATGGATTTGCTCGCGCGACGTGAGCATTCGGAACAGGAGCTGCGGCAAAAGCTAAAATCCCGCGAATTCGATGCCGAGGCGATCGAGACCGCAATTCAATCGCTGTTGCGGGACGGACTGTTGTCTGACGAGCGTTTTATCGAATCTTATGTCAACCATCGCTTCAATGCGGGTATGGGCCCGGTGAGGATCCGATACGAGCTGCTGCAAAAAGGTATTTCCGATGCCCTCGCGGATCAGTATATCGAAGCCTTTGTAGACCGCTGGGATCCATTGATGCGGCAGCTGCGGGAGCGCAAATATGGTGCCGCCATTCCCGAGGACTATAACGAGCGCATGAAACAGGCGCGATTTTTGCAAAATAGGGGTTTTTCTCCCGAGTCAGTCATGCGATTATTTGCCTGATTTGCATAAGTTTTATTTATAGTTTCGCGGTAAATGACGACTAGCGCCGAGTTAAGGGAAAAATTTCTCAAGTATTTCGAATCACACGGACATACCATCGTGCCATCGAGCCCGCTGGTGCCCGCTAACGACCCGACCCTGTTGTTTACTAATTCGGGCATGGTGCAGTTCAAGGATGTCTTTCTTGGTACCGACAAGCGCAGTTATACCCGAGCGACTACTTCGCAGCGCTGTGTGCGCGCCGGCGGCAAACACAACGACCTGGAAAATGTTGGTTACACCGCGCGCCATCATACCTTTTTCGAAATGCTCGGAAATTTCAGTTTTGGTGAGTACTTCAAGAAAGAGGCTATCAACTACGCCTGGGATTTTCTGACCAACGTCATCGGCCTGCCGGCGGAAAAGCTGTGGGTTACGGTTTACGCCGAGGATGATGAAGCCGCGGATATCTGGCTGAAGGAGATCAAGGTCGATCCCGAGCGCTTCACCCGCATCGGCACGTCGGATAATTTCTGGTCGATGGGTGACACCGGTCCCTGTGGTCCCTGTAGCGAAATATTCTACGACCATGGTCCCGAGGTCGAAGGCGGACCGCCGGGTACTCCCGAGGAAGATGGCGATCGCTACATCGAAATCTGGAACCTCGTATTCATGCAGTTCAACCGTGACGCCTCCGGCAACATGGAACCGTTGCCACGGCCGTCGGTCGATACCGGCATGGGATTGGAGCGACTCGCCGCCATACTGCAAAATGTCCACAATAACTACGATATCGACCTGTTCAAATCGCTGATTGCGGCGACCGCAGAACTGACCGACACGGAAGACCTGGAAGACAAGTCGCTACGGGTGATTGCCGATCATATCCGTTCCTGTGCTTTCCTGATCGTCGATGGCGTACTGCCTTCGAACGAAGGACGCGGCTACGTGTTGCGTAGAATCATTCGGCGCGCCGCACGCCACGGCCATCATCTGGGTTGCAAGCAGCCTTTCTTCTACAGGCTGGTTGCGGCGCTCGATCAGGAAATGGGTGATGCCTATCCCGAGTTGCGCAAGCATCGAGGCCACGTCGAGCGCGTGCTGCAAAAAGAAGAACAGCGCTTTGCCGAAACCCTGGAACAGGGTATGCGGATTCTCGAGGATGCTGTCGCGACCATGGATGGCGATACCATCGATGGCAAGACCGTGTTCAAACTCTACGATACCTACGGTTTCCCGGTGGATCTGACTGCCGATGTCGCGCGTGAAAAGAATCTGGAGATCGACCAGGCCGGATTTGACGTCGAAATGGAAAAGCAACGCTCGCGCGCTCGCGCCTCAAGCCAGTTCAGTGCGGTCGGCGACGATTTCAAACTCGACGCCTACCCCGCAACCGAATTTCTCGGTTACGAGCAGGCCAGGGCCGAGGCCGTTGTTATCGCGATTCTGCAAAACGATGAATCAATCGATCAACTCGAGAACGGCGACCAGGCGATCGTCATTCTCGAGTGCACGCCTTTTTATGCCGAATCCGGCGGCCAGGTGGGTGATATCGGTAGCTTGAGCATTGGCGAGGAAAACTTGTTCAGGGTCACCGACACGCAGAAGCAAAACGATGTTTTTCTGCATATCGGTTCTCTGATCAGCGGCGAGCTGAGTACAGGCGACAGGGTCGAGGCCAGCATCGATGAAGATTACCGTCGCGCGGTCATGCTGAACCATTCGGCCACGCATTTGATGCATGCCGCATTGCGCCAGGTGCTCGGCGAGCACGTACAGCAGAAAGGTTCACTGGTCGATTCTGAAAAGTTACGTTTCGATTTTTCACATTACCAACCGCTCGAGCCCGATCAGATCGCCGAGATTGAAACCCTGGTAAACAACCAGATCCGCGGTAATCTTGAAACTCGTGCCGAGCTGATGGACATGGGTACGGCGAAAAACGCCGGCGCAATCGCGTTGTTCGGTGAAAAATATGGTGACGTCGTACGCGTGTTGCGAATCGGTTCTGACTCGATCGAACTCTGTGGCGGTACTCACGTGCCGCGCGCCGGCGATATCGGTTTGTTCAAGATCGTTTTCGAAAGCGGCATCGCGTCGGGCATACGCCGGATCGAGGCGGTTACCGGTGAGGCCGCGGTCAAACGCTTTATCGACAGCGAAAACCGGCTCGAGGTTGCCGCGCAAAAACTCAAGTCCAGCCGCGAAGAGTTATTGCCGCGTATCGAACAATTGCAGGCGAGCAATCGGTCGCTGGAAAAGCAGCTGGAAGCGCTAAAGTCCCGACTCGCCTCGCAAACCGGTGGTGATCTGGCCTCGCAGGCGCAGGACGTCAAGGGCATCAAGGTGCTCGCGGCGAATCTAGATGGCGCCAACGTCAAGACCCTGCGGGAGACGGTGGATCAACTGAAAAACAAGCTGGGCGCTGCCGCGGTCGTGCTTGCCAGCAGCGAAGACGGCAAGGTCTCGATCATTGCGGGTGTGACGAAACCCGAGTCCGAGCGTATACCCGCTGGCGACCTGGCTAACATGGTGGCCGAACAATGCGGGGGTCGTGGCGGCGGGCGTCCCGACATGGCGCAGGCTGGCGGTAATCAGCCGGAGAATCTCTCCAGCGCGCTCGATTCCGTACTGCCCTGGGTCGAGAATCGGCTTTGACCTGTCTTCTGGACGTCATCCCCGCGAAAGCGGGAATCTCAAACAATTTACTGGCGAAGCGGCGAAGCTATCATGTTTGAATGCGCTATGTTCAGTGAAATTGCTTCGCTACAGTCAATGCGTTCGCTGTGCTCATGGCCCCGGCTCCGCTCGCAAAAACGAGCACCGAGTAAGTGCCACTCAGCTCTGTATCGGCCAGGCCAGCAGACCCGTTTCCCGCAGAAACTGATATGCCAGTATTAGTGCCAACAGCAATAACAGCTTGCGCAGTATCGACTTGTAAGTTTCGATCGCGATGCGTGAATGCAGACGCCGCCCGAGAAGCAGGGCAATAACCGCGGCCGCGGCCAGGGGCGTGGTTTCGAATGCGAGACGCAGGCTGACCAGGCCAGCGATTGCAAGAACCACGATCTGCGAGGTCTTGCCGACCAGGAAGCAGGCATTCAGCGCAGGGACCAGAACCGATCTCGGTGTCTCCAGCGACAGGAAATAAATTATCAGTACCGCAACCATGACGTTGGTGGTGCCTGCGGCGAGGCCGGCACCGATGCCGAACAGCGCCATCGCCGGCAACTGGTTATCCTCCAGCCATTGGCGCGGAACCCGCAGGCCGTTCCAAAGATACAACAGGATCAAACCTGCCAGCAGCATGCGAAACGGTGCCGGGTCGGTTAGCGCCAGCACGCTGGTGCCGATTACCGAGCCGAGCAGGGCGAAGCCGACCAATGGCAGAAACCGGCGAGCGGTTTCCATTCCCGACTGACTGCCCGCGATGCTCGCGATATTTACCGCCATGGTCGGCAGCAGCGTAACCAGGATCGCGCTGCGCACATCCATCATGGTTGCCAGCATCGGCGTTGCGACCATCGGGAAGCCGAGACCGAGCATGCCGTGGATGAGCCCGGAAAACACGATCACTCCTATAACGGCGAACAG
>CP070646.1:2533428-2563431 GCA_020354435.1 Gammaproteobacteria bacterium
GTGCTTACATACTGAGTGCTGTGTTGAGTTCAGAATGTTTTGGTTTTCTGCAGAAAAATAGCCCTCCAATTTTTTCGAGTTTTTCAACGGAATAGGCCAGAGGCGGACGCTCATAATGCGATTCTTGGTCTCTTGAGACAAGCCTAATGCTTACTGTTATCAGTTGGCGTATCCAGCAGAAGTTTGACCCTTTCTCTTATCTCACACCATAGTCGCAAGGCTTCCTGCTGGTTTCTCGACTGAAGCTCCAGGATGCGCAGATCGACTTCCTTGAGGGCATTTTCACCATACCTCTCTATCATATTGGCCGCCGCATTCTGGATTTCTTTATCGTTATTGGTCATTAAACTAATGCTGAGCACAAACGCGAGATCATTTTCGTAAATAATATTGACAGCCCAGATCATCCACACTCCTTGATCTATGTCATATTGGCATGCATTAGTTTCATACATCGATTGACTGCTTTACCTGCGCGCGGCTAGTTTATTCGGTACTGGTTGGAGAAATGTCTTTTTTGGAGATCGAGGGGACCTGATTCAAGATGACCGCCGAAAAAACAGTAACCGGCTGTGCGGAGTGCGCCGGCCTGCAAACCACCGAGTGGGGAGCACTGGCAAAGTCCGAGCTGGAAGCGATAGACAAGTGCAGACGTGTAATTACCCGCGAGCCGGGTGAAATCCTCTTTTCCCAGGGCGAAAAAGGCAATGGCGTCTATTGTATAAAATCGGGCCTTATCGGCCTGCGCCGAGTTGATATCAATGGCAACTCGGTGCTGATACGCCTGGTTTCCGCTGGGTTCACCGTCGGCTACCGCACCTTTCTGACTGGGCAGGCACATATCAATTCGGCCGAAACCCTGACTTCCAGCACGCTGTGTTACGTCCCGCGGCCCATGGTCGAACAATTATTGAAGGCAAATCCGCTGCTGGGCGAACGTTTCCTGCAGCACTTTTACAACGATACGATCGATACCGAAAACGATTACGTCAGAAGCCTGACCATGGGCATGAAATCCCGCTTCCTGCATCTCATCCTGGTTTTTTACGAACGTTTTGGATACCAGGACGAAAACGGTAACGCGGTCGTCGATTTGCCGGTAAAAAAAGGCGAAATCGCCGAACTGGTAGGGGTCCGTCCCGAATCGATTTCCCGCCTGATCGATCAGTTGCAAAATGACGAGGTCCTGCGGATCAAGGACCGCAGGGTGGAATTTACCGACGTCGATCGTGTCCTGCAGCAGGCTGGGGCGACCGTTTAACGGCGGCAGCCAGCCAAACTCCAAAGCAGACAGCGGTTTGCAAACCACCAGTGTCGGCACACGGCCAATTTGAGACGCCCAAAAGGAGCAATTTATCTGACCCCCGAGCAAGTGTTTAGCATCCCCGTGTTCTGCGGTCAGACGAGACCACCTGTGCGTGCTCCATTTGCACGGTGGCATTGCCGATCGAGAATTCGTGCAGGATTTTGCCGTCTTTGTGCACGTTGAACCGGATCACTTCACCGTCGCGCTACCCGCGGCCTAATCGGGAACTGCGGTTTGCCGCAGGTAAGTGACCAGATCCTCCAGGTCGGCCGGACTCATTGTCCAGCGAGGCATTGCTGCATCGAAGGGTTCGCCCTTGGGATTCACTCCTGCGGCGATGGCCATGCGTAGCGATTCGGTGTCATAGTTGCCGTGATCGGTGTGGCCTTCGTGTTCGAGTTTGTCTGAGAACAGCGCCTCGGCGGTCAACGCCGGCGCCTTGATCCAGAATTGCGGCCACAGCCGCTTGCCCTCGCGCTCGGCACCGTGGCATACGGCGCAACCGCCGCCGTGCATCTGGCGGTGCCGGCTCATCATGCTGCTGCCGCCGCTGGCGATGATGGCCTGGCCCGATGCGCTGGTGCCGCTGAAGTAAATGCGTTCGCCGTTGGATGCGAAGGTCGCCGGTCCGCCACCAAAATGCTCTTGTCCCGGCGAGCAGGAGGCAAGGAGCAGCAACGGCAGCAGGCCGAGGATTTTCCTGGTTAGCGGTAAGGCTTCGATCTTGCTCATTACATACACTCCATGTGTTTCGGTCCCTGGCAATCGAGTTCTCGCTGCGTCCACAGGCTCTTGATGTAGGCTACCAGATCGCGTGCATCGACGGCAGAAACACCGCTGCTCTTGCCCGCCGGCATGCGCGGGGTGCGCGGCGACCCTTCGAGGATCGTTTCCACGAGTTGTTCATCGGTATGGTGCCAGGCGTGCGCCGACTCATCGAGTGCCGGGGCCATCAGGTAGTTTTGATCGGTCAGCGCCTGCTTTGTGTAGGTTTCGCCGATGCCGTCGATGCCGTGGCAGGACTGGCATTTCTCGACGTAAAGTTCACGCCCCCGTTTTTCGGCCTCTGAATTTGGCTGATACGGGCCGCTCAGCTTGTGCCAGTCTTCGCCGTGGTTGTCGGACACGATCAGCTTGCCGTAGTGGTTTCTTGCCACAAGCCGCGACGGGTTCAGGCGGGAAACGTTTAGCTGGCGCAGGACTTGGCTGCCGAAGTGGTTATTGATGGCTTGCCACTGGTTGGTTTCGCCGTCGAGCTTGAGCAGACCCAGGGTGACGACGAAGGCGTAGACCGCACCTTCCTGGGTCGTCGCTACCATGGTCGCCGGCAGACCGAAACCGGTCTTGTGCGCGCGCCAGTTCTGACCGCGGTCGTGGCTGTGGTACAGGCCCCCGTTGGTTGCGGCTATGTATTGTTCGGTTTCACCGCCGGCAATGGCGAAATCGTTGATGGCAGGTAATGCGTCGAGCGATATTTCTGCGGCCTGCGGACTGAACGCCGCTAGCGCGAGAATCGCCACCAGAAGTATTTTCGTTTTGTACATGGATAACATTCTCCATTTCCGACTAAAAAATTATTCGACGGATTCGCCGCGAGGCCCGCGATTGCGGCGCCCCGTGACCAACGGCAGCGCGACCAGCAGCAGTTTCTCTCCTATTTGATAGCGCTGGAACGCGGCTTCGACGTGGAACAGCCTCGCAACCTGGCCAAGAGCGTTACCGCCAAGTAAGTGGCCACAACCAGCCGGGCATCGACGGAATGTGGCTCGAACCGGGTTTATTCGACCACGACCTCGCCCTTCATGCCGGCGTCGAAGTGACCGGGAATCAGGCAGCCGAAACTGTAAACGCCGGGCTTGTCGAATTTCCACAGCATCGAGGCTGTTTTTCCCGGCGCCACATGCGCCATGTAGGGTTCGTCGTGTTCCATGTTGGGAAACTTTTTCATCATCTCGGCGTGCTCGGTCAGGTATTCGTCCGTGCCGAGAACGAATTCGTGCATCAACTTGCCGCTGTTGTTGTGCTCGAAGCGGATGACCTCGCCGACCCTGACCTTGATGCGCGCGGGTTTGAAGCGCATGTCGTCGTTCATGTCGACGCTGATTACCCGGCTCGACTTCATGTCGGGACCGTAGCTGCCGAACTCGTTTTCGACCGGGTCGTACTCGGTTACGTGACCGTCGTCGCCGCTGTGGGCGAGGCTCGCGCCGGGCAAGGTCAGCAGGCCCCAGAGCATCAGGATCGAGGATAAGGATGGTTTGCTGTTCATAATTCAACTCCCGTGTTTTGTTATCGATAAGTATTAATCAGACTTCGTAGGCGACAGTGCCGGGCGGGTAGTCGTACCAGCCCGGGTCGCTGTAGTCACCGCGCGCCTGGTCCTCGCGAACCTTGAGCACGGTGAGCATGCCGCCCATTTCGATCGGGCCGAACTGGCCCTGGCCGGTCATCATCGGCAGCGTGTTGTGCGGCAGCGGCATGACCATTTCACCCATGTCGGCCATGCCGCGTTCGCCCATGATCATGTACCCGGGCAGCAGCTTGCCGAGGCTGCGCTGCACGCGGCTCTGATCGACGCCGATCATGTTAGGCACGTCGTGGCCCATCGGGTTCATCGTGTGGTGCGACTTGTGGCAGTGCATGGCCCAGTCGCCCGGTGCATCGGCGATGAACTCGATCGCGCGCATCTGGCCGATGGCGATATCTACCGTGACCTCTGGCCAGCGCGCCTGTTTGGGCACCCAGCCGCCGTCGGTACAGGCGACCTCGAACTTGAGGCCGTGGACGTGGATCGGGTGATTGGTCATGGTCAGGTTGCCCATGCGCACGCGCACGCGCTCGTTGAGCCCGGCGACGAGGTGATCGATGCCGGGAAAAACGCGACTGTTCCAGGTCCACAGGTTAAAATCGAGCATGGTGTTGATGCGGGCGGACATCGTGCCCGGCTCGATGTCGTAGGCCGCCATCAGAAAGCAGTAGTCGCGGTCGACCCGATGCAGGTTCGGATCCTTCGGGTGCACCACCAGCGAGCCCATCATGCCCATCGCCATCTGCACCATCTCGTCAGCGTGCGGGTGATACATGAAGGTGCCGGACTGCTTCAGCTCGAACTCGTAGGCGAAGGTCTTGCCGGGCGGAATCTGCGGCTGGTTGAGGCCGCCCACGCCATCCATGCCGGCGGGCAGGAAGATGCCGTGCCAGTGGATGGTGGTGTGCTCGGGCAGGCGGTTGGTCACGAAAATCCTGACCTTGTCACCCTCGACACATTCGATGGTCGGCCCCGGCGACTGGCCGTTATAGCCCCAGAGCCGGGCGGTCATGCCGGGTGCAATCTCGCGCTCCACCGCCTCGGCGGTGAGGTGAAATTCCTTCCAGCCGTTTTTCATGCGCCAGGGCAGCGACCAGCTGTTGAGCGTCACCACCGGCTGGTACCAGCGTCCCGTGGTCGGTTCGGGCGGTACCTGCAACGTGGTGGCATCGGAGGTCGGCGATTCCGGCAACGCGGCCAGCGCGGAACGCGATACCAGGCCGGCGCCGATTGCCGCCGCGGCGCCCATTCCCTTAAGAAAATTTCTTCTGTCAGTCATTACGGTAATCCTCTAGTGATCCGCGTCGGCGCCGCCCGCAGCGGGCATTTCGACGCTGGTGTTCATCGCCATGCCGGGAGACGACCCGGTCAGGGCCAGCTGCAGCCGCGCGTCGGCAAGCCAGAAATCGCGTACCGCGCGAATCGCGCTGGCCTCGAGATCGGTGGCGGCGCGCAGGTCGTCGAGCAGGTCGAAGACGCTGATCAGCATGCCGTTGTAGTGCAGGATCCGTTCCTCGCTGACCTGTTGTCGCAGCGGCAACATGACGTTTTCGTAGTAGCGCGCGATATCCCAGTAACTGCGGTAGGTCTGGTAGGCTTCGCGTGCCTCGGAGGCGGCCGAGATCGCGACCGCACGAGCCTGGTCCTGCGATTGCTCGAACAGAAATCTGGCCTTTTCGTTGGCGATGCCGCCGGCGTCGAATATCGGGATGCTGAATTCGAGCTCGTAGCCGTACTCGGTATCATCATCACCTTTTTCCATGACCGGGCCGAACTCGATCGAGGACAGGAAAGGGCTGCGGCGCGTCAGCGAATAGTTGCTGGCCATGGCCTCGATCATCGCCTTCGCGATCTGCACGTCGAGCCGTCCCTCGATCGCCTCGCCCTCGACCGAGGGATAGTCGAGCGGCGAGGCCGGCAGCGCGGGCAGACGCGACGGCAAAGTCAACTTGCGTGCGGCGTCGCCCCACAGGCCGAGCTGACGAATCAGCGCTTCGCGCGCTGCGGTTTCCGCCAGCCGTTGCCGGGTCAGCGCAGAGCGCATTTCACCGAGGAAAATTTCCGACTCGGCGGCTTCCATCGCGGCACTGTGGCCGAGCGCGGCCATTTGCCGGGTCATGTCGTTGGCGGTAGCGGTCGACTCTAGCGAGCGCTCCATCAGTTCCGTCAGCTGTTTTTCCGTCACCGCCCGGATCCAGGCCACGCGCGTGTTCGCGAGGTGCGAGATGACTTCGCCGGCGGCATCGAAGCGCGCCGCCTCGAGCCGGCGCAGTTCGACTTCGCGGCGCAACGGCATCAGCAGCAGGCCGCCGATGTCGAACAGCAACGAAGCACCGTACTCGCCCTCCTCGGAACGCTCGTAAGTGAAGCCCGGATTGCGCAGGCGCCCGGCCTGGGCGTAGTCGGCCTCGGCGATACCGACCCGCAGCAGGTTGGAGCGGGCAAGCGGATTGAGCTGCATCGACAGCAGCTCGGCACCGTCGACCGAAAGCGGCGCGTCCAGCAGGCTGGAAACCTGCTCGGGCGTGAGTGCGTCTTCGGGCTCGAGCCGGCTCGCCGGATTGTCCGTACCGATCTGGGCATCGACCAGTTCCTGCACCGGGCCGACACCGGCGTCATCGGGAATACTGGTACAGGCCGCCGTGCTGACAACCAGGCTGATGAACGACAGTCGGGTCAATTGCATCGCGATTTTCATGAATCCTCCCCGGCACAATCGCCGCTAATCTGACGGACACCGGCCTCGACATCGCCGGCCGAGAGCAGTTTCGGCAGCGTTCCGCCGCTCTGTTCGTTGTGCAGCCAATAAGTAGTGCGCTGACGATAGCGTGCATCGGTTTTAACACGGTAGTTCAGCGCTTCGAGGCGTGCCTTCAAATGGTTCGCGTTTTGCTGCTGGCTGAACACGCCGAGCGACAGGACATTAGGCTTGCCCGGCAGATCGAGCACGAAGCTGTCACTGATGCCTTTTGCCGCCAGATCGCGGGCGGCGGTGCGCGCGGCGGCACGCGATGCATGGCCGTCGACGTAGACCATGAGACCGAGATACTCGCGTTCGGCGCGGGTCTTGACACGGGAGCTGGCGCCCTGTTCGCGGTAGCGTTGACTCAATGTCACCGCCCGCGCCTGCTGCAGGAAGGGTCCGATCGAGTAGCAGATGCGCTTCAGTCCGGCCTTCGGGACCGCGGCGCTCGCGCCCGCGGGCTGAATGCGCGTGATCTCGAAGCCGCCCGGGGCGTTGACGACATCGAATTCGACCGGCATGCCGCGCTCGAGGTTCTGCAATGCGCCGCTGTCCTGCAGCTTGAAGACCATCGTCATGCCCGGCATACCGAGCCTGTCGATCGGGCCGTGTTCGATCTTGACCTTGCCCTGGGAGGCTCGAATCGAGCGTATCGTACCTCTGGCATCGAAAGCATTGCCGCTGCTCCCGCCGGCGGTTTCGAGGCGGGTGATGGTAAAGCCGGCGGCGGTATTGTCGACGTTGAAAGCGACTTCGTCGCCCTTGCTCAAACCCGCCAGCCGGGCGGGGTCCTCGACGCGAAACATCATCGTCATACCCGGCATGCCGAGGCGCTCGATCGGGCCGTGCGCAATCTTGAGCTTGCCCTCGGAAGCCTTGATCTGCTTGATCACCCCGGTCGCGTCCAGCTGCCCCGCAGGCATGTCGTCACCGGCGGCGCCAGCCTGATCGGGCGCGTCGGATTCCAGTTCCGGTCCGGTCGACGGCAACGATTCGTCGCGATTGAAGCTCTCGTTGCCGAGAAAGCGGTTTTTCCAGGAAAGCTCGGTGTCCAGCGGCACGATGCCATCCGGGAACAGCGATTCGTAGCGAATCGTTTCCGGGTGTTGCCCTGGGTCGAGCGCCGGAACTTTCGGTTCCGCCTGCAAGCCCGGGCTGATCGTCAGCACGCAACTCGCGCAGACGATGGCGTAAAACGATGATTTCAATGGATTCTCCTCTATTCCCTAAGTTTTTCGAGATCGGTCCCGACGAACGGGTCCGGCAGTCAGGCGCGCGGTCGCGGCTGGCCGAAACTGTAAATGCTGCGGGAAATCAGGCTCGGGGTGGTTTGTACAGCGGAGGGCCGAACTGTGGTACCGGGTCGGTGCCGGTCAGGGGAAAACGGGTGGTGCTCGACATCCGCTCGGACGGGGCCGCGAAGATGCCGGAAATAAAGCTGGTGCACTGCGCGCAGAACGAGTCGCAGCTGAGCGCGTGATCGTCATGATGGCCGTCCATCTCCCCGATCATGTGGCAGGGCGTGGAGTCCTCCCCGGACTGGGAGAGCAGGCTCGACTGCAGCTCCATCGCTCCGATCGCCGCGGTGTTCAGCAACAGTATCGCGGCCAGCATCAGCCGGGAAACTCTGCGGGCGATTTTCGGTCCGTAAGCTGGCATTTCCTGCGCGTTCACTCCAGGCGTCGGTTCGTTACTCGAGGTTTGAGACCGCCGAACTATATAATTAGTTCTACGACAGGGTCAAGTCGGTGGATCATCGTCGACACGAGCCACGAAATCCCGGGCGAACCCGCCGCGCTGGTCGAGAGTCGCATCTGCGGCGCTGCGATGCAGTGGCAAAGACCCGGTACTTTAGGCTCGATCGAGGGATTGCCCGCAACAGTCGCCAGTAATGTGGGCCTCAAAATAAGAATACGTTGCACAGTAAACCGCGATTCTCAAAGGCGATAAATGGCATAAAACTCAAACATCAAGAGTCCAAGTTGGGTCGTTTCGAGCCGCCCGTGTAATGAATTTATTTGTCTGCTTTCCTGATAAGGGACTCTTACAACCAATCACCAGGCGGCGACCTTCGGCTGTTTTCAGACGATCAACGATAATGCGATATTAGGTTTTCGGGTCAGAAACCTTATAATTCAGGCATCATGGAGAAATAGAAACAAATCAATATTGATACGAGCAGAAAAGTCAGGAGGAGTAACAATGCCCAGGTACCGAGAGAATCTGCCTCAGTTAGGTTCCGATATCTTCGCGTGCTATATCGGCATGGATACCGAGATTCTATTCAGGGATGGCATCGATCTACCGGGCTTTGCGTCCTATCCCTTATTGTTGAACCCGGAACATAAAAACCTGATCCGTAATTATTACTGCAATCTCGTAGATCTGGCCCGTGACCAAAATGTAGGCGTGATACTGGATGCGGTAACCTGGGTGGCAAATCGAGACCGCGGCGCTGAGCTTGGCTTTACGCCTGATGATTTAAAAAAGCTAAATATCGAAGCAATAGAGCTCATTGCAGATGTGAGAGAAGAGAAAGGCGATTTGCCTACCGTTCTGTGTGGCCAGGTCGGTCCAAGGGGTGATGGCTATGCTCCCTCTGATCAAATGTCGACCCGGGAAGCCGAAGACTATCATTCCGAGCAAATCGAGGTTTATTCCAGTACCGAAGCGGACCTGGTTAGCGGGTTTACGCTGTGTTATCCAGAGGAAGCGTCGGGCGTGGTACGAGCGGCGCAAAGGTTTAACATGCCTGTTGCAATTTCGTTCACGGTTGAAACTGATGGGAGATTACCGACGGGTGTATCAGTTAAGGAAGCCATTGAACAAGTCGACGCAGAATCCGACGGCGGTGCCCTGTATTTCCTGATCAATTGCGCGCATCCTGATCATTTCATGAGTATTTTCAACGATGAACCATGGATGAAGCGCTTGCGCGGAGTAGTGGCAAACGCCTCCCGGTGTAGCCATGCCGAGTTGGATAATGCCGAGGAACTCGACGATGGGGATCCCGATGAGCTGGGTGTTCAGGTTGGAGGGCTGCGAAAGCAATTTCCTCATTTCAATATTCTGGGTGGCTGCTGTGGCTCCAATTTACGCCACATGAAACGTATACTCGAAGAAGCGAAAACGGCTGCTTGGAAAATCTGACATCCGGGAGAGGATAAACACGTTCTGATTCACGCTATCGCCGGTATGCAACACAGCAAGCATATGCAGTCGGATCAAAATACCCGCTAAGGGGGTTGTGTTCAGTGCCTCTCCTGGATTGGTTTTAGCCGCTGATCCTCGGATGGTGAGGAGCAACTTTCCCGTCGGCAGACCCTTGTAAGGTCCCTTGCGGGTGGCAATCTTCGGCCGACAAACGTCATTGCAAGCGGGGACCGACCCGTGAGCGAAGCGATCGCTTTGGCCGCAACCAAGTAATCTTTTTAATTTACGAGACCATTAACAGATTGCCTCGTCCCGCCACGGCCTGCGGCCTCGCGGTCCTCGCAATGACAGGCGGTCGCTCGCCAGGTCTGAAGTCAAAGCCCCGCTAGGCCGAGGCCATCAAAGAATCGCTTTCTGCATTCCGATTCTTCGTAACAGCGGGTAGGGTATGCCAGCTTCAGCCAATCAATGTTCGCCTCGGGATTCATCGCATGGAGCCTGTCTATTATCGTCTTTGCCTCGCCTACCTTATTTAGTAAGGCATGCGCGGCAGCGAGATAAAGATATGCGACTTCATTTTCGGCACCGCTACGCTGAATATTGCTGATCGTGTCCTCGTATTTTTCGTGAGAGAACATAGTAATTCCACGATCCTGCCAATACCAGGAAGGGTGTAGCGGATTACGTGCGAAAGCCGTTTCGACATAAGTTAGATCATCTGTATTGTTAGCAAGAAAGCTGCGATACATGCCGATCCTCAGCAGGATATGCGCGTCATTCGGATTGAGTTCGACAGACTTGGCGAGGTGATAATCGCCCAGTTCATGTTCCCCCGAGCACATGTGTAACGCGCCCTTTAGCCGATGAACCTCGTGGTCGTTTTCGTCAAGTGACAACGCATGCTGCATACGTTCAGCAGAAGCATTTAATTCCTCTGCCGTTGGCGGAGAGGACCAGAAAGACGAATTGCAGCACTCCCGCCAGGCTCTGGGGCGTACGTATTCTGGGTCTAACTCGATCGCACGGTCGAACCAGAATAGCGACTGTCTGGCTTCCTCGAACGAGCTCACACCCCACTTGTATATGTTCAGGCCCCTCAAGAGGCATTCGTATGCTGATAGATTATCGGTAGGTTTCCGCCTGGCAACGGCACATTGATGCGCTGTCAGACCCTGAACAAGGGCCGATACGATCTGATAAACCGCATCGTCCTGGACAGCAAAGATATCATCGCCGCTGACATCGTACCGTTCTGACCAAAGATTATTACCATTCTCTGAATCCAGCAGGCGTACATTGATTCTCTGAGCAGAGCTATTTCCTTTCAGGCTTCCGGTAACCAGATGGCTAATCCCGAGCGAACTGGCGACCTCGAACTGGTCGATCTCGTCAAAGTTGTGCCGAAAGGTCGAATATGGCGCAATTACCTCGATACTGTGAAAGCGGGATAACTCGGTCGCGATATCCTCGGCAATTCCGCGAACCAGGTACGCGGGCAATTCCTCGCTGAGCGCCTCGAAAGGAAAAATGCCAACAACTGGTTTCTTGACCGGTGTCGCGTTGCCTCGCTCAGCTGTAGATTGCCTGGAAAATCCAGACTCGTCTTCGATTCGGGTCACGTCGATAGCGAGCCTGAAACCTCGGCGCGGAACCGTTTTTATAACTGCCTGCCTTGACCCGGTATCGCCGACCACCTTACGGGCCGCATTAATGCGAACGCTGATTGCCGAATCGGATACGATACGTCCCTTCCAGACCCGCTCGATCAGTTCGTCGTGGGTAGTAACGACATCGCCTTTTTCGACCAGAAACTGGAGCAGATCGAATACCTGAGGCTCGACGTGTCGCTCAATGCCGGCCACAAGAAGTCGGTGCCGATCACTATCGAGTTCACATCGTCCAAATCGGTAAATTGCCATTACTGTCTCCTGAAACAGACGTAACCATAATATAAGGAAAAATTAAGGTTTTCATTAAGCGGACTGAAATGCTGGACGTTAGTATGGCCCCAGCCATCGAATAGTACAGACAGCGCTTTTGGTGGTTTTCCGAGTCAATAATGAAAGGAGATTGAAATGCCACGATACATTATCGAAAGAGCGATTCCCGAAATCGGTTCAGCCGACCGGGCAGCGCTGGCTGCAGCAGCGCAAAAATCAAATGGCGTTCTCGCCGAAATGCAGGCCGAAAAGAAACAGATTCAATGGGAACATTCGTACGTAGCGGGTGACAAGACGTTTTGCGTATATCTCGCCGATGACGACGCACTCATTTCCGAGCATGCGCAGCGCAGCGGGTTTCCAGCATCCGTTGTAACCCTTGTCGTGCGTATGATCGATCCGGTTACGGCCGAGGGCTAAGATCGATATACGCTAGTCCGCATCCCCGAAACCAATTGGTCGACAGCGATATGCCGACCAATTGTTTTAGATTGTTACCGAAGTTCGAGAGAATCGTTTATCGGAGTTTATGCAGGTATTTCATATTTTTTTACGGCGATAACAGACCCTAATGGACTCAGGCGCAGCTACGGGAATCGGCCCCTTTCGGAAGCTGAAAACACGCACAACGCGTGCTTCTCAAATCGGCTGATCAGGCGATTCGCTGGAACAGGCAATAGATGTAGGCCTGCTTTACACCGGAAGGCGTGGTGTGGCTCTCGTTATTCTGGCGTTTCAGTGCGAACGCGCTGCCCAGGGTATTGCTCAGAGCCTCGGCGGTATAGCGTTGCACCTGCAGGCCGCTGCATGTCGGTGGTGCGTCCGGTGCAAAGCAACCCATGACGACGTAACCACCCGGGCGTAAGGCGTCCAGCATCCTGTTCCTGTAATTCTGCTGTAATGACTGTTCGGTCAAAAAATGGAAAACGGCCCGATCGTGCCAGAGCCGATAATGGTTTTTAGGCAACTCGATCTCGGTGATATCTCCCTGCAGCCAGTCAACCGACTTTGATTTTTCACGCAGGCGCTGTCGTGCCTGTTCGAGGGCGTTGCCGGAAATGTCTAGCACGGTCAAACGAGTATGGCCCGCCTCGAGCAGATCGTCGACCAGTGTCGATGCGCCACCACCTGCATCGATGATCGGGTCGTCAGGATTGAGCCCCAGGGCTGTAATCCATTCCAGCGAGGTTTCGAGACGCGGGGTGTACCAGCCGACCTGGTTGGCTGCCTTGTCCGCATATATTTTTTCCCAGTGGCCGGTGCGATTCATTTTACATTGAGACTAACAAAAGAATTCACGCCAGGCCTATGAACTGCAACATGAAATGTCATAGCAATAATTCATGACCCTGGTGGAGCGTATCGAGGTTGAGATCGGCGGGCCAAGGTCGATGATGTAATGCACAACGATTCTAGTACGTCCGGATTGACCTTGATTTGATATCGATCAAATCTTAATCCGGCCGGGCAAAGGTGCACGCTGACTCAGTAAGGTGTTTGCAGGGTGTAGGCGAGCACCAGCAATATGCCAGTGCTTAAATGGATCCCAACGGTGATCGCGTTGACCTTGAGCAGGCTGTAAGGCAGTCGCTGACGATCGGCTTCGATCTCGTTCCAGTCCTCGAGCCAGCTCTTGCCGAGACGATTCGCGTACAGCAACAGTGGCAGCGGAATGAGCGCGAGCAGCGCGTAAAACGTGCCGAAACGGTCGTCGAGACTCCCCACAATGCTGAGCAATAGCACGAAACTGAATCCGAGGTAACCCAGCAGTCGATATAGCTCAAGTGGCCGTTCGTAGCGAACCCTGCCATGTTGCACCTCCGCGCAGCGCACGACCCAGTTCCGCTTGTTCACCAGGCGGTCGGCAGGTACATCCTGGAACTGGTTGATCCAGATGATAAGGACAACGAATATCGCCACCGGCAGAGAAGCCAGCAGCGGTGGCAACCAGTCCCAGCTGCCGGGAATATGTGCACTCAATACATAGTGCGTGCCGAGCGCGATGACCGGGCCGAAGCCGGCCGCGATCGCGATCTCGCCCATGCCGCGATATCCCAATCGATAGGGTCCGAGCGTATAGGAAGCGCCGAGAAAACAGCCGGCAATGCCGATATAAAGCAAAGGCGTGGTGGCGAAGGCCGCACCGGCGACTATCTGGTTCAACCTGAGGCCGATGGCAATGGTGACTATAAAACAAATAATTGAAGCGAGTAATACTTTCCATGGCGCCAGCAGCCCGGCCTGGATCATGCGGCTGCCGCCGTTGAACGGGCTCGGCACGTGGTTTAATTCATCATTGCCGGAAACGTGATCGCCATAGTCGTTGGCGAGATTGGTGCCAGCATGCGCCGCCAGCGCGCCGACAATGACCAGCCAGAAATGTGACCAGCTCCAGGCCTCGATCCTGCCGGCATCGGTCAGGTCGCCACGAGCGATGGTGGCGCCGAGCAGAACCGGAATCAGCGTTGCCGTGAAAAACGGCGCGCGCACGGCCTGGATCCACAGTAGCAGCCGGCTTTTCGCCGCGCTCAGTGCCGCGGCAAGCACGCCGACGCGGTTTTGCGGAAACTCCAGGCTCTGGAAGCGGGACTCGGCATAGAAATCGATCAGCGTAATTCGAGTAGGCTTGATGCGGTAATACCCGGTAACGCCATTGGCATCGAGAAACTCGTCATCCATGTATTGCTGAAACGCATCGGTGACGGCGAGTATCTTTTCGCGCGCGGCCCGTATCGCGTCCGCTTGCCGAATTCTGCGGCACACACCCTCGACTCGAATCCCGCGGATACCGTCCTCGTTGCCTGGCCAGATCGACATCTGCACCACGGGATTGAAGGCGATCTGGCGCGCCTTGCGCGTCGGATTAAAGGTAAAGAACAGGAAGTCGTCACCGTCGCGGGCGAAGAACACGCTTGCGCTTGAGCTCAGACCATCCACCGAAGTCGCCAGTACCATGCGCGAGGTACTATCGACGACAGCGTTAATTTTTTCTTTCAACACAGTGGTCACGGAGGTTAATCCGGCTGTCAAAATCTAGTCAGCCAGCAGGCGGATATAGCTCACCAGCGCTTCGACGTCCGACTCGCTGAGAATGCCTCGCCAGGCCGGCATGAACCTGCCCTTGCCGTCGAGAATGCTCGCTATCATCTCGCTGTTGTCGAGACGATCGGTTTGGTCGGGATTGGTATGGTCCATCGGTTTGACGCCAATGAGGCTGGTCATGATGCCATCGCCGCCACCTTCCTCGCCGTGGCAAACCTGACAGTACTTCTGGTATAGCCGTGCGCCGGCCTCGGGATCCCCCATCAAACCGTGATTCTTGCGCGACAAGAATCGGAGGTAGGCAATCAGTGCCTCGACCTGCACCCGGTCAAACACGTTCTTCCACTCCGGCATGGCTGCATTTAACAACTTATGCCGCTCGCGCCCGGCAACCGTCGGCTCTTGCCGACCGGTGATGATCGTGGCCAGCAGCTTATCGTCGCTGGAGTGAACCGTGTCCGCCAGATCCGCGGGGCTGATTTCCATCGACTTTGCCAGCGGCCCGTCACCACTGCCATCAGAACCGTGACACAACAAGCAGTATGAAACGTAGAGTTTACGCCCCTCGAAGGCAGCGGGCGGATCCGCCGATACGGTGGCCGCAAACGCCATTAAGCACAGCGCCAGCATAACTTTTCGAAAGGTGGTAACCATTTATCCTTGATGCTGCATGGAAGCGCCGGGATGATAGCAACATAACCCGGGGCGGTAAAACCGCGCAAGTGAGCGCGGCAACTTCGATCACTGCGTCAGCCGTTTCCGCAGACAGGTGGTGGACGCGGCGCCAAACTCCCACTACCATGCTGAACCGGGCCAACCAATAAATAAAACAGCATGACTAGTGGCGTAGACAAGTTAATCAGCGGCTATCGAAAATACCGCGAAAGTATCCATGCGCAACATCGATCGCTGGTTGAGCAACTGGTAACACATGGTCAGCAACCGGAGGTTGCAGTAGTCGCCTGTTCCGATTCGCGTGTCGATCCGGCAATCCTGTTCCAGGCGGATCCGGGAGACCTGTTCATGGTGCGAAACGTCGCCAACCTGGTCCCACCGATGGAAGAGGAAGGCACTTACCACGGCACCAGCGCGGCGCTCGAATTCGCCGTGCTCGGCCTCGGCGTCAAGCACATCGTTGTGCTCGGCCACGCCCACTGTGGTGGCATCAAGCTGATGATGGAGCCCGATCCCTATGACAGCGCTTTCAAATTCGTGCCCGCCTGGGTTTCGATGCTGAACGCGGCACATCGACGCGTACTGGCGACCATGACGAACGCGAGCAGTGACGAAAGAACACGCGCTTGCGAGCAAAACGCGGTACTGGTGTCGCTGGAAAACCTGACCACTTTCCCGTGGGTGCGCGAGCGCATCGACAAAGGTGAATTGCAGCTGCACGGCTGGTACGTCGATATCGCCGGCCCGGACCTGAGCGTATACGACTGGGAGCGAGGCAAGTTCGTCGAGGTGGTCTAGGCTTCGCAGGTAAACATTGCAACTACCGCGGTCTTTAAATATATAATAGCGTCCAATATCCCGGACAGCGGGATTTTTATAAAAAACCAAAGAGGAGGAATCGATGAAGCAACCTATCAAATCAATAATCGTATCGGCTGCCTCAGCCGCGTTGATGCTGGCCAGCAGTGCCAGCCTGGCGGCGGGTCACAGCTGCAGCAACGACGTCTGGAACAAGGTCATGAAGCGCGGCAAGATGGTTGTCGGCGTCAAGGCCGATTACAAGCCCTGGGGTTATCGCGACACCAGCGGCAACATCGTCGGCATGGAAGCGGATATGGCCAAGATCGCCGCCGACGCGATGGGCGTCGAACTCGAGCTGGTCGCGGTGCAATCGTCAAACCGCATGCAGTTTCTCGAAAACGGCAAGATCGATATGATGATCGCGACCATGTCGGACCGGCCCGACCGGCGCAAGATCGTCGGTATCACGCAACCCAACTACTATACCTCGGGCACCAACGTGATGTCGCCGAAAGCAGTCGGTATCAAGAACTGGGAAGACCTGCGCGACAAGCCGGTCTGCGGCAAGCAGGGCGCATTCTACAACAAGATCGTGACCGATCGCTACGGCGCCAAGGTTGTCGCCTTCACCGGCAACGCCGAGGCCAAGCAGGCGCTGCGTGACAAGAAATGTATCGCCTGGGTATACGATGATTCGTCGATCATGTCGGACCTGTCCTCGGGTAACTACAACGACTTCGAGATGCCGTTGAACAGTGAAGACGACAATCCCTGGGGCCTGGCGGTACCGCTGCCCGAGAAGGATTGCATCTTCGGTAATTTCATGTCGGGGCTGACCTACAACCTGCACCAGTCGGGCAAGCTGATCGAGCTGGAGAAGAAATGGGGCATCCAGCCGACCCAGTACCTGCAGGATCAGAACAAGCGTTTCGCTGACTGGATCCAGTAACCGGCGATCAACCGCTAACGGGCCGCCGGCCGGTGCCAGCACCGGCCGGGGCTATCGCTCGGTTCGAACATGAACGGCTTCCAGCAATTCTTTTACGATCTCGCGCAGGAGCATCCGAAGTGGAATTTCATCTACTTCTACGATCCGACGCAGACCGAGCGCGTAGTCGACGGATTCTGGATGACCGTGCAACTGTCGGTTATCTGCGTCATCCTGAGCGTCATCATCGGCGTCATCGGCGCCTGGATCCAGGGCGCGCACTCGAAAACCCTGCGCCTCGTGATGCAGGGGTATATCCAGTTTTTCCGCAACACGCCGCCGCTGATCCAGCTGATGTTTTTTTACTTCGCGCTGGGCCAGTTTACGCCGACCTATTCGCCCGACGGCTGGCTCGAGGTACCGATTATCTCCAACGTCGGCTGGGCGATTATCTCGCTGTCGTTTTTCGCCGGCGCGTTTAACGTCGAAATCTTTAGGGCCGGCATCGAAGCGGTGCCCGAATCGACGCAGGAGGCGGCCGAGGCGCTCGGCATGAATCGCCTGCAGATCTATATCTACGTAGTCCTGCCGCTCGCATTTCGCGTCAGCCTGCCGGCGCTGAACAACAACCTGGTCAACCTGGTCAAGACCACGACCCAGGCGCTCGCAATCGCGGTGCCCGAATTACTGTACCAGATGATCAGCATCTACAACGATTACTCGACCGCGCAAAACGCATGCATGCTGCTCCTGTTCATCGCCTATATCGTGCTGGTCGGCATCCTCGTGTTCGGCATGCACCGCTGGGAGCGGCATATGCGCATACCGGGGTACGGTGTATGAAGTATCCACTACAGGGCAATACCGATCTCGCGGTACTGAAGCCGTTCAACTACAGCCCGGCCGGCAGCGTGCAGGATTTGCAGTTCAGCCGCTGGCTGGCAGAATTTTCGCCGCGCAGCCTGCTGTGGCTCGCGCTGCTCGCTTGCCTGTGGCCCGGCATCGTGCTGGCGCAAAGCAACTACACGATGGCGCAGGCGCTCGACGCGCTGTGGCGCTGGCTGCCGTTTGTCGTCAGCAAGGGATTCGTGTTGAACCTTGTCGTCAGTTTTCTGACCATGCTGATCGGCACTATCGCCGGCGTCATCCTCGGGCTGGGCCAGATTTCACCGATCCGCGCCGTCGCCAGGACGAGCTGGTTCGTGACCCAGCTGTTCCGCAATTCGCCCTGGCTGGTGCTGTTGTTTATCGTCATGCTCGCGTTTCCCTTCGAAATCACGATCGGCAGTACGGTCTACCAGATACCGGACTGGCTCAAGGCCGTGTTCGGGCTGGCGTTGCCGATCATGGCGAATATTTCGGAAATCGTGCGCGGCGCTATCCAGTCGGTGCCGACGGGCCAGTGGGAAGCCGCTGAATCACTCGCCTACACGCGCCAGCAGACGCTGTGGCTGGTGATCCTGCCGCAGTGTTTCAAGCGCATGATTCCGCCATGGATGAACTGGTACGCGATCCTGACCATGGCGACGCCGCTGATCTCGCTGCTCGGCGTCGAGGAAATCGTGACCCTGTCGCGCCAGGCGATGGAAGCCGAAGATAATCATCCCGAATTGCTGGTACCGTTTTTCGGCTTCGCGCTGATTATCTTTTTCGCCTACTGCTACCCGATCGCGCGTTACACGCTGCGCCTGGAAAAACGCTTTGCGATTATACAGTAAACCTTTATCGGAGTTATCGACATGAGCGACACTGCCTGGACCCCGGACCAACCGCTGGTATCGATTCGCGACGTGCACAAGTCCTTCGGTGACCTCGAGGTCCTCAAGGGCGTCTCGCTCGACGTCATGAAGGGCGAGGTCATTTGCATCATCGGCCCGTCGGGTTCGGGCAAATCGACGCTGATCCGTTGCGTCAACGCGCTCAACACGATCGACAGAGGCTCGATCATGGTCGAGGGCCAGGAAGTGCACGACCCCGACCTGGACAAACTGGAGTTGCGCAAGAAAGTCGGCATGGTGTTCCAGCAGTACAACCTGTTCCCGCACAAGACCGCGCTGGAAAACGTCATGATGGCGCCGCTCAAGGTATTGAAGCAGCCGCCCGACGAAGTCGAGAAACGAGCGCGCGCGCTGATCGACCGGGTCAACCTGACCGGCAAGGAAGGCGCTTATCCGGGCGAGCTCTCGGGTGGCCAGCAGCAGCGCGTCGCAATCGCGCGCTCGCTGGCGATGAATCCCGACGTCATGCTGTTCGACGAGGTCACGGCGGCGCTCGACCCGGAAACCGTCAACGAGGTATTACTCGCGATCAAGGATCTGGCGCAGGATGGCATGACCTGTATCCTGGTTACCCACGAAATGGGCTTTGCACGCGAGGTTGCGGACCACATCTATTTCACCGATCGCGGTATCATTGTCGAACACGGGCCACCGACAACCTTCTTTTCCGAAGCGAAGGATCCGCGCACGCAGGAGTTTTTAAGCCAGATTCTATAGCTATTGTGACAGCAGTCGCGCTGCCTCGCGTGCATGATCATAAACTTGCCCGCTATCCACACATGGCAATCGGAAATCCGCGACTGTTGTGCTAAATTCCGCCTGCAGCCCCGATCAAACCAACAGGGATCGATCACCCGGTTAAAAAAATGAGCAACGTCTTTCCACGTAATTGCAAGATCAACATGCCGCTCGCGGTTCAGGGCGACGGCGTTTACATCATCGATCGCACCGGCAAGCGCTACCTCGACGCCTCCGGCGGCGCCGCCGTCTCCTGTCTCGGTCACAGCGACGAAGAGGTCATCGAGGCGGTCAAAAACCAGCTCGAGCGTCTTGAATTCGCGCATACCGGATTTTTCAGCAGCGTGCCGGCCGAGGCGCTGGCGGAACTGCTGATCCAGGAGGCGCCGGGCGACCTAGATCGGGTTTATTTCGTCTCCGGCGGTTCCGAGGCGGTCGAAGCTGCGATCAAGCTCGCGCGCCAGTACTATGTCGAAATCGGTCAGCCGTCACGCCACCGCGTGATATCGCGCCTGCAGTCCTATCACGGCAATACGCTCGGCGCGCTCGCCGCTGGCGGCAACCTGTGGCGGCGCGAACAGTTCGATCCGCTGATGATCGAAACTTCGCATATTTCGCCCTGTTATGCATACCGCTGGCAGCAACCGGACGAGTCCGAATTCGACTACGGTCAACGCGTTGCCAACGAACTGGAAGCGGAAATTCAGCGCGTCGGCGAAGACCAGGTCATGGCATTCATCGCCGAACCGGTGGTCGGCGCGACGCTCGGCGCGGTGCCGGCGGTGGAAGGGTACTTCAAACGCATTCGCGAAATCTGCAACCAGTACGGCATACTGCTGATACTCGACGAAGTCATGTGCGGCATGGGCCGCACCGGCAGCCTGTATGCCTGCGACCAGGAAGACATCGCACCGGACATACTGACCATCGCGAAAGGCCTCGGTGCCGGCTACCAGCCCATCGGCGCGATGTTGTGCAGCGACAAAATCTACCAGGCAATCGAACAGGGCTCGGGCTTCTTCCAGCACGGCCACACCTACCTCGGCCACCCGGTAGCCTGCGCCGCGGCACACGCGGTGGTGAAAAAAATCATGGATCGGCGCGTACTCGACGGCGTGCTGGCCCAGGGCGTGCGCCTGCACAAGGCGCTGCTCGACAAGTTCGGCGAACATCCGAACATTGGCGATATTCGCGGGCGCGGACTGTTCTTCGGGCTCGAATTCGTGCGCGAACGCGACACTAAGGCGCCGTTCCCACCCGAGCTCGCGTTTAACAAGAGACTGAAACAAAATGCCTTCGAGGCGGGATTGATCTGCTACCCGATGGGCGGCACCATCGACGGCAAACAGGGCGACCACGTACTACTGGCGCCACCGTTCATTATCGACACCGGCCACATCGAAGAAATCGTCAGCAAACTCGACACGGCGATCAAGGCAACCCTGCGCAGTTTGTGAACAGTGAAGTTATCATCATGGTCGCGCCGAACGGCGCGCGCAAGACCAAAACCGACCACGACAGCCTGCCGGTATCCATCGAGGACACGGTCAGCGAAGCCCTGCTATGCTTCGAGGCCGGCGCCAGCGCGCTGCACGCCCACGTGCGCGGCAAGCAGGGCGAACACGTGCTCGACGCCGGCCTCTATCGCGAACTAGTCGGCGAAATGGCGCGCCGGGTGCCGCAAATGCTGGTGCAGATCACTTCCGAGGCGATCGGTATTTACAGCCCCGAACAACAGGTCGAGTGCATCCAGGCCGTGCGCCCGCAAATGGCGAGCATGGTGTTGCGCGAAATCAGTTCGGATTTCGACAATCCGGAATATGCGCGGGATTTCTTCGCCTGGTGTGACGACAACGCGGTACATATCCAGCACATCGTCTTTTCGGCCGAAGAATTCGGTCATTTTCTTGACTATCGGGATCGCGGCATAATCCCGGCGGCGCACCGCTGCGTGTTGTTCGTACTGGGCCGTTACAACGTCGATTTCCAGTCAGATCCCGGCGACCTGGCGCCCTTCCTGCAGCATGATCTCGACGGCCTTGACTGGTTTACCTGCGCCTTCGGCCGCCGCGAGCAGGAATGCGTGCTGACCGCGATCGAGGCCGGCGGTAACGCACGGATCGGTTTCGAAAACAACCTGTTCCTGCCAGACGGTGAAGTTGCGCCCAATACCGCGGCGCTGGTGCATAGCCTGGCAGGCGAACTGGCGCGGCGCGAGTTGAGGCCCGCCACGGCCGCTAGCGCGGCTCAGCGGCTCGGCATTCGCAGTGCGTGAATCAGCGCCAACGTCGCAAACAGACAGAACCCGGCCAGGATTAGCGTAATCGCGAGAAACGAGATCCGCCACTCGAGCAGCGTTCCGACCAGGGCCGGGCCCAGCGCCGACGAAAATACCATGACCGCGTTGGTTAACGACTTGATCGCGCCGAGATATCGGGCGCCATAGAGTTCGGCCCATAACGCCGAGAGCCCGGTAAAGTAAATTCCGGAGGTCACGCCCTGCAGCAACATGAAGGGCCATACCAGGTATTCGTGACTCGACAGGTTGATCACCACCAGCGCAAGTCCGAGCGGCAGCAGAAAGAAAGGCAGTACACGTTTAGCACTGAAACGATCGATCAGAATACCCGAGTAAATCGTCGTCGCTACCGAAACCATCGAGTACAACCAGTAATTTCCGGTAACCCACAGACTGCTCCAGTTTTTTGCATCGGCGATTTCGGCCGGAAAGAAAAACAACGCGGTGCCGATCATCGACGGCGCGATCATTGCCGGCAGCATGAAGTAGAAACGCGGCTCGGACAACATTTGCCGGCGCGTGTAACCACCCTGACCCGTACCGGTCTCGGCCTGGCGATCGAGCTCGGCCGCATGCTCGGCGTGGCGCCGGCCATGTCCCTTCAACAGCCACAATGCGAACAGCATCGAGATCAGCACAACCAGCGCGACGAATTGGAAAGTATTGCGCCAGCCCCACAGTAGCGACGCATAGAGTCCAGCCACCGGCAGCATGGCCTCGCCGAAGGCATAACCCATCGCTGCCAGAGCGATCGCCTTGCCACGATCACGATCGAAGTAGCGCGCCATCGAGGTAATGCCGGCATGGCTGGTCAGACCCTGGCCAAACTGGCGCAGCAGGAAGATCGCGCCCACCAGCAACAGCGGCGTGGTCACCGACCCCATCACCAGGCAGGCACATCCCAGCCCGATAAGGACCGCGGCGGTAAACTTGCGCAGGTCGACCCGGTCGATCAAGGAGCCGCTCCAGTTGATGACGAGCGCCGATGCCAACGTGCCCGCCATGTAGATTCGACCCCAGCTTCCGGGATCGAGCCCGAAGTCAGCCTGGATGCCGGTACCAAACACACCGATAAAATAGGTCTGGCCAGCGCTGGATAAAAATGCCAGCAGAAAGCCAAACCCGAGGAAGCGCGGGTTCGCACGGGCGAAGCGCCAGTAGTCTATGAGCATTGATGTTTTTGTCAGCCGGCTCGCGGAGCAGCAACTTTAACGCTTAAGGAGTAGAATGAGAAACCCAAATGATTGCGATTTCCTGACGCGATGGACAAACCGCAGCCGATCCGCAACGGCTTTATCGAAGCCATCGGCAATACGCCGCTGATTCGCCTGCGCAAGGCATCGGAGGCAACCGGTTGCGAAATCCTCGGCAAGGCTGAATTTCTGAATCCAGGCGGCTCGATCAAGGATCGCGCCGCGTGGTGGATGATTCGCGAGGCGGAAAAGGACGGCTCGCTGCGGCCGGGCGGCACGATCGTCGAGGGCACCGCCGGCAATACCGGTATCGGCATCGCCCACATCTGCAACGCCCGCGGTTACGACTGCGTAATCTACATGCCCGACAACCAGTCGCGCGAAAAGGTCGAAATCCTCGAAACCCTCGGCGCGGAAGTGCGCGTGGTGCCGACCGTACCCTATGCCAACGACATGAATTATCAGAAACAGGCCGATCGTTACGCACAGACACACAGCGACGCGGTCTGGGTTAACCAGTTCGACAACAGGGCCAACCGGCTCGCTCATTACGAATCGACCGGTCCCGAGATCTGGAGCCAGACCGAAGGCCGGATCGACACCTTTGTCTGCTCGGTCGGCACTGGCGGCACCATCTCGGGCGTCTCGATGTTTTTGCGCCAGCAAAATCCGGACATCAAAATCGTGTTACTCGACTGCATCGGCAGCGCCCTCTACAGCTTCGTCACGACCGGCGAGGCGGTGCTGAGCGAGGGCAGCTCGATCACCGAGGGAATCGGTAACGCGCGTATCACCGACAACCTGGCCGGCACCGAGATCGACTGGGCGATACAGGTCTCCGACCAGAACATGGTCGACATGGTTTACCGCCTGCTGCGCGAGGAAGGCTGGTTTTTCGGCTCGAGCACCGGCATCAATGTCTTTGGTGCGATCGAGGCTGCTCACGCGCTCGGGCCGGGTCACACCATCGTCACGATGTTATGCGATGGCGGTGCCAAATATCGCTCCAGCCTGTACAACCGCGAATGGCTGATGGCAAAGGGAATGCAGGTCCCCTGATTACCGCTGCGGTAATCGGGACAAACCCGGCAGGTTTACTGGGACGGAAGGTTGCTACCGGAAGGAGGGTTGGTACCGGGGGGCGGTTTCGGGAATGGTCCGGGCGGTGGTTTCGGGAACGGACCCGGCAGTGGCTTCGGATAGGGTCCACGGTAGCCGCCGCCCTTGTCCTTCTTCTTTTTCTTTTCCTCGCCAACGATGGGTGCGCGCTCCAGCGCCTCTTCGAGGGCTTCGGCCTGTTCCTTTTCTGCCGCCTCCCGCTCGCGGGCCTCACGTTCCTGCTCCACTTGCTCAAGGTACTCCTTGATACGGTCGCTGGCCTCTTGCCCTTCGAACTCGGTTACCGGCGCTTCCTCGGCTTCCACTTCCTCGACCTCGGTCGCGCCCTCAACCGGCTGCTGATCCGAGTAGTGCGTCACGCCTTCCTCGTCGACCCATTTTTTTACCGTTTGCGCGTGCAGGTTGAAAGTCGCAAAACTCAGGACGATCAGAAAACTCGCGGTAATGAAAGAAAATTTCATCTAGACAAACTCGTCAGGAACAAGGTCTCGGTTATTCCATATAAAAGCTTATAGCAGTTAATGTGGGTTGTACGCCACAATTTTCAAGCTGGCAAAAGATCGCTTTCGCGTAATGCCGGACAAACCGTATACTTCAACGTCCGCTTACCCGACAAAAAACGGTCGAGAAAAAACATGACAGCAATTCACGAACAACTGGCTGACGACTGTATCCATCTCGGCCGTTTTCGGCTATGCCACCTTCTGCTGATGAACGATCGCAACTATCCGTGGTATATCCTGGTGCCCGACCGCGACGACATTCGTGAGATTTACCAGCTTGCGGCAGACGATCGCCGTCAGTTAATGGACGAATCCTGCCTGCTGTCCGAGTTTCTGTTACGCGAATTCGACGGCGACAAGCTCAATGTCGCCGCGCTCGGCAACCAGGTGCCGCAACTGCACCTGCACCATATCGTGCGTTACCAAACCGATTCCGCCTGGCCAACCCCGGTCTGGGGCAAACAGCCGCCGCTGCCGTACACCGACGATGCACTGGACGAAATCCGCTCGCTGTTCGCGCTCGCGGGGCTCGACGGCTTCGAACCCCATCTCGATGGCTAAGCCACCGAACAGGCGCAGATTTTAGAATTCTCTCCTGTCTTCGATGCGCCTTAAATCCTTGAACACCTTGACCTCCCACGGCCGCATCGCGATCAACAGGCTGGTGCCGAAACTCTGATTCGAGGGCAGCGCCTCGGATTCGGCGATCAATTCGTTAATCTCGCTGGCGAGATGCTGGATCCGTCGCACGGTCTGCGCGTTGCCGTCGCGTGACAGCATACCGGAAAGGAAAATACGAATTTCGCCGGGTCCGTTGAACGATGAATCAAAAAAATCGGATTGAATACTTTTTTCGAAAAACCGCTGTATCGGCCCATTCGGCAACCAGTCGAAGTTGGCCGAGATCAGCAGCCTGACGCGATTGCCCGGCAGCAACTCGATGATTTTCATGCGATCGAGTTTTGCCAGCAGGCGTATGCCCTCGGATTCGGTGAAGTCGTAGGTGCCGATAATCTCTCTGAACTCGACGTGATTGACCAGCAGGTAAGCCATCAACAGCAGCTTGATATCGGAAACCAGTTCCTGTTCCTGCTCCTGCGTCAATTGATTGGTGCGGGTGATATTTTTTTCGACCTGCTGTACCAGATCGGCGAAACTCATTCCCAGTAATTCACAAATTTTCTCCAGTCGATCGAGCGTAAAAGAGCGCCCGGCAAACAGGCGCTTGACGCTGGCCTCGGACAGATCGAGCGCCTGTCCGACCGCGCGATAAGTGATTCGCTGCTTACGCAATTCCCGCTTGAGCGTATCGAGTAGCTGACCGGTTTGCGACATAGTAGCACCAAATGACCTTTTCAATTGAATCGAATGATACTAACTATGAGTTGATTGCACCAGACAATACCTCGATCCATGCCCTTCTGAATTATTACCGTCTGTCCTCGGCCCTAAGCGGATTGATAGTCATGCGCTCAAGCAGCCGAAACCAGTTCGATCCCGACCGCAAAATTTCACGGAAATATTAAAACCCGTGAAATCGGAGTAAGATGGCAGTCGCATTCATCGGCACATGCAACCGCGAAGTCACACTCGGGAAAGGGGGTAAATCGTGGTCTGTCAGCAACTGCAGCAAGCCCTGGTCGAACTGGCGGCGATTCCGAACGGTCATGTCGGCATATGTGCCGAAACTATTGATCGACGCCATCTGATCGAAATCAACGCCGACGAGGTTTTCCCGGCCGCGAGCAGCATCAAGATGTACGTATTGTTTACCTTGCTGAAGAAAGCCGATGCCGGCGAACTGTCGCTCGATGAGCGCATCGAGTTTACGCCGACCGCGGCCAAACCGGGGTCCGGCGTTTTGTTCCATCTCGACCATGGATTACGCCTGACGCTGAAAGACCTGGCAACGCTGATGATGATGATCAGCGACAATTCCGCCCTGATGATGCTCACCGATTACCTCGGCGTCGAAATGATCAATGCGGAAATCGATCGACTTGGCCTGGAGCATACCCGCTTTGGCGACTGGAGCCGCTTCGAGGTCACTTATGCCGATTCGATGCGCTTCGGCCAGTCGACGCCCCGCGAGTTCGTGCAGTTCCTGTTGCATATGCGCGGCGGCGATCTGCTATCGCCGAAGTTACAGGATGTTTTCTGGGATACGCTGCGTATCCAGAAGTACATCGAACCCCTGCGCAAGTTCCTGCCGGCCAGTCCCTGGTCGCGTGAATTCGGCCTCGCCGAATTGATTTGGGTGGCAAGCAAGAGCGGTGCACTGGATGACTGTGTCACCGAAAGCGGTTTCGTCAGCGTGGCCGATGGTGGCTGGGCCGTCAGCGTCATGTCACGAGACCTGCCGAATATCGATTCCGACCCGGATAAAGCCGCCGAAGGCCTGATCTCCAGCATCAGCTTGCGGATTTTCGAGGCCTGGGCACCCCTGTACGAAGGAGAACAAGCCACATGACTACAAGCCAAAAGCTCGACGGTAAGGCGCTCATCGTCGGCGCCAGTGGCGGCATGGGCCGTGCGACCGCCATCGCTCTGGCACAGGCGGGCGCGAATCTGGCGCTCATGGGCAGAAACTCGTCGGCAATCGAATCGGTTGCCGCAGATTGTCGCCAGGCCAGTACCAACGCCTACCCGATAACCTGCGATATCGCCAGAACCGAAACCATCGAAAGCGCCGTTAACCAGGCCATCGATCGGCTCGAGGGCCTGAATTACCTGATCAACTGCGCCGGTATTTCCGCATCGGCAAAACTGCATGAAACCGATCTGGTGGACAGCGAAGCAATCATCGACACCAACCTTCGGGCATTTCTTTATCTCGCGCGATATGCACTGCCTGAAATCAACAAAAACTCCGGTGGAGCCGTAATCAAAATTGGCTCGGTCAATCACCCGTACTCCGGCGTCAACACTTCCCTTGCAGCAAACCAGGGAAGCAAAGGACTCGCGGAGGCGTTGTTCGAAGACGTGCGTGAGTATGGCACCAAGGTGTGCACTATCCGCCCGGGTTGGGTCAATACGCCGCTGGTAACCGCCGACGGCATCGACAAGGCACTGATGATTCAACCCGAGGATATAGCGCAAACCGTTTTGTTCGTACTGTCGATGCCCGACACCGCCTGCCCGACCGAGATCACGATACTGCCGCAGAGGTCTCCCTATGTCTGAATCGGGCTTTCCTGACCCTAGCGGGCTCGACATGACGCCGCCACCACAGCTCGAAGCCATCGAGGCCGCGACCACAACCCTGGGTTTCAACATGGCCTCGGTACGCGAAACCGGTGCGCTGCTGCGGGCGCTGGCGGCCGCGAAGCCGGGCGCAAACGTGCTCGAACTCGGTACCGGTACCGGCATCGCAACCTGCTGGCTGCTGGATGGCCTCGACCAGGACGGCCACCTGGTTACGGTGGAAATCGATCCCGTGGTGCAGCAGGTCGCCAAAATCGATCTGGGTTACGACCCGCGGATCAATTTTGTCGAAGAGGATGCGGTCTCTTTTCTGCATCACGCGCCGAGGGGCACCTTCGACCTGATCTTCGCCGACTCCATTCCCGGCAAGTTCAGCGAACTCGACGATGCCCTGGCGCTGCTGGCCGAGGACGGCGTCTATATCGTCGATGACCTGCTGCCACAGGACAACTGGCCCGAAGGTCACGCGCCGAAAGTACCGAAGTTTATCGACAACATTAAATCGCGTGCGGGCCTGACGGTCGAGTACTGGGAATGGTCGAGCGGCATTTTGCTCGCGCGCAAAACGGGCGACGCAGGCTAGAACGTTTTCGGGTTCGGCTGGCGGCGTAAATCTTCGAATATTTTCGGTTCCCAGGGCCGGATCGCCATGATCAGGCTGCAACCGAAACGCTCGTTCAGCGGCAGGCTGTCCGACTCCTGGTTGAGATCGTGCGCATCCTCGGCCAGGCGTTTAATCTTGCGAATGATCTCGCCGTTGGCATCGCGTGAAAACATGCCGGATACATAAACCTTGTATTCACCGGCGTGGTTGAACCTCGAGTTTAAGAACTCGGATTGCAGCTTCTGATCGTACAGGCGTTGAATCGGCCCCCCGGGAATCAGGCGGAAATTTTCCGAAATCATGAGTCTGACGCGATTGCCCGGCAGCAACTCGATGATTTTCATGCGATCCAGTTTTGCCAGCAGGCGTATGCCCTCGGTTTCGGAGATGTCGTAGATATCGATGATCTGGTAAAAATCGAGCCGATTCATCAGGAAATGAGCCATCAGCAGCAGCTTGATATCGGACACCAGCTCGGTTTCCTGATCCAGCGTCAGCTGATCCGTGAGTTCCCGGTTGTGTTCCATCTGCAGAACCAGATCGGAGACTTCAAGGTGTAGCAGTTCGCATATCTGCTCGATACGCTCCAGCGTGAAAGAACTTTCCGCGAACAGGCGTTTGACACTGGCTTCCGATAATCCGAGCGTCTGTGCGACCTGCCGGTAGTTGATCCCCTGTTTGCGTAGCTCCTGCTTGAGGGTATCGACGATAAGTTTCGTCTGCGACATAGTATCGGAGGGCAATACCAGTAGCCATGGATCGTCTAACTATGCAACAGCAAGTTGCAAAATACAATCCGACGTTCGGGGTAAGAACGGAGAAAGTTGATTACTCGAAGGCGACGGCGGCATCCTGCAGCCACAGCAGCAGGTAGTCGGCAAAGCTGCGGCGAATGATGACCTCGAAACCCGAACCATCGGCCAGCGGCGATATTATCATACCGGCCTTCGCCAGGCGGGTTTGCGCGCACTGGCCCGGTTTGAACTCCCGTGGATGCAGATCGAGCGGGCAATCGGTTGCAAGCAGCGCTGTCGCGTTTTCGCCGCTAACGTGAATCATCGTCAGGCCGCTCGAGTTATCGACGACCGAGCTGAATACGCCTTTCAGCGCGGCCAGCAAATCTGACTTTAGCTGGTCCTGCTGCCCGGCCGGGGTCACGATCAGCCATTCGTCCGGGCCGAGCCAGTAGATTCGATTGTCTCCTGCATCGATCACGGTGTTGGCCTCGGTCGGCGCTTCGACGCCGAGCACTTTCAACACGCCAGCGCTAAAACCGGTATTGTCGGACCTGCCGCGCAGGTTGATATAGCCATTAAAGGGTTTTTCTTCGATACGCGGCGCACTGCCCTTCGGCTCGCCCAGCTCGATCTGAACCAGGGGGCTTTCCTGCTGGAACAAATCAGACATTGGGTTTTGCTCCTTCTTTATCGTAAAACACCGGCTCGCAGATAGTCGCGCTGATCACCTGGCCATCCGCCAGCGGCGCATGAATCTTTTCGCCCATGCGACCACGCCCGCCTTTCACCAGCGCCATCGCGATCGAGTGCCCACAGCAGGCGCTGTAGTAACTCGAACTGACGTGCCCGATCATCGGCACCGGCGTCGGCGCCCCGGGATCGTCGACCAGTTGTGCGCCCTCGGGAATAACCGTCTGCGGGTCCTCGGTCAA
>CP070646.1:2563531-2569652 GCA_020354435.1 Gammaproteobacteria bacterium
TACCGACTACCCGGTGCGCCGCTGGAAGGCGAAAAAACAGTTAATCCACCTCGACCGCGCGCTGGCCGAGTCCAATTACCGCGTCGATTCGCTGCGCCGCATAACCCAGCGCACCGAACTCAATTTCGAGTTTTTCCGTCAGCGAATCGAGGGACAGACGGATCGAATTCGCAATCTGCGAAGCCAGGTCGGCGAACTACTGAAAAAGCAGGAACAGCACATAAACCAGCTTGCAATCGAGGAAATTCAGCGGCAGCAGAAGCATATCGTACAGCTAAGGCTGAACGCGCGTTATGAACTGGCGAAACTGTACGACAAACTGGCGGCGGAACAGGAATGAGTGATTCGTTGACCAGAAAGCTGCTGATCATGCTCATTGTCGGAGCGCTAACTGCCTGCAGTTCCGATGGCGTCGATATTGGTCCGACTATCGCCGATCTCGAGGAATTGCCGCCACCGATCGAACAGGCCGAACTCGAACCGCAGGCTTCTTTCGCGGTCGATCGCCAGCAGGTCATCGACAGTTTTCGCGCACTGGTCGAAATTACCGCGGACGGCAGCGGCACCGGTCACGAGCTGCGACGCCTGGCCGACCTCGAGCTCGAATCGAGCCTGGATAACCGCATAGCGGAAGACGAGACAACCCAGCAACGAGGCAGGGAGGAAGCCCTGCACGCGATCGGAATTTACGAATCCTACCTGGAAACATACCCCGATCGCGCAGACAACGACATGATCCTGTACCAGCTATCGCGCGCCTACGCGCTCGAATCGGAAACCGAAAAATCGGTCGCCGCGCTGGACCGAATCGCGGCCGAGTATCCGACCTCGCAATATATGGACGAGGTACAGTTCCGTCGCGGCGAAAATCTGTTCGTCGAACGCGAATACGAACAGGCAGAAGCGGCTTATGGCACGGTCGTCAACAACCATCAGGACTCGCTTTTCTTCAAAAAGGCGCTGTACAAATACGGCTGGACCCAGTTCAAACAAAGCCGTTACGAAGACGCGCTGGCGAGCTATGTCCGCCTGCTCGACGTCAACCGGGAAGAAAACTACGTGCGGGAGATTGACTTCAATCCGGAACTTTCACGAGCGGATCTCGAACTGCTGGAGGACGTCGTGCGCGTGGTCTCGCTGGCTTTCTCCTACCAGGAAGAAAAAGACTATATCTCGAAATACTTCGCCGAAAATGGCAAGCGAGACTACGAACCCCTGCTCTATCTGAAGCTTGGCGAACTCTACCTCGGCAAGAAACGCATCATCGACGGTTCCGACCTGTTTCTCGCCTATACCAAGGAGTACCCCTACTCGTCGCATACACCGTATTTTCACCAGCGCGCCATCGAAACCTTCCAGCAGGCGGGTTACTCGGACCTGGTGCTGGAAGAAAAAATTGCCTTCGTCAATCGCTACGACGTCAACAGCGAGTACTGGGCGGCACAGGAAGCAGCAACCCAGCAGAAGCTAACCAAAACCCTGGTGCTGCACCTGACCGAGCTGGCCACGCATTTTCACGCTCTCGCACGCAAGAGCAAGAAAAAACGCGACTACCAGGTAGCCTCGGGCTGGTATGCCCGTTTCCTGAAATCCTTTCCCGACGATCCGGCCGCGCCACGCATGAATTTCCTGCTGGCGGAAATCCTGTATGACTCCGGCCAGTACCCACAGGCCATCGACGAGTACCAGAAAACCGCGTACAACTACGAGCCGCACAAGGATAGCGCCGAGGCAGGTTACGCCGCCCTGCTCGCATTCGATGCACTGTTCAAGACCACCAACGCGAGCGAAATACCCGCGTTACGCCGAAAACGCATCAAGTCGGCGGTTCGTTTCACCACTACTTTTCCGGACGATCCGCGACTGTCCGTGGTCGAGATGCAAACCGCGCAACAGTTTTACAAGTGGAAGGAATACCCCGACGCGATTGCGTCGGCGCAGCGCCTGATCGATAACAAGAACGTCAAGCCCGAGACCAAAAAAGAGGCCTGGACGATACTGTCGGACTCGCAGTTTTCTACCGGGGATTTCGCCGCCGCCGAAGCGTCCTACCTGACGCTGCTCGGTTTCATGCCGAAACAGAGCAAGGAGCGCAAGCCAGTACGCGAACAGATTGCCGCCAGTATTTACAAACAGGGCGAAATTGCGCGCGAACAGGGTAACCATTTGCTGGCCGCGCAGCACTTCACCCGGCTCGGCCAGGTGATTCCCGAGTCGCCCAAACGCATCGTCGCCGACTACGACGCCGCAACCGCCTATATCCAGCTGGAAGACTGGCCAACCGCGATCAACCGCCTGGAAACCTTTCGCAAACGCTATCCGAAAAACAAGCAATTCAGCGATGGCGTCACCGAAAAACTCGCACTGGCCTATAGCAAGAACGGCAACCAGTCGCTGGCGGCCAGAGAAATACTGACCCTGTCGAAACTGCCCGGCACGCCGGAGCGTAAGCGTGACCTGATGTGGCGTGCCGCCGAACTCTACGAGGAATCGGGTCAGACCGGTCGCGCCATTGGGGTTTACAAGAACTACGTCAAGACTTACCCCTACCCGCTGGAGCGTTCGATGGAGTTGCGTCACAAGATTGCCGAGTTTTATCGCGCCAAGAACGACACCAAAAACCTGCATTTCTGGCTTAACGATATCGTGCGTGCCGATGCCGAGGCCAAATCGCGCCGCACCGACCGCAGCAAGTACCTCGCCGCGACCGCGAGCCTGGAATTGATCGCGCCGCTGCATCGGTCCTATGAAAAGGCGAAACTGACCGTGCCGCTCAAGACCAGCCTGCGCAAGAAGAAAAAGCTGATGCAACAGTCGATAGATGCCTATAGCAAGGCGATGAAGTATCAGGTTGCCGAAGTCACCACCGAGGCGACTTTCCAGATCGCCGAGATATACCACGATTTTGCCACCTCGCTGATGAATTCGCAGCGGCCCAAGGGGCTCGACGAGGAGCAACTCGAGGAGTATGAACTGCTGCTCGAGGAGCAGGCTTTTCCGTTCGAGGAAAAAGCCATCGATATCCATCTGACCAATTTCAAACGAATTCCACAGGGCACTTACGATGAACCGACGAAAAAGAGTTTAAAGGTTCTGGGTGAGATGATGCCGTTTCGTTATGCCAGGGTAGAAAGCACCGATGCCTATGTCGATATTCAGTAACAGATTTTTCACGCTGCTGTTGATCGCGCTGCTTGCAGCCTGTCAAAGCACGCCCGAGCCTGCGCCGCAACCCGAGCCGGTGGTCGTGCCGGAAGCGGCGGCCGAGACCGCGGAAGCGCCCGCGGCGGAGACCGAGGCCGTACCCGAACCCGAACCGGTGGATTTCAACCAGCAATTTTATGAAGAAGCCATCGGCTCGTTGAAAACCGGCAAAACCGATATCGCGGTGGAACTGCTGCTCCAGGTAAGCAACGATG
This sequence comes from Gammaproteobacteria bacterium, assembly GCA_020354435.1. Taxonomy (GTDB): domain Bacteria; phylum Pseudomonadota; class Gammaproteobacteria. The sequence goes on from CP070646.1 coordinate 2,566,951, forward strand.
CGCCGGAAAAACCTTATGTTTTCACCAACCTCGGTCTGGCCTATTTCAAACTGGGAAAACTCGATCTGGCCGAAAAGGCATTCCAGGAGGCGATCAAACGTAACGACGATGATGCCGTGGCGCATAATCACCTCGGCATTTTGCAGCGCCAGAAAGGACAATTTCAAACCGCGCGCCAGCATTACGAGCGGGCAATTGACGGCGACTCCAGGTATGCGCCGGCCTATCTGAATCTGGGTATACTTTTCGATATCTATCTGCAGGACCTGAGGAAGGCCCTGAAGCACTATCAGAAATACCAGTCTCTGCAAAGCAAAGAGAATTCCCAGGTCGCCGGGTGGATCGTCGATATCGAACGTCGGCTTAAATCCGGCAATTCAAGTTCACAGGGGTAAAAAATGAGAAAACTTTCGCTACACTTTTTTCTAATTTTTGCTATTTCTGGTACTGCAAACGTGAGTGCGCAGGAAAGGCTGGAAATGGAAGGCGCGGAAATTACCGGCAACAAGGAGTTACCCCGGGTTTTATATATCGTTCCATGGAAATCGGTCGAGCGTTTCGACATAGAGTCGCCGCCGATTAACAGCATTATGGATGAGAAACTGGCCCCGATAGAACGGGCTTCATTCAAGCGAAAAATTCATTATCACGACGCCATTTTTTCAAAGGCAAAGCTGGATTAATCCGGCAAAAATACAGACACAGCGGAGAGTCTCGCGATGAACGAAATTTTTACTACAGTTACCAGGTTTTTCCAGGACGGTGGCCCATTCATGTATCCGATACTGGGGGTACTGGCGATTGGTGTGGCGATCACGCTGGAACGCTGGATGCATCTCAGCGTTGCCAGGGCGAAGAATCGCAGGATGATCGCCAAGCTGATGCCGCTGGTGGCCAGGGGCGATGTTAACAGCGCCAGCAAGCTTGCGAAGGAATCAAGCGCCACGGTCAGCCGTATCCTGTTGCAGGGGATGGAGCACTACCAGTCGGCACGCCGGCGCGACGATTTCGAAGCGGCGATGGACGAAAGCATCATGGAAGCGATACCGCGACTGGAAAAACGCACCCATTACCTGGCGATGTTCGCCAACATCGCTACCCTGCTCGGCCTGCTGGGCACGATCATCGGCCTGATCAAGGCCTTCACCGCGGTTGCCCAGGTGGATCCGTCGATGAAAGCGGAAATACTCTCAACCAGTATTTCGGTCGCGATGAACACGACCGCGTTCGGACTCATCGTTGCCATCCCGCTGCTGTTTTTCTACACCGTACTGCAGACCAAGACGACCGAAATCGTCGACAGTCTCGAGATGACGGTGGTCAAGTTCGTCAACCACCTGTCACGCGTTAAAAACAGCGCTCAATAAAGTAGATTCATCATGTCGAAAAGGGTACGCCGCAGCAAGCATCCCGCCGTGGAGATGAACATTACCGCCTTCATGAACCTGATGGTGGTTCTGGTACCGTTCCTGCTGATGACGGCGGTATTCAGCCATATCACGATCCTCGATCTGAACCTGCCGCCGCCGGGCGCGAACAAGGACCTCAAGCAGCCGAAAAAACCGCCATACGAGCTGCGCGTAACCATCCGCAAGAACATGCTGGTGCTGTCCGATAATCGCCTCGGACTGATCAAGCGCATCCCGAGCAAAGGCAAGGAGCACGACTTTGCATCGCTCAAGGAAACCCTGAAGCATGTCAAGGCGCGGATTCCGGATCACACCAATATCACGATCCTGGCCGAAAAGAAGACTCGCTACGACGATTTGATATCGGCGATGGATAGTTCTCGCTCCTATCGCGCCCAGGTCGATGGCGAATGGGTGTTCGCGGAACTGTTCCCCGACATATCGATTGGCGATGCTGCCAAATAGTACAGAGAATTCAGATCAATGAAGGCTTCCAGACGCGCCAAACGCATGCAACTACACCACAAACGCAGCCAGCGACGCAGCGCCGCGTTGAACATGGTGTCACTGATGGATATTTTCACGATCCTGGTATTTTTCCTGCTGGTCAATGCCACCAGCACCGAGGTCCTGCCCTCGCCCAAGAATATCGTGCTGCCAGAAGCCGCGGCCGAAAAACTGCCGAAGCGCAACCTCGTAATCGCGGTTGACGAGCAGGTCATCCGCTTACAGGGTAAACCCATTGTTCGCGTCAAGGACGCGCTCAAGGGCGACAAGAATTCGATCCAGCCGCTGTATAACGCGCTCAGGCTGGCGTCGGCGGAGGTCAAGGATATTACCGACAAAAAAGGCGTCACGATCATGGGCGACCAGGAAATCCCCTACGAGCTGCTGAAAAAGATCATGCTGACCTGCGCCGGCGCGAACTACACCAATATCTCTTTCGCGGTTAACCAGAAGGCAACGGAAACCTGATGGCAAAAGCAGCCGGCATTAACGAACCGAACCTGCCCTGGGTCGACCATTCGGAAGACCGCGGCTTCAAGCTGCTGGTTATCATCCTGCTGCTGCTTTTTCTTGGCGCCGGTGTCTTCCTGAACCTGATCAAGCTGCCGGAAATCCAGCAGAAAGCACTGGACGACGTCTCCCCGCGGCTGGCCAAGCTGATCCTGGAAAAGCAAAAGGTCAAGCCGCCTCCGCCGAAGAAGGAAAAGCCCAAGGAAGCTAAAAAGGAAGAGAAGAAGAAAGAAAAGCCAAAGGAAAAAAAGAAGGAAGAGCCGAAGAAGAAGGAAG
>CP070646.1:2569752-2586850 GCA_020354435.1 Gammaproteobacteria bacterium
TAAGCAACTGGAGTAAGGCCTGGGCTCAATATCGAACAGGTGTGGACATCGGCAGCGGCAAATCCAGTTGTTTCAGGACCTTGCGCAAGCGGTCGGGATAATCGGTAATAATCCCGTCGACGCCCATGCCAATCAGTTCACGCATGCGTGTCGGCTCGTTCACGGTCCAGACGTTGACCTTGAGCCCCATGTCCTGTGCCAGTTTTATCACCGAGGCGCTGACCTCCTTGTGGTACGGGGACCAGATTGCACCACCCGCGGCCTTGACCGCGCGCGCCGCGCTACCGCCGAAATCGTCAACGTCGAGACCGGCGAGCCATGGGGAGGGTCCCGGTTTGCCGGTTTGCAGATTGCTCAGCCAGTCCTGGTTAACCGTCAGGTAAGACGTTTTCACCGAAGGTTCCAGTTCCTGTACCTCCCGTAAAGCGCGCCAGTCGAAGGATTGTACGATGACCCTCCGTTGCATTCGGTATTTTCTAACCACGTCGATTACGGCACGCGCGAATTCCTCCGGTGGCCAGGTCAGCGCGGGCGTTTCCGGATTGATCTTGATTTCGATATTGAAACGAACATGTCGATTAGCCGCTTTCTCGACCAGATCGAAAACCTCGCCCAGGGTCGGCACCCGGGTACCGTCGATCGCCTGCTGCGCGGGATAGTGCTCGGCATATTTGCTGGCCGGATTCAGACGGCCAACATCATAGGTTTTGACCTGTGCCAGGGTCATCGATTGAATACTGGGGCTGCTTTGCAGTAGCCATAAACCCTGTCGATTTCGCGTGATTGCGGGCTCGAAACGTGGATCATGCATTACCACCACTTCGCGATCACGGGTAACGGCGAGGTCCAGTTCCAGCGTCGTAACCCCGATTTCCAGGGCCCTGGCGAACGCCGGCAGGGTATTTTCCGGCATCAGTCCGCGCGCACCCCTGTGTCCCTGCAGGTCGAATCCGAAAGCCGCAGCGGACAGCCCCAACAGGCCCAGAACCAGTACTGGCTTACAGAGCCCGAAAATCAGTCTGCACCCGGATTCAGTCATTTCCGTCAATTCGCTATATTCGTTCAGCCTTTAATCGCTTCGGCCTCGATTTCGACCAGGAACTCGGGTGCCGCCAGCGCCGAAATTTCGAGATAGGTGTTGGCGCAGCGATGGCCCGCCAGCATTTCGTCCCTGACTTCGCGGTAGAGACCGACCTGACCGGGCACGGTCACGTAAATAGTAGCGCGCAATAAATGCTCGCGTTCGAAACCACCGGCAGCCATGACGGCAAAGACATTCGACCAGGCGCGCTCCATCTGCGCCCGCAGGCCCTCTTCCAGGCTACCGTCGGGGCGCAGGCCGAGTTGTCCTGATATGACCATACGCTCGGCGCCCGCGGCATGCACTACCCCCTGCGCATAATTGGATGCCGGTTTAACGACATTTTCGGGATTGAGTATTTTCATCATTTGCTCCGAATTAACCAATGGTAAAAACAGTATCCCTAGTGCAGTTCGAATTCCACCGCTTTTGCCTGTCATTTGACAACATCGCATCGATTGATTACTCTTTATAGTACTTCATAGTACTTTTTAGAGTAACTAATGAAAAACACAACCTACGTTCCATTGAAAAACGATCTGCTGTTGAAATTGATCGAGCGTTACAAGGAAGACTACCCGCTGGCGATCGACGACGTTATCGAGGAATTTCTCGAGCGCACCAGCGACACGGACACGGCTCGGCCCGGATTTCGCGAAGGCGGTTACATCTGGGATCAGCTGGAACTTCCGGCCGGCACCCAGCTCAGAACCCGCTACTTCGATGAGTGGCAAATCGGCACGCTGAAGGACGGCAAGTTTTACTACAAAAACAGGATATACAAATCTCCGGCCAAGCTGTGTAACGCGATGCGGGGCAACAAGAACAGCAACGCATGGATGATGTTGCAAATCAAACGGCCGCAGGATATTGAATTCAGAAAAGCTGAAAAATTCAGAGACTGACCAGGTTAACCGGTGGAATCGAAGTCATGAGCATATTCGACGAAGTACAGCAGCTTGAAGAATTGACCGTAATCGGCAAGGCGTTGATCAAATACGCAATCAGTATCGAACCGGGGCTGGTTTTCGAACGCCAGGATGGTTGGTGGTTACCCTCGATCGAAAAGAATTTTATCGGCTTTCAGTTTCACTGGACCGATATGTTGAGCATAAAACTGAACCTTTACGGCTCGGTCAACGAGCAATTCGAACAGGACGATCTAATTATCAAGAAAGCCCGCTTTGGTTACAGTCGTTGCCGGGTTACCGATGAATCCCAGCTCATGCCAGCAACGGTTTGCATCTGGCGCGCGCATCAGTTGTTTCACCGCGAACGGCACATCGAGACCGGCAGCCTGGTTCTGATCGACTATTTCGACAGCGCGGGCGACAACCCCGCCAACCCGCAGCGGCGACCGCCGCAGCAACGGCAAAACGACGACCAGGCCCGATCCGATCCTGCCTGGCAGCCGGTTTCAGGAGCGCCGGCGCCAACGATGATAGCGAGCGACCCAGTCGAGTAACCTTTCCGGTACGTGTGCGCGTTTCCATTCGCCGGCGGCGTACTTGTTGGCCTCGGCCAGCGTCGGGTAAATATGGATAGTGCCCAGAATCTTGTTCAGCCCGAGACCATAGCGCATTGCCAGCACGTATTCGGCGATCAAGTCTCCGGCATGTTCGCCAACGATGGTCACGCCGAGAATCTTGTCCTTGCCGGGAACGGTCAGCACCTTGACAAAACCGTGCGCCTCGCTATCGGCGATCGCGCGATCCAGGTCGGATATATCGTAGCGGGTTACCTCGTAGGCGATACCCTGCTGCTTTGCCTCGGTCTCGTTCAGGCCGACCCGGCCGACCTCGGGTTCGGTGAAGGTAGCCCAGGGAATAACCGAGTAATCCGCCTTGAATCGCCGAATAATGCCAAACAGGGAATTGACCGAGGTATACCAGGCCTGGTGCGCGCCGACATGAGTAAACTGATATGGCCCGGCGACATCGCCACAGGCATAAATCGTGGGGATACTGGTTTGCAGGTAGTCGTTGGTCTCGATGGTTCGGTTCGGGTTCAACCTGACCCCTATGTCTTCGAGACCGAAGCCGGATGAGTTTGGCCTGCGCCCGACGGCGACGATGAGCGCATCGAATTCGACCTCGACGTCTCCGCCTTCATGCTCGGCAATCAGAATATCCCTGCCTTCCCGCTTGACCAGGCGCTTGGCGGTGTGACCCGTTAACACCTGCACGCCATCGGCGACCATACGCTGGCGCACCTGATCGGAAACCTCCGGGTCTTCGCGCAGCAGGATCTGCGGCAGCATCTCGACCTGGGTTACGTCAATGCCAAGCCGGGCGAAAGCCTGGGCCAGTTCACAACCGATCGGTCCACCGCCCAGGACCGCAAGTTTTTCAGGTTTCTCGCGCATATCCCAGAGGTTGTCCGAAGTATAATAGTCGACCTCGTCGATGCCTTCGATCGGCGGAACGAAGGGCCCTCCACCGGTGGCGACTACGATATTCGGTGTCCGAATGGTCTGGCCGTTTACCTCCACCGTCCACGGCGAAGTTACTCGCGCTACACCCTGGATGACGTCGACACCGAGCCCGGTGTAGCGCTCCACCGAGTCATGCGGCTCGATTTGTTTGATCACCGACTGTATGCGCTGCATGATCGTCGCGAAGTCAAACTCGGCCTCCGCCTTGTCGATACCGAATTCGCGGCTGCGGCCAATATGCGACAGAAACTTGGCCGAGCGGATTAATGCTTTCGACGGCACGCAGCCGAAGTTGAGGCAATCACCGCCCATCTTGTGTTTCTCGATCAGGGTGACCCGGGCCTTGACCGCGGCCGCGATATAGGCCGTGACCAGCCCGGCTGAACCGGCGCCGATTACCACCAGGTTGGTATCGAAGGAGTCGGGTTTACTAAAACCAGCCAGTGCCTTGCGGTTGCCGAGGACGGTAACAAATTTTCTGCCGATAAATGGCAGCATGGCAAGCAGCAGAAAAGACAGCAATATTTCGGTGCTGAATATTTCGTTAGCCGATTCGATTTGCCCCAGCTGGGTGCCGGCATTGACGTAAACCACGGTGCCGGCCAGCATGCCCAGCTGGCTAACCCAGTAGAAAGTCCACAGGCGTAGCTTGGTCAGCCCCATTACCAGGTTGATAACGAAAAACGGGAACGCCGGCACCAGGCGCAAGGCAAAAAGGTAAAATGGGCCATCCTTGTCGATGCCGTCGTTAACCGCCTTCAGCGAGGCACCGAAGCGGGCTTCCACGATATCGCGAAACAGGTAACGCGACACGACGAAAGCAACCGAGGCGCCGATGGTGCTGGCAAAGGAAACCAGGATCAGGGCGGTAACCAGGCCAAACACGGCACCGGCTGCCAGCGTCATGACCGCCGCACCGGGCAACGAGGCACCGGTAATGAGGATGTAAGCCAGAAAAAAACCGATCAGCGTGAGTGCCCGGTTTTCGGCATAATACTGATCAATGAGTTGCTGCTGTGACTTGATATATTCGAGTGTCAGGTATTGTTCCAGTTCGAACTGAAAAAACAGCAGGACCAGGACAGCCAGCAATACCAGCAGAATTATTTTTTTCATGCAGTCTTTTCCGGTTCGATCACTCGCATATGACGTTATTGTTGGTTGTTAGTTCAACCGGCGCTGTAGTGCTCGGCCCATTGCAACAGTTCCTGCTCCGGGCCTTCGAATATTATTTCAGGTTGCTTGCATTCTATCTGGTAACGATACATCGGATCGTAATACTCTTCGAGTAATGTTCGTATGCCGTCGTAAAAACCGCTTACCTCGCCATCCACGAAAAACTCCTCGAGCGCAGTTTTGAAACATTCGTGCACCTTGCGATAACGCTCTCCACCCAGGCGTTTCTGTATTCGCGCCAGGTTGTCGAGCACGTAACGGCTGAACTCGGCATCGGCGTCTGCGCCATAGGCCCGCTGGTAAGACGGCCAGCTTTGTACGATATAGTCTTCCGCGATCAATTCGATACGCGCCTCGATATCGACCTGCAGTATCGCACGCGGGGCCTGCAGCAACGCGTTGAACAGGCAGTCCGGCATGCCGATACGCCCGATACGCCTGCCCTCATCTTCGACAAACAGGGGACGTTCCGGGCTGCGGCTGCGATGCTTCAGAAATTCGATCGAAACACCGTTTTCCCAATCGATTACCGCCGGTTGGCTGTCGCAGGCGTCGCGGCCGAAGGCCGAACCACGGTGATTGGCCAGACCTTCGAAGTCGATATGATGGCGAATCTTGCGTAATACCCGGGTTTTGCCAACCCCGGTCAGACCACTGATACAGATCAACCTGACCTTGCGCAACGAATTTTCCAGTTCGTCGATCAGAAAGCGGCGCATGGCTTTGTATCCACCGACGACCAGCGGATAGTCGAGTCCCTGCTCCCGCATCCATTGCTGTGTCGTGCGCGAGCGCAGACCGCCACGAAAACAGTAAATATAGCCTTCCGGATGGGATTCGCAGAAAGTGCCCCAGTCCCGCAGGCGCTGTTCGCGAATTTCCGCGGTGGCCAGCTTCAAGCCAAGCCGTATCGCCTCCTCCTGTCCGGCGTTCTTGTAACGAATTCCGATTTGCTCGCGCTGCTCGTCGTTCAATAACGGCAGATTAGTCGCCGTCGGGAAGGCCCCGCGACTGAATTCGACCGGAGCGCGCACATCCAGCAACGGCACGTCGTGCACGAACAGGTGGCGATAGTCCTGGGTATCTTCACGCATGAGCGTGCCTGATTTCCCAGCAGCGATGAATTTTCGGATTGCGCTTGAAGTCTTCCGGGATGGTCGCGCGTGAAATATCGCGGGCATCGAATTCGCGGCTGATTTCCTCGTCGAGCCTGAAACCGCGCCGATTGGTTGAAAACAGCAGCAGCCCGTCAGCGGCCAGCAGCGACATGGCTTGCCTGATCATGACCGTGTGATCGCGTTGAATATCGAGGGTTTGTTGCATCTTGCTCGAGTTGGAAAACGACGGAGGATCAAAGAATATCAAATCATAGTTCGTTTTTAATGGGTAACGCGCCGGTTTTTTCAGCAGTTCGACGATATCCGCACGCAGGAAGCGATAGCGCTCCTCATCGTCGAGCCCGTTGAGCCGGTGGTTCTGCCGTGCCCATTCCAGATAGGTTTGCGACAGGTCGACGTTCATCACCGAGCAAGCACCGCCCAGCCCGGCCTGAACCCCGACCGTACCGGTATAACAAAACAGGTTGAGCAGGTCCTTGCCGCGTGCCGCCTGGTAAACCCGTTGACGCGTAATGCGGTGATCGAGAAACAATCCCGAATCGAGGTAGTCGCTCAGGTTTATCAGTAACGACGCGGCTCCCTCGCGCACCTGGAAATACTCGCCGCGGTGAGCCTGTTTCCGGTATTGCTCGGATCCGCGCTGGCGACTGCGGGTCTTGCAGAACAGTTGTTCGCTGGAAATTCCGAAGAGTTCGCAAACCACCCTGGCGGCGAGATCGATTCGACGCGCGGCGAGATCTGCATCCACCGTTGCCGGTGCCTGGTATTCCTGCAGGTGAAACCAGGCCTGTTCGGGCGCGATTTCGCTCTGGTAGCGATCCAGCGCAAACGAAAACTCCGGCAGGTCCGCATCGTACAGGCGATAACAGCTGACGTCATTGCGCCGCGCCCAGCGTTGCAGGTGCCTGGCGTTTTTTTCCAGGCGGTTGCGCAGCGGCAGAGCCGTTTCGTCGATATTCGCGTCTTCGCTGGAAATCCTTGCACGATCGGCCGCCTCCGCGACCGTCTCGAACTGCGCGAACAGGCAGTCCAGCGGTCCGTTTCGCACATCCTTACGGCTCAGCCGCTTGAGCTTCAAATGATGCAGCAGATCCGGGTTGGCCGATATGATTGCCAACCGCGCGGGTTCGAGGCGCCGTACCGCGTCGCCAAGGTCGCGATAAAGTTGATCCAGTCCCGCTTCGCTTTGCAGCCGGCGACCATAAGGTGGATTGCAGATCACAAGAGTTTCGGTAGTGCTCGGCGGCAATTCGAGTTCGGCAATCTGCTGCTGCGAAAACTCGATGATTTGCGCAACCCCGGCACGCTCCGCATTATCGCGCGCGGTTTCGAGCGCATTGATATCGTAATCGCTGGCGTAGATGACGACCTCGCTGTCCTTCTGCACCTGCCGACGCGCCTGCTGCAAATGCTGCTGCCATAAATCGGCATCGTGCTGCAGCCACTGGTCGAAACCGAAATACTCGCGTTTAAGCCCGGGAGCGATATTGGCGGCAATCATGGCCGCCTCGATGACGAAGGTACCGGACCCGCACATCGGATCGAGCAGGCGCAGGTGCTTCGATCGCTCGTGGTTCCAGCCTGCCTGCGACAACAGCGCGGCGGCGAGATGCTCTTTCAGCGGTGCACCGGCATGTCGAGTACGATAACCGCGTCGGTGAAGACTTTCGCCGGACAGATCGAGACTGATACTGGCCCGGTTTTGATGGAGATGTACGTGGATGCGAATATCGGGTTGTTTTTTTTCGACCGATGGCCGGCTGCCGCAGACATTGCGCATGCGATCGACGATCGCATCCTTGGTTTTGAGTGCGACAAAATGGCCGTGATCGAGTTTCGAACGCGAGACCGTGGCCGAGACCGCGATGCTATTGCGTGGCTGCAGGTGCTTTTCCCATTCGACCTGGTAAACCGCCTCGTACAGCTGACTTTCACTCGCGGCCACCGCCTGTGCCAGTTCGCAGAATACCCGGTTGGCCAGGCGCGAATGCAGACAAACCAGATAGACCGCGGATATCGTCGCGTCGACTTCGACACCGCCGTATACCTTTCGCAGGACCGCGTCGGTCGGCTTCAGGATGGCGCGCAATTCATGCAGCAACGGGGTTTCGAAGCCCTTGTGGCCGGTGATAAAAAGCTTAAGATTGTGCATGGATCGTACTAGTGGGGATGCCGTCAGATGTTTATATTACGCCTTCTATCGGAAAACTGTCGGAAAACCGGATTTATGAAAATAGTCGCAGGATTTAGTGCGTAATTTCAACTATATTATCAGTCTCTAACCCATGTGAAACGCAACCCGCATGACAGGCCCGAAAAAACACCAGGCTTCCGCATCGATATCCGGGCGGGACATCTTCACGGAAGTGTCCAGCCTGAGCAAGAAGCTTCTTACCGATATGCTGGTACGCATGATCGAAAGCGCCGAAGATTATCATAGCTGGAGCCTGTCCGACGAGGACGGGGCACGCGTGGTCAAACTGATCAGGCACAAGCAGCGTATAATTTGCTCGTCGTTTACATTTCAGCTGAACAGGCACTTTTCCGAATTCAAATCGAACCATAGCTCACCGGCACAGGAAAATGGCTCGCGAGACTGGCAAAGCCTGGGAATTCCGGGCGCAAACGCCAACGTGGAAATCGAAGAACTAAAGAATATCGCGTCGCGCTACGGCGAAGCCTTCAAGGAATTCGATCGCACTATATTGAAACGCCTGCAGGCCTGTATCAAGAAATCGCGCGCAAGCATTTACGAAAATCCGCTACAGGTTAAAAAGCTGTGTGAATCGTTTCAGTATGCGATCGACAGCCTCAATCTCGAAGTCAGTTTCAAGATCGCGCTGTACCACCTGTTTGCCGATCGTTTCATCGAAGCCCTGGGTCCGTTCTACCGGCGCATCGATTGCCTGATGCTCGATCAAGGCATGCTGCCGGATATTCCCCCGGCGCGCATTCACCTGCGCAGCATAGAGGGTTTAAGCGAGTCCGAAGGCCCGCAGGCACTCCGTCCCGGCAAGGAAGTCACCCTGTTGATGTTACTGCAGGCTTTCAAGGAAAAGTCGCGCCAGCCATCGGGTAGTTACAAGAACCTTTTTCCCGAGCTCAAGCAGCGTTTCCAACGACATGGCATAGGCGAATACGACGATCAAATCGAACAGCTCAATTTGATATTCAAGCTGATCTTCGAAGACGAAGACCTGCCATCCCAGATCAAACAGCAACTCGCCCGCTTGCAAATTTATGTATTCATTACCGCGATCCAGGAAGACGGCTTCCTGCGCCGTTCGAGTAACCCGGCGCGCCGCCTGCTGGACGCCATCATTAGCAGCGAGGTCGAAATAGCCAAGCGTGGCCATTCGGAGTTTTCCGGAATTCGCTATATTCGCGAGCAAATCGATGCAATGGCGAGCCGCGAATTTATTACCGTCGACAGTTATGCCGAAATGCTCGAGGGTTACAAGCATTTCGTCAGGGAGAACGAGGCAGCGGTTCGCAAGACCCGCAGAATCGAGGCGACCAACAAAATCATGCCGTTGGTCAAATCCCGGCTTAACGAAATCATTCAGCCGCTGAAAATCCAGGGCACCCCGCTCATCCTGTTCCAAAAAGTCTGGTTGCCGCTACTGGTGCAGATCGGCCTGACCCAGGGCATGGATTCGGACACCTGGCACAAGACCATCGAGATGGTGAAGAAACAGGTGTGGTCACTGATACCTAAAGCCACCGAAGCTGAACAGGATGAACTGCGCAAGGCTTTGCCCCAAGTGGCCCACTCGCTGCACCGCGCGATGCGCAGCCTCAGGCTGGCGGAATCGCTGCAACAATCGTTACGCGATTATCTCAAACTCGAACAGCAAAACGTGCTCGAGGAAACCGCGCGCAACATCATCGAGGCCAAACGCAGAACCCGTTCGCTGGGGGAACAATCCTTCAACACCATGGATGACACCACCGAGTTCGATGAGATGATGCAAACCGGCGTATTCCAGGTGCCGACGGAATTGCTGGAAGAGATAAATTCGGGCAAAAAAGAAGAACCGAAGAAAATAAACCAGGCGGAAGCGCTGAACACCGGCGAATGGGTGAACATGCAAAAGGATGGCGAAAAACTGCTGGCCAAGCTGGCGTGGAAAGCCGAGGATTCGAGCCTGTTTATCTTTGTCGATCGCGACGGCACCCGTATCTGCGAGATCGACGTCAACGAACTGGTGGAAATGTTCGAGTCGGGCGATGTATCACTGATGGATTCGGCAATAGACTCCGAAAAAACCCGCTTCAGCTTTATGAAATCGCTTTAAAGGATTCCGATCGCGCCGAACGCGCGCAGCGCAGATCCTCGGCACACAGGATTCGCGAATACGACTGTCGGATTACACGCCCAACAATAATCTCGCCGGATCCTCGAGTACGTTCTTGATCGTCAGCAGAAACTGTACCGCCTCCTTGCCATCAACGATGCGATGATCGTAGGTCAAAGCCAGGTACATCATCGGACGTATGACGATATCCCCATCGACGACCACCGGGCGCTGCTGAATCGCGTGCATCCCCAGAATTGCTGACTGAGGCGGATTCAGTATCGGGGTCGACAGCATCGAGCCGAAGATACCGCCGTTAGTAATGCTAAAGGTACCGCCGGTGAGTTCATCGATGCCGAGTTTACCGTCACGGGCGCGTGCACCCATATCGGCAATCGCCTGCTCAATTTCGGCATAACTCATCTGGTCGGCGTCGCGCAGGATCGGCACCACCAGGCCGCGATCCGAACTGACGGCAATGCCGATGTCGAAATAATCGTGGTAAACAATGTCATCACCATCGATCGATGCATTGACCGCGGGAAAACGCTTCAGTGCTTCAACCGCGGCGCTGGTAAAGAAAGACATCATGCCGAGCTTGACCCCATGGGCTTTTTCGAAGGCATCTCGGTATTGCGCGCGGGTGTCCATCATCGGCTTCAGGTTGACCTCGTTGAAGGTCGTTAGCATGGCTGCCGTATTCTGCGCCTGCTTGAGACGCTCGGCGATCCTCGCGCGCAGACGGCTCATCGGTACACGCCGGTCGTTGCGCGCACCCTGCGGCAACGTCGGTGCCGATGGTGTTGCCTGCTCCGGCAGGCCCGCAGCAGCTGCGGGCGCAGCCTGTTGCTGCAAATGCCTTTCGACATCGGCCTTGGTGATAGCACCCTTTTTGCCACTGGCCTCTATATCGGCCGCGTCGAGATTGTGTTCCGCCAGCAATTTACGCACTGCCGGACTCGCCTTGCTTTCGCCAGTGGCGGACTCCGCAGCTGCGCTTTCCACCGCCGGTGTTGTGGCCGGCGTCTGCGCAGCCGGTTCCGGCGCCGCGGATGCTTCCGGGGACGCTGCTGCGCCGGCTTCAGTATTGATTATGCCAAGTACATCATCGGTTTTAACCGTGGCCCCGGAATCGAACGCGATCGATTCGATTACTCCGGCGGAACTGGCGACGATTTCGAGCACGACTTTATCGGTTTCCAGATCGACGATATTCTCCTCGACGGCAACGCTGTCACCTACCTGCTTGTGCCAGTCGCCCAGCGTTCCCTCGGTTACCGACTCGGGCAACACGGGAACCTTGATTTCTACCTGCATAATCTGCTCCAGAGGATTTTATTTTTTTCCGGGGTTATTCGAGTTTATCCGAGTACTCGGCTTCGAAAGCATCCTTGACCAGTTGGGCTTCCTGCTTCTGATGCAGGGCCATATAACCCACCGCCGGTGACGCCGCCGATATCCGTCCCGCGTATTGTACCTGTATCGGCGCAAAGATTTCATTCAGGCGGCTCTTGAATTCGCGAAACATACCCTGGTTTCGAGGTTCGTCCTGACACCAGACAACGTTTTCCAGCGCCGGGTACTGATCGTGAATGGCCTTCAGGTCGACCCTGGGGAAAGGATAAAGCTGCTCGAGTCGCACGATCGCGGTAGTGTGATCGTAATGCTGCTCGCGCGATTCGTAAAGCTTGTAATATATCTTGCCGCTACACAGGATAAGGCGTTTGACTTTCTTCTTGTCGACCTTGTCGATTTCCCCGATCACCTTGTGGAATTCGCCCTTGCTGAAGTCGTCCAGCGGAGACACCGCGCGTTCATGACGCAACAGGCTCTTCGGAGTCATGACCACCAGCGGTTTTCTGAAGCCACAGAGCATCTGGCTGCGCAGCAGATGAAAAATCTGTGCCGGCAGCGTCGGTTGAACCACGCGCATATTGTGCTGCGCGCAGAGTTCGAGGTAACGTTCAATGCGAGCCGACGAGTGCTCCGGTCCCTGCCCCTCGTAACCGTGCGGCAGCAGCATCACCAGCCCGCTCAGACGACCCCACTTCATTTCACCGGAACTGATAAACTGGTCGATAACGACCTGGGCACCGTTAGCGAAGTCGCCAAACTGGGCTTCCCAGATGACCAGCGAGTTCGGGTCGGTCGAGGAATAGCCATATTCGAAACCGAGCACGGCTTCCTCCGACAGAAAAGAGTTGATGACCTCGAAACGCGGTTGATCTTCCGCCAGGTACTTGAGCGGCTTGTAGACTTCACCGGTCTTCTGGTCGTGCAGCGCGGCGTGACGGTGGAAAAAAGTGCCACGCTCGCTGTCCTGACCGGACAGGCGAATACGAAAACCGTCGTCGAGCAGCGTTGCATAGGCGAGGTTTTCTGCGAAACCCCAGTCGGCCGGAAGTTCACCGCTTAGCATTTTCTCGCGCCCTTCCATGATACGGGCAACACGAGAATGCATGTTAAAGCCCTCAGGCAAGGTCAGCATTTTCTTACCGACTTGCTTGAGCTTGCGTTTGCCGACCGCGGTACCGGGCGTGATGTTAACATCGCCATGGCCAACGGCGGCCCAGTCGCGCGCCGCGGTTTGCTCGAGCCCGGAGATCACGTTCAAAGCAACCGCACCACCCTCTTCCAGCGCGCGCCGGTAATCGGCGATCATGGCATCGATTTTTTCGCGCGTGGTGAATCCCTCGTCGATCAGGCGCTGGGCATGCAGGTCTACCAGGCGCGGGTGCTTGCGTATCTTTTCATACATCATCGGCTGCGTTACCGCCGGTTCATCGGCCTCGTTGTGGCCGTAGCGTCGATAACAGACCATGTCGATAACGACATCGCGCTGAAAGGTTTCGCGATACTTGACCGCGATCTCGGCGACAAAAACGCAAGCCTCGGGATCGTCGCCGTTAACGTGAAAAATCGGCGCCTGCACTATACGCGCTACCTCGGTGCAATACTGCGACGAGCGCATGTCGCGCGGATCACTGGTGGTGAAGCCGATCTGGTTGTTGACGATAATGTGGATCGTGCCACCGGTTTTGTAACCGCGGGTCTGGCACATATTGAAAGTTTCCATGACCACGCCCTGGCCGGCAAAAGCCGAGTCTCCGTGAACCAGCACCGGCAGCACGTCGTTGGTAGTTCGATCGTTGAATCGTCGCTGACGCGCGCGTACCGAACCCTCGACCACCGGATCGACGATTTCGAGATGCGACGGGTTAAACGCCAACGCCAGGTGCATCGGTCCGGAATCGGTGTATATGTCGGAAGAGAATCCCTGGTGGTACTTGACGTCGTAGTTATAGCGATCCTCGAACTCGATATTGCCTTCGAACTCGTCGAACAGGTCGCTCGGCATCTTGCCGAAAATATTCGTCAACACGTTCAGGCGTCCGCGGTGCGCCATGCCGATAACGACTTCGTGGGTATTGGTCACACCGGCCTGCTGTACCACGCGATCGACAATCGGAATCAACGATTCGCCGCCCTCCAGCGAAAAGCGTTTTTGCCCGATGTAGCGTGTATGCAGGAATTTCTCGAGGTTTTCGGCGGCGATTATACGATCCATGATGCGGTTACGCCGCCCTTCCCTGAAGTTCGGCGTGGCCAGCGTGGTTTCTATCTGCACCTGTATCCAGCGTTTCTGTGCGCGGTCCTCGATATGCATGTATTCCCAGCCAATGGTGCTACAGTAGGTTTTCTCGACCCGCTCGATAATTTCGCGCAGCGGCGCGTCCTCGACACCGAACAGCGAGCCGGTATTGAATACGGTGTCCAGATCGGCCTCGCCCAGGTTGTTGCCGTCCAGCGTCATCTCCTTGACCTCTCGGATCGGATTCATCTTCAGCGGATCGAGATCGGCACGCTCGTGACCCTTGACTCGATAAGCATTGATCAACTGCAAAACGCGGACCTGCTTGGCGTCGTGCTGGTGCAGTTCGGTGCCTGATATGCCGGCGGCGGGGCGTCTGTGCTTGACCGCGTACTTCATCTGTTCGCGGATTTCGAGGTGATCCTGATCCGGCGTCAGCTCGCCATTCTTCAGCTCTGCGAACCAGTTACGCCAGTTTTCGTCGACATCGGATTCGTCCTTCAAGTATCGCGAATAGAGTTCCTCGATGAATGCAGCGTTACCGCCGGAAAGATAACTCTGTTGCTGCATTTTTTTCATGCTCATGGCTGCTTACCTGTGGCGGGTTGGTGGAGTCGTACTGATTAGTCCCAAATAATAGCCGAAGTTAACTTGCATATCCCGCCAATTTACTGGCGCGAAGCAAATCGCCGGGACAGGCAGACTAAAGCTTCAATGGTGAATAATACTGCAACATATCGCCGCTACAAAACAGAACAATTGACAATATCAATAGATGCCATAGTTCTATGCCCAACGAAGTTGTTTTTAATTTTCCACGCGCTGTTAGAATACGCGAATTCCAAATCCGGACGGACTGCATGGCGCAATACATTTACACCATGAGCGGGGTCGGCAAGATCGTGCCGCCGCAAATCGAAATCTTGAAGAATATTTCGCTCAATTTTTTCCCGGGCGCGAAAATCGGCGTACTCGGTTACAACGGCGCGGGTAAATCGACCTTGCTGCGCATCATGGCCGGCGTCGACACCGAACATACCGGCGAAGCGCGCCCGCAACCGGGCATCAAGATCGGTTACCTGCCGCAGGAACCCGAGCTCGATGACAGCCTCGACGTGCGCGCTAACGTCGAACTTGGAGTTGCCGAAACCAAATCGCTGCTGGACCAGTTTAACGAGGTGAACATGAAGTTCGCCGAACCGATGTCCGACGACGAGATGAACGACTTGCTGGCACAGCAGGCCGAACTGCAGGAAAAAATCGAGGCAGCCGGCGCCTGGGACCTCGAGCGCAAACTGGAAATCGCTGCCGACGCGTTGCGCCTGCCGCCCTGGGAGGCGGCAGTCGAGCACCTGTCCGGCGGAGAAAAACGCCGCGTCGCGCTGTGCCGCCTGCTGTTGGCGAACCCGGACATGCTGATCCTGGACGAGCCGACTAACCATCTCGACGCCGAATCGGTCGCCTGGCTCGAAAGATTCCTGCAGGATTTTCCCGGCACCGTGGTCGCGGTTACCCACGACCGCTACTTTCTCGATAATGTCGCCGGCTGGATTCTGGAGCTCGACCGCGGACACGGCATTCCCTGGGAAGGCAATTACTCGTCCTGGCTGGAGCAGAAGGAAAAACGTCTCGAACACGAGGAACGCTCGGAAAAGGCACGCATTAAATCGATGCAGGCCGAACTCGAATGGGTGCGCTCCAATCCCAAGGGCCGCCAGTCGAAGAGCAAGGCTCGACTGAAACGCTTCGAGGAACTGTCGACGGCGGATTACCAGAAACGTTCCGAGACACAGGAACTGTATATCCCGCCGGGACCCCGCCTCGGCGACGTCGTCGTCGAAATCGAGGGCGGCAAGAAGTCTTTCGGCGACAAGCTGCTGTACCAGGACCTTAATTTCAAACTGCCGCGGGGCGGTATCGTCGGTATTATTGGACCCAACGGCGCCGGCAAAACCACGCTGTTTCGTGTCATCGTCGGTCAGGATGAACTCGACGAGGGTTCGATCAAGGTTGGTGATACGGTTAAGGTCGCCTATGTCGACCAGTCACGCGACGATCTCGACGGCAGCAAAACCGTATGGGAAGAAGTCTCCGATGGCCTCGATAACATCGTCGTCGGCAATTACACGGTGCCTTCGCGCGCCTATGTCTCGCGTTTCAACTTTCGCGGTTCGGCCCAGCAAAAATTCGTCAAGGATCTGTCCGGTGGCGAACGTAATCGGCTGCACCTGGCGAAGTTGCTGAAAAGCGGCGGCAACCTGTTGCTGCTCGACGAACCGACCAACGATCTCGACGTCGAAACACTGCGCGCGCTGGAGGAAGCGATTCTCGATTTTCCCGGCTGCGTGGTCGTGATATCACACGATAGATGGTTCCTCGACCGGATCGCGACGCACATTATCGCCTTCGAAGGCAACAGCGAAGTCTACGCCTACGAGGGCAATTACACCGAATACGAAGCGCACCGCAAGCAGCGGCTCGGCCAGGAAGCTGATCAGCCGCACCGGATAAAGTACAGGAAACTGGAAGTCTGATGCCCGATCTCGACAAACTGTTCAAACGCCTGGATTTACTGCTCGACCGGGTCGAGCAACTCATTCCCGGCAACACGGCAATCAGCACCGAGCCGGGCTACCGCGCCTATCGCTGGTCTGCGCTGGGGCTCGAAGGTATCGAGCAGTTCGACCGCGTCGATCAGGCCGAACTGCTGCACCTCGAGCGACAGAAGAACCTGCTGTTTCGCAATACTGCCCAGTTTCTCGCCGGCAAGCCGGCCAACAACGCGCTACTGTGGGGCGCGCGCGGCACCGGTAAATCCTCCTTGATCAAGGCCCAGCTCAGCGAATTCGATGATCAGGGTCTGTGCGTGGTCGAAATCCCTAAAGCGGCCACCGCTCAGCTGTTCGACATCATTCGCACGCTGGCCGCGGACGGACGCAAGTTCATCGTTTACCTCGACGACCTGTCTTTCGAAGCCAACGACGATTCCTACAAGGCGCTCAAGGCCTGCCTCGAGGGTTCGCTGCAGCCGCAGCCCGACAACGTAATCATTTACGCGACTTCCAACCGCCGGCATTTGATGCCCGAGTCGATGCAGGACAATCTGGACAGCACCATGGTCGACGGTCAGCTGCACCCGAGCGATGCGATCGAGGAAAAAATCTCGTTATCCGATCGCTTCGGCCTGTGGCTCTCGTTTCATCCGTTTACCCAGGACCAGTACCTGGCCGTGGTCGAACAGGCGGTCAAGTCGCGCGGCATGAAAATGAGCGACGAGGCGCGCACCGAATCGATCCGTTTCGCCACCCAGCGCGGTTCGCGCAGCGGCCGCATCGCGGTGCAGTTCGCCGCCTACTGGCAATCCCTCCAATAGGTAGTCCCTTCGACGGCGCGGCCATC
>CP070646.1:2586950-2589643 GCA_020354435.1 Gammaproteobacteria bacterium
CGTCAACATCGTT
Source organism: Gammaproteobacteria bacterium (assembly GCA_020354435.1). GTDB lineage: Bacteria > Pseudomonadota > Gammaproteobacteria. The sequence continues at coordinate 2,586,964 of CP070646.1, forward strand.
TCCCAGATCGTGATGACCGCGATCGCTCTGCCGATGAGTATTGCGATCCTGGTCATGGCGATGCGCCACGCCAATAGCAAATCGGTGTCGGCAGGCGAAATATTCCGTCATTTCGGCGTTATCGGCACTTTGTTTTTCGCCTACATCATCATGATCATCATGATCATGCTCGGTTTCGTACTGCTGGTACTCCCGGGTATTTACCTGATGTTCGCCTATATCTACTCGATGCCGTTGATCCTGGAAAAGAAGATGGGTGCCTGGCACGCGCTCGAGACCTCGCGCAAGGCAGTTACCAGGGTCTGGTTCCGCCTGTTCGGTTTTATGCTGCTGATTTCGTTGATCAACCTGGCCGGTATGTTTACGATTATTGGCTGGATCTGGACCGTGCCGTGGACGGTTCTTGCGATGGCGATGGTTTACCAGAAAATATTCGGGGTTGAAGCGCATACCCTGGCGGATTAAGGACAGGTTTATTGCTCGACACACGTTATCGGGTTGAGATTCCGGGGGGTATTAACCTCGATGCTCAGGTTGTCGGACCGATACCCCGAACTTTTGCATTCGCCATAGATCTCGCGATCCGTGGCGTTTTCATTTTTATCCTGTCTCTGGCCTCGCTGCCGTTCGGATCCGCCGGGCTCGGTGGAGGATTTTTCCTGATATTCCTGTTCGCGATCGAATGGCTATACCCGGTATTGTTCGAGGTGTTCTGGCGCGGGCAGACCCCGGGCAAGAAGGCGATGGGCATCTCGGTGATCAACGACGATCTGACGCCGGTAACCTTCGGCACCTCGCTGGTGCGAAACCTGCTGCGAACGGTGGATTTCCTGCCGCTGTTTTACCTGGTGGGGCTGGCGACCATGTTATCCAACCGCCGATTCCAGCGACTCGGCGATCTCGCCGCCGGTACCCTTGTGATCAGCGTACGTGAAACGACGCGCGCCCGGCCGTTACAGGAAATCGAGCCGCTCGCGCCTTCGACCTCGTTGCTGCGCACCGAGCAGACGTCGATTATCGATTTCCTGCAGCGCAGCCCGCAGCTTTCGCAACCGCGCCAGCATGAACTCGCGAAAATCCTCGAAGGTATTACCCACGAGAAAGGTCAAAACGGCGTCGAACAGCTGCACCGCATCGGCGCCTGGTTCCTGGGGGTACGATGAAACAGCATGACTTCGAGGAACAGCACGGCGACACCTGGCAACGTATCGAGCAGGCCTTGCAAAAACCGGCGGAAGGTAACAACAGCCGCGTACTCGCCGAACACTACATGCTGTTGTGCCAGCATCTCGCGATCGCCAAGGAACGCCTGTACGATGCCTCGCTGGTAGAGCGCCTGAATAACCTGGTGCTGGCACTATACCGTGAGCTCTACCGTTACCGTTCGGAAACGCGGCTCAACTTCTACGCTTTTTTCAGACGCGATTTTCCACTTGCCATTTATCGCCATCGTTACTTCATCCTGTTATCGCTGCTGGTATTCCTGCTGCCGGGTTTGATTATCGGTGGCTGGACCTACTTCGACGACGAAGCGGTGTACAGCGTGCTCGACGCGGCCCAGGTGCGCCAGGTCGAACGCATGTACGATCCCGAGGCGGGTAAAATCGGGCGCGAGCGTGAGGCCGATACCGATATTTTCATGTTCGGCTTTTATATCAAGAACAACATCAGCGTCGCTTTTCGCTGCTTTGCGGGCGGCCTGGTGGCTGGAATCGGCACGCTGCTGGTGCTGTTTTTCAACGGCATGTTTATCGGCAGCGTTGCCGGGCACCTGACGCGGCTGGACTATGTCGATACCTTTTATCCCTTTGTCGTCGGCCACGGTTCCTTCGAACTGACCGCGATCGTGTTCAGCGGCGCGGCCGGGCTCAGGCTCGGTTACGCGATTATCGATCCGGGGCTGTACAGCCGGCTCGAATCGCTGCGCCAGGCCGGTCGCGAGGTCGTGCCGATGCTCTACGGCATCGTGCTGATGCTCGTGATCGCCGCCTTTATCGAGGCCTTCTGGTCGTCGAGCACCCTGCTTTCGAACGAAATCAAATACTCGGTCGGCGCCGTTTTGTGGGCGCTGGTGCTTTTGTACGCGTTGTCGGGCCGCCGCTATGGATCTCGATAAGCTACAGGTCGACGCCAGTATCCGTTCGGGCTGGCAGGCGGTAGACCTGGGATTTTTAATGGCGCGAGCCTGGTTCCGCCCACTGTATCTCGCCGGGCTGCTGGCGCAGTTACCTTTGTCACTGGTGCTGTTTCTAGTATTCTGGAAATCACCGTTCTGGGCGTTGGCACTGATCTGGTGGCTGAAACCTTTCTGGGAGCGTCTGCCGTTGTTTATCGCCAGCCGCAAGTTGTTCGACGAGGAAGCCGGCGTCTGGAGCAGCATGCGATCGTTTCCGATCAGGGATATTCTGCCCTGGCTGCTATGGCGCCGGTTTTCGCTGCAAAGAGCCTTCGACAATCCGGTGACCGTACTCGAAGAGCTGAAAGGCAGCCAGCGTCGTCAACGGTTGCGCGTGCTGCATGGCAAGTACAGCGATGTCGCGCTGGGCAACCAGTTTGTCTGTTTTTGTTTCGAACTGCTGTCCTGTTTCGGTCTCGCCCTGATGATCGACTTTTTTACACCCGAAGCACTCGGACTCAAGTTCTACGACAAGTTCGACGATCTGACCCTGGTCGGCGAATG
>CP070646.1:2589743-2599566 GCA_020354435.1 Gammaproteobacteria bacterium
TGCCGAAAATTGGGGTCTGACCCCGGATTTATGACCCCGGGTTTCCCGGGTTTTGGACACCCGGGGACAGAACAAACGCCGTCACCGACGTCTGTTTTCTGCCCCGATTGTTAACGGCGTTTGCTCTGTCCCCCTCGAAGAGAGCAAAGCATCTCAACTCCACTCAGTACCCAACCGGAGGTCTGCTAGCCGCGCAAATACCTATTATCAGGATCGAACAGCGGTGCGGTATAGAGGCGTGCCGGAATCATGTCGCCGAGGATTTCGATTTCGACCTCGCGACCTTCGGTCACCAGTTCGGTCGGCAGGAATCCGTAGGCTATGCTCTTTTTTGCATGGTGCGAATAGCCACCGGAGGTGACGTAACCGACGACCGCGCCATCGTGCCAGATCGGCTCCCAGGCAACCGCGTCGGCATCCCTGGCGTCGACCTCGAAGGTGCACAAACGGCGTGCAACACCGCTCTCGCGTTCGGCCTGCGCCGCGGCCTTGCCGATGAAATCGACCTCCTTGTCGTAAGCGACAAAGCGGTCGAGCCCGGTTTCACCCGGGGTATAGTCGGGTTTGAATTCACGCATCCACGAACCGAAGGACTTGTCCAGGCGCAGGCTCATCATCGCGCGCATACCGAAGGGCCGGAGCCCGAGATCCTGCCCCGCGGCGGTCAGCACGTCATACAAGGCGACCTGCTGATGCCAGGGCACGTAGATTTCGTATCCGCGGTCGCCGGTATAACTGACCCGCTGTACGATTGCCTGGCATTGGCCGACATCGAATTCACGCACCGACAGAAACGGTAGCGCCGCGGTGGACACATCGGCGCGGGTGACACGGCTCAACAATTCCTGTGCATTCGGGCCGGCGATCTGGAAACCGATGCGTTCCTTCGACAGGTTACGCAGCGCAACGCCGGATTGCGGTAAATGCTGCTCGAACCAGCGCATGTGGTAAGCCTGCGCGCCGTAGGAGGCGGTGACCTGAAAGCGGTTTTCGGAAACCTGCGCAACGGTAAAATCGCCGATGATACGTCCCTTCGGGCTTAACATCGGATTCAGGCTGAGGCGACCGACGGATGGAATTCGACCGGCCATGATCCGGTCGAGGAATTCACTGGCGCCGGGGCCGGCGACGTCGTACTTGCCGAAATTGTGCACCTCGTTTATCCCGACCGCCTCGCGCACCGCCCGCACTTCCGCGCCGACCGTATCGAACGCGTTCGAGCGGCGAAAGCTCGGGATTTCGTAGGGCTCTTCGCCCGCAGGCGCGAAGTAATTGACGTGTTCCATGCCGTACATGTCGCCGAACACGGCATTCTGCGCCTGCCAGATACCGTAGGCCGGGGTCGTATCCAGCGGCCGCGCCGCCGGCAGTTCTTCGTTCGGGTAGGATACGCTGAATCGACGCTGGTAATTCTCGCGCACCTTGAGCCGTGTATAGGACGGCGTGCAGTAATCGCCGAAGCGCGCAACGTCCATCGCGAACACGTCGCGCGACGGTTCGCCATCGATCATCCATTCGGCCAGCGTCAGGCCGACACCGCCGCCCTGGCTAAAGCCGGCCATAACCGCACAGGCCGACCAGTAGTTGCGCAGGCCCGGTACCGGGCCCACCAGCGGATTACCGTCCGGCGCGAAGGTAAACGGGCCATTGATGATGGTCTTGATGCCGGCCTCGGCCAGCACCGGGTAGCGTCGAAAGGCAAATTCCATCGAATCGCCGATGCGATCGAGGTTTTCATCCAGCAGTTCGTGACCGAAATCCCAGCGCGTGCCGTCGACTGCCCAGGGCACGCAGTTTTGCTCGTAAAAGCCGATCACAAGCCCCTTGCCTTCCTGGCGCAGGTAACTCTCGCCCTCGGGATCCATCACGTGTGGCAGCTCTTCGTCACGCTGGTAAACCTCGGCGATATCGGCGGTAGCGAAGTACTGGTGTTCCATCGGGTGCAACGGCAGGTAAATACCGGCCATCGCAGCCACCTCGCGCGCCCATAAACCGGCGGCATTGACCAGCTGCTCGGCGATAATCGTGCCCTCTTCGGTAACCACTTCCCAGCTGCCATCGGCGCGCGCATTGGTCTCCAGTACCGGGTTACGCAGTACGATTTCGGCGCCCTGCATCTGCGCCGCCCTGGCATAGGCGTGGGTCGTACCGGACGGATCGAGGTGGCCGTCGAGCGGGTCGTACAGCGCGCCGAGCACACCATCGGTATTGGTGATCGGGCTGAGCTTGCGGATTTCCTCCGGCCCGATCAACTCGGTATCGAGCCCCATGTGGCGGTGCATCGCGCGCGCCGATTTGAGGAAATCGAGCCGCTCGGGAGATTCCGCCAGCGTAATGCCACCGACATGGTGCAGGCTGCAGGACTGGCCGGTAATTTCCTCGAGCTCGCGATACAGGCGGATCGTGTAGCCCTGCAACGCGGCCATGTTGGTGTCAGCATTGAGCGTATGAAAGCCGCCGGCGGCATGCCAGGTCGAACCAGAAGTCAGCTCCGAGCGTTCGATCAGCACGACATCCTGCATGCCGAGTTTGGTCAGGTGATAGATGACGCTGCAACCGACCACGCCGCCGCCGATGACTACTACTCGTGCATGTGACTTCATGGCATTTACCCTAGAACCGAAAAGCTGCTGTCCTGGTTGACTTCGCGCAGACGCGAGTAAAAACCGCTGGAAAAAGTGTGATCGATATATTTCAAATGAAAATCGATCGGATTGGCATCCTGATCGTTGCCTTTTTGCGTGGCCTCGATGATATCCGCCATCAGTTCGCCGGCGATGGGTGCATTCTTGAACTGGTTACCGCTGGTGCCGATGGCGAGATAAAATCCGGGCAGGTCGGAATGATCGTAAATCGGTATCCAGTCATCCGTAACATCGTACAAATCGACTACGCCACGCATCTGGTTGGGCACGCCAAGATTGGGCACGCGCTGGCAGGTGCGCAGTACCTGCACCCGCCACTGCTCGGTAAAGTCTTTATTGTAATCATCCGGGTCGACCCATTCGTGTGGATCACAGGGCGGGTCCTCGCTGCCGATCAAAAGCGCATCGCCCTGCTCCGGTCGCGTGTACAGACCGATGTCGCTATCCGACGTGACGCAGGCGGTCTCTCGCCGGTAACCATCGGGTAGCGGCACATGCGCGACTTCCTGGCGCAGCGCGCGGGTTTTGACCTGCATCGATTTTTCGACATCTGCCATCTGGTTGACCTTGGATGAATGCGGACCGGCCGCGTTCAGCACCACCGGAGCATCGATCGATTCACCGCTTTCCAGGATGACACCGCAAACGCGGCCGTCGGCGCGGCGAATCTCGACCACCTGTGCGTTGTACTGGAATTCGCCGCCGGCAATTTCGGCGGCGCGCATGATATTGTGCGTCGCGAGTTGCGGATCGGAAATATAACCGGCGGCGTGGAACAGCACCGCTCCGGGCAGTGGCTCGTCGTTGGCGACGCCGAATTCCGGATCATCGGGGCGTTTGACCGGGTAAAACGACTCGGTATTCCAGACCGGCAGTTTTTCCCTGATCTGTTCGGGCGTGAATTCGCTGTAGGGAGAATCGAGTTGATCCATCAAGGCCATGGTCGGGCGCAGGTAATCGTTGGCCTCGGTTTTCATAACCAGCGAACCGACATTGTGGTACTCGATCAAACCGCGCTCGTCGATATCATCGCCACCGAGATAGTCGGCCCAGTTATTCCAGTAAAAATGCGATTCGTAAGCCATCGCCGAACCATCGAGCGTCGAATAGTAGGGCCGTATGATCGCGCAGGAGCCCGAAGTCGAACCGTAGCCGGCCGCCGGCAGGCGGTCCAGGTTGAGTACTTTCCAGCCCTTGCGCCCGAGCGCGAGCGAGGTCGCGCAACCGATGATACCGGCGCCGATTATGATTGCATCATAGTGTCTTGCCATTTTTCATACCTGTTTCCATATCTTTTTTCATGGCGCGGAACTCCGGCTTACCCCGGCAATATGCCGGCAGCACACATACGTTGCTTGCAGCCCGCAAACTTTCGCTTTCATCTTGCCAGTTCCAGCTCGCGCCGGCGCTCGTTGGCGTACTCTTCCAGTGACTGGCGAACCTGTGGTTCGATCTCCGGCGGTTGATAGTCGGCCAGGGTTTGCCGATAAATCGCATTGGCGCGCTGGAAAGCATTCAGGCTGCCATTTTCGCACCAGGTCTCGAAATTGCTCCAGTCCGAAACCATCGGTTCGTAGAACGCCGAGCGATAGCGTTCCCGGGTATGTGCCGTGCCGAAAAAATGCCCGCCGTGTCCGGCCTCGACGATCGCATCCAGCGCCAGCGTCGACTCGTCGACCTGCAACGGCGTCAGCGTTTCGCGCATCATTTGCAGCATGTCGATGTCGATGATGAATTTCTCGAACGACGCACACAGGCCGCCCTCGAGCCAGCCGGCGGCGTGTTTGATGATGTTGGCGTGGCCCATGATCGCGCCCCACAGCGACATTTGCGATTCCCACGCGGCCTGGGCATCGACGCAGTTGGCCGCGTTGGTGTTGGAGGAGCGAAACGGTAAGCTGTAACGCCGCGCAAGCTGCCCGCTGGCCCAGGCTGCACGCGTATACTCGGGCGTACCGAAGGCTGGCGAACCGCTGCGCATATCGGCGTTGGAAGTAAAACCGCCGTACACCATCGGCGCGCCCGGGTTGACGATTTGCGATAGCGCGATCACGCCGAGCGCTTCGGCATTCTGCTGCGCCAAAGCGCCCGCGATCGTGATCGGGCACATCGCCCCGGACAAGGTAAACGGCGTGACGATGACCGGTTGGCCATACTCGGCCATCTCGATTAGGCCGTCGAGCATCGGTCCGTCGACCCGCAGCGGCGAATTGGTATTGACCACGCTATTGATACTCGGCTCCGATTTCAGCGTTTGCAGGTCGACGCCGCGCGCAATCGCGGTCATACGGATACCGTCGATGACGCGCCCGCCACCGAGGCAATACAGCGAAAATGCCCTATCGGTCAGCGTATACGCGGCTAATGTCGCATCGAGGTGGCGCGTATCGGGGGCCAGGTCGATCGGCTCGACCGGGTATCCGCTGATAAAATCGATCACGTCGAAACTGTGGGTCAGGCGCAGAAAGTTGCAGTAATCATTGAAATTGCCGGTACGCCTGCCGCCCTCGAGATCGGAACTGTTGGGCGCGCTGGCGACGGTGGTGAAATTAATCGCGTTGCCGCCGACCACGCGGTTGCGCTCCGGATTGGGCGCGTGCATGGTAAATTCAGCCGGTACGGTGGCGATTCGCGCCATCACCGCCTCGCGATCGAGATATACCCGCTGCTTATCCCAGTCGACGCGGGCGCCATCCTGCTGGTAAAGGCCCAGCGCCTTCTCGTTCAGTATTTCGAGCCCGATATCTTCGAGGATGCGCATCGACGCATCGTGGATCTGGTCCAGCGCAGTCTCGTCCAGTGCAGCGATCGGTTCATACGGATTGAATAGCTGCCCTAACCGGGTTTTTGCCGCCGGTTCGGGGCTGGTGTTGCGTTTACGCGGTCTTCTTCTTGACATCGCTGACTCCTGGCGGAATCAGGTGATGTTATTTGACACGAATGCCGTTGTCTATCAGGGTTAGGTAGGATTTTGATTCCTGCTATCGCGGCTGGCCTCGAAGCCAGTGCATTCGGATATAATGCCGCGGCTGAGGAATCTTTTATAATCCCGCGAGGAAGTCGTTTGCGTCATGAATGGGGAATATTTTATCGCCTGCGGCATGTATGCCTTCGACCAGACCCTGCAGAGGGCATGGCAGCAACTGTTCGATCGATTCGGGCCGTTAATCGAAGCCGAAGTGTCCCTGAAACCGGAACTGGTCTTTGCCTGTGGTGACTCGGATTTGCGTGATCCCGCGCTTTTTCTCGGACAGACCTGCGGCTACCCGCTGATGACACGCCTGCGGGATGCCCTGTCACCGGTTTGCGTACCCTGTTTCGACGTGCCGGGTACGAACGGCAAATTGTATTCGAGCTGCTTCATCGTGCCCGCGAGTTCGACCATCGAGACACTGCAACATTGCCGCGGAAAAGTCGTCGCGATCAACACCGAGGATTCCAACAGCGGCATGAACCTGCTGCGCCACGCTCTGGCCCGTTGCGGTGCCAAACCGCATTATTTTAACGCTGTGCAGTTGACCGGAAGCCACCATGCCAGCGTCGAGGCGGTTGCGGCCGACCGCGCACAACTGGCGGCAATCGATTGCGTCAGCTACCAGTTCATCGCGGACCGGGAGCCGGCGCTGGCCGCTGCCGTCCGCGTAATCGGCTTCAGCGAACAGACCTGCGGCCTGCCGTTCGTCATGCCGATGAAACGGCATTCGGCACGGCTGGGCGAGGCCTGTGTCGATGCCTTAAACCAGGCCCTCGAGGAAATGTCAGCGACAGAACGTAAAAGACTGCACCTGCAGCGTTTCGAATCGGTTAACCTGGCCGATTATAGATCCATACTCGAGTTCGAAAGCGCCGCTATCGAGACCGGTTACGCACAACTGAATTAGTCGTTGCTGACATGCCCGCCCTACTCTAAAATCCGCGCAGCTTTTGGGCTGCTAGCCAGTCGTTAACCGGAATACATACCATGTGGAAAGACCTCGGCGCGTCCTGGGCGATACTCCTCGGCATCGGTTTCATGATGCTGGCCAACGGCTTGCAGGGCACCCTGCTCGGCGTGCGCGCCGGCATCGAGGGTTTCACCACTTTCACTACCGGTATCATGATGTCGGGTTACTTCATCGGCATGTTCGTCGGCTCGCTGGCGGTACCGGTTCTGATCAGCCGGGTCGGCCATATTCGCGTGTTTTCCGCGCTGGCCTCGCTGGCCTCGATTTCGATCCTGTTCCACGGTATCTACATCGACCCCTGGTTATGGATGGCGATGCGGGTCATCACCGGCGTCTGTTTCGCCGGCTTTTACGTCGTTACCGAAAGCTGGCTCAACGACCGCGCCAGTAACGAAACCCGCGGCAAGGTATTGTCGATTTACATGGTAATCGTCACCGGCGGCATGGGCCTGGGCCAGTTTTTATTGAACGCCGCCGAGCCCGAGCAAATCGACCTGTTCATACTGATCTCGGTGATCATCTCCTTCGGTCTGATCCCGATTCTGCTGACGGTTAAACCCGCCCCCAGTTTCGACACCTCGACCAAGATGTCGCTGATCGAACTTTACCGGGCCTCGCCGCTGGCGTTGATCGGTAACTGCCTGACCGGCATGGCTCACGGCACCATTTTTGGCCTTGGTGCGATCTATGCGAGCGCGGTACTGGTCGACCTGGCGGCAATTGCCTGGTTCATGGCCTGTTTCCTGATCGGCAGCCTCATTTCGCAGTGGCCGGTGGGATACGTTTCGGACCTGATCGGCCGACGCGCGATCATGGCCGCATTATCGATTGTTTCAATTGTTTGCTGCCTGCTGGCGCTGGCGATTCCAACCGATTCGATTCTGTTTTACCTCGTCATCGTCGGTCTTGGCGGCGCCGCAATGCCGATGTACTCGATCTGCATCGCCTACGCCAACGATCGTCTCGAGCCGCAGCAAATTGTCGCCGCCAGTGGAAGCCTGGTCATGGTGGCCGGATTCGGCGCCATGACCGGTCCGATCGTGATCGCGTTTTTCATGGATCTGTTCGACGTCTGGTTCTACTTCTGGGGCATCGCCACGGTGTTCGCGATCATATTTTTCTTTACCCTGATTCGTATCGGTGCGCGCGCCGGTGTCGCCCTGGAAGACCAGTCGGCACTGGTGGCGGGTCCGATCGGCACGCCGATAGCCGAGTATATCGCGCCGGATTCGGTTGAATACGCCGAGGCCGTGGCCAAGCACGAGGTTGAACAACTGGATCTGCGCGAAGATATCACCGAGCGCCAGCTCTAGCCAGGAGCGACCCCTAAATCCCCCGACGCAATACCTAGAACCAGATCGAAATAAAAGCCCGGGTAACGGTGGCATCAAAACTGTAAAGCGGCTCTTCTCCAACAGGCTCGTTACCGGTCAGGTCGCGAAAGTCGTCATAGTCGAACTCGATCCAGTCCATCTGCAAATTTAAACTGCCGCGGTCGATCTTTTCCCAGGAACGGCCGAATTCGTAGCTTGCGCCGAGACCGAAAGTGGTGCTGGTAAAGGTGGATAGCTCCTTGTCACGGGCTCGATAGGTGGTTGCCTCCGAGAACGGAAACAAATCGCTGTAAAACTCGGCTTTGGTTTGATCGTGGAAACGAAAGCTGGCCTCGAATATGAAGCTCTCTCCGTAGGGAAAGGTATAACCGAGCTCATAAGTGGTCGCCTCGATATCCCAGCTATCCTCGAAATATCGAATGCCCGCATGAACCGCGGCACGATGTGGCAGGAAGTAATTTCCTCGCAGCGCGACCGCATTACTGGTGCGTGTTTCCGGGTATAGTTCCGGTTCAAAGCTGTAGCCACTTCCCTCGACATAGCGGACCGAGCGGTAAGGATTATTGAGGTAACCTTCATCGGTGATGGTCTCGAGCGTCAGTGCCACGACCAGGCTCTTGGTCAGTATTTGAGAGATACCGAGTCGGTAACTGCGCACCTTGGCCTCTTCTTCGAAAGTGTCATCACCGTTGCGCCCGACCGTATTGTCGCCATAGGCGAACGACATGCTGACCGTGGTCAGGTCGCCAAACATGTCCTGCGAGAAGCCGAGGCTGATGGTCTTGGCTTCGTAATCACTTTCGTCGCTCTCCGTATACCCCAGGCTCATGATCGTCTTTTGCCGCAGGTAATCGATACTGACAGCGTTCTCTTCACGCTCCTCGGTATACTCGCTCGCGCTTACCTCGACGTCTATCGACGCGCTGGTAACGTTGTCGACGTAGTGATTCAACCCGACCGACACGCTGTCACCGAGGTTTTTACGCACCAGAAAAGACGGCCCGTCGACTTCCACGCCGCCGCCGTCATACTTGTGGTAAAGCGCATCCGCCCGTTCTTCCGGCAGTACGGCCGCGCTGACCCTGCCGGCAATAATCAGTAATAAAAGAAATGCGATTCGCATCAGATCAAGAACAGACAGAATGGTCTAAAGCCGGGCTTTGAGATTAAAAATCCGTGTAGATTGGCTACCTGGCGAATGATTGCTGATAGCGGATAAGTCAATCACGGTTGCGACGGCGCCATCGCAGACTGTTTCCGCTAGCAGCATCACCCGCTAGTTACAACCGCAACCGCCACCGGTGGCAATACCCGCACCCCGGGCACCTTCACGTGTATCGTAAACGTGGTGCAGGTAGTTCGACGACACCGGATCCCGGTTAAAACTCATGATGGGATCGGCCAGGTTCTCCCTTTCATAGGGTTTAACCCAGGGTTCGGTGGCGCAACCGCCGAGCAGCATCAGGCCTGCTATCGCAGTAACAAGGGTTTTCGTTTTCATAACGTTATTCACGAACCAGTTTTTTCACCATTTTGCGGTACTTTTTTTCGTCCCCGGCCTTGTATCCCTTGTGCAGGAAGCGCATGTTGCCATCACGGTCAACTACTACGGTGGTAGGCATCGCAACCACGTTATACTGCTTACTGACCTGGTTTTTATTATCGAGCAAGACCGGGAAATCTACCGGAAAGTCTTTAAGAAATCCCCTGGCGTTTTTGCTGTCTTCCTCGACATTGACACCGAGCACGGTAAATCCCAGGGGCCCGTATTTTTTGTGCAGATCGTTCAGCAGTGGCATTTCCTCGCGGCAGGGTCCACACCAGGAAGCCCAGAAGTTGATCAGCACCACGTTACCGGTCATTTCGCTGAGCTTCAGGTTTTTTCCACTGAGTGATTTCA
>CP070646.1:2599666-2621463 GCA_020354435.1 Gammaproteobacteria bacterium
TTCTCGCCTTGCCCTTAAAAAAATGCCCTTTTTCGGGAAGCCGAAGGCCACCCGGACAGTCGCAAGTGACGCCCCCGGTCGCCGATTTGGAAAACCCCTAAACTTGAATTGAACTACTGCGGGGCGGATTTGATCAGGGACAGGATGGAGCTGCGCACTTCGGTGCTGAGCAGGTTGCGCAGGTCGAGGCTGACGAAGTTGAAACCCTGGGCGAACTCGAGTCTGTCGTCGTCGTTTTTAACCAGGTACTCGTTTTCGAGCATGGTATCGATGAAGTCGCGGAATAGCAGGCGGTCGTAGAAGTCCGGTGAATTAATGCCGTAAATCATCGAAACTTTTTGTGCCACCAGGTGACAGCGATGTTCGATCTCTGCCTCTGTAAGCGGCGCGTGCGAGGATTGCCACAGTACGATGAAAGTCATGTAGTAGCGCTCGAGGATCGGCTGAACAATGTGCGCCAGTCGAATCAACTGGATGAAGCGATGATCGCTGCGTCTTGGACGGCGCAGATCGTCGTCGATCTGTTCCAGCAGTTCCTCTTCGATCAGGCCCTGGATGCATTCACCGATGACTTCCTCGAGGCTCGTATCCTGCCATTCGAGCTGTAGCTCGGACTTCAAAAACGGGTACAACAGCCTGATCTTGCGCTGCACGCCGGCATAAGAGACGCGTCGCACATTGGCGAAACAGCAGGCAATCATTGCCGGGATGACCAGGCTGTGCAGGCTGTTGTTGCGGTAGTAACCGATGAGCACCGAATCCTCGGGTTTGAGGTAAACGACATCGCCGAGTTCGTGCTTGCGGATGTGGATGATTTTCTGTCTGGCAAAGCGTTTGATCGTCTTTTTGTCGACTTTACCCTCGATGTGAATCGAGGCCAGGCAATGTGTGCCGCGGATCAGCCGGTGGTGCAGTTTCGCCTGGCTGATCAGTTCCTCGATCTCGATACTCTGGCGCGGCGTCGACAGCAGGATGGTTGCAATGGAATTCACCGGATTGATTACGCAGGCACGGTTAATGCCGTACATGATCTCCTGCGCAAGGTTCTGCAGGCTTGCGCGGTACCATTGCGGCCGACTATCGATCTCGCTGGCGCGCTGTTGCCAGTCGGCGCAGTGCCGGGATAAAAGCTTGCCGAGCTCGATCGGCTCGCCGAAGCTGGCGGTAACCTGGCCGAAATGCCCCTTCAACCTGAATATTGCGCTCAGCGCGCCGAGCGTAGACTCGCGTTTCTTTTTGCCACCGTAGAGTTCGCCGAGATAGGATTTACCCTCGATCAGTTTTTCGTATCCGATATAGACTGGAACGAAAGCCAGCGGTCGTGCCTGGCTTTTGATATAGGCCTCTACAGTCATACCGAGCATGCCAATTTTTGGCTTGAGCATGCGCCCGGTGCGGCTGCGGCCACCCTCGACGAAATACTCCAATGGTACGCCCAGGCTGACGAGTTGATACAGATAAGCGCGCATCACCGCGATGTAAAGCTGGTTGTCCTTGAAGCTGCGGCGAATGAAAAAAGCGCCGCCACCGCGCAGGATGCGGCCGATGAAGGGAAGGTTCAGATTATTGCCGGCGGCGACGTACGGAATGGCGAGATTTTCGTTGTAGATCACGTAGGACAGCAGCAGGTAATCGACGTGGCTGCGATGGCAAGGTACGTAGACCAGTTGGTGGGTTAGCGCCGCTTCGCGAATACCTTCGATGTTGTAGATCTCGATACCGGAGAAAAAACGATTCCAGAAGGCGCGCAGCAGGCGCAGCATGACCTCGATGGTCAATTGCGTGCAGTCGGCGAAAATCTCGCGACAGTAGCGATGCGCGCGGGTTTGGCTGTGCAGGGTGCTGTCGGTATCCTCGGAAATGAGTTCCTGCACGATATTGTCTTCCAGAACCCTGGCCGACAGATTTTTGTGACTCGCGATCTGCGGGCCGACGGTAGCTTCGCGCTGTTGGCCCAGGGTCGTGATCAGGAATTCCTGCAGGTCCTGCTCGTGCTCGCCGGTTTGAGCGAGTATGTCGCGAAAATTGAGCGCCTGCGAAAAAATCAGTCGCGTGTTGCGACCGTGAATCAGCAGCGTGAAGAATTTGCGCGTGCGCCCGGCCAGCGCCCAGGTATCGGCAAACAGTACCTGCAGCCAGTTCCTCTGGCGCGCCAGCGGGCGGCCCCAGAAGACCAATACCGGCACGACCTGTAAATCCAGCTTCTGGTTTTGCGCAAATGCCTGGATGAAGTCGGTCAGCAGCACCGAGTGTTTGCGCCGGTGCCTGATCCAGTCGATCAATGGGCTGCGTGAAGCGATGCTGTAAACCGAGTGGTGTTGCGCCAGCTCGACGATAGGAATACGCGCCCTCGGATCGGGCAGATCGTAGCGCCGGGCAATTTCGGTTAATACCAGCAAATCCGCGAGGCCACGATCGGCGACTACGTAAAGAATCGGTCGCTCGGGGTCCAGCATGCTGCGAGGATTGTCGTCGGGAAAGACTTCCACCCTGACCCAGAGAAAAAGTATCCAGCGAAGAAATCGATTAAACTGCCTTTTCAACAGGAACCCTGATCTTTGTAATAGGTCACAGCATAGTCACTTCGAGGAGTCAGTCAATTGAACAAAATCAAGCTGGAATTCGACAATGCCGTCGGTGAAAAACTCGCCGGCTTACTGGAATTGCCGGAACGCATGGATCAGGTTGCGGGTTTTGCCCTGTTCGCGCACTGTTTTACCTGCGGCAAGGATATCGCCGCGGCTTCGCGTATCAGCCGGGCACTCGCCGCCGAGGGCATTGCGGTACTGCGCTTCGATTTTACCGGCCTCGGCAGCAGCGACGGCGATTTCGCCAACACCAGTTTTTCATCCAACGTCGATGATCTGTTGTGCGCTGCCGAGGCGCTGGCGCAGCAATATCGTGCGCCGCAGATTCTGATCGGGCACAGCCTCGGTGGTGCCGCGGTGTTGAGTGCGGCGACTCGACTCGACGCGGTGCGGGCAGTGGTCACGATCGGCGCGCCGGCGACCGCGAAGCACGTGGCGCACCTGTTCAGCGAACAGGCGGACGAAATTCGGCAACAGGGGGAGGCCAGGGTGCAGCTGGGTGGTCGGGAATTTTCGATCAAGCAGCAGTTTGTCGATGACATCGAATCCTATTCTTCCACCGGGGCGATACGCGAACTCGATGCCGCGCTGCTGGTGTTTCATTCGCCGCAGGATACGATCGTGTCCATTGATGAAGCCGCCAAAATTTACCAGGCGGCGCTGCACCCGAAGAGCTTCATCTCGCTCGATCGCGCGGATCACCTGTTGAGCAGGGCCGAGGATGCCGAGTACGTCGCCCGCACCATCGCCTCCTGGGTCAGTCGCTATCTCGAGGCGGGGGGCGCAGGCGAAGACGAAGCATTCCCGGATTTACAGGATGGCGAAGTCCTGATCACCGAGTTGAATCATCGATTTTTGCGCGGCATGTACAGCACCAGCCATTTTCTGCGAGCCGATGAGCCGGCCAGATACGGCGGCTCGGATCTCGGGCCCACACCTTATGACCTGCTGTTGATGTCGCTTGGGTCCTGCACCTCGATGACGCTGCGCATGTACGCCAATCGAAAGAAGCTGCCGCTCGAGGACGTTCAGATACGTCTCGTGCACGAACGCGTGCACGCCGAGGACTGTGTCGATTGCAAGGACAAACTGGAGCGCATCACGCGACGAATTGAGCTGGTGGGGGACCTGGATGACGATCAGCGCCAGCGCCTGCTGGAAATCGCCGATCGTTGCCCGGTGCACCGCACGCTCGAAAGCGATCCGCAGATCGTGACCGAACTGGTCGAATAGTCCAGGTTAAAACTCTCGTGTCAGGCGCAGGCCGAAAGTAATATCGGGCGCCGAACGCACCAGGATGTCCTCGGTGAAAAACAGATCGAGACGGTGGTTTTCGAGCAGCCGCAGAAATCCGAGGCCGAGCAGGATCTGATAGGATTCGTTGAAGGCCCTGAGGTCGCTGTCATCAATCGTGCGCGAATGCATGTCGAGCTGTACAGTTGCGATATAGTCATCCTTAAAACGGTAATCGAGGCCGAGCTGGCCAACCCAGATATGATCGACGACCAGGCCCTCGAGGTTGCCATCGTCGCCCGGAAAACTGACACCGAACATGCCATAGGCGTTGCTCCTGTCATTGATGCCGATTTCCCCGGTAAGCCAGAACGCCACGTCGATTGCCTCGTTGCCGGTATAGTCATCGGCCGAGCCGGTGGGCAGTTCGATCCCGGCAAAATAGGTGATTCCGCCAGCTGATTCATAGCCGAGCGCGAGCGCGATATCGCCGAGACCGCTGCTGCTACTGGTTTGCGAGTATTCGACCACGCCGTCGCGTTCATACTCGATGTTGATCTGGTCGCGCGGATACTTGTCGCGTTTACCGTCCGGTAAGCCGAACAGGTCGTGCCACTCGTCGATGGTGCGGTCGAATTCACCGCCGCGGGTGGCCATCATCGGCACATTCAGGTGTGTCAGCCATTTACCTCGCCGGTGGCTCAAGTGGAATTCGTAACGATAATTTTCGGCATCGATAATGAGGCTCTCGTTGCCGCGGTCGACCTTCTGAAAGGTATTGGTCAGGAAAAAATAGTGATCGATGCGCCAGCCGTCGCTGGCGTTGACATGCACCAGCGACGGCAGAAATACCGGCTGCAGTATCGGGTTGAGTTCGCGCGTGGCGTAACCGGAGGCATTTGCCGAACCGGGCGCGATGCCGTTCAACAGCAGGCCGCCGAGCAGTACGGCCAGGCTAGGTCGTTTCATAGTCACCGTGTTCGCGCGTGGCGAGAAACTCGATTTCAGGCCAGCGCTCTTCGGTCATCGTCAGGTTGACCCGCGACGGCGCTATGTAGGCGAGATCGCCGGCGTGATCCAGCGCCAGGTTGCTGCGCATCTTGTTCCTGAATTCGTCGAGTTTTTTGCTGTCGTCGCAGCTAATCCAGCGCGCGGTATTGACGTTGACCGCCTCGAACTGGCAGTCGACGCCGTATTCGTCCCTGAGCCGGTGGGCAACGACGTCGAACTGTAAAACGCCGACCGCGCCGAGAATCAGATCGTTGTTGGCCAGCGGCCGAAACAGCTGGGTTGCGCCTTCCTCGCACAGCTGGGTCAGACCCTTGAGCAGGGCTTTCATTTTCAACGGATCCCTGAGCTGAGCGCGCCTGAACAGTTCGGGCGCGAAATTCGGAATACCGGTGAAGGCAAGTTGTTCGCCCTGGGTGAAACTGTCGCCAATACGAATCGTGCCGTGGTTATGGATGCCGATAATGTCGCCGGTGTAAGCTTTGTCGATATGGCCCCGGTCCGCGGCGAAAAAGGTCAGTGCATCCGGAATTTTCATATCCTTGCCGATGCGCACGTGGCGTACTTTCATACCGCGGCTGTACTGGCCGGAGCAAATGCGCATGAAGGCGATACGATCGCGATGTTGCTTGTCCATGTTGGCCTGGATTTTGAAAACGAATCCGGTGAGCTTGTCTTCATCGGGTTCGACCATGCGCTCCCGCGTCGGCCGCGCCAACGGCGGGGGCGCGAAGTCGTTGAACGCATCGAGCAGCTCGGCCATGCCGAAATTGTTAATTGCCGAGCCGAAGTATACCGGGGTCAGCTCGCCGGCCAGGTAGGCCTCGAGATCGAATTCGCTGGCAGCGCCGCGCACCAGTTCGATTTCTTCGCGGAACTCGTCCGCCATGCCGCCGAGCACTTCGTCGAGCCTGGGATTGTCGAGGCCCTCGATGGTTTCGCCGCTGGATACCTTTTCGGCATCGCTGGCGGAAAACAGGTGTACCGAATCATTCTGCAGGTGGAATACGCCTTTCAGGTTCTTGCCCATGCCGATCGGCCAGGTCATCGGTGCACAACGAATCTTCAGCACCTCCTCGACTTCGTCGAGCAACTCGATCGGATCGCGGCCTTCGCGATCGAGCTTGTTGATGAAGGTGATGATCGGCGTGTCGCGCAGGCGGCAGACGTCCATTAGCTTGATCGTGCGTTCCTCGACACCCTTGGCGCAGTCGATCACCATGAGTGCCGAGTCCACCGCCGTTAGCGTGCGGTAAGTATCCTCGGAGAAATCTTCGTGTCCCGGGGTATCGAGCAGGTTGATGATGCAATCGCGGTAGGGAAACTGCATGACCGACGAAGTGACCGAGATGCCGCGCTGTTTTTCCAGCTCCATCCAGTCGGACGTTGCATGACGCGCCGCCTTGCGGCTTTTGACCGTACCCGCCATTTGAATCGCCTTGCCGTACAGCAGCAATTTTTCGGTAACCGTCGTTTTACCCGCGTCGGGGTGCGAAATAATCGCAAAAGTCCGGCGTCGACGCATTTCGTCAATATTCGACATTGTTTAATTCCAGGATGATTCGATCGAGAGCGGCTACGATAATTGCCGCGCGAACAACAGCGCGTCTTCGCGGCCGTCGGTCGCGGGATAGTAGTCCTTGCGGCTGCCAATTTCGTTAAAACCTGCCGAATTATAGCAACTTATTGCCGCCGTGTTACTCGGGCGCACTTCGAGCAGCATGGTTGCCGCGTCTCTCGCGCGCGCCTCGTCGACGAGAAACTCGATAAATCGCCGGCCGAAACCCTGGCGCTGATAGGCCTTGCCGATGGACAGGTTAAGAATATGACTTTCTCCGGCGGTCACGCTGATCACCGCGTGGCCGACCACGTGCTGCTGCTGTAGCGCCATCCAGCATTGGTAGCCGACGCGAATACAGTCCTTGAAGATTCTTTCGGTCCACGGAAACTCGTAGACTTCGCGCTCGATCTTCATGACCTGGCCGACATCGTCCAGAGTCATGCGGCGAAACCACAGGTTGTCGTTATTCATTTAACATCTGGTGCAGCAGTTTCATATCCTTCCAGGCGATCGCCTTGGCCGACGGGTTGCGCAGCAGGTAGGCCGGGTGATAGGTGACCTTGACCGGGATTTCGGTACCCGGCAGCGTATGCATGCGCCGGATCAGCTTGCCCACCGGCTCACTGCTGCCTAGCAGATTATGCGCCGATACGCGTCCCACCGACAGGATGACCTTTGGCGATATCTGCGCTATTTGCGCATCGAGGTAGGCGCGGCAGTGCAGTGCCTCCTCCACTTTGGGGTCGCGGTTATTGGGCGGGCGGCACTTGACGATGTTGGTAATATAAACCTGTTCACGGCTGATACCGATCGCCGCCAGCATACGGTCGAGCAACTGTCCCGAGCGGCCGACGAAGGGTTCGCCCTGGATGTCTTCGTCGTGCCCGGGGCCCTCGCCGACGATGAGCAAGTCGGCCTGGCGGTCGCCGACACCCGGAACCTTCTGCGTGCAGTTTTGCGCCAGCTCACAGGCCTGGCAAGCGTGAATGGCCTCAAGAATGGCATCCCAGGAATCGAGTACCACCGAGCTAATAGGGGACAGACCACGTTTTTCGGTAGCGTAACCGTCAGCAGCATGAGGATCAGTCGAAAAACGTGGTCTGTCCCCTTTATGAGGATCAGTGGAAAAATGTGGTCTGTCCCCGTTTTGTGTTGCCGTGGTTTGGGCCGAGGTCGCATGCGGTTGGGCCGAATCGATAAACTGGTTCAGGGCATCGATTTCATCGTCGGCAAGCAGGGCGGGAACAGGTTCATTCGAGGACCTGTTCCCGCCAGTATTGCTACGTTCGCGCCATACCTGGATGCCCATTCCTACGAGGCAGTGCTGTTGCCGGGCGCTTAACATCGAGAGCTAGACGTCTCCCAGTTGCGGATGGGTGCGGCCAGTGCTGTTGATCACCTTGTTGAGCGCGTTGATATAGGATTTAGCCGAGGCGATGACGATATCGGTATCGGCGCCCTGGCCGTTTATGACCTGACCCTCTTTCTCGACGCGGACGGTCACCTCTCCCTGCGAATCGGTGCCTGTCGTGATCGCGTTGACCGAGTACAGCTGCAGTTCGACCCCGGTTTCAGTCAGCTTTTCGATGGCCTTGAAGCAGGCATCGACCGGGCCGTCGCCGCTGGCTTCGGACTGTTTCTCTTCGCCGTCGATGTTCAGCGTCATGCTCGCAACCGGAGTCTCTCCGGTTTCGCAACAAACCCTCAGGCTAACCAGTTTGATGGTTTCATTCTCGGTTTCGAAGGCGGCCTCGTTGACCAGCGCGAGCAGGTCTTCGTCGAAAATATCGTGTTTCTTGTCCGCCAGCGTCTTGAAGCGGGCGAAGACTTCGTTAAGCTCTTCCTCCGAATCGAAGTAGACATTCAACTCGGACATGCGCGTCTTGAAGGCGTTACGGCCGGAATGCTTGCCCAGAACCAGCTTGTTGGTGGTCCAGCCGACGTCCTGGGCGCGCATGATTTCGTAGGTCTCGCGCGACTTCAGCACGCCATCCTGGTGAATACCGGATTCGTGCGCAAAGGCGTTGGCGCCGACGATGGCCTTGTTCGGCTGCACAGTGAATCCGGTGATGCCGGATACCATCCTGGAGCAGTTCATGATCTGGGTTGTGTCGAGGTCGGAATCGCAGGGGAAGATATCCTGCCGCGTGCGCACCGCCATGACGATTTCTTCCAGCGACGCGTTGCCGGCGCGCTCGCCGAGACCGTTGATGGTGCACTCCACCTGGCGCGCGCCGTTCAAAACCGCCGACAGCGAGTTACCGACTGCAAGACCGAGGTCGTTGTGACAGTGCACCGAAAATATCGCCTTGTCCGAGTTCGGTACGCGTTCGATCAAATCCCGTATCAGCTCGCCGAACTGGTGCGGCACGTTGTAACCAACCGTATCCGGAATATTGATCGTGGTGGCGCCGGCGTCGATTACGGCCTCGATGACGCGACACAGGAAGTCAGGCTCGGAGCGCCCGGCATCTTCCGGAGAAAACTCGATGTCATCGGTATACTGTCGCGCCTGCTGCACCGCCGCGACCGCGGCTTCGACGACCTGGTCTGGCGTCATGCGCAGCTTTTGCTCCATGTGGATCGGCGAGGTCGCGAGAAAGGTATGAATGCGCCCGGAATTGGCCGGTTTGATGGCTTCGCCGGCGCGATCAATGTCGACCGGCTTGGCGCGTGCCAGCCCGCATACCGTGCTGTCCTTGATGATTTCGGCAACCGCTTTCACCGATTCGAAATCACCGTCACTGGCGATCGGAAAACCGGCCTCGATAATATCGACCCGCATCAGTTCCAGCGCCCGCGCAATCCGGATTTTCTCTTCGCGCGTCATCGACGCACCCGGGCTTTGCTCGCCGTCACGCAGCGTGGTGTCGAATATAATTAATTTGTCTTTGCTCATTGCTATCTCGTTCGTTTCAACGTTTGAAAAATATGGTCTGTTGCTTACGTTTACCCTCGTCAGGAGTCTCTTATCTGCCTTACGGCAGCAGGAGGACGAGCAGCAGAGATAGCAGCAGGTACGCAGGCAGGAGTTCCAGGCTGGCTGGAGACTTGGTCAGAATCTTGGCATACCGTTTATGCATGATTGGAAATATAGCCAACTCTTGCCGGCTTGCCAAGCAATTAATTCATTCCGCCTGTCAGCAGCAAATAGACACCCCGCAGTGAGTCGATTGTTATCCCGCGGCTTGATCACAGGATCCAGAACCGTTGTATGGCAATATTATGCAAAAGCGCCAGTATCGGCCGATCTCGTTACGGCCATCATTTCCTGACTATCCCCTCGACGGCGCGGCCACCGGTAAGGCTTTTCGGGGGACGCCGTAAATACATCCCTGCAGGCTCTTGCGCCGGGTGCGGATCACGCCGTCCATGGCGCGCAACGCCCCCGAAAAGCCTTACCGATGTCCACGTCTCACAGTGTTGCCGGATCTTGAACCCTGGGCTTCGATGAGATCAACCAGGGATAGGTATTCGATTGCTACGGTGATCCATAAATTTGGCAGGGTAATGCTTGGCAGCTGCGGGGAGGGTGTCGCAAAAGTATCGCGAGGCAGGGATGCTTCGCGCTAAGCGCCGGTCGGAAGCGTCTTTTGCGACACCCTCCCCGCAGCTGCCCTCGATGCTTCAAACGCTAGAACACTGAAGGCCGAAAGATCGGGGGAAGATCTAAAAGGCTATCCCCCTCGAGAGAGCCAAAGCTCACGGCAGTATGAAAGGATTTGGAAGGTTAGTCGGAGGACGGTTTTTCGTCTGCCGAAATCGCGGATTTTTCCTCGCCAGGTTCGGCGGTCAGGCGCAGGCGTTTACGATTCCAGCGAAACAGGGAGACCAGCGGGCCTGACAGCATGTACAGGAAAAAGAAGGTGAACAGGACCGTCGCGGTTTCGATCGAAAGGAAAACGAACACCAGCACCATTGCCAGTACGGCAACGAACGGCACGCGTTTGCGCAGATCGAAATCCTTGAAGCTGTAATAGGAAAAACGCGACACCATCAGCGTACCGGCGGCGACGGTCAGTATTAAGGCCGCGTAAGTCACGTCCTGACCCGCGATTTCGTAGGATTCGCAGACCCAGACCGCGCCCATTACCACCGCGGCCGCGGCGGGACTGGCAAGGCCCTGGAAGTAACGCTTGTCGGCGACGCCGATCTGGGTATTGAAACGCGCCAGGCGCAGCGCGGTCGCGGTAGCGTAGATGAATGCTGCCAGCCATCCTAGCTTGCCCATCAGGTTCGACACCTCGCGCAGGTAGACCAGCGACCACAGGTAAACGATTAGCGCCGGCGCGATGCCAAAGGAAACCATGTCTGAAAGGCTGTCATACTCGGCGCCGAAGGCCGACTGGGTATTGGTCAGCCGCGCCACACGACCGTCGAGGCCATCCAGCAGACCGGCCAGAAAAATAGCGATGGCGGCGATTTCGAAACGACCGTTCATCGCCGCGATAATCGCGTAAAAACCGGCAAACAGCGCGCCCGTGGTAAACAGGTTGGGCAACAGGTAGATGCCCCTGCGCATTTTTTTCCGCGCTTCTTTCGGGTTGGCGTCGTCCATCGGCAACGGGCAGGGCGGGCGTCGAGCGCTCGCGCCGGCGGTTAGTTCTTCGACTTGTCGACCAGCGCGTTAGCGCTGAGCCAGGGCATCATCGAGCGCAGCCTGGCGCCAACCTGCTCGATTTCGTGGGCGGCGTTGTTGCGCCGCTCGGCGGTCATCAACGGGTAATTCGATTGCCCCTCGGAAATGAACTGCTTGGCGTAGCTGCCGTTCTGGATATTATCCAGGCATTCCCGCATCGCCCAGCGGCTTTCCTCGTTGATGATCTTTTTGCCGGTATGGTACTCGCCGAACTCGGCATTGTTCGAAATCGAGTAATTCATGTTGGCGATCCCGCCTTCGTGAATCAGGTCGACGATCAGCTTGAGCTCATGCAGGCACTCGAAGTAAGCCAGCTCGGGTGCGTAACCGGCTTCGACCAGGGTTTCGAAACCGGCCTTGACCAGCTCGATGGTGCCGCCGCAAAGTACGGTTTGCTCGCCGAACAGGTCGGTTTCGGTTTCATCCTTGAAAGTGGTCTCGATAATCGCGGTACGACCGCCGCCGATGCCGGCGGCATAGGACAGGGCGAGCTCTTTTGCCATGCCCGATGGGTTTTGCTGGATTGCGATCAGATCGGGGATGCCGCCGCCCTTGACGAACTCGGAACGAACGGTATGGCCCGGTGCCTTGGGTGCGATCATGATGACGTCGAGATCTTCACGCGGCACGACCTGGTTGTAGTGGATAGCGAAGCCGTGGGCGAAGGCCATGGCCGCACCCTGTTTGATGTTCGGCTCGATTTCATTGAGGTAGAGGTCGCGTTGAAATTCGTCCGGGGTCAGGATCATGACGACATCCGCTCCGCTGACCGCGTCGGCAGTATTTTTAACCTTCAGGCCGGCGGCCTCTGCCTTGGCTGCAGTGGCCGAACCCTCGCGCAGGCCGACGGTAACGTCGACGCCGGAGTCCTTCAGATTATTCGCGTGCGCGTGGCCCTGCGAGCCGTAACCGACGATGGTGACTTTTTTCCCCTGGATGATGGATAAATCACAGTCCTTATCGTAATAAATGTTCATAACTGCCTCGTGTCGAAACTGGTTGGTGTGTTGTTATAAAAAAGTTGTGCTGGTTTTCTTACAATGTGAGTGCTTTTTCGCCTCGAAGTATGCCCATGGAACCGGAGCGCACGACTTCGATGATATTATTTTCATGCAGGGCCTTGATATAGGCGTCGAGCTTGCTGCCCGAGCCGGTCAATTCGATGCAGAATGTGGTATCGGTGACGTCTATGATGCGGGCGCGGAAGATATCGGACAGACGCTTGACCTCTCCGCGCTGGGTATCGCCTTCGGCCTTTACCTTGACGAACATCATTTCGCGCTCGATGTAGTTACCCTCGGTGATGTCCTGCAGCTTGACCACGTCAACCAGCTTGTTCAGCTGCTTGGTGATCTGTTCGATGATGCGATCCGATCCGGTGGTGATAATGGTCATCCGCGACAGCGTCTGGTCCTCGGTGGTGGCGACCGTCAACGACTCGATGTTGTAACCGCGTGCCGAAAACAGGCCGGAAATACGAGATAACGCGCCGGCCTCGTTTTCGACCAGCAGGGAGATAATATGTCGCATTAAACCAGCTCTCCCTTTTCCTTGAGCGCGGCCTGCCTGGCCTGCTGTAACGGGGAGATGTCCATTTCGTTGTGCGCCTTACCGGCCGAGATCATCGGGTAAACGTTGGCTTCCTGGTCCGTGATGATATCGAGGAATACGGTTCTGTCTTTCAGCTTGAAGGCTTCCACCATGGCGTCGTGCAGGTCTTTGGGGTCGTCGACGCGAATGCCGACATGGCCGTAGGCCTCCGCCAGCTTGACGAAATCGGGCAACGAATCCATGTAGACGTGCGAGTAGCGTTTTTCATAGAAAAATTCCTGCCACTGCCGCACCATGCCGAGGTAGCGGTTGTTCAGGTTTATGACCTTGACATGCAGGTCGTACTGCAGGCAGGTGGAAAGTTCCTGGATGCACATCTGGATGCTGCCTTCACCGGTAATGCAGGCAACATCCTTGTCCGGAAACGCGAGTTTGACCCCCATTGCCGCCGGCAGGCCGAAGCCCATCGTGCCGAGGCCGCCCGAGTTGATCCAGCGGCGCGGTTCGTCGAAATGATAAAACTGGGCCGCGTACATCTGGTGCTGGCCGACGTCCGAGGTGATATAGGCATCGCCTTTGGTGACCTTGTACAGTTCCTCGACCGCTTCCTGCGGCTGGATCAGGCCTTCCTTCTTTTCGTAGGCGAAGCTTTCCTGCGCCTGCCAGGACTTGATCCGCTTCCACCAGCCGTCGAGCGCGCTCTGATCGATCTCGAGGTCTGTATTTTCGAGCTGTTTCAGCATTTCGGTCAAAACCTGCTTGGCGCCGCCGACGATCGGGATATCGGCATTAATCGTTTTCGATATCGAGGCCGGGTCGATATCGACGTGAATGATTTGCGCATAGGGAGCGAACTTGCTGGTGACGCCGGTGATGCGGTCGTCGAAGCGAGCGCCGATCGCGATCAGCACGTCGCATTCGTGCATCGCCATGTTGGCCTCGTAGGTGCCGTGCATGCCGAGCATGCCGATGAATTGCGGATCGGTTCCGGGGAAGGCACCGAGCCCCATCAGCGTCTGTGTAATCGGAAAACCGAGCTTGTGTACGAATTCCCGAAGTTCCTGCGAGGCGTCGGCCATGATGATGCCGCCGCCGGTGTAAATCATCGGCCGCTTGGCGGCAAGCATCAACTCCACCGCACGCTTGATCTGGCGCGGGTGACCCTTGAAGTTGGGGTTATAGGAGCGCATCTCGATCTGTTTCGGGTACTCGTAGGGTATCTTGATATGCGGCGCGGTAATGTCCTTGGGAATATCGACCACGACCGGACCGGGACGGCCGGTGGTGGCAACGTAAAAAGCCTTCTTCAGGGTTTCCGCGAGTTTACTCAGATCCTTGACCAGGAAATTATGTTTTACGCAGGGGCGGGAGACGCCGACCGCATCGACTTCCTGGAATGCATCCTGGCCGATCACGTGGCTTGGCACCTGGCCGGTCAATACCACCATCGGGATCGAGTCCATGTAGGCGGTGGCGATACCGGTAATGGCATTGGTTGCTCCCGGACCGGAAGTCACCAGGCATACTCCTGGTTTACCGGTGGCGCGCGCATAACCGTCGGCGGCATGGGACGCGCCCTGCTCGTGGCGCACCAGGATGTGCTCCACGTCGGTTTGCTTTTGCAGTGCATCGTAAATATGCAGCACCGCGCCGCCCGGGTAGCCGAAGATGTGCTTGACACCCTCATCTTTCAAAAACTGGATTATTATTTCAGAACCCGATAATTCCACGCTAACCTCTGTTCCTTACGTCTAAGTTAATTTGCTTATGCCAAACCCAAAATTTTATTATGGTTAATTTACAAATGCACTAATAACGACTTGGATTTACTCGGGAATTTGGTGAAAACCGGCATTTTTTGGCGTCTGTCTCGCGGAAAACGGCTAAAACACCGATGCGGATGATCGATACCGCGCCAGTAATCGAAAATTCGGTCTTTTTCGGCTTCAGCTTTTCTGCAGCAGAAATACGAACTTTCCGCCTTCTTCACCGGAGGAAAGCAGGGGATTGTTGGTCTGTTTTGAGAAAGCCTCGAAATCCTTGACGGAACCCTGATCGGTAGAAATTATCTTAAGCACCTGCCCGCGATCCATGTCGGCCAGTGCCTTTCTGGCGCGCAGAATCGGCAATGGGCAGTTTAGTCCGGAGGCATCCAGTTCGCGATCGAATTCGGCCATGATGACGAATCTCCGTAATCGGTTCAGGCGGTCAATTAGAAGTCTGCATTTATATGCCAGGGCTGCGTAAAAGGCAAGCGGTTAACGGCAGCTCAGCCCGATCGCTGAAAGATGCGGGCTATTCGATCTTGCCGCTCGGTTGGGGGGTGAGGGGATGGCCACCGGATGCCCACTTGACCACGCCTCCGCGCAAACTGATAACATTGTTAATGCCCTGTTGGTTCAGAAAGCGACAGACCTGCGCCGAGCGACTTCCGGTACGGCAGTAAATAACGATCTGCCTGGGTGATTCGCTAAAATAATTAAGATTCAGCGGCACAAGGTGCATCGCCAGAGTTTTTGCGTTAGGCAATACGCCGCGCTCGATTTCTGCCGGAGTGCGAATATCGAGTAGCTCGAAATGATCCTGCTTACGCAACATTCTGCGAAGATCTGATACACTGATTTCCTTGATTCGCGGCATTAGTTAATTACTGAAACGATTACTATACGTCGGGGTCGATACTATTCTAATATAGACGAATTTCCAATCGAACAACGTCACATGCTGCGACTCGCACGCAAATCACTCACACCCGTCTTTGCGGCCTGGTCCGGGATCGCCGTGCTTGCAATCCTGCTGCTTGGACCAGCATCGACCGCGAACTCGGAGCTGCCTTCCCTCGGCGAGGACTCGCTGTTCAACATCGCGCGAGAAACCAATATTGGGCGCTCGGTGTATGTTCGGCTGCTGGAGAGCGGATTGATCGAGACTCAACCGCTGATCGATCGTTACATCAACGATCTCGGTTTCCGCCTGCTTGCCGGAATTGATCATCGCCTGCGAGACTACCGCTTTTTCATCGTACGAGACGATGCCGTCAATGCGTTTGCGCTGCCGGGCGGTTTTATCGGCATTAATCGCGGATTGATCATGCAGGCACGTACCCAGCATCAGTTGGCATCGGTGCTGGCGCACGAAGTCGCGCACGTGCGCCTGCGCCATGGCATGGACATGATGGAAAAGGGCAAGGAGCTTAATACAAAGGCGATGCTGGCAATGCTCGCTGGACTGCTGCTGGGCAGCGCCGATTCAGAAGTCGGTTCCGCCATGGTGTTTGGCGGAGTGGCCGGCACCCAGCAGGCAATGGTCAATTTCACCCGTGAAAACGAATACGAGGCTGACCGCATCGGTATGCAATTGTTGCACGATGCGCGGTTCGATCCCAACGGCATGGTGGAGTTCTTCGGCATCATGTCGAAGCTGTCGGGTTCTTCCGGAATGGGCATCGAGTACCTGCGCACGCACCCGCTGAACAATAACCGTATCGCCGAGGCGATGAATCGCGCAAGCCAACTCGGCAGTGGCGCCAACCAGGTGGATGACTTTCTGCTGTTCAAGGATTACCTGAGATACGCAAGCAGCGATTCCCTGCCCGATCAGGGGAGCGACTACCTGCGTGCACTCGCACAGGTACTGGCGGCGAATTACCAGCAGGCCAATGAAATATTATCCGCGCTTTATCAGCAGGACGATGAAAATATCTGGTTCGGCATCGCCTATGCCGATAATCTGGAGCACCTCGGCCGGGAGCCCGAAGCCGAGCGGGTTTATCGCCATTTGCTCAATATTTTCCCGGGCGACTACGTGCTGTCGATGCGGCTGGTGCAGCTGTTGAAAAAGTCCGGGCAAAATCAATCGGCGCTGGAGATTGCCCGTGGCCTGGAAACGCAGTATCCGAACGAAAAGCAGGTCTATTTTGAACTTTCGGAACTCTATAAATCGTTAGAACGTCCGGCCATGAGCTTGATGGCCCAGGCCGAATTTCAGCGCATCTCGGGCAATCGGCAGCAGGCGATCAAGCTTTACGACCAGGTGATGAAATCGCCTGACGCCGACTTCGCAACCGAATCCAAGGCTCGCGAAAAACGCCTGCAATTGCTGGATCGCAAGTAGCTCACGCCGATATCAAGCTTTTGCAGGCTCGGCCGATACCTGCAGGCAAGAGTAACAAGCCTGGTACACGGTGATCGAGTATGCGACGCAGAACCCTTTAAAAAGCCGGATTACGGGCAGGCCTGGAGGGCGTGCTGCTGCCGGCTGCAGACTGGACGGAGTATCCGACCAGGGCTTTCCTGGCGAGGTAAACCCCCGAAGCCCTGCGCGAAGTCCTTGATACGGCCGATATTGGCGATAGCGACAAGATCGAAATCGAAGCGCCGCATATCGCCAGCGACGCCAGCATGGTGCCGGTTCGGATCAGGTCGGGATACGCCAACACCGAGTCGATCTCGCGAAACCCGTACCTGTCCTTCGAAATACCGGGACGCAAGGGCGACCTGATCACGATCTCCTGGCTCGATAACCGCGGCAACTCCGATAGCGCCAGTGCCAAAGTTCGCTAGTCCCATAAACCCGGCAACCGATGCGCTGTTTTGCGACCGACTGGTTGGCCTTCGGCTTCCTGAAAATGCACCGATTTAGCAGGGCAAGGCGAGACGCGGCATCCCTGCCGCGGCTCGCCACAGGTGGCGTCCATGCCACCTGACCCTGCTAAATCGGTGCATTTTCAGCAACCAGCCTTTAAGTCGCAAAACAGCGCATCGGTTGCCTCGATATATTCCGAATTTAATGGCTCAGGATTGGGAGCTACGCGCGTCGGAACGGCCCGATCACTGTGGGATTGCAGATGTACCTGTTCTATTCGCGCATATAGGATCCAATCTTTTCGAGCGCTCAAGCGTTTGTTGCCATAAACAACGGCGTGTGGCGAGTTGAGACATGGATGTCGATTCTCACCTTGCCCTTTAAATTTTCTCCTTTTTCGGGAAGCCGCAGGCCACCCTGTCAGTCGCGAGCGGGCGTGTCGGTTGCCGTTGGGAATGCCGAAATGGGCTGAAACAGGAATTGGAATGGTGCCGATGGTGGGAGATCCCCGCTTTCGCGGGGATGACGCCATAGGAGGAAGCGGGGATGACGCGGTAGGAGGGGGAGGGGATAGCGTTCAAAGGGAATGGCGATTGGCGGAAAGGGTGTGGAAAAATTCCACGCTGGGGATGGTTTTCTTGGTAGAATCCGCGGACTTTTTTCGAGGGCAGGTTTATAACGTGTTGGTTAATTTCCAGGCGCTGGGGTGCCGGCTCAACGAAGCCGAGCTCGAGACCTGGGCCAGTCAATTCATGCAGCGTGGACACCAGGTGACCACCGACGCGGCAGAAGCCGATGTCGTCGTGTTCAACTCCTGCGCGGTTACCGCCCAGGCCGATCGCAAATCACGGCAACAGATCGGGCGCCTGCAGCGCGGCAATCCGAACGCCCGCTTGATCGTTACCGGCTGTCATGCGAGCCTCAATCCCGAGGCTGTGCAGGAATATCTCGGGGTTGACCTGGTGGTGGACAACGCCGACAAGGATCAACTGGTGGAGCATACGTTGCAGTTGTTCGACGATGCCGGGCGGCAGGGTGCGAGCGCGGACCCGGTCGTTGGCGAGGCGCTTAACAGCCTGTTGTTGCGCGGCCGCCATCGTGGATTCATCAAAATCCAGGACGGCTGCCGCTATCGTTGTACTTACTGTATCGTCACGCTTGCCCGGGGCGACGAGCGCAGCCGCAGCGAGCCCGAAATCATTGCCGAAATCAACCGTCTGCATCGGCAGGGCGTTCAGGAAATCGCGTTGACCGGGGTGCACGTCGGCGGTTACGGCAGCGATATCGATTCCAGCCTGTACCGCTTGCTTAACGAAATTCTGGAAAAAAGCGAAATTCCCCGCATCCGCCTGGCCTCGGTAGAACCCTGGGATCTGCCGGACCATTTTTTCAATCTGTTCCAGGACTCGCGCCTGATGCCGCATATGCACCTGCCGATCCAGAGCGGCTGTGATTCGGTATTGCGACGCATGGCGCGTCGCTGCAAAACTGCGGAGTTCGCCCGCCTGGTCGAACGTGCGCGCAAAGCGGTGCCGCTGTTTAATGTCACCACCGACCTGATTGTCGGTTTTCCCGGTGAAACCGAACAGGAATGGCGTCAGACGCTCGAGTTCGTCGAGCAGACCGGGTTCGGCCATATGCATATTTTTCCGTTTTCGGCGCGCGCGGGCACCAAGGCCGCGCGGCTGCCGCAGCAGATAGACGCGCTTACCAAAAAAGACCGTAGCCGCGAAATGCACGATCTTGCGGCGCGCCTGAAGCAGCGGGAACTTCGACTGCATCTGGGTAACCGTGCAGAGGTATTGTGGGAGCAGCAACTCGATTCGGACGGCGGGCAGTGGACCGGGTATACGCCGCATTACCACAGGATCCTGGCGGATCGGCAGGATCTCGGTGCGGCAAGCATTCGTGAAGTCAGTATCGATTCGATCAGCGCCGATGGCACGACGCTGGTCAGCGGCGACGCCAGCGCTCAAATCAGACTCGACGATATCCGGTTTCATGACGCGCGAAACTAAATCGGGCGGATGTCATATCCTGCAGCGTCAGGATGATTCGCGGGAATTTCGCAAGGAACATTTCACCCCGGACTACTGGCAGCATAAGCCCGGATTTCAGTTCACCAGTGGTGGGCGTGGCGGCAGCTGCCTGATCGATATCGACGGTGAACATGCCATTCTGCGACAGTACCACCGCGGTGGCTTTGTCGGCAGGCTGCTGCACAACCAGTACATGTGGCTGGGCAAGAGGATGTCGCGCCCGTGGCGAGAATGGAAGGTGCTACAGCAAGCGCGCCGGGTGGGCTTGCCGGTACCCGATCCGATCGCGGCCTGCATCTGTCGTTTCGGCCCCTGGTACCACGCGGCGTTGATTATCCATTATTTCGAGGATACCGAGATGTTAACCCAACGGCTCGCACGCGAGCCTTTGTCGCCGCAAGGGTGGTACGAGATCGGGCTGCTGATCAAGCGCATGCACAGCGAAGGAATACGGCATGCCGACCTGACTTCCGACAACGTTCTGATTGATTCTGAAGACCGTTTTTATATCGTCGATTTCGACAAGGCACGCATCATGAATCGGCTCGACGACTGGCAGTGGCGACCGCTGTTGCGGTTTCAGCGTTCGATACTAAAGCGCCAGCGTAACAGTCCGTTGAATTTTACTATGGATGACTGGCAATCGATGATGGATGGTTATCAATCCTGAACGGATTATGGCCCGGGTCAAGGATTTCTCCGGTACACGAAAGCTTTTTGCACCAGCAGGCGGTTCTTCCCCGAGCTTAAAATTACAGATAGGGCGTAATCTCGGTTAGATATTGCTGCACGATATCCGGTTGTTGCGCGAGCCGGGCCTGCGCTTCGCGCCCGAGCGCTTCAGCTTCTTGCGGTTGTTCCAGCAAACGCTTGATTTCGCGCCAGCAGGCGGCCATGTCCCCGACCTGCAGCACGCCCTTGCCATGCTGAAGCATTTCGATGTCCTCGACAATATTGTTATCCGACGGGCCGGTGATGATGGCGCGCCCCAGGCTCGCCGGCTCGATCAGGTTATGCCCGCCAGACCTGTCGAAGGAACCGCCCATGACGACCACGCGCGCATAGGCGAGCAGCGACTTCAGCTCGCCAAGCGTATCCGCCAGATAAACCTCGGTACCGGCTTCGACCGGTTGCGCCTTGCTACGCACTGCGTATGACAGGCCGAGGGTTTCGATCTGGGTTTGAATCGCCGCGCTGCGATCCGGGTGCCTCGGCGCCAGCACCAGCAGGTAGCTGGCCAGTTCAGGCGGTCGCGCCTGCAGAAATTGTTGTTCTTCGCCCGCGTGGCTGGATGCGAGGATCAGGTAATCGCGTTCGAGCAGACGGCTGTGTTGCGGCGATAGTTCGATCTGCGCCTTGAGGTTGCCGACGATGCCGATGCGTTCGGCGCTTGCGCCGAGGCTCAGCAGGGCCTCGCGGTCGCGTTCGTTGCGCGTCAGGATGCGGGTAAAATAATCCAGCGTGGTGCTCAGCAGGCGGCGGATGAAGCCGCGCGTTTGC
The DNA here is from genome assembly GCA_020354435.1 of Gammaproteobacteria bacterium. Classification (GTDB taxonomy): domain Bacteria; phylum Pseudomonadota; class Gammaproteobacteria. Next base: position 2,620,370 of record CP070646.1, read on the forward strand.
AGCGACTTGCGCGATAGCCGGGCGTTGATCTGCAGCAGCTCGATGTCGGCGCGGCGGGCCTGGTATAACAATTCCGGCCACAGCTCGGTTTCCATGACGAGGCCGAGCTTGATGCTCTGTTTTTTGAAAAAGCGGCGGCAGTCCCAGTAGTTATCGAACGGAATGACGCCGCTTGCCACCGAGTCGCCAAAATGATGCCGGATCGTCCGCAAACCGGTGGCGGTAAAGCTGGTAAACAGGACCGCCTCGCCGCGTTTCAATAACGCGTGCACCAGCGGGGTTGCCGTACGTACTTCGCCGACCGAAGAGGCGTGCACCCATACCTGGTCTGCGCGGTTGCCGGCGGCACCGGACATGCGCATGAAAACATAGGCGCCGAGCCCGTGTTTGTGGCCGTGTTTGATACCGTGCAAAATCCACAGCGGATACAGCGGTAACGACAGTAATCGATAGGCCATGCCTGGCGATGCCGGCTTTGCGTCGGCGCTCATGGGTAAAAAGGCGCCTCTCCCGGCGGGCGGGTCTTGAAGCGCGGGTGAGTCCACATGTAGTTTTCCGGCTGCATGCGCGCGTACTTCTCGATCGACTGGTTGATCCGGGTTGCGTCCTCGAGATCGTCTCCCGACGGAAAATCCGGCAGCGGCGGATCGATTCTGAGAATGTATCCCGTGCCATCGTTTTTGCGCTCCGGGTAGTAAGGCAGCATCGCCGCGCCGGAAGATTGTGCCAGCCGCGAGCTCGCGCTAATGGTCGCTGTGGCGATGCCCATGAAGGGCGCGAACACGTTACGTTCCCGGCGAAAATCCTGGTCTGGCGCATACCAGGTCGGGATCCCGCTTTTGATACCCTTGATCAACTGGCGCGTGTTTTTGCGCGACACGGTGTTGACGAAATAACTGCTGCGTTTGCTGTAAAGGTAACTGTCGAACAGTTCGTTGCGCTGGGTGCGGTACATGACCTGTACCGGCACGTACAGCGCCAGCAGGCGAGCGCCGATTTCGAGGCTGGTAAAATGACCGGTCAACAGAATCGCACCGCGGCCGCTGTCGAGCACCGCGTCCAGATGTTCCCGCCCCTCGATTTCGACCAGGGAT
>CP070646.1:2621563-2625077 GCA_020354435.1 Gammaproteobacteria bacterium
GGTAAACATGCGTAGCGAGTAGTGACGCAGGATGACTTCATGCGTAAAAATGAGGGCCGCGATGGGCGCGTTGAAAGCGGTCGAAATTGCCGCCGCCACTCCGCAGGCGATGGCGATGCTGCGTATGTCACGCAGGCCGATCGGCAACCGGTTGCTCAGCTGACCGACCAATGTTCCCAGGTATACCAGCGGTCCGTACTGTCCTACGGATGCGCCACAGCCCAGCGACAGTATCGACGCCACGGTCGACGCAACCCCGGATGCGGGTGAAGGCAGTTTTTCCTGCAGCTGCAATGCGTAGATGGTATCCGCCGGTCCGGTCTGAACTCCTTTTTCAGCGCCAAACTGCAGGATTAATCCGACGATGAGGCCGCCGATGCTGAGTACACCGATAGTCGTCAGCCACAGTTTGCCGCTATCGAGTCCGGAGCGGCTGGGGGCACTGACATACAGGAGGTCGTTGAGAAAATTGACCAGCTCGACAAAGCCGATGGTGGCAAAGGCCGAAATCAGGCCGACCACAAGGCCGACCAGTGAAATAGCCGCCATGCGCTGAAGCTTTTGATGCGGGCCCGAGTTCATGCCCGTCAGGTGCTTGCCGCTGTTGGCCATTGGCAAAACGCATGGCGGAACGGGAATATCATTAAATATCCATCAGTTTAGCCACGGATCCCATTCGTTGACCTCGATCAGGGTCGGTCGGTCGGTCCTGAAAGCTTCGCTGACCGCGTTGGTCAGGGTCTCGGCGCTGTCGATCCTGAGCGCGTGGCAGCCGCAGGATTGCGCCAGGGCGATGAAATCGGGGTTGGGGCCGCTGACGCCGACCGGGGTGATGCCACGTTCTAACATGCCGTCCTCGATTTGCTTCAGGCCGTTGTTGTTCCAAAGGATCAACGGCAGCGCCAGCTTCAGTTCTACTGCGGTCACCAGTTCCTGCACGGTGAACATGAATCCGCCGTCACCGGCGAAGGCAACTACCGGCGTATCGGGTAGCGCCAGTTTGGCGCCGATCGCATCGGGCAGGGCGCAACCCAGAGTGCAGTAACCGGCCGGGTAATGCCACAGCCTGGGCCTGTCCACATCGAAGGCGAAGCACCCGGTGTAGACCAGTTGACAGATGTCTCCCATAACCACGGTTTCCGGCGGCAGCGCGGCGCGCAACACGTCCAGGGTTTTGGTATGCCTGGCCTGGCTATCGCTGATATCGCTGCGGAAAGCAGCGCGAATTTCGGCCACCTCGGCAACGGTTTCGCTGCGCGCCTCGACCTCGCCGAGTTCGCGTACTATGGCCTCGGTGCTGGTCTTTGCGCCGCCGATGATCGCGACCTCGGCCGGGTAGAGGTCGCTCATCTTGCGTGGATCTAGATCGATGCGGATAATCTTGCCGTTGATCTCGAGGGTTTTAACGAAGCTGTCGACCTCGGACAACTCGGTGCCGACTGCCAGCACTACGTCGGCCTTTGCCAGGTACTCCTGCACTTCACCGCGCACCCTGCCGGCGCTCAACGACAGTGGATGCGTATCGCCGATGATGCCCTTGCCGGCGGTGCTGCCGATAACCGGGGCGCCGAGTCTTTCGGCAAGTTCGGTAATGGCATCGCTGGCGAGCCAGGCGCCGCCACCGACACAAATCATCGGTTGCTTCGCGTTGCGCAGCAGATTGCAGGCGCGTTCGATTTTTTTGCGGGTCGGCGCCGGTCGTTGGGGTAGTTCGATCGCCTGCCATTCGTCGCCGGCGGGCATCTCCAGTACATCGATCGGTATCGCGATATGCACGGGCCGCGGCCGCTCGCTGGAGAATACCGAAAACGCGCGCGCGATCAGTTCGGGTACTTCTTCCGGGTGCATCGCGGTGGCAGAAAATGCGGTCAGCGGCGCGGTCGTGTCGGTCAGGCCAGGTACTTCATGCAGGCAGCCCCAGCCTTTGCCGAGCGTATAACTGGCGGCGTCGCTGGACAGCATCAGCAGCGGAATGCTGTCGGCGTAAGCCTGGCCAATCGCGGTCAGAGCATTGGTGACCCCGGGGCCCGAGATAACCAGCGCCACACCGGGTTTGCCGGAGGCGCGGGCGTAACCGTCCGCCATGAAACCCGCGCCCTGTTCGTTGCGTGTCTGCACGTGGCGGATGCTGCTTCGATTCAGCCCGCGACAAAATTCAAGCGTATGCACGCCGGGTATGCCAAACAATGTATCGACACCGTACTGCTCGAGCAGTTCGATAGTTGCTTCGCCCACGGTAAGTTCGCTGTTGGTGGTCATGGCTGCCTGGTCTTTAATGCCGATAGAAGTTTCCGCCTGCCGGGAGACGAGACCCGAGCATCTGGCACGATTACCGGTAAGCGGTACTAGCCGTCAAATCCGGTTCTCGCACGCAAAGCCGCGCCAATGCGGGCTTTCAGCGGGTTAGCTTATAGCCGATTCGACGTCAGGTAAATCACAACTTTTTCAGGCAGTCTAGATAGGCGGTCTCGTCCGGCGGTTCGCCGTCGCGCTGTGCCTGCCACAGCACCGGGCCGAGGCATTCCATCATCGCATGCTCGGCTTCGAGCTGACCCCGGGCCGAAAGCAGTCGCTGGTAGATCGCGGCGATGCCCGGTGGACGATCGGCACCCGCCTGTTCACGCAACGCGATGTGCATGCCCATGTGCAGGAAGGGATTTGTCTGACCCTGTTCCGGACTGAACTCCTGCTGCTTGATATCGTCGCTGCCGTCGAGAAAGGGTTGATATTCGGGGTGGGCTTCGATCACGTCAGCGATCATCGCTTCCAGCGGTTCGAGTAACTGCCCCTGCTGCATCTTGCGCCAGACGTTGAGATAAACCTGGCGCACCTCGTCACGCGACTGAAACACTTTCTACTCGATATTCTTTTGTTTGAATTCGCACAGGTCGGCGATTACGCAGCTACCGCAGCGCGGTTTGCGCGCGATGCAGGTGTAACGCCCGTGCAGGATCAGCAGGTGATGTGCATCGAGTTTGAATTCCCGCGGCACAACCCTGAGCAGTTTCTTTTCGACCGCGAGCACGTCCTTGCCGGGAGCAATTCCGGTGCGGTTGGAGACACGGAATATGTGCGTATCGACGGCGATGGTCGGATGCCCGAAGGCGACGTTGAGAATAACATTGGCGGTTTTGCGGCCGACGCCCGGCAGGGCTTCCAGCGCGCTGCGATCGTCGGGTACCTCGGAGTTATGCTGGTCGATCAGGATTTTGCAGGTGGCGATGACGTTTTTCGCCTTGGAATTGAACAGGCCGATGGTCTTGATGTATGCGCGCAAACCTTCCTCGCCGAGGGCGAGCATTTTCTCCGGCGTGTTCGCCACCGCGTAAAGCCCGGCTGTGGCCTTGTTGACGCTGACGTCGGTGGCCTGGGCTGACAGCAGTACCGATATCAGTAATTCGAAATTCGATCGGTATTCGAGTTCGGATTTCGGTTCGCGAATATGCTCGCACAAGCGGGCGAAGATCTCCTGCCGTTTTTGCGGATTCATGCGCCTTCTGCGATAGCCTCTGCG
>CP070646.1:2625177-2635784 GCA_020354435.1 Gammaproteobacteria bacterium
GTGCAATAGACCAGCCGGCAATGCGCCAACGCGGCGAGATCCTGCGACAGTTCGACCCGTTCCCGCGGCGGCACGCGATCCGGTTGCTGTTCGATGACCAGGACCTCGACACCCTGTTCGACCAGGCGATCGATGATCGGGCAAAAATAACCGACCATACCCACTTGTTCGCCGCGTCGCGGTTGCATGCCAGCGGCGGCGCCACGCGCCGGGCATTGAAATCCGGCCCGTCTGATCAGGTGCTGGCTTAGCGCGTTCCAGGCGCCGAGCGCGAGCGCCCGCTCGGGAAGTGCGGAAGCGCGAAAACCCTGCAGGCAGTCCTGCACGGAAAGCCTTGCCTGTCCCGGATCGGGAAAACGCTTATGCAGCTCGTCCAGTGTTCCCGGCAGGCTGACATAAAACGGCGCGGCCGTAGCGTCGGCCAGAAACACGAAGCAGAATTCGTCGCGAAATTCATCGTCCGGCGACAGTTCCGGCAGGTGCAGACCGGTGATCGAAGGCGCCTCCAGTTGCGCGCAAATACGGCTGGCAAGGGTTAAAATCTCGGCGCTGATGCTCATCGACAGGCTTCCAAACGGGATCGTGCCAGGGTAATTCCCGAACTGTTGCAGTTTAATGTTTGATGACAGGTCTGGCCAAACTAACAGGTGAAATTATGGCTCAGACGCGCGACCCATGGCAAAAACCTGCTGACCACGAGGCAAGCAGGTTTAGCGGACCTGAGATGACGCGGGAACTCACCACGCGGGCGGCTTTGCCTAATCGACCACCAGCACCCGGATCATATTGGTGCTGCCAGCCTGGCGCGACGGGCCCGTGGTCAGGATCACCAGATCGCCGGGCTCTACCTGGCCGATGCGCTTTGCGGTCTCGATAGCAAACTCGAGACGCGCCTCGTCGGAGTCTTCGCCGGTGTAGAGAAAGCTGTAAATCCCCCAGCTCATGGCAAGACGATGAACGACCTCGGATGTAAAAGTAATTGCGATGATCGGACAATCCGGCCGATACTTGGAGACCAGGCGCGCGGAAAACCCGGTTTCGGTCATGATCATGATCGCGGCCGTGCCGAGATGATTGGCCATCGTGATGGCGGCCTGGGCCACCGCCTCGGTGATGTCATTGGAAGGATGCGGTTTGATCTGTTGCAACGTGCCGAATTCTCTCAGGCTCTGCTCGGCCTCCAGCGCGAGGTGCACCATCGTCTCGACCGCTTCCACCGGGCGCGAACCGGAAGCCGTTTCACCGGAAAGCATGACTGCCGAGCTGCCGTCAAAAATCGCATTGGCGACATCGCTGGCTTCGGCACGGGTCGGCCTCGGGTTTCGTTCCATCGAATCGAGCATCTGGGTTGCGGTGATGACGGGTTTGCCATTGGCGACCGTTGCGCGAATGATGCGCTTCTGAATCGTCGGACCCTCGCCCATACTCAGCTCCACCCCGAGATCGCCGCGCGCGACCATGATGCCGTTGGCGGCATCGATGATTTCCTCGATGTTTTCCACGCCTTCGCGGTTCTCGATCTTGGCGATGATCGGGATATCGGCACCGAATTCTCGCAGTTGCGCGCGTATGCCCCGAACTTCATCGGCGTTACGAATAAACGAAGCCGCGAGGAAATCGACGCCCTGCTCGGCCGCAAAGCGCAGTTCGCGACCGTGATCGTAATCGATATCGTCGAGCGCAGCGGTGGTATCCGGCAGGTTGACGCCCTTGTTGTTGTGTAAAACGCCGCCGGTAACGATGCGGCAATGCACCTTGCCCTGCTCCACGGATTCGACACGCAGCTCGATCTGGCCGTCATCGACCAGAACCCGGTGCCCCGGTTGTACATGCCGATCGAGGCCTTTCAGCGAAATGGAAACCCCGGTTTCGTCACCGATGCGCTCATCCGCATACAGCGTGAATGGCTGGTCGCTTTCCAGCAAGACCTGCTCGTTGTCGATTCGGCCGCTGCGGATTTCGCGGCCACGGGTGTCGACCATGATCGCGACGAAGGTATCGCATTCGTTCGCGGCCTGGCGAATCATCGCAACGGTTCGAGCGTGAGACGCTTCGTCACCGTGGGACATGTTGAGCCTGGCGACATTCATGCCGGCCTTGATCATCGCCTTGAGTTTTGGCGAGGAATCGCAGGCCGGACCGATAGTTGCAATGACCTTGGTCTTTCTGAATTTTTTACGGATCTTCAGGTTAATTCTCGGTCAACCGGATGAAAACCCGGCCATTATAATCCGGTTCAACAGATCAGACACCTGTTGACGCGAGTTCTCCGATTGACAGGAAAGAACCGGCAGCTAGCCGGTAAGCTTAATTTGCGGCTGCCGCAGCAGCTTGACGAATTTGGTTTCGTTGACGGGCCGGGAAAAATAAAAACCCTGCCCTAATGTGGTCTTGTAGTTACGCATCAATTCGGCTTCCTGCTTGGATGCGATACCCTCGGCAACCACTTCCATGCCCAGGTCGCGCGACAGATTGACCAGAGATCGAACGATCTGCTCGCTTTTCTGGCTGCGCGCCATCGCACTGATGAATACGCGATCGATTTTCAGCGTATCGAACGGGAAACGGTGCAGGTAACTGAAGCTCGAATAGCCTGTACCGAAATCATCGATGGCCAGTTTTGCGCCGGTTTCCTTCAGCTGGTGCAGCGACCGGTTCGCGAGTTCCGGATTGTCGATCAACAGGCTCTCGGTGATCTCGAACTTGATCCGCTCGCGACTGGCGCCCGTCCTGTCCATGATGTCGGCCAGGCTCGTAACCAGGAACTGATCGTCGAATTGCCTGCCGGACAGGTTGATGGCGACAAACAGATCATGCTCGAAGTCGTTGTAAAGACGGCTTTGAAACTGGCAAGCTTGCTCCGCTACCCAGTAGCCCAGATCGATGATCAGCCCGCTGTCTTCAGCCTGGCTGACGAAGCGGGAAGGCAGCATCAATTCGCCGGAAGGATGATTCCAGCGCACCAGCGCCTCGCATCCGACGATCTGGTTGTTGGACAAATCGATAATCGGCTGGTAATGCAGGCGGAATTCCTTTTTTGCCATGGCATCCTTGAGCAGTTTCTCCTCGGTCACCAGCAGCTTCGTCACCTCCAGCGTTTTTTCACCGAACAGTTCACTGTTTTCGATTTTCACCGGTTTGGAAACGGCGGAATCGATGCGTTTCTGCATTTCGATAAACTGCGACATGACGTTTTTAAGTTCCATTGTGCTGGACGCGAAGCTGTCGCTGGAGGAATCGCCCTGACCCAGGGAGAGGCCTTCGAAAACCAGTCCAAGGCGAGCATTCAGGTCGCGGTAGCGAGCCATCGTAAGCCGCAGGAACATGCGTACAGTCGGATCGGACTGTTCGATTTTCTGGCTGACGTAGTCGAGCGGAATCGCGGTGACCTCGGTCGGTACGATCGCTCGCGCCGAGGCCGTGCGCGGCAGGCGGTCGATAATCGCCATCTCACCGACAATATCTCCCTTGGTGAGCGTCGCCATGACGAGCTTGCGCCCATCCTTATCCAGCACCACCTCGACCATACCGGATTCGATGATATAGGCACAGTCTCCAGGATCGCCTTCCTTGAATATGTATTCGTCGGTATCGAACGTCGTTTTAAACTCGATTAAATCCATAAACCCACAACAATTGTCGGTCACGCGAAATCCACGCGCTTGCACTGTTCTTAATACATATCCTGGAAATAGCTATTAAAAAATAACTATTTATTGACGTATTTCCGATAATCGGCGCCGGCAGCGCAAAAAAGCACCCATAAATGAGAACTAATATCATTCAGGAATCTCGGGGACAGTTTACTTATTTCAGGAATCTCGGGGACAGTTTACTTATTTCACCCCGGATTACGGCATAAACCCTGCCAAATTCCAGAATATCATGCTGGCGACCTGCAAATCGGGGTTAAACAAACCGGTACGCGTACAATTCTTCATCAACATAGCTGATGGAGAACAATCGTGGATAAGTTTAAATCGGTAGTCGGGGCAGCGTCCTGGCGCACCCGCACGGCATCCATATTGGCAGCACTTATCGGTCTCGGTTGGCGGTTCAGTAGGGCCCAGGTCAAGGCCGAGCTTGCGATCTCGGGATTCGTCATTTACAACATGGTCGATCGGGATTCAGAAGACGACAACCCTTTCCAGCTAAAGGTCTGCAGCGAGAGCCGCTTCATGCTGGCTTACTCGAAGCTGCTGGAAAACGGTATGACAATCGAAGTCATCGAGGAGATCGGTTTCGACAATGGCGAGAGGAATGTCCGCACTCGGCGCGGGGAAGTAGTGCTCAAGGCCAATTTCGGCGGGATACGCCTCGGTCAGGGTAACGATGCCGGCGATGGAGTGCTCAAAGGCGATTTCTCCGGCACCGCGGTCTCCAGCCAATTGCGTCTCAATCGCTCGCGCTGCCTTACCACAGCGACGACTGCAATGGCTTCGACCCCGGCCGCGGTCTGAGTATTCTTTATGATTCACCGGAACTCGATGATTCACCGGAACTCGGCAAGGCGGCCACGATCTCGGGGCAGTTGGGCAATGGAGACGAAATCGAGAGTGCCCTGCGTTCCGACGCCGAATTTGCGGTGGCGCCAGTTCGAAGCCTGCAAGACCTGGCAGGGTAACCAGTAGCCGAGGACGTAACTCGCATCTAACCCCTTTGCTCAATTGATCGTTATGGTTTGACGACGGTCACAAACTCGTTGCAGCGCACAAAGGGAAGCTTCCAGGGGCTATCGAAACCGGCAATACGGGCAGGTATCGTTCAATGAAAGGATTGCGTGGCTGTCATCTAAACGGACCATGCCCTTGCGGCAGAATAATGTCTGCCACGGCCGGGGCCGATATACGCCGTTCTCAGCTTGATTGCGTCGATCAGGCCTCACGATCCATTTGCCAAACGCATTTGGACGCACGACTCAGATAAGGTGCCGGGGTTAGATCCTCGCGTCGTGTTTCCGCCCGCTTGAAAATCGTGATGGTAATAAAAACCCCTCCTACTACGAGCAGATGTGCTGCCCAGACGTAACCGAACTGGTATATAGACAAAAATGAAACAGAAAATATCATGCTCCACATCCATGAAAGTACTTGCATCAGATAATGCCCTGACCGAATATCGAGATACCTTAGCGGGTTGAAGCGATAGTCCATAACTGCGTTCCAGGTCATTCCAATTTGCTTTTTCATATATCTTTCCTCCGTACAGGTATACTCTGTACGATATAATGTCTAATTTAGATCAGATTTTTTATAGATATTTAATAGACATTTTCATACAAGCACTACAAATCCTCTAAGTGTTGCAAACACCAATCGGCTCGGGACAGCGTTGCTTCCTGCGTCTTCGGGCCCTGTCTGTCCCAACTTCGATAAATCACACCGATACGCGGGTTCGCAGCCAGTTGCTCGCGATGCCGGATCATGAATGCCCAGTAAAGGCTGTTGAATGGGCAAGCCGAATCGTTTGACTTTTGTCTGACGTCATAGTCACAGTGTTTGCAGTAATCGCTCATCCTGTTAATGTAGTTGCCGCCCGCACTGTAAGGCTTGGTCGCGATCAGGCCACCATCGGCGAACTGACTCATCCCCCGGGTATTAGGCATCTCCACCCACTCGATCGCGTCGATGTATACGCCGAGATACCAGGCATCCACCTGCGCCGGATCGACACCCGCGAGCAGGCAAAAATTTCCGATGATCATCAAACGCTGAATATGGTGCGCGTAGGCGTGCTCGAGAGACTGCCCAAGCGCGTGCTGCATGCAATTCATCCGGGTTGCGCCATCCCAGAAATACACGGGCAAATCGCGCCCTGCATGCAGGTAATTGAGTTCGGCGTACTCCGGCATATTGAGCCAATAGACAGCCCGCACGTATTCGCGCCAGCCGATGATCTGGCGCACGAATCCTTCGATCTGCGCAATCGAGATGCGGCCGTCCGCGGTTTCAAAGCGTGCAATCGCCGCATCGATGGCTTCCATCGGATGCAGCATTTTACTGTTGAGCGCGAACGACAGGCGCGAATGGTAAAGACTCCAGCGATATTCGTGCCGGCAGGTCATCGCGTCCTGAAATTGGCCGAAGCGAGGTAAACAGTGCTGGCAGAAATATTCCAGCAGTTCGAGCGCCTGCGCCCGGTTGACCGGCCACAGCAGAGAAGTCACAGGCTCGCCAAAATGTTCGATGTCGCAACCGTCGATACGCCCCAGTATCGACTCGACATTGTTGTCAAAAACCAGGGGGGCCGGAATTTCAGCCAAATCGTCAGGCCGTAGCCGATGGCGATTCTCATCGTCGTAGTTCCACTTACCACCGAGCGGCCGGTTCCCGTCCATCAACAGTCCCAGTCGCATGCGCATCTTGCGGTAAAAAGACTCCAGGCGATTGTGCTTACCGGCGACCAGGTACTGTGCAAATTCCGCTTCCGGTAACAGGAAATGATCGCTACCACACTCATGCACCGAGATTGCCTTATCCAGCTCCAGATTACGCAGCTGATGGCGCAAGCGATACTCGTCCGGCGACTGGAATTCGAAGCGGGAAATGTTGTGTTCTAAGCAAATCGATCCGATTAACTCGGCAAGATTGTCGTAGCGAAGCGTTTCCTCCAGCTGCAAATACAACACATCATGCCCTCGCGAGCAGAGCGCAAAGGCGAATTCTTCCATCGCGGCAAAGAAGGCGCACAGCTTTTGCACATGGTGCTTGACGTAAGTTGCCTCCTGATGGAGTTCGGCTATGACATACAACACTCCCGGATCGATTTGGTCTAACCAGTGATGACCAGGATTGAGCTGATCACCCAGAATAAGCCGTAGCGTCCGGTACTGCGCTTTACCATGGTTAACAGTCATGGGCAACCTCTTTCACAGCAGCATGATGAGTCCTGATAAAGCGACTAACAAGATCCCCGCTATCTGTCATCAGAACCGCATCGAACGCCGGCGAAATCAAACCTATGGATCGCAGGTCCGGGAACATGAACGCACTATCGAGACGGGGAACGTCATCCGCCGGTATCTGTTGAAAACAGCCGATTACAGATGGCTGCCTGGAGCGGGAAACAGAATGCCGGCGGAGACGTATTCGTTAGCGATTGAGCCGCGTAGCGTTCGAGCGCTCTCTCGCATATTGGCTTTGCGCCTGAACGCGCACTCTCCTCGAAGTGGGGCGCAACACACGATAGATAAGGTAACCAAAGGCTAGCAACACACCGATGCGGGCAAGCAGATAGCCCGTTGCCATCAAAGCGATATCATTTTCCATTTGTTTCTCCTGAATAATCAAAGTTCGACGCTGTAATCAAGTTCAGCCAGGTAAAATCAGCCGGCCTGTTTAACCCAGGCGCTGCACCAGCCGGCAGCGGCTACCTGCTTGCCGGGGAATATGGCACAAGGCCCCCACTCGGCATCCGCGGCCCCGGTGTAAAGCTGACAATTGGCACAGACATTGTCGGCCGTCGGCGACTGATGCACGTAGGCCAGCGCTTTTGCCTGGGCATCGATGGGATCGAGTCTTGGTGCCTCAGCGGCGACAACCGACCGGCTGGTCAAAATGAGCGACGGGCTGATGGCGACTACTACGGCCGTCGATCCCAGGAATTGCCTTCGGGTTATATTTTTCATGAGAGACTCCTTGGCGTTGATTATGAGGTTATACGCAGCTTGTCTATAATTGGTTTATATTTAATCTAAATTAAATGTTGACAAAATATAAATATTTAATTAACTTTCCGCATAAGCATTAACAAATATTGGACAATATTGGTTATGCTTCTAGTCCTCTCGTTAAAAACGCCATGGATGGCCCCCTTCTTACCGGGGAGCAGTAATGGTAAGAATTTGAAAGCTAGTAAGACTCACGCCTCCGGTCTCTCTCCCGGGGGCGTTTTTACTTTAAGGGGATCAGTAACTCAGCTGGACCTGCGCAAAATCGCGCACCCCGGATCTGATTAGCTCTCCGGCAGCGACGACAGATTCTCTAACTCCATCACTCGCGCCAACGCTCTTTCCATCATATTTCGTGCGCGAGAGGTGGTGTTGTGCAGGTAACTGTGTAAAGCCGCGTCTTCGGCATTGCGGCTTTCGCATTCGGCGCTGTACGCTTCGAAATGAACTAGTTTGGTTATCAACTGAGCCAGATGCATCGGGCACTCGCACGCAATTGCCGGACTTTGCGCCGCCAGATGTGCAAGCTCGCGATCGTTGAATAGCCGGGATGGAACCACGCCGCCGATGAATTCGGACGACCCCTCGGCTTGCGTGAATAAACCGAATCGCCAGGCGACTACCGCTTCGAGCGCGGCAATATCCAGTGGCGAACGCAGTGCAGTGATACGATCGCTGGCGAGCCGCTGCAGCGCCGCACGCGGCGCGTAGTCGTAGACCAGGATCAGATGCCTCGCATTCAGTTGATTAGCCAGACGAGTGGCCTCCACTGCCGAATCCGGGTGCAGGCTGGGCCATTCGATTACCGCCACGTCCAGGCGGAATGCCGGTTTTTTAGCGGCGAATTTCGATATGTCATCGAAATGACCGACCAACGAAAACATTTCGCTTGTAGAATAGTCCTCGCTGGTCAACGCGAGCGTTTCTCCGAACAGCGCCAGACCCGGTTTTTCCGCGGCACCGGTCAGATGCATGGCAGTTGCGGACTGCTGTATGCGCCGTTCCAGTTCCGCATTGTCCAGATCCGCTATCGAGCCTATGGCCTGACCACGATCGATCAATGCTTTCAGTAACGAAAGTCGCTTGATATCGCTTTCACGGTAAAGCCGACGCTGATTCTCGCTGCGCTCAGGCTCGACCACGCCATAGCGTTTCTCCCAGACGCGCAAAACGTGTTGCGATAAACCCGTCAGACGGCATACGGCGCCAATGCGGTATTTGGGTTCGTCACTTACCGGGGACACAGGTGATTCGGACATGGTGATAATTCTCCCTGGGGGTTTTTGTCTAGTATTTCCTCAACATTAAATAAGCATAGAACCGGAAAAGTGACGTTTTGTCTAGAAATATTGTCAAATCTTCGCCTCATTCCCCACAAATGCAGTTTATGAATTCTTCCACAGCAGTTACTGATCCAGCCCCGCGAATCTCGCGTAAAGGACTATATGAATAAAGATACGCTTTACTACGATGGCGCATGCCCTGTTTGCAGTGCGGAAATCGACAAACTTGCAAGATTCTCCAGGGGCAGGCTAATTCTCAAGAATATTCACGAGCTCGACGCTGATGAAGCCTGTCTGGACAAATCGCTGCTGTTGTCGCGGCTTCATCTCAAAACCGCGGAGGGTCGATGGATCACGGGTTTAAAAGCCAATATTCGCGCCTGGCATCACACACCGTTCCGCTATCCGTGGCGCATGCTGGACTGGCCGCTGATCAATCTGGTCAGTCACCGCTGTTACGAGCTCTGGTTACGGCACCGCAACGGCCCGGCATGCTTCGAGGATTCCTAACAAAACCTGGTCCTGCGATCGCTCTTGTAGTCTATCGCTCTGCTAGCGGTAATGTTGATCCACGAAAGACTCGACCGTATCAATGCGCTTTAACTGCCCGAGTGGTTTTTTACCCTGGACTTACTCGAGAACCATCGAGAATGAATTGAATGCGCCAACCGCGGGGCCAGACTTTGGCCTACCCGCTTCCGATATCTCCAATCGCAGGCCATCCGACATCGCGGCCTTGCGCGAGGCCGGGAGACAAGATCTTCCCTGCGTCAATGCGATCGTTGCCGCCGCGATCGATACCTGGCATGTGTCTGAACGGGTAAAACGGATTAGCCTGCCGCTCTATCAATATCATGCTCATGATCTCGAGCATCTGCAGATTTTGATTGCCGAAACCGCGGGATCGGAAATCGCCGGGATCGCCGCAATCGAAGCGGCCGAACCTGCCGAATGCCCGCACGGGCTCAAATCATCGCTGCTTCACGGAATCTACGTGGACCCGCAACAGCATCGCAACGGTATCGGCTCGCGCCTCCTGGAAAAAATGGAGAGCATGGCTGGTTCGAGCGGTTTTCCAAGTATGCTGGTTAAGGCCAGACCCGAGTCAGTGAAGTTTTTCGAAGCTCGCGGATTCGTAAAACTACCAACCGAAGACCACAGGCGGCATTATCCCTACCGATACTGGAAGCAGCTCTGATTCGATGCAGTCGAAAATTTCGCCGGGTGAAATGATCCATCGCTCAGGCAGGCACGTATACTGGACAGCGGGCCGCTAGCGATTCGCGATCGGGAGGAACCCCTCCCTGGGCCATTGATCGGCTATTTCCTCCTCCTCGTGAACTGGTTAACCCCGGTTTGGAATACGGCCCGCATTTTTTTCTACTTCCGTGTCGCCGCGAGCGCCATTTTGCTGATTGACCTATCCTCCCGGGTCAGGCGGGTTGCTGCTGGGTAATACAGTGGATTCCGCCTCCCCCCGGTGCGATCGGATTCAGATCAACCGAGACCAGCTTACGATCGCCGAAGATGCTGCCGAGCTGCTCGCGCATGACGTCATCGGCGGCAATGCCGTAACTCGGCATGACGAGGCCGCCGTTGGGCAGGTAAAAGTTAATATAATGGCTGCAAAACAGCTCGTCTTCATGCCCGATTTC
>CP070646.1:2635884-2672887 GCA_020354435.1 Gammaproteobacteria bacterium
AGGCGCCCAGCTCGCCGGTTACGTATCGCGCGATCTGCGGCTTCGCCATAACCTCGCGCATGGCCAGCACACCGCGCCGCAGTTCGTCGAGATCCCGCGGATCGGAGAGAAAATTTGGATCGATCACGGGGTGATCCAGGGGATTGGCGCTGGCCAGGCGGACGCTGCCCAGCGAGCGGGGCCGCTCGAGGTTAATGTCGATCTGAATGCCAGGCTTCGCTACCTTGCGCCCACGCACCAGCAGTTTGCGGCCGAGACGCTGCAATAGCGGAGTTGATTCATCAGCGCCGTTTACCAGGTTTTCATCCACCACCATCGGTGTCATGAACACTTCAAACTCGGGCAGGGCCGGGTCGTCGAGAGCGTGAAACAGAGCGACCGAGAAAAAGGCGCCGGCTCCCGAACCCTTGCCACTCCACAACCACTGCGCCATCAGCGACGCGGCCTTGTCAAGGCGCTGAAAACGGGCAAGGCTAAGGTCCATGCGCTCGGAACCATACTGCATCGAGACGTCCAGGTGGTCAGCCAGATTTTCACCTACGCCCGCATGATCGAGCACGGTTTCGATACCGTGTTCGGCCAGGTGATCCGCCGGGCCGATTCCCGACAGCATCAGCGTCTGCGGCGTGCCGAAGGCTCCCTGGCACAGAATAACTTCGCGGCGCGCGTGAATCCGTTCGCCGTTAACGGTTTCCAGGCCGACCGCGCGTTGACCGTCGAGGCTCACCCGCGCGACCTGGCGGCCGGTTAGAATCGTCAGGTTAGCGGGAGGCTTGTCGAGATAGGCAATGGCCGAGGATTGCCGAACACCGCGATGAACCGTGCTGTCGGTACGTCCGATGCCAGTCCGCTCCGCCCCGTTAAAATCGTCCAGGAGTACGTGGCCGGCGTCTATAGCGGCCTCGATAAAAGCGCGCTCCAGGGTACCGAAATTAGCCGAAAGCTCTGTTTTTAGCGGCCCCTCGACTCCATGCCAACAGTCGTTTCGGTTCTGCGCGCCCTGAGCACGTCGGAAATACGGCAGCAGGTCGGCAAAACCCCAACCGCGAAGGCCGCTCTGGCGCCAGCCGTCATAATCCGCCGGAACCCCGCGCATGTAAATCATGC
Source organism: Gammaproteobacteria bacterium (assembly GCA_020354435.1). Classification (GTDB taxonomy): domain Bacteria; phylum Pseudomonadota; class Gammaproteobacteria. Next base: position 2,636,992 of record CP070646.1, read on the forward strand.
CGTTCATGATCGAGGACCCGCCGAGAGCCTTGCCCCGTGGAAAATAAATGCGCCGCCCGTTCAGCCCCGCCTGCGGCACCGACTCGAATCCCCAGTCGAGTGCGGGATTACCGAAGACGAAACCGTTACCGGCGGGCATTCGAATGAACAGATTGCGACCGTTTCCACCGGCCTCGACCAGGCACACCTTGACCGATGGATCCTCGCTCAGGCGCGCGGCCAGCACACAACCGGCGCTGCCGGCGCCGGCGATGACGTAATCGTAATCTGGCAGCTGTACCGGCATGCGGGGCTAGAGCGCTCGAAATTGCCGAATCACCGCGTCGGTCATTTGCTTTGTGCTATGCGTACCGCCGAGATCGCGCGTGGCGAAACCCTCGTTCAGTGCCGCATCGACCGCGGCATCGATCTTGCGCGCGCAGACCACTTCGCCGGCGCTGTAATCGAGCAGCATCGCCACCGACAGGATCGTACCAATGGGGTTGGCAATTCCGAGACCTGCGATGTCCGGCGCGCTGCCGTGCACCGGCTCGTAGATTGCCGGCTTTTCCGTGCGCCCGCCGACGGGCAGTTCCGCCAGGCAGGCCGACGGCAGCATGCCGAGCGAACCGGCGATCGCACCCGACTGGTCGGAGAGCAGATCGCCGAACAGGTTGTCCGCCAGGATGACATCGAAATCGGCCGGCCGGCAGCACAGCTGGTAGGCGGCATTGTCGGTATAAAAATGGGTCAGATCGACATCGGCAAACTCCGACCTGCCGACGCGGCCGACGACTTCTCGCCATAGCTTGCCGGCGACGAATACATTGGACTTGTCGACCGACAGCAGGCGCCCCCGACGCCGGCGTGCGACCTCGAAACCGACTCGTGCGAAGCGTTCGATTTCGGCCTCGGTATATTCGTTCAGATCGTAACCGCGGCGGCCACGATCGGCGGTCTCGTCGATGCCGCGGGTTTGCGTGAACATGGCACCGCCGCAAAGCTCGCGCATAACCATGACATCGGCGCCGCGGATGACTTCGGGTTTGAACGCGGTGCGCGCAAGCAGCGCCTCGTGCGCACGGGCGTGACGCAGGCAGGCGAACACCTGCAGCTCGTGACGCAGCTTCATCAGCCCGTCCTGTTCCTCGGGCCCGCCGTCGACGACGATATGATCCCAGCGCGGGCCGCCGGTTGCACCGACTAACAGCGCATCCGAGTGCCGTGCCTTGTCCAGCGTTTCGGCACGAATGAAGCGGCCGAATTTTTCAAAGCATGCACCGTGCAGCAAATCTTCGCTGAGATCGATGCCGAGGCCAACCGACTTGGACGCAACTTCGAGTACCTGTAGCGAGGCTTCGACCACCTCGGGGCCGATGCCGTCGCCACCCAGCGCCAGTAGTTTCAGTGCCATGCCACTACACTCTCAAAAAAAGAAATTATTATCGTGCTCGCAGGCGTTGTAAACTGATCATTTTCGAACGCCGTCATTGGAAAGACCGAACAGTGGGGAAACCATCGCCGAACGCGATCGAGGACTTCGTGATCGCCAGGCGCCCAGTCGGCGACTGGACTCCTGTAGCGGTAAAAAGGTATCAATTTGCCGAAATTCTGCGCCAATATCACCACCCTGTATCAGGAATTTCCGCCGATCGAACGTATTGGTCGAGCCGCCGCGGACGGCTTTGATGCGATCGAAATTCAGTTTCCTTACGATCTGAAGCCAACCAGCCTGCGCCAGGCGCTGGATGCGCACGACATGCCGCTGGTTTTGATGAACTTTCCGGTCGGCGACCTGATGGCCGGCGGCCAGGGTCTGGCCTCGGTTCCCGCTTGCGAAGCCGAGTTCGACCAGGCCCTGCAGGAGGCGCGCAAGTATGCCGAAATTCTGCAGCCACGGGCGATGAACCTGCTCGCCGGCCGGCCCGACTCTCGGCACGACCGCGCGGACTGCCAGGCCGCGTTCGAAAACAGCCTGGGCAAGGCATACGAGCTGACGCGTGAACTCGGTATCAGGCTGCTAACCGAACCGGTTAACAGTATCGACCTGCCTGGATTTTTTCTCGACCGATTGCAGCAAGCCATCGACCTGATTGCGGCCCTGCCCGATATCGAGCTCGGCCTGCAGTACGATCTGTATCATATGCGAATGATGGGCGCGGATATCGAAAGCGAGCTGCCCGCGATCATCGACCGGGTCTGGCACATCCAGTTTTCCGACCTGCCCGGCCGTACCGAGCCCGGTCTCGGCAGTATCGATTTCGAATCGATTTTCGCGCTGATCGATGCGCTGGGATACCATGGCTACGTCGGCGCCGAGTATTTCCCGACGCTACCGACCACGGAAACGCTCCACTGGCTCACGGCTTATCTATCGAGCTGATTGTCAGGCGGTCGCGCGGCGCTGCCGGCGCTTGCGCTCTTTCTGTGCCTGCAGCGATTCTCGGCTGCCGTCGTGCCAGCTGCCGAACAGTTGGTCCAGCGGTGACGTGGTATTGCCGAAATTGAAATTAAAGTACTGATGATGCAGCTGGTGAAACCAGTCGCCGGTAAAAAATCGCTTGCCGCCGATTTCGACGAAATTAAATCCCGAATGCGACGGTGCCGGGCCGAGACTCATGTAGAGGCTCAGCAACACGATCACCACCGGGTGTACCGGCACGAACCAGACCAGGATGAAGACACTGAAGTACAGCAGGTGCTCGATCGGATGCATCGAAATCCCGGTCCACGGCCCGGTATTGAGATTACGATGATGCAGCTCGTGCGAAATCCGGTAAAGCGGAGGCCAGTGAGACAGGCGATGGATACAATAGAAATGAATCGTGCCCCAGAAGAAAACGCCGATGATGCAGGCCAGGAAATAGACCGGATGTTCGCTGATCGCAGGCACCGAGCGGTAACCATTGGCGTAGAGCCAGAAAGTGATCGCCTCGTAGGCGGTGCAGATGCTGACCCCGGAAACCAGGCTCCAGAACATGTTATCCCATACCTGGTTACCACACAGAAACTGTCTATTCTCCGTTGCCAGCCATTTGTCGTGGAACTTGTAGCGGTTACCCTGCCCGCGGCGCACGTACAGCCACCAGTGCAAACCGCCCGCGACCAGCATCAGCAGTGCGGCATTGCGCAACCAGATCGCCGCAATCCAGCCGGCCTCGAATTCCCGCATCGCTTCCAGCGACGGGGTCAGGTAGTACCAGCTGAGGAAAGCCAGCGCGATGATAAGATATCCCCAGGGAAACAGCATATCGAAAAGCAGGTATTTTAACGCCGCCAGCGGTCGCGGCGGCCAGCGGTAGAGGACCGGCAGGCCGATTGTCGATTCGGGCTGGTATTCGCCGGTAGGGTTAAAGGGTGTTGAAGCCATTGCCGTTAACCGTTTGCCTGGAATGGTCGAGCGATTCTAGCGTCGCTTGAAGACCGCGGTAAAGTCTCAAATGCGTCACTATTGGCCGATGTTTAGCTAAAGGCGACCCACGATACCGGATGTTTGAAGTGATATATTTACCTCGAGACCCGATCGGTCTGTACGCTCCCGTGGAAAGCTGCTTATAATCATCCGAATACGTGCTCGCCGAGAACTCCATGCCATATAACACCATCGAATTTGATCGCCAGGGCCCGCTGGCGGTAATCAGTCTTAACCGCCCGCAAAAACTCAACGCGATCAACGCCGAAATGATCGACGAAATTCACCATGCCTTCGACCAGATCGAAGCCAACGATGCCGTGCACGCGGTCGTCGTCAACGGCAATGGCCGCGCCTTTTGCGCCGGTTTCGATCTCCAGGCCGGGATCGAGGCCAACCGCAAAACCGAGGCCGATTGGCGCAAGGCGATCAACGCCGATCTAAAACTGATCATGCGTTTCTGGCATTGCTCCAAGCCGACTATCGCCGTGGTCCACGGTTACGCGCTGGCCGGCGGCTTCGAGATCGCGCTCGCCTGCGACATGAGCGTGTGCGAAAAGGGCAGCCGCTTCGGCGAGCCCGAGCTGCGTTTCGGCAGCAGCATCGTCGCGCTGTTGCTGCCCTGGTACGTCAACCCGAAACGGGCGAAGAAGATGCTGCTGACCGGCCAGGACCGGATGCGCGCCAGCGAGGCGCTCGACTATGGCATCGTCAACGAGGTCGTCGAAGAGGGCAAGGGTCTCGAACGCGGTATCGAGCTCGCCCGGGAAGTCGCGCTGATGGATCCCGACTCGGTTCGCCTGACCAAGCGCGCGATCAACCAGACTTACGACATCATGGGGCTGGACCAGGCGCTGCGCAAAGGCGCCGACACCTCGGTCAAGATCGAAACGCTGGAAACCGAGCTGCGCAAGCGCTTCAATCAGATACTGCGCAGCGAGGGCCTGAAACACGCACTGGCCTGGCGCGAGGCGCGGCTCGACCGGAATGAGTGAACACTATCTCGATCCACTGCTGCGGCCGGCGCGCATCGCGCTGGTCGGCGCTTCCGAGCGTGCCGGCTCGCCCGGCGCCACCCTCGCCGACATGGTTATCAATTCCGGCTTCGCCGGCGAGATTTTCCCGGTCAATCGACGCAGCCGCGAAATTCTCGGTCAGACCTGTTACCCCACCATCGAATCGCTGCCGTCAACGGTCGAACATGTCGTCATCGCGCTCGGCAATGCACAGCTCGAAACTGCGCTCGAGGCGAGTATCGATCACGGCGCAAAAGCGGCGACGATTTACTCCAGCGGCGTGCTCGACGATGACAGCGAACCGAAACTGATCCAGCGCCTGGCCGAGATGGCGCAGGCCGCCGGTATTCACGTCTGCGGCCTGAACGGCATGGGATTCTATAATATCGGCGCCGACCTGTACGCCGGCATCTTTCCGCGCTCGGCCGAAATCATCAAGGGCGAAATCAGTTACATCGCGCAATCCGGCTCGGCCTTCACCACGCTGGCACACAACGGCTGCCGACTCGGTTTCAACCTGTGCGTTTCGGCCGGCAACGAGATGACGACGACGGTCGCCGACTACATGGACTGGAGCCTGGAACAACCGGACACGCGCGTGATCGGGCTGTTTCTGGAAACGATACGCAATCCGCAAGCCTTTATAGCCGCGCTCGAAAAGGCCAACCGGAAAAACATTCCGGTGGTGGTGTTGAAGATCGGAAAGTCGCCGCTCGGCGCGGCGATGGCGCTGACCCATACCGGCGCGATCGCCGGTAACCATGCCGTATTCGAAGCGCTGTTCAAGCGTTACGGCGTAATCGAGGTCGACGACTTCGACGAGATGGCATCGATCCTGATGCTGCTGCAATCCGGGCGCGAGGCCGCCGACGGCGGTTTTGCCGCGGCCTTCGAATCGGGCGGATTTCGCGAACTGGTCACCGACGAGGCATTCGAACACGGCATCGAATTTGCCCGCCTTGAAGACTCGACCATTGCCGAGCTCGAGAAAAACCTGGATCCCGGGCTCAAGCCGGAAAATCCGCTCGACGCCTGGGGGTCACACGAACGCTTCGAGCAGCGCTTCGAGGCCTGCATGCACGCGCTGATGCAGGATCCCAATGTCGCCGCGGGCGCTTTCATCAGCAACTATCGCGACGGCTATTACCTGTCCGAAGCGATTTTCCGCGCGGTCGAGTCGGTCAGCAAAAAAACCGACAAGCCGATCGCGCTGGCTACATGCTATTCCGATCTGGCCAACGCCGAAATCTGCCGTCGCGCGCACGCCGCCGGGGTACCCGTGATCGATGGCGCACACGAAACCCTGCTCGCATTTCGCCACCTGTTCGACTATCACCGCTTCAGGTACAAACCGCCGCGTGACAGGGTGAAGGCTGCGCTCGCCGCGGAGCGTATCGAAGACTGGCGGCAAAGACTTTCAGCGTTCGAATCCGATTCGCTCGGCGAGAGCGATGCCCTGGCGCTGATGGCCGACTTTGACCTGCCCGTGGTCAAACACAGGCTAATCTCGAGCCAGGCCGAATTGCTCAGCGCCGCTGACGAAATCGGTTACCCGCTGGTGCTGAAAACCGCCGAAGCCGGGCTCGACCACAAAAGCGACAGCAATGGCGTCTTCGTCAATATCGACTCAGAGTCCGATTTGCGGCAGTACTATGCGGACCTGTGCGGCCGTCTCGGACCGAAAGCGCTGGTTTCGCAAATGCTAGCCGACGGCATCGAAATCGGGCTCGGCACGCTCAACGACCCGCAGTTCGGGCCGATCGTCATGGTCGCCGCGGGCGGTATCCTGATCGAGCTGCTGTCCGATCGCGCGGTCGCGATGTGTCCGCTGGATGCAAACGAGGCGGACGAATTGCTGACCTCGCTCAAGGTGGACAAGTTGCTGCGCGGGGTGCGCGGCAAGCCACCGGTAAACCGGCAAGCGCTGATCGCATGCATCGTCAAGCTGTCGCAAATCGCCTGGGAATTGCGCGACGGCATCGACTCCATCGACATCAATCCCGTTATCGCCAATGCGCAAGTCGCGCTCGCGGTCGACGCCCTGATAATCCGTAAAAAAGAATAAAGCCGGAACGGCGCTCAAGTTAGCTCGTCATTGCGAGGAGCGCGAGGCCTACCGGATGGCCAAAGGCCGTCCGGGGGGCCGTGGCGGGACGAAGCAATCTCCCTCGGTAGACGTGGTGCTTGATTTCGCAACAGGGTCGAGAAGATTGCTTAGCTTTGCTCGCAATGACGGCGGGCACCGGTCATGGCGTGTTTTACTAACCGAAATCGACGATGAAGACCTGGCCGCTGAGACAACCTTCGACCGCCTTGCAGTAAGCCAGACCGACAGCTTCGTTGGACACGTGGTAGTGACCGTGGAAAAAGCCTTCGTACTTTTGCCTCGAGACTTCGAGCACTTCCGGGCTAACCGTGTTGATACGGATAGCGCGCGGCATGTCGACGGCGGCGCCGCGGACGAAGCCGTCGAGCGCGCCGTTGGCCGCGGCCGCGCAGGAACCGCCTCGAATCGGGTCGCGGTTCAATACGCCGCTGGTCAGCGTGAACGAACCACCGTCATTGACGTAATCGAAGCCTTCGAGCACGAGGTTCACCTGCGGCAGCAGCTTGTGGTTGATGCCTTTCATGAATTGCTCGCTGGTCATTTGATCGACCGGACCGAAATGGCCGTGACCGACCGCGCTGACCACCGCGTCGACCTTGCCAACCTGCTGATACATCGCGCGGATGCTGTCGATATCCTCGATATCCATTCGAACGTCGCCGCCGCTGCGATTAACGCGGATGACTTCATGGCGCTGCGCCAGCGCATCCGCCGCAGCCTTGCCGACGGCGCCGCTGGCGCCAACAACGATTACTTTCATCGGACCTCCCCCGGGAAAATCGAGCGGCTATGTTAACCTGCCCGGCACTCGCTGGCTATTCGATCCTGAAATCCCCGCATGATCGCAGGGATCAGAGGCCTGTGCGGAAGCGAAAAACAGTGCTCGTCGATTTGACGAACCGGGATCAATTCGGCGCCGGTGCCGGTTAGGAAACATTCGTCCGCGGCAAACAGGTCGGCGGGTCTGAGACTGACTTCCTCGCAGGCGATACCGGCCGCGCCGGCAGCCTCGATCACGACCTCGCGCGTAATGCCGGCGAGCAGGCCATCACCGAGCGGCGGCGTGCGCAATACTCCCTCGCTCGTGATAAAGATATTGTCTACGCTGCCCTCGCTGACAAATCCGTCGAGATTCAGCATCAAGGCTTCGTCGGCACCGGTGCGATTGGCTTCGATACGCGCGAGAATATTGTTCAGGTAATTGAGACTCTTGATTTCCGGATTCAGACATTCGGCCGGCATGCGGCGGGTTTTGGCAATATGCAGGCTGACGCCCTGGCTGATGTCGCTGACGTTCATGACCCTGAGCGCATCGGCGATGATAAACACCAGCGGGCGTAGGCAGGAGCGCGGATCGATACCGAGCGATCCGGGGCCGCGAGTGGCCACGAGGCGCAGGTAACCCGCGTCCTGCGGGTAGGCAGCGATCAATTTCTCGATCGCGTCGGCGAGCTGGCCGAGGCTGTAAGGCAACTCCAGGCCGATCGCGTCGGCCGACTGCTGCAGGCGCTCGAGGTGGGCCTGCAGCATGAAAGTCCGGCGGTTATAAAAGCGCAGTCCCTCGAATACGCCGTCGCCGTAGAGCAAACCGTGATCGAAAACCGAAACCGAGGCCTCGACGGCGGGCATGATCGAACCATCGATCCAGCAAAGCGCGTTATTATTCATGCATATAGGTCAATATTAATGACCTATATTTTTTAAACCATTAGACTTATAATGTCAACTTTATTGACGTAATTTCCCATGTCAAAGCGAGAACAGGAACTGAACCAGGCGCTGGAAGCGATGCATTTCGGCTTCCGCGCGATGACACAGCAACCCGATCAACGGCTCGCCGAACTCGGCCTGGCCCGTATCCATCACCGCCTGCTCTATTTTATCGGGCGTAACGCCGACTGCAGTATCAACGAATTGCTCGGCATCATGCGCGTATCCAAGCAGTACCTGCATCAACCCCTGAAGAAAATGATCGAAGGCGGTTATATCGCGCAAAAAACCGATGCCACCGACCGTCGCATAAAGCGCCTGCAGCTGACGACGAAGGGCAAAAAACTGGAATTCGAGCTGACCGAGGTGCAGCGCCGACGCTTTGCCGGCATCTTCAAAAAATCCGGTGCCAGGGCAGAAAAACACTGGCGCGAGGTAATGGCTCTATTAAGCGAGAATATCGAATTCTAGACGGTATGCGTCAGGCGCGGTTGCCACCGTCCAGCACCAGCGGGTAACCGGTGATGAAGCGGGCCGAATCGCTGCAGGCATAGAGCACCATGTCGGCGACTTCTTCGGCGCTGCAGACGCGGTTCAGCGGCACGCCCTCGGCCGACTCGCGCAGCCCTTCCTCGAGCTCGAGGCCACGGTCACGGAATTCTCCACGCAGCATTGGCGTATCGACGTCGCCCGGGCATATCGGCACGATGCGAATGCCTTCATGCGCGTAGTCGAGCGCCATCGCCCGCGTCATCTGCAGTACCGCCCCCTTGCTGGCGCAGTAGGCGGTCAGATGATAACTGCCGGTCAGCGCCGCGTCGGAAGCGATATTGACGATCGTGCCCTTGCTCTCGCGCAAATGCGGAATCGCGGCGCGGCAGATATAAAACATGCCGCTGACGTTGACATTCATGGTTTCCTGCCACTGCTCGTCGGTGGTCTCCTCGGCGGTGGCGTGGTAAATCACGCCCGCACAATTGACGACAATGTCGAGGCCACCGAGAATGCCGACGGCGCCGGAGACGACATGCTCGCATTTCTTGCGCTTGCCGATATTGCCGGCAACAAAGGCGATACTGCCGTTCCCGTTCTTGCAGCGCCGCATGATATCGCGTGCGCGATCGTCGCTGCGGCCACTGATGACGACACGCGCGCCGGCCTTGACGAAGGCCAGCGCGGTCGCCTCGCCGATTCCCGAGGTGCCGCCGGTGATCAGCACACGCTGCTGGCTGAAGTCGAAACTGACGCCTGCATTGCTCACGTCATCTGGTCCATAACGGAGCCGGTGATTGCTTTCAGCTCGAGGAATTCCTCGAGTCCCCAGCGGCCTTTTTCGCGGCCGTTACCGGATTGTTTATAACCGCCGAAAGGCGTATCCGAAGTACCGCCGACATAGTTGATCGCAACCTGCCCGGCGCGCAGCCGACGCGCGACCGCCCTGGCCCGCGCCATCTCGCTCGAGCAGACATAGGCGGCCAGGCCATAGTCGGTATCGTTAGCGATTTCGACAGCCTGGTCCTCGGTTTCGTAACCGATAATGACGAGCACCGGCCCGAATATTTCCTCGCGCGCAATCGTCATGCTGTTGTCGACGTTGGCGAACACGGTCGGTTTGACGTAATAACCGGTGGGCAGATGCTCGGGCCGGCCAGTGCCGCCGGTGACCAGCGTCGCACCCTCGTCGATACCCTGCTGAATCAGTCCCTGGATTTTGTCGAACTGCACCTGGTTGACCACCGGACCGATATGCTTGCCTGGCTTGGCCGGATCGTCGACGCCGATACTTTCGGCCGCCGCGCGTGCCGCCTCGATGGCGGTTTCCATCGCGTTACTCGGCACCAGCATGCGCGTCGGTGCATTGCAGGACTGACCGCTATTATCCATCATGTAAAGCACACCGTCGCGCACCGCCTCGTCGATTTCGGCGTCTTTCAGAATAATATTCGGCGACTTGCCACCGAGTTCCTGGCCGACGCGTTTGACCGTATCGGCAGCTGCTTTGGCGACCGCAATGCCGCCACGCGTCGAACCGGTAAATGACATCATATCGATACCGGGATGCTTCGACATGGCTTCGCCGACAACCGGACCGTAACCATTGACCAGGTTGAACACGCCGGCAGGAACGCCCGACTCTCGCAGCACCTCGGTAAAAATCATTGCATCCAGCGGCGACTCTTCGCTTGGCTTCAATACCATGGTGCAGCCAGCCGCCAGCGCCGGGATCACCTTGACCGCGACCTGGTTCATCGGCCAGTTCCACGGTGTGATCATTCCACACACGCCAATCGGTTCGTAGCGCAGAATCATGTCTTCCTCGATGCTTTCGAACTTGAAGTTCAACAGCGCCTTGATCGCACTCTTGATATGAGCGGCACCGAGCCTGGCCTGCGATTTACGCGCAAGATCGATCGGCGCACCCATCTCGTCGGAAATTGCCTGGGCGATATCGTCGAAATATTCCTTGTAGACGACACGAATCTTCTCCAGCAGTGCCAGTCGCTGCTCGACGCTGCATTGGGAATATTCGACAAACGCCTTTCGCGCCGCCGCGACCGCACGGTCGACATCGGCGGTGCTGCCGGCACTGATCTGCGCAAAAGGCTGTTCGGTAGCCGGATTGATGACGTCGATGGTGGCCGGCTCAAGCGGGTCTACCCAGTCACCGTCGATGAAAAATTTGAGGTAGTCCATGTTCCTGCTTTTCTGGAGTCGCTAGTTACGAAATGTGCCGCGAAGCGCTTTAATGTGCAAGCAAAATTCTCAGAAATCCTGCAGTAAACGGGTCGTCTCTGGATCCAGAAAACCGGCCACGGTGGCTTCGGTTTCGAGTTCGAGCGCGGTTTCGATCGATTGCATCGCCACCTGGTTCAGCACGCGCTTCATCGCGCGGCTTGAAAACACCGGCAACTCGGCAACACGTCCGGCCATCGCGCGCGCCTCGGTCATCAGCCGATCTTCGTCGACCACGCGCGTGGCCAGGCCCAGCGCATGCAAAGTTACCGCGTCGTATTTTTCGCCGAGCAACAGCATTTCGCGTGCCTTATTGAGACCGACCAGTGCCGGCAGCAGCGAGGTAATGCCTCCGGTGACCAGCAGGTTTAGCGAAACCTCGGGAAAAAACGCGCGCGCATCGGTCGCCCACAGCGTCAGGTCGCAGTTGATCGCCCATTCGAATCCTCCGCCAACGGCCCAGCCTTGAATCGCGCCGACGACGAGTTTGTCGCCATACACGATTTCGCGCGTGGCCTGCTGTATCGCGTCGACAAATTCACGCGCCGCTGCCTCGTCCTCGAAATGCTGATGCGCGCGCCGGTCATCACCGGCACAGAACGCGCGGCCGGCGCCGCAAAACAGGATTACCCTGGCCCGCTCATCGCGATTGGCACGGCGAAACGCCGCGGTGACATCGTCGACCAGCTGCCGGTTCATGGCGTTGAGACATTGCGGCCGATTAAGGCGAATCGTCGCGATCTGTTGGTCGAGCTCGTATTCTACGGTCTGGTAACTCATGCTGATCCCGATAATGTAATAGGCATCCTGATTGTCGTCGACTGACGGCGAAAAATACATATCGACACAACGTTTTGCTCATTATAATCGACACCATCCGGGCTCCATAACAGATAACAAGTCTTACATGACCGAGCATCGACTGTTTCCTTACCTGCTGATTCTGAGCGCCGGCGTGATATGGGGGGCGACCTTTTCGCTGGCATTGATTGCAACCGCGAAAGGGGCGCATCCGCTCGCACTGTCGGCCTGGCAGGTGGTACTGACCGGCGCTTTTTTTCTGGTCATCTGCCTGCTGTGGAAGATCACCCTGTTTAATCCGGCCAACCTGCGCCACTACCTGGTGCTGGCGCTGGTCGGAATTACCGCGCCGAACCTGTTTTACTACTTCGCCGCTCCCCACCTTTCGGCCGGCATACTGGCCATCACCGTTTCGACGGTGCCGCTGTTCACCTACGCAATCATGCTGGTGTTGCGCTACGAGTCGGTTATCGCCCGCCGCATGCTCGGAATCGTACTCGGTATGATTGCCATTCTGCTGCTGGTGATTCCCGACCAGGGACTGAGCAGCGACGACGCCAGCTTCTGGATACTGCTGGTACTGGTGTGCGCCGTACTCTATGCGATCGAAAATGTTTACATCAGCCGCGGCATCCCGCACCGGGTCGATATTCGCGAATTACTGTTTGCCTCCAACCTGATAGCAAGCCTGATCCAGTTCCCGTTGGCGATTTATCTCGGCGTCGATGAATCCTGGACCTGGCTGGCTACCGATGCCGGTCTCGCGATTATCGGGATCGCGATCGGCAGCGGTTTTGCCTATTCGATGTTTTTTTATACGATCAAGTCTTCGGGACCGGTTTTTGCGAGCCAGTGCGCATATGTGGTTACGATTTCCGGTGTAATCTGGGGCATCATGCTGTTTGCCGAACAACACTCCCTCTGGGTCTGGATATCGGTTGTCGTCATGTTGCTCGGACTGGTTCTGGTTAACCCGGATGACGGGGTTGAATCAAATGAAATCAATGAAAACGCAGCCGCCGAATCCTCTTCGTAACGCCGCCGTGCAATGATTATTACCTTCTACGGCGTGCGTGGTTCCACCGCTGCTCCCGGGCCGCAGACGGTCAAGTACGGCGGCAATACCTCCTGTGTGCATATCGAACTGGACAGCGGCAACGACCTGATCCTCGATGCCGGCACCGGCATTCGCATGCTCGGCCACCGCCTGGCCAAGAAGTCCACGCCCGCCAACCTGTTACTGTCGCACGGGCACTGGGATCACATTCAGGGTTACCCGTTTTTCGAACCGATTTATCAGCCCGATCGTGACATCCATGTTTACATCAGCGTCGATGCCGGACGCAAGCTGTTGAGCACGCTGCTATCGCAAATGGACGGCACGCATTTTCCAGTCAGGGTCGAAGACCTGCCGTCGAACAATATCGCCAAGTTCAAGGGGATCGAAAGCGAACTCTACGAACGCGAGGGCATCCAGGTGGTCAAGCAGGCGCTGAACCACCCGGGCGGCGGCACGGCTTACAGGATCAACGATAACGGCATGACCTGCGCCTACGTAACCGATAACGAACTATTCCCGCCCGAGGCACCGGTGACCGGCTACGATCAATGGGTCAACTACCTGCACGGCGTCGACGTGCTGATCCACGATGCGCAATACACCGACAACGACATGCCGCACAAGCACGGCTGGGGGCACACGCTGATTTCGCAGCTGCGTCAACTCGCCACCGATGCCGAGGTCGGCACGCTGGTCATGTTTCATCACGACCCGGACCGCAGCGACTCCGAACTCGATGAAATCCAGATCGAAAACGAGAAGTATTTGAAATCACGGCGCGCGCCGACACGCAGCCTCTGCGCCGCCGAAGGCATGACCATTACCCTGGAAAAACCCGTGCTCGGCGGCGAAACCCGGGTTACCATCGGACAGCTATCGATTTAACGCGACAAACGCATGATCCAACAGGACCTGTTCATACGTCGCCGGCAAACGCTGGGCCCGACATACCAGAATTTTTTCGATGAGCCGCTGCACCTGGTACGCGGCGCCGGCACGAGACTATGGGATGTCGACGCGGACACGCGCGAACCCTGGTCGCGTGAGCAAATGCGCCACCTCGGCAGCCTGATCTTGGAACAGGGGGTAATCACCGGCTACTCCGGGCGTTACGGCCAGATTCTGAAGCTGCGCCCGCCGTTACCGTTTTCTGCGTCCAACGCGGATAAAACCGTCGCCGCCATCGATGACGCGTTAAACCGGTTAAAGCCGTGACAGTATCAAGCCATAACCTGCCCGCCATCGAAAGCATCGACATGATGATGGAGTCCTACGTCAGCGCCGGCAGGTCGGCCGGTATGCTGACTCTGCTGAGCAGAAATGGCGAGATCGTGCATTTTTCCTGCCGCGGCCATGCCGACATCGCCAGCGATAAACCTCTGCAGCCGGATACGATCTTCCGCATTTACTCGATGACCAAGCCGATCACCAGCGTGGCCCTGATGATGTTGTTGGAACAGGGCCATCTAGAACTCGACGATGCCGCCAAACGCTGGATCCCGGCGCTCGGCGATCTCGAGGTTTACCAACAGGGCAAAATCGAATCCGATATCACCATCCGGCAGCTGCTGACCCACACCGCCGGATTCAGTTACGGTTTCGACCCGGAGAATATTCCGGTGGATGAACTCTACGCCGAAGTCTGGCGCGGAGGCATCCAGGACCAGTCGCTGCAGCAATTGATGCAAACCCTGCTCGAATTCCCGCTGATCGCTCAACCGGGCACACGCTGGCATTACAGCATCGCCACCGATGTCTGCGGCTACCTGGTCGAGCTGATCAGCGACATGCCCTTCGGCGATTTCCTGCAACAGAAAATCCTCGATCCGCTTGGCATGTCCGATACCGCGTTCGAGGTCAGCGCGGACCGGATCGAGCGTTTCGCGACACTTTACGGCTATAGCGAAAGCAACGAACTGGCGCAGCTCGAAAGCAACCACAGCTCGCCGTTTATTTCGGCCATATCCGGTGTTCCGGTGCGGCTGCAGTCCGGCGGCGGCGGGCTCACGTCGACGGCGCCCGATTACTGGCGCTTCGCACAAATGATGCTAAACCGCGGCGAGTTCGAAGGTCATCGCTTCCTCAAACCCGAAACCGTGGCCTTGATGACGCAGAATCACGTGGCGCAAGCGCTGCTGCCACTTTCCTTCAACGGTATCGCGCCGGGGCAGTACAGCGGATACGGCTTCGGCCTCGGTTACTGCATCAACATGGATCCGGCAAACACCGCTGCCGCGGGTTCGCGCGGCGACTTCGGCTGGGGCGGAATGGCCGATACTTATTGCTGGGTCGATCCGCAAAGGCAACTGGTCGCGATCCTGATGCAGCAGTACCTGCCGTCGCTGCACCATGCCGGGCGCAAGGATTTCCGCGACGCGGTTTACGACGCAATAAGCTGATCGATCAGGACCTTCCGCGCAGGTAAATCTCGTCCAGCGCTCGCATGATATCGTGGCGGCTGATCTGGCCGACGAGCTGACCGTCGCGCAGTACCGGGAAGCGGCGATAATTCGAATGCAGGAAACGATCGGCGGCATCGAAAATGCTGCAGTCCGCGTCCAGCTGTTCGACCTCGTGGTGCATGTACTGATCGACCTTGCCACCGATATCCTGGTGGTAAGCGGTGTTGTAGACAATCGCGAGGCAATCCTTTTGCGACAGGATACCGACGAGTTTGCCATCGCCATCCACCACCGGCGCACCGGACAGGTGCCTGTCCAGCAATACCCGCATCGCGTGGATGATATCGTCATCGGGCGTGAAGGTGACGAGCTCGGTTGCCATGAAGTTTTCGATCGTCGCTTTCATGATTCAGTCTACCTTCCGCACCAGGCAATTGGTGCAGTTGCCGCAACTGCCGCCCAACGGCCGCCGCTTCAGTATCACACCCAGCGCCAGGCCGATAACCGCGAGCATGAATAGCGGGATCGCGATCAGCATGCTTGTCATCTCAAACCTCCCCCTGTTGGTCAGGTACCAAAGTCATCATAATGGATATTCTCCGCATCGACACCGAGATCGTCGAGCATCGCCAGCACCGATTGCACCATCATTGGCGGACCGCAGAGGTAATACTCGCAGCTTTCCGGCGCCGGATGCTGTACCAGGTAATTGTCGTAAGCGACCTGGTGGATGAAGCCGGTGTATCCCGCCCAGGCGTCGCTCGTATCGGGCTCCGACAACGCCGGATGCCACTCGAAATTCTCGTGTTCGCGCTGCAGGCGGTCGAACACGTCGTCGTAGTACAGCTCACGCTTCGAGCGCGCGCCGTACCAGTAGGTGATCCTGCGCTTCGATTGCTGGGTTTCGAGCAGGTCGAGAATTTGCGCGCGCAAAGGCGCCATGCCAGCGCCACCGCCGATGAACACCAGTTCGCGCTCGGACGGTTCGACCGCGAAATGACCATAGGGCCCGCGCAGGGTTACCTTATCACCCGGCTTTAGCGAAAACAGCCAGCTCGATACCACCCCCGGCGGCGCGTCGGCCTGGCCCGTCGGCGGCAGCGCAATGCGGATATTGAGAATGATCAGGCCCTCCTCGGCGGGGTGATTAGCCATCGAGTAGGCGCGCGTTACTTCGATATCGCTGCCGGCCTCGAGACGCCACAGGTCGAAGCGGTCCCAGACGTCACGAAACTCGGCTTCGATCTCGAGATCCTTGAATTCGAGCCGGTAAGGCGGGCTGGTCAGCTCGACGAAACTGCCGGCACGAAACTCCATCGGCTCCTGCAGACGGAAAACAATTTCACGAATCAGGGTACTGACATTGCGCGTTTTCTCGACCACGCAATCCCAGGTCCTGACGTCGAAATAAGCCTCGTCGACCTCGATCGACATCGGTCCTAACACGCGCACCTGGCAAGCCAGGCGCCCGCCGCGGGCGGCCTCGCGACGGCTCAGGTGGGCGAGTTCCTGCGGCCCGGCCTCCCCACCGCCGACGAGCACGCGCGTTTTGCACAGGCCGCAGGTACCGGCACCGGCACAGGCGCTGGGTACATGAATACCGGCGCCCTGGCATACCTCGAGCAGGTGCTGCCCGATCTCGGCCCTGACGCTTTTACGCCCGTTGATCTCGATGTCGCATTCGCCACGCGGCACCAGCAGGCGACGCGCGCCGAGCACGAACAGCGTCAGCAGCAGTACGATGCCGGAGAAAAAAACGACGCCGAGAATAGTTTCCAGCATCAAGCCATCCCCGCAAAGGCGAGAAAGCCGAGTGACATGATGCCGGCAACGATGAAATTCATGCCCAGCCCCTGCAATCCATCGGGGATATCGGCATATTTGAGACGCTCACGAATCGCCGCGAACATGACGATTGCGAGCGCCCAACCAAGCCCGGAACCGAAACCGAAGACGACACTCTCGCCGAAGCTGTAGCTGCGCTCGACCATGAACAGGCTGCCGCCCAGGATGGCGCAGTTGACGGTAATCAACGGCAGGAAAATACCCATCGCCCGGTGCAGCCTGGGCACGTGGAATTCGAGCGTCATTTCGAGTACCTGCACCATCGCGGCGATGACGCCGATAAACGCGATCAGCTTCAGGAACGACAGGTCGAGATCACCGAAACCGGCCCAGGCCAGTGCCCCCGGCGCCAACAGATAGGTAAATATCAGGTTGTTGACCGGCACCGTTACGGTTTGCACGAACATCATCGCCAGGCCGACGCCAAACGCGGTATCGACGCGTTTCGACACGGCCAGAAAGGTGCACATACCAAGAAAAAACGACAGCGCCAGGTTATCCAGGAAAACCGAAAGCAGCAGCAGTTCCAGCAACGCGTTCATTCGCCTGTCTCCGTGCTTCGACGCAGCGTGAACTCGGGTTTTTCGACCTGCCGCGGTCGGCGGCTGCGAATCAACCAGATGATTCCCCCGATGATGAAAAACGCGCTCGGCGGCAGCAGCATCAGGTGCAGCGGTTCGAAGCCGCCGCCCTGACTGGTCGGAACCAGGATTTGCACGTTGAGCAGGCTACCCTTGCCGAAAAATTCGCGGATCGCGCCGACAATGATCAGAATCAGCGAATATCCGAGCCCGTTGCCGATGCCGTCGAGCACGCTCGGGATAAATCGATTATGCATGGCGAAACTCTCGGCACGGCCAAGCACGATGCAGTTGGTAATGATCAGACCGACGAATACCGACAGGCGTTTGCTGAGCTCGAAGGCGTAGGCCTGCAGCACCTGGTCGGCGATGATAACCAGCGACGCGATGATCGTGATCTGCGCGATGATGCGCACCGAGTGCGGCAGTTGATTGCGAATCAGGCTGACCGAGCCGCTGCCGAGCGCAAGCACGCAGACCACGACGAAACTCATCAGCAAGGCGGTGTCGAGCGCCGTGGTAACCGCGAGCGCCGAGCAAATGCCGAGGATTTGCAAGGTCAACGGGTTATCGTCGATCAGCGGCCGCGTCAGGGTTTGCCATTTACTGTCCTGCATCAGAGTTGCTCCTCACGCACGCGCTGCAAAAAAAGCCCGAAGCCGAACTCGCCCATCCAGAAACGCATCATGCCGTGCACGCCCTGGGCGGTGCGGGTGGCGCCGGAAATAGCATCGACCTGGTATTCGGCATCCTCGCTGTAGGCGCCGGCAGTTGGCGAGCGGACGCCGATGCGCAATACGCCGGCATCATCGTAAGCCGGCAGGTCGCGCCATTGCTTTTGCCATTCCGGTTCCTCGATGCGCGCGCCCACGCCGGGAGTTTCACCGTGCTGGTAAAACTTGAGTGCAAGCACGGTACGGCCCTTGCCGTCGAGCACCAGCCAGGCGCGTAGCGTCGACTGGTAGCCCCGCCCCGAGACCGGCAGGATAATCATGTCGATTCGATTGCTGCTGTCGCGAATCAGGTAAACCTGCGCGTGCAGCGCGCGGCGCTTGAGCCCGGCGACATCGAGATCCGCCGGGATCGTCACGCTGGTCGCCGGTCGGCTGGCCGCCCTTTCGGCATCGAAGGTCGCCGGGTCGATGCTGTCATCGAATTCGCCGCTTTCGAGATCGACGACGCGCGCCTCGAGACTGTCGAGGGATTGCGCACTACCGATATCCGACAGTGCCTCGAGTACCAGTTGCAGTTGCGCGACACGCTCGGCCTCGATATTCGCCCGGTGAATCGGCCGCAGGCTGACGGCGATGGCAGACACCAGTAAGGCACAGATGAAGGCCACCGCCAGGGTTACGCCGATCGCGCGCAAGGTATTCTCCTGCTTGACGGCTTCAGACATGACGTTGCGCCCGTTTTCGTATATTCCACGCGATCACCGCGTGATCGATCAACGGCGCCAGGATCGACGCCAGCAGCATGGCCGGCACGACCGCGTCGGGATGGGTCGAATTGACGACCCGGATCAGCACCACCAGGGCACCGATCAGAAATCCCTGGATCCACCTGCCCGGATTGGTGCAGGCGGAGGCAAACGGATCGCAGGCGATAAACACCGCGCCGAAGGCAAAGCTGCCCAGCAGTAAATGCCAGTGGGCCGGCATCGCGGCGGCGCCGCTTTCATTGGCGCTCAGGTTGAACAAGGTTGCAATTACGATCACGCCGACGAGCTGGGCCAGCAGCAGGCGCCAGGCGATGACACGAAAACGCAACAGCAGCGCCGCGCCCAGCAGGATGGCAAGCACCGACGTGGTCCCCATGGTACCGGGCACGCTGCCAACGAATGCCGACCATGGATCGATGCCGGCCGCGGACAGTGCAGCCTCTCCACCGCGGTTGAATAGCGCAATCGCATCGCTACCGGCATAACCGGCGAGTCCCTGCCATAGCGGATGCTGGCTCGCCGCGCCGGGAAAACTGACCTGCACAATCGCGACGCCGAGCAGCGCCGGGCTGAGAAAGGTTTTACCATCACCACCGAAGATGCCCTTGCCCAGCAAAACCGCAAACGACATGCCGTAAACGACGTGAAAAAACGGCACCGCCCCTGGCAGCATCAACGTAAACAGCAGCGCGATCAGGATAAATCCCGTCTCGATCGGACGCTGCCGGCGCGCGGCGATGATCCGTTCCCAGAAGCCGCCAATCACCAGCGCCACGATCAGTACCGGTAAAAAGTGAGCCAGCCCGGCGGCCAGCATGTCGTACAGCCCGGGATCCTCGTAAGCAGCGCCAAGGCCGCTGGCGAGATTGCCGCGCAGGTCATCGACGGCGAGTTCCGGCGCGTCGGCCAGAACCGCGAGATACTGGTAGCCAGTATTCAAAACCGCTGCAATGCAAACCGGCAACAGCGCCAGCAGGCGTAATTTGAACAGACGCTGATAGCGGCGGCCCGCGTTTTGCGTATTGGCAAACATCGAAGCCATCAACGTCCCGCCTCTAACTGATCGAGCACTCCGCGTAACAACAAACCGTAGTCGTTGCCGGATACACAGGCCCGGCTGAGCGCCGCGACGTCTTCCTCCACCAGTTCCAGCGCACCGAGTTCACGCGCACGTTCGGCATCGCCCAGTTGCAAAGCGCGCATCAACGGCACCGGCAGGATCCCCGGCGGCGCGACGGCATCGAGCCAGTCGCCGGGAAGCATATCGGCAACAACGCCAGACTCCGCGCTGGCGATGTCGACGAAGCTGATCTGCCGCTGACCGGCGCCGAGAAAATTATTGTCGGATTTTAGCGCCCGGCCATAATGTTCGGAACCCGAAAACACCCGCAGCGGCGCATCGCCCGTTTCATCCGCAAGCAGTTCATCGATAGAGGCACCGGGCGGTAATAGCAAATTTCGTGGATTGCTGGCGGCGCTGCCGCCGAGGGCCACAACGCGCTGCAACCACGGCGCTCCATGCTGCAGCTGGTGTCCGAGCGCGATCACATCCTGGTATCCAAGGTACCACACCTCGCCGCCGGAAAAACCGATCGGACAAAGCCTGTTGATGTGCGTTCCGGGCAGGCCGGCTTCGCGTCCCCCGCTGAAGCTGACGCAGCGTACGTTTTGCGGTACATCCAGCTTTATGGCGTGATCCACCGCATGGCATACGTAAATCGGCGCTGCGCTGATTTTTGCCAGCAGGTTGACCGCGGCCTCGAATTCATCCCTGAAAGCGTCGATGATCGGGCGTGGCTCGGGCGCCATCGGTTCGTTATCGAGGGCGGTAACGAAGATGGCCGCTGGCTCAGCGTCGGGGTCGGGAATATTGCCGAAAGGGCGCGTTCGCAGACTGGTCCAGGCGCCATTTTCGAGCATGAAGGTGCGTTGCGCGGCAGATTCGTCGCCTTTCGGCGGATCGATCCGCGCCGCGCCGGCATCTTCGCCGACCTCGATATGCAGCGCAATCAGGCGCCGCCGGGCACCCCGTTCGATTCTGACGACCCTGCCGCCGAGCGGTGCGGTAAAGTAAATCTGCGGGCGACGTGCATCGCGCATCACGGCACCGCCGGCCTGAACCGTATCGCCCTGCTGACAAAGCATTTCGAAGTTTACCCCGCGGTAATCGCGTCCGAGTACGGCAACGCGAGATACGGTTCTGGATTCAAGGTCGATGGACCCCGTCATTCGGTCTCCCGTGACTAACCTGCATGGCGCTGATTCTAGTCGCCGGGCGTTAAGGTTAAATGATCCAGATCAGCTTGTCGTGGTCTTTTAAGGCTTCGGTTGATGCGCCGTGAAAGCACCCGTCGCATAAACAATTATCACAGGTCGAGTCGGATTCTCCCCGCCGCAAACCAGCAGACCTGGAGACGATCGCCTGTTTCTTTCAGGCGAATTTTTGCAAATCAGTTATCGAGGCCTGATAAAAGTTTGTGCAATGCGCGAATATGTTCCGGGCCGGTACCGCAACATCCGCCGACGATCTGAACTCCGAAATCACGAATCCAGCCCTCGATCTCGCGGGCATATTCGTCAGGCGGGCTGACCTCCTCGTAGCGCCAGTCGGGCAGTATCAGCTTGCCCGTTTCGGCATAGGCCATCAGCGGTCCGTCCCAATGCTGGCGCAGAACCTTGAGCGCAGGTGTTATATCCTCGACCCGGGTATGCATGATGCCGGCCGCGTGGCCGCCAAGCGGCTTCAGGGTCTCGACCATTTCTCCGAAATCGTGCGCACTGGTGGTATCGTCCCGGTTTTTCCAGCGCAGGCTGCGCACGTCGACGCCATTGTCGGCCATCATCGCACTGTAACCGATCCATACCGGCAGGCCGGTCGATACCGCGGCCTCGATGACGATGCTGGCGTTTTCGATATCGCGCATCATTTCTGCAATGATGACATCGACCCCGGCTTCGGCAAGCACCTCGGCCAGTTCCCGATAACTGCCGACGACGTGCTCACCGGTGGCCACCTCGTGATGGCTGGTGAGTGGCGGCATGCTCGACATCGAGCCGGCGATATAGACTTCTTCGCTTGCAACGTTATCGCGCGCCTGCTGCGCCAGCTGCACCGACTTGAAATTAAGAATTTTCGCCTCGTGGCCGAGATTGACGCTTTCCAGCACATGGCGCGCGGTCGAGTAAGTATTGGCGGTAATCACCTGCGCGCCCGCCCGAATATAATCTTCGTGCACCTCGCGCACCTCGTCGGGATTGGTTTTGGTTGCTAGTCCGCTCCAGACATTCTTATCCAGTGCCACGCCTCGGCGGCGTATCTCGGTGCTCACGCCGCCATCCAGCAGCAGGACTTCGTTGTTTTCCAGGCGTTCGGTCAAATTGCTCATATCGGCGTCAATCCGGCTAATCGCTCGCCCGCAGTTTAACAGTTTTAAGCAGCATGTCTCACCGATTTACATTGCCGCGGTAATCCCGTGAGACAGGCGGATTAAAACACCAGGCGCTCGACAAGTTACCGCCGGTTGGGATACCTTTGTCGGCGCGAAAGCTGGAGTACCGAATGATTTCCGTGTCACGTAAAAGCCCGGGGCTTTGCGTTATTTCCCTGCTACTGATTGCGCTGAGCGGCTGCGCAGCCACGAACCCGCCGTCGGCGCAATCCCCGGTGGTCGCCGATCAGCATGTCGGCGAACTGGGTCGTGACATCCTGTCGCTGCGCGACGATGTTCTTGCCGGCGAGGCGCAACGCGCGGCCCGAATCGCGCTCGAGTATAGCCGGCAGCTGGCGATCGAATACGAGGTCACCGATTCCGCACTGCTGCATAACCTGAAGGTAAACCTTGGCCTCAAGGAACGCGGGCTGTGCGTCGACTGGACCCGTGATTTGATGGCGCGCCTGCAGCTGGAAGGTTTTTCCAGTCTCGATTTGCACTGGGGCATTGCCAACTACGAAAGCGCCTTCCGACTCGAACACAGTACCGTCATCATCAGTGCCCGCGGCGATTCGCTCGAGCAGGGGCTGGTGCTCGATCCCTGGCGATACTCGGGCGACCTGTACTGGGCGCCGGCGACGCAGGATCCCGGCTACCCGTGGAGACCCCGGGACGAAATCCACGTCCTGAAAAGACAGCATGAAGCAGAAGCCAGAAACCGCAGCGTCGTTCGCTAGCCGACATTGCGAATCAGGTCGGTGCGGGCGCCAGGCATGACCACCCGCATCGGACTCGTCAGCGATGTGCACTCCAGCCCGCTGCCGTTGCGGCAGGCGCTGGACATATTCGAGCGCGAGCAGGTCGACGAAATTATCTGCGCGGGGGATATTGCCGGTTACTACGATACCGTCGCGCCGACGGTCGAACTGCTGGCGCAGGCTAACTGCCTGGCCGTTTGCGGCAATCATGACCAGTCCTACCTGGAGCTACCGCCGAGAGACGACGATGAAGCCGTGCGGGCCTACCTGCAGGCGCTGCCGCCAACGCTGGAACTGGAGATCGAGGGGAAAAGAATGCTCGTCGTGCACGCCAATCCGCCGGCCGAACAATACGGCGGCATCAGGCTGCTCGACCAGCAGGGCGCCGTCAGGGACGAACGCCGGCAGGAGTGGACCGAGAAGCTCGACGAAGTCGATTGCGATATCCTGATCGTCGGCCATACCCACCAGGTATACGCGCTGCATCTGGGTGACGTGTTTGTCATCAACCCCGGCAGTTCGGCCTTCAATCACAGCTGCATGATCCTGTCGCTGCCCGACCTCGGGGTGCGCGAGTTTGCGCTCGGCGGACAGGAAATCGTCAAATGCTGGAATTTCAGCATGTTGTACAGCCAGGACGGCGGGGAAACAGGCAGCCTAGCGTAGCGCGGGCAACGCAATCCGGGGAACTGCTGGCGAGCGCCGAGTTCGGGCGCGACGATTGATCCGGAGCTACGGCGCCTGCGTATAGAGCGATAACGAAACTGATTGTCACAACATTGCCCGCAAATCCTGACACTATCGTCATTACCGGCGCCAGCGGCGGCCTTGGCCGGGCACTGCTCGAGCACTTGCTGGAGCGCTTCGGCGACGCTGAAATCAGGGCTACGCATTATCGTAGCGAGATTCCGATGCACCACGAGCGCCTGACATGGCAGCGACTGGACCTGCGCTCGGCCGACGAAATCGAGGCCTGGTCGGCGGATTTCCATCACATCGACTGGTTGCTGAACTGCGCCGGTTACCTGCATGGCGACATCGGTATCCCGGAAAAGTCGGTACGCGCCGTCGACAACAATTTTTCGCTCGAAAGTTTCCGTATCAACACCTTGCCCACGCTTTTGCTGGCAAAATATTTTTCAGCGGCACTCAAACGCAGTAACGCGCCTCTGCTGGCAAGCATTTCCGCGCGCGTCGGCAGCATCGAAGACAACCGCCTGGGTGGCTGGTACAGTTACCGTATGTCCAAGGCGGCGCTCAACATGGCGCTCAAGACCCTGAGCATCGAATGGCGGCACAGCCACCCCAGAGGTTGTATCGCAGCGCTGCATCCCGGCACCAACGACACCGCGTTGTCCAGGCCATACCAGGCAAACATCGCGCCACAAAACCTGTTCCAGCCATCATATACTGCATGCATGTTCGTCGATTTACTGACACAACTCGATCCCGCACAAAGCGGCAATTTCTGGGCCTGGGACGGCACTCGAATTCCGTGGTAACCAGCCAAGGAGACACCATGAAAATTTTACGCTTACTGTCGATTGTTCCGTTATACCTGCTCGCCAGCAGCGTCTACGCCAGTTGCAATCCACTGCTCGACTTCGAGGCGCAGAAACTGCGCTCGGAAGAACGCATCAATTTCTGTAGTCGCTTCGATGACAAGCTGTTGCTGGTGGTCAACACGGCATCGCATTGCGGCTTTACCGGTCAGTTCGAGGGACTC
This sequence comes from Gammaproteobacteria bacterium, assembly GCA_020354435.1. Classification (GTDB taxonomy): domain Bacteria; phylum Pseudomonadota; class Gammaproteobacteria. Next base: position 2,661,994 of record CP070646.1, read on the forward strand.
GAGACGCTGTATAAAAAGTACCGGCAACAGGGTCTCGAGATCGTCGGTTTTCCGTCCAACGATTTTTTCCAGGAAGCCAGCGACGAAGCCAAAACCGCGGAAGTCTGTTACATCAACTACGGCGTCACTTTTACCATGCTCGCCCCCAGCTCCGTACGCGGCAACGACGCCAATCCGCTGTTCAGGCAACTGGCGCAGCTCACCGGCAACGAACCGAGCTGGAATTTCAACAAATACCTGATCAGCCGTGACGGTAAAATCGTTAAACATTACGGTTCGATGAGAAAACCGCTGGGCGGCAAACTGGAAAACGACATCGTGCAGTCGCTAAAGCAATAGTGCGATGAACGATTCACGGCGCGTCGCCAACCTGTTGGGATACTGTGGACTGCTGCCATTCGTCGTCCCGGCGGTACTGGTTGCAGTGGACAGCGACCATACCCCGCTCGCGCTCAGAATTGGCGACGTTTACGCTTTTGGCATTATCGCGTTTCTGACCGGCAGCTGGTGGGGCATGAGTCTGCACCGGACAAACGGTAGGGTCCTGCTGCTCAGCAACCTGTATTTTCTCGTCGCATTGTTTATCTTTCTGTTCGCCAGCCAGTGGTGGTCGCTGGTGGCAGCTATTCTCCTGATGAGCCTGTTTTTCGCCGAGAACAGCAGCGCGCTATTCCCCGATATCACGGCACACTACCGCAAGATGCGCGCGATACTGACCCTGGTCGCCAGCGCCTCGATGCTGACGCTATACCTGGCCGGCTGATATCCTCCCCGGCGGTAGCGATCAGCGCGGCAAATCCCTCGAATCAGCCACACTGAGTCGATCGGTGCGGTGTCTACTGCAAATTCGCTTTGGCGCGGTTACTTGATCGCAACGACGGGCATGTCACAATGACCGCTATACCGGTTTACATCCACCATCGGGCCGAAAAAGATTTTCGACATGACCAGACCGAACCGCCCTCAGCTTGCACCCGCCGACGACCTGACCGCGGCGGCGGATATCGATATCAGCGCCGCCATTGCGCCACTGATCGGGCAACGTTACCGCTCGCCGATTGTGCGCCCGTCGAGCGCGGCCGACGTGGCGGCGTTAATCGACACAAGTTTCCCGCACGAAGGCGAACCATTGCAGCACCTGGTGGCGCAAATCGAGAACGCGTTCGAACAATATCCGAGGCGTAATACGCATCCGGGATTCTTTGGCTGGATCGCGCCCTCGGGTTTACCCAGCGATCCGCTGGCCCATGCCATGGTCGCGGCGCTGAACGAAAACCTGGGAACCTACTGGGCATCGCCGGTAGGCACCATGATCGAAAAAACCGTGATCCGCTGGCTCGCCGAGTTAACCGGCCTGCCGCCGCGGTCCGAGGGAGTCTTCACCAGCGGTGGATCGCTATCCAACCTCGCGGGCATTGCCAGCGCGATCGCCCGACGTTACGGCCGTGACTATCGAGAACGCGGTTTATACCAACTGGCGCGAGATGACGAACCGGTTGTATTGTGCTCGGCCGCGGCGCATTTCTCGGTACGCACGGCCGTGGCCCTGCTCGGCCTCGGCACCGACAGCCTCGTCGCCATCGATACCGACGAACACTTTCGAATGTCCACCGAGAATCTCGCCGAGACGCTGAAGCAGCAGCAAAACGTACTCTGCGTCGTCGCCACGGCCGGCACCACCAACACCGGCGCGATCGATCCGCTGGAGGATATCGCGGCCCTGTGCAAACAACATGATGTCTGGCTTCACGTCGATGCCGCCTACGGCGGCGGTGGCCTGATGTCGGAGGATCTGCGTCCCCGTTACCGTGGTATCGAAAAGGCCGACTCGGTCGTGATGGACATGCACAAGTGGTTTTTTCAATCGCTGGGCGGCAGCCTGTTGCTCTACCGCGATCCGCACTGGGCGCGCCAGATTTTCTACGAAACCTCGGATTACCTGACAACATCTGAAACGCCTACGCCGGAACAGCATGCGGCCTTTCATTTCGCGCCCGAACTGTCGCGGCGTTTTCGCGCACTGCCGTTTTATATCGCCCTGCGCTGTTACGGCCTCGCGCGTCTCGGGCGTAACGCGCTGCACAACGTGCAATGCGCCGAATACCTGGCCGAACTCATCCGCCAGCATGAAGATCTCGAGCTGGTCGTGGCACCGCAGCTTGCGATTCTGTGCTTTCGCTACCGGCCGGCGGGTTACGACGAAACCGAAGTCGACCGCATCAACGCTGCGATCCGCGACCGCATTCAGCTCGACGGCGACTACCTGATGTCCGCCACCCGCGTGCACGACAGGCCGGTACTGCGCGTTTGCATCATTAATCATGCAACGCGTGCCGAACACGTCGAGGGCCTGCTGGACAACGTCCTGCGCATCGGCCGTTCGCTGGTTTAAGCAGTAGATCGCATCGGTAAGCGGATCAATCCTGGCCGATAAAGGCACTTAACTCCGGCGACCAGATCGGAATGCCATATCTGGAGCGATTCCCGTGGCGATGGTCATGGCACGACTTTTTGCTTTAAACTGCCGTCACCTTAAATTAGCTCAACCTGATCGAATCGTCGTTCAATGAAATTCAGTTTGCTGCAGCACCCGGGCGGCGATCGCCCGCTGGCCGCGCTTAGCCTTTTGTTGATGGGGGTGTTCGTGCTCGCGCTGCAGGATTCGCTGGTCAAACTGATGTCGAGTCAGACTTCGTTCTGGCAGTTCCAGACCCTGCGCTCTATCGGCAACCTCGGCTTCATCGTCATCCTCGCGCTGGCCAGCGGCAGCCTCGGCCTGATGTTGCCGAAGAACTGGCGCCCGGTATTGTTACGCGCGTCTTTTCTGACGGTTTGCATGTTCTTCTTTTTTGCCGGCGCACCCTTTCTGTCGGTGCCGCAGATGGCGGCCGGATTGTATACCTACCCGCTATTCGTGTCGCTGCTGGCCGGACCGGTACTGGGCGAACGCGTGGGCCCGTGGCGTATCGGTGCATTGCTGCTCGGCGCGATCGGCGCCGCCATCGTGTTGAGCCCGTGGCGGGAGGATTTTTCCGCGGGTCAGATCCTGCCGGTCATCGCCGGTTTCTTCTACGCCACCAACATACTGACACTGCGCCGCGCCTGCCGTAACGAAAGTCCGCTGGCGCTCGCCTTCGTCGTCGGTCTCGCGTTCGTTGTCTCCGGTACGGTCGGCATCCTGCTATTGTCCGCGTTTCCGTTACCCGCGGGATTGCGCGAGAGCATGCCGTTCGTCGCCATCGGCTGGCCCGAACTGACGCTAACCGTTGTGCTGTTCGCCGCTTTCGCTTCGCTCCTTAACCTGACCGGCAATATCTGTCTCAGCCGGGCGTACCAGACCGCCGACGCCAGCTGGCTGGCGCCAATGGATTTCAGCTATCTGATTTTCGCCGCGCTGTGGAGTCGCGCCATCTTCGACCAATGGCCGAGCGGCCAGGCCATCGTCGGCATGGCATTGATCGGCGTGGCCGGGGTCGTCACGGCCTGGCGCGAGCGCGTCACCGCGACCGGCAGGTCATGGCCGGGTAAGCGCGCCCGGCGACAGATCAATTGATATTTCTGCAGTCCTGGCCTATCCGTGCCGGACTGATCCATCACGACAGCGGCTGCGTAAAAACCCAATAGCGGATCTACCGAGCCAGTACCTTTTCGATGCCATGATCGATAACCTCATCCTGCTCAGAATTTTTACCTTGGCCGCGAGCCTGCTGCTCGCCGGCTGTTATTCCCATTTGAACCAGCATGCCGCTACCGAGCCGGGTAGTGCTGACTACGACATCGACCGGGTCGTAGACGGAATCGTCTACACCCCTCCCTACTGGCCGCAACCGCTACAGGCCGATTTGTACCTGCCACAAAAAAACGGACCGCATCCGGTGGTACTGACAATTCATGGCGGCGGCTGGGCAAACCGCAACCGTGATGACATGGCGGGCATTAGCCGCAAGCTGGCACGACACGGCTACGCGGTTTTCAATGTCAGCTACCGATTTGCGCCTTACTACACTTATCCCGCGCAGTTGCACGACATTTACCAGGCGCTGGCATGGATCGATAAAAACGCACCGACTTACAACCTCGACCGCAACCGGCTAAACGTCTGGGGATACTCGTCGGGGGCTCATCTTGCGGCGCTGACCGCGAGCTTCGATAACGACGCGCTGCCGGTTAGCGAACGCAATCGTCTGTCATCGATCAGGGCGGTCGTCGCCGGCGGCATTCCATCGGACCTGCGCAAATACAGCGGCAGCCCGATCGTCATGCGTTTCATGGGTGGCGACCGTGACGAGATGCCAGGACGATACGCCGAGGCATCACCTGCTTACCACATATCGGCCGATGATCCACCCGTATTCCTTTACCATGGCAAACTCGATTTTCTGGTGGCTACCGACCAGGCAACGGACTATTACAAAGCACTGCTCGCGGCCGGCATCCAGGCGGAGCTTTACCTGCACAACTGGCGCGAGCACATGACCATGTTTGTGTTCGGCGGCCACGCCGAAAACCGTGCAATCCAGTTCCTGAATCGAAAAAACGGGACTGCGGCAAGGCAGACCGCCAGGCTGAACTGACTTCGGGCGAGTGGTCGGACTCAGTCGTCGTCATCGTCGTAGTCCTCGGGCAATTTGTGTGTCAGCCCCTTGTGGCAATCGATGCAGGTTTCACCGGTCTCCTCGGTGATCACCCTTTGCATTTTTTCCGCAGCGCGCCGGCTCTGTTCATGAAAATCCATCGAGTCGTAGGCATGACAATTGCGACACTCGCGAGAATCGGTTGCGCGCATTTTTTCCCAGACTCGCTCGGCCATCACCAGCCTTTTTGCTTCGAACTTTTCCGGAGTATCGATACTACCGACGATTTTATGGTATAGCTCGTTGGTCGCATGAATCTTTCGCTGCATCTTCGCTGCCCAATCCCTGGGCACGTGACAATCGGAACAGGTCGCGCGCACACCGGAGGCATTTTTGTAGTGCACACTGGTCTTGTACTCCTCGAAGACCCGCTCCATCTCATGGCAGGAGGTGCAAAATCCGAGGCTGTTGGTTAACTCCACCGCGGTGTGCAAACCTCCCCAGAAAATAATCCCGAAGACCGTGCCGACGGCAAAAATCACGATCACGGATCGTCGTGCTGGTTTAAACATTCATTCCGAAGCAGGAGACTCCGACCCCTTTGGTTCCGTTACGGGGCCGGATCCGGATCGCTCGTCGGCAAGGCCGAGGCATCCAGCACTCTCTATTCCTTGGGCAAGGTCTGCAGATAGGAAAGAATATCGACCGAAACCTGCAGATCGAAGGCGCGCATCGCCGGCATCGGTTCATCAGGCTGACCGTTCAGGGTCTTCTGGATAATTTCCCACGGGTTCTTGTTCGCGAGTTTGCCGAGTGGCGGCATGTCTTTCGGTTCGAGCCCGGTTTCCCCATGACAACCAGCACAAACGGTCTGGTAGTAACGTCCACCCGCGGCGCTATCGCCCTGCGCCTTCTTCGACTTGCGTTCGATCACCGCATCGATATCGATTTGCCCTTTGGTGACGAAGTTGGCCAGATCGGTAAAGTCCTGCTCGCTCATCTTGCCGCCAAAACCGTGCGTCGAATCCTTCAACGCGGCAATGACCTTGTCATTCGACTTTCCCGCCATTTGCTTCAGACCCGGAATGCCGGTCTTGTATGAGCCCGAAGCATAGGCGCCATCCTTGCCCATCATGTCCCAGCCGTGGCAGGACTTGCAGCGATGCGTTGTATTGCCCTTTTTCGCGGTATTCGACGATGGCCAGGCCGGATGCGTCTCGGCCGGTTTCGGCGCGCCGATTACCTTGAACCATTTGTCGTACAGCCTTCCACCCCGCGCGATCGAGGCAACATCGTCGGCGGCAAAACTCGCCGGTGCGAAACTCATGATTGCCGCGGCGATCAGCAAACCTGTCAAACCTTTTATACTCATTTCGCTTTTTCTCCTAATCGGTTAACTATTGAATAGCGAAGCCCACTTAATTCCAGCATCACACAGGCTTTGTTAATTTTTTGTTACGTCCCGTATTTAACCTCGTTCAGGCAACAGGCAATTGATCTGGATCAACTGTTACCGCTCGAAGAATCGGTCGAAGAACGATGCGGAACAGGATTTTCCAACAGGCGGGATCAATCGTCGTCCTCGTCGTAGTCATCAGGCAGCTTGTGCGCAATCCCCTTGTGGCAATCGATACAGGTTTCGCCGGTTTGCTGGTTGATGACCTTTTGCATCTTTTCCGCGGAACGCCGGCGCTGCTTGTGGAAATCCATGTAATCGAACGAATGGCAACTGCGGCATTCGCGCGAGTCGTTTTCGCGCATGCGCTGCCAGACGCGCTCGGCCAGCTGCAATCGCCTGGCTTCGAATTTTTCCGGCGTGCCGATACTGCCCCGGACCTTGTGGTAGAGATCGTTGGCCGCCTGCATCTTGCGTTTCATCTTTGGCCACCACGGTTTCGGCACATGGCAGTCGGCGCAAACCGCACGCACGCCGGCCGCGTTTTTGTAATGCGGGCTTTGTCGATATTCCGCGTAGACCTGGCTCAACTCATGGCATGATACGCAAAATTCGAGGCTGTTGGTTACCTCGACCGCCGAATGCAACCCACTCCAGAAAAGCATTCCAATCAGGAGACCACCCGCAAACAGGACCAGCGTGACCTTTTTCGATAATCGACCCATGTCTGTCAGAGAAAAAATCCATAAATCCGAATGAAGCCGGACCGGCCCATCGATACCCGGTCCCCGGTATTAGCGAAGAGCCGGGTATTTCCGGTCAACCATCCTGGCAAATATAACTGGCACCATTTTGATCTGTACCGCGTTAAATTTTTGTTAGCGCAATCACCGCGAGTGCGACGCGGATTTGTTGATTTTTATCATGGGCCTGTTTCCAGCGCCCTGCTATTATCGTTCGATAAGAATTTATCCAGGGCATCAATGACATCACTCAAGGCGATCTGGACAGCCGTGCTCGACAGTCTGCGCGACCTGCTGCCCATTATTGTCGTCATCGGATTTTTTCAACTCGCAGTTTTACAGCAGCCGATTCCCAATTTCGGTGAAATTGCGCTCGGTATCGTTTTTGTCGTCATCGGCCTGACGCTGTTCGTACAGGGTCTGAACATGGGTCTGTTTCCGATCGGCGAAAGCATGGCTTACTCCTTCGCCAGCAAGGGCAGTCTTTTCTGGCTGCTATGTTTTGCCTTCGCGCTGGGCTTCGGCACCACCATCGCCGAGCCGGCTCTAATCGCGGTTGCCAACGAGGCCGCCATTGTCGCCGCTGAAGGGCGGATGATCGAAAATTCCGAGCAATCGCTGGCTTCCTATGCGCTGGGTTTGCGTGTGACGGTCGCACTTTCGGTCGGTTTCGCGATCATGCTCGGCGTGTTCCGCATCATCAAGGGCTGGCCGATTCAGTACCTGATCGTCGTTGGTTATGCCGGCGTGGTCATCATGACGTTTTTCGCGCCGCGTGAAATTATCGGAATCGCCTACGATTCCGGCGGGGTAACGACCTCGACCATTACCGTGCCGCTGGTGACCGCGCTCGGCGTCGGGCTGGCGAGTTCGATCAAGGGGCGTAATCCGATGATCGACGGCTTCGGCCTGATCGCATTCGCGTCGCTGACGCCGATGATCTTCGTCATGGCATACGGCCTGATGGTGTAGTCGAGTTGCATATCCTGACCGACCTGTTTTTTGTCATCGCCGCCACCGTGTGGGACGTGCTGCCGATCGCGCTGATCATCTTTGGCTTTCAGATATTCATCCTGCGCAAACCGATCCCGAACCTGAAGCGCATCCTGACCGGCTTCGTGCTGGTATTGCTGGGCCTCGGATTTTTTCTCGAGGGACTCGAGGCCGCGCTGTTTCCACTAGGCCGTCTGATGGCGCAGCAGCTGACCGATCCGGCTTTCATCGCCGGCAACGAACTCGAGCGCGTGCTCGACTGGTCGGACTACTACTGGGTTTACCTGTTTGCCTTCGCCATCGGTTTTTCGACGACCGTGGCGGAACCGTCGCTGCTCGCGGTCGCGATCAAGGCCAACCAGGTTTCGGCCGGCAGTATCGGTATCTGGGGATTACGCATCGCGGTTGCAATCGGCGTCGCCATCGGCATCGCACTCGGCGCTTACCGCATCGTCACCGGCACGCCGTTGTACTGGTACATCATCACCGGTTATGTCTTCGTGCTGATACAAACCCTGTTCGCACCGAAGATAATCATCGCGCTCGCCTATGATTCCGGTGGCGTCACCACGTCGACGGTGACGGTGCCGCTGGTGGCAGCGCTCGGGCTCGGACTCGCCAGCACCGTGCCGGGCCGCAACCCGCTACTCGATGGCTTTGGCTTGATCGCCTTTGCCAGTCTGTTTCCAATCATGTCCGTACTGGCCTATGCTCAGCTGTCCGAATGGCGGGCCAGACGCGGCAACAAAGAAAAACAAGAGAGGCATAACCATGCACTTTAAACTAATCATTGCACTGACCGAGGATTCGATTACCGACAGGGTGGTGGAAGCCGCCAGGGAAAAAGGCGCGACCGGCTCGACCGTCATCTCCAGTGCGCGCGGAGAGGGCCTGGAGGTGGCCAAGACGTTTCTCGGCCTGAGCCTGGAGACACAGCGAGACGTGATTTTACTGCTGGTGGAAGAGCACATGTGTCGCGATATTCTCGAAACCATAGCAATCGCCGGCGAGTTCGAGGATAACCCCGGCTCAGGCATCGCTTTCAGTATCGATGTGGAGGACGCCGTTGGCGTTAAGCATCAAGTTGACCAGTTATCCGAAATCGTTGAGGAAGAAATATGAGTGAGCGAAAAATCATACGCGTGCGCGACGTTATGAAGACCGAGTTCGACATGGTCGAGGGCATGGATACGGTCGAGGCCGTATTGAAAAATTCGAAACACCCGGAAACCAAATGTTTCATCGTCAATATCCGTCACGATGACGACGAGTACGGCATCGTTTTGTTATCTGATATCGCCAAGCTGGTGCTGGCCAAAAACAAGGCGCCAGCACGGGTAAACGTCTACGAAATCATGTCGAAACCCGTGATACACGTCGATCCCGAGATGGATATCCGCTACTGCACCCGCATGTTCGAAAACTTCGGCCTGAGCCGTGCGCCGGTAGTCGAGAACAAACGCGTTATCGGCATCGTCGGTTACACCGATATCGTGCTCGACGGCGTGCGCGACCGCCTGCTGTGAACGACTGCCATAGTTTTACAACCTCATAATCGTGGTCGCCGGAGGAAGCCCGTTTCAACGTACCTGCTGCGATTGTAGAAAACCGACCGCCTCGTGCGCGTGCACCTCGGCATTGCGTACCAGGTTGTCGAAATGCCGCACCAGAATTCGCACGTATTCGGTGGTATTGAAAGCGAAGTACATCTGCCCGACGTAGACCGCCGCGCGGCGCGCTCCGAAGATCGTGTAGGGCACCGAGTAACGCTTGCGGCCATCAAACAGGTACAGGCGCACGCTCGGATAGAGTTCGTCCAGAGTCGCCCACATCGATTCGACCTGTTCTCGACGCGCGCCGCTATCGAGATCTCGCCAGATTCCCTCACCGCGGCAAAAGCCGACCAGGTCGTCTATCGGCATGCAGATTTCGAGATCGTTATCCGGCCCGCGTGAAAAATTCAAATGATGGCGCGCCTGTTCCTTGGCGCGGTCGACCGGCCGTTCGACCACTTCGCTGAATTCGAACTCGAGCACACGGTCGGTTTTGACAATGTCGGGTAAATGCGCCGGCACATAACGTATCTTCAGGCCTTCCGCTTCTTCGTACCAGCGCTTGAGGTTGTCGTCCGCCGGGCTCGGCTCGTGCGGCGCAACCTCGAAGGACTGGCGCAGAATTTCGGCGCCGAAGCGGCTGTCCTGGCTCAGGCCGAGCAACCAGTCGCTACTGACCTGTAAAACGCGCGCCAGCGCGGCGACGGTGTCGGCGCGCGGCATGCGCAGGTTTTCACCCGCTAGCAGTTGCGAAAGCGTGGAACGATCGACACCGGTTTCGCGGGACAGTCCCGACTGATTCAAATCCCTTTCCTGCATCGATTCGAGCAGGCGCTTGCGAAAGATTGCAACGATTTCCTGTTTTTTCATAACCGAAACGTCATTATATGTTTTTTAAATACTACAACTATTTACTCCAATAAACATTATTTCTTTTGTGCTTGCTATAAAAACGTCGACAAAACATTCCGCCAGCCCTAGATTGACAATCCCCCTGAAAACAACAGGTGTTTAACGCTTTATGGAATCCGGCACGGCTCGCGATGCGAATTTTAAATCCGCGACGTTCGAATGGCCCACATGGGTCGTGCTGGCAGTCACGTATAGCGCCTGGTTTTCACTCACCTGGTTCTGGCGGGACATCCCCGGCTGGCTGCTGTGGCTGTTCGGGGGTTATACCGTCGCCCTGCACAGTTCGCTGCAGCACGAGGCCCTGCATGGACACCCGACGAGCAGCACGCGGATCAACATCTCGCTGGTCTGGCCGCCGCTGACGCTGTGGTTGCCGGTCGAGCTCTACGTCGAAAATCACCTGCGCCACCACCGCTCCGAACTGACCAATCCCGAACTCGATCCCGAATCGTTTTTCGTGCCCCGGGAAAAATGGCATCAGCTTACCCGCTGGCAGCAGCAGCTGCTGATATTCAACAATACCTTTCTCGGTCGCATGCTGATCGGACCGTGGATTACGGTCGCACAGCAGTATCGCGACGAGCTGAGAAAATTGCGCGCTGGTGATTTCAGTCACGCCGGAATCATGCTGCGTCACCTGATCAGCGTGGCGGTGGTGCTTTACTGGATCCTCGCGATCTGCCAGATGCCGTTGTGGATCTACCTGCTGGCGTTTGCCTGGCC
>CP070646.1:2672987-2692893 GCA_020354435.1 Gammaproteobacteria bacterium
TCATGGCGGGGGCTGTCAAAAACCCGTACATCGCCGGCGACATCGAGCGCACGAGGCGGATGCTTTATGCCGCGTGACGCACGTGCATAGAGGAAAAATAATCGGCCTTGGCCGTCGCGGAATTTTTCCTCAAGGTAAAAACCTTCAGCCACGTAGTGTAGCGCGGCGCGAAACTGGTATGGCGGGTAATAACCGCGCAGGCGGTAAACCGGCTTGCCGTTGCGATCGTAAAACACCAGCGACGGTGTGAAATTGGTCTTGTAACGCAGCGACAGTTCGCGTTCGCTGTAGCTGTTACCATCGGTATCGACGAATTCCTCGATACCCCAGATATCGACCGGTATGATGTCGAAATGTTCGCGCAGGTAGCGTGAAATGCTGTTGTCGGCGAGGTTGATGTTGAAAAACTTTTCGCAGTAGGCGCAGCGGCTCTGGCCGTAGTAAACCATGATGCCGAATTTACCCTCGGCTCGTGCCTCGGCGATATCTTCGTTGAGATCGCCGAGGCTGATCTTGAACCAGTCCGGGTATACCAGTTCTTCCTCGAGCTGGGTGTCGTCAAACTGGAGTGGATCCTGTTCGGTCATGCTTACCGAATATGCTAATTCGCGGAGCCTGCGGGCTGATCCAGATCAATATATTGATAACTATTCGTCGCTGCGGCCGTAAATATCGTCGAAGCGCACGATATCGTCTTCGCCCAGATAGGAACCCGATTGCACCTCGATGATGTCGAGCGGTTCATCGCCGGGGTTTTCCAGGTAGTGGGTGGTTCCCAGCGGGATGAAAACCGATTCGTTTTCATGCAGGTCGAATATCTCGTCGTCCCGGAAAACGCGCGCAGTACCCCGAACCACGACCCAGTGTTCGGCACGGTGATGATGCATTTGCTTCGACAGGCGCGCGCCGGGTTTGACGCTGATGCGTTTGACCTTGTAACCCTCGCCTTCGTCGACCGAGTCGAAACTGCCCCAGGGACGGTAAACGATACGGTGAAAGTTTTCTTCCTCGCGATTGTCGAGCGCGAGTTTCTCGACGATCTTCTTGACTTCCTGCGCCTTGTCCTTGCCGGCGACGAGCACCGCGTCCTGGGTCTCGACGATCACCAGGTCGCTGACGCCGACGGTTGCGACCAGACGGCTTTCGGCATGCACGATCGAGTTCTCCGTATCGCGGGTCAAAACATCGCCGCGGGTGGCGTTGCCGCTGGTATCTTTTTCCCCCTGTTCCCACAGCGACGACCAGCTGCCGATATCGCTCCAGCCGGCGTCCATCGGTACGACGCAGGCGAGGTCGGTTTTTTCCATGACCGCGTAGTCGATGGAGTCGGCTTCGCAACGGGCGAAGGCGTCCTCGTCGAGCCTGAGGAAACCGATATCCTCGGTCATGCCCGCGGCGGCCTGGCGGCACTTTTCGACTATCGCCGGATTAAACTTCTGCAGTTCGTCGAGATAGGCCTGCGCACGAAACATGAACATGCCGCTGTTCCAGTAATACGAATCCGATGCGAGGTAGGATTCGGCTGTTTCGTGGTCGGGTTTTTCGACGAATTCGTCGACGATATAGCCGTTACCGGCTTTGTCGCCGCGCCTGATGTAACCATAACCGGTAGCGGCGTAGGTCGGGACGATGCCGAAGGTTACCAGGTTGCCGGCTTCGGCCAGCGGTAGCGCCTGCCTGACAACGTCGCTAAAGGCCCGCTGGTCGGGAATTTCGTGATCTGCGGTCAACACCAGCAGTACCGGGTCGTCCGCTTTTTGAGCCGCGTGTACGGCGGCAACCGCGATCGCCGGCGCGGTGTTGCGGCCGCAGGGTTCGAGAATAATCGACAGGTCCTCGATGCCGATCTGGCGTGCCTGCTCGGCAACGACGAAACGGTGCTCGCTGTTGCATACCACAACCGGGGGCAGGTGTTCGAGATCGCTCAATCGCTGCAGCGTGCGCTGCAACATGGTTTCGTCGTGCAACAGGCTGAGAAACTGTTTCGGATACATTTTGCGTGACAGTGGCCACAGGCGGGTACCGGAACCACCGGAAAGGATTATCGGGATCAAATCGGGTCCTCTGCTGGTGCTGTGAAAGAGTTACAGTTGTAATATAGACGATCTGAAGCCATTATAAATCGCTCTGCCAGTCAAAAACAGGCGCCATGACACCTGATAGCGAAAGGTCCGAACAAGTTATCGAATCCTATAAAAGACGCAAGCTCGCGGCTAGCGCGATACGTCGGATTCATGAAATCATCCAGGGTTTCGAACAGGACCGCATCGCCGACTGGCGTATGGCGCGGATCGGCGCCATGATTATCCTCGCTCTGCTTGCGATCGCCGCCTTCCTGTTTTTCGGCAGCCGGGGCGTCACTGTTTGAATAATTCGTGACCGGCAGGTTAGCCTCGTTTGGCGCTGGCCTGTTCAAACTTTGCCAACAGGTAGTCGAGTAGTTCGTCCATGCTTGCCTTGAGCGCACCGGTATCGCTGCGGCCGAGCTGATCCAGCATTTTTCGATGCAGCGCGATGATATCGCTGCGTTCCCGCACTACGGTAACCACCATGTTGGTCACCGGGATCAGGGCTTCGATGACGGTATACATAACAAAGCGCAACATGCCGTTGTCGGTGGCGTCGACCAGCGCGCGGTGAAAGGCAACATCGGCCTGGCAGAACTCCTCGTCGCTGATGTCCGGATTCTGCTGCCGCTCGAGTGCCTGCTCGATATTTTGCAGGTGTTCGTCATTTGCGTTGATCACGGCCTGTTGCAGGCAACTGCCCTGCAGGATGCGGCGGGCCTCGATAATTTCCTCGATACCGAGCGCACCCATTCCGACCAGAAGGGTAGCGGCACCGCTGAGGGACTCGGCCAGTTCCTCGAAACTCGGCTGCACGACGAAATTGCCGCCGGTCGGGCCGCGCCTGGCGCGTACCAGGTTTTGCGCGGCGAGCCGCTTCAGCGCTTCGCGCACGCTCGGGCGCGACACGCCGTAACGCTGCGCGAGCTCGTCCTCGGTTGGTAGACGCTCGCCGATCTTGAATTGACCGTTGACGATGGCGTTGCGCAATTGCTCGGCAATCTGTTTCGAAATACTTGCCTTGATGATTACGTTTTCCTGCACGTTCAGTCCTTACTTTTGTGATGCAATTATAAAACAATTACTTTAACATGATTTTGTCTTACAAATAGCATTTCACGAGGCCTTCATGGCAGAACAGTTTCAGGCATACCAGATAGGAAAAAGCGATGACGGTCAGCGCTGCGTGCTGACGCAACTCGACGATAGCGATTTGATGGAGGGCGATGTTACCGTCCGCGTCGAGTACACCACGATAAATTACAAGGATGGCCTTGCCTTGACCGGTCGCTCACCCATCATTCGCAAGTTCCCGTTAATTCCCGGTATCGATTTCAGCGGTAGCGTGATCGAGTCGAGCCACGATGGCTTCAGCGAGGGCGATCGGGTCATACTGAACGGCTTCGGTGTCGGTGAAGTGCATTGCGGCGGCTTTGCGCAAAGGGCGCGCGTAAACGGCGACTGGCTGGTACCACTGCCGGATGGTCTCGACCTGCGCCAGGCGATGGCGATCGGCACTGCTGGATACACCGCCATGCTGAGTGTAATGGCCCTGGAGGATCACGGAATAAAGCCGGGTGATGGTGATATCCTGGTCACCGGCGCCTCCGGAGGAGTTGGCAGTATCGCCGTCGCGGTGCTGGGCAAACTGGGTCATCGCGTCGTTGCGACCACCGGACGCATGCAGGAGCGCGATTTTCTAACCGGTCTCGGCGCGGCGGATGTGCTCGATCGGTCGCAGTTTGCCGACAAGGCACGGCCTCTCGGCAAGGAACTCTGGCGCGGCGCGATCGATGTTGCCGGTGGTAATACGCTGGCTAACGTGCTCAGCCAGATTTGTTACGGCGGCGCTGCCGCAATCTGTGGCCTGGCCGAATCCATGAACCTGCCGACCACGGTGGCGCCATTCATTTTGCGCGGTATTTCCGTGTACGGCATCGATTCGGTCATGGCGCCACTCGGCAAGCGTAAACAAGCCTGGCAGCGGCTGGCCTCGGATCTCGATCTGAAACTGCTCGACGAGCTGTCTTTCGATCTCGATTTTAACGACCTGCCGCAGGCAGCCGAAGATATCCTGAACGGAAGGATTCGCGGCCGGGCCGTGGTCAAGTTGCCCTGAGAGGCGGCGTAACGCTGCCCCGGTGCCAGGCGATACTGGCGGCATAATCCGGTCGTATTATGATTCTGGTTTGCGCTCACGATATGACGGATTCCTGAATGGAGCGTAGATACGGCTACGGCGTAACGCTGGTTATCATCGGCGGCTTTTTCCTCAGTACCTCCGGAATCCTGCTGCGCAACATCGAGGCTGCGAGCGGTTGGCAAATCCTGTTCTACCGGGGTTTTACCTTTTCACTGACGCTGTTTTTGCTGTTGTTGTTGCGCTACCGGATGAATATCGGCACGGCCTTTCGTGCGATCGGCAGACCCGGATTATGGGCGGCTCTGGTACTCGGGCTCGGCTCCATCTGTTATATCTTTGCCATTTTATGGACGACTGTCGCCAATGCCGTGTTCATCATCGGTGCGGCGCCGCTGGCGACGGCCTTCGTGGCCTGGCTCGTGCTCGGCGAAAAGACTTCGCGTTTCGGCGTGCTGGCGATGCTGGTTTCACTCGCCGGCATCGGTTTGATGTTTGCCGACGGGCTGCTCGAAGGACGCTGGCTCGGCAACATCGCCGCGCTTGGCGTGGTTGCGTCGTTTGTTGTCTTCCTGTTGATCATCCGTGACAAACGCGGTGTCGATATGCTGCCGGCCACCTGCCTCAGCGGTCTCGTCATGGGCGGAGTCGCGGCATTTTTCGTCGAGTCGTTTAGCGTTTCGAATCACGACCTGGCGATCGCGATCACGATGGGTTGCCTGCAATTCGGTATTGGTTTCTGGTGTTTTACCGTTGCCGCGCGCTACATCATGGCTTCCGAAGTTGCGCTATTCTCGCTGACCGAATCGATACTCGGGCCGATCTGGGTCTGGATTGGAGTCGGCGAGCAACCCAGCCTGCTGACACTGGCTGGCAGCGCCGTGGTGCTGGCGAGCGTCAGTGCCTACTGTATCAACGGCATCCGCGCAGAGCGCAGGCTGCTGGCAGACTATCGCCGTCTCAAGGCCGGCTAAGCTGCAAATCATCGGCTTCGAGCCTCATGATTGCGCGCCATTGCGGTTCCATTTTCCAGCGCTCGAGTATCGGCGAGCGTGCCTGCTGTTCGGAAAGGCCCCGGCGCAGCCTGAGGTAGTGATACATGAAGGCTGAAACCCGGTAATTCATGATGCAGTGAACGAACAGCTGCTCTCCCTGCATCGCGTCCAGCAGTGCAAAGAACCGGTGCAGATGCGCAATGGTGGGTTGTGCAAATGGCACCGGCAGGTGAAAGTAGTTCATGCCCAGTTCGGTGACCAGTCGGCCCTCGTCGTCGATCGAATCGGCATGATCAGGCATTGCCAGGTTGACTACCGATACGAAACCGGCGTCGGCCACCGGTTTGAACTGTTCGCGCCGCGGCTGGCCAGCGGTGCCGAATTCGGGCGCCAGGCGGACATAGTTGCGGATCGCTTCAAGCGAATTCAACGCGATCGCCGATCTTGATATGGCCGGGCTTGACCACGTTGCAGCAGATTCCGCCTCGCCACTCCGGCGTCAGCGCCGCGGTAAGGCCCTGGTGTTGCGCATCCATAAACGAGCAGGGGCTGGTTTCCTCGGTCACCAGCAGTTCGACTTCGCCGATGCGTACTCTCTTGCCGATATAGGATTGGTCGAATTCGACGCCGTCTATCAGCAGGTTGGCACGCCGCGTGGTCCAGGGCAGGTCGGCGTCGACCTCGGCACAGGCTGTTTGCCACGCGCTTTCGCTGAGAATGGTGATCTGGCGACCCGACTGGCTTCCGCGAAAGTCGCCGAGAATGCCGTTGTTGACCGTGACCTGGGCGCTGTCGATGCTTTGCATCGCAACGTGTGGGCGGTTCTTGATCGCAATCGCCCTGACCGCACTCATTGTGATTACCCGTTGCCGACTCGAGCCGGGATTGTTACTGGTTATGCAGATAATAACAAGGGATGTAAGCTTTGCCCGGCACCTTCATGCGGTTTTGTTCGACAAAGGAATGCAGCAAGGCGTCCAGTGATCGCATGATTTCCTTTTCGCCGCTGATCTGGAATGGCCCGTTGACCTCGATGTTGCGGATGCCGTCGGCCTTGACGTTACCGCTGACGATGGCGGAAAAGGCCCGGCGTAGATCGGCAGCAAGCATATGTAACGGTTGCTCGCGCGTGATGTTCAGGCTGGCCACGTTTTCGTGACTGGGATCGAAGGGCAGCTGGAACTGGTGGTCGATGTTCAGAATCCAGTTAAAGTAGTAAGCGTCGGAATATTCGCGTCGGAAATTTCGTACCGACTCGAGTCCGGCATTGATTTCGTGCGCGACCTTGACCGGATCGTCGATGATGATGCTGTAGAATCCCCTGGCGTTGTGCCCCAGGGTCAATTTGATGAATTCGTCGATTTGACTGAAATATTCCCGTGCGCTCTCCGGTCCGGTCAGGATCAGGGGAAACGGGATGTGGTGATTGTCCGGGTTGAGCAGGATACCGAGTAAAAACAGGATCTCTTCCGTGGTGCCGACGCCTCCCGGGAAAACGACAATGCCGTGACCGGCGCGCACGAAGGCTTCGAGCCGTTTTTCGATATCGGGCATGATGACCAGTTCGTTGACGATCGGATTCGGGGATTCCGCCATTATAATGCCTGGCTCGGTGAAGCCGACGTAACGGCCCTGGCGAATGCGCTGTTTGCTGTGACCAATGGCCGCGCCCTTCATTGGCCCCTTCATCGCACCCGGACCGCAGCCGGTGCAGATATCGAGGCCGCGCAGACCGAGCTGGTAACCGACTTCCTTGCAGTAATCATATTCGGCCCGGCTGATCGAATGGCCGCCCCAGCATACCACCAGATTCGGTTCGACCTCCGGAATCAGCGCGCGAGCGTTGCGCAGGATATGAAATACGACGTTAGTGATGCCTTCGCTGGTCGCGGAATCGAAAATCCGGTTCGAGGCTATTTTGTCCCTGACATAAGAAATGTCGCGCAACACCGCGAATAGCTGCTCCTGGATACCGGTTATGACGCGGCCGTCGACAAAGGCGTTTTCGGGCGCGTTTTCGATTTCCAGCTTGAGCCCGCGTTCCTGCTGCACCACGCGGATTTCGAAGTCCTGATGCTGCTCGAGGACTTCACGCGCATCGTCCGTTTTGCTGTCGACGTTGAGTACCGCCAGCGAGCAGGACCTGAAGGTTTCATACAATCCGTCGGCGCTGCTGCCCCGCTTGAGCAGGCTGACTTCGAGTTGTGACAGGATGTCCAGTTGTCCGTGTGGGGTCAGGCGCGTGATTTCGGTGTTTTTGCTCATGCGTACCGGCAGTGGAAATATGTTCTATAGTATAGTGCAGCAGTAAGGGGAATATGACATGAGCGATCAATTATTCGAAGTCGCGTTTTCCGGCCAGGTCAGTGCCGGTGCTAATGCGGAAGAGGTCAGGGCCCGGGTCGGCAAGATGTTCAACGCCGACGAAGCCAAGCTGACACAGTTGTTCTCCGGCAAGCGCATCGTCATCAAGAAAAACATCGACCAGGCAACCGCCGCCAAGTACAAGATCGCGCTTAACCGCGCCGGTGCCGAATGCGAAGTAATACCGATGGGCGGCGCCAGGGAAGCAGCACCGGCCGCACAACCGGCGCCATCAGCCAAACCACCCGCGGCTTCACCCAGCGAAGCACCGGCAGCGGCTTCGCAGCAATACGAGACGAGCTACGATGGTGAAGTGGCGCCGCCGCCACAAACCGATCCGCTCGGTATAACTGGCGATCAGATCGAGGATCTTGCGGCCACGATTGCGCCGGTTGGCAGCGAGCTGCAGGACAACTACGAGGCACCGCCCGAGCCGGATATCGATATTACCGGTTTCGATGTCGCCCCTGTGGGCAGTGATATCGGTACCACGAAGAAAGAGCCGGATCCGCCACCGCCGGATACTTCGGGCATCACTTTGGCTGATTAATCTTCGACGGGGACAGACCCCAATTTTGGCTCCCTCCTAAGGGGTCAGACCCCAATTTTCGGGCTTCCTTTTGAAGGGGTCAGATCCCAATTTTCGGATTTGGCTCTGCAATAGAGTAGGGAAATTTCGGCGAAAATTGGGGTCTGACCCCGATGTTTCCAAAATTGGGGTCTGTCCCCGATGTTTCCCCGACCCCGATCTCCCGGTCTTTCCGAGCTTGTCTACAGCATCTCCGAGGCGTAATCGGCCAGACGCGAGCGCTCGACGTTCATCAGCGTTATATGGCCGCTGTGTTCCCAGTGCCTGAATCGATCGACGACGTAGGTCATACCCGACGTGGTTTCGGTCAGGTAAGGCGTATCGATTTGCTTGAGATTGCCGAGGCAAACGATCTTGGTGCCGCTGCCGCTGCGGGTGACCAGCGTTTTCATCTGTTTGGAAGTCAGGTTTTGCGCCTCGTCGATGATGATGTACTTGTTTTGAAAGGTACGTCCGCGCATGAAATTGAGCGAACGGATCTTGATCCGGTTACGCAGCAGGTCGTTGGTCGCCGCCTGTTCCCAGGAGTCCTTTTGATCGCTGCCGGTCAATACTTCCATGTTATCCATCAACGCGCCCATCCACGGGGTCATTTTTTCTTCCTCGCTGCCGGGCAGAAAGCCGATATCCTCGCCAATCGGGATGGTCACCCGGGTCATGATGATCTCCTTGTAAAGACCCTGGTCGAGGGTCTGCGTAAGGCCAGCGGCCAGTGCCAGCAGGGTCTTGCCGGTACCGGCGCTGCCCGATAGCGTGACGAAATCCACCTCCGGGTCCATTAACAGGTTGAGTGCGAAATTCTGTTCGCGATTGCGCGCGGTAATGCCCCAGACCGAGTGGCGTTGACCATAGTAATTCTGGCACACCTCGAGCAGAAAGCCGCTCTCGCTGCGTCTGCGCACGATCGCCTCGAAATCGCCATCCAGGTAAACGAACTGGTTGGGGAACCATTCCTCGCCGCTGACGCTGGCGACTTCATAATACGCCTTGCCCTCGTCCTGCCAGCTCTCGATGCGCTTGCCGTGCGCTTCCCAGAAATCGGCGGCCAGCTGATGCGAACCACTGAACAACAGATCGAGGTCGTCGATTACCTGATCGTTGGCATAATCCTCGGCCTTGATACCCAGGATAGCGGCCTTGATGCGCAGGTTGATATCCTTCGATATCAGCACGATTTCATGATCGCTGATTTCCTGCTGCAACGACATGATCGTATTCAGGATCGAATTGTCGTTCTTGTTGCCCGGCAGCGAGTCGGGCAGTTCGGTGCCATGCGCCTCGGTCTGGAAAAACAGGCGGCCGCTGCATTTGTAAGGCTCTTCGGCGGCGGTGAACTGACTCAGCTGCAAACCTTGCTCGATCACGACTTCCTTTTGCGCGGTCAGCAATTCGTCGATGAAACGGTTGGTCTGGCGTACGTTGCGTGCGACCTCGGAAACGCCGAGTTTTGCATTATCCAGTTCTTCGAGCACCGTCATCGGCAGGTAGACGTGGTGTTCCTGGAACTTGAAGAGGGCGGATGGATCGTGCATCAGGACGTTGGTATCGAGCACGAAAATCTTGCTATCAGGGCCGGAATTGGCCAGTACTACGGGTGACATATAACAAACTCGGTGGTGACGATTCATGGTAATTCAATCGTTGCCATCATGCACCAGATTTGTCGCAAAATTGTTTAACAAATCCTTGTCGGAGCTGTTATTGCGTTACTGCCCGGGGCATTGCCTGTACTGGTCAGCCCCGGCTTTCCTGCGTAACATTTAAACCCGGTCTGGAAATTTGGAGCCGTTATGAATTCGAAAGGCCCGCTCGCGGGATATCGTGTGATCGAACTGGGTCAGTTGCTTGCCGGTCCTTTTGCCGGCTGCATGCTGGGCTATTTTGGTGCAGAAGTGATAAAAATCGAGCCGCCGGACGGCGGCGATCCGATCCGGCGCTGGCGTGAAATGCGTGGCGATACGTCACTTTGGTGGCGCTCGCTCGCACGTAACAAGAAATCGGTCAGCATCGATCTGAAAACCGGGCAGGGTGTTGCCCTGGTCAAGCGCCTGATCGAAAAGGCGGATGTCGTTATCGAAAATTTTCGCCCGGGCGTAGTCGAGAAATGGGGCCTGGGCCCGGAAGATTTCCGAGACAGTAATCCTGGCCTGATCTATGCGCGCATATCCGGATACGGGCAGGACGGACCCTACGCGAAAAAGCCCGGTTTCGCATCGGTCTGCGAGGGCATGAGCGGCTTTCGTTACGTTAACGGTCATCCCGGCGAGGCGCCGGTGCGGCCCAACCTCAGTATCGGCGATACCATCTCGGGAATTCATGCGGCGCTGGGTATCAGTATGGCCTTGCTGGAAAAAAATCGCAGCGGCAAGGGGCAGGTGGTCGACGTGGCGCTGGTCGAGTCGATGTTCAACCTGATGGAAGCCGTGGTGCCCGAGTATGACGGCAACGGTGTCATACGCGAACCGTCGGGAAGTACGGTAACCGGGATCGTGCCAACCAATACCTATCGTTGTGCCGATGGCAAGTACATCGTAATCGGTGGCAATGGCGATTCTATATTCCAGCGTTTGATGGTTGCCGCGGGACGCCCCGAAATGGCCTCGGATCCGCGAATGGCCACCAATCCGGGACGGGTCGAGCACGAGGCCGAAATCGACGCCGCGCTGGCC
The DNA here is from genome assembly GCA_020354435.1 of Gammaproteobacteria bacterium. Taxonomy (GTDB): domain Bacteria; phylum Pseudomonadota; class Gammaproteobacteria. The sequence goes on from CP070646.1 coordinate 2,683,811, forward strand.
GCGTGGTGCGCCGCCCACGAATCGGCCGACCTGCTGCAACGGCTGGACGAGGCGAGGGTACCGGCGGGTCCGATTTACAACGTCGAAGACATGCTCGACGACGAGCATTTCAATGCGCGCGGTCTGTTCGAAAGCGTTAAAATCGATGGCCAGCCGCTGAAGATTCCGGCACTGCTTCCCAGGCTGTCACGTACGCCCGGCGCAACTCGCTGGCCCGGTGGCGAGCTTGGTGCGGCCAACCGTGAAGTGCTGGGAGATTTGCTGGGCCTCGAAGAGTCGCGGCTTGACGAACTGCGGGCGGCAGGCGTGATTGTATGATTCGAGAGGCTGCGGCCATCACGCGGTCATTCCGTCAACCAGCCGGTAATTCATGATAAACTTTCAGCGTGATTTACTATCGTGAGCTAATCCTCGACCGGGCCAGCGAATCACGCAAGGATCGCGCCTGGCTGAAGCAACAATGGGCGCGGCAACATTGCCGCGTTTTTGCTTTGCGCAACGACAAAAGCCTGATGCGATGGCGCGACCGCGAGCGCCATAACCCCGAAGTGATTTATCTGGCACAGGCCGAGGTTGCGCAACTGGTGGAAGAGGCAGAGCAGCCGGTATTCCTCGGCCTGGACGAATCAGGTCCACTGTTCGCGCTCGACCTGTCGAACCACCGCGAAGACATCATCGCCGGCATCGTCCAGCAAAACGATTTCGTCGACTTGCGCGATGTCGGCTGGCTGCTCGAAAAGCAGCAGGCCGCGCAGCTTGCCTATGCCAGGGGTCTTTTGTTCTGGAACCGGCATCACCGTTTCTGCGGCACCTGCGGCAGCCCTACCGAGAGTCACAATGGCGGCCATATGCGCCGATGTAGTAACAGCGACTGCGCGCGTATGCATTTTCCGCGTACCGATCCCGCCGTGATTATGCTGGTCGAGGATTGTTCGGATCCGGCCAGGCCGTGCTGTCTGCTGGCGCGCAATTCACGCTTTCCCAGCCGCATGATGTCGACCCTGGCCGGGTTCGTCGATCCGCTGGAAAGTCTCGAAGAGACCGTGGCGCGCGAGGTTTTCGAGGAGTGTGGCATTCGCGTCGGCAAAATCGATTATCAGGCTTCGCAGCCCTGGCCGTTTCCGTCATCGATCATGCTGGGCTTCAGAGCCCAGGCCGAAACCCGTGAAATCGTGGTTGACGGGGTGGAAATCGAAGAAGCTTACTGGTTCGAGCCGCAGCAGCTCAAGGAATTTGGAGAGTGGGGTGATGGCGGGACTAATTTCTGTCTACCGCGGCGGGATTCGATTGCGCGTTACCTGGTGGAAAGCTGGATTGCGGAAAACTCCTGACCGGGCCGGCGGCGATGCGCCAGCCCGGTTAGCGTTTCGTCAGGCGCATCTGGCTTGCTCGAAAATCTGCTCGTTGGTTGCATCCAGCGCTGTTTTGAGCGTTTCGATGGATCCCGGGCTGGTCATTTTCGGCAGATCATAACGCTGCTCGCCATGTCGACGGTTGTCCAGCTCGGCCAAATCGATCTCACCCGCCCGCGCCGCATACAGGTCGCCACGGGTAAAACCGATATCATCGAGCATATGATCGTTCAGCTTCAGCAGGAGGTTTAATTCGCGCCGTTGTTTTGCTCGCGCCCGGTAATTCGAGATGAACCCGCCGAGGCCGGTTCCGATGGCTGCAAGCAGGTCAAAAAACGATTTCGAACGAATCCTGCGACCGTAGCTTTCTGCCGCAGCATAATCAATCTTACCGCCGCCGTGCACGAGGCCGTTGCCGGTATTTGCATCGACGATGGATGCAACTGCAAACTGGAACATATTCATTTTAGTAATCCTCATATGAAATTGAGATAGTTTTTACTGCTGTGGGCTAATATATTTATTGAAAGCCTTGTTCACAAACGATATATTTTCATTTTCGGTTTAGAATAACTATCATGAATCGATTGCCTCCCCTAAAGAGCCTGCAAGCCTTCGAGGCCGCCGGCAGGCATTTGAGTTTTACCGAGGCGGCGCGTGAACTGAATGTTACTCCGGGTGCGATCAGCCAGCAGATAAGACAGCTCGAGGAGTTTCTCGAAGTTAAACTGTTCCGACGTTTGAACCGGGCAATCCTGTTGACCGACGACGGCCAGCTTTTTCTGCCGCAGATCAGCGGCGGATTCGAGCAGTTCAGCGAGGCGGTCGGTACGCTGCGGGAAAAACGTAGCGAGGGCCCATTAACGATTACCTCGGCGCCATCTTTTGTTTCCAAGTGGCTGATCCCGCGATTGACGAATTTCAAATCGCGACATCCGGGGATTGACGTGCGTATCGATACCTCGGACCGGCTGGTTGATTTCAGGCACGAGGATATCGATGTCGGTATTCGTTTCGGCGATGGTGTATATCCCGAGCTCGATACCGTATACCTGTTTTCCTTCGATCTGATACCCGTATGCGCACCCGAGCTGATGCGGCAGGGGAAAGGCCTCAGACAGATTTCCGATTTGAAAAACTACACCCTGCTGCATAGCAACTATGACGAACTGGATCCCGGCTTCCCGGACTGGGCGATGTGGCTTAAAGTGGTCGAGGCCGATGGTATCGACAGCAGCCACGGCATTTATTTCAACCAGTCCGACTTGCTGTTCCAGGCGGCGCTCGAGGGTCAGGGCGTAGCGCTGCTGGCAAACGTCATGGCAGAACCCGAAATCAGAGCGGGACGCCTGGTGCAGCCGTTTGCCGCGCGTCTGCCGGTCAAGCTGAATTATCACCTGGTAACGTCGCCGGCGAAGGCGCGTATCGCCAAGGTCAGTGCATTCCGCGAATGGATTCTGGCCGAATCGGCCTATCTGCGCGAGGGCTCAGACCAGGCGGGAGGCGGTTAACGCCTCGCCTTCTTCGTCGGCCTTCGGCCGATGGTCGCCGGCAAAATAGGTATAAATCACCGGCAGAACGAACAGCGTGAACAGCGTGCCGATAGCGAAACCGGAAACAATCGTGATGCCGATTGCCTGCCGGCTGGCGGCGCCTGCGCCGCTTGCAATCACCAGCGGCATGATGCCGATGATGGTGGAAAAGGACGTCATCAGGATTGGCCGCAGTCGAATCGATGCCGCCTTAATCACCGCCCTGAGCGGATCCAGGTTTTCGTTTTTCTGAATTTCATTGGCAAATTCGACGATCAGGATACCGTGCTTGCTGACCAGCCCGATCAAAGTAATCAATCCGACCTGGCTGTAGATATTCATCGATATCTGCGACAGGAACATTGGAACGATGGCGCCGAAAACAGCCAGTGGCACGGTGGTCAGAATAATAAAGGGATCGCGTAAACTCTCGTATTGCGCCGCCAGCACCAGAAAAACGACGATGATCGCGAAGCCGAAGGTAATCGCAAGCGACGAGCCTTCCTGAATAAGCTGCCGTGACTGACCCTGGTAGTCGATGGTATAGCCGGCAGGGGCTACCTCCTCGCTGATTTCCCGCAACAAATCCAGCGCCTGGCCCAGAGGTACACCCGGCACCGCGTCTATCTTGGCCGCGTTTTGTTGCTGGAATTGCACCAGTTCGCGCGGTACCGAGGTATAGTCGATATCGACCAGTGACGACAGGCTGATTTGTTCGCCACGATCGGAGTAGACGTAGTACTGATTTACAATTTGAGCATTCTCGCGTTCTTCGCGCGGCGCCTGCGGAATGATCTTGTAACTGCGGCCGGCAAGGTTGAAACGACTGACGTAACCCTCGGCCAGGATCGCTCCCAGGGTCTGGCCAATATCGCGCATCGACACGCCCATCGACTCGGCGCGTTCGCGGTCGATCGTGACCCGGATTTCCGGTTTGCTGAAATTGAAATCGCTCTTGATGAAATAAAATTTGCCGCTATCGCGCGCCTTGCTCAACACTTGCTGCACGACGCCATAGAGCTGATCGTAACCTTCCTGGGTTTTCAGAATGAATTCGACCGGGGTATTGCCGCTGGCGCCGGGCAGGGGCGAGGGATTAAAGGCAAAACTTTGCAGTCCGGGTTGTTGATCGAGCTGAAGCTGAATTTGCGGCAGCATCTGTTTCGATGACAGGCTGCGCTCTTCCCAGGGTTTCAACAGCATACCGGCGAAGGACACCGTCGGCCCGGCAAAACCGTTGGCCATGAATGATGATTCATACTCGCTATCGTATTCGCGAAAGATATCGATATAGGGTGTGGTGTACTTGTTGAGATAATCGAGGCTGCTGTGATCCGGCGCCTGCGAAAAGGTGAATATGACACCCTGGTCTTCTTCCGGTGCGAGCTCATACTGGATCGTCTGCATTTTGACCGATGACCACAGGATTGCGCCGAGGATTACGGCGATGCCGATAACGAAAATCACCGTTGCCGAGCGCGTCTGTAAAGATGAGGCGAGGAAGTTTTCGTAGCTGTTTTGGACGCCACTGAAGAGTCTTGTAACCCCGCGCGCGTAGGCATTGTTTGCCACGGTCGGTCTCAGTACCTTTGAACACATCATCGGCGACAGGGTTAAGGCGATGATGGTTGAAATGATGATCGTGCCCACCAGGGTAAAGGCGAACTCTTTGAACAAAACGCCGGTTAAGCCACCGAGCAGTCCGATCGGAGCATAAACCACGCCCAGTACGATCGTGGTGGCGATTACCGGCTTGGCAATTTCGCGCGCGCCGACGAGTGCCGCCTGCATCGGTTTCAATCCCTCGCCGATATGGCGGTAAATGTTTTCCACCACGAGGATGGCATCGTCGACCAGCAGGCCGATGGCCATGACCATCGCTAACAGGGTCAGGAGATTAATCGAGTAACCCATGATTTGCATGTAAAACAATACGCCGATGATCGACAGCGGTATGGTCACCAGCGGGATCAGGGTCGAGCGATACGAACCCAGAAACAGGAAGATCACCACAACGACGATGATCGAAGCCTGCGCCAGGGTAAAGATGACCTCGTTGATCGAGGCCTGAATAAACTCGGTCGAATCGTAGGCAATCGCGGTTTTCAATCCGGGCGGAAACGATTTTTCGAGTTTTTCGAGTTCGGCGGTAACCAGTTTAATCGTGGTCAACGGGTTGCCGTCGGTGGTGCCGTTGATGCCAATATAAATCGATGGAACATTGTCGAACATGACCAGCGAGTCGTAATTTTCAGCACCGAGCTCGATAGTCGCGACATCGCCGAGGCGGACCACGTTCTCGCCTTCCTCGCGGATCACGAATCGCTCGAATATTCCCGGATCGCTGGTATCGGTGATCGCGTTGACATCGGTTTGCACCAGCTGGCTGCGGGTCTGGCCGGCGGCCGACTGGTAGTTTTCGGCGCCGATAGCGTCTACGATATCGGCCGCGGAAACCTTAAGCGCCGACATCCGCACTGGATCCATCCACACCCGCATCGAATAGGTTTTACCGCCAAGAATCTCGGCCTCGCCGACACCCTTGACCGTCGACAGCGCCGGCTGCACGGTGCGTAGCAGAAAGTCGGTGACTTCGACATCGGTCAGGCTGTCGCTGTAAAAACTGTAGTAAGCGAGGGCGAATCCTTCCGCCGATCGCTTCTCGATCACCGGGTCTTCGGATTCCACCGGCAGTTCGCCACGAATCGAATTGACCTTGGTACTGACCTCGGTCAGAGCGACATCGGCGTCGAAACCCAGTTTCATGTGTACCTCGACGACAGAGACACTGTTGCTGCTGCTCGAGCGCACGAAATCGATACCGACGGTGCTCGACACGACCTGCTGAATCGGAGTCGTGATGAATCCCTGGATTAACTCCGCGCTGGCGCCAGGGTAGGCCGTGGTAACCGTAATGACCGAAGTCTCCAGCTCGGGGTACTGGCGAATCTGGGTATTGAAAAACGCCTGCACACCGAGCAGTACAATCATGGTGCTGATCACCAGCGATAGCACCGGGCGCCTGATGAAGTAATCGGTAAACATGGATTACTGTTCGTTGCTGGTGCGCATATCCGCTACGTCGTCGACGATTGCTACCCGCAGGCCGGGATAGAGTTTCAGTTGTCCCGAGGTCACTACCAGATCGCCGGCGTTAATGCCGCCGCGTACGGCGGCTGTGCCCATGGCTCTGTAAGCGACCTCGACCTGGCGCGCCGCAAGCCGGTAATCGGGTTGTGGCTCTGCGTCGGTCGGCTCGGGTTTCTCCAGGGTATAAACCGCCTCGCCGTAAATGTTGTAAAAGATGGCCGTTTCGGGAACGGTCAACACTTGTTCGTGCAGGCGAGAGGCCAGATGCATATCGGCAAACATGCCCGGCGCGAGCAGCCGCTTGCTATTATCAACAACCGCGCGGGCCTTGATGTTGCGCGTGTTGGCATCGAGCTCCGGATTCCAGGTCTCGACGCGGGCAGTAAAAATCTCATTCGGGTAAGAGCGGACTTTGAACTCGATTTTCTGACCGACACTCAAGTCGATGAAATTGCTTTCCGGCAGGGTGAAGTCGAGATAAAGCCTGTTCAGCGAGAGCAGCGTGACAATCGGGGTGCCCGGTGCGACATATTCGCCGAGGTCGATCTGGCGAATGCCGAGTCTGCCTGAAAAAGGCGCGTAAATGCGTTTCTTGGCCAGCGCTGTCTCGGCCACGCTGACCTCTGCCCGCGCGATATTGACCAGCGAGGCCTGGGTGTCGATATCGTTACTGGTCACAAACGATTGGTCCTTTAACTTGAGCAATCGCTGATACTGACTGTTATCGGATTCGAATTGCGCACGAGCGGACTCGAGATTGGCCATCTCGGTGCGATTGTCGAGCTCGACCAGCAGGTCACCCTCGCTGGTTTCGTCACCGGAATCGAAATTGATCGCCGTAATGATGCCGGAGATCTCGGTGGTGATATCGACTCCCTGAAATGCAACCAGGGTGCCGATGGCCTTGATGCGCTTGTCCCATTGCGACGGCTCCGCCTCGGCGACCGTGACGCTGATGGGAGGCGGCGGCTTGCTGCCCTGCTCGATCTGTTGCTGGATCTGCAGCGTCTTTTTATATGCGAGCACGCCGGCCAGCGCGATCAACAAAATCAGCACGGACAATATTCTGAGCCACGGGCGCGGCCTGGCGCGGGTGCTGGATCGGTCTTTCACTTGCCTGTTGTCCATGAGTGGTTCGATTTAAATGGATGTTCCGACGGCAATTGCAAGGCTGATTGCCATACTTTCGACCGTTATTTTGCCGGGCTGTTTCACATTTTGCCTTTTTCCAGGTTCCTTTTTAAACCATCGGCGGTTCAATTGGTGAAAATCTATTTCTATTGATAAATCTGTTTCAATCAATAATACCTACAATGCCACGTTCACCCAGACTGAACCCGGTGGCGCAAGGGGCCGAAACCCCGGAACAGTATGATTTCCTCAAGGTCCACGATTGCCATGCTTTTCGGGGCAGGCACATTCAGGAACCGCTGCCGCTGTCGAGCGTGGGCGGTTAAACCGATATCGGCTGCTGGCGCTCAGCACTTGCGGTAAGCCAGCACCCAGTGGCGCAAATGCGCTTCTTTTTCGGAGAAGGGGTAGGTGCGGAACAGCAGTGACTGGTCGAGTTTCTGCCAGGCGCCGCCGTCCTCGAGCTGTTCTATTTTCTGTTTGAATCCGTAGTCCTCGAAAGCGATCAGCGACAACGAAAACACGATAACCGCGCCCTCGCGGGCAATCTCGAGTATGCCGTCGAGCGATTCCGGCGGCGCATGTCCATGAGTCAGCACGCCCGCGGCCACCACCCCGTCGTAACTGGCCCTGGGTAAATCGATGTGGGTGTCGAGATAAAGCTGGTGTAGCTGCTGGTAGATTTCCTTTTTGTGCGCGATGGCGAGCATGCCAGAGGATGGATCGAGGCCTTCGATGTTGCGGTATCCCATCTGGTGCAGTACCTGCGCCATGTTGCCGGTACCGCAACCGGCGTCGAGTATGCGGGCGCTGTAATCCTGTATATGGCGCCCTACCATGCCGGTAGCGATGGCGATATAGGGATTACCGCTGGCCCACAGTTGCTGGTCGTAATCCGAGGCCCATTCGTCGTATAGCGTTTCGAGTTGGTCCAGGTCACCATCGGCCTGATAAACCCGCTCCAGCCAGGTTTCGAGATCTTCCATTAAAATCCCCTTGCATGTCGGCTCGAATAGCAGCAGATTATGCCTTTAAGCACTCCTGCTCAAGCTAAAGGTGAAACTATGACGATATCCAAAGTAGCCCTGGTCACCGGTGGCAATCGCGGCATGGGCCTTGAAACCAGCCGTCAACTGGCCGCGCTGGGTTACCGCGTACTGCTGGGCAGTCGTGACCTGCAGGCGGGCGAACAGGCCGCGGCCTCGATCGGCAGCGACAATGTAGAAGCCGTCAAACTGGATGTAATCTCACAAAGCGATATCGATGCCCTGGCCAGGCATGTCGACGACCGTTACGGCCGTCTCGACGTGTTGGTCAATAACGCCGGCATCATGATCGATGGCGATGACGGTCACTCGGCGAGTATCTGCGACGCCGATATTGACCGGGTCGAGCAGACCTTGAGGGTTAACACGCTTGGCCCGATCATGATCATCAACGCGATGTTACCGCTGATGCAACGCGCAGAGGACGTTCGCATCATCAATATTTCCTCCGGTATGGGGCAACTGTTCGACATGGGCGGCAATTATCCCGGCTACCGGATTTCCAAGACGGCGCTTAACGCGATGACCCGGATTTATGCGGCCGAACTCGATCCCGGCAAGTTCCACGTCAACACCCTGTGCCCGGGCTGGGTGCGCACCGACATGGGCGGCAGCAATGCCGACCTGTCGCTGGAGGAGGGGGTCGATACCACGATATGGCTGGCGACCGCGGACGAGGCCAGGGTTAGCGGTGGCTATTTCCGCAAACGCGAGCGGATCGACTGGTAACCGGCTTGAAGTTAAGCGCGCTCGACCAGGACAGGCTCGATGGCAAACTCGGCAAGGCCACGCAGTTCGCGATGGAAACTGTCGTCACGGCGGCGCATATCGACCAGGCCGAATCACTGATCGATATCAGCTTCGCTCATATCGATGCCTGTTTTTACAATGGGCGAGCGCACCTCGATTTCGTCAACTATCTGCTCGAGCAC
>CP070646.1:2692993-2729804 GCA_020354435.1 Gammaproteobacteria bacterium
GCAAACGAGGAACGCAAACAGGCAATCATCCGGATCTGGCAGGCGGCGGTTGACGCGGTCTCGGGACGTCAGGCGGTAGTCAACGCCATCGATGACGATAGTCCGTTCGCACCCGATTTGATCATGGCTGTCGGCAAGGCCGCGTCCGGCATGTGTCTCGGAGCGCTCGAGCGTTTTCCACAGTGCGAAGCGCTCGTCGTCACCAAGTACGATCACAGCGATGCCGCTCTTGTTGCCGGCGAGCGCGTGCAAGTCATCGAGTCGGCACACCCGATCCCGGACCGGCATTCGCTAGAGGCGGGCAGGGCGCTGCTCGAGCGCATGCGAGCGATGGCCGACGGCAGCCGCGTGCTGCTGCTCGTCTCTGGCGGCGCATCCGCGCTCGCCGAAGCGCTGCCCGATGGCATGACCCTCGAGGATCTGCAGGCGATAACGGACGACATGATCGCCACCGGCAAGACGATCGCCGAGATCAACGCGCGCCGCAAGCAAACCTCGCTGATCAAGGATGGTAAATTGATCGAGGCATTTCACGGTGCCGAGATTCGGGTCTATGCGATTTCCGACGTCGAGGGCGATAGTATCGAGGTTATCGGCTCGGGTTTGGGGGATTGCAGTTGTGCCGGGGCCAGGGCGAGTTCGAGGATCATTGCTTCCAACCAGATCGCACGCGCTCAGGCTGCCGGCCGCGCCACCAGGCTCGGTTTGACGGTGCGAGTCAACGAGGAGACGCTTTATGGCGATATCTTCGAACTGGCTCCGCGGATCGGGCAAAAATTGCGTGACGCGGAACCCGGCGTTTACATCTGGGTCGGTGAACCCACCGTAATGTTACCGGATAATCCCGGCAGGGGAGTGCGTAACCAGAGCCTGGCACTGGGGATGGCCGAGCATATCGCCGGCCGCGACGATATCAGCCTGCTGGTGGCCGGAACCGACGGTACCGACGGGCCGACCGATGCGGCCGGTGGGCTGGTCGACGGCAACGCCTGGCAGGATGAAGATGCGGCGACAATGGCTCTCGAGCGGGCAGATGCCGGCACCTATCTCGAGCGGCAGGGAGCGCTGTTCGTGACCGGGCCAACAAACACCAACGTCATGGACCTCGTCATCGCGATTGTCGATCCGCCGTAAGCCAACATCGACTGACCACAAGCTATATAACCGGAACAAATAACCATGTCACAGCCTGTGTATGCCCTGAATCTGTTCAATGTCTCTAACCGTGACGAATACCTGGCTTACTCGCGCCGTTCGGCACAGGAGGTCTCGCGTCATGGCGGGAGGGTGGTTGCGCTCGGTAAATTCCGCGAGGTGGCACAGGGAGAAATCGAGCCGCGCAGCGTGTTAATCCTGGTCGAGTGGGAATCGAAGGAGGCCTTCGACAGCTATTGCAGTGATCCGGCGCTGGCCGATTTGCATCCCCATCGTGAGGACGGCACCGAGGCTTACATCTGGCACCTGTTCGACAAGCTCGAGGATTTACGACCGATTCTGAAAGCAGAAGATTGAAAACCTGTGACCACGGCCCTCTGGAAATTGTCCCAGCAATAATGCGTTTTTTGCAGACGACCACGACCGGCAATCCTGCGGTGATCACGGTAAACTGCTGATCAGGCCCTGCAACGGCTTCATTATGGATAACGTCATACCCGTGAAAGCGGGTATCTTTTTGTTCGGGTTGAGTGATTGTTAAAAGATGCCCGCTCGCGCGGGCATGACCAGGAAACTACGCGGGCACGACCACGGAATCGGGGTCTATTGCCACCAGCGCTTGCCGGACTTGCTGCTGCTTTCACGCAGTTTTCGGTACAGCTCTTTTTCTTCTTTGGACGGATTTTCGGGGATGTGAACTTGCAGGCGAATATTCATGTCGCCGCGCATCGGCGCACCGAATACTGGCAGCCCCTTGCCCTTGAGGCGAAGCACTTCGTCCGGTTGCGATCCGGCCGGCACCTTGACCTCGACTTCCCCGTCCAGGGTCGGTATGTCGATTCGGGTACCGAGTACGGCATCGGCTACCTCGATGATTTCTCGCCGCCACAGATCGGCGCCGTGTCGTTCGAAACGCGCATCGCGCTGGCTGTGCACAACGACAAAGAGGTCGCCGGGCGGTCCGCCCGAGGCGGGGCTGGGTAACCCGTGTCCGGGGATACGCAGCGCCGTGCCCTCGTCGACACCGGCCGGTATCGTGACCTTGAGGTTGTCGTCCTGAGTGATTTCGCCGCGGCCATCGCAGGTTTTACAGGGCTTGTCGATAAAAGTACCCTGACCGTGGCAGGCCGGGCAAACCGTAATTTGCTGAAAGCTTATCGAGCCCCGATCCTTGCTTTCCTGGCGCGTCGTTACCTGCTTACCGCTGCCGCCGCAGTCACTGCAGGCGCGTGGCTCGCTGCCCTTTGCGGCGCCGCTGCCGTGACAGTCCGGGCATGACACCGGGCGATTGAAATGCACGGTTTCCTCGCCGCCGGCATTGACTTTTTCCAGCGGTATCGTCAGGCGGACTTCGAGGTCGCTACCCTTTGCCGGCCCCCTGGGTTTGCGATGGCGGCCGAAGAAATCGCCAAACAGGCCGCCTCCTCCGAAATCGAAACCGAAGCCCATGTCGCCGAAGATGTCGCCGAAATCGATATTCGAAAACAGATCCTCGGCGGAAAAACCCTCGACGCCGGCGAAGCCGCGCGCGTCGTAATCGGCGCGTTTTTTTGGATCCGACAGAATCGCGTAAGCCTCGGCAATTTCCTTGAAGTGCGCTTCGGCGTCGGGCGACTTGTTGCGGTCCGGGTGATACTTCATCGCCAGTTCGCGAAAACGGTCTTTTATCGATTTCGCATCCGCATCACGCTCGACGCCGAGCACCTCGTAGTAATCGCGCTGTTGCCCGGCCATGAATCGGGTCAACGGGTTTCCGTATAGTCGGCGTCGACGACCTTGCCGCGCGGGCCGGCGCCGGACGGCTTGGGCTCGCCGCCGGCGCCGCTCATGTCCGGCGTCGCCTGGTGCGAATAGGCGCCCGATTTCGGCGCTTCCGAACTCTGCGAATAAATCACGGTACCGGCTTCACGCAGGACTTTTTCGAGGTCTTCGGCGCGCTGGCTGGCGAGCGCGGCGTCCTTTTTCTCGATCGCTTCGCGGGTGTCGCGCATACCTGCCTGAAGGCGGCTCTTCAATTCGTCGGTAATTTTGTCACCGAATTCGGCAAGTATTTTTTCCGCCTGGTAGCACATGTTGTCGGCATTGTTGAGCTTGTCGACCTCTTCGCGCCGCTTCTTGTCTTCCTCGGCGTATTTTTCCGCCTCGTCGATCGAACGCTGCTTTTCCTCGTCGCTGAGTCGCGTCGAACCGGTGATGCTGATCGATTGCGATTTGCCGGTAGCCTGGTCCTTCGCGGTCACGTTGAGGATGCCGTTGGCGTCGATGTCGAAGGTAACGTCGACCTTTGGTATCCCGCGCGGCGCCGGCGGTAATCCCTCGAGGTTGAACTCGCCGAGGCTGGTATTGTCGCGCGCCATCGGCCGCTCACCCTGGTAAACGTGCACGGTCACGGCAGTCTGCATGTCGGCCGCGGTGGTGAAAGTCTCGGTATGCTTGACCGGGATCGGCGAATTACGCGCAATCAACGCGGTCGCGACACCGCCAAGTGTTTCGACGCCGAGCGTTAGCGGGGTGACGTCCACCAGGACGATATCGCCGACCTCGCCACTGAGCACGCCGGCCTGGATTGCGGCGCCGCTGGCGACGCATTCCATCGGATCGACCCCCATTTCCGCCTTGCGCCCGAACAGGTCCTCGAAATACTGACGCACTACCGGCATGCGCGTCGGGCCACCGACGAAGACGATGCGATCGATGTCCTTCGCGCTCACGCCGGCATCGTGCAGCGCCTGTTCGATCGGCCCGTGGCATTTCTGTACTACCTCGTAGACCTGGCGTTCGAGCTCGGTGCGCGTCAGGTCCATTTCCAGGTGCCTGGGTTCGCCGCCGACCGCGGTCAGATAGGGCAGGCTGATATGCGTCGTCGTGCTGGTGGACAGCTCGATCTTGGCAATTTCGGCCGCTTCCCTGATCCGTGCCATGGCCTTGTCGTCGCTGCGCACGTCGGCGCCGGTTTCCCGGTCGAACTGGTCGCTGATGTACTCGACCAGGTTCTGGTCCATGTCGGTTCCGCCAAGCCTGGTATCGCCGCTGGTTGCCTTGACCTCGAACACGCCCTTGCCGAACTCCATGATAGTGACATCGAGCGTGCCGCCGCCGAAGTCGATCACTGCGATGCGCAAGTCTTCGCCGGCGCGATCGAGTCCATAGGCAAGCGATGCCGCGGTCGGCTCGTTGACCAGTCGTTCGACTTCGAGCCCGGCGATGCCGCAGGCGTCCTTGGTGGCGCTACGCTGGTTGTCGTCGAAATAAGCCGGTACGGTGACAACCGCCTTGGTCACCGATTCCCCGAGAAAGGCTTCTGCGTCATCCTTGATTTTCTTCAGCAGAAATGCCGACAATTGCTCGGGCGAGAACTTCTTGTCGCGCAACGTGATTTCCGTGCGTTGTCCCATCAAGCGCTTGAATGCACTGGCCGTGCCTTCCGGATTGGCGGCACGCTGGCGACGCGCGGGTTCGCCGATCAGGGTTTGTCCGTCTGCGGTGATTGCGACATAGCTCGGAAACGCCTTGCCGCCGAGGCTGATGCCTTCGGCACTGGGGATAATAACCGGTCTGCCACCACGCAGTACCGCGGCCGCTGAATTCGATGTGCCCAGATCGATGCCAATGATTGCCATGTTATACCTCTTGTTATTACCAGACTGTCAAGGGTGATTAATATTTATTCGCCGATCAAATCAGCCTAGTTTAATCAACTAGACGCAGCATATTGTATCGAATAAAGGGCATAAATTGATGTAAATCAACAGATTAACAACTGAAAATTTTAACAGCGGTTAACCTGATTCGATCGAATCAATCGCCATGTCATTGCGGCGAAAGCCGATGCTCCGGAGCGAGAAATCGATACCTGGCAGGTCACGGACAGTACCAGAGAGCCCGAGGAACTCTCGGGCAGAAAGTACAGGCTGGTTGGCGACGGATGCCGCGGCCCGAAGCATCGGACCGCTGGCCGGAACAGGCCCGTCGATCAGAGCAGCGCCTTGATCTCGTCGAGCGCCGCCGGATCCTCGATCGTCGACGGCACCACGTATTCGTCGCCGTCGACCATCGCCCGCAGCGTCTTGCGCAGGATCTTGCCCGATCGCGTCTTTGGCAGGCGGCCGACGACAATGGCTTCCTTGAAGGCCGCGACCGCGCCGATATCCTTGCGTACCAGCTGCACCAGTTCGTCGACGATCGTCTCCGGCTGCGCGCCTTCGGCATTCTTCAGCACCACGAATCCCATTGGCATCTGTCCCTTGAGTTCGTCGCTCCGGCCGATGACCGCGCATTCGGCCACCATCGGGTGTTTGCCGACGACTTCTTCCATTTCGCCGGTCGACAATCGGTGACCGGCAACGTTGATGACATCGTCGACGCGGCCCATGATGAAAAGATAGCCGTCCTCGTCGAAGTAACCGCCGTCGCCGGTGGTGAAGTAACCGGGGTAGGTCTGCAGGTAATTTTCCTTGAAGCGCTCGACGTCGCCCCATATGGTTGTCAGGCAACTCGGCGGCAGCGGCAATTTGACCGCGATGAAGCCCTGTTCATTAGGTCCTAACTGTTTACCTTCCTCGTCCAGAATTTCGACGTTGAACCCGGGAACCGGCACCGTCGACGAGCCGGACTTGACCGGCATCGGCTCGAGGCCATGCATGTTGGCTGCGATCGCCCAGCCGGTCTCGGTTTGCCACCAGTGATCCAGTACCGGCACCTGGTAGGTTTGCGCCAGCCACTCGTAAGTCGGTGGATCGAGTCTTTCGCCGGCGGCAAAAATCGTTTTCAGGCAGGAGAGGTCGTACTGTTTCGCCAGTTTTGCCTCGGGATCTTCCTTCTTGATCGCGCGAAACGCGGTCGGCGCGGTGAACAGCGCCTTGACGCCGTGCTCGGAAATGACACGCCAGAAGGCGCCGGCATCGGGCGTCATGATCGGTTTGCCTTCATACAGCACCGTAGTGCAGCCGTGGATCAGCGGCCCGTAGACGATATAGGAATGGCCGACGACCCAGCCGACATCGGACGCGGCCCAGTAAACTTCGCCCGGCTCGATATCGTAAATAGCGCTCATGCTGTATTTCATCGCTACCGCGTGACCGCCGTTCTCCCGAACCACGCCCTTGGGCTTGCCGGTGGTGCCCGAGGTGTAGAGGATGTACAGTGGATCGCTGCCCTTGACCGGTACGCATTCGGCTGGCTCGGCCGCGTCCAGCGCCTGCTGCCAGTCGACATCGCGGCCGTCCATCATTTCCGCCCGGGCCTGCGGGCGTTGCAGCAGGATGCAGGTATCCGGTTTATGTTGCGCCATCTCGATTGCGCTGTCGACGATCGGCTTGTACTCGATGACGCGGTTGATCTCGATACCGCAGGACGCGGTCAACAATACTTTCGGCGTCGCATCGTCGAGACGTACCGCAAGTTCCGGTGGAGCGAATCCACCGAATACGACCGAGTGGACTGCGCCGAGGCGAGCACAGGCGAGCATCGATATCAACGCTTGCGGAATCATCGGCAGGTAAATGACGACGCGATCACCCTTTTCGACCCCGTAGTTCTTCAGCATGCCGGCGCAGCGAGCGACTTCATCGCGCAGTTCGAGATAGGTAAATTTCTGCTGCGTGGCGGTAACCGGAGAGTCGTAAATCAGCGCCAGCTGATCGCCGCGGCCATTGTCGACGTGATAGTCGAGGGCGAGGTGGCAGGTATTCAGTTCGCCGTCGGCAAACCAGCGGTAAATTCCGTGTTCATCGGTGCTAAGCACCCGGCTTGCGGGTTTATACCAGTCGAGTTGCCTGGCCTTGTCGGCCCAGAACTCCTCGGGATTATCGATTGATGCCTGGTATTCCTCTTTGTATGACATGAGCGCCCCCTCGAGTTGTATTCTAAGTCAATGCCGAAATCTGGAAGCATGTTATTACGGGCCAGGATTGTAGACAATACTCGATTCTTAATGACCAATATTGCGAAAAATAATCTTTGTCAGGTTAAAATTGTCAACAATCCGGCATTCTTGTCGTTTTTCAGCTTTTGTCGCGATCGAAACATTCGTTCATGATGTCGATGAAGCGTTTCGACGGCGCCGACAGGAACTTGCCCTTGCGCGTAACGATGCCGTAGCTACGCTTGGGGAAATACTGATCGACCGGAATCACGCACATTTTGCTGCGGTCGTCGTCGGTGATGCAAACGTCGGTGACGATCGATATGCCCTGACCCAGGCTGACGTATCTCTTAATGACTTCCCAGCCGCCGGCCTCGAGAGTTACGCGAAAATTGACGTTGTTTTGCGCGAACACCATCTTGACGATATGCCAGGTGCTCAGATGCCGTGGCGGCAGGATCAAACCGTACTTGCCGATATCGGCGATGGTGATTTTTTCCATACGCGCAAGCGGATGATCGAGCGGCGTTATCACCACGGGGTTATAGGTTACGATCGGATCGTAGACGAGGTCATCCGGCACTTCCAGCATCGAGCCGACGGCGAAATCGACCGTGTCGGTGCGTAACATTTCCATGCCGTTGCGCCCGGTTTCATTGGCCAGGCGCAGTTTGATCGCGGGATACTGGCTCGAAAAAAGGCCCACCGGCTCTGGCAGTATGTACAGAATTGTCGATTCGCCTGCCGCAATGTTCAATTCGCCGGAAGTCAGATTGCCACAGTGCGCATCGAAGGTTTCCTTCAGGCGATCAATGCCCTGTACATGCGGCAGACACAGGTCGTACAGGATGGCGCCCTCGGTCGTCAGGCTCAGCTTTGGCCCGCTGCGTTCGAACAGCGTGGTATCCATTTCTTCTTCGAGAGCGTGGATCTGCAGTGAGATGGTCGGCTGGCTGGCGAAAAGAGACTCCGCAGCCTTGGTCATGCTGCCGAGCTTTGCGGTCTGACAAAAAGCGCGCAGCTTCTTCAGATGATTCTGTTTGTAGTAGGTATTTGCCATAACGATGCCCCAGCAAAGGGCATTATTGAGCTATTCAATATAAAAATCAAACAGGATGTATTAATTTAATCGTTTTGTGGCTCAAATTTTTACTCTGTCCCGATCGCGTCGCAGGATTTGATGCAAATGTCGACCAGTCGCTATTACCCCGTGCTTTACAGGGGCAAAATTCGACGTTAACCAGGCAGGATGAACTTATTGCGAAATCCAATAGACTAGATTAAGTAAATTGGCTTTTTAAATGGACAGACTCCTGTATATTCGCAAAATCGGGCTCCTGCGGGAGCGTTTTTTAACCCGTATTAACGAGAGATTACGACGAGATGACAAGAGACGAGCAAATCGCCGCGCTTGAGAAGGAGTGGCAGGAAAACCCGCGCTGGAAAGGCATTACCCGTGGATATAGCGCTGCCGACGTGGTGCGACTGCGCGGATCGATTCAACCCGAAAACACGCTGGCGCGGCGCGGTGCGGAAAAGCTGTGGGCCCAGGTCAACGGCGCGGCCAAAAAAGGATACGTCAACAGCATGGGTGCGATTACCGGCGGGCAGGCGATGCAGCAGGCCAAGGCCGGCATCGAGGCGATTTACCTGTCCGGTTGGCAGGTGGCAGCCGACGGCAATACCTCGGAAACCATGTACCCCGACCAGTCTCTGTACGCCTACGATTCGGTACCGGTCATGGTGCGTCGCATCAACAATACCTTCAAGCGTGCCGACGAAATCCAGTGGGGCCGCGGTATTAACCCGGATGACGAAAATTACATCGATTACTTCCTGCCGATCGTAGCCGATGCGGAAGCGGGTTTTGGCGGCGTGCTTAACGCCTTCGAACTGATGAAAAACATGATCAGCGCGGGCGCTGCCGGCGTGCACTTCGAAGACCAGCTGGCTGCGGTCAAGAAATGCGGGCACATGGGCGGCAAGGTCCTGATCCCGACCCAGGAAGCGGTGCAGAAGCTGATTGCGGCACGTCTCGCGGCCGATGTCATGGGTGTGCCGACCGTTGTGCTGGCTCGTACCGATGCCGAGGCGGCCAACCTGTTGACCTCGGACGTCGATGACAACGACAAACCGTTCCTGACCGGCGAGCGCACCGACGAGGGTTTTTATCGGGTCAAGAACGGTCTCGAGCAATCGATTTCGCGTGGTGTGTCCTATGCCAGGTACGCCGACATGGTCTGGTGTGAAACCGGAACACCGGATCTCGGCTTCGCGCGCGAATGGGCCGAGGCGGTGCGCGCGGTACACCCGGGCAAGCTGCTGGCTTACAACTGCTCGCCGTCTTTCAACTGGAAGAAGAATCTAGATGACAACACGATCGCCGAGTTCCAGGACAAGCTGGCCGAGATGGGTTACAAGTACCAGTTCATCACTCTCGCCGGCATTCACAACATGTGGTACAACATGTTCGATCTGGCTTATGACTACGCACGGGGCGAGGGCATGAAGCACTACGTCAACAAGGTACAGGAGCCCGAGTTCGCCGCGGCCGGCAAGGGTTACAGCTTTGTATCGCACCAGCAGGAAGTCGGCGCCGGTTACTTCGACGACGTTACCACGACGATCCAGGGCGGTGCGTCTTCGGTGACCGCGATGGCCGGTTCCACCGAGGAAGAGCAGTTCTAGTTACGCTTAAACGCCGAGCAATCAAGGCGCGGGCAGTTTTTAACTGTTCGCGCTTTTTTTACCGGGACGTCATCCCCGCGAAAGCGACTGCGCAGCGGCCGTCCCGTAAAGTGACCCCAGTGGCGTCATCCCGGAAGTTGCGTATCAACTATCCGGTATCTACAGAGGATTCCCTGCTGTCGATAACGGCCTGCAAAAAATCCCGGGACACCGGACCGTCGCTTACGCGGGGATGACAGAATGTTTATCGATGCTTGATGTGATTAATTTCCGAACGGGTCATCGGACAGCAGAATGCTGACATAGGGTGCGTAGGTTAAAACAGCGCCCTGCCTTGGACCCAGATCGTCGAATGCCTGCGCCAGCTCTGCAAAATTCGACTTGTTCTCGGGTTCCTTTTTCAACGCTTCCAGCGCGTTGAGCAAAGGTTTGATCTCTTCGCTATCCAGGTACTGCTCGAGCATCTGGATTGAATTGTCGATATCCACGATCCTGATCGGTTTTGCATTCTTTTCATTGCGATTCGGCCCCGATTCATCAAAATCGGGTGGCTCTTCAAAGACATTCGCAGCCATGCCTTCAGGCAAAGAGTCGGCCCTGAGCCCTGCAAAAGCATTGTATTCCTGGCGCGCGCGTTTTTTGAGTTCATCGACAAAGGCATTGAACTCTTCGGCATCGGGTTTGTTTATCAGCAGCGACAGCAACGGGCCGCATTTGACACGGCTGTGAAACTCCAGGAACGGCTCATTCACGACGGGCTCGGGATTGAGTATCGACAGGTCAACGGTCAGTTTTTCTTCTCTAAACGGTGTTTTAAATCGAAAATAAACCACGTCATCTACAATTTCGAATTCCCTGGTGCCCTTTAACAGCTGCTTTTGTACGAGTTTCATGACCATTAATGTATCTGATTGAAATTACTACTGTTTCTGGTGATTATGACGCTTCGGGGCAGAATGCACAAATCGCCAATCCTATTCAATACGGTGTTCGCCGCATAAAAAGGACTGATGAGAATTCTTGCCCGCTTATTGATACAATTTGCGGCCTTGAAATAGCTGTATTTTTGACCCTGCATGGCCTGCAGGAAAGGAGTTCCGAGTCGATAATCCCGAATTTGCAGCCGTTATTTGATCAACAAAGGTGATTTATGAGCGAACAAAAGAAAGAGAGACCCAAGGTTCCTGAGGGTAAGGCACGTTATGTCGTCACCCGCCAGATGGAAGCCAACGAAAAGGGCTTTGTCGGTTATGAAACTATCTGGGAACCCTTGCAGAAAGAGGTCGAATACGAGACGCCCAAGCGTCCTTGATCCAGTCAGGTCGCGCTAACCAGCAAGGTCGAGCGCAACACTCCAGATTAAGCAGGCATTCTTCGAAAACCGGCGGGGATTTAAGTCCTCGCCGGTTTTTTTACCCGCGATGATCGAAATTTTCCGCGGCTCCGTGATGAACTCTGAAGTAAGGGTAATGCCACCGTTGGTCCCTTACGGCATCCGCTGGGCATCGTGCCGCCCGATACTTTAATCCGGTTTGAATGTGTAGAGTTTATTTTGCGGAATGACGCCGCGTACCCCGCCTTTCGGATTTTCCACGTCTCCCTTGTAGCGCGGAATAACATGGATATGCAGGTGGGGAATAGACTGGCCCGCCCATTTGCCGACATTAATGCCGATATTGTAACCATCGGGTTTATGCTGTTCGTCGGCAATTTTCTTTCCTTCGGCAACGAGTTGCCACAGTTCTGAGCGTTCCTCGTCGCTGATATCGAAGTAGTCGGCAAAATGCCGGTAGGGGATGACGATGAAGTGCCCCGGGCTTGCCGGATGCCGGTCCCAGGCGGCAAAGCCGTATTCACCCTCGATCATGATGCGACGTCCGGGTCTGGATGTGCAAAAACGGCATTCAGCGCCTTCGGCGAGCGCGGTTTGTTCGATCATGACTTTCTCGCGAGACCGGATGACTAGTGAATCGGTACCTGGGTGACGCCCTCGAGGTCGGGGCCTTCTTCCACCTTGCCGCCATGCTGGATTTCTTCTTCCGTTGCATCGCGAACCAGTAATATCTCCAGGCGGAAGATGACTTCGCGTCCGCAAAGCGGATTGTTGCCATCGATCGTTACCGTCCGCCTGTCGACCCGCGTAACCAGAAAAGTCTTGGTCTGTCCTTTGTCGTTCTCCATCAGGATGGAAGTGCCGACCGTACGGTATTCCTCGGGAACGTTTTCGATTCGATCGGTAATCACCAGGGATTCGTCACGCGGACCATATAGCTGGTTGCAGTCGATGGGAACTTGGATCACTTCACCGGCAGATTTGCCTTCGAGTTCCACCATGACCGACGGCGCCAGAATTTCGTTGGTGCCGTGCACGTATCCAAGCGGATATTCGATTTGTGTCAAGACGCCGCCGGATTTCTGATCGATAACCTTGTAGGTCAGCTCGACGTACTTGCCGTCCGCAATCGTTTCGTTACTCATATTCTTTACACCCTTAGAAAATAGCAGCTGCGAAAATCTTGACTTCGCCTCTTTCGTAACCGATGACCATACGTCCCAGCCATTCACCTTCCTTCTTGGTGCTGCGTACCCTGAACAGGCAGGTGACGTGCTCGCCACGGCGGATAAAACCGAGAAAATCGTATTCGGGTGAAAGGTTTCGGGTCAATTCACTCTTGGCAAACTGCTTGCCGACCTCGACCTCGTTAAGACCCAGCAGCAGGTCGTAGGAAAAGTTCCGAATGAATTTTCCGTACTGTCCCTTGTTGGAATACTTGATCAAATCGTCCCAGAAGGCAAAAGCGATTTCCTGCAGCTCTTCATCGGTCTTGTCTATGATGTTCATACAAACTCTCTGCGATAAACAACCGTCGGTTGTCGATAGCCCCGCCTCGCGCCCGACGAGGGGTTGTTATTAGACAGCAATGATGCAAATAAAAAAAGACCAACAAATCCATGTTGATCTTTTCTGTCACCCGGGGAGGCGTGTAAAGCGCCTCCCCGGGGTGGCATAGAGATTTACTCGTTCTCGCCCACGATGTGGTAGCAAGGCGCCTTTTCCATGGTGTACTCGCCGGTCTGCGGATCACGACGGGAAACGGTCAGTACATGCCAGTTCTCGTCATCCAGTTTCATCGCGTCGCCACGGTAGTAGTAACCCGGCCAGCGTGTTTCCTTGCGGAACAGCGTGTGGTGCACGACGGACTCGGAAGCCAGGTGACGATGCTTCAGTTCCCATGCCCGCAGCAGTTCGTGAATGTCCTTCGCCGCAACCTTTTCGAGGTCTTCTTCCAGCAGCTTCAGTTTCTTCAGACCGATATGCAAAAGCTTGTCATTGGTCATGTAGTTAACCGTCGCACCGCCGGCATACTCGTCCATCAGCTTTTGCAGGCGATCCAGGCCCTGGCGCGGGTTGATGTAGTTCGGGCTCACGGTACCGGCAACGATTTCGTTGCGGTAAACCTTGTAATGCTCCATCGGCTTGAAGATCTCTTCCTTGCGGCGATCTATCTGCTCCTGGGAAACCCGAATACCCTCGGCCTTGCCCTCGTCGATGTACTTACAGGCGGCCTTGGCGGCCAGCCGGCCTTCGGTAAACGAAC
Source organism: Gammaproteobacteria bacterium (assembly GCA_020354435.1). GTDB lineage: Bacteria > Pseudomonadota > Gammaproteobacteria. The sequence goes on from CP070646.1 coordinate 2,706,299, forward strand.
CCGATGAGAATGCGTGCGGCGTTCCGCCAACGGCGTCACCGGCGCCGAACAGGCCTTCGACCGTGGTCATGCGGTTGTAGCCCCAGAAGTACTCGGGAGGAGAGATATCCTCCGGGCCGGAACACCAGGCGCCACTACCGGTCGCATGCGAACCCATGACGTACGGCTCGGAGGTCGTCAGTTCGGGGTTCTCGTACTTCGGATTGACGTCGGTTGCGGCCCACAATACGGCCTGGCCGACGGTCATGCCGAGGAAGTTGTGCCAGCCGATCTCTTCCAGGTGCGGATCCTGGAAGGCTTCCATGGTAACCATGTGGATCGGCCCGCGACCGGCATTGACCTCGTTGATAAGTGCGTGGTTACGCAGGCAGGTCGGGATCGGCCGATGGGTCAGGTGCGAAACTTCCGGATCCAGGTATTCCTTGCCCACCATCTTCTGCAAATCGGGGAACCACTTGGATTCGTATTCTTCACCATTACAGTTCTGAGTGTAGGTTTTCAGATGCAGGAAGTAGGCGCCTACCGGACCGTAACCATCCTTGAATCGAGCAAGAACAATACGGTTTTCCATCTGCGTCATTTTCGCGCCCGCCTGGATCATCAGGCCGTAGGCCGAGCCCGATGACCAGGGTGCATACCAGACGCGTCCCGCGCCTTCACCGACCGAACGCGGGCGGAAGATGTTGGAAGCACCACCGGCACCGACGATAACGGCCTTGGATTTGAATACGTGGTAGTCGCCGGTACGTACGTTGAAACCGACAGCGCCGGCGACACGGTTCTCCTTGGCATCATCCATCAACAGGTGGGTGACGCAGATGCGATTGAATACCTTGTCGGCCGACTTTTTCGCGGCCTCGGCCACGATCGGCTTATAGGATTCACCGTGAATCATGATCTGCCAGCGTCCTTCTCGCAGGTAGCTGCCGGACTTGGGATCGCGCATGATCGGCAAACCCCATTCCTCGAAATTGTGAACCGTCGAATCGACGTGGCGCGCCATGTCGAACAGCAGGTCTTCGCGGACCATGCCCATCAGGTCGATACGCGCGTAGCGCACGTGATCTTCCGGGTTGTTTTCGCCGAAACGGGTACCCATGTAACAGTTGATCGCGTACAGCCCCTGCGCGACGGCGCCGGAGCGGTCGATGTTAGCCTTTTCGGCGATAACGATCTTCTTGTCCTTACCCCAGTAGCGCGCCTCGAAAGCCGCGCCGGTACCGCCGAGGCCTGCACCCGCGACCAGGATATCGATATTGTCTTCTACGATTGTCTTAGGCATTAGTAGGCTACCCCTGCTTTCATTTTAAGCCCGTTGGATTCCAGGGTATGGATATCGCCGTCATCCATGCGGATATATTTCGGCTCATTAAATAACAATTGGCTGTCGCGCATTTCCTGGCTCGGTTCGGCCGCTTCCTTCAGTTGCGGAATGGCCGTGCCCCAGGGCTTGGTCGTGATCGGCGCCAGCAGGTTCAGATCGGTCTCGCCGTTGCGCGACTTGATTCGCCATGCGATGACGCCTTTTTCCTCGTCGCGGATTACCCGTACCGAGTGGCCCAGCGGGGCGAAGTCTGCATAACCACGAACGTCGATCGCGTTGTGCGGGCAGGCCTTGACGCAGGAGTAGCACTCCCAGCACATGTTCGGCTCGATGTTGTACGCGCGGCGCAGGGTCGGATCGATGTGCATGATGTCCGAAGGGCAGATATCAACGCAATGTCCACAACCATCGCAGCGAGTCATATATACAAATGTAGGCATAATATTTCTCTTTCTAAATCAATTAGTTAATACGGTTTTAGTAATGGTTTGGAGATTCACGCTTGATTCCAAGCCCCATGTAGGGCGGCTTTTCACCCATGTAAGTCGGAATGTCCGGATACCTGGCCTGGATTTCCGGGTCGGCCAGCTCGCCGAGGTCGGGCAGGTTCTCTTGCGAACCATCCGCCATGATAACTTTTTTCTGGAAAGCGGCCGCCGGCTTGAAGAACATGTGGGCAAACTTGGACCACAGCACGGTGCAAAACAGCGTAGTGGAGGCCGCGATAAAGATAACGAAGAAAAGTATGTTCAATGCGCCGGCGCCACGTGTGACTGACCAGATCAGCGCAAAGGTAGTAGTGATCAGCAGCGACAGGATGAACAGGTCGGCACGAACCAGCTTATACCAGGGATTACCCTCAGAGTTTACGTCGCAACGAATGAAGAACCAGAACCAGTAACCGCCGACGCAGACCATCAGGGCGCCGAGATGCCACAAAGCAACGATTCCCCCGGGGGCGGCTGCTTCAGGTGTCGGGTAACCGAAAATCATGATCGCCGTGGTGACCACGAAAATGACAAATCCATACATTGTCAGCAGGTGTGACAGGCGTCGCTGTGGGTTGGCGAACTCGGATGAAGTCAGAACCTCGTTGGCCAGGGTCGAAACAGCCAATGAGACCTTTTCGCCGCCGGATACGGTGCGCCTGGCAGATTTTTGAGCTTTTTGAGCGTTTTCAAAGAAGTACTGGGCGCTCTTCTTGTGAATGACGTCGACGATGACACCGGCGACGACCGCCAGGACCATGAGAACGACATAAGTCTGCATGACGGCAGGTGTCAGGAAACCTAACAAATCGTAAAAAGGGTTGGTGAACATGGGATCTTCTCGTATCTTATTTTCAACGGGGGTATGCTAATGACTAACGCACAAATGACAAATCAAGTTTCTTTGTTGGATGATTAGTCAATTTAATCTGAAAAAATAAGAAAATATGGTCATGAATTATTGCTACTGAATCAATACCCAAATATTGATACTGCAGTATTCCCAATATTCAACCGGGGCAGCCAGAATCAAAGCTACATCAATGGTTGCGAAACCCGTGCTATGTCTGGCTTTAAGGGCAAGCCGGTCCGTTCGTTAGCAAAATATATACGAGGATCAAGATGAGTTTCAAAACAGCAGACCTGAGCGACGAACACGCGGACAGGGTACAAATCGTTTCCCCCGGCCTGAGAAACTTCGGTGGTAAAACCCGTTTCCGCGGCCCGGTCGTTACGGTCAAATCGTTCAACGACAATTCGAAGGTACGCGAGCTAATCTGGTCGCCAGGCGAGGGCCGGGTGCTCGTGATCGACAACGAGGCTTCGATGAGCTGCGCCATGTTTGGCGACATGATGGCTGCCAGGGCAATCGAAAACGGCTGGGCCGGCGTCGTTATCAACGGCTGTATCCGCGACTCTGTCGACATTGCCGGCATGGATATCGGCGTCAAGGCGCTTGCGACCAATCCGCTGCGCAGCGTCAAGGAGGGCCGGGGCGAGGTCGACATCGAACTAGAGTTCCTCGGCGCGACCTTCCGTCCAGGCGAATATCTCTACAGCGACGAAGACGGCATCCTGCTATCGTCCGAACCGCTACTCTAGTCAGGATTTCCCTTCAGCTATAAAACTGACGCTCCGAAGTTTTTGCCAGGAGCCTGTGATCGACCCATGTCCGTCATTGCGAGCGCAGCGAAGCAATCTCAATTTAATCACGCGTTCTTAAGAGATTGCTTCGTCGCTACGCGACTCGCAATGACGTCAACTGGCCGATCACGGCGTCGTGCCTTTTAGCGTTTGAAGCGGATCTTCTGCGGGTAGGGGAAAACGTCCTCGTAGACGCCGGCCTCGATGTTTTTCTGTTTCTGAATCCAGAAATCGGCGTCGAGCAGGTCGCGGTGATATTTGAGAAAGGCCTGGCGCACGCGATTGTCGGCGAACAGGAATGTGACGAACTGTTCCGGGAACACGTCGTTGGCGGCCACACTGTACCAGGGCTCGGCCGCGAATTCGTCTTCCGGATAGATCGCTTCGGGAATCTTGCGAAAATTACACTCGGTCAGGTAACAGATTTCATCGTAGTCGTAAAACACGATGCGTCCCTGACCCTGGCCGGTCACGCCGAAGTTTTTCAGCAACAGGTCGCCCGGAAAGATATTCGCCGCGGCGAGTTCCTTGATTGCCTCGCCATAACCTTTCATCAGCCGGTCGAGGTAATCATCGTCGGCCTGCTGCACGGCCAGGTTCAACGGCGTCATGCGCCGCTCGATGTACATATGCTTGAAAATGATCTGGTCGCCTTCCTCGCTGACGCTGTTGGCACAGGTTTCGTAGAGTTCCTCGAGCAGTTCCCCGGCAAAGCGGTCGCGCGGTAGCGCAACGTGCGAATACTCGAGAATATCCGACATGCGGCCAACGCGGTCGTGCATCTTGACCAGGCGATAGGTATCCAGCACTTCCTGGCGCGTGGTTTTCTTCGGCGGCGGAAAACGGTCGCGAATGACTTTGAACACGTAAGGATATGACGGCAGCGTGAACACGGCCATGACCATGCCCTTGACCCCGGGCGCAAAAATCAACTCGTCCTCGGAGTGTTTGAGATGGTGCAGAAAGTCGCGGTAAAAAACCGTCTTGCCCTGTTTGTGAAAACCGATAGCCGAATAAAACGATTCCTTGCTGCGGGTCGGCATCAGGCGGCGCAAAAAGGTCACGATCGAAGACGGTACCGGGTGGTCGACCATGAAATACACGTAGGAAAATTCAAACAGGCGCGCCAGACCCTGGCGGCCGATAATGATTGCGTCGCAAAATATCGAGTTGTCACCGCTGTGCAGGATCGGGATCGCGAACGGCACCTCCTTGTTCGAATTGATGGCTCGACCGACGATATAGGCGGCCTTGTTGCGGTAAAACACCGCGCTGATCACCTGGAACTGAAAGTTCAGATGCGCGCGCCGCGGCCGCGGAAAAGTATGTTTGATCAATGCGTGGATGATGTTGCGCACGTCACGATCGATGTTTTCGAACGGCAGATCGAAGCCGCTGTCGAGCAAAACCTGCTTGATCGACGAACGAAAGCCGCGTTTGGCCGGGTAATAGACGTGGTAGGAAGGTTTTTCGGAATCGATGAACTCGGTCGACACCGCGCTGCGCACGAAAATATAGTCGTTGCCGAAATAGTCGCGGTGAAACAATGCGCAAAACACCGAGTTGTAAAACGTTTCCGCGAGTTCCGGCTGCAGATGATTGCTGATCAGCTGCACGTACTCGCGTTTGACGTCGAACCAGAGCTTGCTATTGAACGCTTCCAGGTCGAACAAATTCTGCAGGTCGCGGATCGCATCGTTCACGCGGGTGTCGTAAAACTTGATGCGCTCGCGCGAGGCCGCGCGCTCGGCCTCCCAGTCGGCATTTTCGAAGCGCTCCTTGGCGCCCTTGGTAATCTTGCTGAAAATCGAAAAATGCCGATTGAAACCGTTCAGTATCGTCGCCGCAATCTGTGTCGACAGCCCTTTGACCGGGGTATCCATCGCCTCAGTCTCCTGCCTGGCTATTGTTTACGGGATGGAATGTCAAGGCGCTGCCTTTTTTCCCACAGGTTCTTGCGGCTGATGCCGAGCATGCGCGCGAGTTCGGTTTCGTTAAATTGCGGCTGATATTTTTTGACGAAACTGACGAAATACTCGTCCAGCGAGAGCCGGTTTTCGAGTTCGTACAGCGGTAACTGGTGGTCGGTTTCGACATTGTTCAGGGCCAGGTCTTCGGCGCTGATGCAGCCGTTGTGCTTGAGGATGACGGCGCGCTCGATGACGTTTTCGAGCTCGCGCACGTTGCCGGGCCAGGGGTAAAGGTTTAATTGCTGGTAGGCATCGTCATCGAAGCTCATCGCGTTGCGATGCGTGCGTTGCGCCATGCGTGTCAGTATCGTATCGGCCAGCAGCTTGATGTCGCCGCCACGCTCGCGCAGCGGCGGCAGGTTGATTTCGAATACGTTCAGGCGGAAATAAAGATCCTCGCGAAAGTTGCCGTCCTGCACCATCTGCGCCAGATTCTTATGCGTTGCCGCGAGTACGCGCACGTCTGTCTTGATGACCTTGTTCGACCCAACCCGACGGATTGCATTGTCCTGCAGCACCCCGAGCAGGCGACCCTGCGCTTCCAGCGGCAGTTCGCCGATTTCGTCGAGAAACAGCGTGGCGCCGTTAGCCGCCTCGATCAATCCTTTTTTCATCTCCAGCGCGCCGGTAAAGGCGCCGCGCTCATGGCCGAACAGTTCCGATTCGATCTGGCTTTCGGCAAAGGCCGCGCAGTTGACGCTGACCAGCGCCTGCTTGCGGCGCGCACTCTGCGAGTGAATCGCGCGTGCGACCAGTTCCTTACCGGTGCCGGTTTCGCCAAGGATCAGCGCTATCGTCTCGGTTGGCGCGACGCGGCGCACCCGGTCGCAGACATCGAGCATGGGCTCGCAGTGCGCGACCATGCCGTCGATCGGGTAATAACGCGCGACTTCCTCGCGCAGGATCGTGTTCTGTTGCTCTACACGTGTCTTGTCGAGTATTCGTTTCACCGTCAGGATCATTTCGTCGTGGTTGAACGGCTTCGAGATATAGTCGACCGCGCCCTGTTTCATCGCTTCGACCGCTGACTGTACGGTCGAATAACTGGTCATGATCAGCACCGGGGTCGGCGCCGCACGCGCGATCAGCTCGGTGCCGGGTTCGCCCGGCAAACGCAGGTCCGAGATAATCAGGTCGTACATGTTGATCGAGTTTTCTTCCGCTTCGGCGACCGAGGCCACACCGGTGACGTCGTGACCCTGTCGCTGCAGCAGGCGCACCAGGCTCTCCTGGATAATGGGTTCGTCTTCGACAACGAGAATATTGCTCATGCCTGGGCCACCTTCGACTGGTCCAATCCGGGTAACACGACATCGAACTGGCAGCCCTCTCCGGGCTTGCTGCTTACCGAAATCGAGCCGCCGTGTTCCTGGATAATGTTATAGGTCAGCGACAGCCCCAGCCCGGTACCTTCACCGACCATCTTGGTGGTGAAAAAGGGTTCGAATATGCGCGGTAGATTTGACTCGGCAATACCCTTGCCCTGATCCTTGACCGAAATCGTTACCCGACTGGAATTTACCTCGGAGCTAATCGTGATCGTCTGCCCCGGCTTCGAAGCGTCGGTGGCGTTGGTCAGCAGGTTGACGAATACCTGCACCAGTTTATGTGCATAACCGGAGACGAAGACGCCGTCGGCGACCTGGTTGTCGAAATTCATCTGCTTGCCGGAATGGCTCAGCGATACCAGGTTGATGGCTTCGCTGATGACTTGCTCGAGGTCCAGGTTTTCCGCGGGGAATTCGTCAGGCGCTCCGGCGTGGCTGTAGTTCGACAGCGAGCCGACGATGCGCGAAATACGATCGGTCTGGGTCAAAATCTGGTTCAAGCCCTCGCTGGCTTCGGGGCTGGTCTGCAGATCCGAGCGCAGGTCCTGCGCCAGGCAGGCGATACCGGTTACCGGGTTGCCGATTTCGTGCGCGACGCCGCTTGCCAGCTGGCCGATCGAGGCCAGCCGTTCGCTGTGCGCGAGCTTTTCCTCGAACGTGTAGCGTTCGCTATGATCCTCGATCAGGATCGCGATACCCGCATTGCTCTCGGACTGGCGGCTGACCACGGCCTTGAACAGGTTGAGCACATGCACCCGGTTGCCGAGCGGCAGTTTCAACTTGCTGATCTGATTTTCCTCGCTGGCGATGAAACCGGCCAACAGGTCGCGCCAGGGCGCTTCCAGCTGATCGATGGTCTTGCCGATCGCAACGCGCTGATCGATGCCGGTGAGTTTACCCATCTCGATATTCCAGTTGACAATACTGCCGCCGTCGTCGATGGCCACGACACCCAGCGGCAAATCCTGCAAAACCTGGAAATGGAATCGCCGCAGCGAATCGAGCTGGCTGGATACACCGCGCAGCTCGCTGCGGGATTTCTCCTGCGTATCACCGACGAACTGAATCGTATCGGCCAGTGCGGACTGCGTAACACGGTCTATCTGTAAATGTTCGTTGACGATCATGCGCGACAGCACCGGCCCGACCAGGCCCGACAGGTTGCGGTCTATTTGCGCGCGCAGCCGAATCAGGTCGGCCTGCGTGACATCGCCCGGCGCGAGGCCGAGATCGGCCAGTGCGCGATTGACCTCGTTATGCGCGATATCGTTACCGACGATGGTGCCGAGTTGCTGTTCGAATTCGCTAATCGAGGTCGCCTTCACCGCTCCCGGCGGAATCAGAAAGCTCTCGCGGCTACAGGCGTCGGCGGCCTGGCGCTCGTCGGCGGATTGATGGCTGAGCAGGGATACGATGACGAAGGTCAGGCTGTTCAGGACCAGCGACCACAGCGCCGCGTCGGTGGTGCTCATGGCGAGCTCGGGGATCGTGAAGTAGGGCGTTTCGATGATGCCCGCGCGTTCGAAAAGGGGTACGAACAGTGTGACCGCCCAGATACTCGCTCCGACCACGAGTCCGCAGATAAAACCGTTCTTGTTGGCGCGCGGCCAGTAAAGCAGGCCGACCACGCCCGGCAGGCACTGGGCCACCGCGACGAATGCAATCAGTCCGAGCCCGGCGAGGCCCGGGTTTTGCTCCTGCACCAGGTAAAATGCGTAACCGATACCGACGATCGACATGATGACGAAACGCCGTCCCCACAGCAGCCATTCGTACATGCTGGTGCCCGGCGACAGTTTCGGCGGAAAACTGGCCGGCAGTACGAAGTTGTTCATGCACATCGATGCCAGCGCCAGCGTGGTGACGATAATCATCGCGCTGGCCGCCGACAGGCCGCCCATGAAGGTCAGGATCGGCAGAATCGTGGATCCGCTATCCAGGGTGATGCCGAGGACAAAGAAATCGGCCGGTATCGACAGTTGCATCGACTGGCCGGCCCACAGGATCGGCGGAATCGACAAATTCAGCAACAGCAGGAACAGCGGGAAGGCCCAGCTCGCGGTTTCGATATTCTTGTGTTCGATGCTCTCGACAAAAATCATGTGAAACTGGCGCGGCAGCAGAAAGGCGGCGGCGAACGACAGCAGCATTAGCGTCGCCCAGGGGCCTTCGGTCACCGGCGCGAACAGGGCCTCGTTGGCTTCCGGATGCTGTTGCAGGTACTGGTTCAATTCACTGAAGCCGCCGAAGATACCGAAGATCGCGAACAGGCCTACGATCAACAGCGTGACCAGTTTGACCAGCGATTCGAAGGCGATCGCAACCACCAGGCCGCGGTGTTTTTCGCGCAGCGAGATGTGGCGGGTGCCGAACAGGATCGAAAACAGGCCCACGGTAATACAGAACATCAATGCGATCAGCTGCTGTTCCGAATGATCGGTCATGATTTGCAGCGTGTTGGTGACGGCCTGAATTTGCAGCGACATGTAGGGCAGGGTGCCGGTCAGCACCAGCAGCGTGACCAGTACGCCGGCGAGCTGGCTGTGGTAGCGAAATGCAAACAGATCCGCCAGCGACGCGAGCCGATAGGTTTCGGTGATCTTCAGGATTGGACGTAACAGGATCGGCGAGGCGACAAAGGCAAGCGTGGTACCCAGATAGATCGTCAGGAAGTTAAATCCTTCCTTTTGCGCGAAACCGACGCTGCCGTAAAAACTCCACGATGTCGCGTAGACGCCGAGCGACAGGGTGTAAACCAGCGGGTGACTGGCGAGGCGCTTCGGAATCCAGCCGCGATCGGTCGCGGTCGCGATGAGGAACAACAGGCCGAGGTAAAGTACCCCGACGACAAAAAGTTGCCACAGCTCAAATTGCATTCTTTCTGAGCAGGCGCTGCAGGTAATACGACAGCAGTATGATGCCGAACCAGATGAGGTAGGGCAGGTACCAGGGTGAATCGACCGAAAACCACAATCCGAGTAGCGGTGGCAGCAGCACCAGCGATGAAATGAGTAACACGACGATGGTGATTTCGGTCGGCCGTAAATCGGACGAGAAAAGCGACACAGTGTTACCTCTGGTTACTTTATTATCGAGCGAGTGTTACCTATAGTGACGCGCAGGTCAACCGAATCGGTCAACGGTCTGATTTCAGCCGATTATTAAATTTCTGAATGGTCGACCCAATGGGCAACGGCTTGTCGCTGGACGGCGATTGTGTAAGCATATTCGCCAATACACAACCAGATAATCAAATCCCCGAGGAAGGCACGATGTCAGAAATCAAAACCTATCCCGTTCCGGCAGAATTTGCCGCGCAGGCAAACGTCACCGCGGAACAATACGAATCCATGTACCGTCAATCGATCGAGGATCCCGAGGGATTCTGGTCGGAACAGGCGGAAAACTATGTTTCCTGGTTCAAGCCGTGGAATACCGTCATGGACTGGAGCTTTGACGAGGACGACTTGCATATCAAATGGTTCGAGGGCGCCGAACTCAACGTTTCCTATAACTGCCTCGACCGCCATCTCGGCACGCGCGGCGATCAGGTTGCGATTATCTGGGAGGGGGACGATCCCAACGAAGATCGCAAGATTACCTATGCCGAGCTGCACGAGGAAGTCTGCAAGTTCGCCAACGTATTGAAGAGTCGCGGCGTCGACAAGGGTGACCGGGTATCGATTTACATGCCGATGATTCCGGAAGCCGCGGTCGCGATGCTGGCCTGCACCCGGATTGGCGCGATCCATTCGATCGTATTCGGCGGCTTTTCACCCGATGCGCTGCGAGATCGTATCCTCGATTCCGATTGCCAGGTCGTGATTACCGCCGACCAGTCGATGCGCGGCGGCAAGCGCGTACCTTTGAAGGCGAACGCCGACCAGGCCGTGAGCCAGTGCCCGAACGTCGGCTCGGTTATCGTCGTCCGGCGCGGCGGCGACGCGGTCGACTGGACCGACGACCGCGATGTCTGGTACCACGAAGCGATGGCCGAGGCATCGAGTCAATGCGAGCCCGAGCACATGAGCGCCGAGGACCCGTTGTTCATCCTGTACACCTCGGGTTCCACCGGTAAACCCAAGGGTGTCATGCATACCACCGGCGGCTACCTGTTGCAGGCGGCAATGACGCACAAGCTGGTATTCGATTACAAGGATGGCGAGATTTACTGGTGCACCGCCGACGTCGGCTGGGTTACCGGGCACACCTACATCGTTTACGGACCGCTGACCAACGGCGCCACCACGCTGATGTTCGAGGGTATTCCGACCTACCCGGACATTTCGCGTTTCTGGCAGGTTTGCGACAAACATGATGTGTCGATTTTTTATACCGCCCCGACCGCGATCCGCTCCTTGATGGGCGCCGGCGACGAACCGGTGCAAAAAACGTCTCGCTCGAGCCTGCGTCTGCTCGGTACCGTTGGCGAGCCGATTAATCCGGAGGCCTGGGAGTGGTATCACAAGGTCGTCGGTAATGGTAAATGCCCGATCGTCGACACCTGGTGGCAAACCGAGACTGGTGCGCACATGATGACGCCGTTGCCGGGCGCGACAGCGACCAAACCCGGCTCGGCTACCAATCCGTTCTTCGGGGTGCAGCCGGTATTGCTCGACGATCAGGGCAACGAGCTCGAGGGTAACCCGGCCGAGGGCAACCTCGCGATCAAGGCCCCGTGGCCGTCGATGATGCGCTCGGTTTACGGCGACCACAAACGCTTCTACGAGACTTACTTCGCAATGTTCAAGGGCTATTACTTCACCGGTGACGGCGCCCGCCGCGACGAGGACGGCTACTACTGGATTACCGGCCGCGTCGATGACGTGCTCAACGTTTCCGGCCATCGCCTCGGTACCGCCGAAATCGAATCGGCGCTGGTGCTGCACGAAAAAGTCGCCGAGGCCGCTGTGGTCGGTTACCCGCACGAACTCACCGGCCAGGGCATCTACGCCTACGTTACGCTGATGGCCGGCGAGGAAGGCAGCGACGAACTCAAGGCCGATCTGGTCAAGCTGGTGCGCAGTGAAATCGGCCCGATCGCCAAGGTCAATACCATTCAGTGGGCACCGGGTCTGCCGAAAACGCGGTCTGGCAAGATCATGCGACGCATATTGCGTAAGGTTGCCGCGAACGAACTGGATAATCTCGGCGATACGTCGACTCTGGCCGATCCGAGCGTGGTCGATAACCTGATCGACAATCGAGAAAATCGCTGAAGAACGTTGCCTAGCAAAAAAGCCCCGCATCGCGGGGCTTTTTTATCAGTATTTGGGGGACAGTTTACTTATTTCGAGAATCGAAATAAGTAAACTGTCCCCGAGTTTTCGGAATCGAAATAAGTAAACTGTCCCCGAGTTTTCCCGGATTTGGATTACTTGCGAAGGTATTTCGCCTTGTCGGGAAATATCTTGCGCACACCGCCCTGTGGATCTTCCTGGTCGCCATCGCGACGCGGGATAAAGTGTATGTGCGCGTGGAACACCGATTGTCCCGCACTTTTACCCGCATTGGTGCCCATGTTGAAGCCCGTAACACGGGGGTCTTCGGCCTGCAGACGCTGGCGCGCTCGCTGCATGAGTCGGTTGGCGGCATCGATTTCCGCCGGGTTCATATCGAAATAATCCTTAACATGACGACGTGGAATGATCAGGCAGTGGCCCTCGGAAACGGGATAACTGTCTCGTAGCGTCATACAAAGCTCGTTTTCGTCTATCACTTCGAATTTATCTTCCGGCAATTCGCAAAACAGGCAGCCGGATTTGAACTCCGCTGCCGTTACATCGCCGTCATAAAGCTGAGCTTGTTCCATGGTTATTTTTCCCCTGGCTCAAAACAGGTATTCGATTGCGGTATGCAGAACCCGATTCGAATACCCGGTCATACGAAAGCGCGGATTCTAGCCAATAAAGCGGAAGCAGGTCAAAGCCGGGCCGGATCGAACTTCGATGAGCATTCCTGCCCGCATCGATTCGGCTTTGGACAGCTGAATAACACTGGATCAGGCTTGCAAGTTCTCATTTTTTTCTCTAAACTCGCTGAGAAGAAAATGAGAACAGGCGGCTTTGATGTTAACCTCGCAGGAACAGAAGACACTCCAGTTCATTCGTAATTACCTTGCGCAGCACGGTTGTGCGCCCAAATTCAAGGAGATCGGCGTCGCCATCGGCGTCAATTCTCACGGTACGATTCATCGCTACGTCAAGTCGCTCGAAGACAAGGGTTACATCGAGCGGGCCAAGAGCCATTCGCGCGGCATCGCGCTGGTCGAACTGCCGCTGGTCAGTCCACCGACGATTCCGCTGGCCGGCAGGATCGCAGCCGGTATGCCGATCGAAGCGATCGAGGATCAGCAGGAGCTGAACCTGGCGGAGATGTTCATGGGACCGGAGCTTTTCGCGTTACGCGTAACCGGCGATTCGATGATTGATGCCGGTATCCTCGACGAGGATTACGTCATCATCAGGAAGCAGCCGGTTGCAAACGATGGCGATATCGTCGTCGCGATGATAGACCGGGCCGAGGCAACGCTGAAGCGTTTCAAGCGCCGAGGCGAAGACCAGATTGCGTTAATTCCCGAAAACGCGGACATGGAGCCGATGATTTACCCGGCCGAACGCGTCACGATACACGGCGTACTGGTTGGCCAGCTGCGTAATTACCGCTAATTTTACGTTCCCTGTCGATTCGGCTAGGAATTCAGCTGACTTTTGATGATATGCAACATTTCTGCCGTAATGCGGGGATTTCCTGCGACTATCTGACCATTTTCGAGGAAGTGCTCGTCGCCGGCATAGTCGGTGGCCAGCCCGCCAGCTTCTCGCACGATTAACGCACCGGCGGCAAGGTCCCAGGCCTGAAGTCCGGCTTCCCAGTAGCCGTCGAGTCGGCCCGCGGCAACATACGCCAGGTCGAGTGCGGCAGCGCCGGCACGGCGAATGTCGCGCGCCGAGGTGAACAATTGCTGGAACAGCTTCAGGAACTGATCGAGTTGCTCGGGATTGCGGAATGGGAAACCGGTGGCGAGCAGAGCCGAGTCGAGCGATTTGTTAGGGCTGACGCGGATTCGACGGTTGTTCAGGGTTGCGCCATCGCCGCGGCTGGCGGAAAACAATTCCTGCTTGAATGGATCGTAAACAACGCCGTGGGTCAATCGGCCCTGGTGTTCGCATGCGATCGAAACCGCGTAATGCGGAAAGCCGTGCAGGAAATTGGTGGTACCGTCGAGTGGATCGATAATCCAGCGATATTCTTTTTGCCCGTCGATAACGCCGGATTCTTCGGCAACGATGCCGTGATCGGGGTATGCCTTGAGCAATTCATCGATGATTCGGGCTTCGGCCCCATGATCGACTTCGCTGACAAAATCGTTGCGGGCTTTTACCTCGACCCGCAAGTCGGGTAGTTTGTTGATCTTGCGCACGATAAAATCCCCGGCACGGCGAGCGGCTCGAATCGCGATGTTCAACATGGGTTGCATGAGCAGAATTTCATCGTTGCAAAAATGGCCGCGCAGTCTATCAAAGGGCCCGTCAATAAACCAGATAAACCCGCCGTCTGCGGGTACAGAGACAGAACGGATTGAAGCTGGAAAACATCAAAATCGTTATGGTCGGGACCACTCATCCCGGCAATATCGGCGCCGCCGCGAGGGCAATGCACAACATGTGCATCGGCCGGCTTAGCCTGGTCGATCCACAGTGCCCGATCGGTGAGGTCGCATACGCCCGCGCTTCGGGCGCCAACGCGGTACTGGATAAGCGTGAAACCTGGGCCGATCTGAAACAGGCGGTCGGCGATTGCAGCCTGGTGGTTGCCACCAGCGCGCGTCGACGCTCTTTGGCCTGGCCCGAACTGAGGCCGCGCGAGCTGGCTGAAAAGATCGATGCCATGCCCGATGGTGAGCAGGTAGCACTGGTGTTTGGACGCGAGCACTCGGGACTGACCAACGAAGAAATACAGCTGTGCAACCAGATGGTCTGTATTCCCACCAATCCCGGCTTTAGCTCGCTTAACCTGGCCGCGGCGATCCAGGTGCTGTGTTACGAGATTTTCAGCCAGCAGGCGCCGGCAGAGACGGAAAAAACGATCGACCCCCAGGATTTGCCTGCGCGCAGCAGTGACCTCGAGGGTTATTTCGAACATCTGCAACAGGTGCTCGAAGCCACCGGTTTTCTCGATCCGGAACAGCCCGGCCTGATCATGCAACGCCTGCGGCGGCTCTATCTGCGCAGCGAATTGACGCTTAACGAAATCAATATTCTGCGTGGCATGCTGACTGCGGTTCAGAAAAAGCGCGATTGATTGTTACAAACTGTTACAAAACGTTACCCGATCGAAAAGCTTTGTAACAGCCCGGTCCATAAACTCTGCTTCGTCATTAATCAAAGACGGAGCAGATCCATGAAACTTTCGACCAAAATTATCACGGCAGTTTTACTAGTTGCCGGCAGTTCGGGCGTGGTTTACGCATTCAGCAGGCACAGCGACTGGCACATGACGCCCGAAGAAAAGGTTGAGTTTGTCACCGAACGGGTAACCAAAAAGCTCGATCTGGATCAGCAGCAACAGCAAAACTTCATTGCGATGGCCGAAACCTTGGCACAGATTATGCTCGATGCCAGGGCCGCCAAACAGGCGCAAATCAATGAAATCAGCCAGCTGCTGCAGGAACCGAGTTTCAATCAGGCACGCGCGCTCGAGATCGTGCAGCAAAAAACCCAGATGGTTAACGACAATGCGCCACCGGTAATTTCATCGTTGGCCGTGTTCCTGGATTCGTTGACTGCTGAGCAAAAAACGAAACTGCAGGATTTCGTCAGGCATCACCGTGGCGGCAGGCACCATGGGTACGCTAGCGGCCACTTCGGTAAACATGGCAATAGCGAATAAGCCGCTATCTAACGGCTGCGCGGCTTCTCAAAGGGGAGCCGCGTTGTACAATGTCCGACGGTTATCGACGCGGGCGGGTACATGCGTAAACTACTATTGATAGACGATGACGAACGGCTGGCCGGGCCTCTGCAGCAGTACTTTTCGAAGTTCGAGCTTTCTCTGCACAACGAAACCCATCCGCTGCGCGGCATCGAGCGAATCAGAAAGGAAAACTTCGACCTGGTCGTGCTCGATGTCATGCTGCCTGAAATCGATGGCTTCGAAACCTGCCGCAGGATCCGGCAATTCAGCGACATTCCGATCGTCATGCTAACCGCCCGCGGAGAAGTCATGGACCGCGTTGTCGGCCTCGAGCTGGGTGCCGACGACTACCTGCCGAAACCCTTCGAGCCGCGCGAACTGGTCGTGCGCATCCAGAACATTTTTCGGCGAGGCAAGGTGCAGCAGGCCAAGTCCGTGTTTCAGCTGGGAGATTTGACCATCGACCTGGAGACCAAGCAGCTTCGCCGCGGCGACAATGAAATCCCGATTACCGCAACCGAGTATGAATTGCTGCGCCTGCTGCTGCAAAACCGGGAACGGGTCATGTCTCGCGACGAAATCATGCAGGCACTGCGCGGTATCGATGCGGACATTTACAGCCGTGCGATCGACGTGCTGGTCAGCAGGCTGCGGCAAAAGCTCGAACGCCCCGAACTGATCCGCACCGTGCGCGGACAGGGCTATCAACTCGTCAACCGCTAATGCTCGCTTACCTGCAAAGAAAATGGCAAAGCCTGATATTCCGGCTGTTGTTTTATTTCCTGATTGCAATCCTGGCGCTCGCGATCGTGCTTGGGGTCAGTTTCGCCAAGCGTGTTAGACCGCATGTGCAAAACGAAATACTGCCCAACGTCGAGCGCTATATCGAATATCTGATCGACGATATCGGTATCCCGCCCGATCTCGTGGTTGCCCAGCGGCTGGCGGACGAACTGCCGTTCGAACTCAGAATTGAAGGGCAGGGTGTCGACTGGTCGTCTAGCCCCAGGCTGGGCGCTATTTCGGGTTACCATTTCGAGCCGGCGCCGGCACCCTATGATAACGTCTATTTCAGTCATCACCGCCGTGCCGAGTACCTGCTGGTCGAGTTAAGGGATTATCGTTACCTGTTTGTCGTCGATAACAGTTTTCGACTTGGCCAGGAACGTCGTCACGGTTTTCTGTTCGTGTTTCTGGGATTGATCTTTTTTGTACTGTATTTTGCTATTCGCCGGCTGTTCAGGCCGCTCGAGACCATGTCGCAACAGGTCCGAGGGATTGGCGAGGGTGATCTTGAACAGACGGTCGACGTTCCCGGCAAAAACGAACTGGCGTTACTGGCCGCGGGCATCAATCGTATGTCGGCGCAAATCAAGTCGATGCTGGAGGGTAAATCGGCGCTATTGCTGGCAATCAGTCATGAGCTGCGATCGCCGATGACACGCATGCGCGTCAATCTCGAATTGCTCGATGAGAGCGATATACGCAAAAAGCTGATCGAGGATCTGCACGAGATGGAAAACCTGGTCGCGGCGATACTCGAATCTGAAAGGCTGAACCGGCGACACGCCCCGCTAAACCTCAGTCGCTGTGCGCTGGGGGACCTGGTTGAAGGGGTTATCCGCGATCATCCCTGTCGGCAGCGTATCGAAACGCGGCTGTCGCCCGTCGAGCTTGATATCGACCCAATGCGCATCAGGCTATTGGTCAAGAACCTGGTCGATAATGCCTGCCAGTATTCGCAAGCCGCGGATGGCCCGATCGACGTGGTTCTGAACCACGGGCAGCATGAGGTTACGCTCGAATTTCACGATCGCGGCGTCGGCATTGAAGCGCAGGAAATTCCGCGCCTGACCGAGGCATTTTACCGACCCGATAGCGCCCGCCAGCGGGATACCGGTGGCTACGGGCTCGGACTTTATCTTTGCCGTCTTATCGCCGAGGCTCACGGCGGTAATATCGACATTGAAAGCCTGCCCGGAAGGGGTACAAAGGTGGCAGTCAGACTACCCCTTGATAATAGTTGACCATTTTAGTCAGGATTGTATACTGAGGTCGTTTTCCGCCAATCCTTGCTAACATGCGACTGTCCACTAAAAGCCGTTACGCGGTTACCTCGCTGCTTGATCTCGTAATGCATTCCGACCAGGGCCCGGTGTCACTGGCAGATATCTCTGTGCGCCAGGGCATATCGCTGTCTTACCTGGAGCAATTGTTTGCCAAGATGCGCCGCAACAAGCTGGTTGTCAGTACGCGCGGGCCGGGCGGTGGCTACAGCCTCGGTGCGAGCCCCGAACAGGTTTGTATCGCTGACGTCATCAATGCCGTCGACGAGGAAATGCAGGTGGCCGACAAGGATGTCGTCAATGGTTCGGCAACTTACGAACCCTGCCTCACCGAACAGCTATGGGAAGAACTCAGTGCCGAAATTGAAAATTTTCTGACCACGATATCGCTGGCCGACATGATGAAAAACGAAGAGGTTCAGGAGTTATCCCGTGCCCATGATTTGCGGCAACGACATCAAAATCTGCTGTAACTAGAGATGTCAATCTACCTGGATTATAACGCTACTTCGCCACTGCATCCGGAAGTCCTCGAGGCGATGATGCCGTTTCTGCAAAACCCGGTCGGTAATCCGTCCAGCCTGCACAGTTATGGTCGCATGGCGCGCTCGGCGGTGGAGAGCGCGCGTGCCGAGGTCGCACAACTGGTCGGTTGTGATAGTGCTGCGATTATTTTCACCTCGGGTGGCACCGAAGCCAATAACATGTTGTTGAAGGCTTATCTGGATCGCAGCAGCCGGCGTCCGGTCATCAGTACCTGTATCGAGCACCCGAGCGTGCTCGAACCGCTAAAGCAATTACGGGCCGAGGGTGTGCAGGTTATTTTGCTCGAATCCGATTGCGATGGACGGGTTGATCTCGAGGCAGCGCGGTCGCAAATCGAGAATGTCGATACGCAAATGCTTTCGGTCATATACGCGAATAATGAAACCGGTGTTATTCAACCGGTCGAGGAATTGTCGGCAATGGTTGATCGTGACATCTGCCTGGTGCATAGCGACGCGACCCAGGCCATTGGAAAACTTCCGATCGATATGTCTCGACTTGCGCTCGACGCCATCAGCTTTTCCGCGCACAAGCTGCGGGGGCCCCAGGGCATCGGTGCGCTGGTCGTCAATCGTAAGCCAAGGCAGGCACTGATCACCGGCGGTGAGCAGGAAAACAAACGTCGCGGCGGTACCGAAAACGTGGCCGCTATCGTTGGCCTGGGCAAGGCGGCGCAGATAGCCCGCCTTGAAATAGAGCACAGGCAACACTATTTAACACAGTTAAGGGATGCTTTCGAAGCCAGGCTGGCGGCAATTCCTGGCAGTGTGGTATTCGGGCAGTCGGTGCCAAGGTTGCCGAACACAACCTACTTCGCGCTACCGTATTACCACGGTGAAACCCTGTTGATGGAACTCGATCGATCCGGTTTTGCCCTGGCCAGCGGGTCCGCCTGTCATAGCTCGGTAACCGAACCCAGCCATGTGCTCAAGGCGATGGGTATCGATGACAACCTGGCACTGAATGCAATCCGGGTCAGTTTTGGCATGGAAAACAGTTTGCAGGACGTGGAACAATTGGCAACCAGGCTCCAGCAGCTGGTAGATAGCCTGCCGGCGGTCATTCGCCAGGCAGCGGTATAGAGAGATATCAATGGCAATTCATTTGAGCGATGTGGCGGCTGCAAGAGTGCAGCACTTTCTGCAAAACCGGGGCAAGGGCATCGGTTTGCGGCTCGGCGTAAAGACGACAGGTTGTTCAGGCCTCGCTTACGTAATCGAGTTTGTCGATGAACTTCAGGATGACGACGAGGTTTTCGAAACCAAGGGCGTAAAGGTTGTCGTCGACAAAAAGAGCCTCGTTTTTCTCGACGGTACCGAGGTCGATTTTGCAAAGGTCGGTCTGAACGAGGGTTTCCAGTTTAAAAATCCGAACGCGAAGGATGCCTGCGGCTGCGGTGAAAGTTTTACCGTCTGATTCAAAAATCCAAACATGCAGTCCCCCGAGCTTAGCCAGAACTATTTCGAGCTATTTGGTCTTAATCCCGTGTTCGAGATCGATCCGACCGAATTGCATGCGCGCCAGCAGCGTTTGCAGGCCACTTATCATCCTGACCGGCATGCTGCTTCGAGCGATCAGCAAAAACGCTTATCGGTACAAATGGCGTCCTGGATCAACCAGGCTTACGAGACGCTTCAAGATCCGGTCAAGCGCGCGCGCTACCTGCTCGAAATCAATGGCACCAGTATGCCAGACGATTCCGCGACCACTGCCGACGGCGCCTTTCTGATGGAACAAATCGAGTTGCGCGAAGAGGTCGAGGCCTGTCGTCATGGCGAGAACGGCCTGCAACGCAGCGAGGACATTGCCGAGCGCCTTGACCAGCGAGCCAACGATCTGGCCCGCGAATTCGTCGACAGTTTCGGCGCCGGAAAGACGGATGCGGCCATCGAAGCCAGCCGTAAGATGCAGTTTATTCAGCGTATTCAACAGCAACTGGCCGAGCTTCAGTTCGAACTGGAAGATTTCTGATGGCGCTGTTGCAGATATCGGAACCTGGCCAATCGGCCGCGCCGCACCAGCATCGTCACGCGGCCGGTATCGATCTTGGCACCACCAATTCGCTGGTAGCGACGGTGCGCAGCGGCGAGGCGGTTTGCCTGCCCGATGACGAGGGACGTTGCCTGCTGCCGTCGGTGGTTTGCTATTCCGCCGACCAGTGCCAAGTGGGCTATCCGGCCTGGGCGCACCAAAGCAGCGATCCGCTCAACAGTATTTCGTCGGTCAAACGGCTAATGGGACGGGGACTGGAAGACGTCAGCAGGCTGGGCGAAATCCTGCCATACGAATTCGTCAGCTCGAATGACAGCCCGGTCCCGCGCATACGCACCGCTGGCGGCGATTTTAGCGCGGTCGAAGTATCCAGTGAAATACTGCAGGTTTTGGCGCAGCGCGCACGCGACAGTCTGAACGGTGATCTCGAAGGCGTGGTAATCACCGTTCCGGCCTATTTCGATGATGCGCAACGCCAGGCCACGCGCGATGCCGCCAAACTCGCCGGTCTGAATTTGTTCCGCCTGTTGAACGAGCCTACCGCGGCAGCGGTGGCCTATGGCCTGGACCAGAAGGCTGATAGTCTGATCGCAGTGTACGATCTCGGTGGCGGAACTTTCGATATCTCGATTTTGCGCCTCAATCGGGGAGTCTTCGAGGTGCTCGCCACCGGCGGCGACTCGTCTCTGGGTGGGGATGACATGGATCACGCCCTCGGCGAGTGGATTATCGAGCATTGCGGGATCGTGGAACTCGACGCGGGACTGAACCGACAGATTTTACTCGCCGCACGAAGCGCCAAGGAAGCCCTGACGCTAAGCGAGGCTGTCGAATTTTCAGTCGACTACAGGGGACAGAGCTGGCGTACTGAAATCGATCGTCGCCAGTTCGACGATCTGATCAGCGGCCTGGTCAAGAAGACGTTGCAGGCTTGCCGGCGAGCGTTGCGCGATGCCGGATTGAAGCCAGACCAGATTGACGATGTGGTCATGGTTGGCGGCTCGACCCGCGTACCGCTGGTGCAATCCATGGTGGGCGAATTTTTTGCGCGAGAACCGATGTGCGAACTCGATCCCGACCAGGTGGTGGCGCTCGGTGCGGCAATCCAGGCCGATATCCTGGCCGGCAACAAGCCCGACAACGAAATGTTGCTGCTTGACGTATTGCCGCTGTCGCTCGGCATCGAAACCATGGGCGGGCTGGCCGAAAAAATCATTGATCGCAACACGGCAATCCCGGTCGCGCGGGCACAGGAATTTACCACCTTCAAGGATGGTCAGACGGCGATGGCGGTTCACGTGGTGCAGGGTGAACGTGAACTGGTGTCCGATTGTCGTTCTCTTGCGCGTTTCGAACTGCGCGGTTTTCCGCCGATGGTAGCCGGGGCCGCGCGCATTCGAGTGACCTACCAGGTAGATGCCGATGGCCTGCTCTCGGTGACCGCCGAAGAGACGACCAGCGGCGTCAAGGCGGACATTGTCGTCAAACCGTCGTACGGCCTGACCGACGGCGAAATCGAATCGATGCTGCGTGCATCGATGGAGCATGCGAGTGAAGACATGCAAATGCGCATGCACAAGGAGCAACAGGTCGAGGCGCGACGCGTCATCGAAGCGATCGATGCGGCTCTGACTCAGGACGGCGCGTTACTGTTGGACGAATCCGAAATGACGCAGATTCAGCAACAGCGCGATGCGCTGGCGGCCGCGGTCGAATCCGCGTCCACCGATGAGTTGAAAAAATTGATCAAGGCAGTCGAGCAGGCAAGCGAGGCCTATGTTGCCCGACGAATGAATGCAAGTGTCAAACAGGTGCTTGCCGGCAAACAAATTGACGAGGTTGATGTTTAATGCCCAGGATTACGGTTTTACCGCACGAAGAATTATGCCCCGAAGGAACGCATTTCGATGTCGAACCGGGTATCAGCCTGTGCGATGCATTACTGAGTAATCATGTCGAGATCGAGCACGCTTGTGAAAAATCCTGTGCCTGTACGACCTGTCACGTATATGTGCGCGAGGGTTTCGATTCACTGGAGGAATCGAGCGAGGATGAGGACGATTACCTCGACAAGGCCTGGGGACTGGATATGGATTCACGCCTGAGCTGTCAGGCGATAGTGGCCGAAGAAGACCTCACTGTCGAAATTCCTAAGTACACCATCAACATGGTTTCTGAAAACCACTAGGGGAGAGTCATGAGTCTCAAATGGACCGATACACTCGATATCGCTATCGAACTGGCCGAAAGGCACGCCGACGTTGATCCGCAGTATATCCGCTTTACCGATTTGCACGCCTGGGTATGCGAACTCGAGGATTTCGATGACGACCCGAATCATTCCAACGAGCGAATCCTGGAAGCGATTCAGATGGCCTGGATCGACGAAGCCGATTGATTGATCAATTTTTAGTCAATAATTTGACAGAAGCTTGTCGGAATTCCGACACTTTTGTTGTTCAAAATCAATCACTTTTGATGCGTAATTAAGGTGATTTGAGCGCTTTTTTCGTTAAATGTGAAAAATTTTTTGTATCAAGAACTATCAAATTAAAGCGATAATCGGCAATACCTTACCGGTTACACTTAAAGTAAATTCTAAAATTTGAACTGTGAACTTGGTCACAGTTTGCTTGCAATCATCGCGCTTTTCGGTAAATTGACTCACATAACCCCCCTTCTGAGAAATGGTGGGTAAAGCCCTGAAAATAAAACGATTTAACACATCAGGGTTTCTTAACCAGAGCTAATTCCCGAATGCAAAATTCGGGCTCGAAGACAACAATCCGGAGAGAGATACAATGAGCAATATAGCATATATCAATGAAGTTACGGCCGAAAAACAGGCCTATGCCGATCAATCGCAACTAAAAACCTATTACGACAGCAAGAACAAGATTGGCTGGTTCCTGATGAAAGGCGCGCCGCGTCCCTCGTTTACCCTGAGGCTCCTGGATGATATCAGTCAGTATCTCGAAAACGTCAAGGTAGAAATGGATGAGACCGACGGGGAGAAGTACGACTACCTGGTCGTCGGTTCAGATGTGGAAGGGGTGTTTAACCTTGGCGGAGATCTGGAATTGTTCAAAAAGTATATACAGAACAGAAACCGGGATGGGTTATTTGCCTATGCCAAGAAATGTATCGATATCCTTTATCAGAACATGTTTCATTACAATCTCGACCTGACGACCATCTCCCTGATTCAGGGTGATGCGCTCGGCGGTGGTTT
>CP070646.1:2729904-2746644 GCA_020354435.1 Gammaproteobacteria bacterium
TCCGGCGTCACGATCTGCATCAGCCCCGGGGCGGTGATCGCGGCGAACTCGGCGGCCGTGTAAAGGCCGTTTTCACCGGTATCGATATAGACGCCCTCGAGTTTTTCACCGCAGTCCGAACCGAACTCACCTGCGGCTACAAGATTGGCCGCGTCCTTTATCGAAACCGCTGACTCGGGCGGGCAATCGTACAGATCGATATCCCGGCCGCGCCTGCGGATAGGGCCGTAACCGATCGCGTGCCAGCCGATCAGCGCCGCGGGCTTGATTTCCTTGACGATGCTCGGCCCGTCCGGTGTTCTCGCCATCAGGAAAGTCAGCATGCTCTGCGCGCCGGCCATCGCCGACTTGGACAGCAATAGCCGCGACGGCTTTTCCTCGCCGTGGGTGAAAGGGATGTTGAATCCCAGGCCGCCGGTACCCGAGGTGCCGACCTTGACATATCCCTCGGTGCCGGCCCTGCGCATCGCCTCGTAAAGCAGTTGCACGTGCCGCACCAGTTGCGGGACGGATAGCGAAGCGATCAGGCTCTCGACCTCGTCGCGCCATCCGTCGCCAGCGGACGAAGCGGCCAGCCCGGCGAGACGCGAGGCTTCGTCGTAAATGTTCTGGTAGCTGACCGCGGTTGCCGTGTTCATACAGTCGATTACCGCGTCGGCAGCAATCCCGTCGAGGCCAGGGGCGGTACCGGTAACGAGCTGGGTCAGAAACGAAGCGTTACCGATTTCCTCGTCGAGCGGATCGAGAATGTCGCGAATCAGGCGCCGGCGCCGCTTGGGATCGGCCAGCACCGCCGGCCGCGCGTTATCGCCGGCGTCACGCCACTCGGCACGCAGGAAAACGTCTCCCCACAGCGGGATAATGCGGGTATCGCTGTCGGCGAAGTCGACCGCCAGCTTTTCCGCCGTGCCGCGGGCCTTGGCCTCGCGCCGGGCGGCAACCACGAGGTTTGCCGGCCGATGCGGCATCAAGCGACGACAAACCGCGTCACCGACCATGCCGGCGCCGCCCAGTACCAGAATATTACGACCCTCGATATTCATGTCGTTTCCCCTGCAGAAGATGACGTGGAGTAAATCCGGCGCAGTTCGTGCTTCAGCACCTTGTTGACCGCGCTCTTTGGCAATTCGTCGAGGAATACGTAACGCCGGGGAATCTTGTAACCGCCGATGTGCGCGCGGCAGTGCTCGATCAGTTCCTCCGCTGTCGGCGACTCGCCCGCGGCCGGCACGATCGCGGCCAGCAAGGCCTCGCCAAAAGCCTCGTCGGGAATGCCGACGACCGCGCACTCGCGGACCTTCGGGTTACGATAGAGCGCCGATTCGACCTCCAGCGAATAAACCAGTTCGCCACCGGTAATGATCAGATCCTTCTTGCGGTCGAGCAGGTAGAGGTAACCATGTTCATCCATGCGACCGATGTCGCCAGTGTAGAACCAGCCGTCGCGGAACGCCTCCGCGGTTGCCTGCGGCCGCTTCAAATAACCTTTGGCGACATTCGGCGCGCGCACGACGATTTCACCCGGTTCGGTCGGCGGCAATTCGCGGTCGTTGCCATCGACGATCTTCATGTCCACAACGGGCAGTGGACGGCCCACGCTTTGCAAAAGCCGGTGGTCACCGCTGTCGAGCGCATGCCGGTGATCGGCCATCTCCAGCATCGTCAACAGCGGCGCGGTCTCGGTCAGGCCGTAGGCCTGGATGAATTCCACCCCGGGAAAGCCCTGCATTGCGTGCAGAATCCATTCCACCGCCATCGGCGACGAGCCGTAAATCACCTGCCGCAGGCTGCCGAGGTCATAACGCTCGAAATCCGGCTGCTGCAGCATCATGATGATCATCGTCGGCGTCAGCACACAGCAGGTTACGCGGTGTTCCTGTATGGCCTCGAGAGCTTTGTCGCCGGAAAATTCAGGCAGGTATATATGCGCCGCGCCGGCCATCATCCACGGGGTAGCCAGTAAGTCGGCCGAATGGAACATGGGCGCCGCATGCAGAAAAATATCGTCGACGCGCGGCCGTGCCACGAAAGCGATTTGCAGCGCGTTGAGCAGAATGTTGGTGTGGCTGAGGCGAACTCCCTTGGCACGCCCCGTCGTGCCGCCGGTATAAACCAGCAGGGCATCGTCGGTTTCGGCCGGCTCGTGCATCGGCGCGATCTTCGCCGAGTCGAGCCGCTGTTCATACTGCATCGGCTCGATCGACAGCGTCCGCTGCGCCCATGGCGCCAGATCCTCACTCGCCATAATCGTTGCGAATGGCGCTTCGATCGCAACCAGCCGGCACTCGGCATTGTCGAGGATATAGGCGATCTCGGGCGGCGCCAGGCGATAGTTAATCGGCACCGGTACCAGTCCCGCCCAGTAGCCAGCGCGAATCAGTTCGGCCTGGCGGAAGCTGTTGTGGCCGATAATGGCGAAACGCTCGCCCGGCTCGAGACCGAATTCAACGAGCAACGTCGCGCAACGCCGTACTCGATCGGCGAATTCCGACCAGCTGAAGCGTCCTTCCGGGGCCACGACGGCAAGGCGATCAGCAAAAAGCCGGGCACTGCGACTCAGGTTGGATGGCAAGGTAAGCATCTATCGCTCGAATTGATTAACATATACCCGGACAGTATAAGCACTCGAATTCAGCGCTATATGACTTACCTCAACTCCGGACGCGGTGTACGAAGCCTTTCTAGGGGCAACAGCATAACTGCCTAACGCCAGCGAGCTTTAGGGTCGAATTAAGTATACTGTCCCCCGAATTTGGAATATCCGGGGATTAACCATGAACGACGAACTTAACGACGAGCAAACTCGCCAATTGAGAGCACTGCTGGAAGATCGATTCAATACCCTGTGGAATGAAATCGGTTCGGAACTGGACGAAGCGGCCAAGGAGCGTTTCCTGCAAATCGCCGGCGAAGCCCAGGATCTGGAAGACAGGTCGCTCGCAGACCTGATCACCGACCTGAACATGACACTCGTCGACAAGCATGTGCAGGAGACGCGGGATATCAATAGCGCGCTGATTCGGATCGACAAGGGTATTTACGGTACCTGCGACGATTGCGGCGAATCTATCGGTCTGGATCGACTGAACGCTTATCCGACGGCGTCGCGTTGTTTGCACTGCCAGGAAGCTTACGAGAAAACACACATCGAAGGCATGCACTCGAACCTTTAACAACCGATTGCGAAAAAGATTACCGAGATTTCGCGTAATCAGTTCGGCGCGCAGCATATTTGTTTAGAACCCTGCAAATAAGCCTGGCGGCATGCATCGGCAACCAGGGTTGCCTGGTAATCGGATTTACCGGTTTTAATAAAATGCTCTGACTGCCGAATCCCTAATTCCGGCAGCGGGCGTTTTTGATGTCCTCGAATTCGCTTAGCGTCAGCAGTCTTTCGATCTCGAGGTTGAGAAACGACTGTTCGCGCCAGCGGTGCCGCAATGCCAGGAACACGCGGTCATCAAGGGTGTCCACACCGACGTGATAGTGATTCGCGCTGAAGATCACGGAGCGATCGTCATCTGCGAAAAACTGGTAGCCTTCGGTCAATTGCTGGAAACGGTAGCCGTCGAACGCCTCGATCAGGGTAACCCGGCGCGCACCGAAACCTGAATCCGCCGCCGCGCCCGCGGTCGCCTCGAGCCGCACAATCCGGCTGCTCGGGTTGTGAAAGTTGTTGTCGTAAACCACGATCGAGTCGGCCGAGACGAAATCGGGATCGTGCTGCCGGCTGGTCAGACCGTAAGCGTACCAGACGATCCGGCGCGTCGTCGGCCGGACCACGAGCAGCAGGTTGAGGCTCCTGAAGCTCAACACCAGATCACCAGGCTCGAACAGCCCCGCATCGTCACCCAGGTACTCGTCGATATCGTTGGTGTGGAACGGATCGGCATCGGCGTTTTCGACCTCGGCATGGGTACGGCCGAGCGGCGCGAATCGCGCGGCACCGTATTCCCAGCGCTCCGGCTTCGTCCCCTTGAGACGGGCCTCGAATACGGGCAGGTCCGGATTGGCATTAATGATCTCGCCAAGCGCAATCCGTTCGAGCTCGCGCCCCGTAGCGCTGTCGAGCCGCAGCAGATCGGTGGCGTCGAGAATCCAGAACGCCTCGCGGCGATGATCGCCGTCGTTGTTGAGATAATGATGAAACGTGAATCGACTGTCGACCGACCAGTCAGTACCGCCGCAACTGTTGACCTTAACCAACGAATTGCCCGCGGTCTGCGCCGCCGCGGGATCACCGGAAATATGGTAATAGTTGAGCGGCACGGCGGCGCTACAATCGCAGTTCACTTCCGATCCCAGCGGAATCAGCTTGTGCACGGCGCCGTCGAAACCGATCAACAGCAGATGATAGGAATACCCTCGCCCCGTATCGGCCTGAGTCTTGACCAGCATGCCGCCGAGGCCGGTGACGACGGAGGCCTTCTGGTCAAGGTACAGCTCGAGCGCAGACTCCGGCAGGATACCCGCGAGGCCCGCGGCCAGCTCGACCGGGCGAAAATCGAAATCGGTCTCGACCGAACCGAGCCGGCTTTCGCGCCAGGGTGCAACGCCAAGGTCATGCTGGATCTTTTGCCACACGGTGGTTTCCTGTTCCAGCGGATGACCGGCAACAAAGTTTTTAACGTTCGCCAACTGCTGGTTTAAGAATATGCGCAGCGGCGCATACAACGCACCGAGCGATACCCCGAACACCAAGATCAGCCCAACGACCAGCAGGCGATAAGCCAGCTTCATCAAGCTGACCCGGAAAGTGTTTGCTGCGCCAGGCGTTGGTAAAGCGACTGGCAATCCCGATACAGCGCATCATCGATATCCCCGGCAGACGTGACATCGGCCCGCTTACGATCGACAAAACCCGCGCCTGAAACATCGACCTTCAGCCGCTGCGACAGGTTATCCCAGAACGATTGCGATTGCGCCATATGCTCATAGCATACGGCAAGCAGGTTCGGGTACAAGCCGGCCAGTTTCGACAGATAGGTGTAACCGTCGTACCATTGCCGCAACCAGTAGTTCAAGTCGCTCGCGGCATAAGCTGCCGGGCCGGTTGGCACGGTTTCAGCAGAAAACCGCCGGTGCAAAGCGCCAAACTCGTGATGTTCGAGCCAGTCGAAGTACTTTTTTTCGTACCCCGACAGGTGACTGAAATGCTCATGCTGGCGCTTGAGACTCAACGCCTGCTGCAACGGATCGCGGAACGGCACGAGAAAAACCGATTGCTCGAAATAAGCGGCGAGCGACCCGAGCCTGTCGAGGCCCTGGTTCATCTTCGAAAGATAGCGCCCTGCGTCCGCATCCAGCAGCAAATTCTCGATGAACATTGCATACTCGCGCAATATCCCGGGAGGCACATCACGCGGCTGTATCGAGTCACCGTCTTGCGCAAAAAAAGTGTTCCAGAAGACGCCGTCCAGCGCCTCGGGTGAATCGAGCCCGACCTCGATCGCATCGCCATGCGCGCGTTCGGCCGGCGCCACCGCGGCCCTCGGCAGGCGCGCGATCAGGCGCGCAATCGATGGCGCCATGACGAAAGGCATCATCGCGTAAGTCGTCGAGGCGAAGCCGCCGCTGTTATACAGCGTGTCCAGCAGGGCGGTCGAACCGGCACGCGCGAGACCGGCGATAAATACGTTTTGCCGCTGCGGATCGAAAGCGGAGCCATTGCGCTCGCATTCCCGCCTGAACCAGAACCGCCTGAATACCCGGCTTTCGAGCGCCAGCCGATGCAGGACCTGGTCGAGAAACGTTTGCCGGATCATGACTGGCGTCGGCGCCAGGCGATCGCCGCTATCCCGACCAGCATCCCGGCCAGCGCTTCGGGCGAATAAAACGCGGCGGACAGACTCGAGCGGTAAAGCGCGAACAACATCGACGGGGTATATAAAATCACGACACCGGCAAGGCCAAGTATCACGACGCCGAGCTGGCGCAGCAGGATCGACGTTCTCCGGCGCAATGCCTTTTCACGGGTTTCGCTCAGCGGACGGGTAAAATAGCGCCGGGTGCGCAAGAGACCGGCGCCAAGACCGGCGATCCCGTCGAGCAAGATCCGGGGCAGGCAAAACCAGATCAAACCGGTATTCAGCGCGACGCAAAGAAAAAACAGGACGGATAACAGCATCGGCTCGCTATCGCCGGGAACGCCCGCCGACGCTAGGAATCGGAATCTTGGTTAACACTTTTTTGCTTCGTTTTTTTAAGCATTCTCCGAATGGGAACGAAAATGAACGCAAACAACGACAGCAGCAACAGCGCGACGACGGCGATGACAGTGCCGATGACACCCAGGCCCAGCGTCGGCCCCATGTAAGCCGGCGCACTCACGGGAAAAGCCAGCGCGATGCCGGATAACAGAATGAATAGCGAGGCTCGAAACATGTATCTCTGAATTGACCTGTGACTAAACCCGATCGATGCGATGCAGTATATCGATTAAAGCGAAGCGGATCAGGTGTTAATACGATCATCCGTTTACAGGCAGGCCAGGCGACAGATCACGTTTCTCGAGCAAGGGAACGGCTGACCTGCCCTCTTCATTTCTGACGCATCTTCATTCAGCTAATCCCGTCAGCCCTTCTTGATTTGCTGCTTTTACGCCATAAAAACCATACAGCTTTAGATGATAAGCCGGATTGTTGATACAGATCATTTCATTTTCAGCCGGAGCTTAATTTAATCCATTATATTGATGTGCCGAGGCACAAGGACATTAGTTCGACATGAGTCGGGCGGGTATTAAAAATAGCTCAATGCTGGAAACCGGTGGCCTGTAAATAAATGGGCATGTTAAAAAACAAACAGATTCGCAGATTCCTGTTGAGCTCCTTATATGGGGTGGGCCTGCTATGCCTGGTCACGGCGGACAGCCTGCGCGCACAGGTCCCGACGGATGAATATCACGGTGACTGTCTCTTTTGCCATGAGACAGACAGTCAGACCGATGGTTCGCTGTTACTGCCCGAACCGGAGGTGTGCTACCTCTGCCATATTCCCCACGAGGATCATGCCATATTGATCCCGCCGCCGACCGTAGATCCCTCGCTGCCACTGACTGACGGCATGATGACCTGTATCACCTGCCATGATCAGCATTCACCACAGTCACTGCAGCTGCGCCTGCCCGCTGCCCAGCTATGCACCTCCTGCCATAACCTGTAAGGCTCGCCACGGAGCAGACGATTACGCTGTCTTTTGCCCGACATGTTATCGATGTTCGGTCTGACACTTATCGCATACACCTTGTGAGAACTCGGCTTCGGTCCGGGAGGCAATAAACCTGTCAGGCGCAATCCACTGGCTATTTTCGTCACGAATTTTGTTGCAATATGCGCAGATTGGAAAATGGCCTCTTATAGTATTGGAGAGAGCATTTTTTAGAAGCCACGCTGCATCTTTATTCATCTTCTCGACAGCCTTAATGCGACCATGACTTAGGTGGGCATACAGTCCAAAACCGACGAACAGGCCAGAGACAAGGCTCCGCATCCAGAGTTCATTTGGATCCGCGGGGAATAAACGCATCGCGAAAGTAGTGTTTTCTATCAATACGGAATCGAAGTACGCCTCGATAATCCAATAACTGACGGCCAAAAAGTTTCCGATCGTAACAAAAAATGGTTTTTGTGGTTTATCCGGTTCGAGTGCTTTGTTTGCCATAACTATTCGATTCCTGTGAGAAGCTGAATCAGAGCCATCAAATCCTGAAACCCTGCTTCGGCCTGTGTCGTATCGGGCGACTACAAAAGATACCAATATTGCATTTTTTGATTATTCGACAATACGAAACTTGCTCGTGCCGATCCAGGTTACCGCTGGCCGAATACCGATAGAATCAATTGATAATCGATGATCTCTCAAGGGATGATGCTCGACTCTGATACAGGTCATTTATTTGTCTACTTTCTCAATATTAAACACGTGTAAGCGATCACGAGATCTTAAACACATCTAACTTAGCGAGATTTCCAATTCAGCAATACCATCATCGTTCAAACCAAATAGTTCTCGCGTACCTGCCCGTGACGGCCGATTCCTTGCCCGATAAAATTGGACTGGCTGTCAGGTATTTATTTTGCTTATTTGCAAATAAACCATTAATAATATTGTGGTTTTTTTTGATTTAGCTCAATTCCCGGCAATAACCAGGATTTAATCTGCCCGCAGACTTTCAGACAGTTAACAGGGCCAGGGCTTACGAATTACTTACCAAATTGAGCCGAAGGGCACGGCCGACAAACTGGAAATCGCAAAGCCAGGATCGAAAAGGCTGATGAATCTCGACCAGGGTATAGATTATCTCGAGAGAAACCTGGCTGAAGCTGGCTATCCTTCCGGTTATACCGCGGATATTCCTCTGGATCTTTACAAAGGTGCCAGTGGAAGCGAAACGGAAATCGCAACGTTTGCCGAATCATTGTTCCAAATAGGCATTAAGATAAATACGAAACGTTGAGTTTAGTCTGAAAACAGATAGCCATAAGTGCACGATTAACTTATCAAATCAGCAAATTGCAATCTCCGGACAACCCTACAGATTTAACAGATTACTTCGCTTCGCTCGTAATGACACGGCATATCTGATTTCGCGGGGATGACATGCGCCCGAATTCCGGGGCCTCAATCGCCAAGTCTGAAAGCCGTAACGTCGATATCCGGCTCGATCAGCTTGAGCAGCCGGTCGCACTCGCCGCTGCCGACAAATTCTCCGTATCGGGCTTCATGTTCTACGACGAGATTTTTAGCCACATCCAGCTTGCCGGCCTCGATGGCCCGCCTCGCGTAAAACGTTACCCGGGAAAGTTCCGGCAGAACGAACTGCGGGCTGATGTTCTGGCACTTTTCGATATAGGCGAGCACCCGGTCATGGCGTTTTTCCCGCTCGAGCTTGTAAATGATCAATCGCCCGAGACAGAGTAGAGTCCTGGAGGGACCCCATTGTTCGACGTGTTTATACAGCGCTTCGAATTCCTGCGTGCGGGTTTGCAGGTAATCATATTGGTCCATGAGCAGGTTAACCGCGTCACTGTCCCGATGGACCCCTACCATCTTGTAAACCCGACCCATAAAACGGTCGTACTCCCGCCCCGACATTCCCTGGGCTTGCGGTTCTTGAATCTTTTTCTTTATGCCGAACAAGAATTACTCCAGGCTGATGGTTCTAGCGTTAATCGAGCAAATACCGTTTTACGGTATCAGGGGATCGCAGGCTCCTGATTTATATAGGACAAAAACGGCAGCCCGGGGAGCGGATTTTCCGTTCCTAAAACAATTTTCGGAAATTCCGGTGACAATATACCGGTTAAACATCGAGAGACCGTATACCGATCACGCTCTGTAGGTTCCTGAGCCGCCAGCCAGGAAATCGGTATACTTTGCCCACAAAAACAGATTTCTACCGGCAGCGTTTGCCATGACCCAGCGAGGCTTTGCCCGTGATATCGATACAGTGGATTAGGGGACAGACCACGTTTTTAGAAGAATAACGTGGTCTGTCCCCTTTTTACGTTTTACTCGAATTCCATTGCGCGAAAAACGCGATCGGCATTGCGCCCCGCCAGCTCGTAGAAGGTATCCAGGTGCGCATAGGGCGACTGGTCGACCGCATAGGCCTGCTGCAGGTCGCCGCCGTCGTCGATGACCTCGGCGATTCTCTCCCGCAGGTAAACGAGGTAATCGCGAGTATAACGGGTAACCTCGGCCATGTCGGTAGGATCACCGTGTCCGGGAACCACGATTTTTGCCTCGAGCGCGGCGAAACGCTCCCAGGTTTCGATCCAGGCAGCGGTGTCGGTATGCTCGAAGATCGGCAACAGGCGTTGGTGAAACGCCATGTCACCAGAAATCACCAGGCTTTTTGACGGAATCCAGGCGACGATATCCCCCGGGCTGTGTGCCGGCCCCAGGTACATTAGTTTAACTTCCACTCCGCCCAGGTCGATGACCAGTTCGGTATCGAAAGTCCGGTCCGGCATCGACAGCTGTGTATGGCGCGCCTTTTCGCCATTGCGCAACTGCATCCTGGCCAGCACTTCCGCACCGTACTCCTCTATTTCCTTCGCCGCATCGACGTGCGCGATGACCGGCACACCCTGTTCCTGCCAGTAGCTCGTACCGAGCATGGCATGACCCTGGCCGTTCTCGAGAACCACCGCTTTGACCGGCAAACCGGTGATCTTGCGAACTTCGTCGTGCAACGCACGCGCCAGCAGGTAATTATCACCGGCGTTCATCACCAGCACGCCGGTTTCGCCGATGACGAAAGACAGGTTGTTGTTATGCCCCGAATTGGCGTAGCTCCCGGGCGCGGTCGCGCCGATGGCGGACCACACGTTGTCCATAACCCGTTCCGGCTTGCGAAACAGCATCGAATCGAGCGCGCGATCGGTAAACTTGATCGGCTTGCCCAGGTCGCGCCATTCGAAAAAGCCGGGGGCATAGTTACGCACGTCGGTATAACCCATTTTTTCGAGCGTTTCCGCGGCCAACGGGCTGCGCTGGTTGATTCCGCAGTAAACCACGATCGGCGTATCTTTTTCCGGCACTTCGTTCGCCATGCGGAACTCGAGCCAGCCGCGCGGCACGATGATTTCGCGACGGCCATCGATCATGCCGCCGCGCGCATTGACCTCGCTTTCGTGACGTACGTCGATGATCACCAGCGAGGGCTCCTCGGCGATCAGGGCTTCGAGTTCGGCGGTGCCGATGTTGCGGATGCGCTGGTTGACCTGCTCGAGGTATTCTAGCCCGACCAGCGGCCCGCCCTCCTGGGCGCCTGCGGAAAACGTTGCAAGCAGCAGCTGTGCCGCGACTATCGAGACCAGGTAACGTTTATTCATCGAAAACAGGGAACAGAACACTTTTTTTACCTGCAGATGCCTAGTTGCCGGTTTTATCGACCGGAAGGCCCTTCGCAATCCAGTCGGTGATGCCGTCGCGATGGTTGAGCACGTTCTTGTAACCGCCCCGGGTCGCCAGCCAGTTGGACAGCGCCGCGGTGCGGTTGCCGGTGCGGCAGATGACGACAAATTCCTCATCGGGCTGCACGGTTTGCTCGAGGATTTCGACAAACGATTTCAGAAATTGACCGTTGGCGTTGAACGCGGTGGCCTTGATGCTGCCCTCGACCACGCCGGTCTGCTGCCATTCCTCCGGCCGCCGGATGTCGATCAGCTTGACACCGCGCTCCAGTTTCTCCTGCAGTTCCGAATTATCGATACTCGCGAACGGCGGCGGCTCAACCGCGAGCAGCGCGACTTCGAAAGTCAGACGGGCGTTCGGCGGGATGACGCCGCCGGCACCACGCTGGCCATAGGCCAGCTCAGGCGGAATCTCCAGAATTCGCTTGCCGCCGGCTTTCATGCCCAGGATCCCCATGTCCCAGCCCGGAATTACCTGGCCCGCGCCGAGGGTAAAGCGAAACGGCTCGCCGCGCTCGAGGCTTGAATCGAAAACCTGTCCGCCCTCGAGCTTGCCGGTGTAGTGCACGTCGACCACCGAAAAGCGTGAAGCCTCGAGACCCTGGCCCACTTGGATCTCGTCGATTTTTACGTCGACCTCGCCACCGTGGGTGGCGTACAGCGTGGGCGAAAACAGGGCCAGGCCCAGGTAAGCCAGAAAATTTATCGTCGATACTCGCATACGGCGCTCCTGATATTACTCGTGACCAATTCGAACGGTCAAAAAGAGCGCAACCATACCTCGAAGTGCTGATCCGCGCAATTCAGCCGCGGCCATCCTGTACAAAAGATTCATTCGCGTGGATTGCTCCTGCCTCCCGGGAAAAGGCAATTATACCTCCAGCCTCCAGCCACCAGTATCCCTGGATATCAAGATTGGTAAGCCCCAGGTCTTTTGCCCTTTTTACAACTTTCATATATTCGTCCTTCGTAATTCGCCTCGATATCTCCGGATAATCACAGGCCTTAAAGACCGGGTATACTGACCCTGTAATTTGAATTTACCACTGCCCTTTTTCCGAACAGCCAGCTCAACCACGATGATTCTGCAGGCCACCCATACTCATTTGTATCCCGGCCACAGGGGCAAGATTTCCGGCCTGGCGCAAATAACCGATATACAGGCAGGCGGCAATTGCCTGGTCGAGTTTTCCGATGGATCGGCGGCTACCGCCAGGATTTCCAGGTCCAAAAAAGGCTGGCACCTCGACACCGAGGCCTATCGTACCGCAGCCGGAACGGATATCACGCCAAAGCGCTGGCTGGTCTGCGTGGAAGAAGACGGCGGCCTCGCCGAATTTCGTGTTATTAAAAAGCTGCCAGTAAACTTACGCAAATAAGCAAGGCGACGAAGGAACTAAAAAAACAATCCCTTCCTTACAGGTATACTGTCCCTCGAACTCCTGCTGCCGAAACTGGATTGAACATGGATCACGAAAACGAATATCACGACAGCATGGTAAAAATGCTGGAGTTGATCTGGGGCGCGGGTTACATGGCGCCTGGCGGTGCCGGCAACGTGGCCAGAATGCTCGACGGCCTGGAGCCGGCCGGGAAACGTATTCTCGATATCGGCAGCGGTATCGGCGGTCCGGCGCTCGACATGGCGGCAACGCACGGTGCCACGGTCGTCGGCATCGACCTCGAGGAACCGCTCGTGGCCCGCGCGAATGCCGACTCGGAGAAAGCCGGCCTCGACCAGCGTTGCACGTTTCTGCGGGTCGACCAGGGTCCGCTTCCGTTCGACACGAATGAATTCGACGTCGTGACCTCGTCCGGCGCCCTGACGCAAACCGAAGATAAATCCGCCCTGTTTGCCGAAATACTTCGGGTACTGCGTCCCGCCGGCTGGCTCAGCGTCTACGACTGGATGAAGGTCGACGGCGAGTATTCCGCGGACATGCGGTACTGGTTCGAAATGGAAGGTTTGACCTACGCCATGGTGACGCTGGAGCAACAGGCCGCACTGTTGGGCGAGGCCGGATTCGAAAACGTCGCCGCAACCGATGCAACCGAGTGGTACCGCCGTGAAGCGTGGCACGAGTACGAACGCCTGCGCGGCGAACTCAAGCCGAAAATGATCGAACTGCTGGGAACGGACGAGGCCGAACATTTCATCGAAAACTGGCGCGCCATGGTGGTCGTGATCGACACGGGTGAAATGCGCCAGGCTTACTGCCGCGGACAGAAACCCGTCATTTAATTACAGCGCCTGGATTAGAGGACTAATCACGTTTTAATTCGATGTAAAACATGATCTGTCGCCGATAACACTTAAGACAGGCTTGCTTGCAGCGCCTCGGGATCGTGGAACACGCTGTAACCGAACCAGTCATCGATATCCTTTTTCAGCGCTCGCTCCCCCTCGAGCGTCAGGGTTCCGTTCTTGATCGCGTTGCGAATCGACGTGTAACCCATCCAGATATCGGCCATGACCTTCGACGTGGTGATGAACGTCAGGTCGACGTCGAAGCCTGGAAATTTCATGCATAGATCGACGTCCCCGTCATCGACTACCAGCCAGTAAGCCCGCCGACTGGAGGGCATGTCGCGGAACATGAAATGAATGACGAGCCGTTGTGCCGGAAACGCACTCGTGTCGATGCGCCGGCGGATGTCCCACATCAGCAGATTGGGGTCGTAATCATCCGGGGTCAGCCGGCTGCGCGCCCATTTGAGGCCCCACAGACCAAGCCGCGTGACCACTTCGCCAAGATCCCGGCCCGATTCGGTCAGGGCGTATTCCGCCGATTCGCCCTCGCGGGTTATCTTTTCGACGACGCCCGCTTCTTCCAGGAACTTGAGCCGTTGCGACAATAGCGACGGCGACATCATAGGGTTGCCGCGCCTGAGATCGTTGAAGCGCCTGCTACCGCACATCATTTCCCGAATGATCATCGGGGTCCAGCGCTCGTTGAATATCTCGGCCCCCTTGGCGACCGGGCAAAACTGATTATAGCCTTTCATCTGCTCCCTCCTGCGGGCGACCGCGTCCTGCTTGCGGTACAAATATTGTACTTGCTGGCGTACGCGATCGTTGAAAACATATGCTCACTGTAACCGAACAAGATACAAGATCCAGTACAAATGTTGTACTTGTTAGTTTTACCAGGAGCTGGATCATAAGGTCAAAACCCGAATAAACTCTATGGAGCGTAACATGAATACAGCGATACAAATGAAATCCCGAATCGAAAAAACATGGAAAGACCTGGCTGCCGAACTCGGCACGCAATTCGCCGACGCGGCCGCGAATCACGACGCCGACAACGCGTTCGTTCAAGACAATTATGCTGCCTTGCGCGAGCATGGACTGTTCAGGCTGTGCATTCCGCAGGAACTCGGCGGCGGCGGCGCGGCCTATGCTGAGGTCGCCGCAGTGATCCGCGAACTCGGCCGTCACTGTGGCGCGACCGCGCTGTCTTACTCGATGCACAGCCATCCGGTTGCGGTCAACGTGTTCAAGCACCTGCGCGGCGACGAAAAAGCCACGGTCACGCTACGCAAGATCGCGGACAACGACCTGATCATCGCCGGCACCGGCGCCAACGACTGGCTGGCCTCGTCCGGCGAGATGACTAAGGTCGACGGCGGCTACCGGGTCACCGCGCACAAGCATTTCGTCAGCGGCAGCCCGGGTGCGCAGGTATTCGTTACCAGTGCCAACCTGGAGAGTGACGACGGCGACGAGGTACTGCACTTCGCGATACCGTTCAGCAGCGAGGGTATTACCCAGCATGCCAACTGGAACACGCTCGGCATGCGCGCGACCGGTTCCAATGACGTCACCCTCGACAACGTGTTCGTGCCCGACGAGGCCATTGTTGCACGGCGGCCCGCGGGAGAATGGCACCCGATGTGGAACGTTATCCTGCCGACGGCGATGCCGCTGATCATGTCCGCCTACGCCGGTCTCGCTGACGCTGCCGTCGACCTCGCAAGCAGGGCCGCAGCGAAACGACCCGGCGCGCTGGCCGGCGTGGTTGGCGAAATGCTAAACCAGCATACGCTGGCCGGAATCGCACTCGACGACATGGTGCGGCGCAACGACAACCACGGTTTCACGCCGAGCAACGAACTCGCCAGCGATACCCTCGTACGCAAGACACTGGTCGCCACCGCGGTGATGAAGACCGTCGAACTCGCGGCCGAGATCGTCGGCGGCGCGGGCTTCTTCAAGGGCCACCCGATGGAGCGGATTCAGCGCGACGTGAAAGCCTGCCATTTCCACCCGTTACCGTATCGCCGCCAGCACGAATTTTCCGGCCGGATCAAACTCGGCCTCGATCCGATCGAGTGACTGGGAGGGATTGCATGAGCAAATCAATCAAACAGGACAATAAGATCCGCGAGCTGCGCGATACGCTCGGGCAATTCACCACCGGAGTTGCAATCGTAACCGCGCCGGGCGAAGACGCCCGGCCCATAGGCATGACGATCAACAGCTTCGGCTCGATATCGCTCAGCCCGGCGCTGGTCTCGTGGTGCATCGATCTGCGGGCGGCCAGCCACGAGGCCTTCGTCAAAGCCAGACACTTCAGCATCACGGTGCTTGCGGCACACCAGGCGGAACTCGCGATGCGTTTCGCTACACGTGGCGCCGACAAGTTCCGCGACGTTGAAACCGACGGCGAAGCGGCGCCGGTCATCGCCGGCGGCTGCGCCTGGTTCAAATGCAACCTGGTTCGCACTATCCAGCTGGGCGACCACACGATGCTCGTCGGTGAAGTCAGCGAGTTTGCGCAAGCGCGAGTGGCGCCGCTGATTTTCTCGGGCGGCAGCTTTTGCCAGTTACCCG
Source organism: Gammaproteobacteria bacterium (assembly GCA_020354435.1). Taxonomy (GTDB): domain Bacteria; phylum Pseudomonadota; class Gammaproteobacteria. The sequence continues at coordinate 2,745,664 of CP070646.1, forward strand.
CGGATTGTGTTGATACGGATCATCACGCGGCCCGCGCTGCGTAAATCAGGGAAAGAGGGGGAAGTGGAAGCGACGGTCAGACCCCGGGCCTCAGGCGGCGTCAACTCCATCGCCGCCCATCATATCGAGCACTTCCTTGCGCAGGTCGTCGGCCTGGTACATACCGCCAGGTGTCTCGGAGATCGATTGATACCAGGGTTTGACCAGTTGCTTCAAGGACTCGAGATCCGTCGTTTCCGCGATTTGTTTGTGCAGGGGCGCGATCCGCACACGGTTACCAAAAGTCTGCAGTGTACTGCACATGAAATCGCGCGCACTGACGGCGTGCACGTCGGTGTCATCGCCTGATTCCGGGGCATCGTTCGCCGCTTCCGCCGGCGCTTCTGCTTCGACGACGGTCGGTTCGGTTACTTCGATCAGATCGAGCTGGAGCAATCGATTGACCACGCCCTCGATATCGTCGCACAGGGAAAGCTTTGCCAGTTTTTCGAAATCGTTTTCACCGTTGACCAGGATAAGAACACGTCTTTCCATCATCGAGAGGCCAGCTGCATTTTCGGCAACTTCCTGCTGTCCGCTCGCAGTTTTATCGTAGCTGTCGATGGTATTCACGGTCTTATTCACCGTTTAACAATTAACATTACTTACTTTATATAGGAGGAATTTGAGCGATTGCCAGCAGCAATCCGGGTCGCAACCCGGTGAAGGTCGCGGTTTGGGCCGACAGGCCCTTGGCACCGCTCATGCCGGGACCGACAGCTCGGTCTCGATACATTCGAGAATTTCATCGTCGATGAACGGCTTGGCGATGAAGCGGTTGACGCCGGCGGCTTCCGCCTGCTGCCGGTGCTTGGCCATGTTTCGCGACGTAATCATGACGACCGGCAGGTCTCTCAATTCGCTCGTGTTGCGAATGTAGCTGATCAAATCGAAACCGTTCATGCGCGGCATTTCGAGATCCGTCAGCACGATATCGGGCGC
>CP070646.1:2746744-2763317 GCA_020354435.1 Gammaproteobacteria bacterium
GCGAGCGAATTGCGCACGCTGAGCGAGTCGTCCACGATCAGGACCTTCGGCAGACCGATGTCCTCGGCCACCATCCAGTCGGCATTGATGCGCTCGGAACCCGGATCGAGATTATCCTGGACGTGCAAAATCGCCGCGAGATCGAGAACGGGTACCACTTCACCGTTACCGAGCATCGACACGCCTGCAATACCGCTGATCGATTTCACGTAGGCACCCATGTTCTTGACCACCAGGTCATAACTGGTGACGACCCGTTCTACGACAACGGCGATAATGCCGTTCGTGGTCTGTACCAGCACGACGCTGTAGTGATCGAGGTGGTCGTGCATGTGCCTGTCGCCAGCACCGATCAGGGTATTGAGCGTATAGGCCGAATAAGTTTCCTCATCCAGCTGAAAACTCAGCCTGTCGCCGAGGTTTTCGATGAAGCCTGTACCGGGAGAAAGGATCTGGGTTAGCGACAGCGTGGGGATTGCGTAAAGTTTGTCCTTACCGACCCCTGCCAGCAGACAATGGCTGGTCAGCAGGGTAATCGGCAGGCGCAGCGAAACCAGGGTTCCGCCGTCTTCACCATCCCCCACTCTCATCGTGCCGTTGAGCGACTGAATGGTATTGTTGACCACGTCCATGCCGACACCCCGGCCGGATATCTGGGTCACCTGGGTGCTGGTGGAAAATCCCGGGTGCAGTATCAGCTTTGCCAGCGCCTTGTCGCCCGGTGTATCCTCGTGTCCGATCAAACCGCTTTCGATCGCGGTTTGCCGGATGCGATCATAATCGAGACCGCGGCCATCGTCGCTGCAGTTGACCACGACATTGTTACCTTCCTGAACGAAACTGAGGGTGATCTGGCCGCTCGGCAGTTTTCCAGCGGCAATGCGTGCATCGCTATCCTCGATACCGTGATCGATGGCATTGCGCAGCATGTGCATCAGCGGATCGGCAAGCTTGTTTAACACGTCGCCATCGAGCAACAGATCCTGGCCATGGACAGACAATTCGGCCTGTTTGCCGGTAGTACGGCATACCTGGCGAACGGTGCGCTGCAGGCGTGACACAATAACGTTCACCGGGACCATGCGCGTGGTCATGACCATTTGCTGTAATTCCTTGTTCAGGCGCTGTTGTTCGAGGAACAGCGTATCGAGTTCGTAGACTTCGCTGGTAAATCCGCGCAACAGTTCACGCGAATCGGCGACGGCTTCGATATACGCATGGGTCGCGCTGTAGAATTCGTCGTACTCGTCCATCTCCAGGGCGTCGAATCCATCGTCGGCGGTCGTGGCCGAGCCCCGGTGCCTGGCCGCCATGCTGCGCACGCTGACAAGATTTTCCAGCTCATAGCGTAGCTGCTGCATCTGTCCGTCGTTGCCCCGAACCAGTTTTTCTCCTTCCTCGAGTCGGCTCAGACGTTCCTGAATCTGGCCCGCAGTGATCGCGGTTTCACTGACGATACGAAAAATATTGTCCAGCAATCTGAGCGGTACGCGAACGACTTCATCGGCGGCAGGCACGGCTGCCTGCTCCACTTGTTCGTCGACGAACTGGTCCGCTTGCGGCGGTTCCTGCTCTTTTATCTCCGACTGCCCTGCCTCGATACCGCCCTGTTGTGAATCGTCGCCGAAATCGGCAGCACGCATCTGGCCGCTGTCGATCCGGTTGGCCCAGTCGAGCACATCTTGCAGAACCCGTTGCGCTTCCGGCGGCGGCGGTGCCAGTCCCTGCAAAGCTTCGATCATCGCCTCGATCAGGTCGCTCGCCTCCTGCATCGTATGGGCCAGCGGAGGAGGCGGTTGAATCTTGTGCCTGGCAATATACTCGAATATATCCTCGAGGTGATGGGAAAGGTTGGCGATACCCTTGATCCCGATCAGGTTACCGGAGCCCTTGAGGGTATGCGCTATGCGCTGCGCGGCCTCGACGTTTTGCTGGACATCGATTCCCTGGTTAATCACCTCCATCAAGCCGGACAGGGTTTCTGCGTGGCGCGGACTCTCGGAAAAAAATGCATCGATCAACTCGGGACTGGTGTCGGCCGACATTTCCAGGGAAACGTCTTCCGCCATCGCCTCGATCTCACGGCTTTCGCCGACGAACTCGCTGCTGACTTCGATCGATCTGGCGAGACCCTCGATCAGCGTCCGCTGGTCGCGGTACGGAACCGGCTCCGGCCAGGCCTCGGCTTCGAGATAGTCGACAATCGCGAGGCAGCGATTATCGTCCTCGGGATGTAGCAGGTGTTCGATGACTACCGCGGGCCAGCCACGCAATAGTTCGGCCGATGTGAGACGCTCGTCACCGCTCTGATTCGCAATCAGGTTGACGTTGTTGTTCAGAAAGCCGCAAACGAAGGCCAGCCCCTGCAGGTCGAGCTCGTTAGCGATGCTTTCGACACGGCCGAGAATTTCGAGATAAGCCTCGACCAGCTGCGCCGATACCGTGTCCGCTTCGGCCGCGGCCAGCTGCCGCGCGAGTTCGCCGAGCTGCGGTTCGACTTGCTTCAATTCGAGCGCGAGCATGCCTAGCAAATCGTCCTCGGCAATTTCCGGCAGCATTTGGTCAACCGCCGCCTGGTCGTCGGGCAAGTCAGAAGGCGGGGTACCGGTGGCTTCCGCTTCCGGCCAGGCGGCAGGCGCGGATTCCGCTGAGTCCTCGGCTTGCGCCTCCGCCGCGGCTTCGGGTGTCGCCTCGCCGTCATCCTGTAACAGCGGCAAAAGGCTTTCCTGCGCGTCTTGCGGCAACGGGCCGAGCAACAACGCGGCCGAGCCGGGGTCGGGCGCCTCGGCGTAAATGCGTGCATCACCGCACCAGCTCAGCAACTGCGCGGCGTAGTCGGGCTCGATGACGACGGCATCGTCACCCAGGTGCGCAAGCAGCGCATCGGTCGCCAGGTACAGATTGCTTTGACCGGCCTGGGTGCAGGCCCAAAGGATGTTTTCGAGATGGCCCGAGCAGGACTGGCGAAACTCGTCGGAGCCAACCGCGCCGTCCTGGCCGAGGGCATCCGCGATGTCAGCATGGGCCAGATCGAGCAGCGTAAGCAACGCGTCGAGATTATCAGCCTTGTCGTCAGTCATTGCTCTGGCGGTTCACCGTAAACGAGTCCGGTCGGCAGCTACAGACCCGGCGGCCGGCCGAGCGGGCAGCCGGGTCGACCGATCGATCAGGAGGCCTCGGGCAGTTTGAACACGTTAACCGAGTCGAGCAGTTGCCGCGAGAAAGACACCAGGTTGGTCGTCTGGTCAGCCTGCAACTTGATCTCGGCATTGGTTTCCTCGGTGCTCTTCTGCGCCTGCTCGGTTTGCGAGCGCAGCACTTTACTGAACTGAGCCTGTAGCATCGAGCGCTTGGCAATCTGCTCTACCGAGCTTACCAGTTCGGCGGTGGTCTCCTGGGTGGCCTGCATTTTGACACCGGATGTCTGTGCGAGCTCACTACCTTCGACAACCTGGGCGATTGCCCTGTTCATGGCGGCCATGGTTTCAGCCGTTTCCGCCTGGATATTGTTGACCAGGCCCGCGATTTCCGAGGTCGAGTCACGCGATGACTCCGCCAGGCGCTGGACCTCGTTCGCAACGACGGCGAAACCCCGGCCCGCATCACCCGCCGCGGCGGCCTGCATCGACGCGTTCAGCGAGAGAATGTGGGTGCGTTCTGCGATGTTGTTGATGATCTCGACCACGCCGTTGATTTCCTGGGAACGCTCGCCGAGGCGTTTTATGCGCTTCTCGGTTTCGGCAATGGTTTCCCGAATTTCATTCATCCCTATCGCTGTTCGGGATACGGTTTCGAGTGCTTCTTGGGTCGACGCGGTTGCCCTGGTGGCGATATCGTTACTCGCCTTCGCCTGCCTGGCGATCAGGATCATTGCCTGCGACGCTTCGTCCAGCTTGCCCATGGTATCCTCGATAATCTGACGTTCCTCGTCCGCGAGCTGGTTGATCTTGCTGCCCTGGCTTTCGACCATGGAAGCGGCCTCCGCAACCCGATTCGATATTTGGCGGATGTCGCTCAAAACCCGGGCGGTTTCGGTGGTTAGCATGTTCATTGCGTCCGCTACGGGCCCGGTCACGTCTTCGGCTATCGGAACGTGCACAGTCAGGTCACGATTGCTGAGTTCGGATACCGCCTCGAGCAGCGTGATAACCGAGTTGTTGAGTTTCTCGTTATCGTCCGATGCCCTGACCATCGACGATACGCGTTCGTCCAGCATTTTATCGAAAGCGCCCGCGAGTTCGCCCAGCTCGTCCTGGGTCTCCAATTTCGTACGCGCATCGAGATCGCCCCGGGCAACCTTTTTCACGGTGTCGGATATCGTCGAGATCGGGCCGGTAATGGACAGATACACCCTGGAGCCGAGAAACGCGGCGGCCAGCAAACCAATAAGAATTACGGCGGCGGCCACGGTCAGGTAAAGATGCGCCAGCCTTTCGTTTTCTTCGAAGATGGCCTGCGCCTCGACCGAGCTCAGTGTCGACAGCGCGTCCGCCGCGTTCAGGAACGGGTCGACATAACCGCTCAGGTCGGTGAGTCCCCAGACCACCAGCCGATTGATATCGCGGGTTGTGACCAATTCTGACATGACGGCATAACCCTCGCGCACCTGCCCTATTTCGATGCCGAAAGTATCTTCGAGGAATTCGCGGTTTTCGGGGCTTGCCGCGACCCTCGCCAGTTGAGCCTGCCACAGCCGCTCGAATTCCTCGGTGCCGGATTTGATCAAACGATCCGCCTCGTCCCAGCCGAGCGTTTCGGCGGAAAGCTGTTGAGCCACGTCCACCATGTAATAACGGACCGAACCGGCGATCCTTGTGAACGCGGCTGCTTCGGCCGTCTTGGCGTTCAGGGTTGCGGTATCGGCGACCATCCCGTTCATGCCGAGCAGGGTAACGCCGCCGATCGACATAATGGTCAAGGTTAGTGCACCGATCAGTACGATAAGACGACGGCTGATTTTGCTGTTACTAAACATTATTTAGGCCCCATGCATCTGTGTCTTTTACTAAAACTGGTTCGATTTCGGATTTCGCCTACCGCTTGCCTTGCAGATAATCGACCGAAACACCCAGCACCAGGACGCCAACGGTCTGATCGCGCGAAACAATCGGTGCACTGATCTGTACCTGGGTTTTCTGGGTACTCTCGTCGAACTCGAGCGGGCCGATGAAAACGACCCCGTTGCCGTTGTTGTAGGAGGCGGTCCACTTTTCCTCGTCTCCCTGCCAGTAGTCACTGGTGGGCGGGAACGCGGCCACGTTAGCGCCCTGGTTATCGGTCAGGAATACCTCGTCGATCGCGGCATTATTTTCGACACGACGCTGGAAGTACTGCGCCACCGGGTTCTGGGTGGTGTTTTTAATCAGTTCGGTGAGATTGCCACCGGCATTCTTCCACTCGTCGTCGCGGCGCTTGATTTCTGCCAGCGCGAGTTGTTGACCATTCTGGGATTCAACCGCGCGGACGATGCTCGGGTTGAAAGCCATGTGCCTGGCGTAACGAATCTTGACCGCGAGTAATTCCTCGATTTGTTCCTGGCTTAAATCCTCGGCCAGCACAAGGCCGGGAATCACCAGCAGGAAGATAAAAAGAACTTTTCGAAACATTGCTTATTCTCCAGGTCGGATGCTTGTTTGCGCCTTTAGCTGTTTGCCAGATCTATAACTGCTCGCCGAGGGCCGCGAAGAACGATTTGAAGTCCCACTCGACCCAGGCCTCTCCATCATTCATGAAATACTGACGTGCATGCTCGCGGATCAGCGACGGAACCTGCGGTTCGATGGACGTGACGTCCTCGTCCGCGAACGCGAGCAGTCGCGGAAAATCGTCTACCCAGAACGCGGCCGCGATCTCGTTTTCCCCGACGACGATCAGGCGCCGGCCGGCGGCCGGCTGTTCGATCGAAAACAATTCGTGCAAATCGAATACCGGGATCATGTTGCCGCGGATACTGGTAACCCCGTTAAACCAGGACGGGGTGTTTGGCAGCTCGCAAACGACCGCCTTTTCGATCAGTTCGCTGATCTCGTCCGCCGGCAATACCAGCCCGATACTGCCGACCAGGACCGTGTGTCTCTGCAGGTCCTGATCGTCCTCGATCGCTCCACCCAGATCGAACAGCAGTTCGCCACCCGATCCCGGGTCCTGGTTCAGGGTTTCGACCGGCAACATGCCGGGTTCCTGTTCTGCGTAAGCGGAGCCCATTTCCAGGTCAGATATAGGTATTCAGTTGCTTGACTATAATGTCGCTGTCGACCGGTTTGCTGATCAACGCCTTGGCGCCCTGCTTCTCTGCCCAAATATGATCGGCGCGTTGATTCTTGGTGCTGACAAAGACGACGGGAATGTCGCGGGTTTCGTCGCTGCGGGTAATTTCGCGACAGGCGCCGTAACCGTCCAGGTCGTCCATGACGATATCGAGAAATATCAGGTTGGGCTTTTCGGCCCTGGTTTTTTCAACCGCTTCCTTGCCTGAAGTCGCGGTAATCACCTGGTAACCGGCATCGGAAACGATTTCCTTGAGTTGTTGTAAATGGGCTGCGGTGTCGTCGACAACCAGTACTTTTTTCATCGGCATGTCTAATCTCCCTGGAAAACTCCAATCTATATAGCTGTAAAATCCCGTGCTTGCTTCGATATCGCGCTAGCTTATTTGCGCCTGGCCGATATCGACGAACTGTTCCTTGCGCCGTTTCAGACCCTTGTTCAGCTCTTCGACGAGCCTTGCGTCGGCCGGAGGTTTGGTAATGTAGGCATCGCAGCCGGACATCGTGCCCCGGACTTTGTCGAAGGGCGATTTCTTACTGGTCAGCATGACCACGTAGGCGTTTTTGTCCGACTTGATATGCTTGCAGACCTTGTAGCCGTCCATGCCTTCCATCATGACATCGAGGAAGATCAGGTTGTAATAGTTTGACGTCGCCTTCTGAATGGCTTCTTCGCCATTCACGGCAAAACTGATGTTGATCGGAAACTGCGCCAGTTCCTCCAGCTTGTGCTGCATGTACTTTCGTACCGGAAAGCTGTCATCGACCACGAGAATGTCGACTGCCGATGTTTTGTCTCCACCATTGGCGTAATCGAGGGACGTCCTTTCGACGATTTCTTCAAGCGCGGCAATCAGCTTTTGTACCCGAATAGGACGCCGGATGGTATTTTCGGACTCCGCGGGCTTTTCGTTATCGGTCAGGATCAGCGAGGACAGCAACTGGTTGGCTTCGCGTAACTCGTTCCATTTGCGCATTGCAATCCCGTCGTCACCGTTAACCAGGATCAGGTCTGCGCGCTCGATTTGATCGGGCGGAATCAGGCTGAAATTTTCCTTGAGCTGCGGTGCCAGCGTAAAAATACTTTTCAACACTTTGGCTTCGAGTTCGCTAAGACCGATGTAACCGAGATAGATACCGTCGTGCATAGTTCAGGCTCCGGCACAGGACAGTGGTTTCAGCAGGCTTCGGCGTGGCAAATTATTGCGTTCGAGCCTCCCCGGCTCATCGAATGAATCCGGGCTGGAATACGGAGCCGGAATCAGTCTGCTCGCCAATTGGTCTGCACCGATAATCAGTAAGACAGGCATGGCCAATCGAGTTTTGTAAGAATTGTCGTCAAGGAGAACTATTTATAGATCAGATTCGGGGCATAGGAAGGCCAGAACCGGCATTTTTCATGCTTCCAGAGCGAAAAGCCTGACAATTTGACGGAGTTCACATTTTGAGACCGGCCGGACTGGTCGATTTATTCGCCGAACTTGAGAAAGTCTGCCAGTATCGCGTCGAACAGATCCGGTTTTTCGAGATACACCGCGCGTGCTCCGGTCCAGCTAATTCGGCGCCTGCTCATACTGATCCCGTTCGAGCCGGCGCCAGATCGATATTCCGCATCCGGACAGCACGGGGTTCTGGTAAGATACTGTATGATTTAGCAATTTGATTCGCTGTGCGGATAAGGTCCAGCCCCCAAAACCCATGACGCGACACAAACTGATTCAGAAATACAATATCCCCGGGCCGCGATACACGAGTTATCCGACCGTTCCTTACTGGGACCACGAATCTATCGATCCCGGCAAATGGATGGAAACGGTCGAGCGGGCATTCGAGGACAGTAACGCTTCCGAAGGAATCAGCCTTTACATCCACCTCCCCTATTGCGAAAGCCTGTGCACCTTTTGCGGCTGCCACAAGCGTATTACCAAACGGCACGAGGTGGAAATACCCTATATCGAGGCGTTGCTCAACGAATGGCGCAGCTATCGGGAATTGTTTTCCGCGACGCCCCGGATCAGCGAGCTGCATTTCGGCGGCGGCACACCGACTTTCTTTAGCCCCGATAACCTGGCGCGGCTGACCGACGGGATCATGCAGCAGGCGACACCGGCCGAGACATTCGAGTTCGGCTTCGAGGCCCACCCGAACAGCACCACCCGGGAGCATCTCGAAACACTATATCGCCTCGGCTTTCGTCGCTGCAGTTTCGGCGTGCAGGATTACGATCCGCTGGTACAGAAAACAATCAACCGGATCCAGCCGTTCGAGCGGGTGCGCGAGGTTACCGATGCGGCACGTGAAACCGGTTATACATCGATCAGCCACGACCTCGTCTTCGGCCTGCCGCACCAGACGCTCGACAACGTCATCGACACGATCGACAAGACCGGCCAGCTGCGGCCGGACCGACTCGCGTTTTACAGCTACGCGCACGTGCCGTGGATCAAGGGCACCGGCCAGCGGGGATTCAGCGAGGCCGATCTGCCAAAGGACGATGCCAAACGGGCACTTTACGAGGCGGGAAAGCACATGCTTTCCGAGCTGGGGTACGAGGAAATCGGTATGGATCATTTCGCCCTCGAAACCGACAGCCTGTACCAGTCTATGCAAAACCGCGGCCTGCATCGCAACTTCATGGGATACACGGCCAACAAGACCCGGCTGATGATTGGCCTCGGCATGTCGGCAATCGGCGACTCCTGGGACGCCTTCGCACAAAACGAAAAAACCGTGCCGGAGTACGAGGCCCGCGCAAACCGCGGCGAGCTACCGGTATTCCGCGGCCACCTGCTGACCGACGAAGATCGGATCGTGCGCCAGCATATTCTCAACATCATGTGCCACTTCGAGACCAGTTGGGAGGACAGCGAGCACCGCTTCCCTGAACTCGATGCCTGTCTGGACAAGCTCGAGGAAATGAAAACCGACGGCCTGCTGCGACTGGAGGAACAACGCCTAGTGGTGCCGGAGAGCTCGAGGCCGTTCGTGCGCAACATCTGTATGGCATTCGATCTACGCCTGATGCGCAATGCGCCCGACACTCGAATATTCTCGATGACGATATAAAAATTCGCCGCCAGGCTGAACGAGAATCCGGGGGACGGCGTTTCAGCCTGCTGCCGGCGCACTCAAGGATTGCAAAGTAGTCCGTTCCGAGCACTACAACGCTACGCTACAGGAAACAACTATAGGGGACAGACCACGCTTTCCCGGCAAACCATCCAGGCCGTCGGAAACGGACCAGGTTTTACCCTGCAGACTACCAATAAAAAATTGTGGTCTGTCCCCTGATTAAGAAATCTATTAAAGTAAGTGACAGCTACGGCACAACCGATCTGCTCGATTCTCCGTGACCAGCGCTCCGTGTCGGTTGCTGTAGCCGACATGGCAGCTGACGCAGCTGAGCTTGCCGTCGGGCAGCACGATTGCATTGGGCAATCTTGTAGCGGGGCGATAACCGCCGAAATCGATGCTATCGACGTAGCGGCTGCCTATCGGGTGATTAAAAACCGCACTGACAGGGCCACTGGCGACGCCCGCCGCCTGCCTGTGCCTCGGATCGGCTGACTTTTCGTGGCAGGACATGCACTGAATCGAAAAATTGTCGATATCACCAGCCAGAGGCGCACCGGCGTCGAGATGCCCGAAGGACATCAATGAAATGCCCCCATCCTTCATCGCACTGAAAAAACTCTGATGGTGGCAGGCTTCGCAGAATTCCTGGCCTTCGCGGTCCGTGCGCAACTTTCCGGGCGCCGGGTCGTGTACCTGGTGACAGGTGCTGCAGGCTAGTTCTCCCTGGGCGTTCAACGGGAATTCGGCCGGTAGTGCAGCGGTAGGCTTGATACCGACGGGGTGGCTCGCAGTGACGGCGTTTTGGTGGCAATCCCGGCACAATGCTGCTTCGCCGGCAACCAGTTGGTCGGCATTATCGACGTTTACATCCTGGGCCAGATGGCAACTGCCGCAGGTAAATTCGTGCGCATGCCAATCGGCGGCACCGACTTCGCCTAAAATCGGTAAGGCAAGCCAGAACAGGCAGGTAACCAGGACCGCTTTCGATATATCGGCGCTTTTGATCGGCGCAATGCGGATTAATTGCAGGAGGCGGCTGCACATTCTCATTCGATGCCGGGTGATTAATAAAAAAGAACCCTGGCGGGCTCCTTTCTATACGCAACTGAGATCCGGAAGGATTAATCGAAGCAATCAAAGGGTCGAAGGGGACAGACCACGTTTTACATGAATGCTACGATGGCATAGGATTAAAGCATTATTCAAGGAGGAATAATCATGCCAAGGAGAGCGCGCCTCATACTGCCCAATGTCACCGTTCATGTCATTCAGCGCGGTAACAACCGACAAAACTGCTTTTATCGAAAACCCGATTACCGCAACTATCTCGAATGGCTGCAGGAATACGCCATAGAATGCGATTGCCGGATCCACGCCTACGTGCTGATGACGAATCATGTCCATTTGCTGGCAACACCAGCCCGCGCCGAAAGTCTGGGCGCAATGATGAAAAGGCTCGGCCAGCGTTACGTGCAGTATGTGAATCGCACATACAAACGCAGCGGGACACTATGGGAGGGGCGCTATAAATCGTGCCTGGTGAGCGATGAGGCCTACGTGCTGGGATGCTATCGCTACATTGAACTGAATCCGGTGAGAGCAGGTTTGATCCGCCATCCGGCTGAATATCGATGGTCCAGTTATCGGGCGAATTCACAGGGAGAGAATAATTCGATAATAACGCCACATGAGTTGTATTTGGCACTGGATGGCCATCCGGAACACAGAATTGCCGCTTATCGCGAATTGTTCAGGCAACAGCTGAAGCCCGAACTGGTCGAAGAAATTCGTCAGGCGACCAATGGAAATTTCGTGATTGGCAGCAAGCGATTTAAACGCCAGATTGCACAAGCACTCGGCCGCAGGGTTACTCGCGGCAAGCCCGGCAGGCCATCGCCGAATACATAGAAACCGTGGTCTGTCCCCTATATATGGTCTGTCCTTTATGACTCCGGCGCGGTTCGCGGCAGGTAGATGTGGACTGTGGTACCTATGTCGACCAGCGATTCGATTTCGATCTCTCCACCGTGCTCGGTAACGATGGACTGGCACAGGGTGAGGCCCAGACCGGTTCCGCGATCGACCGACTTAGTGGAGTAAAAGGGATCGAATACATGCCTCTGCGCCTCCTCGTCCATGCCACACCCGTTGTCACGGATAACCAGGTGTAAACGATCGTCCTCGGCACGGGTGGATATGGTAATCACCGGCACCCGGCTGGTAACCCCTTCCACTGCGTCAGCTGCATTGACCAGCATACTCATAATAACCTGGATCAATTGTTCCTCGTTACCCTCCACCGGCGGTAATTCCCGGTCCAGTTCCAGGGCACAGCCGACCTTCAGCAGCCGCTTGTCGTAACGCATGAGCCGATAAGTGGTACGGATCAGCTGATTCAGATCGAGCAGTTCACGCTCTGTCGAGGGGCAGGTGGAAAATTCCGATACATCCCGAACGATTGCGACAATGCGTTCCAGGTTCTGCAGGACGGCATCGCAGTTGGTACGCATCTCCTCGTGGTCGGGATTGGGCGACTCATCATTGTCCCGTATGGCGCGCACCAATTCGGCAATTGAGGTCACCGGATTGCCGATCTCGTGAATTATACCGGCGGCCAGGGTGCCTATCGCGGCGGTCTTTTCCTGGTGGATGTACTTTTCACGCTCGATCTCGGTCCGGCGTTCGCGCTCTTCGAGTTCGACCGTCATACGCTCGAGTGCGTCGGAAAGTTTTCCGATCTCGTCACCCCGCTGGGGCAGACCACTGCCTGGCAAGTCGGCGGACAGGCCCTCGCGTTTACCCACGGCCGCCGTCTGAATCTCCAGGGTTTTCAGATCGCGGCTAATCGCTTTGAGAAATCGACCACTGGTAACACCGATTGCTATCAGACCCAGTACACCGATCACCAGGGCGGCGAGCGCCACACTGTTACTGTGACTGCGGAAACCATCCACACGACTACTCTGCTGTTCGCGAATTTGATCGATTCGTTGACCCAGCATCTCCTCCGCGTCCTGAAGTCTGTAGCGCAGCGCGGATACGCTTGCCAATGTCGGATTGATGTAGGCCTCGTCCAGCGCTCCCTGGAGCGAGAGCAAAGTCGTCTCTCCCCCCGGATATCGCATCGGCAGGCCTTCATAGAGAGAACGGACCAGCGCAAGCTGATCGCGCAGGCTCTCCTTGTCGATATCTTTATTATTTACGAGAATTTGCGAGCGCAGGTTTTGCAGGGTTCGCAATGTGGCGAGGTCGGACTGCGAGACCGCCCCTTCGTGCTCGTAGACAGAGCGCAATTGCTCTACTTCGGCTATCAATGCCTCTTTCTGGTCCAGGACGAAAACCGTGAGACCGGCGGCGTAGATCATCAGCACCACAAACGCGAGCATGCCCTTCGTCTGCAGCGACATTTGGGAAATCATGATTTTCAGGAAATCCGCAGTCGTTAAATATCCATAATACCTGCAAGGGTAATGCCAACCTTAACTGACACGGATTGTTATGGCCCGCGTTTTGCAGACATTTTCACCGAATTGGTTTAAATAACTGAGATATAGGCACAAATTCCTGTTAGAAACCAAATTTCGCCTCGGTACACGATCGATTCCCGGCCACTTTCTGATTGCCGAGATCAGGTAACAGTTCCGATATTCCCAAATTCGAGGACCGGCTTCCCGTTTTCGAGAATTTCGCACCCCTCTTCCTCGATCAAAGTACCCTTTATCAGGCCACGATTTGCTGCCCGCAGATGCCGCCTCCGGGACAGACGAAGGCCACACCCGGAAGCGCCGTGCCAGCCCGTTTCGAGACCGGACGCTTTTGTCCTTGCAATACGCGACGATCGACGAGACGGGAGGCTTCGACGACGACCGGTAAACACGATAACTCCTTGCACCGTTCCGGGTATTACCCGAAACTGGCAATGCTGGCTGGCGGCTTTGAAACGGTAGCAATTCCGATGAACTTCAAGCAGAAAACCTTCTTTACCTCGTGGCGCGGGACCGCGTGCGGCGCCGCACCGGCGAATCGATCCGGATCGGGCAGGCACCCGTATCTGCTCGCCCTGCTTTTAATAATGACGCTGCCGCTGGCCCGTGCGCAAAGCGCGTCAGTCTATACCGACGTCGCACCGATTCTGCAAGAGCGCTGCACGATGTGCCATTCCGGCGGTGCGCCCGCGGCAGGCCTGAGACTCGACAGTCTCGAGTCCCTGCTCGAAGGCAGTACTCGCGGCAAGGTGGTCGTCGCCGGCGCGCCGGAGGATAGCGAGCTGCTGCGTCGCATACGCGGCGAGAGCCAGCCGCGCATGCCGATGACGGGGCCGCCATTTTTGTCCGATGCCGAAATCGCAATTATCGAACAATGGATCGCCGGCGGTTTACAGGCCGGAAAGACTAACGGGGAACAGGCATCGGCAACCACGCCAACGCCGCGTCCGGCAGCCGGAGAAAAAGTCACCTATCTCCACGTCGCACCGATATTTGCGAAACGCTGCGCCAAATGTCACACCGAAAACGGCCTGATGGGACCGGCACCCGAAGGCTACCGACTGACCTCGCACCAGGAGACACTCGCGCATCGCGAGCGCGTACGCGTGGTGCCGGGAAACCCCGCCGCCAGCGAACTGGTGCGCCGTATCCGCGGGCAATCGCGCGCGCGCATGCCGCTGGATGGCCCGCCCTACCTCGACGCCGAAGAAATCAGGCTGATCGAGGACTGGATTGCGCAGGGAGCAGCCAACGCCGGAGGAGAGCCGGCGCCAGTGCCGGTCGGGACGCGCGTGCGCCTGCAGGGACGGCTCACCGCGATGAACCGGCTCGACGATCTCGAGTTCTTCATCGGTGCCAATACACGCATCGACAAGAATCCTCGCCCCGGGGATTACGTCGAGATGCGCGGCCGCATCGGCCCCGACGGCCGGGTAATCGTCGAACGCCTGCGCAGGCGTTAAAAATGAATAATAAGGCAATCCTCGCCACAAAGCTCGTTGTCGCCTGCGCACTGTGCGCCGGCGTCATCGCCGGCGTCGTCTACCTGGTCGCGAGGCTACCCTGAAAAAACTTACTTTCGAGAAAGCCCGCCAGGCAACAATTGGCCATCCCTGTTGCGGGAATGCCCGGCGGTGCGAGATCGGGATTAGCAGAATGTCATCATGACAGCGACTTCTGCCGTTCGAGTTCTGGCAGGACGCGCTCGTAAGCCTCGACTAGCAGTTCCAGGAGTTCGGCCTTGTTCACGTCGGGATTGGCGGCTTCCAGTTCCATTTCGATGCAGATATTTGAGATCTTGATCAACCCCAGGTTGCTCGTGCTGGAATAAAAGCGATGCGCCTCTTCGGCTAATCTGTTCCAGTCGGAGCGCTCGACGGCGTCACGCATTTCGGGCAGACGTTCTTCGGTATCCGCGATGAAAGTATCAATGACCCAGGCCAGCAGATTCCCGTCACCGTCACCTTCGCCTGGCGTTGCACGGATCATTTCGATTCTCTCGAAGTCGATGTCTACAGATCCGTCAACGAAATTTGTCGACAGATCCTGATCGGTACTGGAATTTGCATTGCTCAGGATACGGTAGAAATGATCGAGATTGATCGGTTTGGCAAGAAAATCCTGCATCCCGGCCTCGCGGCAGGCCTCGCGATCGCCCGGCAGCACGTTGGCAGTCATGGCGACGATTCTAGGCCGCTGCGCGGGCGGAAATTTCTGCAGAATTTTCTCCGATGCCTCGAGGCCATCCATTACGGGCATGTGCAGATCCATCAGGATCAAATCGTAATGCTGCCGTTCCAGCGCATTCAGCGCCTCGGCGCCATTGGAAACGACATCCGATCGATAACCGAATTTCTGCAATAAACGCTGCACCACTTTTTGATTGATCACGTTGTCCTCGGCGATCAGAATCCTGAGCGGATTGCTCTGCGCCAGGGACGCGTCGAAATTTACAGGCGCGAACGGTTTATCCATCGTGCTCTCGACCCCGAGAGCTGCCTTGAAAGCCTCGAGCAGCTGGCTCGCCTTGATAGGCTTGTTCAGAAAGGAACTGAATTGAATCTCGTCCATCAAGTTACTGTTCGGCCGCTGCGACAGCGAGGTCAGCATGATCAGCGGCAGACTCTCGGCGGATCGATACTCCCTGATCTGCCTGGCGAGGTCGAGACCGTCCATCTCGGGCATGCTCATGTCGAGGATCGCAATATCAAACTCATCTCCGTGACGTACCAGGTCCATCGCCTCTATTCCCGATGCTGTCGCCGACGGTAGCAAGCCCCACAACAGGGACTGTTTGACCAGGATTCGCCGGTTGGTAACATTGTCATCGACGATCAATATCTTCCTTCCGGTCAGCTCTATCGCATGTTCCTGCAGAAAACTCTGAGCCAGATCATCTCCCCCGGCTTCGGCGACGATATCGAAATGGAAGGTCGAGCCCCGCCCCAGTTCCGACTCCACCCAAATTCGACCACCCATGATCTCCACCAGACGGCGACTGATCGCCAGCCCGAGACCGGTACCGCCGAATTTGCGCGTCGTCGAAGCATCGAGCTGGTTGAAGGGCTTGAACAGCTCATCGATTTCATCCGCTGCTATTCCGATGCCGGTATCGGCAACCGAAAACCTGAGCCGGTAACGGCTCGACTCAGGGATTCTGTCCGCTTCGACCTTGACCAGGACTTCCCCGCGCAGGGTAAACTTGGTGGCATTGCTCAACAGGTTGACCAGAATCTGCCGCAGCCGGCTGATGTCACTGGTGATTACTGCCGGCACCTGGTCGTCGATCATGTAAGCCAGGTTCAGCTGCTTATTCACGGCTACCGGCGACACCAGGTCGAGTGACTCTTCTATGCAGCCCCTGAGGTCGAAGGGTTGACTCTCGAGTTCGAGCTTACCGACCTCGATTTTGGAGTAGTCGAGAATGTCGTTGATAATGTCGAGCAGCGCCTCGCTGCTGGATCGAATCGTCTCGGTACAATCCCGTTGCTCGTCGGACAGATGAGTATCCAGCAAGAGACTGGTCATGCCGACGACGGCATTGAGCGGGGTCCTGATCTCGTGGCTCATGTTAGCCAGGAACATGCTTTTGGCATAGTCTGCCGATTCGGCGATTTCCTTGGCTTTGCGCAACTCCTCGGTTTGCGCCTTGCGTTCCGAAACATCCCTGACGATGGCGGTGAAAACCAGATCATCGCCATGCCCGATCGCGCAGATGGAAGCTTCCATCGGAAATTGCGTACCATC
>CP070646.1:2763417-2778948 GCA_020354435.1 Gammaproteobacteria bacterium
ATTCCCGGTGCCAATTTGAGGACGCTGCATGAAAACGGTCGCTGATCAACCCGGCACCATGCAAAGAAAACCCTGCTTATCCGCTGGCAACGGCGGGACCGGATTGTTATTCTGTGATTCGTATATCCGGATTTTCATGGAATAAATTGGGTTCCTGGCCGTATACAGACTGTTGGGGGAATACTGAGATGTTGCCCCCAGTTCTTTTTCAACCAGGAGATATATGACAATGAAGCGTTACTACAAAACACTGCCCCTGGCAGTTCTATTGGCTTTCAGCCTGCCCGCTCTTTCGGCCAGCTGCCCCCGGGACATGAAGGCTATCGATGATGCGCTGGCGGCCGGAACCTCGATTAGCGATGCCGAGCTGGCGCGCGTCAAGGCGCTGCGCGCCTCGGGCGAAAGCAAGCACAAAGCCGGGCAGCATTCCGAATCCGTTGCTGATTTGCATGAAGCGATGAAACTGCTGGGTATTAATTAAACACAATCGTCACTGCACCAGATCATCCCGGTGAATCTATTCGAAACCATGCTAATCGAAGAAATTCCAGCGCTGAGGCGTTATGCCCGCGCGTTGTGCGGGAACAATACCGAAGCAGATGACCTGGTGCAGGAGTCACTTCTGCGCGCGGTCAGCCGGCGCAGACTATGGATAAGGCAAAAGGGAATGCGCCCATGGCTGTTCACCATTTTGCACAACCTGTTTGTCAATTCGATACGCCGTGGCGCCAAGTCGCCCGTGGTGGACATGCCGGAACGGGTCGGCGATGCGGTCGTTTCGAACGAGGATCCTGGAGAACTCTGCGTGCTGTCTGATTTCGAGAAAGCCCTGAACCGGCTGACTCCGGAACAACGCGAAGTGCTGGTGTTGGTGGGCGTAGAGCAGATGTCTTACAAGCAGGTTGCCAGAATTGTCGGCGTACCGGTGGGTACCGTTATGTCACGTTTATCACGTGCACGCTCACATCTGAAAAACAGCCTCGAAGGTGAAACCAGCGTGACCAGGTTCAAGCGAGTGAAATGAAAAGCAGTATGCAGAATATATCGGATGCCGATTTACACCGATTTGTCGACGGCGAACTGAACGAGCATGACGCCCGTGCGATCGCCGATCTCGTTGCCGGCGACGAAGCGCTAGAAAACAAGGTAAACGAGTATCGCGAGATTAACCGCAGGTTGGGACAGATCTACACCGGGCAGCAGCCGGTTCCAGCCCGCCTGCTGATGGCCGTATCTGCCCGCCGCGGATTTCCCTTCGAACGAATAGCCGCCGCATTTGTCTGGCTCATCATCGGCGGCGTGATCGGTTACCTTGTCCACGGCCAGTATGGCACCAGCGAGTATGTGCGCCCGGTGGCAATCGAGGCCGCCTACGCGCACACGGTTTACGTTCCGGAAGTCAGGCATCCGGTCGAGGTCAACGCGGATCAGCAGGACCACCTGAATGCCTGGTTGTCGAAGCGATTGAATCGGCCTATCGCTGCGCCGGATTTACGCGGCGCGGGGTATGCCCTGATCGGCGGAAGATTGCTGCCGGACGGTCACCGACCGGCAGCGCAATTTATGTTCGAGAACGAGACCGGCAGCAGAATAACGCTATACATAAGACATGCATTGAATACCCGGGAAACTTCGTTCAGGCATGCGGAAAACGACGATCTGGGTATTGTTTACTGGGTTGATGACGGTCTCGCATTCGCGCTGACCGCGAGCACGTCAAAGGAAGAGCTGATCGACGCGGCCAAGATCGTATATCGCGAGGCCAATCCATGAGCGTCCGGTGAAAAAACCGCGAAAGATCGCCAAAAATTCAATATGTTTGCTTGAATTGGATATACTACCGCCGGATTTACAGGTACTAATCAGCTGATGCAACCCTCGAACCATGACCCGGCCGCTGGTCCGCGCTTTGCACCCTGGCTGCTGGCGCTGGCGTTAAGTTTTTGCTTCAGCCAGGTTTGGGCCTCGCACGGGGCCTCCGAGCCGAGCGACGGCACGGTCAACAGCTTTCGCTGGCTCAAGAAGCCGTTGGTCCTGCCAGAGACCTCGATACAGCACTGGCCGGCAAAACGTGTCAGCCTGTCAAGCTTCAAAGGCAAGATCGTACTATTGAATCTCTGGGCCAGTTGGTGCCCGCCCTGCGTTTACGAACTACCGGCGCTGGATCGCCTGCAGCAGCGTCTCGGTGGCGAGGAGTTCGTCGTCGTTGCCGTATCCGTGGACCGAGATCCGGAGATCGCGCGCAAACTTTTTCTCGACAAGCTCTCGCTCTCCCAGCTGAAATTCTACGTCGAACCACCCGAACGGCTGGGAAAAACCTTTCCGCTGGATGTGCTGCCGTCCAATTTCATTATCGACCGCGAAGGCCGGGCGATAGGAATGTTACGCAGTTATGTCGATTGGAGCAGTCCGGCCGCGGACGAATTTGTCAGGCAACTGATTGCCGGAACTCTGCCGGCCCAGCCCCGGAACTAGCCTGATTATTGTGACAGTTTACCTGACTCCCCGAGCACGCCGCCCCGAAGATCGGCCGATCAAACAGACCGTCGCAGTAATTCCGGCACCAGCCGGCGGTTTTCGGGTGGAAGCAGGTCCTGTCCACTGTTGATTTAGCCATACGGACCAGGTTTTTCCCAATCCGTAAAACCTTGCTCGAAATCCTATAGCCGTCGAATCTCCAACCGGTCGAACCACTGCGAGAATCGCGCAAAAAATCCTGCCGCGGGCCTTGGGTTGCGGCAACGCCGCAGCCTAAGGTCGCGGCAGTGCTCCGTAACACAATCCTGTACAACGACGTTTTTGGCTCCGGACTCCGCCAGCTCGCAAAACAGGTTATCGAGCTGCGCCAGGTTCAGAACGTCCGGATGCACGGTGGTCCTGAATTCATGGGCAACGCCGCTAGCCAGGATCAGGCGCAGGCTTTGCCAGGCTCGTGCGGCTGAACGCCTGGCCCCGGTAATGCGGTCATAATCGGCATGCGCGGACTTGACGTCCATGCCGACCCAGTCGACCAGCGGCAGGATTTTCTCCAGCCGGCGCGGATATATGCCCGCGGTGTGCAGACCAACCCGAAATCCGAGCGCCCGAACCTGCCGCATCGCGTCGCCGAGACCGGCTTGCAGTGTCGGTTCACCGCCGCTGAAGACGACCGCATCCAGCAGCATCCGGCGTTTTTCCAGGAAGTCCAGGACACACCGCCACGGCAGGGTTGCGGGCGAATTTACCGCAATCAGGCCGCCGTTGTGGCAGTATCCGCAGCGCCAGGGGCATCCCTGCAAAAACAACACCGCGGAGAGTGCTTGCGGATAATCGATCGTGGTTAGCGGCGTGTAACCGCCGACAATGACCGGATCAGGTCCGTTCGCCGCGCTCGGTGAAAAATTTGCGTTCCGCATATTCGGCCTGTTTGCCGGGATTGAACGAAGTCGTCGGTCGATGATAGCCCATCACCCGGGTCCAGACTTCGCAACGGGTGCGCTGTTCGTCTTTCAGTTTAATGTCTTGTTTGGTATTCATGTTTACTCTCCATGCCGCTCTGCGCCGCCAGCATGCGGGATATCAGTTTGTCGTCGCAGCGCGGACAAAATTCGTGTTCACCGCTCAGGTAGCCGTGCTCGGGGCAAATCGAAAACGTCGGCGTGACGGTGAGGTAAGGCAGGTGGAAGTTACCCAGAGCACGCGCCACCAGTTTCTTGCAGGCGTCGATGCTGGAGATGCGCTCGCCCATGTAAAGGTGCAGCACGGTGCCGCCGGTGTACTTGCGTTGCAGCGGGTCCTGCAGTTCGAGCGCCTCGAAAGGGTCGTCGGTATAGCCCACGGGCAACTGCGAGGAATTGGTGTAATAGGGATTTTCCGGCGTTCCCGCATGCAGGATACCCGGGTAACGCTTGCAGTCTTCGCGCGCAAAACGATAGGTGGTGCCCTCGGCCGGCGTGGCTTCGAGGTTGTACATGTTACCCGTGCGTTCCTGGAATTCGAGCATGCGCTCGCGAATCCTGTCGAGAAAGTGCAGCGCCAGCGCCCGGCCTTCGACGGTGGCGATATCCTCGGCATCGTTAGTGAAGTTGCGAACCATTTCGTTGATGCCGTTGACGCCGACCGTGGAGAAGTGATTGCGCAACGTGCCCAGGTATCGTTTCGTATACGGGAACAGCCCGGCATCGAGCAGACGCTGGATTTCCTTGCGCTTGATTTCGAGACTGCTGGCGGCAAGGTCGAGCAACTCGTCGAGGCGATGCAACAAACCGCTTTCGTCGCCCTGGTAGAGATAGCCCAGACGCGCGCAGTTGACGGTTACGACACCCAGGGAACCGGTCTGCTCGGCCGAACCGAACAGCCCGTTTCCGCGCTTGAGCAATTCGCGCAGGTCGAGCTGCAGCCGGCAGCACATCGAACGGATCATGTTGGGTTTCAGTTCCGAATTGACGAAATTCTGAAAATACGGCAAGCCGTACTTCGCGGTCATTTCGAACAGCAGATCGGCATTGGGCGAGTCCCAGATAAAATCATCGGTGATGTTGTAGGTCGGAATCGGAAACGTGAAAACCCGGCCCTTTGCATCTCCCTGCATCATGACCTCGATGTAGGCACGGTTGATCATGTCCATTTCGGTCTGCAGTTCGCCGTAGGTAAAGTCCTGCTCCTGCCCGGCAATGAGCGGCACCTGGTCACGTAAATCCGGCGGGCAAACCCAGTCGAAGGTGAGATTGGTGAACGGCGTTTGGGTGCCCCAGCGCGACGGCACGTTCAGGTTGTAAATCAGCTCCTGAATGTTTTGCCGCACGGCATCGTAGCTCATGTCGTCCTTGCGCACGAAAGGCGCCATATAGGTATCGAAAGAACTGAACGCCTGGGCACCGGCCCATTCATTCTGCAGCGTGCCGAGGAAATTGACGATTTGCCCGACCGCTGAAGACATGTGTTTGGGCGGCGCGGCCTCGACCCGGCCCGGCACGCCGTTAAGCCCCTCGTGCAGCAGCGTGCGCAACGACCAGCCCGCGCAGTAGCCGGCCAGCATGTCGAGATCATGGACGTGCAGATCGCCCTGCCGATGGGCGGCGCCGATTTCGGGCGGGTAAACGTGGTTGAGCCAGTAGTTGGCGATCATTTTTCCCGAAGAGTTGAGAATCAGGCCGCCGAGCGAATAACCCTGGTTGGCGTTAGCCTTGACGCGCCAATCAGAACGGTCGAGATATTCGTTGATAGAGCTTTCGACCTCGATCAGCGTATGCCGGTCCTCGCGCAGGCGCTGATGCTGCGCGCGGTAGACGATATAGGCGCGCGCGGTGGCGAAATGGTCCGCCGCAATCAATACCGCTTCGCATACGTCCTGAATCGCCTCCACGCCTGGTGCATCCCGGGTACCCGATCGAAGACACAGGCGTCGAATGACTTCCCCGGTCATGGCACGAGCCTCGGAAAGTCCGAACTCACCGGTGGCCTGGCCGGCCTTGAGCAGTGCGGTTTCGATACGTTCGGCGTCGAACTCCACTCTGCTGCGGTCGCGTTTGACGACCGATTCGGGCTGCTCGCCAATTTCTTTCTTATTCATACAGATTCCCTTTTTCTAATTATCAATATGTTGTGGTCCATCGAGGATCGAACACTATATATTGTGTTTTTGGGCCCCGACTTGACCTGAATCAAATGTTCGCGCCAAAATCAATTCGCAATTCGGGGACAGACCACGTTTTACCAGGCAAACCATCACAAAATGCATTAAAAAGGTGCTCTATCCCCTGAAAAGCGGCGCTGCGACCTTCTCCTCGCCGTTCCAGGGATCAGGAGCCAGGTCGTTTCGAACTGAAATATCGATGGGAAGATCTGAATCCGCAACGCGGCCCAACCCGCGTTACATTCAATCGCCGAGTCCAGCCTCGCGTAACCTTTGCAGCAGACGCTCGAGGTCCTGCGGATTCTGGTACGGCTGGGTTGCGGCAAACTCGTCGAGACGAAAAGCCGGCTCGATGTCGCGCACCCTGGCGGCGGCCTCGCGCGCCTGATCGAGATTACCGAGCGCAACGTTGGACGCAGCCATGATCAAGAGCGGATCGATATCTTCGGCCCTGAGCTGCAACGACGCCTGCGCCGCGGCGACCGCATCGGCATAGCGGCCGCTGTCGTGATACGCGGCCGCGAGGATGGCCGGAAATTCGGCCGGGTAGGCCGGCGTCAGGCGCACCGCGTAGCGGGCGAACTCGATGGCTTCCCGCGGCCGCCCGAGATAATTGAGAACGCTGGACTTGATCGCGTAAGCGCCATTGCAACTGGGCCGCGCCGCGACGCCCTCGGTGGCCTGCGCCATCGCGTTCTCGTAATCGCGGTTGGCGAGGTGTGTCAACGCCAGCACCAGGTGGGCGTAACCCGTCGTGTCGCCGAGTTCGAGCGCTTTGGTCGCCATCTCCGCGGCGCGATTCATCGGTGGCGAATCCAGCACCACGCGCCCGAAACCGGCCTCGGCCCAGTAGGCCAGCGCCGCGCTGGCATATCCCAGCGGCGCTTCCGGCTCCAGCCGAATCACTTCCTCGAACAGGCGCTGCGCCTCGCGTACGTCCTGCCGGCTATGACCGTGGTAAAGCGCATACCAGCCGCGATAGGACACATCCAGCGCCACGGGATTGGTCAGCGCCTTGCGCATGAAGCGCGCATCCTCACCCTGGATCAGCTTGACGTCCATCGCGGTCACGATTTCCTCGGTAATCTCGTCCTGTATCGAAAACAGGTCGTGCAGCTCGCGGTCGAAGCGTTCCGCCCACAGGCGGCGGCCGGATGCCGTTTCGGTCAATTCGGCATTAACCCGCACGCGGTCGCCGTGACGGCGAACGCCCCCGGTCAATACGTAAGACACGCCAAATTCACGGCCGAGTTCAGCCACGCTCATGCGCCGCGATACCGCTCCCTCGGGCGACTCGTCCATGGTCAGAAACAGGCCCGGAATCTTGACCAGGGCGGTGCTGATATCCTTGGTCAGACCCTCGGCGAAATAATCCTGCTCGGTATCGGCGCTCAGGTTTTCGAACGGCTTGATCACCAGCGACGGCTTACCGCGGGGCGCCATCGCCGGGGATGCATCGGTCTGCGCGGTCTCGGTTTGGGTATGCACGCGGCTGCCGGGTCCGACCACGTGATAAGCGCGCACCGGTTCGGCGATATTCTTGACGTGCTGCTCACCGATGAACAAAAACTCGGCCGGTACGCGGTTGCCGACGGCAACCCGCACCGCATCCGAAATGCAGACCCCGCCCGGCTGCGCCAGCGCCTCGAGACGGGCAGCGACGTTGACGCCATCGCCGTAGATATCGCCCCGGTCCTCGATCACATCGCCGCTGTTGACGCCGATGCGAAATCGTACCCGGCGCGATTCCTCGAGCGCCTGGTTCAATTCGCCGAGTTCGCGCTGGATCGCGAGCGCGCAGGAAAGCGCGTCGAGTATGGCATCGAATTGCGCCAGTGCCGCGTCACCGGCGTAGTGCACAACCCGGCCACGGTGCTCGACCACACGCGCATCGATCAGGTCGAGATAACGGCGCAGGGTGCGATGGGTTGTATCCTCGTCCTCGCCGGTCAGGTGGCTGTAGCTGGCGACGTCGGCATACAGGATTGCGGCCAGCCTGCGCGGTAACCGCGGTTCCTGTTCGTCATCGGCATCGGCCACGGATGACGCCGATTCGCTTTGCTTGATCTCGGCCAGCAGACGCCTGGTTTCGGGCCCGGGTTCGGCATCGAGTTCTCGCTTCAGCGCCGCGGCGCAATCCTGGTACTGGCGCAGAGCTTCCGAGCGCCGTCCCGTGCCCGCGAACAGCGACATTAGCTGCCGATGCGCCGATTCGTTGGCCGGATCGATCCACAGCAGCCGCTCGAGGACGTCGATTGCGTCTTGCTGACGCTGCTGGTCACGCAGTATCGAAGCCAGGCGTGCGGCGACTTCGCAGACCTGCTGGCGCAGCCGGCCGCGCGCCTGCGCCAGCCAGTTCTGGTATTCAGGCTCGCTGCTACTGTAATCCGCGAGCAGATCGCCGCGGTAGAGTTCGAGCGCGCGCTGCAAATCCGCGGCGTCGTCTGAGTGCGCGAGTTCGGCAAACGCAATCAGATCGACCATACAGGCCGCGGGCACGAGCGCAATGCCGTCGCCCGCCGTATCGATCAGGCCGGGGCAGTAGCCGCGAATTTTCAACAGCGCCTGGCGCAGGTTTTGTCGCGCGCGCTTCCCCCCGGTGCGCGACCACAGCAGTGCAGCCAGGCGTTCGCGCGCCAGCGGCCGCGAGCGCTCGACGGCAAGATAGGCCAGCAGCGCCCGAACCTTGCGGTGACTGAAGGCGACGGTTTCGCCATCGGGACCCATAGCTTCGAACGGGCCCATCACGTTGAATTGTACGATTTCTACCACGGCACCCGATTATATACGAAAAATAGACGCAAAATTGACCGCCCGGCGCGGGTAAAAAGCAGCAAAAAAGGGGACGGAGGGATTATTTTTTAATCCCTCCGTCCCCTTTTTCTTTTCTCGTCGTTCATGACCGGCCAGGCGCTGGTGGTCGACGCCGGGGAATGCCTGGGCTGATATGCAAACTCGGTGACGGTTTATTCGGCTTCCCGGGCCGGATTGGTTCATTAGTCAAGCGAGTTGTCGACAATACCGCACCGGATTAACTAGAACGTAATTTCCGTGTAATCTCGCAGTTTCGTCTACATAAACCGATATTCGAGCCGAACATGTCCGCCCAAGCACTCAAGAGAAACCTCCCCCGATTCGAACTCGACGAAGTGCGCAACTTCGCACGCGAGCTGTATAACCTGGACGGCGAGTTTTCCAGCCAGGACAGCGAGCGCGACCTGTCGTGGAGGGTGCGCCGCGACGATGGCGAAACGATGGTCCTCAAGATCGCCAACAGCGCCGAACCCGAGACTATCGTCGATTTCCAGGTGCGCGCGCTGGAGCACATCGCCAGCCATAGCGAGCACCTGCCGGTACCGCGCATGATCGCATCGACCAACGGCAACCCCTACGAATGGATCGAGTCCGCCGACGGCGAGAAGCACATTCTGCGCGTCCTCAGCTACCTGCCGGGCGATCCCATCGATTCGCGACCGGAGGCGCTGTGCGACCGTTTGCGTTACGCGCTGGGCGCGCTGGTTGCCGAACTCGACCTGGCATTACGCGGTTTCTTTCATCCCGCCGCGCGCAGCAACGATCACCTGTGGGACCTGAGTCGCTGCGTCGAGCTACGCCCACAGATTGAATTGCTAGCGGACAGCGGGTTGCGGGCCGTTTGCCACCGGGTGCTCGACCACGCCGAAGCGGTCGTGGTGCCGCAATTGCAGCAACTGCGCTGGCAGGTGATTCACCAGGATGCCGATGCGCGTAACGTGCTGGTGGACCCGAGCGAACCGTACAAACCGGTCGGCATCATCGATTTCGGCGACATGCTCTACGGCCCGCTTATTGCCGAAATCGCCACCATCGATACGACCGCGGAGAACGAGCAGGATCCGGTCGGCTGCCTGTGTGCGACCGCGGCCGGTTTCGATTCACGCCTGCCGCTCGAGGAAGCCGAGGTCGACCTGCTCTACGACGCCGCGTTGATCCGCCATGCTACCAACGTGATCCTGATCGGCGGTCGCGACGCCATCGACGACAGCCATGGCTACATCAGCGGCGCTGACGATTACGCCCGCATCCTCGGAAGAATGATCGACGAGGGCCGTGCGCGCGCCACGCGGCGTATTCGCGAAGCCTGCCGCTTCCCGGTTTACGCGGCAATCGCAGGGGATGGCGCAACCCCCGACAGCGACTACGACAGACTCGAGCACAAGCGCGGCCAGTACCTCGGCGACGTGGTGCATTTCTACGAGCGCCCGCTGCACTTCGTGCGAGGCGAAGGCCCGTGGCTGATCACGCCCGACGGCCGCCGTTACCTCGACTCCTATAACAACGTGCAGCAGATCGGGCATGCCAATGCCCACGTGGCGCGCGCGCTGTACCGTCAATCGAGCGTGCTCAACGTCAATACCCGCTACCTGTGCGACATCGTCGGCGATTACGCCGAGCGCCTGACCGCCGACCTGCCGGATAACCTCAACGCCTGCGTCTTCGTCAATTCCGGCAGCGAGGCCAACGACGTCGCTATGCAGCTGGCGAAATTCGCCACCGGGCGCGACGGCGCGCTGATCATGGCCGAGGCCTATCACGGCTGCACCGAGACGACGATGGAACTGTCGCCCTCGGAAAGCGGGCGCTTCGATCATCTCGAGTATCTCGAAGTGCCGGACATGTACCGCGGACGGTTCGCCGATGATGCCGACGCCGCGAAAAAATATGCCAGCGACGTCGAGCGCGCGCTGGCCGATCTCGAGCAACGCGGGCACCGGGTCGCGGCCTGGATGGTCGACACCGCGCTGTGCAGCAACGGCGTGGCGATGGCCCCGGGCGGTTACTTCGACGCGGTCGCGCGAAAGGTGCAGGCCGCGGGCGCCCTGGTCATCGCCGACGAGGTGCAGGCCGGCATGGGTCGGCTCGGCGACTTCTGGGGCTTCCGCGCGCAGGGGCTCGAGCATGTCGACATGGTCACGATGGGCAAACCGGTCGGCAACGGCCACCCGCTCGGTGTGGTCATCACCGACAAGTCGCTGATCGACCGCTTCGCCGCGGAAATCGAGCTGTTCAGCACTTTCGGCGGCAACCCGGTGTCCTGCGCCGCGGGCATGGCCGTGCTCGACGAAATCGAACGCTTCGACCTCGTCGAAAAGGGCGTCGAGGTCGGCGATTACTTCCGCGCGCAACTACGCGGACTCGCGCGGCACCAGCCCCTGATCGGCGACGTGCGCGGCAAGGGCATGATCATCGGCCTCGAATTCGTTACCGACCGCGAAGCGAAAACACCGGCCAGGGAGGAAACCGCGAAACTGATCGACCTGATGCTGGCGGAGCGGATACTGGTAGGCAAATCCGGCCCCGGGCACAACGCATTCAAGATGCGTCCCAATTTCACCTGGGAAAAGGCGCAGGTCGACATTTTTGTCGACGCGCTCGACAGGTGCCTGGACAAACTGCCGGCGTAATGGCGATAGCCAAACTGCTTGCCGATCGAATCATCCGTCATCCTGATACTGCCCGCCGTTTAGCAGCGAAAGCGCTGCGTCATGCAGTTCGCGGTTGGCGCTGGCGACGATCTCGCCGCGGGATTCAATGGTCAACGCAACGCCCCGCCAGTCTGTGATGATGCCACCGGCGCCCTCGACCACCGGCACCAGCGCGCAAATGTCGAAGTTCTCCAGGTTGGAACCGTAAATGCTGACACCGATCCGGCCGGCGGCCAGCGCGCCGAACGACAGGCAGCCGCCCTCGTACAGGGTCCATCCGGCGACGGCCCGCAACCGCCGCATGCCCGGCCGGATGGCGTCGTCAAAAGCATCCGGATCGGAAATACAAAGATTAGTTTCGGACAGTGCTGCGGTTCGCGCCGTCTGGACCGATACCCCGTTACGCCATGTTCCGAGGCCCGAAACACCGATAAAAATGTCCTCGGTGTCCGGCTGGCAGATGATGCCTAGTTGCGGCATCCCGCGCCGGCACAAGGCGATCAGGCTGCCGTAATTCGGCAGCCCGGCGGCAAACTGACTGGTCCCGTCGATCGGATCGATCACCCAGCACCATTCCGCATCGGGATTACGTTCCGGCAGCTCCTCGCCCAGGATACCGTGGTCCGGATACTCGGATTCGATGCGGGCCCGCAACGCCGTTTCGACCGCGACGTCGACGCCGGTCACCGGCGATCCGTCGCGTTTGACCTCGACCTGCAGGTCGGCCCGGTTGCCCGACACGACGGCGATAGCGATCTTCGCAAGCTCGGTAGCGAACTCCCGAAAATCGCCAACTTCGGTATTCTGCATGCCTATCTCCTGAAAGCTTCAAGCATCGAAAAAAACGCGGACCGTTTGTTATCTCGAATCTGATTCCTGGAGCTACGATTCCAGGACCAGAACGGCCGTACTAGACGCCAGCCTGGGCTTCGACGTCCGCCGCCGACCCAACCTGCCCGCGCTCATCCCGCCATGCCGGTTCCGGCGGCACATCGACCCAGGCCGGGCAGTTGCCGGGGAATTTTCCGATCTGGTCGTCACCCGAGCCGTGCGCCGTATAGCCGAGCAGAGCACGCAAGCGCGTTCCGAAGCGCGCGGCCACTTCGGGGGGTGTTGCCAGATATTGATTGGATTCCTGCCGCAGCCATCCCAGGGAATAGGTATTGATGAGCCCCAGGCGCGGCGCATCGCTCCGGTTCGCGCCGCCGCCGTGCCAGGTCGAACCCAGGTAGAAAAGCACCGAGCCTTTGGGCATCACGGCGGATTCCCATCCGGAAACATCGGGCAAATGCCAGGAGCGGATGAAGCGGTGGCTGCCAGGTACAATCCGCGTGGCGCCATTCTCCGCGGTAAAGTCGTCGAGCGCCCACATGACCCCGATCTCCAGCTCCATGCCGTTTATCTCGATCGGGTAAAGGGAATCGTCCCGATGCAGCGCCTGGGCGGATTCCCCCGGCAAAATTTCGATTGCCGTCATGCTGCCAACCTGGTAGGTCGCGCAATAAGGCAAAAGGGTTTCATTGGCGACGCCGACAACCAGGTCGTGATCCACGAGCGCGGCGGCACTGGGAGCAGCGGTGAGTACGGCACCGGTGCGAAGGGTTTTGGAGCCGTTGAAATCGCTGCGCGTATCGAGCCCCGAGGCATCGAGTTGCGGGCGCAGTTCTTCGGCGACGGTATCGATCAGAGCGGGCTCTGCGAGCCCGGTGACGACAACCGCGCCGTCGCGCCGAAGAGCATCCGTTACCGGCGCGATATCGGCTGTCTTTTCGAGATAGGTTAAGCGCATGAGGATCTCCTGGCAGGTCAAGGTAGGATGACGATACGGTAGCAAATGATATCGGCGGGATCGACACAGGATTGCGGTCTCATGCCCCCTGGGCCGTCCCGGCCCGCGGTCACCTGCTCTTCGAATTTTTCGAATGAATTTTATATATTATTCGACTTTTTCAGACCTTGAGTTGCGTCTATCGTTGCCCCAATTATGACTCATAACTCAACCTGAATCCGGAGAAACTCCCTATCATGTCCAAAATCAAACTGGCAAGTTTACTCATCGGCGGCATCGCCATCGGCGGCATGAGCGGTTGCGAACAGTTGGAACAGGCGGCAACCGAGGCCGCGGACAAGGTCAGACAAACGGCCGTCAAAACCCTGGACGAAACCAGGCAGGCCGGCTCTATCGAAGAAGCGAGACAATCGGCCGATAATGCCCTGCAGGACGTCAGGCAGCAGGCCGCCGGGTTGCTTCGACAGGCTAGCGATTACCTTGCCGGGAACCAGCCGAAGCCGGATGAAGCGCAGCCGACCACCGATGCGGCGCCGTCTACTGAAACCAAAACCGACGGCTGAAACGCATGCAACGTAAATCGCGAGCGCTAACCGACCTGCTGCTGAGTATCGTCATACCGTCGATCATATTGATCAACTTCAGCAGCGTCGAACGCCTCGGCCCGCAGTTCGCGCTGGTCGTCGCGCTGGCTTTTCCGGTCGGCCTCTGTCTGTACGAGCTGCTGCGCTACCGTGCAGCCAACTATATCGCTCTGCTGGGTCTCGTAAGTGTTTTGCTGACCGGCGGCATCGGCCTGCTGCAGCTCGATCCGCAATGGCTGGCGGTCAAGGAAGCCGCAATTCCCGCCGTGCTGGGCGTTGCGGTGCTGCTTTCAGCGCAGCTCGGTTACCCGCTGGTCAAGACCCTGCTGTACAACCCGGCGGTGCTGGATACCGGCAGAATTTCGCGAATGCTGCGCGAGCGGGGGCGCGCCGAGGCGTTCCATGCTCGCCTGTTGACCGCCAACACCCTGCTCGGCGCAACGTTTTTCTTTTCCGCGGCGATGAACTACCTGCTGACTACCTGGATCGTGACCAGCCCAGCGGGCAGCGCCGCATTCAACCAGGAGCTGGGGCGGCTGGCGCTACTCAGTTACCCGCTAATCGTTCTGCCTTGCATGGCGATGATGCTGGCGATCATGTTTTTACTCTGGCGCAGCATTCAAAATTGCACCGGTCTCAAGCTCGAACAAGCGCTGGCACCGTCGCTGGTAACCGACAAGAACCGATAGACTCGAATCAAGGAGGATAGCGGGGCCGGGTCTTACGTCTTGCTGGCGATTCGAACCGCGATGTCAATTGTAAGGCCTGATCCTGTTCATTGGCGGAACCCGTTCATTGGTGTTCACGACAAAACTGGCATGCCCGCTTATTCCATTCGTATAATGCTATCTCGACGATTCGTTGACGATCAGGGTTCGGTTTATGAGTAACTTTAAACAAGTCTTTCAGCACAAGCAGGAGATATTGAGAAACAACCCGGAGAAGTGCCGTGTCGAGGTGCATGCGGAAAGCCGCCTGGTGGAAGCGTTTCGCAGCCATGCCAAAACCCGGGGCTTTGACGTGATCGTCGATCAGCCGGAAAACATGGGCAGTACTAACCAGGGGCCCAGGCCCAGCGAATTGCTGCTCGCCGCTCTCGCCGCATGCCACGAAGTCACCTATCGCCTGTATGCGGATGCAATGGATATCGATCTAAAAAACGTTGCCGTCAGCGTCACCGGGGTCTCCGATGCGCGAGGATTTTTCAACGTCGAGGAAGGCGTCGCGGCCGGATTTTCGGAGGTTTATGGCGAAATTAAAATCGAGAGCGACGCCCCGGACGAGGATATCGAACGTTTGCGTCAAACGGTAAATCTGCACTGCCCGGTGCTCGATGACCTGCGCAAACCGGTTAAAGTTGAGCTGGCGGTCAAACGCTCCTGATCCGCGGCGCACGCTATCAGCCTGGTGCCGGGCAAAAAAATCCCGGCCGCGGGCACGCAGCCGGGATTCAAAAACAGCAGCCGATTTCTAGTAAGGCCGCGTCGACCGGGGCTTGCCCTCGATCTTGCCAATCGGCGCGCTCAGCCCCATTTCCGCCAACGCTTTATTGATCGGCATGTCGTTATAGGCGTTCGGCGGCGCGTCAGGCGATTTGAGCACCTTCAGCTCATGTAAAAAGGCGTAACCGTTATTCATCAGCGTCAGGACGTCGTCGTCGAAAATCATCTTCGCCTCGTAGGTCACCGGGTCACCGCCGATGGCGGCGGGGTTTTCCTCGTAGATCGCGGACCAGATAGTGGCCTTGGGGTAGCCGGTGAGTTCCTTGTATAGAATTTCGACGGTTTCTTCCGGATTATCGATAATGAATTGCATGGCCTCGATTTCTGCCTTCATCCAGCCAATCGCGGCTTCCGGGTGATTTTCGATGAAATCCTGGCGCATCAGCGTGAAGTCGGCATCGGTTTCGCCCCAGGGCGCTCCGGTGGCGACGTACTTCGCGTGCCCTGCCTCTACCACGCGCCGTGCATGCGGTTCCCACATCGCCGCGCCGCCCTTGAGTTTGCCGGCACCGCGGTAAACTTCGACATCAAAGTCAAATCCCAGGCCCAGAATATCATTTCCCAGCAGTCCGTAATT
>CP070646.1:2779048-2787105 GCA_020354435.1 Gammaproteobacteria bacterium
TACATCTACGATCGCCCGTTCCAGTGGGGCTCCAAGCGCACCGGTCCCGACCTGCACCGCGTCGGCGGCCGCTACAGCGACGACTGGCACCGCGTGCACCTGATCAATCCGCGCGACGTCGTGCCCGAGTCGATCATGCCGGGTTACCCCTGGCTCGAGGAGAACGAACTCGACGGCAGCGATATCCAGGCCAAGATGGAAACCCTGCGCAAGCTGGGTTCGCCCTACACCGATGCGGAAATCGAAGCAGCTCCGGCCGCGCTCGAAGGCAAGACTGAAATGGACGCGATGATCGCCTACCTGCAGGGCCTCGGCGTCCATGTCAAGTTGAGGAGATAGGCATGTCTTTTACCTTTATTCAGTCGATCTGGACCATCGTCGTCATGGTCACCTTTCTCGGCATCGTGGTATGGGCTTTCAGCAGCAAACGCAAGTCCGCCTTCGATGAGGCAGCACGCCTGCCGTTCGAAGACGACCCCGTAACCGACAACAACAAAACTGCTTCGGAGTAGATTAATGGCCGATTTTAATAGCGAATTCTGGCACTGGTACATCGCGATCCTCACCGTGCTCAGCATCCTCGCCTGCGTCTGGCTGATTCGCTGGATGACAGCGGGCTTCGTAAAAAAAGACGAAACCGAAACCACCGGCCACGTCTGGGATAGCGACCTGACCGAACTCAACAACCCGTTACCGCGCTGGTGGCTGGGACTGTTTTATATCACGCTCGCCTTCGGCGGCTTCTACCTGCTGCTTTTCCCCGGACTCGGCAGTTTTTCCGGATTCCTGAACTGGACCTCGACGGACCAGTACGAAAAGGAAGTTGCCGCCATCGAAGCCGAGGTTGGCCCCCTATTCGCGAAATATCAGCAAACCGCGATCATCGATCTGATCAAGGACGGGGAGGCACTCAAGGTCGGCGAACGCCTGTACCTCAACTATTGCGCGACCTGCCACGGTTCCGACGCGCGCGGCGCACGCGGTTACCCGAATCTGCGTGACGGCAACTGGCTGTGGGGCGGCGATCCGGAAAATATCAAGACCAGCATCATGATGGGACGCCAGGCCGCCATGCCGGCATGGGAAGCGCCGCTCGGCGGCGAGCGGGGCGTGGACGAGGTTACACAGTATCTGTTGAGCCTTTCAGGCCGCGCTACCATCGAAGAACTGGCGGCAAATGGCAAGACCAAGTACGACACCTTTTGCGTCGCCTGCCACGGGCCCGAGGGCAAGGGTAATATCGCGATGGGCGCACCGAACCTGACGGACGATAGCTGGCTTTACGGAGGCTCGATCAATCGCATATCGGAATCGATCGCGAAAGGCCGTAACGGGCAGATGCCGGCGCACGGAGAATTCCTCGGCGAAGCCAAGGTGCACCTGTTGGCAGCCTATGTGTACGGATTGTCACAAGAGAACTAATGGCTTCACCGTTACCGTATAAGATCCCCGCAATCCAGCAGGCAATCTCGGTTTTATGGCCGTCCTTCATGACCGCGATTGCCGCTACCGGGCTTTTTTTCTCGGCTTTCGATCCGCAAGACCTGGTCCCGTTTGATCTCGACATCGATATCAGCCCGCTGGCGGCTTACAGTATCGGGTTTTTCATTTTTTGGCTGCTGGCGAGCATCTCAAGCATCGGGACGCTGTACTTCACCATCTCCAATTGCCGTTTTATAAGCAAGCAGAACCGGTAACCGCTTACCTTCGGCTTAAAAATGTCGACCCAGGCAACCGAAAACCCAGATAAAGCGCTCTACGCTGCGCACAAAAAAATCTACCCGCGTGAGGTTACCGGTAAATTTTCGCGCCTGCGCGTGATCGCCTTTATTTCGCTGCTGGGTATTTACTATGTCATGCCGCTGCTGCGCTGGGATGACCGCCAGGCGTTACTGTTCGACCTGCCGGCTCGCAAGTTTTACCTGTTCGGTCTGACCCTGTGGCCGCAGGATTTTATTTACCTGGCGGCGCTGCTGATCATGGCGGGCCTGGCGTTATTCTTTTTCACCGCGCTGTTCGGCCGTATCTGGTGCGGGTACGCCTGCCCGCAAACGGTCTGGACCGAGGCTTACCTGTGGATGGAGCGCAAGATCGAGGGCAATCGCTCGCGCCGCATGAAACTCGACAAGGCGCCAAATTCAGCGGCAAAAATTCGCACCAAGGTCGTCAAGCACACGGTCTGGATCCTGTTTTCGCTGTGGACCGGGTTTACTTTCGTCGCCTATTTTACGCCCATCGACGAACTCGCCAATAAACTCCTCACCGGCAATCTTGGCCCCTGGGAAACCTTCTGGATCCTGTTTTACAGCTTCGCCACCTACGGCAACGCCGGCTTCATGCGCGAGCAGGTCTGCCTCTACATGTGCCCCTATGCGCGTTTCCAGAGCGCGATGTTCGACTCGGACACGCTGATCGTGGCATACCATCCCGAACGCGGCGAACCGCGCGGGTCGCGCCGGCGCGGCAGCGATCCCAGGGAGCAGGGACTCGGCGATTGCATCGACTGCAACGTCTGCGTGCAGGTATGCCCGACCGGCATCGATATTCGCGACGGGCTGCAGTACGAATGCATTGCCTGCTCGGCCTGCATCGATGGTTGCGACGAAATCATGGACAAGATGAATTATCCACGCGGACTAATTCGGTATACCACGGAAAATTCGACGCTAGGCCAACCACAGAATCTGTTGCGCCCGCGCATCATGGTTTACGCCGCGATCCTGCTGATTCTGCTCGGCAGCCTGCTGACCCATATGCTGTATCGCATTCCGCTCGAGCTCGACGTCATCCGCGACCGCAACACGCTGTACCGCGAAACCCGTGAAGGTCTGATCGAAAACGTTTACACGCTGAAAATACTCAACATGGATTCGAAATCGCACCAGTATATACTGTCGGCTGATGGCATCGACGGTTTGAAGCTGGTGCTCGATGAGCCCGTTATCGAGGTTCCGGCGGGCACGGTTCACCAGCTGATCGCGCGTATCCAGGCCGACGAGTTCAACATGGAAAACCGCAGCGAAACCATTACCTTTCGCCTGCAGGCTCGAGATGCCAACCATTTACTGACCAGCGAAGAAGCGCGTTTCGTCGGTCCCGGGAAAAACTGATGGCGACGACGATGCAAAACGAACAAAAAAACTGGAAACAGGAACCCATGGTCTGGCTGCTGATCGCGATTCCGTTTTCGGCGGTCGTGATGGGCGTGGTCATGATCACGCTTGCAATCCACTCCTACTCGGGACTCGTGGTCGATGACTATTACAAGAAGGGCAAGCAAATCAACCGCGTGCTGGCGCGCGACAGGTTTGCCTACGAACTCGGGCTGACCGCCGCCGTCAGACTCTCCGACGATGGATTGGTCGAGGTTCGTTTCGCGCCCGGGACTGGCGTCGTACCGGGAAAAGAAATTGAGCTGAGCCTGGTTCACGCGACCAAACCGGGACTGGACCAGACCCTGAAGCTCGAGCGAAGCGATACTTCGTTACTCACCGGTAAAATCAGGCTAAAGGGCGAGGGCCGCTGGAACCTGTATCTGCAAACGCCCGACTGGCGCCTCACCGGCTCACTACAATACCCGCAATTTTCCCGGGCAGAGCTGCTGCCCAATTACGCCCCCGAGTAAACGCCATGCCCATGGATCTCAGTTTCGGCGCGGCGATAGTCGTAGGGCTGCTGGGCTCCAGTCATTGTATCGGCATGTGCGGCGGCATCGTTGCCGCGCTCAACATGGGCGTAACCGACCCTGTCAGAAAAACACCGGTATCGCTGCTGGTCTATCATCTCGGCTATAATGCCGGCCGCATCCTGAGCTACGTGCTGGTCGGCTTACTCGCCGGCAGTCTCGGCGCGGGACTGGTAAATCTGGGATTGAGCCCGCTGGTCGGCAGATTGTTCGCAGCGGCATTCATGATTGCTCTCGGCCTGTATCTGGCCAACTGGTGGCGCGGGCTGGTGTTGCTGGAGAAACTCGGCGCCCGACTATGGCGGCATATCCAGCCGCTGGGACAAAAACTGTTTCCGATCTGCAATCCGTCACAGGCATTCCTGCTCGGTCTGCTATGGGGATGGCTGCCCTGCGGCCTGGTCTATACCATGGTCGCATGGTCGCTGACGACCGACAGCGCGCTGGCGGGCGCCAGGCTGATGCTGGGTTTCGGTATCGGTACGCTGCCGGCGCTGTTGATCGCGGGCAACGCGTTCAATTACTTCCGCAACCTGGCAAAATCCCCGCTACTGCGTACCACAGCGGGGATTATGGTTATCGCGTTTGGACTCTATAGCGGCTTAACCGGATTATCCGGCCTGCAGCATCGGCATCATGCCGAACCGACACCCGCCACTTTACAGGAGCCGGGGGAGGCTTCGACCCGTATGCCGGCGATCTTGCGCAGGGTATCGTGATCAAGAATTTCGACTTCGCGCCGGTTTACCTGTAAAACACCACATTCCTGGAAACGGGTCAGCGTTCGGCTTACGGTTTCAACCGCAAGTCCGAGGTAGCAACCGATATCCTGACGCGACATGGATAACAGGAAAGCCGAAGCGGAGTATCCGCGCGACCAGTAGCGGCTGGCGAGATCGTCGAGAAAGCTCGCGATCCGTCCGTCGGCATCTTTGCGTGCCAGCATTAACACGAGGTTATGATCACGCTGCATCTGCTCAGCCGTAATCCGCAACAGGTTGGAACCCTGTGCCTTGTCTGCCAGGTAAGCATGGGGGAAACGGCATAACGAGGTGGTTTCGAGTGTAATCGCGGAGGACATGCGTAACTGGTCTTCCGTGGTATCGAGACCGAAAACATCGCCCGGTAGAT
Organism: Gammaproteobacteria bacterium; assembly: GCA_020354435.1. Classification (GTDB taxonomy): domain Bacteria; phylum Pseudomonadota; class Gammaproteobacteria. Next base: position 2,783,865 of record CP070646.1, read on the forward strand.
AAAATCCGAGCACCTGTTCTTCACCATCCTCTGTTACCAGGTAGCTTTTTATCGAGCCGCTGCGAACCACATAGAAGGCGTCAGCCTCTTCTCCTTCCCGAAAAACATGCTCTCCCTTGCGATTTATACGCTTGGCCTGTTTCAGATGATCGCTAACATCCTGACTGTTCAATAACTGCATACCCAAACATCCACCACGAGGATCGCAAACATGGCATTGATGAGAGATATGATTTGTTTGAGCTACTTGCATTACATCCCCCTTTATTAACGATTAACTCCTGTTGATAATACTGACCCAGGAGTCATGCTGCCGCCATCGGGGTTTTCCTGATGGGCATATCGGGGCATTCCATATAACATAAATGCAAAAATCGGGTCCAAACCCCAGTAAAAAGTGATTCAACGCCAACCTTTCAACCAGCTATTTCTGATTATGGCAGCCGCCACCCTGCTGGTAAGCGCGATTTCGATCGTCAGTCTTTACAGCACGGCCATCGAGCAGCACCGCCTGCGCCTGGTTGAAACCGTTAAAAGTCAGGCCCGTCTGATCGAATCGATCGCAAATTTCGATAATCAGTATAGTTCTGGCGATCACCCGCAGGGTGCCAGGGCTGCAACCCTGGATCAGGTTGCTGCCGCCCATCGCCGGTTTGAGGGATTTGGTAAATCCGGCGAGTTCGTTCTGGCACGGCGCGAGAACGACCAGATCGTATTCCTCCTGAGCCGGCGCCACGTGACTTCGGAAATCCCGAAGCCTATCCCTTTCGCTGGTAAATGGGCCGAGCCGATGCGGCGTGCGCTATCAGGGGAATCTGGCGTGCTGACCGGCCTGGACTATCGCGGTGTCGATGTGCTGGCTGCATATGAACCGGTTTCGGTACTCGACCTGGGCCTGGTGGCTAAAATCGATACCAGCGAAATCCGCCGGCCGTTTATCCGCACTGGTTTCATCGCTATCAGCGCCGCGCTGCTGGTGATCTTTTTTGCCAGCCGGGTCTTCTTTAGAATTTCCAGGCCGATCGAACAGGCGATCGATCAGCAGGCGGAAACCTTTCAAACCCTGGCTGAAACTTCGCGCGAGGGGATCGTTCTCGCCAACACCGATGGCATCATCCACTTCGTCAATCCGGCCGGGGAAAAACTGTTCGGTTATCGTCACGGCGAACTGCTCGGTCAGTCGGTGAAGCGCCTGATGCCAAAAGAGCACAGTATCGGGCACGACGGTTACATGAAGGCCTACCTGCAAAGCGGTATCCCCAAAATCATCGGCAAGGGTCGTCAGCTGACCGCCATCCGCAAGGACGGCACGCGTTTTCCGATTTACCTGTCGCTCGGCGATATAAACACCAGCCATACGCGCCTGTTTGCCGGCGTGATCATGGATATCAGCGAACAGCAGCAGCTGCAGCGGGAAATTCTCGAAATACCGGTCAGCGAGCAGCGCCGCATCGGTCAGGAATTGCACGACGGCCTCGGCCAGCAGTTAACCGGCCTCGGCCTGCTCGCCACCAGCCTGGTCAACAAGGCAAGTAAACCCGAGCACGAGCTCGCGACCAGGCTGGCCACAGGGCTTCAGGAAGCCATATCGCAGGTACGCGCACTGTCGCGCGGCCTGATGCCGGTAGATATCGACACCGAGGGTTTCATCAATTCGCTGGAAAACCTGGTCGAAAATATTCGATCGCATAGCGATATAGAGATCGTACTGTTAGTCAGAGAACGCGTTCGCGTGTCGGACAACAGTAGCGCCCTGCACCTGTACCGAATTACCCAGGAAGCCATCAACAACGCGATCAAGCACGCCGAGGCAAGCCGGATCACCATCGAGGTCGGTACCAGGGGTGGGCGCGGTTACCTGTCGATCGAGGATGACGGCATCGGCTTCGAGCGTTCACTGGAAAAAATCGAGGGGCTGGGGCTCAGGATCATGAAACACCGCTGCGGCCTGATCGACGCCGAATGCACCGTAGAATCATCGCATGCTGAAGGCACGCGGATAAAATGTTATTTTTCGATTGAACAATAGTCACGGGCATCGCTGATGACAAAAATCCTGATTGTCGACGATCACCCGCTGGTGCGCACCGGCTTTGCCCAGCTCATTGGCGACTGCCCAGATCTCGAGGTCTGCGGCGAGGCCGGCGACATGGCCGAGGCGTTGAAACAGATCGACGCCACCAATCCGGATCTCGCGATCATCGATTTGTCGCTCGCCGGCGGCAGCGGCCTCGACCTGATCGAACACATCAAGTCACGCAACAAAGACATTCTGATGCTGGTGGCATCGATGCACGACGAGACCCTCTACGCCGAGCGCGTGCTCGCAGCCGGCGCGCGCGGTTATATCAACAAGCAGGAAGCCCAGGAACGCATTATTCATGCGATTCGTCAGGTACTGGCCGGTAAGGTTTTCCTGAGCCAGCAAATGACCGACCGCTTGCTCAGCGGCATGGTCGATGCCAATAACGAAAAACGCGATATCGATGCCCTTTCCAATCGCGAGCTGCAGGTCTTCGAGTTGATCGGGCGTGGCGTCTCCACCAGCCAGATGGCGGAGCGGTTGAACCTGAGCACCAAGACGATCGAAACCCACCAGGCGCATATCAAGAAGAAACTGGGCCTCGGCTCGGCGCACGAATTGAAACAGCGAGCGATTCGCTGGGTCATGGAACAGGGTAGTTGAGCATCACTTGAGATTTTGATCCGCGTCAATACCCTCTAATGAAGCTCATATAGAATACGTGCATTAATTTAACAAGAGAGGTGAAGCGTATGAATATGCAACTATGGAATCCCTTTCAAGACTTCGAAAACATGCTGGAACGCTACAGCAAAAGTGGTTTGAGCAATATCGGCAAACAGCTGAGCACCGAGATGAGTTTTGCCGACTGGTCTCCTTCGGTGGATATCGAAGAAGAAGAAGACAAGTACGTGATCAAGGCCGACCTGCCTGGTGTCGAGAAAGAGGATATCGAGGTTAAGCTGGAGAACAATGTACTCAGCATCCGCGGCGAAAAGAAGACCGAGAAGGAGACCGGCAAGGGTACCAAGCGTCATCGAACCGAGCGTTTCCATGGCACCTTCGCACGCAGCTTCACGCTGCCGGAAACGGTCAAGGCTGACGAGGTGGACGCGTCTTACAAGGACGGCGTGCTGTTATTGACTATTCCCAAGGAAGAAGAGTCCAAGCCGAAGTCGATAGACATCAAGGTCAGCTAAATCATCAGAGTCATTGCGA
>CP070646.1:2787205-2789106 GCA_020354435.1 Gammaproteobacteria bacterium
AATTGCAGGTTCATGTCGTCGCAGGGGCAGCTCGCGATCGGGTAGCGCCCGCTGCCGACATGATCGATAGACAGCATCGCGCGCTGACCGGCGAGGAAGCGCAGGCGACTGGTACGTGGCGTGCGCGTGCTGACAATCAGCACATCGCTTCTGGGGCGGTCTATTTTCTTGATCCGCAGCGGAATATTCTGTTGCGGGATATCGCTGCTGCTGCGTGCTTCGTCGGCTTCCAGCACGACATCGGTGATGGCGGTGTTGCAGCAGCCGAGGATGTAACCCAGGCCCTTTTCGGCCTCGGTCAGGCTGTAGTCGTGATGCCGGATCTTGCGCACATCGCCGGATACGACGCGCAGTTTGCACAGGCCGCAATTGCCATTGCTGCAACCATAGTTGAGCGCCAGTCCACCGCGCAGGCCGGCCTCGAGGATCGACTCGGCGCCTTCGACGAAAAATTCGTGATTGCTGGGAATAACGGTTGCCTGTGCTGACATGACTCGCAAAAAGGTTTCGTTTACAAACGGCTGGTCAATTGTATCATCGTCGCTGCCGATCTTTGCCTGTGCCGTCTGCAGCCAGGATTGCAGTTGCTGCATGGCATCGGGTTCGCCGGCGAGGCCTGCGATGGTCTCGTTGAGCCGCTCGATGAATCGCTGGTAATGGCCGACCAGTTGTTTTTGCCGCGACAGTTCTTCACTAAGCGCCATGATGCGAGTGGTCAGGGCGACGTTGTCCGGTTTGCGCTGGCTGGCCTCGGGATTGATGAAGGTGGCCTGTTCAATGATTTGCTCGACCCGCTCGAGCATGCTCGAGTCTTCGATCTGCGCATCCGGATAGGCATGCAGCAAATCCGCCAGTACGATTTCGCCCTCGAAGGTCTTTAACTCGCCATTTCTGATCCGCTGTTGCAGCGTTCCGCGCTTGATACCTACCAGGCGGGCAGCTCGTGACAGGGAAATCCTTTTGGTCATCGGTTTACCCGGTCGACTTCAGCAGTTCCGGCGCAGATTGCGCTCTGAACTGGAGGTGCACCCGCGTCCCGTCCCCGGGTTCGCTTTCGATATCGATCTCGGCCTCGATTTCCCGGGCACGATCGCGCAGTATGTTCAATCCCAGGTGTTGGCCGCCTTCCGAGACGATGGTCGATTCGTCGAAACCGATGCCGTCATCCTCGATAATCAGGATGTTGTAACCGTCTCGGTAAATCAGCAATACGCGCACGACTTCGGCCTGGCTATGTTTGCGGATATTCGCCAGGCACTCCTGTACGATCCGCAGCACGTTGAGCTCGACCTCGGGCGAAAACTCCTGATCGGGCCATTCGTTCTGAAAATAAATCGGGATGTTGGCGTCTTCCTGGGTGCGGCGGATAGTCTCCTCGATCGAAGGTATCAAACCCTGCTCTTCGATCGGCACGCGGAAATGCGCGATCAGTTCGCGCAGCTGATTGTTGGCCTGGTCGATGGTGTACTCGATACGCTCCATCTGGTGCCAGATCGCCTTCTCGTCGTCCGAGTGAAAGGTTTCGTCGATAACGCGAATCTGGATGCGCAGACTGGCAATCGTTTGCGCCAGCGAGTCGTGCAGCTCGTGTGAAATGCGGGTTCGCTCCTGCATGATCAACAGCTCACTCTCTTCCTCGATCAGGCGGAATTTTTCCACCGCGCTGCCCAGGTGCTGACCGATACTGATCAGTAAGTCGTTATAGCTTTCGAGATCAAACGCAATTTCGTCGGAGAAAAACAGGTGAATCGCGCCCAGTACGTTCTCGCGATACTGCATCAGTATCGAGAGAACCAGCAGCTTTTCCTGCGGCTTCGAGGCGTCGGCACCGAAAACGGTGGCGTAATCCAGCCGGTCGACGCGATAGATCTGGTCGAGCTTGATCTCTTCGAAAGGGTACT
>CP070646.1:2789206-2802362 GCA_020354435.1 Gammaproteobacteria bacterium
CATGATGGCGGTCGCAACCCTGGCGGGTGGCTTGCTGGGGTTGATCGATCTGCGCCTGGCTTACGTGTTTTCGCTGTGCAGCGCCGGCCTGATGCTGCTGCTGGTCTGGCGTTTCGTCGAACCACATCATGCCGAGGAAACGATTGCCGTGCCGCAGAGTTTCTTTATCGTCGTGTGGAGCTGCATCCTGCGCCTGCGCGATCCGGTACTCGGATGGATTTTCCTCGTCGTCATCGTACTCTACGCGTTGGCGCATATCGTCTACGAATTTTACCAGCCTTATATCACGCTGCTGCAATTGCCACTGTTACAGCCATCCGAGCATGCACCTTTGATCTCGGGACTGGTCATATCGGTGTCGATGTTCGGCGGCGCGCTCGGCGCACGCGCGAGCATTCCGTGGCAGGCAAAACTAGGTCTTCTCGGTGTGCTCGCGGTAGCGATGGCTATCCAGCTTGGCCTGGTGGCGGCGATGGCGATCGCGCTGAGCCCTCTGGTGCTCGCGCTGGTGTGCCTGCGCAACTTCCCGATGGCGCTGGTGCACGCGCCGGTCAGGGCCGCGATTGCGCCTCGTATTACGCGCGCGCAACGCGCCACCTACCTGTCGCTGCAGGGTCTTGCGGAACGCCTGGTGTTTGCGCTGCTATTGCTCGCGCTGGCCTCCGGCCTCGAGAAAGGCGCCGCGATTGCCGAGTCGACCCTGCTCGGCATTCTCGCTTCGACGCTGTGGCTTGGTCTCGTCAGTGCGTTACTGCTGTTCGCTTTCGCCGGTCGTATGCGGCGCGAGCTGCACGCCGATCAAGCCAGCCTGGAAAAGAGCCTGCCTTAGATTTTATCCGGTATAAGGCTTACACCAGCCAAAGACCGGCATCGCCGGAGTGGATCAGGTTTCCTCGGTGATCGGCAGCAATGACAGCTCGACGCGACGATTCAGGCTGCGGCCTTCATCGGTTGCATTGTCGGCGATGGGGGCCTGTTCACCGAATCCGACAGAGTCGATGCGGGCTTCGAGTACCTCTCTCGATATCAGGTACTTCGCGACCGAGTCGGCGCGCCGCTCGGACAATGCCTGGTTGTACGCTTCCGAGCCGCGGCTATCGGTGTGCCCGGCGGAGACGATGATGGTTTGCTTGTATTCCTGTAATACCAGCACTACCGAATCCAGCACCTTGTAGAAATCGGCGTTGAGATCGTGGCCCGCGGTGACGAAGGTAATATTGCCCGGCATGATCAGGTTGATATTGTCACCTTCGCGTTCGACGCGGACGCCGGATTCGCGCAGGGTTTTCCTGAGCTCGGCTTCCTGCCGGTCCATGTAGTAGCCGATACCGCCGCCGGCGATGGCGCCGATGCCGGCAGCCTGGAGCATGCGCTTCTGGCGCTTCTTGCTGGATTCGTCCTTGCTATCGATATACCCGATTACCAGGCCGATGCCCGCACCGATACCGGCGCCCTTGGCAGTGTTCGAGGTTTTCTTCTCGCCGGTATAGGGGTCGAAGGTTTCACAGCCGGACAGGGCCGCCAGGCTGGCAATAGCAATCGAGATTAGTATTTTTTTCATCTGAGTCCCGTAAAATGCAATGATTGATCAGTCATGGAGTATAGACAATCAATCTGAACCCGCACTTAACAATAGTTCGCATTCGATCGCCGGGTTTTACTCAGTCCTGGTCGGGCAGTTTATAGGCCTCGAGCGAAATCGATTTCAATTCCATGCCGACCAGTATCAGCTTTCCCTGGTAGCGACGATCTCCGGTCGAGGAGAACTCGAACTGGTAACTGCGGCGAAACTCGAGGCGGCCCGAGCGGCCGCGCACCGGCCAGAAACCGACGATGACCATGCTCTGATCGAGTAGCTGCAGCCCGAGCTGGCGGCAGTGCGCGCTGGCGAGTTCGCGGGCGCGGCCCTTGTACAGACCGCTTTGCCACCAGTAAAGCGCGACCATCGCCGCCAGCAGCAGCCATAGCAGGTTGATCGGGTCGAACATGTTAGCGGGCCTGGCCGCGGGCGCCGAAGGACACGGGATCTTGCACTATCTTCAGCAGTGCTCGGACAGGGCCAGGGTCATGTCGTGGCCGTGTCGATCTCGCTGATGACCTTTTTCATTTTTTCTGCCGCGACCTCGCTGCCCTCGTCACGCTGCCATTCGATGTACTGCGAGCAGAAGGCGGCGACTTCCGCCTTACCGGTCAACGCATTGAGATCATCCGCCGTGCGCACGCCGAATCCGACCGCGAGCGGCAGATCGGTATGTTTGCGGATTTCGGCGATATACTTCCGGAATTTCTCGCCCCATTGGGTTTCGTGGCCGGTGACACCCAGGCGCGATACGACGTAAATCATTCCGCGCGATGCGTGTGCAATCTTTTCGACTCGCTCGGGTGCCGTATTCGGTGTCACCATCAGGATCGGCGCCAGCCCCAGTGCATCGAGCTTCGGTAACCAGGGCTCGATTTCCTCGACCGGCCAGTCGGGAATAATCATACCCTTGATGCCGACCGCGGCGGCTTTCTCGAACAATTCCTCCAGGCCGTAGCGGTAAAGCGGGTTCAGGTAACTCATGAGAACAAATGTCACTTCAGGGTGACGCGCGCATACCTTTTGCGCGAGATCGAGCGTGGCCCGCACCGAGCCGCCGTGCTTGAGCGCTTCGTAACAGGCGTTGACCAGCGTATGACCATCGGCCACCGGATCGCTGAATGGTACCTGCAGTTCGATCAGGCGGACGCCGGCCTCGGCCAGCCCGGCGATGGCTTTTTCGTTTTCCTCGAGGCTCGGAAAACCGACAACCGCGTGTGACATGATTTGTAAATTCTCGTGTTGTGCCGGAAACATGATCAATGCCCTCTTTTTTGTGCCAGCAATTCGGTCGACCGCGCCGCCTCACGCTGAAGGAACTCGGTCCACTCCTTTTGCGGAAAGGCGCGCGCGATGTTGAAGATATCCTTGTCGCCACGGCCGCTCAGGTTGATTACGACGTGCTGGTCGGGTGACATTTCGCGCGCGCGTTTGAAGCCACCGGCGAGACCGTGCGACGATTCGAGCGCCGGGATGATGCCCTCGGTCTTCATCAGCAGGCTGAACGCCTCGGTGACCTCGTCGTCGGTGGCGGACTCGGGAATAATCCGGCCTTGCTGTGACAGGTAGGCAAGGATCGGCGATACGCCGACATAATCGAGCCCGGCGGCGATACTGTGAGTGTCGCCGAGCTGACCGTCGTCGTTTTGCAGGAACAGGGTCTTGTAGCCCTGGGCGATGCCGGTTTCGCCGGTATCGTGCGACAGGCGCACCGAATGCTGGCCATCTTCGAAACTGATACCGCCGGCCTCGACTCCGACCAGCGCGACCTCGGGATCGTCGAGAAAATCGCCGAAGGCACCCATGGCGTTGGAGCCGCCGCCGACGCAGGCGACGATTTCATCCGGCAGGCGGCCGATCTGGCGCATCGCCTGTTCGCGAATTTCCTTGCTGATCACGCCCTGAAACCAGGAAACCATCTCCGGGAAGGGTGCTGGTCCGCAGGCGGTGCCGAGCACATAATGCGTCGTCTCGACCGAGGCAGCCCAATCTCGCAGCGCTTCGTCCAGTGCTTCCTTGAGCGTCTGCGCGCCGGTGCTGACGGGTTGCACCTTGGAACCGAGCTGGCGCATCCAGAAGACGTTCGAGTACTGGCGCTCGATATCCTCGGCGCCCATGTATATGGTGCAGTCGAGGCCGAGACGCGCGGCCATGATCGCGCTCGCGAGCCCGTGCTGCCCGGCACCGGTCTCGGCAATGACGCGCTGTTTGCCCATGCGCTGCACCAGCAGACCCTGGCCGAGTACATTGTTGACCTTGTGCGCGCCGGAATGATTCAGGTCTTCGCGCTTGAGCCAGATTTGCGCGCCGCCGAGCTGCTTCGACAGCCGCCGCAGCGGCGTCAACGGCGTTGGCCGACCGCTGAATTCCTGGCACAGGGTGACGTATTCCTGCCAGAAATCGGGGTCATCGCGCAACGCAAAGAACATATCCTCGAGTTGCGTCAGCGCGGGGAGCAGGATTTCAGGGACGAAACGTCCGCCGAATTCTCCAAAATATCCATTGTCGCTACGAATCATGATCGTCTCCGGGTTTATCGTCATTGCGAGGACCGCGAGGCCGAAGGCCGCGGCGGTACGAAGCAATCTTTCAAGTTATTGCACTAAATAGAAAGATTGCTTCGCTCTGCTCGCAATGACTGCATTTGTGTAATGACATATACTAAACGGTTTAGTATAGTTTGCATAAATTCAATCGATAATCAAGCCCGCCATGGCGCAAAGATCCAAAAAAGACCACATCGTCGAGACCGCATTGCCGCTATTCCTCGAAAACGGTTTCAAGGGCACGTCTATCGACATGGTGGTCAGGGCGAGTGCGGTATCGAAACCGACCGTGTATAACCATTTCCCGGACAAATCGGCGCTGATGTATGCGGTATTGCAACGCTGGATCGAAAACCACAAGCCGCTGATCCTGACGATAAACGATCAGACGGAACTGGAAAAATTTGTCGACAGCCACTGGTTGACCGACGCAGCGGTACGCATCTATGCAATCGTGATCGGCGAGGGTTTCCGCTTCCCCGACGCGAGCGAGCTGTTCTGGGAGCAATTCGACCGGCGTTGGCGCATTGCCTTCGGCTACGTTTGCGATCACTCGCCGGCCCTCGACCGTGCATTCGTTGAACGGGAGCTCGATCGGCAATTGATCGAGCGGCTGCGTGGCCCATAACCTGCCACGATACCCCGGCAGCGAATTGTTCTGATTTGATCGCCATTTATCCTGTCAGGTGATACTTTATAGTTTTGCCTGTCCGAATCGGACGAGGGGCTGATGGAATCAGGGCAATTTGACATTCGTTGGCGTATCCCGGGAGTTAGCCTGTTGGCGTTGTTTGCCGTATCGGCCGCAACCGCCCAGCAAAACGCCCCCACCGTGCTGGTCAGCCGCGCCGAGCAGGCCGCGTTGATCGAGGAAGTGCCGCTAACCGGCACCGTCGTCTCGCCGCGGATCGCCGAGCTTTCCACCGAGGTCAGCGGCATCGTTGCAGAAGTCAAGGTAGAGCTGGGCGATCGCGTGCGCGCCGGTGAGCAGATTTTGCAACTCAACTCGGAGCTCGAATCGCTGACGCTGGAGGCGGCGCGCGCGACTACCGAGCAGGCCCGGCACGAACTCGGCGATGCCCGCAGGCGCCTGGCAGAGGCGCGTAAACTGGGTGAAATTCAAAGCGTTTCGGCGGCGGAAACGATTGCCGCCGAGGTTAATATCGACGTGGCCAAACTGCGACGCGCAGTGGCCGAGGAAAAACGCCAGACCGCACAACTGGCGCGCCATCGCCTGAGCGCTCCCTTCGCCGGGCTGATCAGCCGCAAGCTGGTAGAGCAGGGGGAATGGATACAGCCGGGGGAGACCGTGGTCGAGCTGGTGGCGTTGGACCAGCTGTATATCGATTTCCAGGCGCCGCAATCGGTTTACGCCAAGATCGACGACTCGACCCGGCTGCGCGTCAGGCTCGATGTGTTACCTGACCGCCGCTTCGACGGCCGTATCGAAAAAATCATCCCGGTTACCGACCCGGTCAGCCGAACCTTTCTGCTGCGCGCGGCGCTGAACGAATCAGGGGTGCGGCTCGCGCCGGGAATGTCGGCCAGCGCCATATTGCAACTCGACGGCGGTGCTCGCGGCGTGGTCGTGCCGCGCGATGCGATCGTTCGTTATCCGGACGGGCGCGTAACGGTATGGGTCGCCGAGGCCGATGGCGACAAGACCCGGGTACGCGAACTGCGCGTGCAAACCGGGCTCGGTTTCGAAGGCCGCGTCGCGATCACGCAGGGCCTGGAGGCCGGTGCGCTGGTGGTCGTGCGCGGTAACGAATCGCTGTACGAGGGACAGGCGGTGATAGTGCGCGAAGGGGATAGCTAGAGTCATGTTCGAGAAGATGGTCAGGCACGGCATCCTGATCGCAGTCGCGACTTTGATCGTGACCGTGCTCGGCGTGGTAGCAGCGACGCGCATCCCGGTGCAAATGATTCCCGATCTCGAAGTGCGCACCATCTCAGTACGTACGGTCTGGCCCGGTGCGACGCCACAGGATGTCGAAAAGGAAATCCTGATCGAACAGGAGGAACAGTTGCGCAGCGTGCCGGGTTTGCAGCGCATCGTCTCGTCGGCCTCCTTTGGCCGTGCCCGCGTGGAGCTCGAATTCCCGTTCGGCATCGATCTGAACAACACGCTGATCGACGTCATCAACGCGCTCAACCGCGTCTCCGCCTATCCGGACAATGTCGACGAACCGCGTATCTACGCCACTTCGTTTTCGTCCAATTCCTTTATGTACTTCCGCGTCATGCCGCTGCCGGGCAATCCGCGCAACCTCGACATGGCGCCGCTGCAGGATTTCGTGCGCGACAATGTCGCTTCGCGTCTCGAAACCATCCCCGGGGTTTCCGAGGTTTCGACCTACGGCGGCGCCGCGCGCCAGATCCAGATCCTCATCGATCCGGTGCGGCTGGCCGAGCGTAACCTGACCATGGGCCAGGTGCGACTCGCAATTCGCGAGCGCAACCGCGACATATCTGGCGGTGAAATCGAGTCCGGCAAACGGCGCTACCTGTTGCGCACCATCGGCCGCTTCGACGATGTCGAGGATCTCGAGCGGGTCATCGTCGACGCTTCCGGAGACGCGTTCATCCGGCTCGGCGAAATCGCCGAGATCAGGCTCGGTCACTTCGAGATCAACCGTTTCTTTTACACTAACGGCAGCAGCGCGCTCGGCATGTCGGTGCGCCGCCAGGCCGGTTCCAACGTGATTGACATCAAAAATCGCATGATGCCGCTGGTCGACGAGATTAATCGGGATTTGCTAAACCCGGCGGGAATGCAAATGCGATTGCTAGCCGACGACGTCGGCTACGTCGAGGCGTCGATATACAACGTCTGGACAAACCTGTTGATCGGTGCCGCGCTGGCCAGCCTGGTCATGTTCCTGTTTTTGCGCCGGTTCAGCGTGACCCTGATTGGTGTCATGGGGATACCCATCTGCACTATTGCCGCGTTTACCGGATTGCTACTTGCCGGTCGTACGATCAACGTAATATCGCTGGCCGGCGTCGCCTTTGCGATCGGCATGACGCTGGACAATAGCATCGTCGTTCTCGAAAGTATCGAAAACGCCTGGCGGCGCGGGCTGGATCGCTGGAATGCCGCGGTCGAGGGCGTGCGCAAGGTCTGGCCCGCGGTGCTCGCGTCGACCCTGACCACGGTGCTGGTGTTCGTGCCGATCGCTTTCATCGAGGAAGAAGCCGGGCAACTCTATTCCGATGTTGCAATCGCCATTTCGGCGTCGATCATCGCCTCGATGCTGGTCGCGATCGCGGTCATACCGGCCGCGTCAGTCAAGGTTTTCGGCGCCCGCGGCAACGCCGACACAGCGGCGCGCGCAGGCTGGCGTGAGCGGCTCACCGGCGGTGTGGCGTGGATGATCGCGACGTCGCTGCGCCGCGCCGGCGTTATTGCCATCGTGGTCGGCGCATGCGCGTCGATCATCGTATATCTGACGCCCCCCGCCGAGTACCTGCCCGAGGGCGAGGAACCGAAGATGTTCGCCAACCTGGCGCCGCCGACCGGCTACAACCTCGATACGATGACGCGCATCGGCGAGGAAATCCAGGCCTGGATGCTGCCGTTTCTCGAGCACGACCCGGCGCAGTTTCGGCGTGGTGAGACCGAAATACCGGCGCTGCTCTACGTCACCATCAGCGTGCAGGCGACGCGCTTGTTCGTGATCGCCCAGACAAAGGATCCGCGAGACATCAAGCACTTGATGGACGCGGTCAACCGCAAGTTCGAATCCTATGTCGGCATGCGCGGCTTCGTCGCGCGCGGATCGATCATTACCAGCAACAGCGGCGGTACGCGCAGCATCGACCTCGATATTTCGGGCCCATCGCTGGCCGACATTTATCGCGTGGCCGTGGTTACCGATTCGCGCGCGCGTGAAGTACTGGAAAGGCCGCGTGTGCGCTCGCAACCGAGATCGCTGACGCTGTCGCAGCCAATGATCGAGATCCGGCCCTATTGGGATCGCCTGCAGCAAACCGGCCTGACCGCCGCCGACATGGGTTTCACCGTTGCCGCGCTGACCGACGGTGCCTACGTCGATGAGTTTTTCATCGACGACGAAAAGATCGACATCTATGTCTACGGCGACACCACCAGGCGCGCCGCGCTCGAGCAGCTCGAGCAATTACCGATCTACACGCCGGCCAAAGCTGTGGTGCCGCTGGCTTCGCTGGCACGTATTGTCGAATCGGTCGACACCAGCGATATTCGCCGCGTCGACGGTCGCCGTACGGTGACGCTGTCGATCATACCGCCGGAGAATATCGCGCTCGAAACCGGGCTCGAAATCGTCAAAAGCGACGTCGTCAGATATCTGCAGGACGCGGGCGAGATTCCGAGCAACGTCAAGATCCTGATATCCGGCGCCAGCGACGCGTTACAATCGACGCGCGAATCGCTTTCCGCCAACTACCTGATCGCGCTGGCGATCATTTACCTGGTACTGGTCGCGATCCTGACCCACTGGGGTTACCCGCTGCTGATCATGACGACGATTCCCCTCGGCATCGCCTCCGGCATCGTCGGCCTGTGGCTGATGAACCGGGTCGGGGCCCTGCTGCCGCTGGCCGGTTTGAATCCGGTTCATCAATCCTTCGATATGATCACGATGCTCGGCTTCCTGATCCTGATGGGCACCGTGGTCAATAATCCGATCCTGATCGTGCACCAGGCGATGGTCAATTTCCGCGAACAGGGCATGAAGGCCCGAGACGCCGTACGCGAGGCGGTTGCGATCCGCCTGCGTCCGATCGCGATGACGACGCTGACCACGGTATGCGGCCTGGCGCCGCTGGTGCTGATTCCGGGAGAAGGCACCGAGCTCTATCGCGGGCTCGGCGTGATCGTACTGTTCGGTCTCGTCGGCACCGCGATCGTTACCCTGACTTTCCTGCCGGCCCTGACCATGGCCTGCCTGGGACTGGCTCGCCGCAAGCATGCTGCACCGGTTGAGGTCGAGACCTCACACAAATCCGCCGCCTGAAATTGACCCGAAGATCGTTGGTATCCGCTTTGAATCGAAACCTGGACCCGGATAAACAACGCACGCGCGCGAGGCAACAGTCGGCTATTACAATGGCCAGGCTTCAGTCGAGTAAATAATAATCACCCAGAAGCGATTTCAGGCTGCCATCTTTGTGCATGGATTCAATCGCGGCGCCGACTCGCTTGAGGAAAGCCCGCGATTCAGGGCCAGGATGACAAATAATGCTTTGCGGAATCGAAAATACGGGTCGATCGACGTCGAAGTTCAATTGATTCCGATAAGGTAAAAGATTAACTGCCGATTCGACGATGGCATGCACGCGACCTTTTTCGAGCAGCCTCACCGCCTGGTCGATATCGGCCACGTAGTGAATCGTCATCTTCGAGATTGGAATGCCGTAGACTCCCAGCGCCTGGCCGAGTATCGTCGCTATGCTGCGATTATTCAGCGATTCGACCGAGGACATTGGCGGTTGCGACTTGAGTGTTGCAATGACGATTCTGAATTCGTTGATTGCGACTCCGGCGTCGACGACGTCGTAGCCGAGGAATCCGGCCGCCAGCTTTCTGGCCGCCGGGGAACAGGCATTCATTTTTTGGTCGAAAATCTGGATCGATCTCGCCGGCGGATAATAGTCGATGCTGATCCGGTCTCCGCTGCGTCTGAGTATTTCCCGCATCAGCCGCTGGTAACTGGCATTGCCATCCTCGGAATAATAGGGTTGCCTGGCGGGCATAACCATGACCCGGTCGGCCGCGGCGCAAAGCGTCGAGCCCAGCAAAAGGACAATCGCGATTATCGGCTTCATCGAGTCGGCTCCCCGGGGGTAATTTTATAAAGTTGCAACCGCAAGACGGTAATAGCAGACGCCATTTACATTTTCGCATCATGTCTGCGCCGGGATTCCCTATTGGATTGCAGGCATTATACTGGCGCCATCTTTTCCGGTCTTCGAAAATACTATGATGGATCAATCGGGAATTCGCAGCAAGCTCGAGCTCGACGATGAGCGTGTTTTTATTGCGGTGGAAGAAATCGTAGCACTGGTCGCATCCATCTTCGAGAACATCGGTTGTAGTGCGCTGGTCGCGCGCGAGGTGGCCGAGCATCTGGCCGATTCGAACCTGTGCGGCATGGAATCGCATGGCCTGATGCGAACCTTGCAGTATGCCGAGCAGTTCGAGACCGGTTACATGCGCGCCGACGCCGAAGCCGAAATCAAAACCAGCGAACGCGGCGCGACCATTGTCGATGGTAACGGCGGCATCGGCATCCCGGCGATGCGAATTGCCACCGAAGAGGCTTGCCGCCAGGCGAGAGAACAGGGCGTGTCGTCGCTCGCGATCGTCAATGTCGGTCACACCGGAAGACTGGGCGCGTTTACCGAGGCCGCGGCCTACGACGGATTCCTGAGCATTTGTTTCGGCGGTGGAGGCCGCGAAAAATGGCGCCAGGTGGCACCCTATGGTGGCAGGCGCGCCATGCTGCCGACCAATCCCTACAGTATTGCCATACCCGGAGGCGATCGCGGACCGATGATGTTCGACTTTGCCACGTCGAAGATTGCCGGCGGCTGGATTTACGCTGCAAGCAGCGCCGGTGCGCGCCTGCCAGACAACGTGCTAATGGACAGGGACGGCAACGTGTCGCGCGACCCGGAAGATTATTTTCGCGGTGGCGCGATCCTGCCTTCGGGCGGGCACAAGGGTTACGCGCTCGCGCTTGCCGCCGAACTCGTCGCCGAGGCGATGCTCGGCCCGACCCGGACCGAGGGCGGCTGGTTGCTGCTGACGGTCGATACGACGCGTTATCGCGAAGCATCTGCGATGCAGGCGATAGCCGAGGAAATTCTCGACGAATTGCGCAACTGCCCGCCGGCGCCTGGATTCGAACGCGTCGAGATCCCGGGCGAGCGCGAACGCGAGTACCGCGAGGCTAGCAGAGACGACGGAATTGCGTTACCCGCCAGAACCTTGCAACAGATTCGCGAATTATCGGACAGGCTGAACGCGGCAAAGCCTGCCTGAGAGTGTTAGAGAAAGTTTGACGTTAACGCAATTTTAGCGGATTCGCTTTTCCCTGATCCCAGCAGGACAATTGTCACGACCTTTAGCCGACGAGAAGTATGGCGAAGAAATGCCATGCGGCGATGCCGATCGGCAACCGGCGATCCGGTATCGAACTGGCCCATGTTAAGATATCCGTCGCTAAACGCATCCGGGGGGCAGCTATGAATACGCACGTGGCAGATCATTACGCCGGTAGTGCAGATCTTCTGCAGGCCATCGAGCAGCGCCTGCAAAGCGACGGCAAGGATCCCGCGCAAATCAATACGGCGGATCTGGCGAGCGTCGACGAATTCCACATACGCGGCCGCAAGGCCACGCTCGAACTCGCGCAGCGGATGAGATTAACCAGGGACGATCATGTACTCGATATCGGTAGCGGCCTGGGTGGCCCCGCGCGTACCTTGGCCGAAAGCTGCGGTTGTCGCGTGACCGGAATCGATGTCACCCGCGAATTCTGTGAAGCAGCAACCGGGTTGTCCGAGTGGGTGGATTTACACGAGCGGGTCGAATTCCGGCATGCCGATGCGACCTCGATGCCGTTCGATGACAATCGATTCGACGCCGCCATGACGATTCACGTGGCGATGAATATCTGGGCCAAGGACAGGGTTTACGCGGAAGCAAAACGCGTGCTTAAACCGGGTGGCATCTTCGCTGTCTATGACGTGCTGCAGGGAGAGGGCGGAGACGTCCTGTATCCGGTCCCCTGGGCCCGGGAGCCGTCGATCAGTCACCTGGCGACACCCGCCGAAATGGAGTCACTGTTGACCCAGGCCGGATTTGGAATTCTCGAAATCAACGATTCCACGGAGGAGAGCCAGACCTGGTTCGAGCAGATGGCCGCAAGCATGCAAGAAACGGGGGCGCCAAAACTGGGTTTTCAGATTTTTCTGGGGGACGATTTTCCGTTGATGGCGCGTAACCAGGTGCGTAATCTGACCGAACGCAGAATAAGGACCGTAACTTATGTATGCGAGGCATGATCTGGATCAATATCTGGCTGTAAGTTAATGCAATATTATCCGGTGCTTTTTAGCATTCTTGCCGTTAGACGAATCCCGGAGAATCATGACAATCAAAGCACCTGAAGCGATCGAGGTTACGCCGGACAGGTTCGACCGGCTCGAGCCCTACGAACTGACCGATCATCTGGAACGCGGCCGGGTGTTGCTGTTTCCGACACCGCCGCTAGACCTGCCGAACCAGGAAGAGCTGCGTTTTCTCAAACAGCAGACGCCGCGCTATCACACGCGTAAAAACATCAGTTATTACCCGCAGGCCGACCGTCTCATGGGCATCAAGGCGCCGCCGGAAATCGAGCGGCGCACGTTGAAAATTTTGAAGGGATATCAGCTGCGGGTCGAAGACTGCCTGAAAAAGTTGATCCCTTCGTTCACGCCGGGCTGGACCTCGGCCACCTCCAGTCTGCGCGTGTTCGAGGAAAATAACCGTGACATACCGATACGCGCGCGCAGCGACCGTATCCATCTCGACGCGGGCACTTACGGCGCGGCGCGTGGCGATCTGATCCTGCGTTTCCTGACCAACCTCGACGACAAGGAGCGCGTGTGGCGCTGCAAGGGGACCGTTTTCGACCTGGTCGAAGACTATGCCGAGGCTGCCGGGCTGGAGCGCGGCGATGAGTTACTGCGCGACAGTTTGCTCAACCATGTCGGCTCCGGAGTCGTGCGCGGACTGTCGAAGGTATTTCCCAAGCTGGCGACGCTGGAAACTTCCGCCTACGACCAGGCGATGCGCCATATGCACAACTACATGAAGGAAAGCGATGTGTTTCACGAAGATCCCGAAGGCATGGTCGAGATCCGCTTTCCACCGAAGAGTTGCTGGCTGGTGTTTGCCGACATGGCGGGTCACTCCTGTTTGTCCGGTGAATTCGCGATGATCAACACTTTCATAGTACCGCGGGAGAATTTTCGCCATCCCGAATTAACGCCGTGG
>CP070646.1:2802462-2822144 GCA_020354435.1 Gammaproteobacteria bacterium
AAACCTGTCTTACCTGCCCGATTTCTGTGACGGCGATGTTTTCCTGCGCCTGCTGCTGGTGATCGAATTGATTGCGATCATGTTTGCGCTGGTCAGCTTCGGCAGCGGCAGCCTGTTCGTGCATATCGCCTTAATTTCGGTTGCTATGCTGTGGGTGGGTCTGACTACCGCCGCGGCGTTGTGCCTGCTGCGCAACCAGGGCTGGCTCGGCGGTCACCTGCGTACGACGGTCCTGGTGTTTACCGTCGCGATCTTGATGACGCTGCTGGTCAGTTTCCTCAGCCTCGCTCTTGCCAGCATGATGAATTACGGGCCGACCGCAGGCGATATCGGCTACACGCTGACGCGTAACCTCTCCATCGCGGTCATCCTGGTCGGTCTCGCGTTGCGTTATTTTTACCTGCACTACGAATCAGACCTGCGCCTGCAGATACAGGCACAGGCGCGTTTGCAGGCGCTGCAGGCGCGCATACGCCCGCATTTTTTGTTCAACAGCATGAATACGATCGCCAGCCTGACGCACGACCAGCCCGATCTCGCCGAGCATGCCATTGAAAACCTGTCCGACCTGTTTCGCGCCAGCCTGGCCGCTGAGTCCAGCATCTCGCTGCACCAGGAGCTCGAGCTTACGCGCAGCTATATCGATCTCGAGGCGCTGCGCCTCGGTGAACGTCTCGAGGTCGACTGGAAATTGCCGGAAACAGAGCCTGCGCTCAGCCTGCCGGCGCTGACCTTGCAGCCGCTGGTCGAAAACGCGATCTACCACGGTATCGAACCATTGCCGAATGGTGGTGTGATCGAAGTCTCAATCGATAACACCGATTCGGGTATCATCATCAGTATTTCGAACCCGATCGTGAGCGAACAGCATTCGCAACATCGTAAAGGTAATAAAATGGCGATCGACAACATCAAGGAACGCCTTTCACTGGCGTTCGGCGGTGCGGCTTCGATGGAGTTGTCCGAGACCGAGTCGCGCTATACTGTTACATTAACGATTCCGACTGCGGAGGCGGCGTGAAGATACTGATAGTCGACGACGAGAAACCGGCGCGCGATCGCCTGGCGCGCATGGTAGGCGAGTTGAAGGAACACGAACTGGTTGGCGAGGCTGTCAATGGGCTGGAGGCGCTCGGCCTGGCGCAAAGCCTTGAACCCGATATCGTGTTGCTCGACATTCGCATGCCGGGTATGGACGGCATCGAAGCCGCGCGACATATCGCAAGACTCGACGAACCGCCGGCGGTCGTATTTACCACGGCTTTCTCCGATCACGCGCTCGAGGCATTCGAGACGCACGCGGTCGACTATTTACTGAAACCCGTCAAGCAGGACAGACTGCAGGCGGCAATGGATGCCGCGGTGCGCCCGACCCGCGCACAGGCGTCGAAAAAAGGCGATGTCCTGTCGGGCCTGGAACCGCGCCAGCACATCTGCGCGCGCGTGCGCGGCAGCCTGGTTCTGGTGCCGATCGAAAACATAATTTACTTTCACGCCGAGCAGAAATACGTCACCGTCCGCCATACCGAGGGCGAAGTATTGATCGAAGATGCGCTCAAGAACCTGGAAAAGGAATTTGGCGATCGCTTTTACCGCATCCATCGCAACGCTCTCGTCAGCCTGTCCTGGCTCGCCGGTATGCAATCCGAAAACGACGGCCACCAGGTCACATTCCGCGATATCGACGACACCCTCGAAATCAGTCGCCGGCACTTGCCCGGGGTACGCAAAATCATCAAGAATCTTTAAATGACGACTTCCAGAACCGAATTGCGGATCGCTACCCGCGGTAGCCCGCTAGCGCTGTGGCAGGCCGAGCATGTACAGGCGCGCCTCGAGGCCCTGCACCCGGGGCTCAAGGTGTCCTTGTTGACGATGAAGACGCGCGGCGACAAGCTGCTCGATGCGCCGCTGGCCAAGGTTGGCGGCAAGGGCCTGTTCGTCAAGGAGCTCGAGGCAGGCCTGCTCGAAGGTCGTGCCGACCTCGCGGTGCATTCGCTGAAGGATGTGCCGGTGCATTTCCCCGACGGACTCGAGCTGGCGCTGGTGATGGAGCGCGAGGACCCGCGCGATGCTTTCGTTTCCAACACCTACGACAGCCTGGGCGCGATGCCGGTCGGCAGCCGGGTCGGTACATCCAGCCTGCGCCGCCAGACGCAAATCCGCGAACGCTACCCCGAACTCGAGGTTGACTGGTTGCGCGGCAACGTCAATACGCGCCTGGCCAAGCTCGATGCCGGCGAGTTCGACGCCATCATTCTTGCCGCGTCAGGCCTGCAACGACTCGGTTTCGGCGAGCGCATCCGTGCCGCAATCGAACCCGAGGAATGCCTGCCGGCAATCGGCCAGGGCGTGCTCGGTATCGAAATCCGCAGCGATGACGGCGATCTGCGCGAGCTGATCGAGCCGTTGAGACACGCCGAGACCACGCTGCGCGTAACCGCCGAGCGCGCCCTGAACGAAACCCTGAATGGAGGTTGCCAGGTGCCGATCGCGGGTTACGCGGTGATGGAGGGCGATCAGCTTTATTTGCGTGGTCTGGTCGGCGAGCCCGATGGCAGCAAAATCCTGCGCGCGGAAGTACGCGGCAGTAGCGCGAACGCACACGCGCTCGGTGTCGAACTTGCGCAGCAACTGTTGTCGCAGGGTGCCGACCGTATTCTCGCCCGGCTGCTGGAGTAATCGTGGCGGTACTGCAGGGGCAGGTGATTCTGAACACCCGGCCTGCGCATCAACAGGCCGAACTCAGTGCGCTACTAGAACAGGCCGGTGCGCGGGTCTTGTCCTTCCCCGTTATCGAAATCCGGCCGGCCACGAAACCGCCGGAGGCCATGGATCCGTCGGCTTACCATATCCTGCTGTTCGTCAGCCGTAATGCAGTCGATGGTGCATTCAATCTGCTGGACAGGGCAGGCCTTGCTGCGGTGGCACGGTTCGGCGTGATCGGTACCGCAACCGGCGCGGCCCTGATCGAGCAGATCGGTGACCCGGGCGACAGGCTGATCAGTAGCGAACCGTTTAACAGCGAAGCGCTGCTTGCTGCCGACGCGTTGCAGCAGGTCGCGGGCAAACGTGTTCTGATTTTGCGCGGACAGGAAGGGCGCAACCTGCTCGGTGATGAACTCGTCGCGCGCGGTGCGCGGGTCGACTACCTCGAAGTTTACCGGCGCGTTCTTCCGGCGCGCGATCCGGCCGCCTTTGACCAGCTAGTCGAGGCAGCTTTTCCAACCCTCGTGATCCTGACTAGCAACGAAGGCATGACGAACCTGTTCCAGCTCGTGGATGCGGCGGCGGCAGAACGCCTGCGACAAATTCCCTGGCTGCTGATCAGCGAAAGAATGCGTGAATCAGCACTGAAACTGGGACATAATGCGCCCATCATCATTGCACGCAGCGCCAGCGACAGCGGAATCCAGCAAACGGTTTGTGCCTGGGCGGAGCAGCAGTAAGTCACGGCAACCGATGCCGGCAGTAGACCAGGGTATGAGTAAGCAAGAATCATCCAGCGAAACGGAAGACAGCAAGGAAGTCGTCGTCGATACCGAGGATGCGGTCGAGTTCGATGCCGGTCCTGAAGCGAAAAGCGAGCCCGAGAGCGCGGTGGATGCAGAAGATCCTGGCCAACCCGAGTCCGGCGCGGAAGCTAAAGATCTTGGCGAATCCGGGTCCGAGGCGGAGACCGAAGCGGTTGGCGAATCCGCCGATGAAACCAGAGCCGAGGATCAGGCGCCGGTTAGCGCGGCGCCGAAGCCACGGCGTTCGTGGTTCGGTCTGTTTAATTTCCTGTTGATCATCGCTCTCGCCGGCGCGGCCGGTTACTACTGGTGGCAGCAGCAACAGGTTCAGCGGGATTACCGCAACAGCATTGCCGAACTGCAGCAGCAAATCGAAACCCGCGCCAGCAACAGCCGCCTCGAT
This sequence comes from Gammaproteobacteria bacterium, assembly GCA_020354435.1. GTDB lineage: Bacteria > Pseudomonadota > Gammaproteobacteria. Next base: position 2,806,381 of record CP070646.1, read on the forward strand.
GCCAGCCTGACGCCACTGAAGTCTGAACTCGGCGGTATCGGCAAAAAAATCGACGAGCTCGAAATCGGGCAGCAAAGCCTGCGTGAATCCAGCGAAAAACTCTATGAACTCTACGGCCGCGACAAGAATGACTGGCAGCTTGCCGAGGTCGAGTATCTGATGCGCGTGGCCCAGCACAAGCTGATTTTGCAGGATGATTTCCAAGGTGCCGCGGTGACCCTGCAGGCAGCCAGCGACAAGATTGCACTCACGGGTGATCCGGGGCTGCTGCCGGTGCGGGTCAGGATCAGCGAAGAAATCGCCGATCTGAAAACGCGCAAGCGCCCCGACCTGGTCGGCATGACCCTCATTCTGGCACAGCTTGCACGCCAGGTACGCGTGCTCGAACCCGGTTTCGCACCGCGGGTCGACCAGTCGAAACCGGCACAACCCCCGCCGCAGGAGCCGCGGGACTGGATTGACCGCATCGACCGCTTCGTCGACTCGCTGGTCACGATCGAATTCGTGGACGAACAGCCGACCAGAACCGAGGCCGATGTAGGCAATGTCGGCGAAACCCTCGAAGACAACCTCAAGCTGGCGCGCTGGGCGGTGCTGGAACGTGATGCGAAACAGTACGCTCAACTGATCGATCAAAGTCTCAGGCTGCTGCGCGAATTTTACGATCTCGATAACGCCGTCAATCACGACTTCATGCGGCAATTGCAGGATTTGCAGAAAATGCAGTTACGGCCTGAAAAGCCGGACATCACTGCGTCGCTGCGCGAACTGCAGCGCATTTTACAGCAGCGCGAAAACGCACCGGAAGCCGAGGCGACGGAGGCCGTCGATGGTTAAGTTTTTCCTCAAGTTGCTAATCCTCGCCATCGTCGTGCTCGGCGCGATTCTGCTGGTGCGCGACGACCCCGGTTTCGTCATGCTGAAGTACCGCGACCTGAAGATCCAGACCACCCTGGCGACGGCGCTGGCGGCGCTGATTGTCGTGGTCATTGCGATCTACTACCTGGTGCGCCTGTTGCGCGGACTGTGGCGTATGCCGGCGGCGGTGCAGCGCCAGACGCAAAACCGGCGTTATGCCAAGGCGCGCCGGCAGCTCAACCAGGGCCTGATCGATCTTGCCGAAGGGCGTTTCGAGCAGGCCGAGAATCACCTGATGCGACTGGTCGATTTCAGCGAGAGTCCGCTGGTGCATTACCTGATGGCCGCGCGCGCGGCTCAGCTGCAGGGCAAGCACGATGCCCGCGACAACTATCTCAAGGACGCGCATGAAGCCAACCCGGGTGCCGAGCTTGCGATCGGTGTCACCCAGGCGGAGCTGCAGCTCGCGCACCTGCAGACGGAACAGGCGCTGGCGACGCTAACGCATCTGCACAGCATCGCGCCACGTCATGACTATGTCACCATGCTGCTCGCGCGCGCCTACTACGAACTCGAAGACTGGCCGGCGCTGGTCAAGATCCTGCCCGATGTGCGGCGCAAGAAGCTGCTCAAGGAAAACCGCCTGCATGAAATGGAGCTGGCCGGATACTGCGGTGTGCTCGGTCGTGCCACCAGCAGCCAGGCCAGTTTCGAAAAAGCCTGGGGCGAATTGCCGAAGAAACTGCAATCCGATCCACTGATGATGCGTTTTTACTTCGACCTGATGGCGCGCCAGCGCTGGTACAGCAACAGTGCCGAACAGCTTCTGCTGAAATCGCTGGAACATCAGTGGGACGATGCCCTGATAGAGGTTTATGGCCGTTTCGAAGCCAGGGACGCCAATGTGCAGCTCGCCCGTGCGGAGAAATGGCTCGACGATTTCGGGCACAATGAAAACCTGTTGCTTGCGCTTGGGCGCATCTCGATGCGTGCGCGCCTGTGGGGCAAGGCGCAGGGTTATTTCGAGGCCAGCATCGGTACCAAAGCCACGCCGGCGGCCTGTCTTGCGCTGGCCGAGTTGTTCGAGCAGCAATTGCAGCAGCCCGACAAGGCAGCCGAGTTCTACCAGCAGGGGCTAAAGCTCAGTCTCAAGGCCGATTCCTGATACGGCGCGTCGATGGAAAAATACGACAAAAAAGCCGCGGCGCTGGTCGACCGCAGTTACCAGACTCCGGAAATCGTCAATCAGCGCCTGCGCACGCTCGCCGGGCTCGCGCTGCGCCGCGATGAGCACGTGCTCGATGCCGGCTGCGGCACCGGTCTTTTACTCGAACAGGAAGCGCTTGCCGTCGGCAGCAAAGGCCGCGCCGAGGGCCTCGATTATAGCGAAGACATGCTCGAACACGCCGCCGCACGCTGTGAGGGACTGGAGCAGGTGCATTTGCAGCAGGGCAGTGTCGAAAGCCTGCCCTTCGAGAATGCCAGCTTCGACGCGTTGAGCTGCACCCAGACTCTGCTTTATGTTGATCACCTCGATCGTGCGCTGCACGAATTCTACCGCGTACTGAAACCGGGAGGACGTATCGCCATCCTCGAGACCGACTGGACCGGAGCGGTATTGAATAGCCACGACCAATCGCTGACGCGGCGTATCTTCGAAGCCTGGGATCTGGGTACACCCAATCCCAACCTGCCGAAGCGGCTGCGGCCGCTGTTGCTCGAGCTTGGCTTCGGCGCGCCGCGGGTGGAGGCGATTCCGGTGCTGAACTCGAGCTACTCGGAAAACAGCTTTTCTGCCAATATGCTCGAGAGTTACGCGCGTGTCGCACGCCGGCAGGAACTTGTCTCGCAGCAGGAGTCGGATGACTGGCTCGCGGGGATTGACAAACTGATACAGCAGAATGAATATTTCTTTTGCGTTAATCGTTTTTTGTTTACCGCAATTAAATAGGGCCATATACGGAGGCTGGCCATAAATTTAAGGAGTCATCTCCGCGTAAATGGAGGGTCTTTAATAACCCCGGTTTGCGTCCGGTTGGGGATGTCCACTTTCCCGGCATTGCGGTCGCGGTATCATGGTCATAGATTAGAGCCGGTTGCGGAAATCACATAGAATAACCTGCTTCGAATTCGTCAGGAGGATTCATGAAACGGCATTACGAAGGCAGCTGCCATTGCGGTGCGATCCGTTTTTCGTTCGACGGCGAGGAAATCACGCAGGGCCTGCGCTGCACCTGCTCTATTTGCCGGCGCAAAGGCGCGATGATGAGCACCCAGGTCATCCCGGTGGATCAGCTCAAAATCGAAGCCGATCCGGACGATATCGGGTTGTACCAGTTCGACAGTAAAATTGCGAAGCACTATTTCTGCAAAACCTGCGGCATTTACACGCATAACGAAACCATTCGCGCCCCGGGCAATTGTCGAGTCAATCTTGGCTGTATCGATGACATCGATACCAGCGAGCTCGAGCTGGTCGTGTTTGATGGCAAAAACCTTCTATAAACAACTGGCTCGGGGCAAGAAGTAACATGCAGAACATACTCGTCGTCATGGCTGATCAGCTCACCGCGCTGGCACTGGGTTGTTACGGCAATACCGCGGTGAAAAGCCCACAGATTGACCGCCTGGCTGAAGAAGGGGTCGTCTTCGATGCCGCCTACAGTTCCAGCCCGCTGTGTACGCCGGGGCGCTACGCTTTCATGACCGGGCAGAATATCTCGGCCTGCGGTGGTTACGACAATGCCGCTTACATGCCGTCGACGATGCCGACTTTCGCCCATTATCTGCGCCTGCTGGGTTACCGTACCTGCCTCTCCGGCAAGATGCATTTTGTCGGCCCGGACCAGCTGCACGGTTTCGAAGAGCGGCTGACTACCGATATTTACCCGGCCGACTTCGGCTGGGTGCCCGACTGGCGTCATCCGCACGAACGTATCGACCTGTGGTATCACAACATGTCGAGCGTCAAGCAGGCCGGGGTCGCGGCAATCACCAACCAGCTCGCCTATGACGACGAGGTCGGTGCGCAGTCGCTGCGCGCGATTTACGACCACGCACGCAGTGAGGATGAACGCCCGCTATGCCTGGTGACGAGCTTTATCCATCCGCACGACCCTTACGCCACCCGGCAGCAATATTGGGATTTGTACGAGGGTATCGACATCCCGCTACCGGCGGTGCCGCGACCGGCACAGCAGGATGCCCATCACGCGCGCCTGGAAAAGGTCATCGCGCTCGATGCGGTCGACATCAGTGAGCAGGAAATCATCAATGCGCGCCGTGCCTACTACGGCAATGTCAGCTATATCGACGAATGGCTGGGACGCCTGCGAGTGGCGTTGGCCGAATGCGATATGGCCGACAACACCACGATCATGTTTATCTCCGACCACGGTGACATGCTCGGCGAGTTTGGCCTGTGGTACAAGATGAGCTTCCGCGAATGGTCTAACCGGATTCCGTTGATCCTGTATCAGCCCGGCTCACTGCAGCCTCGACGCGTGGCGGCGCCGGTGGCGCAGGTCGATGTTTTGCCGACGCTGGTTGATGTTGCCGCCGAGGCCAGCGGGCTGGAGCGGCCGCAACCCATTGATCCGCTGCAGGGTCGTTCGCTGCTGCCGCTCAGCCGCGGCGACGCAACGGAGGATCCGGGGGCCTGCGTCAGCGAATACCTGGCCGAGGGTACTGCTGCTCCGATGTTGATGATTCGGCGCGATCAATACAAGTACGTCTCCTGCAGTACCGATCCGGAGCAATTATTCGACCTTGAGAATGATCCGAACGAACTCGAGAACCTGACGTCGCATCCATTGCTGGAGCAATTTCGCAACGAAGCCGCGGCCTACTGGGACAGCGAGGCCATGCGCGAAAAAGTCATTCGCGATCAGGATCGCCGCCGTGCGGTGCACGCCGCGTTGCGGCATGGTCGTTACCAGGGCTGGGATTTCAATCCCGCGCGCGACGCCAGCCAGGAATATACGCGCAGCCACATGGATCTTACCAGGTTCGATATCGTTTCACGCTACCCGAGACCGGAAGCATTTAATCCGAAGAACCAGTAAGCCTTGCCGGGAATTGGGGTCGGACTCGTTCCGGTGAAACCTGTCGTCGGAAATCATCGGGGAAGTACCTGGCTTGAATCGGCGGACGATGGACTCGGAGGCTGTTTTTGTTTTACGCTACCCATTCGAAGAGGAAGCTGATTTATTAATGCAGGCGCAGTAGCAGAGCCACTTAATTTACTCCTGGTCGGGGACAACGACGTCCATGCCGAAATGGTCAAGCGCAGTTTCGAGCAGCACAAGTTATCGAACGTAATTTATCATGTCGACGATGGGCAGAAGGCGCTCGATTATCTGTTCCGCTCGGGTGAGTATGCCGATGAGACAAAGTATCCCAGCCCGCACTGTATTCTGCTCGATTTGCGCCTGCCCAAGGTCGATGGTCTCGAAGTGTTGCGCCGGATCAAGAGCGACGACAAAACCCGCAAAACGCCGGTCGTTATCCTGACTACTTCGTCGGCGGACAAGGATATCGCGCAGTCCTACGAGTACCATGCCAACAGCTACGGGGTTAAACCGATGGATTTTTCCGAGTTCGAGGCCCTGATGCAGGATCTCGGCTATTACTGGCTGGCCTGGAATTAGAATCCCTGGCGTTAGACTGTTTATCTCACCGGTTTTCGGTATCTTGCGCCGCTATCACCCGCCCCGCCGCCGTCGAGGCGCCGCAACACTTCGATCTGCTGAAAAGATTCAACTGGCAATACTTTCAGGGTTACTTTTTCAGCCGGCCGCTGTCGAACGAGGATATGACTGCATTGCTGTCCGCCTGCCAGCCGGCAGCCCGAACCGTAGCGGAATGAATCCTCATTTGTACAGGATGTCGACTGCCGGTGCCGGATTGCCGAGATAGGCGCGATACAGGCGGCGCGTTTTGTGCTCCGAGGCGATCGACCCCCGAGCGCTTAACTCGACCGCGGCGCTGAAGTTGCAACGGCGCTGCAGTGTCGTCTCGATATCACGCGCGAGCGACGCATAGCGGGTTGGCTCGACGCCGTCAGAAACCTCGACGCAGATACGCGGACGGTAGTCGATCGGCGGCTCCTGTGTCAGTTCGACGAAGAATTCGGCGCTTATATCGGGCCGGTGTGTTAGCAGGGCTTCCTGAATTCCGAGCGGAAAAATATTAACCCCCTTGACGATGAACATGTCATCGCTGCGCCCCAGCGTGTGCAGTCGGAAGCTGCTGCGGCCACAGGCACAGGCTTCGGTGTAAATGCGCACGATGTCGTGGCTGCGTAATCGAATCAACGGGCAAGCCTCGCGCCGCAGCGAGGTGTACACCAGTTCCCCCGTTGCTTCGTTTTCGAACGGCATGACTTCACCGCTGTCAGGATCGACCAGTTCCGCCGCTACCAGGCCGGCACCGCAAAAATGGTGGCCATTGCGATGTTCGCATTCGCCGCTTTGCACGCCGAGTTCGGCGGTGCCATACATGTCCATCGCGCGCATGCCCCAGGCCTGCTCGATTTTGTCGCGATAGCCGGGGACCTGCAGGCCTGCCTCGCCGGAGAAATAACCCCGGCGTATGTTCAGGTCGTGCAGATCGATACCGAGCTGGTCCGCGATGTCGGCCAGTCGTACCGCGTAAGAGGGTGTCATGAACAGCGAATAACCCTGTTCGCGTTCGGGGAAACGAGCCAGCATTTCCAGTAAGCGCTCGGAATTGCCGATGCTGTAAGGCAGAATACCGGCGCCGAGGGTTTCAAAGGCGCCGTGGTCCATGATGCCGCCGGCGTACATGGAGTAATTCAGGCAGCTGATAACCAGATCGTGCGGGCGGCAGCCCATGGTCCACAGCGCGCGGGCGCCCATTTCGTTATAAACGTCAATGTCGTTTTGCGTCCAGCCGAGCCGGGTCGGTTCACCGGTGGAGCCGCCGGTACAGGTCAGGCGAATAATGTCTTCGAAGCTGGCGCACTGGTTTGGGCCGAACAGCGCGCCCTGCATCTGCGCCTGTGCAATATCGGATTTTTCGGTAAACGGCAAGGTGGCCAGCGCGGCGTGCGAATCGATGGCTGAAGGGTCGATGCCGGCGCGGTCGTACCTGTCGCGGTAATAGGCACTGTGTTGATAGACATACTGAATTTGATCCGCGATCAGCGGGGCCTCGAGCTGGCAAACCTGCTCGCGGCTCAGTGTTTCGATTTCGCGGTTCCAGAATTTTCGCGGCATGGTTGTTCAGATCAGTTGTGCACTATGGTATCCAAATGAATTCAGGGAAGCAGCAAAAACAGAATGTTATATTGGCCTGGCTGCTGCCGTTTATCGCGGGGAGTATCTCGATGCTGGTTGGTAAATGGCCGAAAACTGATTGAGATTGACGACAACCGCGACCGGACTTATTGTGTACCCCTGTATTCGAGCCGTAACGGGATTTAAATGACCAACCTCAACCAGAATTTCATCGCCGGCGAATGGCTTGCCGGCGTTAGTGAAATTGCCAATATTAATCCCTCCGATTTGTCCGACACCATCGGCCACTACGCCCAGGCCGACGAAGCGCAACTGCAGCGCGCGCTCGATGCCGCCGAGAATGCCCGGCGCGAGTGGAGCAAGGCCGGCCTGGAGCGACGTTACGAGGTGCTGATGGCGATCGGCAACGAGCTGATCCAGCGGTGCGACGAACTCGGCACTTTACTCGCGCGTGAGGAAGGCAAAACCCAGCCGGAAGGCCGTGGCGAGGTTTATCGTTCCGGGCAGTTTTTTACTTATTTTGCCGCCGAGGCATTGCGCCAGATCGGCGATAATGCGGATTCGGTGCGCGACGGGATCGAAATTGACGTGCGCCGCGAGCCGGTCGGCACGGTTGCGATCATTTCGCCGTGGAATTTCCCGATGGCAACCGCGGTCTGGAAAATCGCGCCCGCGCTTGCCTTCGGCAACGCGGTCATCTGGAAGCCGGCCAACCTGGTGCCGGCAAGCGCGGTTGCGCTGACCGAGATCATTTCGCGCCAGGATATTCCGGTGGGCCTGTTCAACCTGGTCATGGGCTCGGGTAGTGGAGTCGGCCAGCAGCTGGTCGAGAGTCCACAGGTCAACGCCATCAGTTTTACCGGCTCGGTGCCGGTCGGCCGCGGTATCGCGCAATCCGCGGTTGGTAACTTCACCAAAATCCAGCTTGAGATGGGCTCCAAGAACGCACTTGCGGTGATGGACGATGCCGATCTCGATATCGCGTTTGCCTGTGCGCTCAATGGCGCCTTCGGCAGCACCGGGCAGAAATGCACGGCTTCATCGCGTATCGTCGTGCACAGGAACGTGCACGACTATTTCGTAGAAGAGCTTGGCCAACGTGCATCTGCGATGGTGGTCGATCATGCGCTCAAGGAGGGTACCCAGATCGGCCCGGTGTCGAGCGGCGAGCAGCTGCAGCAAAACCTGGCCAACGTGGAACTTGCCAAAAAAGAAGGCGCGGAACTGTTGTGCGGCGGCGAACGGGTCGAGCGGGATACCGAGGGTTACTTCATGACGCCGGCGGTGTTTGTCGGTACCAAAAACGACTGGCAGGTCAACCGTGAGGAGCTGTTCGCGCCGATCGCCTGCGTGATCAAGGTCGATTCCTACGATGAAGCGCTGGCCACGGTCAACGATACCCGTTTCGGCCTGACCGCCGGCATCATTACCAGCAGCCTGTCGCGTGCAACCCATTTCCGTCGTAACGTCAAAACCGGCTGCGTCATGGTCAATTTGCCGACCGCGGGCACCGATTACCACGTGCCCTTCGGCGGTCGCGGCGAGTCTTCGTATGGACCGAGAGAACAGGGCCAGTATGCGCAGGAATTCTATACCACGGTGAAGACATCATACATTTTAAGCGGTGACCCGGCATGAGCGAGGATGCGCCCGTGCCTGCGGGGTATCGCATCGACGCGCTGCAGTACTGCAACTGGTCGCAAGAGATTTTCGAGCAGATGCGAGCCGGTGCCGTCGACGCGGTGCATGTCACTATCGCATACCATGAAAATTTCCGCGAAACCGTGGCCAACATGGAGCGGTGGAACAGTTATTTCGAGCGTTTTCCGCACCTCATTTTCCAGGGCTTTAGTGGTGACGACGTACGCCTGGCGCGGGATACCAACCGCACCGCGATCTTTTACGGTTTTCAGAATCCGTCACCAATGGAAGACGATATTCGCCTGGTCGAAATTCTGCATACGCTTGGCGCGCGCTTTATGCAGCTGTCTTATAACAACCAGTCGCTGCTCGCGACCGGCTGTTACGAGGCCGAGGATCCCGGCATCACGCGTATGGGGCGCGAGGTGATCGAGGAAATGAACCGCGTCGGCCTGGTGGTTGACATGAGCCACTCGGCCGAGCGCTCGACCCTGGAAGCGATCGAGATCAGCGCGCGGCCAATCGTCGTGACCCATGCCAATCCAGCCTTCTGGCACCCGGCGCTGCGCAACAAGTCGGACGCGATTCTCAAGAGTCTCGGTGAAACCGGCGGCATGCTCGGTTTCAGTTTTTATCCGCATCATTTGAAGGATGGTAGCGACTGCAGCCTCGACAGTTTTTGCCGCATGGTCGCCGACTGCGCCGATATCATGGGTGTCGATCATATCGGTATCGGCTCGGATCTTTGCCAGAACCAGCCGGACTCGGTGGTCGAATGGATGCGCGTTGGCCGCTGGACCAAAAAAATCGACTACGGCGAGGGTTCGGCCAGCAACGCCGGGTTCCCGCCCATGCCGGAGTGGTTCCATGACAACCGCGATTTCGGCAAGGTCGAAAAGGGTTTGCGTCAGGTTGGTTTCGACGATGTCGATACCGCAAAAATCATGGGTGACAACTGGCTGCGGTTTTTCGATGAAAATTTCGGCCCGGATTACTAGATGAGCAACACCCCGGATTGCGGCGCCAATAACCCGATGCCCGAGGCAGCCGATTACCGTCGGCCGCCGGAAGTAGTGATGCGGCTCGCGCGCATGGGCAGTTTTCACCAGACGCGATTGTCGTTCATGCGAGTACTGCTGCGTCGGCTAAAAAAAGAGCGCTGGCGCTACAGGCGCAACCTGTGGGCAATCGATGACAAGGGTTTCGGCCGCGCGGTATACACGGTTTACGGCCCCGAACGCGCTTATTCGCTGGTCGCTTTTTCGCACGATTTGCCCGATCACATGCGTTCCGATCGCGTAATCGCTACCGCCTGGGATGCGACCTTTGCGCTCTATGACGGCATTCCGAGCGAAGCCGACCTCGATCGGCTCGAGCAGAACGTGCCGAAGCAGGAGGCCGGACGCATTTCCGATACCGAGCTGAGCCTGTCACGTGCGAATCGCTCGGTACGCCTGTGGCAGCATGTTTTAGAGCGCCTGGCGGCCGGTCGCCAGCCGGACCTCGAGCGGCTCGAGGCGGTGGGTTACCTGGTGCGCACGACCGCGGTCTACGGTTCCGGTAAATTCGGCGCCGCCGACCGCCTGACGATCTGTGAACGCCCCGAGCTCGGTGGCCCATTCCAGGCCGAGCTGTTGTCGGTCTGGCTGACGCGCGCATTTTCGATCGACCTGGTCGAGCATATCGCCGCCGCGGCCGGAGGCGAAAAGGCGGCGGTCATCGAACCGGAACTGCGCCGCCGACTCGGTGTCGGCAACTCCACCGGCCTTGGCATGGCGCCGTTTCTGGTCAATCATCCGGCGCTGCTGAATAACTGGATGATGGCGCGCGAGGAAGCGCTGGCGCGCGTGCGCTCGCTGCCGCGTGCCGAGTCTGCCGCCATCGAGGAATTCAGACAGCATTTCGAAAACGCCCGTTTCAACGTATCGCAATGGAATTCGGAGCATCCGATCCAGGTGCAAAAGCTAAAACAACTGAACGCGGATCTCGAACAGATGGCGAATTACATCGAGTCCGAGTCACTCGCTGACGATCACCCCTGGGACCGATTTTACCGCTGGGCTGAAGACAAGCTGTCGCTAGAAGGCCAGGAGCAGCTGGTATCGCTGCTGATGGAGCCCTACGGTGAGCTGGTCGACGACCTGAGCGAGTGCATGGATGCCGACGAACACGTCAGTTTTTTCATCGATGGCGCGATGCCGCTGCAACACCTGCGTGAAATCATCGAAACCCGCTGCCAGTGGGCGCTCGCGGTCGACTACGACGAGCCCGACAACCGCGCACGCTTCTGGTACACCTCGGCGGAAAAGCTCGAACCGCGGGTCGGCGAGCGGTTCGACGAGCCCGGCGCCGAGTACGAATTGCCGCTCGCGATCGGTAGCGATATCAAGGCGACGCACGCGACGTTGCTGGCCTCGGACGACGGCACCACCGCCGAGTTCCTGCTGGCGCATCCCGAGCACCGTCATACCGTGCGACGCCTGCAAAACCTCGCCACCCACCCGTATGCCGAGATACAGGACAACCTGATTTCGGCAGACATGCTGCCAATCGATATCCTGCGCTGCAAACTGTCGTTTTTCGGAGCGACCAAATTCGATCCGCGCTCTGATCGCTGGGTGCGTATCTGCATGTACCAGGATGCTCCCTTTCCGCACGAATGGCTGGCGCCGGAAGAGTCGACCCGTACCGACCAGGCGGCACTCTCGAAATGAGTTACCGCATAACCCTCGCCGAGATCGAATCCAGCCTGCGCAAGGCGGCGCGCGCCTGTGGTCTGGACTGGGGTGTCGCCGAGGAAGCCGGCAAGGCCGCGCGCTGGCTCGCCGCTTTCAATCTGCCGGGCCCGGAAACCACGCTGCGTCACCTGCAAAACCTGTGCGGTCAGGATTACCGGAACTTTATTCCCGATTGCGACCTCGTTCCATGGCAGGCCAGTGGCGGCATCCTGTGCCCGATTATTACCGGCGCCGCGCTCGCGGACCGTTCGGCGATTATGCTCGAGGGCAGCGCCATCAAGCTGGGGCCCACGGCTTATCCGCTGCTGTTGGCGGCAACCCTGGGCCAGGCCGCGCGTTATCATCGAACCGTGTTCACTACCTGCTGGGCCGGTGTGAGGGTTAACTGCTTCGCCAACGGGCTCACCATCGCCGGCAATAACGACAGCCTGCTGTTGCCCGAGGCGCCCAACGTCTGCTGCTGCCGCGAAGAGTTGTCCGAGCCTGAACAATTACCGGCAACCCTCGCCTACGAGATCGACCGCGAAATATACGACGAGATCGATCGGCTCGCGTTCCAGACCTACGCGCCGGCTACCGAGCATTCCCGCGCGGGCGCGGGTGCCGGCCTCACCGACAACGACTAGGCTGCCTTCTTCTAAGGATTCACCCGGAGCAAACCCCTGGTCGGAGTAAATGCTGCGAGGAAAGTGGTAGAATTTTGCCTTGATACCGGGAGCAGACGTAAATAATGAAGACCTATCGTTCGCCGAAAATCGAGGTGCGTGATCAGACGCTGTCGGGACGCGGGGTGGTCGCGATCGAGGATATCAAAAAAGATGAAATCGTCGCGATCAAGGCCGGCAATATCATAACTCGCGATGAACTCGAGCAGGCCACGCTCGATGCCGGCGACATGGCGTTGCAAATCGATGATGAATTCTATATCGCGCCGCTCAGCCTGGACGAGGTCGAGGATATGTCGGTGTTCATCAATCACTCCTGCGATCCCAACGTCGGTTTTCGCGGACAGGTGGTTTACGTAGCGATTCGAGATATCAGCGCAGGCGAGGAACTGTGTCACGATTACGCGATGGAGCGCTCGGACGCTTATTCGCTCGATTGTCATTGCGGCAGTCCGCTATGTCGCGGTAAGGTTACCGGCCAGGACTGGAAATTGCCCGAGCTGCAACAGCGCTACGGCGATTATTTTTCGATTTATATCAGGAACAAGTTTCAGCGAGGATAAGCCGATGAGCGCCACCGCCGACCAACTGGCTAACGAAGCCATCCTGTTGCGCAGCGACACTGCCGGCGTCACCACCCTGACCCTGAACCGGCCTGCGCAATACAACGCGCTTTCCGGCGCGATGCTCGATGCGCTGCAGACCGCGCTCGACGATATCAACCAGGACGACTCGGTTCGTGTTGTTGTCATTGCCGCCAACGGCAAAGCGTTTTGCCCGGGTCATGACCTGAAGGAAATGCGTTCCAGCGAGGAGCGCGAGTTTCACCAGGCGTTGTTCGAAAAGTGCGGCAAAATGATGCTGACGATCAACCGGCTGCAACAACCGGTCATTGCGCGGGTCAACGGCATTGCCACCGCGGCTGGCTGTCAACTGGTAGCCAACTGCGATCTCGCGGTTGCCGCTGACGAGGCGCGCTTCGCCGTCTCGGGCATCAACCTTGGCCTGTTCTGCTCGACCCCGGCGGTGCCGCTCAGCCGCAATATGCCGCGCAAGCAGGCAATGCACATGCTGCTGACCGGCGATTTTATTTCCGCCGAAAACGCGTTGCAGTACGGTCTTGTCAACGAGGTCGTGCCTGCCGGCGAACTGGAAGCGGCGACGGAGGCGTTGGCGCGTAAGATTGCCGCCAGGTCGGCGCTTGCAATCAGGCTTGGCAAGGAAATGTTTTACCGGCAGCTGACGATGGATTTGTCCGATGCCTACGCTTACGCCGCCGAGCGCATGGCCTGCAACATGGATTCGGAAGATGCACGCGAAGGCATCGACGCATTTATCGAAAAGCGCAAACCCGATTGGAAAGGGCGTTGAGTCAGTACGATACCGATCTCGATAAAAACGCGGCCAACTTCAGTCAGCTTTCGCCGCTAACCTTCCTCGAGCGCGCCGCCGCGGTCTACCCCGGGCGGATTGCGCAAATTTACGGCGAACGCAGATTAAGCTGGGCCGAAACCTATGAACGCTGCCGCCGTTTCGCCTCGGCGTTGCGCCGGCAGGGTATCGAACAGGACGATACCGTCGCGTTAATGTTGCCGAACGTGCCGGCGATGTTGGAGGCGCATTACGCGATCCCGATGGCGGGCGCGGTGATTCACGGACTCAATATTCGCCTCGACGCCGATACGATCGCGTTCCAGCTGAAACACGGCGGTGCCAGGGTTCTGTTGACCGATCGTGAATTCTCGGCGACGGTGCAGGCCGCGCTCGACCAGCTTGAGGACAAGCCTTATGTCATCGATGTCGATGACGCAGCCTGCGACGGCGGCGACTTCATCGGCGATATCGAGTACGAGGCCTTTCTCGATGGCGGCCAGGCCGACTTCGAATGGCGGCTGCCGGCGGATGAATGGCAGGCAATCGCGCTCGGCTATACCTCGGGCACTACCGGCGATCCCAAGGGCGTGGTTACGCACCACCGCGGCGCTTATCTGAATGCGGTGTCGAATGTACTCGCATGGAATCTTGGCACGTACCCGGTTTACCTGTGGACGCTGCCGATGTTTCACTGCAACGGCTGGTGTTTCCCGTGGACCATCGCCGCGTTGAACGGTACCAGCGTCTGCCTGCGTGCGGTGCGCGCCGGCGATATATACAAAGCGATCAAGAAACACCAGGTGACCCACCTGTGCGGCGCACCGATTGTACTGAACCTGATGGTCAACGCCGAGGATAAGCTCAAGCAGGGCATCGAACACCAGGTGTCCGTCATGACCGCTGCCGCGGCGCCGCCACCGGCCATACTCGAGGCGATGGCAAAGCTCAATTTCGACGTGACCCACGTCTACGGTTTAACCGAGGTTTACGGCCCGGCCGTGGTCTGTGCCTGGCACCAGCAATGGGATGAACTGCCGCTCGCCGAGCAGGCCGAGATGAAGGCGCGACAGGGTGTGCGTTATCCGATGCTGGAAGAGCTGGTGGTAATGGATCCGGAGACCATGCTGCCGGTGCCGCGCGATGGTGAAACCCTCGGCGAGGTCATGTTCCGCGGCAATATCGTCATGAAGGGTTACCTGAAAAATCCCGCGGCCAGCGAAAAAGCCTTTGCCGGCGGCTATTTTCATTCCGGCGATCTCGCGGTTTGTCACCCGGACGGCTACATCGAGATCCGCGACCGCTCCAAGGACATCATCATCTCCGGTGGGGAAAATATTTCCAGTATCGAAATCGAAAAAGTACTTTACCGCCATCCGGCCGTGCTCGAGGCCGCGGTGGCTGCAATGCCCGACGAAAAATGGGGCGAGACCCCCTGCGCCTTCGTCACGCTGCATGACGATGCCGAAGCCAGTGAACAGGGCATTATCGACTTTTGCCGCGGACACATGGCGCACTTCAAGGCGCCGCGCAAGGTCGTGTTCGGCCCCTTACCGAAGACTTCCACCGGCAAGATTCAAAAATTCGAACTGCGCGAACGCGCCAGACAGCTATGACAGATATCAGGGATTTACGCCGCATTCTGACCGATTACAAACGTGTTGCAATGGTCGGGCTTTCCGCCGACTGGTCGCGCCCGAGCAACTTCGCCGCGAAGTACCTGCTCGATCATGGTTTCGAGGTGATTCCGGTGAATCCGAAGTACGACGAAATCCTCGGCCAAAAGTGCTATGCCGATCTCGAGGATATTCCGACGCCGGTCGATATTGTCGACCTGTTCCAGCGTGTCGATCGGATTCCGCCATTTGTCGACCAGGCGATCAAGATCGGCGCCAAGGTCGTGTGGATGCAGCTCGGAATTATTAACGAGGAGGCTGCGCAAAAAGCACGCGATGCTGGTCTCGAGGTCGTCATGGACCGCTGCATGAAAATCGAATACGCACGCCTGTTCGGCGGCCTTAACACCATCGGCGTTAATACCGGCGTGATCTCGGCGCAACGTCCGCGCCAGTTCAACCGTTAGGGAGAAGACCATGGCAGACAGAAAATTCGGTATCGAAACCCTGTGCCTGCATGCGGGACAGATTCCGGACCCGATTACCGGTGCACGCGCGGTGCCGATTTACCAGACAACGTCTTATGTGTTCGATGATGCCGAACATGCCGCCAGC
>CP070646.1:2822244-2831380 GCA_020354435.1 Gammaproteobacteria bacterium
ATGCAGGAGGATGGCGGGGCCATGCTGATCAAGAACGACTGGCGTCAGCTCACGCCGGTTATCGAACCGATCTATTCACCCGAGAAGGGACGGCGCGCGGGAGTATCGCGGGAAGAACTGGCCAATGCGCTCGAAACCGCTTACTCCGGCAGCACCCTGGGCTTTTATCGTGAAGGCGATGATTTGCTGCCCATCATTTCCCGGGCGCCTGAATTCGAACGGGTGGATGTCGCGGATCTGCGCAACGTGCAGGTGCTGAGCACGGCTACCGGAGCCATGGTGCCTATCGGCCAGATAACCGACGGCATCAGGACGACATGGCGTGAGGGTCTGCTCCGCCGTGAAGACCGCGTATGGACGCTCAAGGCACAAAGCGACCCGTTTCCCGACGAGTTGCAGTCCGTGCTGCTGGGGCGTATCCGGCCCGCTATCGAGGCCATAGAACTGCCCGACGGTTACAGCCTCGAATGGGACGGCGAGTACGGCGATTCGAAGGAGGCCAACGAAAATCTCGGAAAGACGCTTCCCATGGGGTTTCTGGCGATGGTGTTGACCGTGTTCATCCTGTTCGGATCCGTGCGCCAACCCGTGGTGATATGGCTGGTTGTGCCGCTCGCAATGATCGGTGTCGTAGTCGGTCTCGTGCTGACTCGCCTCCCGCTCGAATTCATGGGCATACTGGGCGTTCTTTCGCTATCCGGTTTGCTCATCAAGAATGCGATTGTACTGGTCGATCAGATCGATATCGATATCGCGGCAGGAAAACCCAGGTTTGATGCGCTTATCGAAGCATCTGCAAGTCGTGTAAGGCCGGTGACAATGGGCGCATTGACCACGGCGCTTGGCGTCATGATGCTGTTCCTCGACGCTTTCTTCGAATCGATGGCCGTGGTACTGGTTTTCGGCCTTTCGTTCGCGACAATTCTGACGCTCATTGTCATTCCCGTTCTCTACGCCATGTTCTTCAGGATCAAGAATGAGGAGATAGCTGATAAAGCTGCCTAGGCTTTCGCTTTCGATCGTTCCTGTCGCGACAGGACAGGCCGCCTGCAACCCTTCGCTGAAAGACATTCAGCGCAAGAACTGAATATCGTTGCACTCTGGCCGTAGGATACTGCCAAATGACGGATCAGTATGATCACGTCGACAGGTACTAAAAAGTACGAAAGTGAGGGAACGTATCTTCCATTTTCCTTGATAATCACGCCACGGAACGGGTAGTGACGGTGACGAACCACCTGGCCAATCGTGAATTGTGTACTTCTGATATCCATGCGGATCTATATGTGTCTAGATCGCGGCATTTCAATACTCATAATAATGGAGCCCCTGTTCAAATCAGGACGTAGCCAGCAATCTTTTTAATGACTTAGCGCTCTTTCCTAATCCCCGATCGCCTTCAATGCAGGAGATTTGTAGGAGTTTGGTCGCGTAATCGAGGCCACGCCTGGTGATGTTTAACCAACTAATCGATGTCAACCGGCCACCGGGGCTGATTCGGCATGAACACGCGAATGCCGTCGCCGTCCGCGATTGCGCCTTCTTTTTCGACCCAGGCGGTGACGCCGCGGCGCTGACGGGCATTTTTGATGAACAGTCGCCCCTTGCCCGGGTAAACCTTCTGGATCTCTTTCGCGGGATAGGCACAGGGCCGGTTTTCCATGTCCACCACGAGGCATGCGCCGCTGGAAAACAGCAGTCGTGAAGAGGGCGGCAACAGGGTCAAATGAGGGATTCCGGCCACCAGCAGGTTCGCCCCGAGCCATTCGGGTTCGATACGTCCGATTTCCATACCCCGCGCGATCAGGGCCAGCTCTTCGTCGGCGACGATCGAAATCTGGCGCGTATTGCGAATCCTGGTGCCTTCTGCGTACAGGTCCTTGACGCGAACGCAGGATTCACGGTTGAGACCGGAATGATTTTCGCCGGAGAAACCCTCGAAGCCGACCTCGACCCTGCCGCCGGTCGCTTTGCTGGCGATGGTCTCTTCTGTATTTGTCCCGACCGGCATTACCAGCGTTTTGAGAACTTGACCGGTAAACGGGGCTTCGCTGAATGTCGACATCGGAAATCTTCGCCTGGTGTAGAAATGGTGAATCTGGCTGGACTCGAACCAGTGACCAATGGACTATGAGATTACGCCGTCGAGTACGCACCACCGCTGATTATGCGGGTATTCTCGATCTTGTCTAGCCTGCTCTGAAGAGTTTCAGTGCCACACGAAGTCCCGATGGTACCGGAATCCTGATTTTCGGTAGCACCTTGAAAATGAATTGGCAAGTACCGTATCGGACAACTGACAAGCCTGGTGGCTGAAATTTGACAGCCCTGGTTGGTGGGCAGGCGTAATTTTGGGAATTCGGCAAAATCCAGGTTGACTTTGAATACCCCAGGACTGAAAAGCGTCGTTCATATCTTTAATTTAACTTGCTGGAATAGTGAAAAAAGGATGTTAATCTTTCCTCCACTCGATTCGTCCAGACAAAACTTATGAATCTGCGTAAAACCCTGATACCGCTTGCTGTATCACTGATGCTGATGAGCTGTGCCAGTGTCATCTGGGATGAAGTCAACATGATGCCGCCGCCGGACGTGTATGGCGACGGCATGCTGAATCCGCTCCCCGAGCAGGACCCTATGGATCTGATTCCTTACCGGGGGTTGCTCTACGCGACGGACCGACGGCCGGTCGGTCCGGATGACAGCGAAAAATATTACGCCAACGATCGCGGTCAGCTCGTGCGCCTGGGTGTCGCACGAATCTCTCTGCATGAAGCCGATGTGGACTGGGCCGAAGTCAGGGAAATATCCCTGCTGAAGAACCGCACTGACAAGTACCCGTTGCGTGTCACGGGAGTTCAGGAGTATGGCATCCTCGAGGATACGATTCCCGGCTTTGCAAAGCGCGAAGACTATGGTGAGGACCTGCTCGATGGCGATGAGGAGTTTGCCGCGGCGGTCAATGCGCAGCTCGCACGATCAAAACGCAAGCACGTGTATGTCTATGTGCACGGTTACAAGGTGGTGTTCGAAAATCCAGTACTGGTCGCTACGGAGCTTTGGCATTTCCTGGGTTACGACGGTGTCATGATCGGTTTTGCCTGGCCGTCGACACCAAGCAGGTGGGCTTATATCAGAGATACCGATACGTCTAATGGATACGCCCGCCATTTTCGCAAGTTCCTCGAGTTTCTTGCCGAAAAAACGGATGCCGAAGAGATTCACATAATCGCCTACAGCAATGGTACGCGACTGGCGGCACGAGCTTTCGAGCAGCTCGCTTTGATGAACGATGGCAAGCCGCGCGAGGAAATCCATGCGCGGCACAGGCTTGGCAACCTGATAATGGTCGGCAGTGACCTCGATCGCCAGGTATTTGCGTCTTATCTGGCAGACGGCGCCCTCGGCGTGCCGCGCCACATGAGTATCTATGTGTCCGACAAGGACAAAGCGCTTGGTTTTGCGAGCTGGCTGACGCGTCGCGAGCGCCTGGGCCAGGTCATCGATGAAGACAGGTTCTCGCCAGCTGCGAAACGCTTGCTGGAGGAAGTCAGGGACCACATCAGCATGATTGACGTGTCGGATGCCGAGGGCGCAGCTAGCGGTAACGGGCACGGATACTTTCGCAGTAGCCCCTGGGCCGCCAGCGATATCCTGATGATGCTGATGTATGATCTTACGCCCGAGCAGCGCGGTCTCAGACTGAAAACATCAATGCCTGTGTATGAGTTTCCGCCCGATTACATGAACAAGCTCTGGGCGGCACTGACGGAAGTCAACCCCGACTTTCGCCGTGCTTTTAAGGCGCGCCAGACAAAACAGAGCGGCGATCAACGACCGTGATGAAATCAACAGGATCGGTGTGGATCGATCCGATTTCGGTACCGAGCACCCGCAACTGGCCGCGGGTAGCCGACGTTGGAAAAAAAAGAAAAAAGGGGCAGATTTATTTTTTGTTTATGGTTTTTACCAACCCAGGATATTCAGCGTCCGCATGACCAGGAACGAAATTCAGCCTGCGAGGGCATTTGGTCATTGGCCCTGTGTAATATGCAGAACTGCTCCTTTACCCGAAATGACTTCAGGAAATACAGCTTGAACGAAAACGGCGGCATGAAGTCGTCCATTAGCAGCCGAATACGCGCTCCTCGATCCGTTGCTGGCAGCAACGATCTAACGACAACCAGGCCGGCTCTCTTCCCCTTCGACAGGAAACACTGCAAATTGATGTTCTTCCCGGCCCTTTCCGCTATTGGCAGGTTGGTTGCCCTGAATTCAAAATCTGGCCGGGTTCGACACCCGAAGCGGCGGAACATTACGGATTCTCGAGTCCGGGTGGAGCTTTGCTCCAGGGATAGCCTTCTTCAGCCATTTCGTAGCCGGTCCTGTATAGTGATCGCATATAGTCCCGATCAAAAAGTTCGTGGTTATCGGCCTTGAACTCGCTCGGGATAAAGGCAAGATTGAAGTCAATACCGAACTTCCGGGATGCCAGATACTCGCGGTACAGGTCTCCCAGGCCCTGCGCACGAATCATGGAATTGGCGGAGCGGCTGCCAATGGTAAATATTCTTCTGTCCGTGGGTTGCCAGTCCGGTTCGAGCTTGGAGTTGCGAATCAGAAAAACGCGTCCGGTACCGACAATCTCCAGTGTCTCGAAAGCGTTTGCGTCACTCGACAGCTCGAATACGAAAGACTGGCGTGTCACGCCGCCATCGACATGCATTTCGTCATAGGTCTGCCCTTTCGCTTCGACTTCAATCATCACGGGCGGAAAAAGCATCGGGATGGACGCCGAGGCCAGCAGGACATCATGAATGAGCTCAAGGGCGTCGGGCTTGCCACTACTGGCAATTGCGCCGATATCCCAGGTGACCGGCTGCTGGGCATCCAGGTTGGTTGTGCCGACGAACAGCAGGCGGCCACGCTGATACTCTGCGGCGATAGCCTGCATTATTTCCTCGTTGAAATACTCGGCAATCAATGAACGCATGCCGCGCGTGTCGAAACTGGCATCCGTTCTCAGCGAACGAAGCCAGCCGCGCCGCTCAATCAGGTTTTCCGTGGAGTACTGAGTGTAGAGACGTTCCAGAAAGTGGTCATAGGATGAGCCCAGATATGCAAACGGCGCTATCAATGCTCCGGTGCTGATTCCGGTTACGATATTGAACTCGGGTCGAGTACCGGTTTTGCTCCAGCCATTGAGCAACCCGGCCGCGAAAGCGCCGTTTTCCCCACCGCCGGAAATCGCCAGGATATTCAATTCCTTGCGTACAAGGCCCGGCAACACCGCTTGCAGTTCCTCGATCGTCGGTTCCGCTGGCAGCCCCCTGGCGAGCGGGAGACTTTCATCGCCCCAATAACGCACACCGTGGCCGCCCAGCACGCTAGCCTCGTAACCGTATTCGGCGGGCAATGGATTGCGCTCAGGAAGCGTCACACAGCCCTGCACCAGCAGCAGTGTTGATATCAATACTGTAACAATGCGTAACGCAGGTTTTCGCGGGACGTGGATTTCTGGTCTGGTCTTTACACGTGTTTGCAGCTGCAACGACTTCCCTTTTGATACTTAGTTACCTTAAACATTAATACTAAATCATGTTGAGTATTACTTCGAGTTCTGTCCTTTACGGGAAAGCTCGGCCAGTCCTGCGTGATGCAGCTACGGGCAGCGCCCGTAACGCCCCCTCTTTGCAGTCGGCGATCGGCCGGTTCGATCCGGCCGAATCGCTGACAACCGCGCTGCTGAGGATTATCAGCGAAATCCCTGTCGAAAAAATATCGGGAAGTTGTTGAACATCATGAGTTTTTAACCAGTCCTTTCAGGTCTTTATTTCAAGTTTGCGGGTGTTGGTTCGTCACTGCGCTCGAATCCTGCATTCCTGCGTTCTAGCTTCACATTTAAGTATATGAACATCCCATCGGTCTATGCTAGTCTCGGTCCCCGATATGTGGACGCCGAGGAAATTCGGTGGCTCGCTGCGGATATAAAAATACTTCGGCATACCCCAACCACGTCAATCAGAGCTTTGAAGGTGAGCTAAATGCAAGATCGAGTTTCCCGACTTTCCTGGATAGCAATACTTGTTGCAATTCTGGTTACCACAGCTTCCTGTAGCGACACCGACACCGAAGAGGTGCGAGAGCCCGGAGTCAGGCCGGTAAAACTGTTAACGCTTTCCGCGGCATCCGACCTGGAGACGTCCCGATACCCCGCCGTGGTAGACGCCGGGCGGTACAATGAATTGAGCTTCCAGGTCAACGGGCTGATCGAGAAGCTTGCCGTCAATGAGGCGCAGCAAGTCAGGGCAGGAGAGTTTATCGCGCAGCTCGATCAGCGCGACTTCAAAAGCCAGGTAGCCTCGGCGCGGGCACAGTTTAACAACGCCGAGGAGGAGTACCAGCGTGCGGTTCAGATGAAACAGGCTATCGCACGCAACGTCCTCGAGCAGCGATTGACGCAACGGGACGTGGCCCGGGCCCAGCTCGATACCGCCGAAAAAGCGCTGGAGGATACCGTGCTGCACGTGCCGTTCAACGGCGTGATCGCCCAGGTTCCGGTTCGCGAACGACAGACCGTATCCGCGGGTCAACCGGTTGTGGTGTTGATCGATCTGTCGACGCTGGAGGTTACCGTCAATCTTCCCGCGCGGACTGTTGCAGAGTCGCAGCAGATCGAGAATCTCGGCACCTTCGTGATGCTGGAGGCTGCTCCCGACGTCCGTATCCCGGCAACTTTCAAGGAGGCGAATTTGCTCGCGGATACGGCATCGCAAACTTATGCCGTCACCTTCACTTTCAAGCCGCTCGAAAACCTCGTTATCCTGCCCGGTATGAATGCTACGGTCGAGTTTTCAGGCGCGCGGCTCTCGGCGGACACCGCGACGGACCGTAAATCGGTACCCCTGACGGCCATAGTCGGCGAGGGTGATTCCACCTACGTCTGGCTGGTGGATCGGGATTCAATGACGGTATCGAAGCGCAAGGTAGCGATCGTCGATGGTATCGGTGAATTCGCGATTGTGACCGAGGGCCTGGCCGCGGGCGATGTTATCGCGGTCGCCGGTGCTTCGTTTCTTGCCGAGGGAATGCAGGTTCGGGACTGGAGTGAATAGCGGTGAATCTCGCTGAACTGTCGATAAGGAACAAAGTCCTTAGCGTCATCGTTATCCTCCTGACCGTCATGTTCGGCTGGACAGCCTACAACGACATGGCGCGGTTCGAGGACCCCGAGTTTACCATCCGGGTAGCGCAGATTTTCGTGAGTTACCCCGGGGCGAGCCCGCTCGAGGTGGCGGAGGAAGTCACCGACGTGCTGGAACGCGAGATTCAGCAGCTGCAGGAAGTCGAAGAGATTTCATCCATCTCGTCGGCCGGCCGTGCCGAACTGCAGGTAGAAATTGCCTACGAGCATTCGCCATCCAGGTCAGACCTCGAAGTGATCTGGACCAAGCTGCGTAATAGGGTCAGGGACGCGCAACGCCTGTTACCGCCAGGTGCCTCTACTCCGATCGTCAACGACGATTTTGGCGACGTATACGGACTCTACTACCTGATTACCGGCGAGGGTTACTCGCCGGCGGAGCTGCGCCGCTACGCGAAAGAGCTGCAGCGCGAGATTCTGCAGGTGGATGGCGTGGCGAAGGCCGCATTCGACGGCGAAAGATCCGAGGCAATCTACGTCGAGATATCGCGTGAAAATGCGATGGCGCTCGGAGTGTCGATTGCGACGCTGTACGACACGCTCGCCCAGCAAAACGCGGTGGTATCCGCGGGCGACGTGACTGTCGGTGACCAGGTGCTGCTGATCGAGCCGACCGGCGCTATCGACTCCGTCGAAGCGATCGAGAATCTGCTGGTCGCGACAGGCGCCGACGGGCGCCTGATTTATCTTAGCGACATCGCCAAGGTATGGCGGGGTTACGAGAAACCCGACAAGATCTTCCGCATTAACGGTGAGCCGGCCATCGTGTTCGGGGTTTCCGCGCACCTCGGCGCGAATATCGTCAAAATCGGCCGCGAGGTGGCAGACAAACTGGCCGAAACGGAAAGTCGCAGACCGATCGGCATCGAGTTGCACGAGGCTTACCATCAGGGCGAAATAGTCGATGCCGCCGTAAACGACTTCGTCGGCAATGTCGTCGCCGCGCTGCTGATAGTCTCGGTCACCTTGCTTATTTTCATGGGAGTAAAATCGGCGGCTGCTATCAGCAGCGTGCTGTTGCTGACGATTCTGGCGACGCTTGCCACCATGGAAATGTTCGCCATACCGATGCATCGAATTTCCCTGGGCGCGCTGATTATTGCCCTCGGCATGATGGTCGACAATGCCATCGTCGTCACCGAGGGCATCCTGGTGGGAGTCAAGCGCGGTATCGACAAGCTGGAAATAGCCAAAAAAATTGTCTCTCAGACCCAGTGGCCCCTGCTCGGCGGGACGCTCGTCGGGATCATCGCATTCGCGCCGATCGGTTTCGCGCCGGGTTCGACCGCGGAGTACACCGGGCATCTTTTCTGGGTGGTCCTGATTTCGCTCGGTTTCAGCTGGCTGTTCGCCCTGACGTTGACGCCCCTTTTCTGCTTCTGGCTGTTCAAGCAGAGCGCAGCGGCCGGGACTTCCGATAACCCGTCGGAAAATTTGCCGGACGGGATCATGTTGCGAGGCTACAAGCGCCTGCTGCAGGGTGCCTTGAAGGTGCGGATCCTGGTGATTGCCGCGGTCTTCGGGCTCTTCGCCACGTCGATATGGGGATTTCAGTTCGTCAAGGAAGGATTCTTTCCTGCATCGACGCTGCCGATGTTTGTCGTGGACTATTACCTGCCGGAAGGAACCGACATCTACAAAACGGAACGGGACATTATCGAACTCGAGAACTTTGTCGCCGGGGTCGAAGGCGTCAGTTCGATCTCTGCCTCGATCGGCGGTAGCCACCTCCGCTTCATGCTGATTTATGCCCCGGAGTCTGCCAATACGTCATTTGGCCAGTTGCTCGTCACGGTCGATGATTACCGAATGATCGACGACATAATGCCACAGATTCAATCGCATATTGACGAGCGCTACCCGACGGCACAGGGCAAAGTCTGGAAGTTCCAGCTGGGGCCTGGCGGCGGTTCCAAGATCGAGGCTACTTTC
>CP070646.1:2831480-2836632 GCA_020354435.1 Gammaproteobacteria bacterium
TCAAAATCCCTGGACGCCGGAGACGCGTCTTCGGGCTGGCCGACTCGTGGTCAGCGTTTCTTCGGCACCAGTAACATCGTCATCTGGCGCCCTTCCGACTGCGGATACTGATCCACGGTCGCGAATTCCCTGGTGTCTTCCTCGACCCGCTTGAGCAACTGCGTGCCAAGCTCCATGTGCGCCATTTCCCTTCCACGGAAACGGCAGGTCACCTTGACCCGATCACCGACTTCGATGAACTCGGTCAGTTTTCTCAGCTTGACCTGGTAATCACCCTCTTCGGTGCCAGGCCGAAACTTGATTTCCTTGATGTGCACCTGGCGCTGTTTCTTGCGCTGATCGTGCAACTTTTTCTTTTGCTGGAACTTGAACTTGCCATAGTCCATCAAACGACAGACGGGTGGCTCGGCATCGGGTACCAACTCGACCAGGTCCAGGCCGGCATCGTCCGCCATGGCCTGCGCCTCTTCCAAAGGCATGATGCCTTTTTGCTCACCATCGTCACCGATCAGCCGAATTTCCGGCGCCGTTATTTCCTCGTTCAGACGGCTCTGTTTTGTATCTGCGATTGGGGACTCTCCCGTTAATCTGCCAGCGTTAAGTTCCGCAAAAATTAATCCGGTCTTAAAAAACCGGATTACTGTTTAACCAGATCGACGAACTCGCCGATCGTTATCGAGCCCAGGTCTTCACCGCCCAGGCTACGCACCGCAATACGCTCCTCTTCCACTTCGCGATCACCGACCACGATCATGTACGGGATGCGCTGCAAAGTGTGCTCGCGAATTTTAAACCCGACTTTTTCGTTTCTCAAGTCGGAAATCGTCCTGATTCCCTGATTTTTAAGCATTTTTTCGATTTTTCCGACGTACGGTGCCTGTTTGTCGGTGATATTCATGACAACGGCTTGTACGGGTGCCAGCCAGACCGGGAATTTACCTTCGTAATGCTCGACCAGAATGCCGAAAAAACGCTCCAGCGAGCCGAACAGGGCGCGGTGCAGCATGACCGGCCGGTGGCGTTCTCCATCCTCGGCGACGTAGGAAATATCGAAGCGTTCCGGCAGATTCATATCGACCTGCAGCGTTCCGCACTGCCAGTCGCGTCCGATCGCGTCGCGCAGCACGAACTCGAGCTTGGGGCCATAAAAGGCGCCCTCGCCCGGAAACAGCTTGTACTCCTTGCCCATGCTGTCGAGCGCGTTTTTCAGCGCCCCTTCGAGCTTGTCCCAGACTTCGTCGGAACCGATACGGTTTTCCGGTCGGTCGGAAAACTTTATGACTACATCCTCGAAACCGAAATCCCGGTAGATATCCAGAATCAGTTCGATCACGTCGATGCATTCCTGCTCCATTTGCGCTTCGGTGCAGTAGATATGCGCATCGTCCTGGGTAAAGTGGCGCACGCGCAGCAAACCGTGCAGCGCGCCGGACGGCTCGTAGCGATGCACCTTGCCGAATTCGGCCATGCGCAGCGGCAGGTCGCGGTAGCTTTTCAGCCCCTGGGAAAACATCAGCACCGAACCGGGACAATTCATCGGTTTGAGCGCAAACACGCGCTCGTCTTCGGTCTGGGTGGTGAACATATTTTCGCGATAGTTTTGCCAGTGCCCCGAGGTTTCCCACAGGCTGCGATCCATGACATCGGGCGTGTTGACCTCGATATAGCCAGCATCCTCCTGACGCTTGCGCATGTAGTTGATCAGCAGGTTGAACAGAGTCCAGCCTTTCGGATGCCAGAACACCGAACCCGGTGCTTCCTCGTGCAGATGAAACAGGTCGAGCTGGCGACCGAGCTTGCGATGATCGCGTTTCTCCGCTTCCTCGAGTCGATGCAGGTAAGCCTTGAGCTGCTTTTTATCAGGCCATGCGGTACCGTAAATACGCTGCAACATTTCGTTTTTCGAGTCGCCGCGCCAGTAGGCGCCGGCTACCTTCATGACCTTGAAACCGTTGCCCAGCTTGCCGGTGGACGGCAGGTGCGGTCCGCGGCAGACGTCGAACCAGTCGCCCTGGCGATAAATCGAAACCTCTTCCCCTTCAGCAATGATTTCGTCGATGATCTCGACCTTGTAATTTTCGCCGAGATCGGCAAAGGTCTTCTTGGCCTGATCCCGGTCCAGCACCTCGCGCACGATCGGCAAGTCGCGCTTGACGATTTCGTGCATGCGTTGTTCGATTGCCACCAGGTCTTCGGGTGTAAACGGCTCATCGCGCGCGAAGTCGTAGTAAAAACCATCCTCGATCGCGGGGCCGATGGTAACCTGGGTACCGGGGTAAAGTTCCTGTACCGCCTGCGCCATGACGTGCGCGGCATCGTGGCGCAGCAGTTCGAGCGCTTCCTCGTCACGGCCGGTGACGATAGCCACTTCGCTGTTCTGTTCGACGACGTAAGCGGCATCCACGAGTCGACCGTCGATCTTGCCGGCCAGGGTAGCCTTGGCCAGGCCCGGGCCGATATCGGCGGCGATATCCATCACGGAAACGGGTTGATCAAATTGGCGCTCGGCGCCGTCAGGCAGAGTAATTACGGGCATTTGCGTTCTCCAGTGGTGACCCCTACCAAAGGCCACGTGTACAAAAAAGATGGTAGTCGCGAGTGGATTCGAACCACCGACCCCCACCATGTCAAGGTGGTGCTCTAACCAACTGAGCTACGCGACTATCGCAGGTCTTTAAAAAATCAGGCGCGCTATTCTACCGCAGAAATCGAACGAATCAACTGGATGCAGAATTTTATTTTCACTCTACCCGGCGTGAACCGAAACCGCGTCAATCCTGTTTCTGTTCACGTTGAAGTCAGATCCTACGAAATCCGGATTGCCGGACTTGCCGGGGATTAAATCACTTGACGAAATAACCCACCAGGTTGGCCACCCCGCGAGCCATTTCGCTCTCGAGCGGGAACGACAGCATGCCCATGACCGAGTATCCGAGCAGCCAGGGCATCAGATAGAAGCGGATCATGAAAAAGAACCAGGCGACGTAAATCGGCACCAGCGGCTGGATCAGGAATTCCGGAGTTATCGGTTTGAAAACCTTGATCAGGGGATTGGTCGATTTGACGAAAAAGCGCATGAAAAAGAACGAGCTGTCCTCGGGCAGAAAAATTCCCATCGCGAAGCGGCCGATGAGAGTCCACATCACCATGCCCATCAGATAATCCAGAATAATCACCCAGATTGGGAACGCTACCTCAGCCACCTGGTTTTACCTCAGTTTCATGCATAACAACAAAGCCGCAATTTTATCACCCCTGTATTGACGCCGCTATCGCGGTGCTCAACAACCCACGGACTTAAATGGAAAATTTTGGGCGTCGCGAGCACCGCGTGCACCGTGTATCGGATCATACATAATGCCTGAAGAATTTGTGGCGTCGTGAGCGTAGTGAAAGCAAGGCGGATTTACGCCGGGCCGCGCAGGCCAATGTTGCGAGCAGTACAAGGCGGTACGCGAGCGTCTTGCGCGCAAATCCAACGCTGCTATCGCGGCGCTCACGGCGTCACAAATAAAAAAGCCGGGGCATGCCCCGGCTTAATCGGTACTGCTTTATTATTAGTTAGTGAGATGAACCCAGCACGGTTTCGCCGGACGGTACACGAATTTCGTCTACCATGCGCTGCGTTTCTTCGTCCGGTTCCGGCGTCATCAGCGAGACGACGATCATCAGCACCAGGCTCACCGGCATGCCGATGATTCCGAAACGCAGGTGGTCGATGCCGATCCACGGATCCATGCCGGCGAAACGTACCATGTACAGGTACCAGGTGCCGGCGACGAAACCGCCGATCATTCCGGCAATCGCACCCTGGCGATTCGCACGCTTCCACCAGATACCGAGTACGATCGGGAAGAACAGACCGGAACAGGCGAAGTCGAATGCCCAGGCTACCGCACCGAGGATACTGGTCAGTTTCAGCGAAGCGACGAATGCGCCCGCGGCACCGATGACCAGCAGCAATACGCGAGCAACGATCAGGCGCTTCTTGGTTTCAGCTTCCGGATCGATGATCTTGTAGTACAGGTCATGTGACAGTGCGTTCGCGATTGCAAGCAGCAGACCGTCCGCGGTGGACATCGCAGCCGCCATACCACCCGCGGCCACGAGGCCGGAGATGACGTAAGGCAGGCCGGCGATTTCCGGCGTAGCCAGCACCACGATATCGCCGCGCATAAAGAACTCGTTGAGTTGCAGTATGCCATCGCTATTGGCGTCGATGATCTGCAGGAAGTTCACGTTACTCCACTTCTGTACCCATTCCAGCGCCATGACGGTTTCAATCGGCTTGCCGATGATACCGGTGGCGAGGTTCGGATCGAGAATCTGCAGCTTGGTGAAGGTCGCCAGCGCAGGTGCGGTGAAGTACAGCAGGAAGATGAAGAACAGCGACCAGGCCACTGAAGTCCGCGCTGCACGCACCGACGGGGTGGTGAAGTAACGCATCAGGATGTGCGGCAATGACGCCGTACCCAGCATCATACAGGCCACCAGGGTAACGAACTTCCAGCTGGCCATCGCCGAATCGGCCGCGGAAGCGAACGGTACCGACAATGCCTTCAACCCGCCCTTGGCGCCGGATACGGCTTCGAGCGTGCCGAGGCCGTGCAGCGATTCGAGTTCGGTAATGCGCTGTACCGCGTCACCGTAGACCAATTGCGGGATCACGCCGAAGCCCTGCTTGTTGGACATCCAGAATACCGGCACCAGGTAGGCGATGATCAGTACGATGTACTGCGCAACCTGGGTCCAGGTAACCGCGCGCATACCGCCGAGCATGGAGCACAGCAGGATACCCATCAGTCCGAACCAGACGCCGACCTCGAATGGAATCTGCAGCGCACGCGCGGCGATGGTGCCGGTTGCGTTGATCTGCGCCGTTACGTAGGTAAAAGACGCGACCGCAAGCACGACAACGCCGAGGAAGCGTGGCAGATTACCGCCGTAGCGGGTACCGATGAAGTCCGGCACGGTGTAGCAGCCGAATTTCCGCAGGTAAGGCGCCATCAGCGAAGCAACCAGGATGTAACCCCCGGTCCAGCCGACCACGAATGCGAGATAGCCGTGGCCACCGAAGTAGATACCACCGGCCATCGCAACGAAGGAGGCACCCGACATCCAGTCCGCAGCCGTCGCCATGCCGTTGAATACC
>CP070646.1:2836732-2854099 GCA_020354435.1 Gammaproteobacteria bacterium
CACGCGTGGTACCGCTGCGGAACATGGGCGCGGCACTGGCGCCGATGAATACCTTTCTCGCACTGCAGGGTCTGGAAACGCTGCCGCTGCGCATGGATCGTATCTGCGACAATGCGCTCGCGGTGGCCAAACACCTCGAGGGGCATTCGCAGGTCGAATGGGTGCGTTACGCGGGGCTAGACTCGAGCCCGTACAAGTCGCTCGCCGACAAGTACTGCAGCGGTAAGGCATCGGGCATCCTCTCGTTCGGCATCAAGGGCGGCTTCGAGGCCGGCACGAAGTTTCTCGACGCGCTGCAGCTGATCACTCGGCTGGTCAACATCGGCGATGCCAAGTCGCTGGCAACGCATCCGGCCTCGACCACGCACCGCCAGCTGGCGCCGGAAGAACTGGCTGCGTCAGGGGTTTCCGAGGACCTGGTTCGCCTGTCGATCGGAATCGAAAACATTAAAGATATTATCGCCGATATCGACCAGGCGCTCGACGCAGCAAAATAACCGCCCACCCAAATCAAAGGGTCAGTGTCGATTGAATTAAATATCAATCGACACTGACCCCTTTGATTGAAAACCGTCATTGCGAGGTGCGAAGCGCCGAAGCAATCTTTAAAAGATTGCTTCGCTACGCTCGCAATGATGTTCACAGACAGATGATTCTGTTTTGTCAGGAAGCGATGTAGGCGCGCATCGCATCGGCCTCGGCCTGCACCTCGTTGATTCGACACTTGACCAGGTCGCCGATACTGATAAAACCAACCAGCTCGTCGCCGTCGAATACCGGCAGGTGGCGGATACGCCGGTCGGTCATCATTGCCATGGCTTCGTTGACCGTGTCCGAGGGCGAACAGTGAATGATGTCACGCGTCATCAGTTCGGCAACGGCAACGTCGTGCAAATCGGCCCCATGCGGCCCCATGCCGCCGACGATATCACGTTCCGACAGGATACCCACGATGGCACCATCTTCATCCTCGACCAGCAGGGCACCGATTTTCTTTTCGGTCAATGCCGTCGCCGCATCGGCGATACAGTCACCCGATTCTATTTTAAAAATATTCTGGTCCTTACCACGTAACACTTCAGCCAGTTTCATTTAACTTTCCCTCCATTTTCCGTGGTTTGCCCGATAAGGTATGCAAACCAAATCAGGTTTCGCCATGATACGCGATATTAACATTCATTGCGTAATCTCCGTCATCACCGCATTTTGCCGGCCACGTGGTTTCAATGCTTCAGGCAAACTCCTCGAAAGCGTCGATCGCCTGCCGGTCGTAACCGAGGCTCGCGGTCAGCAATTGGCGTGTGTAAGGCGTGGTCGGCGTATGATCGCGTAACTGCTTGACGTTCATGGTTTCGACCACACTACCGTTTTGCATCACCGACAGGGCTTCGCACATGTGTGCGACCACGGCCAGGTTGTGGCTGACCAGCACATAGGTCAGGCCGTGATCACGCTTCAAACGCATCAACAGGTTTAGCACCTCGGCCTGCACCGAAACGTCCAGCGCCGAAGTGGGTTCGTCGAGCAATACGATTTCCGGGTCGGTAATCAGCGCCCGCGCAACCGATACCCGCTGTCGCTGCCCGCCGGAAATCTGGTGTGGATAGCGAAAGCGGAAGGAGGCATCGAGCCCGACCTCTTCCAGCGCCTGCACCACGCGGTCCTCGATGCGGTCGAGCCGGTGTACCCGCGCCGGTTCGCTCAATATCGTATCGACCGTGTGCCGCGGGTGCAGTGAACCATAGGGATCCTGAAACACCATTTGCACCCGGCGGCGAAATTCGCGCGAGCGATTTTGCCCCTGCAGCGACTCCCCGGCAACCTGCATCTCGCCGCTGACCCGGGCGACACCGGCCAGCAGTCCGGCGAGCGCGCGCAACACGGTGGTCTTGCCTGAGCCGGATTCACCGACCAGCCCATAGGACTGACCGCGCTCGATTTTCAACGCCAGATCGCGCACGGCGTGAAACAGCTTGTGACCGTGGCCAAAGACGACATCGAGATGATTGATTTCGATCATGACGATACCTTCACGGCAGACAGCC
This sequence comes from Gammaproteobacteria bacterium, assembly GCA_020354435.1. Lineage (GTDB taxonomy): Bacteria > Pseudomonadota > Gammaproteobacteria. The sequence continues at coordinate 2,838,778 of CP070646.1, forward strand.
AGGCGGGATCGCGTTTCAATACCGGCAATTCATCCTGCCCGTGGTCGAGGCTGGGCAGGCAATTGAGCAATCCGCGCGTGTAAGGATGCCGCGCCTGGTCGAGTTCGGCAGCGAGGCACTGTTCGACCACCTGGCCACCGTACATAACCAGGATGCGGTCGCAGAACGACGCCACCAGGTTGAGGTCATGGCTGATAAAAATCAGCCCCATGCCGCGCTCACTGATCATGTCGTCGAGTACCGCCAGCACCTGCAACTGCACCGTCACGTCAAGCGCCGAAGTCGGCTCGTCGGCGATGATGATATCGGGCTCGGGAATCATCATCATCGCGATCATGATGCGCTGTCCCATGCCGCCGGAGACTTCATGCGGATAAGCCTTGTAAACCCGTTCCGCCTCGCGAATTTTTACCGCGCGCAGCATTTCCAGGGTGCGCTCGCGTGCTTCCTGGCGTATGGTCTCGCGATGGACCAAAAACGCTTCCTCGATTTGCGCGCCGATACTCATGACCGGATTCAGCGAATACTTCGGGTCCTGCATGATCATCGAGATACAGTCACCGCGGATACGGCGCATCGTGCGTTCGTCAGCGCTCAGCAAGTCGGTACCGTCGAACTCGAGACGACGCGCGCGCCGTTGACCGCCGGGCGCGACAAGGCCGAGGATGGCCCGCCCGGTTTGCGACTTGCCGGATCCTGATTCACCGACGATGCCGAGTTTTTCGCGCCCGAGTTCAAAGCTGACACCGCGCACCGCTTCGACCACGCCGGTGGGCGTATTGTAACTCACGTGCAGATCTTCAACCTTGAGCAGCGGCGCGTCCGTCATAATCCGGCTCCCGCTCTCAAAACCGAAAACAAAAAACTCGGGGACAGTTTACTAGTTTCAGAACAAGACCAAAAAAATCGGGGACAGTTTACTAGTTTCAGAACAAGTACAACTCGTATGTGTCTGCTTTTTGCGGAAACTAGTAAACTGTCCCCGAGTTTGTGGAAACTAGTAAACTGTCCCCGAGTTTTCATGGGTCAGGCTCCGCTCTTGGGGTCGAAGACGTCACGCAAACCGTCGCCGAGCAGGTTGAAGCCGAGGCTGACGACGAGGATCGCGATACCGGGCACGGTCGGCACCCACCACTGGTCGATCAGGTACTGCCGGCCGAGCGAAATCATCGCACCCCATTCCGGCGTAGGCGGCTGCGCGCCGAGGCCAAGAAAACCGAGCCCGGCGGCGGTCAGGATGATGCCGGCCATATCCAGCGTCAGGCGTACGATTACCGACGACAGGCACAACGGCGTGACGTGCCGGGTCAGGATACCGACGGTGCTGACGCCCTGCACCTGCGCCGCGAGGATGAACTCGCTGTTGCGAATCGTCAGCGCCTCGGCGCGCGCGATGCGCGCAAACGGCGACCAGGTCGTTAGCGCAATAGCAAGTACGGCGTTCTCGAGCCCCGGACCGAGTACGGCGACGAAGGCCATCGCCAGGATCAGGCGCGGAAAGGCCAGAAAAATATCGGTCAGGCGCATCAGCACGCTATCCACCAGGCCGCCGACGTAACCGGCGATGGTGCCGATGACGAGTCCGATCGGCACGACGATGATCGCGACCAGGCCGACGATGTAGAGCGTGATGCGCGAACCCCAGATGATACGATCGTAGATATCGCGCCCGAGCTGGTCGGTGCCGAACCAGTGCTCGGCGCTCGGCGGCTGCAGGCGATTCGGTAAATCCGGCTCGAGCCCGTCGCTGGCGGTTATCCATGGCGCCAGCAGTGCAACCAGCACGAGGCCGGCAACAATAATCAGGCCGGCCATCGCCACTGGATTAGCGCGAAACGCGAGCCAGCCGATGTAAAACCGCTGGCCGCGCGCCTGCCATTTCGACTTCGGCACCTCGGCCAGCAGCCAGCCGCGTATGTTGCCCAGTCCCGACATCAGCGCACCCTCGGATCGACCAGCCGGTACAGCAGGTCGGACAGCATGTTGATGCCGACGAAGCAGACGCCGACGACGATGGTGCCACCGAGTACCGCGTTCATGTCGTTATTGAACAGCGAGTGGGTTATGTACTGGCCGATGCCCGGCCACGAAAACACGGTCTCGGTCAGCACCGAACCTTCCAGCAGCGACGCGTAAGTCAAGCCGATGATCGTAATCAACTGCACCAGCACGTTGCGAAACGCGTGCCGCCAGATCACCTGGCGTTCCGGAATGCCCTTGACGCGCGCGGTCAGGATATATTCCTGGCTCAGCTGGTCTAGCATGAAGCTACGCGTCATGCGCGCGATGTAGGCGAGCGCGAAGGTGCCGAGAATCGAGGCCGGCAGAATCAGATGCGAAAGCGCGTTGTGAAAGATGTCCCACTCGTCCGCCAGCGCCGCATCGAGCAACAAAATACCGCTTTTCGGCTCGACGATACCGTCGTAAAACACGTCGAGACGTCCGGGACCCGCAACCCAACCCAGGTTGGCGTAAAATATCAACAGCGCCACCAGGCCGAGCCAGAAAATCGGCGCCGAGTAACCGAGCAGTGCCACCACGCGCACTATGTGATCGGGCCAGCGGCCCTGGTGAACCGCGGCGAACACACCCGCCGGCACGCCGACAAAAATGCCAAGCAGCGTCGCCACCGTGGCGAGCTCCAGCGTCGCCGGGAAAAATCTCAGAATATCGTCGATCACTGGCTGCGCGGTCATGATCGACGTGCCGAGGTCGCCCTCGGCCAGCTGCCCCAGGTAACGCAGGTATTGAATGTAGATCGGCTTGTCGAGCCCGAGCTGCAGGTATACCTGCTGGTAAACCTCGTCCGATGCACGGTCGCCGACGATCGCGAGTACCGGGTCGACCGGCATCACGCGGCTGATGACGAAAGTGATCGCGGTAAGACCGATGAAGGTCAGCGTCAAGCTGACCATAACTCCGATAATGCTGACCAGAACCGACGGCGGGGCCAGGCCCGACCCCGCCGTCTGCCCACTACTGGCAGAGGTTAAACCCATGCAGTCGCGACTACTACTGCTTGGTTACGTTGCGATAAAACACCAGGTCGAAGTTCGAACCGGAAACGAAACCCTTGAGTCCCTTGTTTCGCGCAACCTGCTCGTTTTGCTGGAACATGATCACGTAGGGCCCCTTCTTTTGCAGCATCGCCTGCAGCTCGAGGTATTGCTTTTCACGCTTGGCCAGGTCGAGTTCGTTACGCGCCTTGACCGCTAGCATATTGCTGCTCTCGTCGGCCCAGGCATTGCGCCAGGCGAGCACACCGGTCAGCTTGGCCTCGGGACGGTTGTCCGGGTTGTGCGCGAAGGCGTCAGCATTCGAGTGCGGATCGACATAGTCCGGCGACCAGCGCGCCAGAATAATATCGTGCTCGCGCGCGCGATACTTCGGCCACAGGGTCTTGCCTTCCAGCGTGACGATGTTCGCCTTGATGCCGCCCTTGGCGAGGTTGGCCTGCACCGCCTGCGCGATTTCCGGAAACGGCGAATTGGTCAGCGTGTGGATTGTCATTTCGAAACCATCGCCGTGACCGGCCTCCTGCAGCAGCTTTTTCGCTGTCTCTACATCCTGCGTGTAAGGCGTGTCTTCGAGTGCACCCCAAAGGCCGCCAGGCCAGAATGCCTGGTGCACGACGAACTGCCCGGCAAGGAAGCTATTAGCCATGCTCTCGTAGTCGACCAGGTGCCGCATCGCCTGCACCACCTTGTCCTTGCCGAGAATCGGGTGGCCCGCATTTGCCGCCATGTAGACGATCGTGCCTTTCGGATAGCCGTCAATGGCGATGTCCGCGTTGCCCTGCACGCCCTTGACCTGGTCCGGAGTCAGGTTGCGCGCCATGTCGATATCGCCTTTTTCGAGCAGCAGCCGTTGTGATGACGGCTCGGCGACATGGCGCAGGATGACGCGCTGCATGCCGGGCGCACCGTGACGATAGCCGGCGTTGGCCTCGAGCGTGACGATTTCGTTCGCCTTCCAGGTTTTCAGGCTATAGGCGCCTGAACCGGCGCTGTTCGACTTGAGCCATTCGTAACCCAGGTCGCCATCCTTCTCGTTGCTCATGACCAGTTTTTTGTCGACCACCGAAGCGACACCGGCGGATAACGCGTTCAACACCAGGCCAGGTGAAAATTCCTCGGTAATGGTGACGCTGAAAGTGCGGTCGTCGAGCGACTTTACCAGGCCGTCGACGTTATCCGCGTTCCAGCCGAACTGGGTTATGATGAAGGCCGGGGTCTTGTTGAGCTTGACCACGCGCTGCAGCGACCAGGCCACGTCCTCGGCGCGCACCGGGTTTCCGGAGTGAAACTTGAGTCCGGAACGAATCTTGAAGGTGATGGTCTTGCCCTGGTTGCTGACTTCCCAGCTCTCGGCGACGCCGCCGACCAGGGTTTGCAGGTCTTCCGGCTCGAACATCATGATGCGGTCGTAGACGTTGGCTATGATTTCGCCGGTGGTGAGCTCGAACACTTCCGCCGGATCCATGGTGATGATATCGGCAATATCCTTCGCCATGACGAAGGTATTTTTCGGGGTTGCCGCCTGGGAACCTCCAACGCCCAGCATGGCCACTGCCGTCATACCTATCAGGAATTTTATTATTTTATTCATTACTACCTCCTCGATGGTTGTGTATCTGTTGATATTTATTGTGTCGCCACCCCTGAAGCAGCAGGGAAGCTGCGAAATATTAACATAATCGGCGCGCAGGAGTTGTTTTTGCCAACCTGAAATTCATATTCGTGGTGTAATCCCGAAACCTGCCCGCAGGCAAGCACCGCCTTTTATCCGCTAGCGGGATTTCGTTACCATATGCAACATTCGGAAAAGCGGTAATCTGCCCGGGACAACTGGATGAGCAACGACAATCGACAGAAACGCATCGTCATCATGGGCGCCGCGGGGCGCGATTTTCACAATTACAACATGGTCTATCGGGCCGACCGCGATAGCCGCGTTGTCGCCTTTACCGCAAGCCAGATCCCGGACATCGCCGGGCGCTGCTATCCGCCTTCGCTTGCCGGCGAATTCTATCCCGAGGGTATCCCGATCGTCGACGAAGCGGAACTGGCTCAACTGTGCCGCTCGCAACAGGTAGACCAGGTGGTATTCGCCTATAGCGACGTCAGTCACGCACAGGTCATGCATATCGCCGCAAGGGTGCTGGCCGAAGGAGCCGATTTTCTGTTACTGGGTCCACAACGCACGATGATCGAGGCCAGCATCCCGGTCATTGCGGTTTGCGCGGTTCGTACCGGTTGCGGCAAATCGCAAACCACCCGCTGGCTGGCACAACTGCTCAAGCAAAAGGGTTTGCAGGTGGCCGTGATTCGCCATCCCATGCCCTATGGCGACCTCGAAAAGCAGGCGGTGCAGCGCTTTGCGCGACGCGCCGACCTGGATGCGGCCGATTGCACCATAGAAGAACGCGAGGAATACGAGCCGCACCTCGATGCCGGCACAATCGTCTACGCCGGCGTCGACTATGCCGAGATCGTCGCCCGCGCCGAAAGCGAAGCCGATATCATCCTGTGGGACGGCGGCAATAACGATTTCTCTTTCATCCGTCCGGACCTGCATATCGTGCTGGTCGATCCACTACGCGCCGGCAACGAAACCAGCCACTACCCCGGCGAGGCAGTATTGCGTATGGCGGACGTGGTCGTGCTGGCCAAGGTCAACTCGGCCGCCGACGCGGATATCCAGCGCGTCAGCGAAAGCGCACGCCGTATCAATCCAGGGGCTACCATCGTACGTGCCGCCTCACCGGTGAAACTCGAAGACGCGTCGATGGTGCGCGGCAAACGCGTGCTGGTGGTCGAGGACGGACCTACCATTACGCATGGCGGTATGCCATACGGCGCGGGCTACGTTGCCGCGACGCAGGCGCAGGCGGCGGAAATCGTCGACGCTCGCGCCGTCGCCGAAGCCAGCATCGCGCAAGCGTACCGGCGTTATCCGCATATCGGTCCGGTCCTGCCGGCGCTGGGTTACCATCCGGCTCAACTCGAAGCGCTTGCCAAAACCATTAACGCCAGCGACGCCGAAGTCGTGGTTGCGGCCACGCCCTGCGATCTTGGTGCGCTGATCGATATCGACAAACCGCTGGTGCGCGCCTATTACGAGTTTGCCGAGGATGGCGAACCGCGCCTCGGCAGCCTGGTCGACGCGATGTTGCAACAATTCAGGGGCTAGCACTGCGCTCGTCGGCGGCTAAAGATTCTCCCACCAGCCGATATTCGCTTCGTCTCGGGTAATCACGGTACCGGCTTCACTGTTTAGTACAGCCTGTACGTCTTCGAGCCGTCCAATCCCGGCGAAGCCGCCGCATTGTTCGACGAATTCACAGGCTGCCTCGACCTTGGGCGCCATCGATCCCGCGGCGAACGAAAAGTCGCCGATTTGCCGAGCCGAAATCTGGCGGATAGCGCGCGCATCCGCCTCGCCCCAGCGATCAAACACCGCGGCGACATCGGTTAGCATGACAAAGGCATCGGCCTCGAGTTCGCGCGCGAGCAGCGAACTTGCCAGGTCCTTGTCGATCACGGCCTCGACGCCCACCAGGTGACCGTCCTCGCGGCACACCACGGGAATACCGCCACCGCCCGCGCAGATCACGATCACGCGCTGTTCTACCAGCAGCTCGATGACGGCCAGTTCCATGACGCGTCGCGGACGCGGCGACGGCACCACGCGCCGATAGTGCTCACCGTCGGCGGCCATTTGCCAGCCTCTCGTAGCGGCGATCTGACGCGCCTGTGCGTCGCTGTAGACCGGGCCGATCGGTTTGCTGGGATGCTGGAACGCGGGATCGTCGGCATCCACTTCGGTCTGCGTCAGCAGGGTTGCACAGCGATAGCCGGCGGGTAAGAAGTTATTCAGCTCCTGCTCGATCAGATAGCCGATCATACCCTCCGACTCGGCATCGAGCACATCCAGCGGATAGTGCAGTTCCCGTTGCATGGCGGCATCCTGCAATGCCAGCAGGCCGACCTGCGGCCCGTTACCATGCGTTATAACCAGCTCGTGCTCGAGCGCGAGTGGCGCCAGAGCTTCGACGGCGATTTTGATATTGTGACGCTGGTTTGCCGCGGTCAGCGCCTCGCCACGATGTAGCAAGGCATTACCACCCAATGCGATGACAATTCGCACTCAATCACCCAGCGTCGCGACCAGTACGGCCTTGATCGTATGCATGCGATTTTCCGCCTGCGTAAACACGATGGATGCCTCCGATTCGAAAACCTCGTCGGTGACTTCCATCGCCTCGAGACCATACTTTTGAAAGATTTCCTCGCCGATTTTCGTTTCGCGATTATGAAAAGCCGGCAGGCAGTGCATGAATCGGGTCCCGGGATTGCCTGTCATTTGCATGACCTCGTGATTGACCTGGTAGGGTTTGAGCAGCCTGATGCGCTCATCCCAGACCGATTCCGGTTCTCCCATCGAAACCCAGACATCGGTATAGACATAGTCGACGCCACGCAACGCAAGCGTCAGATCATCGGTGATATTGAGCTGTCCGCCGCTGTCCTGCGCGATATTGTGACAACGGGCGACGAGGCCGGCATCCGGGCGCAATTCAGGCGGTGCCGCCATGCGAAAATCCATGCCCATCCTGGCCGCCCCGACCATCAGCGAATCACCCATGTTGCCGCGGCCATCGCCGAGATAGCAAAAGCTGATTTCCGAAAGCGGCTGTTGCGAGAATTCCTCCATGGTCAGTAGATCCGCCAGCACCTGGGTCGGGTGATACTCGTCGGTCAGGCCATTCCAGACCGGCACACCATGCCGACCGAGCTCCTCCGCGGTTTCCTGGGCAAAGCCACGGTACTCGATGCCATCGTACATCCGTGCCAGTACCCGGGCCGTATCTTTCATCGATTCCTTGACACCGATCTGGCTGCCGGTGGGGCCGATATAGGTCACGTTGGCGCCCTGATCGAAAGCGGCAACTTCGAATGCACAGCGGGTGCGAGTGGAGCTTTTCTCGAAAATCAGCGCGATGTTCTTGCCGTCGAGGCGCACCTGTTCGGTTCCGGCGTACTTGTCGGCCTTCAGCTGTCTGGCCAGGTCCAGCAGGTAACGGATCTCCGACGCGCTGAAATCCAGTAACTTAAGAAAATTACGCTGGCGTAGATCTATCGTCATTTCTCGCTTTCCGGATCCATGGCGTCGTCGATGCTGTCGCAATTATACGCGCTCGCGGTTCTGTTGGCACACAGGATTCCGATGACCGTCATCGTGGTTTCGAGCGCAAATCAGGCGACAGGAAATCGGCAAAAGCAGTAACATTACCGCAATGTTAATCAGGCCTATCGAAAAAGCACCCTTTGGCGCCAGCGTAACCGATTACGACTGCGCCACGCCCGCTCCTGGCGATGCCGACGCGCTGCGACTGGCGCTACACCGGCACCAGATACTGGTGTTTCCCGGGCAGCAGCATTTGACGCCACAACAGGAGGTTGCGTTTTATCGCTCGATCGATGTCGATGGCAACGGCGTCTGGCGCGATCAGATCAACAATCCGTGGGAAGTCTACAAGGTCGCGCAGGGCAACCAGGCGGGCACTTACCAGATACCCGAGGAACCCGGCGTGCTAGTACTGGGCAAGGGTGATATCGATCACTATGGGCTCAGGGTCACGCTCGGCGGCGATCGTAACGCCTACGGTGAAGATGAGGGCTCCCAGGTGCTGGGTGGCGGCGTCCTGCAATGGCATATCGACGGTGCCTTTTACCTATTCGCGCCCTGCCACTATACGCAGATGCGTTGCATCGAAGCGCCACGGGGTGGCGGTCACTGGCTGTCGTACGAGGATGGCTCCGGCGCCCGGCTGTGGTGTGCAGCCGGATCGACGGCCTTCGCCAGCGGGCGCACCGCGTTCGATCGATTATCTGCCGACGAACAGCAGGATTGCCTGCAAACCCGCGTGCACTATGCCAGCAATCCGTTTCAGGCCAGTTACGCACTCGGCAACAGCGCCAACGGATTGCGCGTGATCGATCCCGTGGCGGAACAGCGTTATCGGCAGGGAGAAGACCTCCCGGGCGCCAACATCGACGACCCTCTGGCGCAGGTTTATCCGCTGCTATGGACTTGCCCGGTTACGAATCTGCAGGCATTAATGCCGCAGCCGCGCTGCATGCACGCGCTGGAACTGACCAATCGGGGCGAAAATCGCTTCCTGGGTGTCGTCGAATCCAGGTTACAGGTGGAAAAGTGGATGCGTTCGGCGATCGACCCGGAGCGGGTTTACGTGCATGCCTGGCAAGCCGGCGATCTCGCCATCTGGGACAACCGTTCGGTGTGGCATTCGGCAACCGGCAAGTTATCGCGCGACGACCGTCGGGTCATGCACCTGACCGCGTTCAACGGCACGACACCGCCGCAATGCAAGCCGATTAATCCCGAGGTTTCACAATCGTGAGGCCGCTTGAATCCGGGCTATAAACAGCCGCCGGATTCATAGATTCAATATCACGCTAAAAAATTTTAAAGACGATTCTGCAGTCAACTGGGGTAATCTCGGATTATCGGGAATTTAACGAGATGACGTGAAACAGGGACCCCGCCAGATCAGCGTGCCGTACCGGCCGATTCCGCTCGAAGCGCCCGAGGGTATGACGGCCAACGAGTTTTTCAACAGTACCGAGAACCTGAACGACCTGGTGCACAACAACGGCCTGCTGCAAAACCCGGAGAACCTGCTGCTCTACCGCAAGGCGATCGGCCATTCCAACCTGTTCGACGCGTCGATTATCTACAACACCTCGCAGATGATCCTCGACCCGCTGGGCCGGCCGGTGCGCCGTTGCCAGGTGCCGGAACCGGTCGTCAACGTCTGGAACCGCATGAACCAGGTGCTGATCGCTTACATGCAGGAAAACTTCGCCGACGCCGGGCGCTACCTGCTGCTTTGCGGCGAGGCCAGTCTCGACGCAACCTGGCCGTTGAGTTCGCCGGGGGTGCCCAGCATCCGCATGCTGCACAACCATTTCATCGTCTTCGATCACGCCGAGCTCGAGGCCGCCGAACTGGCGGACGCCGATTCGCCCAACCTGACAGACGGCGGCCAGCACAGCCTGTTCGAAAGCACGATGCACGACGTTTATCACGAGTTTTTCGACACGCTGGACTTACAGCTACTCAATCCCTTCGTCGGCGAGGCATCGCAGCTCGCGCTAACCGGTTACCCGCAAGGCCTGCCCTGCTGGAAAATCTGCGGCGGCGCGGAGGCTATCGACACGGTTAAATTCTGGCGCGAGTACGACATCATCCTGAAAGGTTTCATCGATTTTTATCGCACTTTTTTCAGCCAGGTATCGACGCGCAACGCGGTCATACCCGATAACGCATTTTTCCCGGATCAAATCAACGACAAGCTGCTTTACAGCAACCAGTTTCTCGGCGCGGCCAAGATCGTACGCGACAAATGCATCGTCGATGCACGCTACGCCAACCTGGTCCGCTGGCAACCGGCGTTCAAGCAGCTGATTTACCGCAACCAGGACGGAGACTGGTTCGTCACCATCAGCCAGAATTCGATCGGCAACGCGATCACCGAGCTGCTCGGCGTCGTCGTCGATCGCGTGCCTGACGCAGCGGCCTACGAGAAAGCCGAACCGCGCCTGATCGAACACCTGTTGAACGTCAGGCAACGTCTGATCGACGCCGACCTCGGCGACCCGATCGCCACGGAATACTGGGCAGCATAGTTTTCAGGCACGTGGCGATTGTCGTCATGAAAAAATTCGCCTGTTTCGAATTCTGTCGCCGGCGTTACAATGACGCCTTACCACCATGAAGGGATAAGCCTTGACCGTATCCGCCGATAAATCCTGGCCTGACGAAATATTTCAGACGATTTTGCGGCACGATATTCGGCAGGTGGCTTACGTGCCCGACGCCGGCCACAGCCGGCTAATCGATCGCTGCCTCGAAAATGCCGATCTCGTCACGGTGCCGCTGACCACCGAAGAAGAGGGCGTGGCCCTGCTGGCCGGTGCCTGGCTCGGCGGCGATCGTGGCCTGTTGCTGATGCAAAGCAGCGGCGTCGGCAATTGCATCAACATGTTTTCATTGACCCGCGTCTGCAGGCTGCCGTTGCTGATTCTGGTGACCATGCGCGGCGAAAGCGGGGAATTCAATCCGTGGCAGGTGCCGATGGGACAGAATACGGCAGCGCTGCTAACCACGGCCGGCATAGAACCCAGCGTGGTAGACGACAGCCAGGACCTCGCCAGAACCGTCGATCGCGTGGCGCAATCGGTATTCGAAAAACGGACCGCCGCGGCGGTGCTGATTTCGCAACGGATTCTTGGCGTGAAATCATTCGAGGAATAGTCATGCGCCCGGATCGCAGCGAAGCTTATCCGCTACACCGACGAGAAGTCGTGCAAAGCCTGCTTGCCGAGCGCGGCGACATGCTGGTCGTCGCCGGGCTCGGCGCACCCGCCTGGGACGTCACCGCGGCTGGCGATACGCCGCTCAACTTCCCGCTGTGGGGCGCTATGGGCGGCGCAGTGCCGCTGGGACTAGGGCTCGCGCTGGCGCAGCCATCGCGCCGCGTGCTGGTCATTACCGGCGATGGCGAAATGCTGATGGGTATCGGCTCGCTTGCAACCGTTGCGCTGCAGGCGCCAGGGAATCTCGCCATCGTAGTGCTCGACAACGAACGCTATGGCGAGACCGGTATGCAGGCGACGCATAACGCGGCCGAAACCGACCTCGCCGCGGTCGCCGCCGCCAGCGGAATTCCCGTTAGCGGCGTTATCCGCAACGAAACCGAACTGGTGGCGGCGCTGCCACAAATTCACGACGGCAAAGGTCCGGTCTTCTTCAATATCAAGATTCGGGCGGAAACGCTGCCGCTGGTATTGCCGCCGAAGGACGGCGAGTTACTCGGCGATCGGTTTCGCCGCGCCCTGTCTGAATCCGACAGGCAATCCTGAGCGGTCAAAGAGTTTTCCCCAGACTTCAGATGCGACACGCTTGGACAACGCCGCGACTTCCGTATCTTAAAACGGTTGTCGAAGTGAAAATGGGGTGTTTATACTTCCCGAATCCTGCAGCAGACTTGTAACGAGAATAGTCATGGCACAATTTCCAGATAAGGCCAACGTCGTCATCATCGGCCTCGGCGGTATCGTCGGCTCCTCGGTGATGCATCACCTGATCGAACGCGGCTGGGAAGACATCGTCGGCATCGACATGACCTCGATACCGACCGATTGCGGCTCGACCTCGCACGCGTCCGATTTCTGCTACGCCACCGATCACAATAAGTTCACCTGCTATACCACGCACTACAGTATCGAGTTCTACGACAAGATGGGTCACTACTCGCGCGTGGGCGGACTCGAGGTGGCGCGCGTCGGCGACGACGACCGCATGATGGAACTCAAACGCAAGGTCGCTTCCGGCAAGGCTTTTGGCACCAACGTCAAAATGATCAGCGCGGCGGAAGCCAAGCAAAAGTTTCCACTGCTCGAGGAGGACGTGATTCAGGGCGCGATGTGGGATCCCGATGCCGGCCTGGTCAAACCCCGCTCGCAAACCGTTGTCGGGATACTGGTCGATAACGCGGTCAAGACCGGCAAGGCGCAGGCTTTTGCCAATACCAACGCGACCGGGCTCGATATCCAGGACGGGCGCATCGTCGGCGTCGAAACCAGCCGCGGTTACATCGCCGCTGATTACGTCGTCGTCTGCACCGGCCTGTGGGGTCGTACGATCGCCGAAATGGCAGGCGAAGATCTGCCGGTCATGCCGGTCGATCACCCGCTATCCTTTTTCGCGCCGTTCAACGAATTCGAAGGCACCGGCAAGGACATCGGTTACCCGTTGCTGCGCGACCAGGGCAACTCGGCCTACATGCGCGATACCGGCGATCCGACCACGCCCGAAGGCGGCCAGATCGAATGGGGTTATTACGAGGAAAAGGAACCGCGCCTGCTACATCCACGGGATCTGCCGGAGAAAGGCGAAACCCACTGGTCACCATCGCAGCGCGATCTCGAGCTGGAACAGATCATGGAGCCGCTGGAGCGCGCGATGGAGCTGACGCCGATCCTCGGCGAGATCGGCTATAACGAGAAACACTCGTTCAACGGCCTGCTGCAGGTTACTTCGGACGGCGGTCCGTCGATCGGCGAATCGTCGAAAACACGCGGACTCTGGTACGCGGTCGCGGTCTGGGTCAAGGACGCGCCCGGCATCGCCAAGGTGCTGGTCGACTGGATGACCGACGGCGTCGCCGAAATGGACTTCTTCGGCATCGATACCGCACGCCACTACCCGATTCAGAAAACCCCGTCATACATTTACGATCGTTGCTACGAATCGGCGTTCAAGATTTACAACCCGGCAGTACACAACCGCGAGCCCTACACCAAGGGCCGCAACCTGCGTCGCAGCCCGTTCTGGGCGCGCGAGCAGGAACTCGGCGGCTATTTCATGGAGCTGGCGGGCTGGGAGCGGGCGCACGGTTACGCGTCGAACGAGCACCTGCTGGAAAAATACGCCGACCAGGTGCCGGTACGCGAGCATGAGTGGGACAACCGCCATTTCTGGCGCGTGTCCAACGCCGAGCAGCTCGAGATGTCGGCAAACGTCGGCATGATCAACCTGTCGCATTTCGCGGTCTACGATGTCATGGGGCCAGATGCAGAAAAGCTTATGGAATACGCCTGCGTCGCCAGGGTCGGCGGCGATACGCCGATCGGCAAAGGCGTCTACACGCACTTCCTCGACAAGCGCGGCGGCGTGCGTGCGGACCTGACCGTGATTCGCCATGCGCAGGATCGTTTCCGCGTTATCGACGGCGCCGACGCGGGTCACCGCGACTACGTCTGGCTCAAGCGTATGGCCGAGGACAACGGCTGGAAGGTCTACATCGACGACCGCTCGGATCACGTCTCCTGTCTCGGCGTCTGGGGCCCGAACGCACGCACGACGATCCAGGCGATCGCCGACGATCCGGCCGCGTGGGAAGACGAAAACTTCCCTTTCGCCGCGACCCGCAAACTGACGCTGCAGGGCATTCCGGTCGAAGCCTTCCGCATTTCCTACGTCGGTGAGCAGGGCTGGGAGCTACACGTCGACTTCAGCTATGGCATATCGCTGTGGGACCTCGTTTACGCGCAGGGTGCCACTCCGGTTGGCGTCGAAACCTACGCCAATACGCGGCGCATGGAAAAGAGTCTGCGCCTGCAAAACGCCGATCTCCTGACCGAGTACAACCTTTACGAGGCCGGCCTGGCACGCCCCAAGGTGAAAGAGGCCGACTTCCACGGCAAGGCGCCTTACCTCGAGCAGCGCGAACTCGAGCAGCAGGCCGCCTACCTGTGTACGCTGGTGATGGACGACAACCTCGATTCGAACGGCATCGCGCGCTACCCGGTCGGCCAGTGCCCGCTGATCGACCCGGAGACCGGTGAAGTACCGATCGATTCGAAGGGCCGCCGCTCCTACCTCAGCAGCATCGCCTACGGTCCGAGCATCGGCAAGAACATCGGCCTGGGCTACCTGCCTCACGAGTACTGCGAGGAAGGTCGCGAACTGCTCACGGAGTATCTCGGCGAACAGTTCACAATGCGGGTTGCGGCGGTCGGCTACAAGCCGCTCTACGACCCGGAAAACAAGCTGCCGAGGAGCTGACAGGCGTCATTCAAATAAGTTAACTGTCATCGAAAGCTGGTTAAGCCCCGGGGTAGTCGCTGCTTCCCTGCCCTAGCGTGGCAACTGCAGCCGTCCGATGTAATTCGAATCCTCGCCGAACCAGATCGCATTGCCGCGGGCATCGAAATACATATGCCGAATCGATCCACGCGCATTGGGTACACTGATGACGTGAATAAAGGCTTCCCGCTTCGGATCGAACGCTACCAGCCGATTCGGATTGTTCCCCTCGGCGAGCCAGATATTGCCCCGCGCATCGAGCGCCATGCCGTACGGCAAAGCGTTTTCGCCGCCCGGCAGGGGCCATTCGTCGATTTCGCCACTGACCGAGTCGTAACGTCCGAGCATGCCGCGGCTATAGTCGCTGTACCAGATGTTGTCGCTGGCATCGATTTCGAGACGCCGCGGTCGGCTGCGGCGATCCGGTAACTCGACTTGCCACAGCCTGAGGCTATCGGGATCGATGCTGACGAGACGATTACTGCCAAAGAGCACGGCCCAGGGGCGGCCCCGAGAATCGATCTTGATTCCATACGGCCGCAGACCCTTTTGCGGCAAGGGAACCAGGTCAATCTTGCTGTTTTCCATGTTCAGGCGCCCGATGTGATCGCTCCACTGCGCGGTAAACCAGATATTACCGGCC
>CP070646.1:2854199-2863082 GCA_020354435.1 Gammaproteobacteria bacterium
CCAGGAATAAATAGCTTGGTGGGTAAACGACAGGTATTCGGCAGCGCCACCGGTCAGCGGAAAACCCTGTTCGACGAGGTCGATCGCGGGCTCAAACAACGTCTGCCAGGACAAACGTCCATAGTGTCTCGAGGCCAGCGCCAGCCCGGCAAAACCACCCGGGGTAGCAATGGTGCCATAACCGACCCGTTGACGCGTATCGCCACCGTAGTCGAATACCACCTCGTGCGTGGCTTCTCCAAAATGCTGCCCTCCGTAGCCACGTCCGGGCATTTCGGCGTATCCGTCTATAACCTGCGGTTCGCCGCCGGGCGGCCAGACGGTTATGAAAGCGCCACAACCGGGCGACATGATTCCGGTATCGGTGCAGACCGAAACCACCATTGCCGCAATCGCGGCGTCGACCGCGTTACCGCCCTGCGCGCCAATCTGCGCGCCGGCATCAGCCGCAATTCGGGTGCCCGCGGCAATCGTGAGTTTTTTCATCGGCAACTGGCTTAACAGAGCTGTTTTCGCTATTCAGTATCCTAGGACACGGGCATAATCGTGTTGATCTGGCTCAATTGTCAACCAAATCAACCTGTTATGATTCGCTCATGGGCGAGCATCAGGTGCACGATACGTCAGATGAGCAGCGCACGCGAACCTTCGTGCGGGCCATGCTGGATGACATTCGAGCGCTCGAGATCATGATCGAGCGGGATATGATCGAGGGGAATATCCAGCGCGTCGGCGTCGAACAGGAAATGTATATCGTCAATGCGCAGGATTATCCGGCGCCGGTATCCGATCGTGTTCTGAAAAGTATCGGAGATCCCCGCTTCAGTACCGAGCTGGCGCGCTTCAACCTCGAGGCCAATCTCGATCCAAGTCCAATTGGTGGTGATTTCCTGCGCGCGATGGAAGCCGGCCTCAACGAGGTACTGTTGCGCGCCGATCACGCCGCCAATGCCATCGGCGACTGCATTGTGCTAACCGGCATCCTGCCGACGCTGCAGGAGTCGCACGTCACCCTCGACGCGTTGACACCCGAAGTGCGATACCAGTGTCTGAACGACACCTGCATGGCGGTGCGTGGCGATCGTTTTACGCTGGTGATCGACGGCATCGACCCTTTCGAATCCAGCCACGACTGCGCCGTGGTCGAGGGCGCCAGCACCAGCTTCCAGTTCCATCTGCAGGTAACGCCGGAGACGGCCGGTCCGTTATATAACCTGGCGCAATTGATCACGGCACCAATCCTGGCGGCCGCGGCCAATTCGCCGGTCCTGTTCAATCGCCGCGTCTGGCACGAAACCCGGGTCGCGCTGTTCGAGCGGACCTTCGAGTATCGCTCGACGCCGCAACTGGCACGCGATTTCCCGACACGGGTCGGCTTCGGCGAAGCCTGGGTCAAGGATTCTATCCTGGAAGTGTTCCGTGAAAACGCGATGCGGCATAACGTCATCATGGTACGCGATTCGATCGAGGATCCCTTCGCCGCCCTCGACGACGGCAGAATACCGGATTTGAGTGCGCTGGCGCTGCACAACGGCACGGTCTGGCGCTGGAACCGACCCTGCTACGGAATTACCGACGGCAAGCCGCATCTGCGCATCGAAAATCGTGCGCTGCCGGCCGGGCCCACGACCGTTGACCAGGTAGCCAATGTCGCCCTGTATTACGGCCTGATGCAGGCGCTCGAAAACGACGCCGTCACGATTCCGCAGCGCCTGACCTTCGAAGACGCCCGCCTCAATTTATTCGCCGCCGCGCAGCACGGGCTCGCCGCCCGATTTTCCTGGCTCGATGGCCATAGAACGGGGGCGCGCGAATTGCTATTGCATGATTTGATCCCCACCGCGCGCGAGGGTCTCAGGGCACTGCAGGTGCCGACGGATGATATCGACTACTACCTCGGAATCATCGAAGACCGCGTCGAGAGCGGCCGCACCGGCGCCCGCTGGCTGCTGGATTCGCTGGCCAACGTACCCGAGGCCATGCGTGCGGCCATCTGTAAGCAGGCGGTGCAAATCGTGCACCAGCGCCAGGCGCGCTCTGTGCCCGTCCACCGTTGGGACCTGATCTCGCCGGACGACGCCGCCGAATCCGATCATGGCATGAAACGGGTTGGTGACATCATGACGACGAATCTGTTCACGGTGCGGCCGGAAGATTTGATCGACCTCGCCACCAGCATGATGGAATGGCGTCATATGCGACATGTGCCGGTGGAGACGGCTAGTGGCGAACTGGTCGGCCTGCTGTCGCCGCGCGAGTTACTGCGGCTGCGATCCAGTGAAATAGTTAGCCAGCAACAGCCCATGCCCGTATCCGAGATCATGCGCCCGGATCCGGCTACGATTTCACCCGACGCCACGCTAAAAGAAGCCTTTGCGCAAATATTCGATAACGATGCCGGTTGCCTGCTGGTGGTTGCCCAGGGACAGCTGCTCGGCATCATCACCGAGCGCGACCTGTTACAGGCGGCGATCAAGCAGATTCCTGGCAGCCGGGAATAGCAGGCTCAGCCGCGGAAAGCTGCCTGCACGGCGGCCGGTGTGGAGCTTCGATAATCGCGACCGCGGGCGAGCACCTCGAGGCTGTCAAACAATCCAACGGTGGCAGCGGAACCTCCTCTAAGGGCTCGATAAACACGGCCAGGCTCGGCAAACCCCTTCAACTGGTACATCCCCATTTCCTCAACCTGGTACCCGACAAGCACCGATCGATCAGGCCGTTGAGCATTACCATTATCGGTGCCGGTACGATCGGCTATACGATGTTCGTCGAGTATCACCTTCTGATCGAGATAGCGGGTTTTGCTATACTGGCCGTCGCAACCGTCCAGGATTACCAGCTACGGCGCTGGTCAGCGGTCAAGTCGGGCAAACGTTCCAGCCAGCGCAATCGCGGCGCAAACGTCATGCCCCGCGCTACCTGAGACAGTATAAATTTGATTTACCGAAACATGACTGGCAGACATTGACTATGCCCCCAATTAAAAATTCAAATATTCGGGAACTGTTTCGGCTTGCAATGCGTCACGGGCAGTACGGCAATCAGCAGTAAAATGCCCGCGAATACAGAGGAGGAAAACAGAATGGGTAAACGTTACGACAATATTCTAGAAACGATCGGCAACACCCCGACCGTCAGGCTCAACCGGCTCGCACCCGAGCATGTCAACCTTTACGTCAAGATCGAATCCTTCAACCCGATGGGTTCGGTCAAGGACCGTCTCGCGCTCGGTGTCATCGAGGATGCCGAACAACGCGGCGAACTGAAACCGGGGCAAACTATCATCGAGGCAACCAGCGGCAATACCGGCATCGGCCTGGCGATGGTTTGCGCGCAAAAGGGTTATCCACTGGTGGTCGTCATGGCGGAAAACTTTAGCGTCGAACGGCGCCGGCTGATGCGATTCCTCGGCGCCAAAGTGGTATTGACTCCGGCTTCGGAAATGGGCTCGGGCATGGTTGCCAAGGCGCAGGAACTGGCCGAGAAGCACGGCTGGTGGCAATCGCGCCAGTTCGAAAACCCGGCCAACGCCGATATCCACGCGCGTACCACGGCCAGGGAGATCCTCGCAGACTTCGAAGATATCGGCCTCGATTACTGGGTTTCCGGCTTCGGCACCGGCGGAACCCTGAACGGGGTCTCTCGTGTGCTCAAGGCCGAAAGCCCGCAAACCAGGATCATGGTTTGCGAGCCTGACAACTCGCAATTACTCGGCAGCGGCACAGCGCAGCCGCGCAACGACGACGGTAGCAACGCCACCCATCCGAGCTTTCGGCCACACTTGATGCAGGGCTGGTCACCCAACTTCATCCCCCACCTGGTCGAACAAGTCACCGACGTCGACAACATCGATGAATTAGTCCCGGTAGATGGCAACCTGGCGATGCAGTGCGCGCGCGACCTTGCGCGTAAGGAAGGCATTTTCGTTGGCACCAGCTCGGGCGCGACACTGGCCGGCGCGCTACAGGTCGCGGCCAAAGCACCCGCGGGCAGCAACATCCTGTGCATGCTGCCGGATACCGGCGAGCGCTACCTGTCGACGCCGCTGTTCGACGACATCGAGGAAGAAATGGACGAAGAGGAAATGGCGATTTCCCGCTCCACCGGGGGTTTCCGTTTCGATATCACCGAGACGGAGACCGAGGAGATCGCGGACGATGATGAGGCGATCGCGGCGGCACCGGCGGAACTCGATCCGGCAGCGCTAGCCGAGGTCGAGGCAACGCTGGCGGAGAACCCGGGCAAGGTCGTCATGTTTTCACTCGAATGGTGCGAATTCTGCTGGTCGGTGCGTAAAATGATGGACAGTTGCGGCATCCCCTACATCACCGTCGACCTCGACTCGGTCGCCTACCAGGACAACGATCGCGGCGGCAAGATCCTGGAAGTACTTACCGCGCGCAACGACTGGCCGACGATTCCGCAAATCTACCTCGGCGACGAGTTTGTCGGTGGCGCCACCGACCTGTTCGATGTCGGCAAGGCCGGCGAGCTCGCGGGCAAGCTGGATGCGCAAAACATACCCTACAACGACAATATCAAGCGCGATCCCTACAGCTATCTGCCGGCCTGGTTGCATCCGCGTTAATCCCCTGTAAGATGATCCGCCAAAAGGCCCCGCGCCGGGGCATGGGAGTCTTTCAATGGCCTGGCAAAACCGAATACTACGCGTCGATCTGAGCGCCGGCAGCTGCAGCGTTGAACCGCTCAACCGTGAATGGGCGCAGGCCTACCTCGGACAGCGTGGTCTCGGCAGCAAGTACCTGAGCGAGGAAGTCGCGCCGACGGTCGATCCGCTATCGCCCGAAAACAAGCTGATCATCGCAACCGGCCCCCTGACCGCGACCACCGCACCGACCGGTGGACGTTCGTCGGCGGTAACCAAGGGCGCGCTCACCGGCGCAATCGCGGCGTCGAACACCGGCGGCATGTTCGGCGCCGAGCTGAAAATGGCCGGCTACGACCTGCTCATCATCGAAGGTCGCGCCGCAGCGCCGGTATACCTGTGGATTCGCGACGAGCATGCCGAATTACGCTCGGCGGAAGATCTCTGGGGCCGCAGCGTCTGGGAAACCGAACCGTGGCTTCGCCGTGAACTGGGCGAGCCTCAGGCTAAAATCGCCAGTATCGGCCGCGCCGGCGAGATCGGCGTCAAATTCGCCTGCATCGTCAACGACATGGACCGTGCCTACGGCCGCTCCGGCGTCGGCGCCGTCATGGGTTCGAAAAACCTGAAGGCCATCGCGGTACGCGGCAGCCGCGGCGTCGTGGTGCGCGATCCCGAGGCCTTCAAGCTGTCCGTGCGCAACACCATGGCGGTGCTGCAGCCCAGTCCGGTGCGCCAGCGCTTCACCAATCGCGGCACGCACAACATGATGGACGTGACCAATCAGTTCGGTTCCCTGCCCACGCGCAACTGTCGCGACGTGCAGTTCGAAGGCGTCGAAACGATCAATGCCGACGCCATCAGGGTACCTCGCCGCAGCGACGGCAGACCCAGCCTGCAGGGCAACAAGGCCTGCTTCGCCTGCACCATCGGTTGCGGCCGCGTTGCCACCATCGATCCGGTCTCGCCGCTGGTCAACGGCACGGATCCGCAGGGCGGCGATCGCGCACGCTACCGCCTGCCATCGGGCGGACTCGAATACGAAACCGCCTACGCCTTCGGCCCGATGTGCGGTGTCGACGACCTCGATGCGGTCAATTATGTCAACTTCCTCAGCAACGAGCAGGGCATGGACCCGATTTCACTCGGCGTTTCGATCGCGGCAGCGATGGAGCTGTTCGAGGAAGGCGTACTGACAAGCGCGCAAACCGACGGAATAGACCTGCGCTTCGGCAACGCCGGGGCGCTTGTACGTGCTGCCGAGTTAACCGCCTTCGGCGAGGGTATCGGCGCCGACATCGGCCTCGGGGCGGCGCGCCTGTGCGAGAAATACGGCCGCCCCGAGCTGTCGATGACGGTCAAGGGCCAGGAATTTCCCGGTTACGATCCGCGCGCGCTGAAAGGTATGGCACTGGCTTACGCGACTTCCAACCGCGGTTGCTGTCACATGCGTGCGCGGCCGCTGTTACACGATTTCGCCAACGTCACCACCGACGGCAAGGCCAGCCTGGTCAAGGATACACAGGACCTCGCCGGTTTCATCGACAGCTCAGGGATCTGCGTATTCACCAACGTCATGTTCCCGCCCGAGCACCTGGCGGAAATGATTGCCGCGGCCTGCGACGGCGACTGGTCGCTCGAACGGCTGTATACCGTCGGAGAACGCATCTGGAATCTGGAACGTCAGTTTAATCTGGCGGCGGGTTTTACGCGGCAGGACGATTGCCTGCCCGAACGAACCACGACCGAGCCGGCAAAGGCCGGCGCAGCCAAAGGCCAGGTTGCGGAACTTTCGACCCTGCTCGACGAATACTATGACCTGCGCGGCTGGGATGCGGACGGTGTACCGCTGGCGCAAACCCTCGCGCGCCTCGATTTGTGAGCCGTTTGCAATGACGGTCGAGATAAAACTGTTCGGATTCGGCGACGAGCGGCCGGCGGCATTTCACGGCGCCAACAGCCTGCAGCTCGAGATCGAAACACCGACATCACCGCGAGCGCTGTTGCGCGCTGTCGGTATCGACGACGACAGCGGGCTGGTATTGATGAACCGCGAAAGCGTCATCCCGTTACAAAACTGGGATGATGCGATCATCGACGACTGTCAAAGCCTGACGCTGCTATCCGCATTCGAGGGTGGTTGACGGCGCTCTGCCCGGCCCGCGATCATCGAATCCCGAAAAGCCGCCGGGCGTTGTCGAGCGACAGCTTGCGCTGCACCGCAGGCGGAAGATCGGCAATCCAGTGGCGATGATAGCTTAGCAGTTGCTCGAAGTAGTCCCAGCCCTCATCGGCCTGGTCCCAGCTTTGCGTGCGCGTGACTTTCCATACCGGGTCGGTGCCGACCACAAAACGATCCGGAAACGCGAGCACCAGCTCGCGCCAGCCGTCCAGCAGCAGGCCGTCGTCACCGGTCAGCCCACCGTAACGCCACGGATCGCGCGCGGAAAACTCGACCATGACGTTTTCGCATTGTTCGATCACGGTCCGGATGTGGCGCGGATTCAGATTGCCGCCGGCGTGCGCGAAAATAAACGCCACCCGCGGGTGTTGCCGGCAAACAGCGAGGAATTTTTTTTCGCTGCCGGCATCGACGTGTATCAATACCGGCACCCGGTATTCTTCGGCAAGGCCGAGTAATTGCCGAAAGACCAGGTTATCCGTGGCCGGTTTGAAACCCACCATGAAGTGCACCTCGCCGATGCCCCGATACAGTCCTTCGCGCAATCCCGCCGCGGCCCGCTCCACGGTTTCCTGTTTCAGGTACCAGTCCTGTCGGCCGAGGGCATGGGTATAGGGTGAATAGAAAGGGATGACGAGGTCACCGCCGGCCTGTTTCATTTCCAGCGCGAGCTCCGAAGGCGTGGAGGTGACGATGGAAAACGCTATGCCAGCCCGTCTCATCCTGGCGACGATTTCGTCGGCGCTGATGATCTCCTTCTGATCCCAGTTGAAATGCACGTGCACGTCGGCGAATGGCTGCTGCGAGTAGCAGGGCGCCGCGAAGCAACCGAGAAATGCGACGCATATCAGGATACTGCTATAGCCAGGGCTCGTCATAGATAGTGGTGAAGCTTTCAAACGCATTGAATCTAACATGCGCCGGGCATTCGAGCACGGATTTTGGCTACAGCCAAAGGCGGGATTATTTTAAACTACAAGCCATGACCAGTGCAGGTAATCCACGATAATGCATGCTCCCGAACATCCCTATCGGCTGAGGCTGATCTGGTACGGCGCGACGGTATTTATCAGTTCGGCGATACTGCTGGTGCTGGAGATCACGGCAGGCCGCCTGATCGCGCCCTATGTCGGCGTTACGATCTATAGCTGGACTTCGATCATCGGCGTCATTCTTGCCGGCCTGTCGCTCGGCAACTGGCTCGGCGGGCGCCTTGCCGATCGCGGCGCCGGCGAGGTCGCGACCGGGGTCGTTCTGGCGTTATCCGCGGCGACTTCGCTGCTGAGCCTGACCGCGCTGGTACTGGTAGCGCCGCTGATTCAGGACAGCCGGCTGGACTTACTAAGCTCGAGCTTTGTTTACGTGCTCAGCATGTTTTTCCTGCCGTCGGTCCTGCTCGGAATTCCGACGCCGCTTTTGACCACGCTGGCGCTGGGGCTTGACGTCAAGACCGGGCGCATCGTCGGGCGCATGCATGCGCTGGCCGCGCTCGGCAGTATTTGCGGCACTTTTTTGACCGGGTTCGTGCTGATTCAATACGTCGGCTCGCGCATGATCATCCTTTTATCGGCGGCATCGCTGCTGCTACTGGCCGTGCCTTTTCTGCGCGGTGCCAGATTAAGACTGTCGCTGGCCGTGCTGATCGCGGTGCTGGCTACCGGCAGCCTGACCTGGCAGCAACGGGGCTTCGCCAATCCCTGCGATCGCGAAAGCAGCTATTTCTGCCTGCGGGTGGTTGACGCCTCCGACCAGGTGCCGTTCGGTACGGCGCGCGCGATGGTGCTGGACCACCTGCTGCACGGGATCAACCATGCCTCCGAGCCCGGCATGCTGGTGGCGCCATACGTGCACCTGATGCAGGAACTCGTCGATCGCCACTTCGCCGACGACCCGCAGCGGCAATTGCATTACTTTTTTGCCGGCGGCGGTTCCTATACCCAACCGCGCGCGCTGGCCACACTCGATCCCGACGCACAGGTGACCGTTGCCGAGGTCGACCCGACGGTGACAGAACTCGCACAGGAGCGCATGTATCTCTCGCTCGACGGAATCGAGGTCATTCACGGCGATGCAAGGACGGCGCTGTTCCGGCAAA
>CP070646.1:2863182-2867604 GCA_020354435.1 Gammaproteobacteria bacterium
GTTATCGGTCTCCCCCCGTAGGTCAAATTCTAGAATTCGTTATATCGAAAATAAATTCTCCGCCGCGAAAAATTTGGAGTTTTTCAACAGAATAGGCCATAAGCTGCCACTTAAAAATCCGTTTGGGAGCGATGAGTGCCTGAACGCTAATTAAATCGCCATCCCTGGCTACTTCAACTCCACAATTCTGATGATGCAGACATGGTCCCCCAGGTTTTTAACCTTGTGCGATATGACTGGCTTGCCAGTGCGGGCCTTGGCAGTGCCGGCCTTCGGTTTTCCCTCACGATTAGTACCGTCAGGATTTGTCAGCAGGAGGTTGCAGTTAGTCTGGTAAAGTGAGACTCGGTCTGAAGGATGGGAGTGGAAATTATCCTCCTGCCCAGGTTGCCAGATAGCCTCGATAACCCTGAATTGGTCGTTCTCGGCCAGAACTTTATAGACTTCCGGTGAAGCCTCTGGAGCCGACGGCGCATTCTCTGTCGCAAAAGAGTAACTTGTCAGTAAAAGCAAGCCGAGAGACCCGATTGAGCGAATAAAATTCACCTGAATCTCTATTTCTTTATTCGCCGTGATCCGCGGTGAATCATGTCCTGAAAGACTAGTCGCATTCATCCTCCTCTGCCTCATATTCACCACTTTCCTGGATCAACTGGGTACGAATAAACATCATACGGTCGATGCGCCCGAATTGTTCGTTCAAGGCCTTTTCGACCGTCTCATTTTTTAGGCTATCGTAAATCATTACACGGCCTCTAGCTTCGGCCTCTAAATCGCTTTTAGTTGGTGTAAAGAGTACTTTTAGTTGATAACTGTCATAGGCTTGTGCGGATGACAAGTTCACTAAAAGCGCCGCGAAAATCAGGCTTGCTAGCCCTTTTATATTTACTTTCAAGCAAAGTTTTGTAACTCGCAGAATATCCATGTATCTATCTCCTCACTGATTCATTCCGGTCATCGACTGCTCATAGGCGCTAACAGCCGACGAAATATTTCCCTTCCTCTTTCAAACTCTATTTCGCGTCACCAGAAAGGCATTCTTTTCCCGAGAAGAAAGCCATATAAAGGTGTTTTAGTGGACCACCAACCCGCGACCAAAATCAATGAGCTATTTGGATTGTTTCTCTAGCTCATATAGGTCATTAGCTGTGACATGGGGTCATAGTCAAATCAGCGGCATTTGATCACGGGACATCGCAGATGATGGATGTAAACTGCCTATAGAAGGCGACGATGGATTGCAAGGCAGACGGCTTCCAGCCGGCTATGGACATCCAGTTTGCTTAGAATATTTCGTACGTGGTTGCGAACGGTGGCCTCGCTGATGCACAAACTATTTGCTACGTCTGGCGTGTTTGAACCGGCGGCTAGCATCCGCAGTACCTCGGTTTCTCGGGCGGTGAGTTCAGTAGAGGGAGAGTTGGCTTTCGCGGATTTGTCGGGCGAATCTAGATACTCGGATCTGCCTGAGACACCTGGCAGGGATTTGTCGTCAGAATTTCCCAGGGGCTCCAGCACATGCACGACAACATATTCGGCTCGCGAGGCACCGAAAACCACGAATACAGAGACGGAGACGTCAATCCGGAGGGACGACGCCGTGCAGTAGCTCAGCTGGCAATGGTGCACCGGTTCGTGGCGATGAATCATATTACGAATAGCGCAGCGTTTGTCACAAAACCGGTTACCAAAAACATCCCTACCGCCGAGCACTTCGTAACAATGCTTGCCGATCACGTCGGGGGCTGCATGACCGAGTAACCGTTCCACACTTTCGTTCCAGGCTATTATCGATCCCTTGCGATCGCAAGCGAATGCGGGCTCAGCCGTGCTTACCAGGTTTTCCAAGGCATCCATTAAGTTACCTAATTTGTCACTGGTTTGTATCCCGACAGCTTATTGATCAGATAGGCCTGATCGGCGATATTCAATAGGCCCGGATTCCGCCATCCCATCCGTTAGCAACTTCGTCATGGGCAAGCCTCCATAGCTTTACAATCCGCGGTAGCACATGAATAAGCCATATAACCCTCGCTTTCTTGTTGTTTTTCAAACAACATGATACTCATATAGTAATTTTGAGTGATCGTTTCTTTTTATAGCTGCTAATAGGTTATAAACGGAATGTATAAAATCTCGCCTACAAATAGCGTCTCGCTTGGCTCGGTTCCCGCAGCTCATTCAATGACCCTATGCGTCAGCATCTTCAGGAGTATAGATCGCCGCTGGCGCCAAAATTCCGTTCATCGTTGACCCATATCATGACGAAATCGGCAAAACCCCTGCACTATCCGCTGTTAACTATTTGACTTTAAGAGGATCTGGCATCCTGGCCCGGCTCATTTTAGAATCTCTGCCGATATATTGCGTTAACAGCTAATCGAATGGACGGAAAACCCGCAAACAACAACACCTACCTGTACGTGAAACTCGGCATCGCCTGCCTGGCACTGTTGATCGCGATGTCAGTCTATGTATTCGCGCGGCCGGCTCCCCCGGACCTGATGGCGGGCCTGCATTGGCGCAGCGACTGGCTCACGGGTTATTCCGCTTATTTGAACAGCGCGCCGTCGCTGTTTTACACGCTTGCGATCGGTCTACTCATAGGGATTTGCGCATCGACGCCCAGCAAGGCGCGTTTGCACTGCACGCTCTGGATCGGAGTCGTAGTCTGCCTGGAACTGACCCAGGCTCCGTTGATCGCGGCCCGGCTCGCCGACTGGCTCGGATCCATCCTCCCCACTTACGCCTGGGACGCGATCGGGCCCTACTGGCAACGCGGAGTATTCGACCCACTCGACCTGCTGGCGGCGATTGCCGGCGGCGCGGTCGCGATCCTGCTGCTGACTCGTTTCTCTACGGAGAAGGGCGATGAAATCGAAGATTAGTCCTCGCCTGCGCCTGCTACTGTTAAGCGGGATCTACGCGCTCGGGATTTTCGGCATCCTTGCCAGCGACAGCAGCAGCGACGGTAACGGCGTCTTGCTGTGCACACTCGAGATCCGCGGTATCGCGCCGGTCATAGGCCCAGCCGGTGAAGTCTGGGTCGGGCTGCTGGCCGAGACTGAAGACGGCACCGTCGATCGCGTTTCGCGCCTCGGTGGCAACGGTCTCGAGCAGGTCGCTGTCGATATCGCGACCGGCAACAGCGAAAACGCGATCCGGACGATTGCAATCGCGGTGGATGGCGCCAATACAGGTGATATCTATGTTGGCGGTGACTTCAGCGAAGGGATACTTCGACTGAATCCGGACGGCACGCTCGACGCCGGCTTCGCAGTCGGCACCGGGTTCAACGGCCGCGTGAACAGTATCGTGCCTGCCGCGGATGGCTCCGGGGATATCTACGTCGGCGGCAATTTCAGCGCCTACCAGGGCGTCCTCGCTGGCGGACTGGTGCGTCTGAAGGATGTCGGTACGCGCGATGATGGCTTCGTCGCTATCGTTTCCAACATCGAGGCCGTGGCGATGGAGGGCAGTGGTTCGAGCGATGTCTACGGCGGCGGCAGCGGCTTTCCACCACTGGAGCGTTACAACAGTTTCGGCACTCCGGACACAACGCCAGAATTCAATCCCTCGTTAGGTATCTTTCCCGTTTACACGATCGCACCGGCGCTCGACGGTACGGACGATGTCTATGTTGGTGGCGGATTCAGCGACCCCAACCGGATCATCCGGCTGAGTCAGGACGGTACCCCAGATAATCTTTTCGTTGTTGGCACCGGCTTCGACGACGATGTCACGAGAATCGTGCGCGCGAACGACGGCAGCAACGAGATTTACGCCGGCGGCGAATTTACCGCTTATCAGGGTAGTCCGGCGGGCGGGATTGTTCGCCTCGGCATCACGGGTTCGAATGTAAACAGTTTTGTCACCGGCGCGGGATTCAGCGATCCGACCGACCTGTCGTCTCAAAGCCAGGTTATCAGCCTCGCGCGCGCGGCGGACGGCAGCACCGATCTCTATGTCGGCGGAGGTTTCACCCGTTACGACGGCCGCATCGTAAACGGCCTCGTGCGCCTGAACGCAAATGGTTCTCTGGACACAGGCTTTGATGTCCGGATCATCGTCAACGGACGAACCTGCGATAACAGTACGGTCCGCCGGTAGACGCACCCGGAGGGAGGCAAAATCGACCTCTTCACGTAGTACGGCAGAGACCGATATCAGCGACAGCTTCCTCGCGTACCGGCTGCATTATTTTGAACATTGATTCGATACAGATTTCTGCTTCGGGTCGATCATTACCGCGCATCGAAATCTTTTATGCGTCAGGTTTTCCGATTTGAGACGCTTATTATGAGAGGCCAGGAGGCAATCTCCGACCGATTCTGTTGAAAAACTCGAAAAAATTGGAGGGCTATTTTTCTGCAGAAAACCAAAACATTCTGAACTCAACACAGCACTCAGTATGTAAGCACA
>CP070646.1:2867704-2903227 GCA_020354435.1 Gammaproteobacteria bacterium
GCGGGGCCGAAGGCCGCGGCGGGACGAAGCAACCTTTAAAAGATTGCTTCGCTTCGCTTGTATGGTGACTTGTGCCTGGAATTTGGGAGAATGAAGGGCGCCGGGGTGGCAGGGACCTCAAGCTTCGCTTCCGACCTTTGGGTACGGACATTGCGAGATATTCCCCACCTCATCACCAAAACGCCAATAAAGAATCTCGCTTGTGGAAGGCCAATTCTAACAAGCTTGCGTCGGTGATGCCCCGGCTACTGGACTAATAACCAGCGAGGACATCATGGCAAAAGAAGTCGAAGAAGTCACCTTGGGATTTGATGTAAGCAAAAGGCACTTGGAGTTCATGGGCAGTGAACCGGATGCGGTCGGTGTAATCGGTAATGATCCCGATGCGATCGATCGGTTTTTGGATAGTTTCAGCGGACCAGTGTCGATTGCGGTGGAAGCGACAAACGTCTACCACGAACAGTTGGTCGATCGGGCGTTGGGGCGAGGATTCACGGTATATTTGATCGATGGGTACCGATTGAACAAGTATCGAGAAGCGGTCGGAGTCAGAGCGAAGACCGACGCGAGCGATGCGAGTTTAATCCATCGTTACCTGATTTCGGAGCGAGCCCATCTCCGCGAAGTCAATCCACAAAACCAGCGGGAACGCCGTTTGTGGCGAATACTCAAGCGCCGTGCAAAGCTGGTCAAGTTGAGGAGCCAGTTGGATCTGAGCTTGCGCGATTTGTGTCTACAAATACCGGAGGTCGATGAATCGCTGGCGAGTCTCGATCGGTTGATCAAGCGACTCACAGGCCTGGCTCACGCGCTAGCGGATGAGTCGGGTTGGCGCGACGCACTGTCTCGCCTGCGTACGATTCCCGGGGTTGGGCGTTTGAATGCCCTGGCGCTGACCACGATGTATTACCGCGGAGAGTTCTGTGGCGTTGATCGTTTCATCTCGTTTTTAGGTCTGGACGTCAGGGTTCGAGATTCCGGGACTTATCGGGGGCGAAGGAAACTCACCAAGAAGGGCGACCCGGAGGTTCGCCGCTTACTGTTCAATGGCGCACGAGCCGCTGCTTACCGGTATCCTGAGTGGGCTGAAATGAAGCAAAGATTGATGGCGAGAGGCCTTAGCGAAATACAGACCAGCGTTATACTGGCGAGGAAGATTGCACGTATCAGTTTTGCATTACTGAAATCTGACAGCGTCTATCGTTCGGAAATTACTTGTGCTTCATCATAGAATCTCGCAATGACGAAAACGCGGGAGATTGGTTCGCTACAGCCAAAGTGTTTGCTTCGCTCACGGCCCGGGCTTCGCTCGCAATGACGAGAAAGCGGGCATACCTGAATTCAAATTTGCCCGCTGCTGTGATAGATTCCGCGCCCTTCCCCTTTTCGGAATCGAAATGACATGACTAGCTGGGTACGCTTCAACTGGAACGACAAAACACACCTCGGCATGCTCGACGCCGACCAAATCGCGGTCTGCGACGACGACCTGTTCGGCGAGCCGGCACCGAACGGTGACACGGTCGCCCTGGCCGATGTCGAACTGCTCGCGCCGTTTCGACCCAATTCGATCCTGGCGCTGTGGAACAATTTCCACGAACGCGCCGAAGCAGAGGGTCAGACCATTCCGGTCACGCCGCTTTATTTCATGAAGCCGGTGACCAGCGTGATCGGTCCGCAGCGGACGATTTACCGCCCGCGCGGGCACCAGGGGCGCGTCATCTTCGAGGCCGAGCTCGGTATCGTCATCGGCCGCGAGTGCCGCGACATATCCACGGACCAGGCTGACGACTATATTTTCGGTTACACCTGCGTCAACGACGTGACCGCGATTGAGTTCCTGTTCGAGGACAAGGCGTTCCAGCAGTGGACCCGCAGCAAGGGTTACGACACCTTTACACCGATCGGACCGTGCATCAACACCGACATCGATCCCGCCGGACTCGGTATTCTCGCCATCCAGAACGGCGAAGAGCGCCAGAACTACCCGGTCAGCGACATGATTTACAGCCCGCAACAAATTGTCGCGATGATTTCCGAGTACCAGAGGCTGGTGCCGGGCGACCTGATTTGCTGCGGCACGTCTGTCGGCGCGCGCACGATGAAACCGGGTAGCGAGATCAACATCTCCATACCGGGCATCGGCGACCTGGTCAATCAATTCGACGACTTCCCGGAATAAATCGAGGCGGCTTACGGCGATGGCACTCGCAATCGGCCTGGACCAGGAAAAGTTCACCTTCCGCATGGTCGGTGCCGGCCAGCGCAAGGACCGCATCCGCATTACCGCCGAATGGGTGCTGGCGCAGTTCGAGCAGTTTTACCGCGAATTTCTCGAAGTGCCGTACCAGGCCAAAACCGCATTCGAGCAGCAGCATCACAGCACGTCGATCTGGCTGTCGCGTTATCGCCTGTCGCTGTACAGCTCCTATATCCATCGCATGGGCGCCTATCTGAAGGCGATACAGCCGAATATCTCGATCGATGCAAGTTTCCTGAATCAACTCGAAGATCACTTCTGGCGCATGGTCGAGGACCGCTACGAGTCCGATGTCGCCTACGCTTTCATGCACTCGATCCGGCGCATGGTGTACCGCGACGAATGGAAACCGGTGGAGTATTCCTTCTGGGGCTCGGCGCAAAGTGCCGACGAATATCCCGACGAACTGCTGAAACAATTCGACGGCAACGGCGAGGTTACACCGGCGCTGTTGCAGCAAATTCTTCAAGTTCCCGATTTTTCGACCCGCTATCGTGATATCGAAAAAGACAGTGCCGCGATCTGCGCGCGAATCAACCGTTTCGCCGCACGGCGACATCTGCGGGTAGGTACGATCGAAATGGTCGATGCCGGATTTTTCCGCAACCGCGGCGCCTACCTGGTCGGCAGGATTCGCTTCGACGACGGCAGTTTTACGCCGCTGATGATCGCGTTACTGAACTGCGACGAAGGTGTTTACTGCGACGCGGTCATTCTCGACCAGAACCTCGCGCACAACCTGTTCAGCTCGACGTTGGCGAATTTTCACGTTACCACGCGCTTTTATCACGAACTCAGCGCCTACCTGCATTCGCTGATGCCGCATCGCGCGCTCGGTCTGCACTATTCGACCATCGGTTACAACCACGTCGGCAAGGTCGCGGTGATGAAGGAACTCAAGCAGGAGCTGGAAAATACCGGCGGCGTGCTCGATACCGCGATCGGCGAGCCAGGCACGGTCGCGATCGGGTTTTCCGGATCCGCGTCGGCCTACAATCTAAAGGTCATCCGCAACCACCCGACCGAGGGTTACAAGTGGGGAGAATTCGAAGGCATCGATTCGGTCAAGGCCAAGTACAGCCGGGTACACGAAATCAACCGCACCGGCAGCATGCTCGACAACATCATTTACTTCAATATCGCGCTGGAGCAGCGGCTGTTTTCACCGCAGCTGCTCGAGGAACTGTTAAGCGAGGCCAGCGACACCGTCTCGTTGCAGCGCGGCAACGTCGTCTTCAAGTACCTTATCGTGCAGCCGCGCATGACGCCGCTGCCGGTGTTTCTCGAAAACGCCGACGAGCGCGAGGTGCGTTACGTGATCGAGAACCTCGGCGACTGCATCAAGAACAATGCCGCGGCGAATATCTTCAACAAGGATCTCGATGCGCGCAATTACGGCGTCAGCCACTTTCTCAAGGTCTATCTGTTCGACTACGATGCACTGGAGGATTTTCTCGAGGTCAAGGTTCGCAGTAACCTCGATCGTATCGACGGTGAGGAAGATATCCCCGACTGGTATTTCGAGGACGGCGTGATCTTCCTGCCGGAGGAGATAGAGGCCGGCCTGTGTATTCGCAACCGCGAGCAGCGCATGCTATTTCGGCAGATGCACGGTGACCTTTACTCGACGGGTTACTGGGAGAACCTGCAGCAGGAACTCGGCCAGAACCAGGTACCGGCGATCAAGGTTTATCCCGACAGCTGCAGGCTTCACACGACATGAATGATACGACTGAAAACGACGGCGAAGCGCATATCTTCTATTCGAGCAAGCCGAGGACAATCCATATGGCGGTTAATATCGCGATTGCGCCGGTTCTCCTGTACCTGCTAGGAATCTGGGCCTGGCCACCGACATTGCCGCACTATATTACCTTTTTCATCACGGGCCTGATCGGCATGCGTTACGCAAAACAGCGTCTCGGCCAGGCGCGTCTGGCGCTCGACGAGAAGGGTCTCTATTGTGGCGAGTTTTATCCCGCCGAGTCGATCCGAAACGTTCAAACCGTGATGCGCGCGCTGAAGCTAACCGTGATGCAAGATGGCGAGGCCAAGGAAAAAGTAATCAATCTCGGCTGGGCCAGCAATAATGATTTCAAAGCCATCGTGCAACTCCTCGGCGAACGCTTCCAGCACGACAATCGACAAAAGCAATGACCTGTTTACCCCAGGAGCGTTTTCGGCCTGTGGTTAACGATTAATATGCGATAGCAGTCCACCGATGCCTGCACCGACGGCGACCAGCGCAAACAAGACGACATCGATCCACGCCGGGACGCCGCCGTAACCGAACAGCGCCAGCAACGCGATACCGAGACAGATCAAACACGCACCGGCAACCTGACGCAACGGCGACAGCACCCGCCTGTCGCCGGCTCGCGAAAGCCGCTCCATCGGAGACAGCAGCAAGGCCAGTGGTATAAGCGGCAATAACAGCGCCGCGATCCACAGCGGGCGCGACAGCCACCAGTCACCGCTGCCGGGTTCGAAACCCAGGCCGGTGCCGCCTGAATAGTAAAGCACCGCGATCAACGCGACCATCACGCTCACGTGCCACAGGTAAATGCTCATGATCATGCCGTTGATCAGCACGGTCGCGGTCCACAGTCGCAGATTCGTCAGGAGACGACGCATCGGATTTTCCAGCGCCAGCAACAGGCCAAACTGGAACAGGCTGAGTGCGACCAGCGTAACCTTGGGCGGTGTCGTATTGGACAGGGTCATATCCGGGGAACCGATCATCGCAAGCGGATAGGGGCCGACGAAAACCAGAATCGCCAGCGCCGAGATCGATAACAGGGAATAGACGAGCAATAGCCGCGACGAACCCAAACGACTGTCTCTCCAGGCGAAGCCGAGACAATGAATCGCAAGCCAGACCCAGAAATAACTGCTCCAGCTCGGCCAGCGGACTTCGGCGGCGAAATACAGCCAGTCCATCAGGGCCGCGATAGAGACCAGCAGCCAGAATAACCTGAAGCCGAACTTTTGCCACACCCTGTACGCGGCTGGGGCGAGAATCACAACCATGATGTAGATTGCAAGAAACCAGGTCGGTATCAGCGCGACCCGGGTTATCAACTGGATGGTCGCCGCCTCGTAGCCGGCCAGGCGCATGAGCAGGGCGATCAGCGTCCAGGCCAGAATCAGGATTAGTAGCGGTACGCTGAGCCGATTCAGCCGCGTCGATAACCAGCCGGCGTAGCCGATATTTTTGCGCCTTGCGCTTTCGAGGGAAACGGCGTTGGAATAACCGCCGACGATAAAAAAGATCGGCATTACCTGGAATATCCAGGTCAGCCACTGCGTTGCCGGTATGACGCGAAACACGTGTTCGGTGGTGAGTTCGCCATCGACGTAATACACCGTCGCCATCAACCAGTGTCCGACGATGACGATGCAAATCGACGCCGCACGCAGAAAATCGACATACCGGTTTCTGCTGATCGGCGTCTGCGCAGCTAATTCACTCGCCTGCTTCCAGATACGCATCGAGAACTCTTTTGGCCAGTACTATACCACTCTTCAACGCGCCCAGTTTATAGGGGATATAGACCGAGTAAATTGAAAAGTCATACCGGCCTGGAGTCGTCCCCGCGAAAGCGGGGACCTTAGAACGCGATAACGTCTGGAGATCCCGGCTCGGAGGCCGGGATGACGATTTGGGGTGTCGTTCCCGCCTTGCGGGAACGACGGATAGTTGGAAAAAAATCCCCGGCCGGTGGGCTAAACCGGTCGGGGATGACGCCCTCCTCGGGGGCTTGGCGCTTGCGCGCCGGGGGAACTCTGGTAACCCGTAAAAGGACCGCAGCTCAGGGGAGCCTTTTTTGTTGTATTTTTCGCTTTTTACAGGGGGTTAACGCGAGGGCTCCCCTGGCTGCGATCACCACCTGGACAATCAGGAAGAACGCCAGCAGCCAACCGATGCTGCCGGCATGCGAGGAGTGATGTTCCCCGCTATGCGAATCATCGTAAGAAACCGTACCACGCTCGTCCCAGGAAAGATCTTCGATGGTCAGATCCCTGCCGAGATAGTGATAATCGAGCACTTCGCTCGCCACCATGTAGGCATGATCGAGGCTGTAAATTTCGACCAGCACGGCGTAGTAGCCTGGTGGATATCCCTCGAGCAGCTCGGTTTCGACCTCGTAGGTGTCGGCAACATCATCGCCGTGGATGTAAAACAGATCGGTGGTGAAGTACTGGCTCCACGGCTCGCCTTCGCGGCTCAGGTAGAGCTTGGCGTAAACCGTGGCGTCGTCGTGGCTGACATCGACATCGAATACAACCCTGAGCGCGTGGTGATAGCCGTCATCGTCGAGATCGCTGATCAGGCTCACATCGGCTTGGTAAATTTCGAACAATTGATCGTGGCGATTAGCGATACCGGCATGGGCTTCGGCCGTCGGCGATTGCGCGTAATTTTCCGCCTGCGTCGGCTTCGCACTGATTACCGGTTCGCTCGACTCGAGCCTGGCGGTCAGGTCGATGCTCTGATCCTGTTGAAGCTTGCCCGCCGACCGGCTCACCAACCGTTCGTCGGCGGCAAGGGCCGACGGTTCTGCGCCGAGCAGAACCGTGGTCATCAGTATGATTGCGACCGTCTTCATCTTCGTTTACCAGTGGTTGTGACGTTTATGCCGCGGTGCGTGGTAGCCGCCATGGCTGTGGCTGTGCCTGCGATGATGCCTGTAATGGCCGTGATGCCCATGATGCCCATGATGACGGTGATGGTGCCGATGGTGGCTGTGATGCATAAACGCCCCCAGCGCTATAAATGCCGCCAGCGGCGCAACATAGTTATGCCCGTGATGCGCGTTGGCCGGAGCGCTGGCCATTGCAAACGTCAACAGTCCGGCCGCCGCCATCAGCCTGGTTTTGTTTACCCCTTTTCTGATCATCTCAGTCTCCCGTTGCTTTTGATGACGGGGTCACTCTAGCGCGCGCCGGATGAATCCAGGCTGAACCAAAAAATAATTCGTGTGAACTATTTACTGTTTTATACTCGCGGATATGAAAAGCCTTAACATCGACTCGGGAACTTTTACCCCGTCCAAGATCGTCTGCGTCGGTCGCAACTATCTCGAGCACATTCGCGAACTTGGCAACGAAACACCGGACGCGATGGTCATCTTCAACAAGCCCAACTCGTCGATCTCCGACACGCTGTATGCCGAGCGTGACGGCGAAGCCCTGCACTACGAGGGCGAAATCTGTTTCATGGTGCGTGACGGCGGGCTCTACGGCGTCGGTTTCGGTCTCGACCTGACGCGGCGCAAGCTGCAATCGAAGCTGAAAGGCAAGGGCCTGCCATGGGAACGCGCCAAGGCTTTCGACGGCGCCGCCTGCTTCAGCGATTTTCTCAGCCTCGGCGATACCGATATCACGAGCCTGTCGCTACGGCTCGAGGTCGATGACGAGCTGCGCCAGGACGGCGGCTACGAATTGATGATGCACAAACCGGCGCAGATCCTGGCCGGCATAGAGGAATTCATGCATCTCGAGGATGGTGACATCATCATGACCGGCACGCCGAAAGGCGTAGGCCAGGTCGAGGTCGGGGAACTTTTTGTCGGCAGCATACTGGCCGCCGGCGAGGTACTGCTCAGCCACGAATGGCTGGCGAAATAAAAACAAGAGTGTCATTGCGAACGGGGCCAGCCCGGCAGCGAAGCGAGCGCACTGGCTGTAGCGAAGCAACCTCCAACAAGATTGCTTCACTACGCTCGCAATGACGTATGATTCAGGCAAAAAGAAGCCGGGCAAGCCCGGCTTTATTGCGTAATCGCGAAACTTTTACAGCGCCTTGATCTGCGCGTTCAGGCGACTCTTGTGGCGCGCGGCCTTGTTATGGCTGATCAGGCCGTGAGTGGCAGCGCTGTCGAGCACGGGTACAACCTTTTTATAGGCTTCTTCAGCAGTCTTCTTGTCGGCGGCATTAATCGCGGCAACGGTCGCCTTGATGTAGGTCCGCATCATCGAGCGGCGACTGGCGTTACGCTGACGACGTTGTTCGGCCTGGTTTGCACGCTTGCGCGCAGATGCTGAGTTTGCCAAGGTTTACTCCTGAGAATCGGGCTTGAAAAAACGAGGCGCGCATTATCTTCACTGCACCTGCCGCTGTCAACCCGAAATAACTGCCATGTAAGGCCTTAAGTGCTAGAATTCGGCGCTTCTACGGCGAAACTAAATCCGAATGTCGCATGTGCTGGTTCGTCATCCCCGCGCAAGCGGGGATCTCCCGATGTCTTCGTTGCAAACACGGGCCCGTTTGGAGGTCCCGGATAAGTGCTAATGCACTTTCCGGGACGACCGCTGCGCGGTCGC
Source organism: Gammaproteobacteria bacterium (assembly GCA_020354435.1). GTDB lineage: Bacteria > Pseudomonadota > Gammaproteobacteria. The sequence goes on from CP070646.1 coordinate 2,876,292, forward strand.
TTTCGTGGGGATGACGGTAGTTAATTGAGCGCCCTGATCAAATCCACCGCCTCGGTCAGCGCGATGACCCTGTTGTCGCGCCTGCTCGGGCTCGCGCGCGATATCGTCATTGCGCGATTTTTCTCGGCCTCGGACGCCGCAGACGCATTCTTTGTTGCCTTCAAGATCCCCAATTTCCTGCGCCGGCTGTTCGCCGAGGGGGCCTTTTCGCTTGCCTTCGTGCCGGTCCTGACCGAGTACCGCAATAACTACACGGCGGCCCAGACGCGTGACCTGATCGATCGTGTCGCCGGCACACTGGGCGGCATTCTGTTGCTGTTGAGCCTGTTCGGCGTGCTCGCATCGCCGCTGTTGATCAGCATCTTCGCCGCCGGCTTTCTCGATCAGCCGGCCAAGTTCGACCTCACCGCCGACATGCTGCGCATCACCTTCCCGTACATATTGCTGATTTCGATGACGGCGATGGCGGGCGGCATCCTCAACACCTGGAAGCGTTTTACCGTGCCGGCTTTCACGCCGGTATTGCTCAACCTGAGCCTGATCGGTTGCGCCATGTACTTAAGCCCGCGCCTCGAAGTGCCGATTACCGGGCTGGCCTGGGGGGTTTTCGTCGCCGGTGTCGCGCAACTCCTGTTCCAGCTGCCATTTCTCTACCGCGAGGGTTTGCTGCCGAAACCCAGATGGGGCTGGCGCCATGAGGGCGTACAGAAAATCGTCAAGCTCATGATCCCGGCGCTGTTCGGTTCATCGGTGGCACAGATCAACCTCCTGTTCGACACCTTTATTGCCTCGTTCCTGATGACCGGTAGCGTCGCCTGGCTGTACTATTCCGATCGTCTGCTCGAATTTCCGCTCGGCGTCTTCGGTATCGCGCTCGCAACCGTGGTGCTGCCGAACCTGTCCGAGGCGCACTATAAAAAGGGCGCGACCCATTTTAACGATACCCTGCGCTGGGCGATCCAGTTATCCCTGCTGATCGCGGTGCCGGCCACCTTTGGCCTGTTCCTGCTGGCACAGCCGATTCTGGCAACCCTGTTCCAGTACGGCGCCTTCAGCGCCAACGATTCGATAATGGCGGCCTACAGCCTGATGGCTTACTGCCTCGGCCTGCCGGCCTTCATCCTGATCAAGATCCTGGCTAACGGTTTCTACGCGCGCCAGGACACCAGGACGCCGGTGCGCATCGGCATCCAGGCGATGGTCTTTAACATGGTGTTAAACCTCGTCTTCGTGGTCTCGATGGTACAGGCGGATTTTATCGCGCCGCACGTAGGTCTCGCGCTCGCAACCAGCGCCTCGGCCTACTTCAACGCCTTTCGCCTGGCGCAATGCCTGCAGCGGGATTCTATCCTCGGCGGGATCGAAACTTTCAGCCTGCCGCTGCTGAAAATTCTCGGCGCCTGTATCGCGATGACCGCCCTGATCCAGTTCATGCTGCCGGACGTAACCGTGTGGAGCGAGCTACGCTGGTACGGCCGCCTGGCCGAACTCGCCTGGCTGATCGTGCCGGCCATCTTGTGTTACGGCATTGTGCTCTGGATAATGGGTTTTCGCCCCAGACATTTCATCGCCTGATCACGAAATGCGCCTGATCCGGGGAACTTGTGAATATGCAGCTAATCCGTGGACTTTATAACCTGGCGAGCCCACTGCCGGCGAGTGCGGTAACGATCGGCAATTTCGACGGCGTGCACCGCGGGCATCAGCTCGTCATCGAACAATTGAAACGGGTCGCAAGCCTTACCTCGTTACCGACCGTGGTGATCATATTCGAACCTCAGCCGATCGAGTTTTTTGCGCCCGAACGTGCGCCCAAGCGACTGGCGCGGTTCCGCGAAAAAATCGCCTACCTGAAAGCGCAGCAAATCGATTACCTGCTGTGTCTGCATTTCAACGACGCGCTGGCCGAACAAAGCGCCGAGGAATTCGTGCAGAACATCCTGCTGAAAAACCTGAATACGCGCCATCTAGTCATCGGCGACGATTTCCACTTCGGCAAGAATCGCCAGGGCAATTTCGAGTTCCTGATGCAAAACAGCGCCCGCTTCGGCTTCACCGTCGACGAGACCGAAACCCTGATGCTGGACGGCGAGCGCGTCAGCAGCACACGCATCCGTCACTGCATCGAAGCGGGCGATTTCGAAAAAGCCGCCGAACTGCTCGGCCGCCCGTACTCGCTGTCGGGCCGAGTGGCCCACGGTAAAAAACTGGGGCGCGAACTCGGATACCCCACTATAAACATCAAAATGGGCGATAAAACCCTGATCGTTAAAGGAATATTTGCGGTTCGCGTGAAAGGCATAGATAATCGCGTGCTTGAGGGCGTGGCCAGTATCGGCACGCGCCCGACGGTGGCCGGCGTCGATACCATTCTCGAGGTATATATTCTGGATTTCGATCAGGACGTCTATGGATGTAGCGTCGTGGTCGAGTTTTTGCACAAGATACGCGATGAAAAGAAGTTCGATTCGCTCGAGGAATTAACCGAGAATATCGCCCGCGATACCGAAAACGCGATGGCTTATTTTAGTAAGGAATGATTAGCAGTTGGCAGATTACAAGTCTACATTGAACCTACCCGACACCGGGTTTCCGATGCGCGGCAACCTGGCGCAGCGCGAACCCGAGCGCCTGCAAACCTGGCAGGATAAAAATCTCTACCAGCGGATCCGCGACGCGCGCGTCGGGCGCACGCGCTATGTATTGCACGACGGCCCGCCCTACGCCAACGGCGATATTCATATCGGCCACGCGGTCAACAAGATCCTGAAGGACATGATCGTCAAGTCGCGTACGCTTAACGGCGAAGATGCACCCTATGTGCCCGGCTGGGACTGTCACGGCCTGCCGATCGAGCACCAGGTGGAAAAGAAGCTGGGCAAGGTCGGGGTCAAGGTCGAGGCCGACGAGTTTCGCCGGGCTTGCCGCGAATTCGCGCTCGGCCAGATCGACAATCAGCGCAAGGATTTCGTTCGCCTCGGCGTGCTCGGCGACTGGGACGATCCCTATTTGACGATGAAATTCGAAACCGAGGCCAACATCGTACGCGCACTCGGCAAGATCATCGATAACGGCCACGTCACCCGCGGCTCCAAGCCGGTACACTGGTGCACCGACTGCGGCTCGGCGCTGGCCGAGGCCGAAGTCGAATACCGCGACAAGACGTCGCCGGCAATCGACGTACGCTTTCCTGCCGTCGACGAAGATGCCTTCGTCGCCGCGATGTCGCTCGAGGGTGAAAACGCCGGCGAGGGCCCGATCTCGGTAATGATCTGGACCACGACGCCGTGGACGCTGCCGGCCAACCTGGCAGTGGCGCTGAATCCCGCGGACGAGTACGTGCTGGTGCAGGTCGATGACGAACGCCTGCTGCTGGCCGAAGCGCTGGCCGAGGAAGCGTTGAAACGTTACGGCGTCGAAACTTACCACGTCGTCGCCCGCGCGCCCGGCAGCGCGCTCGAAAATCTTCGCATGTCGCATCCGTTTTACGACCGCGAATCGGTCATGGTGCTGGGCGATTACGTCACGCTGGATGCCGGTACCGGCGCCGTGCACACCGCACCGGGCCATGGTCAGGACGACTTCGACACCGGCATAAAATACGGCCTCGAGATCTATAACCCGGTCGGCGACGACGGCTGTTTCCTGCCGAGCACAGAGCTGTTCGCCGGCGAACATGTGTTCAAGGCCAACGATCATATCGTCGAGGTATTAAAACAACGCAACGCGCTGATGCATGTCGAAAAATTCGACCACAGCTACCCGCACTGCTGGCGCCACAAGACGCCGATCATCTTTCGCGCGACGCCGCAATGGTTCATCAGCATGGACAAGGTCGGTCTGCGCGAGACCGCGATGTCCGAGATCAGGAAGGTCCGCTGGGTACCATCCTGGGGCCAGGCGCGCATCGAAAGCATGATCGAAAACCGGCCCGACTGGTGTATCTCGCGCCAGCGCTACTGGGGCGTGCCGATCACGCTGTTCATGCACCGCGAAACCCAGGAACTGCATCCGCGTACCAGCGAGCTGATCGAAGCGGTCGCGCAGCGTATCGAAAAAGAAGGCATCCAGGCCTGGTTTTCTCTCGACCCGAAAGAACTGCTCGGCGACGATATCGATGACTACCTCAAGGTCGGCGACACGCTTGACGTCTGGTTCGATTCGGGCACGACGCACTTCAGCGTTTTGCAGCGCGATCCGCGCACGCATTTCCCGGCCGACATGTACTTAGAGGGTTCGGATCAGCACCGCGGCTGGTTCCATTCGTCTTTGCTGGCATCCTGCGCGATGCACGGCTGCGCGCCTTACAAGCAGGTGCTGACGCACGGTTTCACCGTCGACGCCAGGGGTATGAAAATGTCGAAGTCGGTGGGCAACGTGATCGCGCCGATCAAGGTCACGAAGACGCTCGGCGCCGACATCCTGCGCCTGTGGGTCGCGGCTACCGATTATTCCGGCGAAATGTCGATCTCGGATGAAATTCTGAAACGCACAGCGGATTCCTATCGACGCATCCGCAACACGATTCGTTTCCTGCTGGCCAACACCAATGACTTCGAGCCGGCGGAGCACCTGGTCGCGGCGGATGAAATGCTCGCGCTCGATCGCTGGATCGTCGGCGAGACGCTAAAACTGCAGAATGAACTGAAGCAGATTTACGACGACTACCTTTTCCATATCGCGGTGCAGAAGATTCACAACTTTTGCTCGGAAACGCTCGGCGGCTACTACCTCGACGTGATCAAGGACCGGCAATACACGACCCGAGCCGATTCTCAGGCACGGCGTTCGTGCCAGAGTGCGCAGTATCACATAACCGAGGCAATGACGCGCTGGATCGCGCCCATCCTGAGTTTTACCGCCGACGAAATCTGGGAGCATATGCCGGGTCAGCGTGACGAGCTCGGCGTGTTTATCGCCGAATGGTACGAAGGGCTGTTCGATTATGCCGACGACGAGGTCGAGTCCGGGGACTGGGCTGCGATCGACCAGGTACGCACCGAAGTCAATCGCCGGCTCGAAGTCCTGCGCCAGGAAGGCCAGATCGGTGGCAGCCTCGACGCCGAGGTGAGCATCGCTACCGATCAGGCGCTAATCGATAGCCTGCAGACCGTCGGCGACGAATTACGCTTCGTCATGATTACATCGGCAACCCAGGTAAAGCCGCTGGCCGAGTCCCGCGCCGGAGACGCCGTCAGGCTTGCCGATGGCAACCGAGTACTGGTCGAAGCGGTACCGAGCGAACATGCCAAATGCGTGCGCTGCTGGCATCATCGCGCAGACGTTGGCAGCCATGCCGATCACCCCGAACTCTGCGGGCGCTGTGTCGAAAACGTCGATGGCCTGGGTGAGCAACGCCGCTACGCCTGAGCGCGTATCGCAGACCATGAATGCTACCCGCCCCCAGCTTAAATGGTTATGGATCAGCCTGCTGGTGATCGTGCTCGACCAGGCCGCCAAACAGATCGCCGAGTCCCAGCTGACCCCGCACCAGCCGGTTAACCTGCTGCCCTATTTCGACTGGTACCTGACCTATAACACCGGCGCCGCTTTCAGCTTCCTCGCCAATGCCGGTGGCTGGCAGCGCTGGCTGTTCACCGTCATCGCCATCGTCATCAGCCTGATCATCGTGCAATGGATTTACAAGCTGCCACGCGACGAAACCCTGACCGCGATCTCCCTGAGCCTGATCCTGGGCGGTGCTATCGGCAACCTGATCGACCGGGTTTACCTAGGCCACGTCATCGATTACATTCAGATCTGGCTGGGCAGTTATCCATGGCCGGCCTTTAACATCGCCGACGCCGCGATCTTTGTCGGCGCGGTTTTGCTGATACTGAGCAGCTTCACCGGTTTCGGCAAAACCAGCACCGAATAAAGCCATGAGCCAGATCGAACGCAACAGCCTCGTCACCATTTTTTACCGCCTCGGATTACCCAACGGCGACGTGCTCGAAGATAACTTCGACGACGAACCGATGACGGTGCAGCTCGGCTGCGGCGAAATGGCCGAAGGTCTCGAACTCGCGCTGATCGGCCTGCGCGAAGGCGAAGAGGAAACCATCGATATCAGACCCGATCTCGCTTTTGGCTACATCGACGAAACCCTGTTTCGCTCGATCCCGCGCATCGAGTTCGATCCCGATCTGGAGCTCGAGCCGGGGCTGATTATCGAGTTCGCGACCGAGGAAGGTGAAACCCTGCCGGGCACCATTCTCGATTTCAACGAGGACGAGGTCAGGGTCGACCTGAATCACCCGCTTGCCGGTCAAACCGTTCGTTACAGTGTCAGAGTCGTTTCCATCGACAACGACAGCGAGCCGAAGACACTGCACTAATGGAAATCCTGCTTGCCAATCCCCGAGGTTTCTGCGCCGGTGTCGACCGTGCGATCGAGATTGTCGAACGCGCGATCCACCTGTTCGGCGCGCCGATATACGTACGCCACGAAGTCGTACACAATCGTTACGTGGTCGACGATCTTCGGCAAAAGGGCGCCATATTCGTCGACGAGCTGGACCAGATCCCCGACGACAGCTACGTTATTTTCAGCGCCCACGGCGTTTCCAGGTCGGTACAACGCGAGGCCGAGCGGCGCAAGCTCAAGGTATTCGATGCCACCTGCCCGCTGGTTACCAAGGTCCACATGGAGGTCAGCCGTTACAGCCGCAAGGGTATCGAGACCATACTCATCGGCCACCGCGGCCATCCCGAGGTCGAGGGCACGATGGGCCAGTATGACCGCTCCAGTGGTGGTGAAATTTACCTGGTCGAATCGGCCGAGGACGTGCACCGGCTCAAGGTAGGCAATCCACGGGAGCTGCGTTTCGTCACTCAGACCACGCTGTCGAAAGATGACACCGCGGTCGTGATCGACGCGCTTTATCGGACCTTTCCCGATATCCAGGGACCGAAAAAAGACGACATCTGCTATGCCACGCAAAACCGCCAGGACGCGGTCAAGCAGCTAGCCGAACAGTGCGACCTGATCCTCGTGGTCGGTTCGCGCAATAGCTCGAACTCCAATCGCCTGCGGGAAATTGCCGAGAACAGGGGCATCGAGGGCTACCTGATCGACAGCGAGGCCGATATCAAGCCGCAATGGCTGCACGGCAAGACCCGAATCGGCGTCACCGCCGGCGCCTCGGCACCCGAACTGCTGGTGCAAAACGTAGTCGAATATTTGCAGCAAAATGGTGCCGACGGCGCATCGTCGCTCGGCTTTACCGAGGACGTGATCTTCTCCCTGCCCAAGCCCCTGCGGAGAGCAGCACCCTGAATTTATCGCGGCGCAGCCGCGATTTGTCATTTACATGTAATCCAGATCGATTATGATGTCGTACAAGCATCAGGTGAACCGATGAAATATTTTCGTAAATCCCTCTATGCTCTGACCTTTCTGTTGTTAACCGGCTGCGGCGGCCTGGCCGACATGGCCTATAACAATGCCCCCAATTACGTTGCCGGCGAAATCGACGATGCTTTCGACCTGGATCCGGCGCAAAGCGATCAGCTGGACAATCGCCTGGAACAGTTCTTCGTCTGGCATCGCAACGAGGAACTGATGCGCTACCAGCAATTTCTCGACCGCGCCGCGCTGGCCGCGGCCGATGGTATCTCCGCAACCGAGGTCCTCGGCCTGCGGGACGAGGTTTTCGTCGCCTGGAATCGCGCACTGGATAAAGCCATCGACAGCCTTGGCGATCTCGCCGTCAGCTTGTCCGACGAACAAATCGAACGCTTCGAACGGTATTATCGGGAAAGATCGGAGGAATTCCATGATTACCTGGAGAAGTCCGAGCAGCAGCGGGAGATTTACCGCGTCAACCGGGCCTACAAACGACTCGAAAACTGGTTCGGTGAATTCGACTATCCGCTCGACGACCGCATACACGAGCGCCTGCGACAGATTCCGGATATCTACCGGCCCTGGTTCGAGTTTCGCCAGCGGCGCCACAAGGCCCTGATCGCGGCCTTGCGTAATGCGAGTACGAAGGGTTTCGATCAGAGCCAGTTAAGACGAATACTGGTCGATCCGGACAGTGACCATGCGCGCGCATTTGCGCCCGCGCGCGAGGCCTACTGGCAGGCCTATGCGACGGCGCTCGAGGACATCAGCTCGTGGATGAGCGACCAGCAGCGCCAGCGCGTGGTGTCGAGACTGCAGAAATACGCCCGCATCGTCGAACGCCTGCGCGGCCAGGGATAAACCGCTCTACTCGCGCTTGAATCGACCTTGCTGCAGGTAATGAATGACCTGCTCGATGACCTTGTCGTCGCGCATCATGAAGGTATGCGTGACATCCATTTCCAGATGATCGCTCATGCCCGGGAGCCTGGTGTTCTCGACCGACACCTTGCCATCGTCGACGCCCGGGATCATACGGGACAGCAGGATATTGATGCTGCGCGTGCCCGCGATAATGCCGAGATCGAAGTTGGCATGACCCAGGCGGTTGGGCACACTGGTCTCACCGGTACCAAGCTCCAGCCCGGCATCGCCGTGAAAAAAGTGAAAGCCCGGGAAATCGCGTAAATTGTCGACCACCTCGCTGCCCTTGTTGGGCGGGCCGAGCATGACCACGCGCCCGAGATTACCGATCTGCTGATGCTGCAGGTATTGCCGCACCAGGATGCCACCGAGGGAATGCGTGACAAAGTGCACCCTGGCCTCGTCGGGGCAGGCTTCCAGCGCCGGGCCGATCGCCTCCTCGGCAAGCGTTTCGATATTTTTGCGCGTCGAATCGTAGTTGATATTCTGCACGCAGTAGCCTTCGCGGGTCAGTGCCTTTTCGATTTTAGCCATCGACCAGTCGCTGCGCGCGAGCCCATGCAGCAGGATGACGCTATCGGCGATAGAAGACATCGACAGGCAGACCAGTATCAGCGCGCAGGCAAGTCGTTTAACCCTCGATCTCATCGGTGTCATACTGCCCCGAGAGCCTGCGGCGCACGTGCGACCAGGACATGCCAACCGCGAGCACGCCGGACAATACCGCCAACACGACCCATTGAATCACGGTGGTATCATCGAGAGCAAAGAAACCCCACTCGATAAAAAGCCAGATGATAATGCCGAAAAAAGCCGTCGCCAGGATCGTGCCCAGCCCACCGAGCGAGCTCCAGGTTGCACGCAGGAACATGACCCAGCCGATCAGCAACACGACGCCGGTCGCAGCCTTGTAGACCATCGGCACTTGAGAATCGAGCCATCCCACCCAGGAATATCCGCTCGGGTTATAGGTGAGGAACACGAGCGCAACCGCGAATAGCAGGCGCAGTAAAAAACTGGCGAAGTCAAAATCTTTGCGCGGCATAACCGACAGGATCCTCGAAAAAAAGCTTATGTTAACAGACATTTTTCCAGCCGCGAGCATTTCACGCCAAATCACCACGAGCCCGTCGCGGATCAACTTTCCAGGTTATTTGGGCAAGACTATGAATTGTTGACAAATATCAAGCCGGTTGCCGGCAACACGCTTACTATTGGCGGTCATTGCCGATAGACTGATTGATTTCATCGAGACAGCGGAACATGGAAAATTTGCGCCAGCACGAAACAGGTTCAGGGCAAGAAGAGATTGCATTACTTCACGCGCGGTGACCTGCAGCAAATAACGAGGAATCCAGACATGCCCCAGATTCAGAAAATTCACCACGTCGCCTATCGCTGCAAGGATGCGCGGGAAACCGTGGAATGGTACGGCAAGTACCTGGACATGGATTTCGTGCTCGCGATCGCGGAAAACCAGGTGCCGTCGACCGGGGAACCGGATCCTTACATGCACATCTTTCTCGACGCCGGCGGTGGCAACATTCTCGCATTCTTCGAATTACCGACCAGGCAGCCGATGGGGCGCGATCCGAACACGCCGGCCTGGGTGCAACACCTGGCGCTCGAGGTTGACAGTGTCGACGCCCTGATGGAAACAAAGGCGCGGCTCGAGGCCGATGGTATCGACGTCGTCGGTCCAACCGACCACACGATCTTCAAATCGATTTATTTCTTCGACCCGAACGGCCACCGCCTGGAACTCGCGGCCAACACCGGCACCGCGTATATGAGCAAGCGCCTCGACGAGGTAAAGTGGGATATGCTCCACGAATGGGCACGAACCAAAAAAGCGCCCGAGCACACTCGCTGGATGCATGACGGCAGCACGGCCGGGCACATTCCGGAGTAAACCAGAACAGGACCGCAACATGTTGAAACTCAACGAAACCCACGACCCGGTGCTGTCCAGCTGGGTCGAATCCGCCAACCAGGCCGGCACCGACTTCCCGCTCCAGAACCTGCCGTTCGCGGTGTTCCGAGTGCGCATCAGCGACGAGCAATTTCGTGCTGGCGTCGCCATCGGCGACGAGGTACTGGACCTGGCGAGACTGGCCGAACTCAGGGCCTTCGACAGTGACATCAACGAATTGCTCCAGCTTTGCGCCGGGTCGAGCCTGAACGCATTCATGGCACGCGGTGCGGAAGCCTCATCAGCGCTGCGCCTGGCGCTGTCACGTGCGCTGCGCGCCGATTCCGGGATGCAGGAGCAGCTGCAAGGCTGCCTGGTTGCACAGGAGCTGGTCGAGTATACGCTGCCGTGCCGGATCGGCGACTACACCGATTTTTATGCCTCGATCAATCACGCAACCAACGTCGGTAAACTGTTCCGTCCCGACAACCCGCTGTTGCCGAACTACAAATGGGTTCCAATCGGCTACCACGGCCGCGCATCGTCGATAGTCGTCTCCGGGCAGGATATTCACCGCCCGCTCGGCCAGACCAGGGCGCCCGATGCAGAAAGCCCGGATTTCAGTCCGTGCCAGCGACTCGACTACGAAACCGAGGTCGGCATCTATATTGGCGCCGGCAACGCGCTCGGTGAGCGTATCGCCATCGACGACGCCGATGCGCACGTGTTCGGCTACTGCGTTTTCAACGACTGGTCGGCGCGCGATATCCAGGCCTGGGAATACCAGCCGCTCGGGCCTTTCCTGTCGAAGAGTTTCGCTTCGACGGTATCGCCATGGATCGTGACCAACGAGGCGCTGCTGCCCTATCGCGTCGAGTGGACCCGGGCGGCGGAAGATCCGCAGCCACTGGATTATCTCGAATCGGAACAGAACCGCAGCCACGGCGCGCTCGACCTGAAGCTGCAGGCTTACCTGCACACCGCGAAAATGCGCGCCGACGGCGATCCACCGCACCTGCTTGGCGAGTCGAATTTCGCCCAGTCCTACTGGACCACGGCGCAGATGGTGGCGCACCATACGGTCAATGGCTGCAACCTGCAGCCCGGCGATTTTTTCGGCAGCGGAACGCAGTCGGGCAGCAGCGCCGACGAGCTCGGCTCGATGCTCGAAATCACGCAGGGCGGCAAACAGGAACTCGAACTGACGAACGGCGAAAGACGCGAGTTTCTGCAGGACGGTGATTGCATCATTCTGTCGGCTTACTGCGAGACTCCCGGTGCGGCGCGTATCGGCTTCGGCAGCGCCAGCGCGACCATCCTGCCGGTAAAATAAGCACTAACCCATCAGACCAAAAGGGTTGCGCCATTCAAAGGGGTTACAATCGAAAACATGTCGCGTATTCGAGCTCTGATGGCAATCTGTATCGCCCTGGGAGTCCTCCTGGCGGGAGAATCCGTTGCCTGCGGCCCGCTTTACCCGATCTCCATTTCCCCTGCCTTACCCGGTACGACTAGCGAAGAACCGGGTCCCGGCATGTTTCTGGTGGCCAGGCGCGCGCTCGATGGTTCGCATTTCGGACAATCCGTTGTTTACCTGGTAGAGCATGGCGAAAAAGGCACGCTGGGTTTGATCGTAAATCGCTCTAGCGATGTCAGCCTGTCCGAAGCGCTACCCGACATCGAAGACGGGCAGGCGACGACTCATGCGCTCTACTATGGGGGGCCGGTCGGAATACCCATGATACTGATGCTGATGCGCAGCAAGTCGGCGGTAAGGGGGATGGCTCATGTTGCCGAAGATGTCTATGTCAGCTCGGATCGACGCGTGCTCGACGAAATACTCGAAACGAAGAAACCCGCAAACGAGGTGCGTTTTTATCTCGGCCATTCCGGCTGGGCCGTCGGTCAGCTCGACTCCGAGCTCGAGCGTGGTAGCTGGCATGTCGTGAAAGCGGACTCGGACGCGATCTTCTCCGGCGAAACGGGCTCGCTGTGGCAGCGGTTGATCGAGCGACTGGAGCCGACGGGTATTCAGGTAGACAGTCGATCCTTCCGGCCCACCACGGCATGCGCAAACAAACCCCTGTTGTCTTCGTTATCGCTGCGCTGAAGCCTGATCCCCGTCACTGTCCGACGGAATTTTGTTCGACTTTTCCGCGACCTCGACCTCGGTTTCGGCATCGTCGACCGCGGCAAAATCCTTGGCGATCACGAGCAGGTCCCGGATCAGCAAGGTTTTACCCCCGATCACGATCGGCTGCTGCAGATCGACGAAGCCTTCCTCGAAGGGGACGCGCACGGCGTTTTTAAGCAAAAAGGTTCCGTTGGTCGAATTCAGGTCACGCAGATAAACACCGCCATCGATGATACTGATTTCGGCATGGTGTTTACTGGCGGTGGTTGAATCGACAAAGATATGCCCTTCCCGTCCGACTATGAATGTCCGACCCTCCATGAGCGCCAGGTTTATGTTTGGAGATTTGCTCATCTCAATTTGCCAATACGTCGATTTGGCCAGAAGGCGCACTGACGATTCAACCGCAGGTATATCGCGCGTCCTGTGCCTGGTTAATGACAACAAGATTAGATCAAGACGTATCGATTATCAGGTAAATGTGAACTATTAACTTTAAGCACGGAACCCGGCTTTTCGCAGTTGGTTAAGTCAGCGGAACTTGCACGACCACAGACAATCCGCCCAGCTCGGACTTCGCAAACGTAAGGCTGCCACGGTAATAATCCAGAATATCGCGGCAGATTCCCAACCCTAATCCATGCCCCGCAACGCGTTCATCCAGCCTCTGACCGCGCCGATTCAACTGTTGCAATTGCTCAGGCTCGAGCCCGGGTCCGTCGTCTTCAAAAACAAGCTCGAGCCTGCTGTCAGCCAGGTCGATCGTGAGAAGCACCCGGGATCGCGCAAACTTGCACGCATTGTCGAGCAGGTTGCCGATTAGTTCGAGCATGTCATCGCGATCCAGGCTGGAAGATTCTACCTGGCTTTCGAGGTTAACCTCGAGATTGATGTCAGGGTATATTTTCCGCAGCACATCGGTCATCGAATCTGTTTCTTGCGCGATGTTAAAAACGCCGCCGACACCTGAAGAACCGGATATTCTCGCCCGCCTCAATTCTCGCTCGAGAATATTCCTGATGTCGCCGAGCGTGTCCTGCATATCCGAGCCCTTTCCACTCTCCTGCTGAATCGACAACAGTTGCAGGGGGCGCTTGAGTTCATGCGCGAGGTTGCCCATCGCGTTGCGGGTGCGCACGATTCGATGGCTTAAATGTTCGACCAGCTTTTCGATTTCCGTTACCAGCGGGACAATCTCGAGTGGCATCGAGACGCCCGATCTTTCGGCTTCCTTTTGCCTTATCGCCGTCAGGTTCGTGCGCAACCAGTCAAACACCTCGAAGGCCTGGCGCAAAGTGCGCTGTTGCAGGTAAAAAAGCACCGCCGCGACGATGACAATGAGCCCGACGATGATTACCGAATACTGCAGCAGCTGGTTTTGAAATGGTGCGACATCTTCCGCGATCCAGATCCCGATCGCCTGATCGTTCTTCGTCACTCTTTGGTGCCAGATCATCCAGCGTTCGTCGCCCGGACCGTCAGCCAGATAATCACTGTTGGGCTGATGATTATCGTCGATTCCGGGAAATTCAGCATCGAATAATGAGCGGGAGATGATCACTTGCTCATCGATCGCGACATAGTAGTAATGACCCGACCTGACCCGGTTGTAGATGGTCGACATTCGCCCGGGATCGATTCTCCAGCCCTGCGCCGGATCTTCGTAAATGACGCTCGCGAGACTTTCGGCGTCATGCTGCAAATGTGTCAGGATATAGTCGTGAAGCAACTGTTGCGCAAAAAGGTACATCGCAATCAGCAGACCGGCCATCACCGCCAACAGGTTGAGACTGAGGTTTCGCGCAATCCTTTTTTTCAGACTGTACATTTCGATTTCACAAGCGGACGCAAATCAGACCGACAGGCGATAACCCTGGCCTCTATGCGTCGTAATCCGCTCCTTACCGAGAATAGACCGCAGGCGGTTGACGTAGACCTCGATCACATTGCTATCCTTGATTTGTTCTTCCTCGTAAACATGCTCGCTCAACTCGGTCTTCGACAGGATCTTGCCCGGATTTAGCATCAGGTAGCGCAGCAATCTGAACTCGATGGCCGTGAGCCGGGTGCTCTCTCCTCCCGTTATCGTAACCGTGCGGGCATCGATATCGAGTTCGATGTCGTCGAGACGCAGGCTGTTATCCGCGCGGCCGAAGCGCCGGCGTAAAATTGCTTCCAGGCGCGCAAGCAACTCCTCGATCTTGAACGGTTTGCCAAGATAGTCGTCGGCGCCAGCGCGCAAACCGTCGACCCGTTCCTGCCAGGAATCCCTTGCAGTCAAAATCAGCACAGGTGTTTCCAGATTTTGTATACGCCAACTGCGTAACACTTCGAGCCCCGGTTTCTGCGGCAGGCCCAGATCAAGAATAACGCAGTCGAATTCCTCTTCGAGCGCGAGAAATTCGGCATCGACACCATTATCGGCCCATTCGACCACGTAACCCGATACCTTGAGATTGCGCACCAGGTATTCCGCCAGCTTGACGTCGTCCTCGGCCAGAAGCAGCTTCAATCCTCGATCTCCTGTTCCAGTATACTTCCGTTTCTTGCGTCGACCTCGATCTCGACAATGCGACCGTCGGCACGTAAAAATTCGAATTCGTAAACGACGGTGCCGTGCTCGCGCTCGACTTCGAGATCGAGCAATTTACCGTATTCCCTGGGCGGAAATCGAGCCAGGAGGGTTTCGAGCGGCAAGATTTCTCCCTGCCGGACCAGCTCGCGAATCTCGGCCTGGCCGAGTTCCTCGCTCGCCATAACCTGGTAGCTAATCGTCCCAGCGACCAATGCCGGGAATAACCACATCATCTTCATCGAATCGGCCTCGTTCCGCTTCTCGGTGGCAGGCATTGCACTGGCTCAGTGATTTAACCTGATCGTTGCCGGCAACGAAGCGTGCCGGAATCTCGTCGTGCTCGTGCACGAAATACGGCAGCTCGGTAATCCGCAGCGGCGCTGCATTGCCCAGATTTCTGAACAGCTTTCTGTAGGATACACGGCCGCTCTCGCCTACCAGGTAATCCTCGATTTCACCGCGGGTCGCATGGTCGAGTTCAGCATTTTCGCCGAAGTGATCCTCGAGTCCGGCCATGATTTTCCGCCAACTTTGCTGCGGCAGCAACATGGCGGGATACGCCATATGACAACTGCCGCATTCTTCAGTGTACACCGTGTTCATCGCTATCGCGCCCAGGCGATAATTTTCGCTGTATTCCTCGTGATACTCGTGATCCAGATCATGATCATCGGATTCGTATCCGCCTGAAGCCAGACTTTGCCCGAGTCCGTAAAAGCTGACGACCAGTATAGTAGCCAGCGCTGCGGAACCGGCAGCCATGGTAAATTTCGGTTTCATCATGTTACTCCAGTCAAAATTACTGGCTCGCGAGCCAGGTTAATATATCGGCCTTTTCCTGCGCGCTGCATTCGCGGCCAAAGGTCCATTTGCAGTTGCGCAAAAACCATTTCTCGATTTTCTTCGTACTCTGGAAGCGGCCCGGATTTACCGATGGTGCCATCGGCTCGATTACCTTGCCGGTTTTGGCATGTTTGCCGGCAACGGTGGGCGTCTCACCGTGACAACTCGTGCAGCTGCGCTCACCGTCGGTAGCAAACCAGAGCTGACGGCCTCTCGCTGTATCGGTTTGCTCGACACCCTGCTGCTGATAGTTATCAAGCTGCTCGACCCGACCAGCCGCCGCAAGCACGTGACCCGTAACGACCAACACAGGCAACAGAACCGATAGGGATATCGATTTAGGATTCATTGCCCAACCCTCCTTTCGGGATTGACGTCGGCCCAGGTGGGGCGCGCTTTCTTGCGACCGGTAATCATCGCCCTGACCAGGTTTTCGCCCTCGAGCAGGCTGCTGACGACAACGCCGGCAACGTGCGCGAACACCAGCAACAATGTGAAATTGGCGAAAAATTCGTGCACCTCTTCCATCGCTTCGCCGCCGATGCTGGCGAAAAACGTTCCGGCGAGCGGCCCCTGACCCTCGGCCGCGATCAAAATCAGGCCGCTGAAGGCGACCAGGCTGATACTCCCCAGCAGCGCGACTACCATCATCGCTGCTGCCGGGTTATGCCCGAGGTAATGCGGCGCCTTGCGAGACAGCATGGCTCCGAGGTGTCGCATGGCGGTCCGTGGGGGCTTGACGAACGTCAGAAAACGCGCGGTGCGCGTGCCGATTACGCCCCAGAGCAGGCGAAAACCTATCAGCATCGCCACGGCATAACCCGCCCAGACGTGCAGACTCATCCAGTCGTCCTCGGTGGCGAAGGCGAGCAAAAAGAAAAATACGAGACTCCAGTGAAACACCCGCACCAGTGGGTCCCAGGCCTTGACGGTGGTCGAGCGGCTATCGTTTGAAAACATTTCCAGTTCCTCAAGTTTCGAACTGGAAACAATCTTACGGACGGCGGCTTAAACCAAGCTTAAAATGAATTTTCCGATCAGCAGGATCCCTGGGCGTTTTCTGCCGTTCATTCGATCATATTATGCGAAGGAGATTGCTTCGCTTCGCTCGCAATGACCAAAACCTTCCTACACGCGCTCGATAATGGTGGCGATGCCCTGGCCGACGCCGATGCACATGGTGCACAACGCGTAACGGCCGCGGCTGCGCCGGAGCTGGTGCGCCGCGGTCGTAAGCAGGCGCGCACCGCTCATGCCGAGAGGGTGGCCGAGCGCGATCGCACCGCCGTTGGGATTGACCTGTTCCGCGTCGTCGGGCAGGCCGAGGTCGCGCATCACCGCGAGTGCCTGCGCGGCGAAGGCCTCGTTGAGCTCGATGACATCCATCTGTTCCAGCTCCAGGCCGGCCAGTTCCAGCACCTTGCGGCTGGCCGGTGCCGGGCCGAAACCCATGATGCGCGGCTCGACGCCGGCGGTCGCCATCGCGACCACGCGCGCGATCGGCTCGAGGCCATGCCGGCCGGCCGCGGTTTCGCTTGCGATCAGCATGGCGCAGGCGCCGTCGTTGACTCCCGACGCATTGCCGGCGGTGACGCTGCCACCATCGCGAAACGGTGCCGGTAACTTGCTCAGCGCTTCCAGCGTGGTACCCGCGCGTGGATGCTCGTCGATCCTGAACTCGCTCGGGTCGGCCTTGCGCTGCGGAATCTGCACCGGCACGATTTCCTCGGCAAAAATACCCTCCTGTTGCGCCTTCCCGGCGCGCTGCTGCGAACGCAGCGCGAACAGGTCCTGGTCTTCGCGGCTGATATTGAACTGCTCGGCGACGTTTTCCGCGGTTTCCGGCATCGAATCAGTGCCGAACTGCGCCTGCATCAGTTTATTGACGAATCGCCAGCCGATAGTGGTATCGTAAATTTCGGCCCTGCGGCTGAACGCGGCATCGGCCTTGGGCATGACCAGCGGCGCGCGCGACATGGATTCGACGCCGCCGGCGATCATCAGGCCGGTTTCGCCGCTCTTGATCGCGCGTGCCGCCAGGCCGACCGCATCCATGCCGGAGCCGCACAGGCGATTGATCGTCGTACCGGGCACGGCTACCGGCAACCCCGCCAGCAGTGCCGCCATGCGCGCGACATTGCGATTGTCTTCGCCGGCCTGGTTGGCATTGCCGTAGTAAACGTCGTCGACCCGCTCCCAGTCGACCCCCGGGTTGCGCGCCATCAGCGCCTTGATCGGCACCGCGCCGAGATCGTCGGTGCGCACCGACGACAGGCCGCCGGCGTAACGGCCGATCGCGGTGCGGATTGGATCGCAAATCAGTGCATCGTTCATCTGCATTCTCCCGTGGTGGCTAACCGCCGTCCGATCTGGAGCGTGAGTTCGTCATTCATGGAAACTTCTCCCGGCGGCGACCCGCCGAATCAGCAACGGCGACGGACGGTAACGATCTTCTGCGTAATTCTGGCCCAGGTTATCGAGCACCTCGAGCACGTTGTCGAGACCAATGGCGTCGGCCCAGGCCAGCGGACCGGCCGGGTAATTGACCCCGCCCTGCATCGCGATATCGACCGCGGCGGCGTTGCACACCTGCTGATTGACCGCATCCGCTGCTTCGTTGGCGAGCATGCATACGGTGCGCATCAGGCACAAACCGGCGACATCGTCGACCGGGCTGACCTGCTTGCCGATTTTCTGCAGCAGGCCGACGGCGGCATCAAGGGCCTTATTGCTGGTGTTGTCCGACTTGCTAAGCGCAATTCGTGGCGTCTTTTCATAATCGAGCGCGAGATCGAACAGCACCAGGTTATCGATTTCGTCTTCCAGCGCGCGCACCGTCGCCATGCGCCCGTCAGTCTGGCACAGCGTTGCCTCGCCACAGACAATCGCAAACTCGTCCGCGCGCTGATGTTCGATCGCGATACCGGCTGCGGTCAGCATCGATTCGAAGGCCGGCCTGTATGAGGCTTCTCCGCGCAGGATTACGCTAGCGGGCGCGGCCCTGTCCTCACAGACGGCGGCCGCGGGTTTTTCGACAGCCTCACCATACTGATAAAAACCACGCCCCGATTTCCTGCCGAGAAAACCGCCGTCGACCAGCTCCTTTTGCAGCAGCGACGGCGTGAAGCGTCGATCGCCGTAATAGGCGTCGAAGACCGACGCGGTGACCGCATAGTTGACGTCATGACCGATCAGGTCCATCAGCTCGAACGGTCCCATGCGAAAGCCACCGCAATCGCGCATGATGGCGTCGATAGTGGCGACATCGGCGGCGCCCTCCTGCAGCAGGCGCAGGCCTTCGGCGTAGAACGGCCGCGCGACCCGGTTGACGATAAATCCCGGCGTGCTGCGGGCGTGCACCGCGAGTTTGCCCCAGTTTTCCGCAGTGGCGAAGATCGATGCGGCAATGTCTTTATCGGTCGCCAGTCCGCTGATGATTTCGACCAGCTTCATGATCGCTGCCGGGTTGAAGAAATGCATGCCGAGCAGGCGCTCGGGGCGCCTGAGGCCGGCGCCGATGGCGGTGATCGACAGCGACGATGTGTTGCTCGCCAGTATGACTTCATCGCCGCAGATGTCTTCGAGGTCGGCAAAGACCTGTTGTTTGAAGTCGAGCTTTTCGACAATGGCCTCGATTACCAGCGCCGCCGGAGCCAGCTCCGACAGGGAGCCGACGAGCGTGATCCGCTGCAGCAGCGCTTCGCGTTCATCGTCTGCCATGCGTTCCCGCTCGACCAGTTTGGCGAGACCGGCGGCAACGCGGTCGAATCCTTTTTGCGCTGCGCCGTCGACGGCATCGTACAGCAGCACCGGGTGCCCGGCCGCGGCCGCAACCTGGGCGATACCCGAACCCATTGCGCCGGCACCGACAACGGCCACTATCCTGTCTGTCTCAAGTGCGTCCATGTCAGCAACCCCTGAACTCGGGATCGCGCTTCTGTATGAATGCGGCGACACCCTCGCGGTAATCTTCGCTACGCCCGGCAAGCCGCTGCAGGTCGCGCTCGAGATCGAGCTGCTGATCGAGCGTATTGGTGTTCGAAGCCAGCATCGCGCGCTTGATCAGACCAAGCCCGTGGGTCGGACGCGTGGCCAGGTGTTTCGCCAGGCGCTCCGCCTCGGCGGCGAGATCGTCGTCGGCGATGCATTTCCAGATCAAACCCCACTCCTCGGCCTGGCGTGCCGACAAGCGCTCGCCGAGCAGGGCCAGCCCCATCGCGCGCGCGTGACCGACCAGTCGCGGCAGAATCCAGGTGCCGCCTGAATCCGGCACCAGCCCGATGTTGCAGAAGGACTGAATGAACCTGGCCGACTCGGCTGCGAGCACGATATCGCAGGCGAGCGCGATATTGGCACCGGCGCCGGCAGCAACGCCGTTGACCGCGCAAACGACCGGCTTTTCCAGGCTGGTCAGGCTGCGAATCAGCGGATTATATTTCTGCTCCAGCGATTCGCCGAGGTCGGGGACCTCGGCATCGGGCGCAACGTTGCGCTCGGACAAATCCTGGCCTGCGCAAAAACCACGGCCGTTGGCGCCAAGCAGCAGGCAGCGAATGCCGTCATCCTTGTGCACGGTTTTGATGACCTCGCGAACCTCTTGGTGCATCTGCGCGTTGAAGCTGTTGAGCTTGTCGGGCCGGTTCAGCGTCAACCGCGCCACGCCGTCGTCGATGGCAAATTCGATGGTTTCAAAATTCATGTCTTGATCTCTTTTCTATCTGCCCTTGAATTCGGGTTTACGTTTTTGCAGGAATGCATCGATGCCTTCGCGACGGTCTTCGCTGCCGGCAAGCATGACGAAGGCCTTGCGTTCGAATTCGAGCCCGCTGCTGAGCGGTCCCTCGAAGGCCTGGCGCAGCGCCTCCTTGGCCTGGCGCAGCGCCAGCGGGGATTTCGACGCGATAACGCGCGCGAGCTGCTGCGCTTTTTCCAGCGTCAGCTCGGGCACGACAACATCGCTGACCAGACCCGCGGCAAGCGCGGTTGGGGCATCGACGAATTCTCCCGTCAACACCATTTTCGACGCCAGCGATTTGCCGACCGCGCGAATCAGGCGCTGGGTGCCGCCGGCGCCAGGCATAATACCGAGATTGATCTCGGGCTGGCCGAACTGCGCGTTGTCGCCGGCAATGACGATATCGGCACTGAGCGCCAGTTCGCAGCCGGCGCCGAGGGCGAAGCCGTTGACCGCGGCGATCAGTGGCTTGGGGAATGCGGCGATGCGCGACCAGTAACCGGGACGCGGATCATCGAGCATGCCGATCATATCGCGTTCGGACATTTCGTTGAGATCGGCACCGGCGGCAAAGACCTTGAGATCTCCATAGACCACGGCGCAGCGGATGCCATCGTCTTCGCGCGCCTCGTCGAGGGCGGCCGCCAGTTCCGCCAGCGTCTGGTCGCGTAACGCGTTGCGCGCCTCTGGTCGGTTCAACGTCAGCAACAGCACTCGCTGGTCCCGGCTTACCAGGATGTCTTGATATTCACTCATGTTCACTTCAACCGTGGCTTCGCGATTACGTTTTCATGCCGGAACCCGACGCCAAAATATACACGAAAACGATCCGGAGATTACAGTGGCCTGTTACGCCAGCGATGGCATCTGGCCAGGGACGCAGCGGTGTGGCCCGGGGTTTCAACCTGGTGAAACACCCTATCAGGAAAGCGGAAATAAAGCTTAACTTGAGTCATTGCGAGCGTAGCGTGGCAATCTTTAAACAGATTGCTTCGTCGCTGCGCGACTCGCAATGACATCTGTACCTGTGATTTCCTGCGCGACTCGCAATGACATCTGTACCTGTGATTTCCTGCGCGCCTCGCAATGACATCTGTACCTGTGATTTCCTGCGCCCCTAGTAATCACCAGTTTATCAGTCGTGCGCCGCAAAGCGGATACGGAACTCGGCGCCGGGTTCGGCATTGACGACGTCAACCTCGGCCTGCATCGCGCTCGCCAGCTGCTGCACCAGCGCGAGGCCGATACCGGTGCCGACAGTTTCGCGCGTGAGTTCGTTTTCGCTGCGATAAAACAGGCGAAAAATCTTTTTCATCTGGTCCGCTGCGATGCCGGGGCCGTAATCGCGCACCGAGAACTGGATACGACCATCGCGCAGGCGACGGTATTCGATATCGACCCTACGGGTTTCTGCATTGGCGGAAAACTTGACCGCGTTATCGACCAGGTTGATGAAAATCTGCAGGAACCAGTCGATATCGATGTGGATACGCGCTGTCCCGACTTGCTCGTCGCCACTGATCGACAATTCGAAAGCGGAAGGTTCGAGCTGTGACTCGAGCCTCGGTTTCAGCTCGGCAAGCACATCCTCAATCGCCATGCTGCTCAGGTTCGCCTCCTGTTCGTTGCGCGACATGCGCGCCAGCTGCAAAACGTTGTTGATCAGGCGCGTCAGACGTTCTGCCTCGTGAAAGATAAAATCGTAATAAGACCTGCGCTTGCTCTCGTCGGCCCAGCCCTCGCGCAGCATTTCGCCATACATACGGATCGACGTTAGCGGAGTTTTCAGCTCGTGACTGACGGCGGAAACGAAGTCCTGCTGTTGTCGCGCCAGCGCAAGCTGTCGTTGCCCCAGGCGTAACAGCATGAAACAACCGCCCACCAGTACGATCGCAAGAATCAGCGCTGACCAGATGATGACCTGACCACCGGCGCCAACCGGCAGGCGCGCCAGCGTAAAAATCAACTCGACATCGCCGAAGGGTGCAATCAGGCGGCTCTGGTAGAGCAACTCGCTGGCCTCTTGCTCCGCGCTCGGCCGGTACTGGCGGCCGTAATCGGCAGCAAAGCTTCTCAGAATCGCGCCCTGGTAGGCAACGATCAGGCGGCTCATAGACGACAGGCTCGATTCGCGAAACGCCGGGGCAACCAGCCGATCGATGAAGCTCGACTGATCGAACAGGACTCCCTGGATGTAACGTTCCTGCTGGTGCCAGACCCGCCGAAACAGCACGAAATGACCGCTGTCGAGCAGTGCGAACTCCATCGGCTCGACCTCGCTTTCGAAAGTCTGAATACGAATCGCCCGTTGCTGCAGCATCGGCTCGCTCGCGGGCAGCTCCAATTGCAAAGCCTCGCCTTCGACCTGCATCAGGCTCTGTTCGCTGATCGACTGCGGCAGGGCTACCTTTTCCTTGCGCGAACGTTTGGCCGGTGCCTGTTGTTTGGCTTCCTGCGGCTCTGCTTCGGGTGCCGCGCCGGCGGCAACATCGTAGCGATCCTCGAGTTTCAAATCCTCGAGCTGCTCGACCGGCGTCTGGCCTGGCGTCGGCGACACCGATTTGCGCAGGGCCAGTTCGTCGAACGCCGCCTGGCCCTGGCTATCGTCGCGATCCATCTCGACACTCTCGAGCGCAATACTCAATTCCGCTGTATCGGACGCGATCGCCGACGATGGAGCAACGCTCCGTTCCTCGAGAATGACTTCTTCCTCGGCCAGGTCCGCAACGACGCTACTCGCCACCTCGGCATCGCTCTTGCCGACCAGCCGGTTTTGATCGAGGATGCCGCGGATAAGACCTTCCTGACTTTCGCGCTGGCGCAGTTCGGTCGCGGAAATGCCGTAACCGGCGGCATTGTCTCCGGGTACCAGCGGCGTGCGCAAGCGGCCCGAGGCATCGACCTGAAAGTAACCGAGCAGGCCCGGCATGTCGGCCTGCGATGGAAATTCGGACAGCGGCGAGCGCTGCAAAAAGGCGTTTTCACCGCTGCCGGTGACGTTGAGAAACTCGTAATCGCTGATCGGCCGGTTTTCCTCGCGCTCGATCAGGTCGCGAAATCCGCTATCGATGCGCAGCGCCAGTTCGCGCGCGAGCCGCTGGTGCTGGTAAAAGGCTTCCCATTTCAACTGACCATAGGCCTGGTAAACCAGGATCGAAGTCGGGATCGCCAGCGCCAGGAAAAAAAGCACCAGCAGCAGGGTCAGGCGTCGCTGCGTCATTGTCCGGCAAGCATCAATCGGTAACCCGCGCCGCGCACCGTGACGATGGCCTGGGGGTTGGCTGGGTCGGCTTCAATCTTGCGGCGCAGCTTGGCGATATGAATATCGACCGTGCGGGTTTCGATTTCCATATGGTTGGCATACCCCCAGACGCGTGCGAGCAGCTCCTCGCGCGCAACCGGCCGATCGGATTGTTGCGCCAGGTATAACAGCAGGTCCATTTCCCGGCGCGTGAACACGGTGTCACCCGCGCACAGGTTCTGGCTGTCGATGACGAGGCCGTTGCTCAACTGGATTTCACGTGTCGACTGTTCGTCGATGCCGGAACGACGCAGTACCGCCTGCACGCGTAAAACGAGCTGGGTCACCGAAAACGGCTTTGCGACATAATCGTCGGCGCCCAGCGTCAATCCCTGCACGATATCCTCGTCGTTCGATTTCGCGGTTAGCATGATCACCGGCTGCTGGCGGTCCTGCTGGCGAATACGGTTACAGATTTCGAATCCGTCGACACCCGGCAGCATGACGTCGAGCAGGATCAGATCGTATTTGCCGGACAGCGACTGGCGCAGGCCATCGTCGCCGTTGTCAGCGGTTTTGACCTCGTAACCGTGGTAAACGAATACGTCGACGAGGCCGCTGCGTATCGCGGCTTCATCCTCGACAATGAGTAATCGCGCCTTCTGCGCCATCGGTTTCATTCCTCGTTGAGTACGGTTCAATCCTAGCACCCCCGCCCGCGGCCGATGTAAATTTTTTGTAAACCCGTGAATCCAGGTTTTACCAAATCCTGCCTGTTTATCCGCCTCCGCCCGCACCAGAATTTAACCATCTTTCAGCAACGACGGAGTTCAAGACATGGCATTAATCACCCGACTCTCGCGCCTGTTCGAGGCCGATTTCCACGCAGTGCTGGACCGCATCGAGGAACCCGACCTGCAGTTGAAGCAGGCCGTGCGCGAAATGCAGTTCGCACTCGAGCAGGACCAGCAACGTCTGAAGCTGCTGCAACTCGAGGCCGAACAACTCGCCCGCACCAGCACCGACCTGATCTCCAGTCTGAAAGCGCTGGATGAAGAGCTCGATATCTGCCTGGCGGCGAAAGAAGACGATCTCGCGCGCGATCTGGTGCGGCGCAAGCTTGCGGCCGAACGGCAGCTGCAGGCGCTGGAAAACCAGGCTGCAAACACCGACAGGCAGCAACAGGGCCTGGCCGCCGAAATCGAGGAACAGAGCCAGCAATTGACCAGCATGCAGCAAAAGCTGGAGTTGCTGGTCGACGACGAACAATCCGCCGGCACCGGTTACGGCCTGGCCGAGACCATCCGTGCCGAGGAAATCGAAATTGCGCTACTGCGCGAAAAACAGCGGAGGGCCAAATCATGAAAAAACCCGGAATCATCGACGGCATTATTCTCGCACTGGTCATCAGCATTGGTGCAGGCGCCGCAAATCTCGTATTTGGCGCCTTCGTCGGTTACGGCACGCTGTTCCAGCTGACACTGTTGGCGGCAACCCTCGCCTACTTGCTGTACCTGTTCAAACGCAGCCCGGCCCGTGCCGGCCGAGTCGTAGTGCTGGCCGCCTGGGGCACGCTCAGCCTGGCTGGCTGGTTTTTCGACCTGCCGCTGTTCGAACAGGTCCTGCTGCAGGCCGGCTTCATCTGGCTTACCCGCGCGCTTTACTTCCATGGCTCGCTGTTTTCCGCAGCACTGGATTTTGGCCTGGTCTCGGCGGGCCTGGCCGCGGGCGCCTGGGCCATGGTCAACACCGGCAGCCTGGCCGCGGCCCTGTGGAGCTTCTTCCTGCTGCAGTCGCTGTTTAGCTGGATCCCGAGCCTGGCGCGCAAACAGGACGGCGAGGCCTGCCGGCAGCAGACGAGCCGATCCAGTTTTCAATCAGCGCATCGCGTCGCCGCCGACGCCGTACGCAAACTTACCCAACCCTGAACGGAGAGATACCCATGAAAAATTTCAGCTTCAATCCCCGCATCATTGCCGCCGCGCTGATCCTCGCCACCGCGGCCGGCATCGCGCTGTTTCCGCTGACCCGGCAGGCGCAGGCGATTCCAGGCGCTAACATTACGCTGCCGCCGTCCGCACAGGACCACAGTATCGAGGTCGTATTCATCCTCGACACCACCAGCAGCATGAGCGGGCTGATCCAGGCGGCCAAGGAAAAAATCTGGTCGATCGCAACGACGATGGCTTCGGCGCAGCAAAACCCGGATATCAGGATGGGTCTGGTCGCGTTTCGCGACCGCGGTGACGCCTACGTCACCCGCGTCTTCGACCTGTCGGAAGACCTGGATACGATGTACGCGAGCCTGATGGACTTCCGCGCCGCCGGTGGCGGTGACGGTCCGGAAAGCGTAAACCAGGCGCTTTATGACGCGATCCACCGGATTTCGTGGAGTGAACAGGGCAACGTCTACAAGGTTGCCTTCCTGGTCGGCGATGCACCGCCGCACATGGATTATCAAAACGACGTCAAGTACCCGGTATCGCTGGTCGAGGCCAGGCGCAAGGGCATTATCGTCAACACGATCCAGAGCGGACAGCATCAAAACACTCGCCCGGCCTGGCAGGAAATCGCATCGCTCGGCGATGGCGACTATTTCCAGGTCGAGGATTCCGGCAACGCGGTTGCGGTTGCAACGCCGTTCGACGAGGAATTGTCGAAGCTTGCCGCCGAACTCGAAGCCACCCGCCTTTACTACGGAGACGATAAGGCGCGCAAGGCGCAGAAACGCAAGCTCGAGGCCAACGCCAAACTGCGCGAGGGGTTGTCCACCGAGGCGCTGGCGCGACGCTCGGCCTATAACGCCACCGCCAGCGGCAAGAAAAACTTTCTCGGCGATAGTGAACTGGTCGAGGAAGTCACATCGGGCCGGATCGAACTCGAGGACATCAAACGGGAAGAGCTGCCGGCCAGCATGCAAATGATGGCGCCGGAAGAACAGATGGAAGTCATTACCGAGCAGGCGCAGCGGCGCGACGAGCTACAGCAGAAAATTGAAAAGCTGTCCGAGTCACGCAACCGCTTCATCAAGGAAAAAGTCGATGCGGCCGGCGGGGCCGACGATTCGCTGGATGAGAAAATATATCGCGCGGTCAGGGACCAGGCTGCTTCGGTCGGGCTTAGCTACGACAGCGACAGCGCGAAATATTAAGTTCAGATGCTATTTACAGGTAAGGCGATTTTCCCCAGAGAATGGAGTCATCCCCGCATTTCGGAGTCATCCC
>CP070646.1:2903327-2909830 GCA_020354435.1 Gammaproteobacteria bacterium
TGCGAAAAACGTGGTCTGTCCCCTAATTGCCAATCGACACTGACCTCTTTGATTTTGCCCGAAGTCGGTTTTTTCGTGGTCTGTACGAGCCATCAGGAAAGCCAATGATGCTTATTATTTAATCCAATATTCGAGAGCATCAAAACGACACTTCGCAAATTTATTTACATATCAATCGTTTAGCGTTGTAATACGCCCTTCCCGGGGGATTGGCCTGACTCCTGATAATTGCAATCGGATATAGACGGGACGTTTACGTAAACGTAAACTTGGCAGCCAAATTGTCGACAATTAGGATCACAAGTTCGGCAACTTTGGCTCCATAAAAGTACAAACACAAGAATTGTTAACAATCGAATGAACCAGCAGGACCAGGACACACAACTCGACACCTTCCCCAAGCTGTTGGCAAGCCACGTCCAGCAACGTCCGACTCGCGATGCAATGCGCGAAAAAGCTCTCGGTATCTGGCAATCCTGGACCTGGGCCGAGGCCGCGGCCGAAATCCGCGCACTCGCCTGCGGTCTCGCCACGCTCGGACTCAGGCGCGGCGACAAGCTCGCCATCATCGGCGACAACCGCCCGCGTCTCTACTGGGGCATGACCGCAGCACAGGCGCTGGGGGCGATCCCGGTCCCGCTGTACCAGGATGCGGTTGCCGACGAAATGGCATACGTGCTCGACAATGCCGACGTCAAGATCGCGCTGGTCGAGGACCAGGAGCAGGTCGACAAAATGCTCGAGGTGCGCGAACGTTGCCCGAAGATCGAACATATCGTTTACGACGACGATCGCGGCCTGCGCTACTACAAGCACGATTTCCTGCATGACTTCGAAAAGGTGCAGCAGGCGGGGGTCACCTACGACCACGACCATCCCGATTTTTATGATCAGGAGGTCGCGGCCGGCAGCGGCGAAGACGTCTGTATCATGCTTTATACCTCGGGCACGACGGGCAATCCCAAAGGGGTGGTCCTGTCCAACGACAATGTCATCGTCACCGCGCGCAACGGCATCCTGCGCGAGGGTCTGACTGCCGACGAGGAAGTTCTGGCTTACCTGCCGATGGCCTGGGTCGGCGACAACCTGTTCTCGTATGCGCAATCCTACGTCGCCGGTTTTTGCGTCAGCTGCCCCGAAGATGCGACCACGGTGGCCAACGATTTGCGCGAAATCGGGCCGACTTATTACTTCGCACCGCCGCGCATCTACGAAAACATGCTGACCCAGGTGATGATCCGCATGGAAGATGCGGCCGAGATCAAGCGCAAGATGTTCCACTACTTCATGGAGCATGCACGCAAGGTGGGCGTTAAGATTCTTAACAAGCAGTCCGTATCCCTGATGGATTCTTTGTTGTACAAACTGGGGAATGCACTGGTTTACGGACCGCTCAAGGACGTGCTCGGACTACGCCGTACACGGCTGGCCTATACCGCCGGTGAAGCCATCGGCCCGGAAATTTTCGACTTTTACCGTTCGCTCGGCATCAACATCAAGCAGCTTTACGGCCAGACCGAATGCATGGTTTTCATCTGCGTACAGCCCGACGGCGAAGTTTATGCCGATACCGTCGGCACACCGGCGATCGACGTCGAAATTAAAATCGACGATAACGGCGAGATCATGTACCGCAGCCCGGGCGTATTCCTGGAGTACTACAAGAATCCGGAATCGACCCACAGCACCAAGACCGTCGATGGCTGGGTGCATACCGGTGACGCCGGATTTTTCGATGACGACAACGGCCACCTGAAAATCATCGACCGTGCCAAGGACGTCGGCAAACTCAACGACGGCACGCTGTTTGCGCCCAAGTACATAGAAAACAAGCTCAAGTTCTTTTCCTTTGTCAAGGAAGCCGTAATATTCGGCAACGACCGCGATCACAGCACCGCATTCATCAACATCGATCTCGACGCCGTCGGCAACTGGGCGGAACGTCGCGGCCTCGCTTACACCGGTTATATCGATCTCGCCGGCCAGGACGATGTTTACCACCTGATCAAGGACTGCGTCGACAAGGTCAACCAGGACTTGTCGCATGACGCCAAGCTTGGGAATTCGCAGATTCACCGTTTTCTCGTATTGCACAAGGAACTCGACGCCGACGACGGCGAATTGACCCGCACGCGCAAGGTGCGCCGCGGTTTCGTCGGCGATCGCTACGACATACTGGTCGATGCGCTCTACTCCGATCGCAACCAGTGTCACGTCGAAACCGAGGTCACCTTCGAGGATGGCCGTACCGGAATGCTCGCCGCCGATATCAAGATCTGGAACGCGCATGTCTATCCGGTTAAATCACAGCAACGGGATGCCGCCGCATGAGTGAGCGCAATATCGGCGACGTTATCCTCAAGGTTGATAACATCAGCCTGTCCTTCGGCGTCATGAAGGTGCTGGACGACATCAGTTTCGATATCCGCGAGGGCGAAATTCGCTCTATCATCGGTCCCAACGGCGCCGGCAAGAGTTCGATGCTGAACGTGATCAACGGTTTCTACCATCCGCAGCAGGGCAGGATCACGTTCAAGGGTGAAACGCGCAGGCAAATGGCGCCGCATCACGCCGCCAGCCACGGCATCGCGCGCACCTTCCAGAACATCGCCTTGTTCAAAGGCATGTCGACACTCGACAACATCATGACCGGGCGCAACCTGAAAATGAAAACCAACCTGTTCTGGCAGGCGCTACACATCGGCCCGGCGCGTGTCGAAGAGCTGGAAAATCGCGAAGCGGCGGAAAAGATCATCGACTTCCTCGATATTCAGGCGATCCGCAAGAAACCGGTCGGCAAGCTGCCCTACGGCATGCAGAAACGCGTCGAACTCGGCCGCGCGCTTGCCGCCGAACCAGAGCTGCTGCTGCTCGACGAACCCATGGCCGGCATGAACAGCGAGGAAAAGGAAGACATGTGTCGCTTTATCCTCGACGTCAACTCGCAGTTCGGCACGACCATCGCGCTGATCGAACACGACATGGGCGTGGTCATGGATCTGTCCGACCGCGTGCTGGTGCTCGACTACGGCAAGCAGCTGGCCGACGACGTACCGGACAAGGTGCGCAGCAATCAGGACGTCATCGATGCCTATCTCGGGGTGCCGCATGATGCCGCTTAACCTTGTCATTCCGGCAAAAGTAACGCCGAAAGGCGTCATCCCGGAAGCTGCGAAGCAGCTATCCGGGATCTCATACGGATTCGACGACATAACCAGGAGCCACCGGGCGGAGATTCCCGCTTACGCGGGGATGACTCCTGTTAGCATGACGCTCGGGGATAGAAACTGATGCTGTTTTTTATCGAAGTGGCGCTCTCCGGCCTGATGGCCGGCGTCATGTACTCGCTGGTGGCGCTAGGATTCGTGCTGATCTTCAAGGCCTCGGGCATATTCAACTTCGCCCAGGGCGTGATGGCGCTATTCGCCGCGCTGACGCTGGTCGGCCTGATGGAAAAGTTCGGCTTCCCGGTGTGGCTGTCGATCATCGGCACCATAGCGGTCATGATCGCGCTGGCCTGGCTGATCGAGAAACTGATGCTGCGCCACCTGGTCAACCAGGAACCGATCATCCTGTTCATGGCCACCATCGGCCTCGCCTACGTGCTCGAGGGCGTGGGCGATATTCTGTGGGGCTCGGACGTCAAGGTGCTCGACATCGGCATTCCGCAGGGCGCCTCCGACTGGATGCTGGACAATTTCAACATTTATATCGAAAAACTCGAATTGTTCGCCGCCGCGACCGCGGCGACGCTAGTAACCTTCCTCGCGATCTTTTTCCAGAAAACCCGCATCGGTCGCGCGCTGCGCGCGGTCGCGGACGATCACCAGGCGGCTTTGTCGGTCGGTATTTCGCTGCACACGATCTGGGTCATCGTCTGGTCGGTTGCCGGCATCGTCGCGCTGGTGGCCGGTATCATGTGGGGTTCGAAATCCGGCGTACAGTTCTCGTTGTCGCTAATCGCGCTGAAAGCGCTGCCGGTGCTGATCCTCGGCGGCTTTACCTCGGTGCCCGGGGCGATCATCGGCGGCATGATCATCGGCGTCGGCGAGAAGGTCGCCGAGGTTTATCTGGGCCCATTCGTCGGCGGCGCGATCGAGAACTGGTTCGCCTACATGCTGGCGCTGGTATTCCTGCTGTTCCGCCCGCAGGGTCTGTTCGGCGAGAGAATTATCGAGCGGGTGTAGGCATGTTCGACTCAAGAATCAACAGCGAGCGAACCCTTAGTAGCGGGTCATTGCGAGCGCAGCGAAGCAATCTTTCAATCGGTGCAAGATTGCTTCGGCGCAATGCGCCTCGCAATGACGCATTAAAACCGTTAGCCCTGTGCAGAAATAGCCAGAACAACGGAATACGAGCATGATTTACAGAGAAACCGGCCAGTTCAAGGCGAATTACCAGGACGACCAGGCGCTATTCCCGATCGATCAGGATCGTTACGTCATTTTCGGCATCCTGTTTGTCGTTTTCGCCGTGGTGCCGTACCTGATTAACGAATACTGGCTCAACGCGATCCTGCTGCCGTTCCTGATTTACTCACTGGCCGCGCTCGGACTCAATATCCTGACCGGCTATTGCGGCCAGTTGTCGCTCGGAACCGGTGCCTTCATGGCGGTAGGCGCGTTTTCGATGTACAAGATGATGGTCGCTTTCCCAGATATTGGAATCATACCGCTCGTGATACTATCGGGTTTGATTACTGCAGGCGTCGGCACGCTGTTCGGCCTGCCGTCGCTGCGCATCAAGGGTTTCTACCTCGCCGTGGCGACGCTGGCTGCGCAGTTTTTCCTAGTCTGGATGTTCAACAAGGTCGGCTGGTTCTACAATTACAGCGCGTCGGGCATGATCACCGCGCCGCCGCTGACGCTGTTCGGCGTTCCAGTTACCGGTCCCGCCGGCGACATGCACGCCCAGTACTATCTAGTCGCCGGAATCGTTGCAGTGTTCGCGCTGGCTGCGAAAAACATCGCGCGCGGCCGTATCGGCCGGAACTGGATGGCGATTCGCGACATGGACATCGCCGCCGAGCTAATTGGCGTACGCCCGCTGGTGGCTAAACTGTCGGCCTTCGCGGTATCGTCGTTTTACGTCGGCATGGCCGGCGCGCTCTATTTCGGCGTCTGGCTTGGCTCGGCCGAGGCCACCGAGGCTTTCGACATCAACCAGTCATTCCTCGTATTGTTCATGATTATAATTGGTGGACTTGGATCTGTATTAGGTTCATTCCTTGGCGCAGCTTTTCTGGTTGTACTGCCAATCGTGTTAAAGAACGTTTTGGTAGACGGATTTGGGGCCAACACAGCGCTGTCTGCCCACATAGAGATAATTATAGTTGGTGTACTTATAATCGGATTTCTCATTGTCGAACCACACGGGCTCGCACGTCTGTGGCGGATCGCCAAGGAAAAATTGCGCTTATGGCCTTTCCCATATTAAGGTTGACGTTCGTTATTGCGGCTTGGCTTGATGCGTATTACTTGAGTGTTGTAAAAACAACATAAAACCGGAGGGGTTACTAAATGAATAGATTAACAAAATTTTTGATACCACTGCTATTGGCATTACCTTTTGTTTCAGGAATTGCTAAAGCTTACGAGTTATCCATACCATCTTTCGATTATCGAACTGGGCCTTACGCTCCAAGCGGCATTCCCTATGCGAATGGTTTCGCGGACTATTTCACCTTGCTTAACGAGCGTGATGGTGGAATCAATGGTGCGAAAATTGTTCTTGTGCCTTGCGAAACCGGATACAACACAAAAAAGGGTGTTGAATGTTACGAAAAGGTAAAAAATACCGGCGAGAGCAGATCACTAGTGGTACACCCCTTGTCGACTGGTATTACCTACCAGCTCATCCCCAAGGTAAGTGTTGACGAAATCCCTATTCACTCAATGGGATATGGACGCACTTCAGCGGTTAACGGCGCTGTTTTCCCATGGGTATTCAACTTCCCAGTAACTTACTGGGATGGTGCAGCTGTCTTCGTTAAATACATCGCCGATGTAGAAGGCGGTTTTGACAAGTTGAAAGGCAAGAAAATTGCGCTTGTTTACCACAATTCCGCATACGGAAAAGAACCTATACGCACACTCGAAAAAATATCCGAAAAATATGGATTTACCTTCATGCAACTCCCGGTTGATCACCCCGGTCAGGAACAGAAAGCCACTTGGCTTCAGGTTCGAAAAGAGCGCCCTGATTGGGTGCTCATGTGGGGCTGGGGCGTCATGAACCAGGTCGCGATCAAGGAAGCCGCTTCAATACGGTTCCCCATGGATCGTTTTATCGGCGTTTGGTGGTCTGGCAACGAATCCGATGTTATTCCTGCGGGAAAGGACGCACATAAATATCTCGCTGGTGCCATTCACGGCTCAGGCGATGGGTATCCCCTTTTCGATGAAATAAAAACCCACGTTTACGACAAAGGCAAGGGAGCTGGAGAGAAGAGCCGGGTTGGCGAGGTTACCTACAATCGCGGTGTTTTGGCCGGAGTCTACGCA
>CP070646.1:2909930-2915461 GCA_020354435.1 Gammaproteobacteria bacterium
TTTCCGCTTTACTCGGTTTGTATCGCCTATACCAACGATCATCTCGAACCACAGCAAATGATCGCCGCCAGCGGTGCACTGGTGCTGGTCAGTGGCCTTGGCGCAGTCACCGGGCCGGTTCTGTTTGCGATGATCATGGACAGTTTCGGCGATCACGCCCTGTTCTGGGCGATCGCACTGGTGCACGCACTGACCGGGCTGTTCGCACTATTACGCATGTTCATCAGCGCGCCGGTGCCATTGGAAAAGCAGGGACCAAGTACCGCGACCGCGGTACATCCATCCGGTTCGGCGATCGAATCGATTCAGCAATACACCAGCGAAGAGACCGAGTTCGATTTCGACGAGAAGCAAAACTGAGCCGGGCACGGTGGCCCGGCCCGCGTCATTTCAATTTATCGGTCAGCGAGTTGATATACTGCAGGCGCAGCGCGATGTCTTGCTCGAGCAGGCGCAACTCTTCCTTGATCAGGGTTGCCAGATCCTGGCCTTTTTCGCGCGCCGCCCTTAATTGCTCGAGTTCGTGCAGCGCTTCGCGAAACGCACCGACGCTCTCGTAAACGACCTCGGTCTGGCGCGTACCGCTGTCGACCAGCACCGACTTTTTTTCCTGCGGGAACTTGTAGCGCCGGCTTACCGGAAGCAACGAGCCCTTCTTGCGATCGTAGGTGATTTGCAGGATGTCGGTATGATCGACCGTGTATATCGCAAATTTCTCGATCTCATGAGGATTGTTGATCCCCATTTCGGTCAAACGTGGATATTCGCTCATGGGCTTGTCTCCGCTCCAGGATTAGGGTACGTGTACCTGGGGATCGTCCTCGCCCAGCTTTTCGTAACCGTGCAGGATCATCTGCGTCTCTCTTTCGGTTTCTTGCAGTTCCTCGATGCTGCGATGACAGTGGATTTCGTGCCCATCCTTGAGCTCGCGCACCGGTGCGGTTTTAAGATCGCAGGTGCCTTCGATCGCGAGCGGGCAGCGATTATAGAACGGGCAGCCGCGCGCGGTAATCTCTACCCCGCGGGCGATACCGACCGCCATTTCGCGTTTTTGCATCGTGTCCTCGAGCCAGCCGATACGCATTTCCGGCACCGAGCTGATCAACAGGCGCGTATAGGGATGGAACGGCGGTTCCAGCACTTCGTCGGTCGGTCCCTGCTCGACCACGCGGCCGGCATACAAAACGACGATTTCATCGGCAAACGAAGCCACCGTCGACAGGTCGTGGCTAATGAAGACGAAGGAAACACCGGTCTTGTCACGCAGGCTGGTCAGCAGCTTGATCACGTTGGCGCCAACGATACTGTCGAGCGCCGAGGTCACCTCGTCGCAAAGCATGACTTCCGGGTTTGCCGCCAGCGATCGCGCCATGTTGATGCGCTGCTTTTGGCCGCCCGACAGCTCCATCGGATAGCGGTTGGCGAACTCGGGCGGCAGTTCGACCAGTTGCAGGATTTCCGACACCTTGGCGTGTTTTTCCTTGCCCGTGAGGCCATGGTAAAACTCGAGCGGACGGCCGATGATGTTGCCGATCAACTGCTTCGGATTGAGCGCGGTGTCTGCCATCTGGAACACGAACTGGACTTTTTGCAGTTCCTCGAGCTTGCGGTCGCGAAGGTCGCCCTCGAGCTTCTTGCCGTCGAGGATAATATCGCCCCGTGCCGGCGGCAGCATGCCGGCCATGACCCGTGCCAGCGTCGACTTGCCGCAGCCGGACTCACCGATCACGCCGACCACGTGACCATTCTTGACGCTAACGTTGATGTCCTTGAGGATCGGGATCTTGGGTTCGCCGTTGACAATGCCGCCGTAACCGGCGGTCATGTCCTTGACCTGGAGATTATCGACGTCGCGGTGATGCTCTTCTCCGACCGAGGATATGCCCATGCCGGCCGTCGGCTTGGGTCGCACCGCATCCATCAGGCGCTTGGTATAGGCGTGGGTCGGCCGGTTGATGATCTGGTCGGCTGAACCCTGTTCCATGATTTCACCGCCGTACAACACGACGATATGGTCGGCCACCTGGGCGACCACGGCGAGGTCGTGGGTAACGTAGATCGCGGCCGAGTTCTGCTCGCGAATTACCTTCTTGAAGGCTTTCAACACCTCGATCTGGGTAGTCACATCGAGCGCGGTGGTCGGCTCGTCGAGCACCATCAGGTCGGGTTTGCCGCACAGCGCCATCGCCGCCATCAGCCGCTGCAATTGACCGCCGGAAACCTGGTGCGGGTAGCGATACCCGATACGGTCAGCGTCGGGCAACTCCAGCGCATGGTAAAGCTCGGTGGCGCGTTCGTTGGCCTGTTCCTGGGTCAGGCGGCCGTGCAACACTGCCGCCTCGGTGACCTGTTCGTTAATCGTTATCGCCGGGTTAAAAGTCGCTGCCGCGCTTTGCGCGAGGTAGGCGACGTTGCCGCCGCGCAGGTCACGTTGACCCAGTGGGTTCATCGACAGCACGTCTTTGCCAAACAGGCAGCACTCGCCACCGGAAAAATACAGTCCCGGCTTGGTATAGGCCAGCGTCGCCAGCGAAATGGTGGTTTTACCCGAGCCGGATTCGCCGATCAGCGCGACCACTTCACCCTTGTGGATATCGAAGCTGACTCCCTTGACGATTTTTACTTCGTTGCCGTCGTCATCGTTGGCACTGATGCGCAGGTCTTTGATTTCAAATAGTTTTTCTTTTTCCATCGTTTTACACCATTTTCTTCGCGAGGCTGCCGCCGGATTTGGCGGAAATGTCATCGACGATCAGGTTGATCGAGATGGTAAAGGTGGCAATCGCCAAAGCGGGCCAGATCGAGGCCCAGGAGCCGTAGGTCAGGCCTTGCAGGTTCTCACGTACCATGCTGCCCCAGTCGGAAGCCGGCGGTTGCACGCCGAGACCGAGGAATGACAGGCTGGAGATGAACAGCACGACAAAAACCAGGCGCAGACCGAAGTCGGTCGCCAGCGGCATGGCCGCGTTAGGCAGCACTTCCGCCCTGATAATCCACCAGATGCCTTCGCCGCGGGTTTGCGCGGCTTCGACGAAATCCTGCACCATGATGTCCTGCCCTAGCGCGCGCGCGATGCGGAATACGCTGGTGGCGTATATCACCGCGGCGGTGCCTATCAGGATGGGTATCGACGAGCCGAGCGCGGCAATCACGATTAAACCCAGCATGATCGTGGGTAGCGCCAATATCGCGTCATTGATGCGGCTGATGCCCATATCGATCCAGCCCCCCTTCACGGCCGCGAGAATGCCGAGTGTTATGCCCATCAGGTAGGCGAGCAGGGTGGCTGCTAGCGATATACCAATGGTGTTACGCGCACCAAACAGCACGCGCGAAAAGGTATCCCGGCCCAGGTAGTCGGTACCGAGGTAAAAGGTGCCGTATTCGCCTGAATAGGCGTCGAGAAAGCTGTCGTCTCCTTCCATGTCCATTTCGTGAAACGGCGCGATACTGGGTCCTATGAGGCAGATGATTAGCCAGAATATGACCACCGCGGTGGCGCAGTAACCAACCCAGGACAGGCGAAACTTGCGTTTCGGCGGCGCGTCTGGCAGTTCGGCAAACGAATCCAGTTCGGCGAGGACTTCTTCTTCTTTTTTACTTACTGTTTCTTCAGTCATGATTCTGTCCTCCGTCTACTTGGGGTTGCGTAAGCGCGGATTTGAAAGGATCGAGCCGATGTCTGCCATCAGAATAAGGACAACATAGGTCGCGCAGAAAATCATCGCGCAAGCCTGCACCAGTGGCAGGTCGCGGGTTTGCACGCCGTCGATCATCAGCTTGGCCAGGCCGGGATAGGCGAATATGGTTTCGACTATGACCACGCCACTGACGAGGTAGGCCAGGTTCAGCGCGATGACATTGACGATCGGGCCGATGGCATTGTAGAAGGCGTGACGCAGGATGATGCGCCGCCGCGGCACGCCCTTCAGAATCGCCATTTCGATGTAAGGGGAACTCATGACGTTGAGAATACCGGCGCGGGTCATGCGGATCATTTGCGCGGAGACGACGATAACCAGTGTTATCAACGGCATTGCCAGCGCCAACATAAGCTCCCCGAAGTTTTCGTCGCCGGTCATGTATGCCGTCGATGGCAACCACTGCAATTCCACCGCCAGTATCAGTACGGCGATCGTGGCGATGAAAAATTCCGGCACCGAAATCGTCGACAGCGTGCCGAAGGTGATGATGCGGTCGAGCCAGGTACCAGGGTGCATGGCTGCCCACAGCCCCAGCGCGATCGAAATCGGGATCGATACCAGTGCCACGAAACCGGCCATCATCATCGTATTGCCGAGGCGCCCGCCTATCAGGCTGGCGATGGTGGCGCCGCCGGCCTTGGAAGTACCGAGATCGCCGGTTACCATGTCACCGAGCCAGCCGAAGTATCGTACATAACCCGGTTGATCGAGCCCGAGTTGGGCGCGCAGCGCGGCCAGTGTTTCAGGCGTCGCGCTCTGGCCGAGCACGATCTCCGCGACGTCGCCCGGTAGGATGCTGGTTGCAATAAAAACGATTACGGATACTACCCACAAGGTGGCCAGGCCGATACCGACCCTTTGCCACACCATTCGCATCATCATATCGAAATTCCCCCTCTAACTGCTTTTCTGTAACGTTTCCCTGATAGTTTTTATTTGGCCATCCCGGCTAAAAATTCGTATGAGTCGAAACCAAAGAGGCCTGTATAAAGAAACTTTATACAGGCCTCCCGGATGACATTGCTTATTTTTTTACGCCAGCCAGATGAACTCCGGCCATTCGGAACCGCCGAGTTGACCCAAGGGAGTCGTTGGCATGCCCATTATGTTCTTGGCTATGCCATCGTTCACGTTCGAGAATGCCGGGATAACCATCCCGCTGCCGTTATGGATCAGGGTCTGCATCTCGCAGTACATCTCGTGACGCTTGGCCGGATCGGTTTCCGCCAATGCCATGGTCAACAGCTCGCCCATGCGATCATTGTTCCAGTAAGTATCGTTCCATGCCGCACCGGGTGCGAACTGGATAGCCATCTGCGAGTTCGCGGTCGGTCGCATGTTCCAGGATACGACGTTGAGCGGTTCCTTCATCCAGACCGCACCCCAGTAACCGTCGGTCGGTACCTTTTTCAGCTTCAGGTCGAAGCCGATCTTGGCGCAGTTGGCCTGCGCCAGCAGGCACATGTCCTCGATACCCGACATGACCGGAGCAATGAACAGCTCGGCCGAGGTATAGCCGGATTTTTTGAAATGAAACTTTGCCTTGTCCGGATCGTACTCACGCTGCGGCAGCTCGCTGCAGAAGTCGGCACCATGCGCCGCCATGATCGGCGTGTCGTTACCGAGAGAACCCTTGCCCTTCAGGATGCGCTTGACGACGCGCTTGCGATCCTGGATGTACTGCAGGCCCTTGACGAAATCATCGTTGCTGCCCGGCTCGGCGTTCTTGAGGCAGCAAATGCCCATTTGCAGCGCCGCCGGGACCGATAGCAAGGTGGCATTCTGGGACCCTTCGATCTGGCGAAAGGCCTTCGGATCGATTTGCGT
>CP070646.1:2915561-3021721 GCA_020354435.1 Gammaproteobacteria bacterium
GAGCCCACCTGGGACCGGGCCTGCCAGATCCAGGGCGAGATGTTTTCGCAAACCGCGGCGCTCGGCGGCCTGGATATTCAGCTTTGCTATTACCGTGGATTTGGCGAATTCGAGGCGAGTCCATGGTTATCTTCCGCGGATACATTGCTGCAACGCATGACCAGCGTTTCCTGCCGAGGGGGTTATACGCAGATCGAAAAGGTACTGCGACAGGCCATCGAGCAGACCAAACAGAAAAAAGTCCAGGCGCTCGTTTTCGTCGGCGACTGCATGGAAGAAGACGTCGACCGCCTGTGTCACCTGGCGGGAGAACTGGGGATGCTCGGGGTGCCTGCTTTCCTGTTTCATGAAGGTGAGGAGCCCACGGCGCAACGCGCATTCAAGGAAATCGCGCGCCTGACCCGCGGCGCCTGCTGTGCCTTCGATGCGACCAGTGCCGGACAATTGCGCGACCTGTTGAGTGCGGTTGCCGTCTATGCCGCCGGCGGCCACAAGGCCCTGCAGGATTTCAGTAACAATCGCGGCGAGGTTGTGCGGAGACTGACGCGCCAGTTGCGCAGGGACTGACCCATGGCCCGGCTGCTACTGTTGCTCGGCCTTGCGGTTGGACTGTTCATCATCCTGCGCTGGTTGTTTCGCCAACCTCCGAGGGTTTACTGGCAAGTGATAGCGGTCCTGCTTGCGGCGGGGTTGCTGACACTGGTGCTTACCGGTCGGGCGCACTGGCTGACAGCGGTGTTTGCCGCAATGTTGCCGTTTGTGCGCGGCCTGTTGACGTTGCTCGGCAGTATTCCGATGCTGAAACGGGTGCTGGCAGGCATCGGTGCGGCAAGATCGAGGGACGCACCGAGCAGCGGGCAAACTTCGATCGTGCAAAGCAAGTATCTTCGCATGACGCTAAACCACGATTCGGGAGACATCAACGGCGAGGTTCTGGCCGGGCAGTTCAAGGGCAAGATGCTCGATCAGATGAATCTCGAGGCGTTACTGCAATTGCTACGGGAATGTCAGGACGACGAAGAGTCGGTCGCGCTGCTGCAGGCTTATCTCGACCGGGTGTATGCAGACAGCTGGCAACAGCAGGCCGGTACGCAAGAGCAGCAATATACACCCGGCGAACCGGCCGGGATGTCGCGCGAAGAGGCGCTGCAGATACTGGGTTTGTCGTCCGGCGCCAGCGAGGCGGAGATTATCGAGGCGCACCGGCGGCTGATGCAGAAACTGCATCCGGACCGCGGCGGCTCCGCTTACCTCGCGGCCAGGATCAACCTGGCAAAGGATACGTTATTGGGCGGGTAACCGAAAAATTGACGCAGGGATTGCAAGCTGCCTAGGAATTGCCTGGTAAAATCCTTTGAATCGCATCGACGGTCAGGTAATCCTGGTGCCAGGTTTGTTGCATTACCCGCGATGGATGACCCTCGTCACCGATCACGTCGAGCACCAGCTCGGCACCGGTAAAATCGTCATGCTCGGTGTAACCGTTATAGGTGATTATCGTTCTTAGCCTGGCGCCCTTCGAGGCCCTGATGCCGTTTATCGAATCCTCGAAAGCGATACATTCATCGGCATTCAGACCGAGATTCTGCAGTACATGTTGGTAAATATCCGGCGCCGGTTTCTTGTTGGGCACGATATCTCCCGCGCCGATCTCGTCGAACCAGTCGAGGCTCTCCCGGCCGAGTGCATTTTCGAGTAATGCAGTTACGTTGTCGGGCGTTGTCGTGGTGGCGATGGCGAGGCGAATGCCGCTTTCACGCGCTTCGTTCAACAGACGGTCGATACCGGGCCGCAGCGGTATGGCATTTTTGTTAAGCAACTCGACGTAGTTTTCGGTTTTCTTTTGGTGCAGCTGTTTGATCAGCGCTGCCAGGTCTTCGCGATCCTGCTCGGGTTTCTGGTGCGTCTCGACATAATGCCGCATGCGTTCCTTGCCGCCGGTAACGGCCAGCAGTTCGCCGTAGGTTTCTTCACTCCAGTACCAGTCCAGTCCGAACTGCTCGAATGCCTGGTTAAAGGCAACCCGATGGCCGTGACGCTCGGTATCCGCCAGCGTACCGTCCACGTCGAAAATAAATGCTTTCACCATGATCCCGACAACAGGGATATGAACTCAAAGGAAATGAGCGAGTGATTGAACCGAAATTCCCGCGTCACTTTTTATCCTTTTCTGACTGTGACGTTTCTTTTTCGGGTGCGTCGAATTCGACGATACGCGCGGTCGCGCCTTTATCCGCGAATACCGGCAGGTCGGGATTGGCCGAGTCGCCCCGGAGTTCACGTTCGCGCGCGGCAATCAGCGCGAACGCGCTGCGGATATCCTCGACCGTTTGCTTCGAGAGTGGGTGACGCATTCCGGGAGGCGGGGTTACATCCCTGACCACAGCGGCCAGAACCTGGCGCAAGCGAATCAGGATACGGTGTTCGAGGGTCAGCTCCTCATCGTGGTCCTTATTTTCGGGCATTGTCGATATCTTTTTAGCGAGAGATTTGCGGTGCAATCGGTGTCATTCGGTTGATTAAGATGCAAGCATGCCCCATATGGCGCTAAAAATATCTATCCTCGAAGTTATAGGGCAATAGGTCTGTCGAGGGCGTGATCGGATACGGTATTCGTGTGTTTTGGACGGGATGCCAAATGAACGGGTCCACAGGATTCGCGCCGGGTGTCGGCCGACTCCGCCGTGGGGCCATTATAATCGAGTTTAAAAATACCGACTCAACTGCACTTGCAGATAGTCGTCTTTCCCGATCGCGAAGCTGGTGTCGCCGGCATCGGCATTGGTGAAAATTCGCGCACGCAATTCGAGCACGTAGGCGTCTCCGAGACGGCGGTCCGCCTCGATGTTGACGTAGGTTTCGCTAGTCTCGACGTCGTAGCCCACGCCGGCGAGTACGGCGGTATCCTGGGTGTCATTGAAAGCGAGCCGAATACCGGCGAACAGGTCGTTGTCGGCGAGCGTTATGGG
Organism: Gammaproteobacteria bacterium; assembly: GCA_020354435.1. Classification (GTDB taxonomy): domain Bacteria; phylum Pseudomonadota; class Gammaproteobacteria. The sequence continues at coordinate 2,918,531 of CP070646.1, forward strand.
TTGGTCCCCGGCGCGACCGTCGTATTGCAACTCGAGCAGCACGCCGACATCGGTAGTCGAGTCGGCCACCTGATAAAAAGTATATTCGAAGCCTCCCACCGCCGCGTTGAATGAATCATTCTTTGTCTCGCGGACGATGGCTTCGAGTTTCCACAGCCATGCATCGTCGGTGTATTGCAGGTCGAGACCGAGCTGTTCGATCTGGTCGTAAACCGGGATTAGAGCGCTGCCGTCGGCATTTGGCAATAGCCGGGGCTCGCGGCTCGTGCCGCTGAAGGCGCTGAGCCCGATATCGACGCTGCCGACAAAATGGCTGTAACGTAGAGCCAGGTCGATATGGTTTTCCTCTTCCGACGATTCGTACTGGGGATTGTCGGTGTCCACCGGCAGCGGCGTGCGCAGGCGACCTTCCTTGCCGGCAAAAGTTCGCTCGCGAAAATAGGGTAGCAGGTAGGCGCCGATCAGGCCCCAGTCACGCTGCATTTCGAGGTTAATCATCGGCTGGCCGAGCTTGTCCTCGCCGTCGATGTCGGCGACGCCGTCGGTCTGGTTGATGATATCCACCAGGTGCACGGATTCGGTTACACCCCAGAACACGGTATTGATACCGATGAGCAGCTCGTAGCTTTCTGCCTCCTTCGCCCAGTAGGCCTCCTTCAGATCGGCCAGTGAGCGTTCGTCGTCAGTTTCGTCGTAACGCAGGTACGGGATGATCGATGCGCGTGAATCATCGCCGCGCCAACGCAGTTCGGTAGTGCCGGCAATTGACAGTTGCGTCGTGGCATCATCCTGGTTTGGCCAGCGGGGGTTCTCCATGAAGATGCGCATGCCAAGGTCGATACTCGAGGATATCTCCCAGGAAGCCCTGCCTGCCTCGGCGACGAACGCCGAGAGCAGGATTGCCAGGGAAAGGAGGGACTTGAGGCGAGAGGATTTCATGGTTTTAACGCAGGCGGCTCAGACGGCCCTTGACGAAGTCCTTGCTGCCGAGATCGACGTTGAAGCTGTAGTCCTGATACACCAGGTCAGTTTCCTTGTTGGTCTGCAGGTTTCTCATCTTGAGCCTGTGTGCGCGCCAGACGCCGTTTTGGTACTGGCGGTAGTCGTCGAGTTCGAGCACCTTCAGCAGGTCGCCGCGGCGGTCGTAAAACTCGACTTTACGAATCTGGAAGACTTCCTGGTCGATCCATGAGATTTGCTTGCTATAGCCGGAATTCTCATATTTCGGCAGGCGCTCGAGCACGTCGCACTGCAGCGCACCGCATGCCTCAGTGCCGGCGTAACGGTAGTCGAACTTGTTGAGCTCGATCGCGGTGAAATCCTCGAACGCGAATTCGGAGCCGACGAAGGGACCGGACTTGTTGCTCGACGCGATACGCTTGACGCGTTTCAGCGCCGGCAAAAACAGCCATTGATCGTCAGGATCGAGGATTTTGGCGTGCGATAACAGTGCGGTACCCTCGATATCACGCGGGGTGTCGAACAATACGAGGCTCTTGTCGCCGACGCTTTCGTCCGCTTTTTCGAGCGTGCTGATCTTAAGTGAGCGTGTTGACTCCTGTCCGGCGGCGTTGCGCAGGATCATTTGCAGCTCTACCCGGCTGTTGCCGAAGCCGAGATCGCTGCGGTCCGAGCGGGCCGCGATCTCGAAGCCCTGGTCCTCTGGCGTGTTGGCCGCAATCGGGCCGGAAAAAGAAATGCCGAAGACGACGGCGGCGACGAATGATTTCATGGGATTGGTTTTCATGAGGGTGTCTCCTGTATCGGGATTAATAAATGGGTGATACCGACGGTGTCGGCAGTTCTGGCACGGGCAAGGTTTTCGTGCCGGTCTTGCGACGGCCGAGCAGCAGCAGTGCCGGCAGTAGCAAAAAGTCGAGGATAAGTGCAAGCACGATTGCGATTACCGTCATCAGCCCCAGGTCGACATTCATTTTGAACGCCGAAGTCGTCATGACGAGGAAACCAGCGATCAAAATGATCGTGTTGACGACGATCGCAATACCGACGTTGTGGAACGCGTAACGGATGGAATCCTCGATCGTGAGTGCGCGTTCGTTGCGTGCACGTACGTACTTTGAAAGAAAATGCACCGTATCGTCGACGATAATGCCGAGCGAGATCGACGCCACCGTCGCCACCGAAAAGCCGACGTGACCGACGAGCAGTGCCCAGGTACCGAAGGTGGTAAGGATCGGCAAGCCGTTCGGTACCAGGCTGAGCGCGCCCAGACGAGCGCTTTGTAGCGCAAACATCAGGATTACTGCGATAGCGGCAATGGCGACGATGGTACCGACGATCATGTTTTGCACGTTGCGCTCGCTGATGTAAGTGAACATGACCGCGGCGCTGGTCGGCTCGGTTTGCATGTAGGCGGGCCAGTTGCTCTGCTGCCATTCGGCAACGTTGTTGAAGAACGCCTTGGTTTCCGCGGTCGACGTGCGTGACAGCGTCGCGGTGACGCGGGTTGCGGACTTGTCGATGTTGATGCGGTCGTTGAGATCGAGCCCGTAGGGCAATGACAACTCGTACAGCAACAGGTATTGCGCGGCTAACTCGCGGTCCTCAGGGATGCGGTGAAAGGCCGCATCATCGCCGTGCATGTTGCGGTTCAGGCGTTTCATGATGTCCGACAGCGCGTAAACGTGGGTTACGTTCGGCTGCGCTCGCAGGTATTCGGCGAAACGTTCGAGGTTTCCGAGATATTCCGGTTCGCTGACGCCTCCGGCGCCCTCGGCCGGGACGGAGAATTCGATCGGGTAGAGGCCAAAATGCTCCTGTGCCTTGTCCGAGTCTGTGCGGAACTCGATGCGCTCGTCGAAATACTCAACCCACTGGTCGTTAAATTCGAGTGTCGGGATGAAAGCGATCAGCGCAAACGTGGCGGCGCCGACGACGAGCAGGAGCTTGCGGTAGTTACCGATGACGAAGTCGGCGAAACGATCCATCATGCGCTGCGACCATTCAGGGCCTGACCTCTGTTTCGGGTGATAAGGCAGGATGCTGATCAAGGCCGGTAGCAGCGTGACCGAATACAGCCAGGCCGCGGCGATGCCGACGGCGGTGATGTTGCCGAGGTGCCAGTAGGGCGGGGCATCGGAGAAATTGAGCGCGAGGAAACCGACGATGGTTGTCACCGATGTGATCGAGACCGGAAGGAAGTTGATCCTGACTGCCTCGACCAGCGCGCTGGATTTATCGAGGCCGTCGCGCATCAGGCCGCGTAATGTCAACAGGATGTGAATCGAGTCGGCGACCGCCAGCGTCAGGATCACGATCGGCGCCGACATCGCGATTGGCGTCAGCTTGACTCCGGCCCAGCCGGCGACGCCCATGCCGATGGTCGACGACAGCGCGATGATAACGAGGGTGGCGAAGGTCGCAGAAAACGAGCGGATGATGGACCACGTGAGCGCGAAGATGACGACGAACATCAGCGGCATCAGCGTTGCACCATCGTTCATACCGGTCTCCGCAAATGCATTGTTCAGCATCGAGACGCCGGTCAGGTGCACGTCGATGGACGGGTACTCTGCCTCGATTTGCTTCGCCAGATCGCGAGCGTGTGCCACCGCCTGCGGGACTTCCATCAAGTCCTTTTCCGGGTACTGCAAAACGACGTTGATCGCAGTGACACCGGCGTCGTGCGTCAGCAGCTGATCGCGCAGCAGCGGCTCGGCGAGCGCGATAGCTTCGCGTCCGGCGAAAAATTCTGCGTCTTTATCACGCGCGTTTTTCACCAGGTCCTCGACCACGAGGTCGTCCTCGATTGCGTAGCTGTGCTGGAAGTTGCTGATCGAATCGACGCGAATCGCGAAAGGAATATGCCAGGCTTCGGCGGTCAGGCGTTCGACCGCATCGAGGATCTGTGCCGAGAAGACCTGCTCGTCGCGCGGCTCGAATACAAACAGGAAATTGTCGTTTTTGGTGTAGGTGTCCTGCAGGTTTTCGAAGGCTTGCAGCTCGGGATTCGCTTCCGAGAAAAACACGCGGTAGTTGGTCGAAAACTCGAGCTTGCCGGCACCGAAGCCCGCGCCGGCAGCGAGTATCAGCGCCAGCAACAGCACCAGCCAACGGCGGCCGATGGCCGTCCGGGTTAATGCGGCAGCGAAGTTGTCTATTGCTTTGAAGTAATTACTCATCTTTCTTTTCTCCATAGGTTTTATTTGTAACCATTCGGTTTAAAATTAGATAAAAAAACTCAGGTCCAGGAATCGATCAAATTTTCAAGGTTATCGACGATTTGAGTATCCGGCATGAAGCCTTTGACCATCGCCGCCGAGCCGGCGAACGCGATCATCAGCGAGACTGCGAGCTTTTGCGGATCGAGTTCGGCGCGGATCTCATCGGCTGCCTGCGCCTGGACGATCATCGCCTGAATCGCCTGCAGCCGCTGTTCGCCGAATTTTTGCAGTAGTGCCTTCACCTCGGAATCGTGCGGTGCCAGTTCCACCATCGAATTGATCATCATGCATCCCTTGTCGCTGCCAGCGTCGTCGCATATCTTCTTCACCACCGCGCGAATATTGGTTAGCGGCGAAGCGGCGTCGGACACCACCGCGGTAGTTTCGCGAAACTCGATGTCGGCGTAGTTCTTCAGCGCTGCCATGAATAATTGATGCTTGTCACCGAACACGCGGTACAGGCTGGCCTTGTTCAGGCGGGTACATTCGGTAAGATCTGCGAGTGAGGTAGCCTCGTAACCCTTGCGCCAAAACGCCTCCATGGCCGCTTCGAGTACGGCGGCTTCGTCGAATTCCCGCGGTCTGCCGACCGGATTGCCTGTGGGTGTTTTTACCATGTTTCAACCAATTTAAAACCGAACGGTTGCAAATATAGCTCCAATCGCTCGAATTGTAAACCCTTCGGTCTAAAAATATTTTTTTACCGCACCTGGTTTCGAATGGAACCCTTGAGGAAGTTCTTGCGTCCTTGCGGTCGAGATTGCCCTGACAATAAATTTAAACAACGATCATGAGGAGCCTGAAATGCTGGCAAATGCTATCGATCAGATGAAGATTGCCCTCGATGGCTGGAAAAACATCGCCGTCAAAACCGACGACTTCGAAGTGTTGTTCGAGCGGTGAGCCGGAATTCGTTCTGCGTGCGAACACAAGCAACTCCCGGTCTGCGGTCTGTGCGGCTGTCCGCTTGCGGCGAAACTGGGCGGCCGATGCCAGTTGCCCCGCCGGCCGCTGGTAACAGCATGGCCCTAAAGTAGGCAGGCTATGAATTTCTGAATCCACCTGGAAGCGGATTCTGTCCCCAAAATGCCGCTGAACTGGGTTATCATAGCCACGATCGAGGCAATGATATGAGTAGCGACGAAATTAAATCACCCCGCATCGATCACATTTCGTGGGGGCATATCGTGGTTGCCGGCCTTGGCAAAGGCAAGGATTTCAAGCTCTGGCCCGGCGGCGGCCGGGAATGGGACTGGCGTGAAACCGGCACGCGCCATGAGCCCGGCATTCAACCGGCGGATATCGAGGAATTGGTCGACCACGGATGCAGGGTAATCGTGTTGAGCCGCGGTATTTTACTGCATTTGCGCGTTTGCGAAGAGACGCTCGAACTGCTCGAGAAGCGCGAAATCCGCGTAATTGTCGCCGAAACCAAGGAAGCGGTCGAAATCTATAACGGCCTGGTAGAGGACGGCGAGACGGTTGGCGGCCTTTTCCATTCGACCTGCTGATACCGTCGCGGAACCGGTCTACCGTGCTCGGCGTTATTGTCCGGAATTAAATCGAATCGAACGGTTGCCGGGGTACAATTGGACGATCGATTCAAGCGGTCGCCTGCGACCGGGGTAGAAAATCATGTCTGAACCACGAAAAGCCCGCGCGATTGGTATTAACCATGTTGCCCTCGAAGTGGGCGATATCGACGAGGCGCTCGAATTTTACGGCGCCTGGCTCGATTTCGAGCTGCGCGGCCGTAGCGATACGATGGCATTTATCGATCTCGGCGATCAATTCCTGAACTTTTCCACTGGCCGGCGCCAGGCGCCCGACGACGAACGCCATTTCGGTCTGGTGGTCGACGATCGCCAGTCGATCCTCGACAAGCTCGAGCAAATGGGAATTCCGCTGCTGCCCGGTCCGTTCAAGGATTTTCTCGATCCCTGGGGCAATCGTATCGAACTGGTTGACTACGCTACGATTCAATTTTCGAAGGCGCCCAACGTGTTGCGCGGTATGGGCCTCGAAGGTCTCGAGAAAAATCACGAAGCCCTCGCCGAACTCGCCGAAAAGGGCATGGGGCCGGATTAGCAGTCACGCCCGCGTCGGCGCGGTTTACTTTTGTATGATTCTGAGTTGGTCCTCGCCGCGCAAAATGGTTTTGTCGTAAGTTTCGGCTTTTAGACGGAAGGTGTAGGTTCCCGGGTTAACCCGGAAGCCGGTGGTGCGCACGTCACAGAGCAGATCGAGGTGACCATCGTTATTGATATCGACCTGTTTGCAAAGACTTTTATCGGACTTGCCGACCAGCATTACGTCGATTCCCTCGAGCCTGATCGTACGCGGATTGATGGAGACGACGTCAAGTGTGGGCGAGCCCAGGATCGCTACCGGAATCACGCGCCCGGCATTCGTGGTTATGGTGTTGATTTCGCTTTCAGGCTTGATATCGATCTGCATCGATGACGATGGATCTCCGCCAAACAATCTGCTCGATTGGGCGATTTGTGAATCCTCCGACGCGACCGATGGGGACGCATTGCCACAAATCCATACTAAAAAAATCAAACCGGCTTTTAACTGTACTTTCATTTGTCTCTGCTGTTCAGTGATCACGCCATTTTACCTTCTAATTCAGTAATTGTGGTCCCCGATGCGGATCTCAATGCCGGCAACTACGGCTACCGCATTCATCTTGTGAAACAGGTATACTATTTTTAACAAGCCAGGAATATATAGAAAATCATGTTTAAACTGATCCGTTTCCTGATCACGCATGCAATCGCGCTCGCTATCGGCTTTGCGCTAGGCGTTTACCTGCTGCCGATACTGGTGGCGCCGCAGGCGCCGAGCGATTTCGAGGTCAGCAGTAACTCGCAGGGTGCCATTTTCAGCGGCAGGTTTACGCGTGATTTACCGGGCAGCGATTTTCTGCACTGGGGCGAGGGCGATGTTTCGATCACACCGAGCCACATCACTTTCATGGGATCGATCGCTCCCGGCCCGGACTACCGGCTGTACCTGACGCGCGAGCTGGTGCGCAGCGAGGCCGAGTTTTTACCGGTTAAAGACGATTCCGCGCAGGTCGGCCCGGTCAAGACCTTCGACAATTTCATCCTGCAAATACCGCCCGGGGTCAATCCCGCTGATTACAAGGCAGTCGTCGTCTGGTGCGAATCTTTCGGCGAGTTCATCACCGCCACCGCTTACCAGTAAAACCCGGGGACAGTTTACTCTTTTTAGACGAAAAACCGGGGACAGTTTACTCTTTTTACAATACCCGCTCTGCCCGGTGGGGCAAGTCCCCTGCGTTTGCGCGCGAAGTACAGGTGATACCGGGGAGTGATGTCTGGAAAAAAGTAAACTGTCCCCGAGTTTTTATAAATTAGTAAACTGTCCCCGGGTTATTTGAAGGAGAATGATATATGGCTACCGTTCCGCTGATCGAATACGAAGACGCGTCCGCCGGGGTTCGCGCCGTCTATGACGATATCAAGGAAGTCAGGCAAACCGATTTCATCAACAATTTCTGGAAAGGGTTGGCGAACAATCCCGCGCAACTGAGGCGGACCTGGAAGCAGATCAAGGCGGTGATGGCGCCGGGTGCGCTCGATCCGCTGACCAAGGAAATGATTTATGTCGCCGTGTCGGTCGCCAATTCCTGCGAATACTGTATCCATTCGCATGCGGCCGCCGCCCGCGCCAGGAGCATGACCGAGGAACAGTTCGGCGATTTGCCCGCCGTGATCGGTCTGGCGCACCACACCAACGGCCTGGTCAGCACGCTGCAGCTCGAGGTCGACGACGCTTTCAAGGTTTGATAACAGTGAACGGGTAGCAGGGGCGTGCTACCTTTTTCCGTTTGCGGACAAAAACGTGGCCCGTTCGGGCCCTCGCGCGGTAGAATTTCGTCACGCAGCTGCGCTGGAATCCATAACGAAAGTCGACCGATAACATGAAGCTTAGTTTGAAGGGTGTTTTTGGCCTGGTGCTGGCGCTTGCGCTGGCGATAGTGGTCGCCGTCGTAATGGTGAAGAACAAATCGCCGCTGGAACACGTCGCCGCCGAGATGCCGAGACGCGCGGTCGAGGTTATTGCCGCGCGCCAGATACCATTCCGTACCCGTATCACGGCCTATGGCAATGTCGAACCTGCGATCACGCTCAACAGCATGGCCGAGGTCAGCGGCAAGATCAGTTATGTGCATCCCAATCTCAAGGCCGGCGAAACCATCCCTGCGGGCACGTTGGTGGTGCGCATCGACGCCGAGGACTATGCCCGTTCGCTGCAGCAAACGCGCGAGGATTTGAAGGCGAGCCGTTCGGCACTGGCCGAGCTCGAGTCTGAGCAGGAATCGACGCGGCGTTCGCTCGAACTCGCGCGCAAGAATCTCGAAGTCGGCGAAGCCGAGCTTTCGCGCGTACGCGACGTATACCAGAAGCAGCTGGTGGCCAAGTCGACGCTCGATGCCGAGGAGCAGAAAGTCATTCAGCTGCGGCAGCAGGTCCAGGACCTGCAGGGAAGGCTGGACGGTTACCGCAGCCGCCGACAATCCACCCAGGCCCAGATCGCGCGCGCCGAGCAGGAGGTACAAAGTCGCGCAACCATTCTCGGCCGTACCGAAATTACGCTGCCGTTCGATGCGCGCATTGGCACGGTCAATATCGATCAGAATGAATTCGTTGCCGTCGGCGCGCCATTGTTCGAGGCGATCGATCTCAAGGGGGTAGAGATCCGCGCGCAGTTGCCGCTCGAGTCGATGCGCAACCTGGTCAGTCATCTCGAGAATAGCGTGGCATTGAACCGGCAGTTCGTGCAGACCGGTGGACGCATCAACGAAAGCCTGGGCCTGTCCGCGCGCGTCAGGCTCGTCAGCGATCTGCCGGAGGCAGTCTGGGAAGCGCGCGTGCTGCGCATCAGCGAGGCGATCGACGCCACGCGGCAGACGCTCGGCGTCGTCGTCGGTGTCGACGATCCTTACGAAAAGATCATTCCGGGCCGCCGGCCGCCGCTGTTGAAGGGTATGTTTACCGCGGTCGATCTGCTCGCGCCGGAGCGATCGGCATTGGTGATTCCGCGCAAGACCGTGCACGCGGGTCGCGTTTATATCGCCAACGGCGAAGATCGGCTGGAAATCCGACCGATCGAAATACAGCTCGTCCAGGGCGACCTGGTGGTGGTGCGCGGCGGTATCGAGGTCGATGAGCGCATCATCGTCACCGACCTGACGCCGGTGATCGAGGGCATGCCGCTCGAAGTCCGATCGGCGCCGGCGATCGAGGACAGTCTGCGCCGGCGCGCGCTCGGAGCCGACCAATGATTCGCTATTTTGCGGCGCATCCCACGGTCGCAAATATCCTGATGTTCATCATTCTGCTGCTCGGCATTGCCGCGCTGCCAGGGCTGAACAAGGAAACCTTTCCCGAGATCCAGCTGTACAAGGTACAGGTCACGGTCAACTATCCGGGCGCTAATGCTTCGGAGGTCGAGGAAGGCATCTGCAACCGGCTCGAGGACGCAACCGACGGTATCAGTTTTTTGAAGGAGCGCAGCTGCGAGGCGCGCGACAACTTCGGCACCATGGTGCTCGAAATGCAGGAAGATCAGGATCTGCAGCAATTCATCGACGACATCAATTCGGCGGTCGACGGTATCACCGATTTTCCGGACGACGCCGAGGACCCGCTGATCGACGAGCTCGGCCGTACCTCGGCGGTGGTAAGCGTCGCGATTAACGCGAACCTGTCACAGCCGGAACTGAAGGCGCTGGCGGAACATTACCGTTACCGCCTGCTGGCAATGCCGGAAATCCCGATGGTCGACGTCAGCGGCTTTTCGACACACGAGTACAGCGTGCTGGTCAAGGCTGAAACCCTGCGCCTTTATCGGCTCAGTATCCAGGATATCGCCAACCTGATCCGGCAGCAGGCGGTGGATCTGCCAGCGGGTACGCTCGATGCCGACCAGCGGTCGTACCAGATCCGCGTCGAAAACGAACGCCGCAGTGTCGAGGAACTCGCCGATCTCGTGGTCTTGCACGACGAACGGGGCGGACGCCTGCGGCTCGGCGAAATCGCCACCATCACCGATGATTTCACCGACGAGGAAGTACGCGTCGAACTCGATGGTCGGCCGGCGGCGTTGCTGCAGGTCAGGAAAAACACCGGCGACGATACGCTGACCGTCTACAACGCGGTACAGGCCTTCATCGATGCCGAAAACGCGGTGCTGCCGGAATCGACGCGGCTCGTGATCACGCAGGATACGGCCTCGATCGTCGACGACCGGCTGCGTTTGCTGATCCGCAACGGCTGGCAGGGTTTGTCGCTGGCGACCCTGACCCTGTTCCTGTTCTTTAGCTGGCGTTATACCTTCTGGGTAGCGTTGGGTCTGCCGATCTCGTTCATCGGCGGGCTCATGGTCATGAGCCTGATCGGCATCACCATCAACATGATTTCGATGGTCGCGCTGTTGATGGCGATCGGTATCCTGATGGACGATGCCATCGTCATTTCCGAGAGTATCGAAAACGAGTATCGTTCCGGCAAGCCACCGCTGGAGGCCGCCGTCGCCGGTATCAGCCGGGTCGGCCGCGGCGTGCTGTCGTCGTTCGCGACCTCGGCCATGCTGTTCGGCAGCCTGCTGTTTTTGAAGGGCCACATCGGCCAGGTCATGGGCGTGTTGCCGGTGGTGCTGCTGTCGGTGCTGACGATCAGCCTGGTGGAAGCGTTTCTGATACTGCCGCACCACCTGGTGCACTCGCTGAAGAATCGCGCACTGCTGGACAAACCCGGCTGGCGCGATGCTTTCGAAGACCGCTTCGAGCGCCTTCGTGCCAGGGTCGGCAGTTTCGCCGATCTTGCGATCGACTATCGTTACCTGACCGTTGGCGTAGCGGTTGGCATATTCGTAGTTACCGTGAGCCTGTTCCCGGCCGGCCTGATCAAGTTCAAGGCGTTTCCCGATCTCGAGGGCAATGTGCTCGAGGCGCGTATCATCATGCCGCAGGGCACGCCGTTCGAGCGCACCGAGGCGGTCGTCAGCGAGCTGATCGCAAGCCTGCGCGAGGCCGAGCGGCAGTTACCGCCGGAACCGGAGGGTGAGCTGATTCGGCATGTGCAGGTGTTTTACAGCCACAACGCCGACGCCGGCGAGTCCGGCGCACATCTCGCCACGATCAGTCTCGATTTACTCGATTCGGAACGGCGCAATACGTCGCTCAACGAACTGCGGCGGCGCTGGCTCGAGGCCACCGGTTCGATCTCCGACGCGGTATCGGTGCAGTTCAAGGAGCCGGTACTGGGGCCGGCGGGGCAGGCGATCTCGATCCGCCTGCAGCATGATGACCTGCAGCAATTGTCGAACGCGTCGTGGGAGTTGCAGACCTGGCTCAACGGCTATCCCGGTGTTTCCAACGTGATGGACGATCTGCGGCTCGGCAAACCGCAGTTCAGCGTCAGCCTGCTGCCCGGCTCGCTGGTGTCGGGATTGAATGCCGAGCAACTCGCGCAACAGCTACGTGCCGCTTACCAGGGGGTCAAGGTCGACGACGTCTACAGCGGCCGCGAAGCCTATGAAATCAACGTCAGGCTCGACACCGATCGCGAAAACGCGTTGCGCGATTTCGAACAATTGAGCCTGTTCAACAACCAGGGCGTCGATATCCCGCTGTCGGCAATCGCCGAGATCGATGAGAAGCGGGAATTTTCGCGTATCAACCGCATCAATCATCAGCGAACAGTCACGATAAATGGCGACATCGACCCGGATATCGCCAACACCAACGAAATTATCGGCGATACCCGCGAGCGATTTCTCAGTGGTCTGCAGCAGCGTTACCCTGGCATGTTCATCAGCCTCGAGGGCGAGGTCAAGAACGCGCGCGAGACCAACCAGTCGATCCTGTTGGGATTCGTGCTCGGGATTTTCGGCGTCTATTTTCTGCTCAGTTTCCAGTTCCGCAATTACCGCGAACCGCTGGTGGTGTTGATGAATATTCCGCTGGCGTTGATCGGCGTGGTCTGGGGACACAAGCTGATGGGTCTCGACATCACGATGCCGAGCATGATCGGATTCGTTTCGCTGGCCGGCGTGGTCGTCAACGATTCGATCCTGCTGGTCGAGTTCGTCAAGCGCCGCAGCCTCGAGGGTATGACGCTGCACAACGCCGCCGGCCAGGCCGTACGCGATCGCTTCCGCGCGGTCTTCCTGACCTCGGTGACGACCATCGCCGGCATGCTGCCGCTGTTGTCGGAGACGAGCCTGCAGGCACAGGTACTGATACCGTTGGTGGCAAGCGTCGTTTTCGGCATGATTTCGTCGACGCTGCTGCTGTTGCTGGTTTTGCCGGCCGCCTATGCGATCATGGAAGACTTCGGCATCCGCGAAATCGACGAAGACGAGATGAGCTTCATCGAAAGCGGCAGAACCTGAGTACCGTTGCCTCATTCCCTATATTTACGGTCACTCCGGTCTTTCCGTCATGTCATCCCCGCGCAAGCGGGGATCTTCCAGCGATCGCTCCACAGTGGCGCCTCGGACCCCGAGCCGGGGCCCATTTTTGCAAACCAGCATAAATCGCAAGTTGGACGATACACAAGACAGATACCATTCGGGGCAATGATTATCGCGTGATTGAGTAATTGATGCCGGCTCGGCGGCCGGCAAGACAACAGCTGCGCTATCCGTTTCTAAGGGCCGTGATCACGTGCAAAGTGTCGGGACCCACGCCGCGCCAGATCGAAAACGCCTCAGCGGCCTGTTCGACCAGCATGCCGAGACCGTCGACGGCGCGCGCCGCGCCCTGGTCTTGCGCCCAGGCGACGAAAGCGGTCGGTGCAGACAGGTCATACATCATGTCGTAACAGGCGGTATTGGCGCCAACGATGCTGCCGGGGATCGGCGGAATCTCGTTGTTCAGGCCGGCGGCGGTGCCGTTGATGATCAGGTCGAAGCTTTGGCCCGCGAGCGCATCGAAGGGTAGGGCGCCGATCGTGCCGTAGCGGCTGAAATCGTCTGCCAGTTGTTCGGCTTTTTGCGCTGTGCGGTTAGCCAGGATCAGCCTTGCCGGCGAACGATCGAGCAAGGGCCCGAGCACGCCGCGCACGGCGCCGCCGGCGCCGAGTACAAGCAGCTGGCGCCCGTTTATCTCGACTTCCAGGTTATCGACCAGATCGCGCACCAGGCCGATGCCGTCGGTATTGTCGCCGCCGATGCTGCCGTCGAGGTTGAAGCTGAGGGTATTGACCGCACCGGCCAGTTCGGCGCGATGGCTCAGGCTATCGCAAAGTTGCCAGGCTTCGCGCTTGAACGGCACGGTCACGTTGACGCCGGCGAAACCCCGCTGTTGTAAATCGCGGATGCCGTTGACGAATCCATCGAGCGGCAGCTCGATCGCTTCATAACTGAGTGCCTGGCCGGTTTGCTTGGCGAAGCTCGCGTGAATGCGCGGCGACAGGCTGTGCCCGACCGGATTGCCGACGACCGCATAAAGCGCCGGCTGAGCGCCCGCTGTCACGATTATTCCTGTAACCAGGCGGCCGCGTTTTTGGCGAAGTAGGTCAGGATGCCGTCGGCGCCGGCACGTTTGATCGACAGCAGGGCTTCGAGTACGCAGGCCTTTTCGTCGATCCAGCCCTGTTGGCCGGCGGCTTTCAGCATCGCGTATTCGCCGCTGACCTGGTAAACGAAGGTCGGAAAGCCGAATTCGTCGGCGACACGGCGGACGATATCGAGGTAGGGCAGGCCGGGTTTGATCATGACCATGTCGGCGCCCTCGTCGATGTCGAGCGCGACCTCGTGCAGCGCCTCGTTGGTGTTCGCCGGGTCCATCTGGTAAGTGTACTTGTTGCCGCCGGCGAGATTGCCGGCCGAACCGACCGCATCGCGAAACGGGCCGTAAAAGCTCGACGCGTACTTGGCCGCGTAGGCGAGAATACGTGTGTTGCGATGTCCGGCTGTCTCCAGTGCCTCGCGGATCGCGCCGATACGGCCGTCCATCATGTCCGATGGCGCGACCACGTCGGCGCCGGCATCGGCATGCGACAGCGCCTGTTTGATCAGTACCTCGACGGTTTCGTCATTGGTAATATAGCCGTTCTCGTCCATCAGTCCGTCCTGGCCATGGCTGGTATAGGGGTCGAGCGCGACGTCGGTGATAACGCCGAGTTGGGGCTGGGCGTCCTTGAGCGCGCGTACCGCGCGCTGAATTAATCCGTCCGGATTGAATGCTTCCTCGGCAGTGTCGCTCTTGCCGTCAGGCCCGACCACCGGGAACAGCGCGATTGCAGGAATACCGAGGTCGACCAGTTGCTGCGCTTCGTCGAGCAGCAGGTCGATGCTGACGCGCTCGATGTCCGGCATCGATTCGACCGCCTCGCGCTGCTGCTCGCCCTCGAGGATGAACATCGGATAGATAAAATCGTCTGCGCTGAGTTTATTTTCACGCATCAGGCGTCGCGAAAAATCGTCTCGACGCATGCGACGTTTGCGAGTGTAGGGATAACTGGACACGCTTCGATCTCTGCTGTTTGGCGAAAACGTCAAATATCGCATAAATCGCTCCCCGGGGACAGATGCCATCGAAGCGTGATCCGCCCGGTGACGGATTGTTGTAACCCGGCTGTAACAAAATGGATATAGTATAAAAAAGTTTATCAGGTAACAGCGCGGCTAAAAGGAAACAACAAAACCTGGCCCAGGAGATGTAAGCCATGTATCAGCTTATCATTCGATGGCAGCTTTTGAATCGCCCCGCTTTGATCGCGATCGGCCTGTTGCTTCTGTGTTTATTTTTACCGTCCAAGTCGTTTTTGGCAGAAAGCAGCAGGCTGATCATCAAGGGATCGACCACCATCCTGCCAATCGCGAGCGAGATCGGACGCGAATTTCAAAATCGGCACCCGGGAGTCGAAGTTTCGGTTAGCGGCGGCGGTTCGCTGGCGGGATTGCAGGCATTGATTGCGGGTGAAGCGCAAATTGCCACGAGTTCGATTTTTATTCCCGAGCAGGAAATCCAGGAAGCATGGCGGCGCAACGTATATCCGGTCCCGTTCAGGATTGCCTATGATTGTATACTGCCGATCGTAAACGTAAGTAATCCGGTAACCAATCTGAGTCTGTCGCCGCTGAAAAAAAAATATATCTCGGTGAGATAAAAAACTGGCAGCAGCTGGGCGGCCCCGATCTTGACATCGAGGTTGTCACACGCGATCAACAGTCGGGAACCCATGAGGTGTGGAACCGCATCGTCATGGACCAGGCGGCCGCTGTCACCCGGCTGCCGAGGAGGCATTACAATGACGAAATGGTGCGTGCAGTATCAGCAAGCCCGGGGCCGATCGGTTACACAGGCCTGGGTTATCTGAACGCCCGTATAAAACCGTTGTAGGCCGAAGGTGTCATGGGTTCGACGCTGACGCTAAAGCGCGGGACTTATTCGATCAGCAGACCCCTGTTTATGTTCACCAATGGCTGGCCGCAGGGGAAGATGCTCGAATACATCAACTTCTTGCTCGATGCCGAACAGGGGCAGGCCATGATCAAGGCGGCCAATTACATTCCGCTGGATTGATCGACTCGATATCGGGCCATGTCAATTTCTGTCCCCGAGTCCCGGGTCAATCTGTATCCTGCTCGGTAATCTTGCTCGGAATAATACTGCCGTCGGTGTAAAATACTCTGTCTGCTGCCCGAGATAATACTGCACTCGAAAACGGGTAGCCTGAGGAGAGAAGCCATGAGCAAGTCAATGCATAGAACCACGAAACGGGCGAGCAAGATCGGCGAGGTTGTCTTTCTGTCCGAGAAAATTCAGCTGGCTCGGGAACTGTCTTCGTGCTGTGTCGGGACCGAAGCGCTGCTGGAGGCCGCGTGTAAACCGGAAAACCTCGATCGGCGCAAGCCAGAGTTAAAAGGTTCCAGGTAAAACGCAGCCACTAATCCTGGCAGGTCATTTTGCTCGGGAGCGAAATTTTCTGATTAAAGGAATTTTCGGGCAAAGTTGCAAGCGTAATGTCGCGCATTCATGCCAACTGACGCTGGCCAGCTTGCCGGAAACCTTCTGGCAGGCTGTTTTGACCTCGTCGGCGCAGACCGCGCAGGCCGAGAGCACGAGACTCAATGCCAGTAGAATAACCTTGGCCAGTTTCCTGCGTAAATTATTGGCTCAGCGCGGCGATGATTCAAGGCAAAAAAAAGGGTGCCTGGGCACCCTTTTTGGAACTGTTTGCCGTTTACTTGCCGTAGCGCTGACGGAACTTGTCGACCTGTTTGGCGGTTTGCAGGATATGCTGCTTGCCGGTGTAGAACGGATGCGACTGGCTTGAAATTTCCAGCTTCAGCAGCGGGTACTCGTTACCGTCTTCCCACTTGATGGTGTCCTTGGTGGGCGCGGTGGATTTCGTCAGGATGGCGAAATCTGACGAGATGTCCTGGAACACGACGTCTCTGTACTCTGGATGGATTCCTTGTTTCATAATGACTGCTTTTTTTCGCTCTGGGCAATAAAGGGCGCGAAGTTTGACCTTTTAAGCGTAAAAGTGCAAGTGTTTTTTGAGCGGAATTGATCGATTTGCCAAGTCATTTAGCCGCAAAACTTAAAGTGCTTTGTAATTAAATTTTTATAAAACCTTGAGGGCCTTGGTAGACGCGGTTTTATCCACAAATTCTGTGGATAACTTTGTGTATAAAGCCGTTGGTAATCTCGCAAAGCCTGTAAAATGCTGGGCCTTGCTTAGATTAGTCATTTTTTAACCAACTTCAAAAAAATAATAAAAATCAATAAGTTATGTGCAAGACAGATTTTTGCACCAATTTACTACAAAAACCGCTTGACATTTTTCACGCAAATAATTCAGTTGTGCATAATTTTGTTAGCGCTGTCGAAGAATGGCTCGATTTTTGCGTTCTCGATTTCGAGAAACAGGGCCTGCAGGGTGTTTAAATGGTTAAATCCGAGTTCCGTCGGCCGTATTTTACGGCCGTCGAACTCGAGCAAACCCTTATCGCGCGCGGTTTCCAGCGCCGGTAACAGCAGGTTCAGCGCGAGGCCGGTGTTTTCGTGGAACAGGCTGGCGGCGAAACCCTGTTTTAGCCGTAATGCGTTCAACATGAATTCGAAGCACAGGTTGCCTTCGTCAAGTTCGACCTGCTTGACGATACTGTTGCGCCCGGCTTGGGCGAGGTAGGCGCGCGGCTGGCGCTGGCGTACACGCCGGATCACGCGATTCTCTGCGGCGAGCGTGATCTTGCTGTGCGCGCCGGCACCAATGCCGAGATAGTCGCCGAATTGCCAGTAGTTCAGATTATGTCTCGATTCATGGCCTTCGCGACACCAGGCTGATACTTCGTATTGCCGGTAATCCCGTTCGGCGAGCAGCGCCTGGCATTCGATCTGCTGCTCGGCGCAGCTATCGTTATCCGGTAGCTTCGCCGGTGGCTGGCTGTGAAACAGGGTATTCGGCTCGATCGTCAGCTGGTAGTGCGAGATGTGTTCGGGTTGCAGCGAAAGTGCCTGATCCAGATCCGCGCGAGCTTCATCCAGGGTTTGTGCCGGCAGTGCGAACATCAGGTCGAGGTTGATGTTGTCGAAGCCTGCGGCGCGGGCGCTGGCGAAAGCAGCCTGCGCCTGGGCCGCGTCATGCACGCGGCCGAGGATTTTCAATTTTTCGTCGTTAAAACTCTGCACCCCGAGGGATAGCCGGTTGATCCCGGCCTGGCGATAACCGCGGTAGTTCTCGCTGTCGGCGCTACCGGGATTCGATTCCAGCGTAACTTCGATTGCCGGGGCGAAGTTGAGTAATGCGCGCAATCCGGAAAACAGGCGCTCTATCGCTGCCGCGGAGAATAGCGACGGCGTGCCGCCGCCAATGAAGATCGAATCGATACCGCGGCCCCAGATTAGCGGCAAGTCCTGTTCGAGATCATTGAGCAGCGCATCGACATATTCGTGCTCTGGAATCCTTGCCGCGGCCTGGTAGGAATTAAAGTCACAGTAGGGGCATTTGCGTTCGCACCACGGCAGGTGAACGTATAGCCCGAGTGGCGGGTTACTGCTAAACATCCTGTTCTGACAGCCGGCGTTTGAGTTCGGCCAGCGCCTGTCCTCGATGACTTAAACGATTCTTCTCTTCGGCGCTGAGCTGTGCGCTGCTGCAGCCAAGCTCGGGCAGGTAGAAATAAGGATCGTAACCGAAACCGCCATCTCCGGCCGGCTGCAGTTGAATCAGGCCTTCCCAGCTACCCTCGCAGATCAACGGCGATGGATCCGCGGCATGGCGCATCAGGACGATCACCGCGCGATAACGTGCGCTGCGCTGCTCGGCCGGAACCTGTCGCAATTTTTCCACCAGCAGCGCGTTGTTGGCGTCGTCGTCCGCGTCCTCTCCGGCAAAACGGGCGCTGAAGACGCCGGGCGCGCCATCCAGCGCGTCGACCTCGATGCCGGAATCATCGGCCAGCGCCGGGAGACCGGTCTGGGCCGCGGCATGGCGTGCCTTGATGATCGCGTTTTCGACGAAGGTGGTGCCGGTTTCGGCAACTTCGCTGACGCCGAATTCTGATTGCGCGTGCAGTTCGTACCCGAGATCCTGGAGAATTTGCCTGAGCTCGCGCAGCTTGCCGGGATTTGCCGAGGCCAGGACCAGTTTTTTCATGCGCTTTTCTGGAGTTCGAACACGCGGTTGATGCCGCTGCGGGCGAGTGCGAGCATATCGTTCAATTCCCGGTCGCTGAAGGCTGCGGCCTCGGCGGTACCCTGAACCTCGATGTAGCCACCGTGGCTGTTCATGACGATGTTCATGTCGGTATCGGCTTCCGAGTCCTCGGCATAGTCGAGATCGAGCACCGCTATGCCCTGGTAAATGCCGACCGAGATCGCCGCGACCTGGCAATCGATCGGGTTTTCCTTAAGCTCGCCGGCGTCCATCAATCCCTGGATCGCGTCCGACAATGCCACCCAGGCGCCCGAGATCGACGCGGTGCGGGTGCCGCCGTCGGCCTGTATGACGTCGCAATCCACGGTGATGGTGCGTTCGCCGAGCTTCGTCAGGTCGATGCTCGCGCGCAGGGCGCGGCCGATCAGGCGCTGGATTTCCATCGTGCGACCCCCCTGTTTGCCGGCACTGGCCTCGCGCCGCATGCGACTGCCGGTGGAACGCGGCAGCATGCCGTATTCCGCGGTCACCCAGCCGCTGCCCTTGCCGCGTAAAAACGGCGGCACGCTCGACTCCACCGAGGCGGTGCAGATGACGCGGGTGTCGCCGCATTCGATCAGCGCCGAGCCGTCGGCGTGCTTGATGTAGTGGCGGTTAATATTGATCGGTCGCAGTTCGTCCGCCGCGCGGGCACTGGGTCGCATCGGGTTGCCTCCATGAAAACAGCGGCAATTATACTCACCATGCGATATTGAGGTTAAGGGAATTTGCGAAATAGGCTATGATGCCGGTTGCACAACTGGGGATTTATCAAGTGATACGAAGCATGACCGCCTTTGCGCGGGTTCAGGACGGCAACGAGGCTGGATCGATCATCTGGGAGCTGCGCTCGGTAAACCATCGCTACCTCGAACCGAGCATCAAGCTGCCGGACGATTTTCGCCAGCTCGAACCCGAGGTGCGCAAGCTGCTGGCGAAGTATCTGGCGCGCGGTAAGGTCGATCTCGGTTTGCGCTACAAGCTGGAGCAGCAACATGAGGTCGAGATCAACCTGAACCAGGAACTGGTCTCCAAGCTGCGCGAAGTCGAGCAACAGGTATTGAACATCGTGCACGAGGGCAGCAAGCTGTCGGTGGCCGATATTCTCGGTTGGCCGGGCGTGATCGCCGATACCGAACGCGATTTTTCGTCGCTGAACCAGCTCGCGCTGTCCAGTCTGGAGGCTGCGCTCAAGCAATTGCAAAAGGGTCGCGAAACCGAGGGCAAGGCGCTGGACGAGCTGATCCGCAGCCGCTGCGCACAAATCACCGAGATCGTTGCCGCGTTACGCAAACACCGCCCCGAAATGATGACCGCGCTGCGCGAAAAGTGGGAAGCAGCGCTCGACGAGAAGCTCAAGCAGTGGCGTGAAACCGCCAACGAAAACCGGCTCGAACAGGAGCTTGTCATGCTTGCGCAAAAACTCGACGTCGATGAAGAGCTCGATCGGCTCGACACCCATGTGGCCGAGGTTCTGAACGTGCTCGATCGCGACGAAGCGGTCGGACGAAGGCTCGACTTTTTGATGCAGGAACTCAATCGCGAAGCCAATACGCTCGGGTCGAAATCGCAGGACAGCGCGACCACCCAGCATGCTGTCGATCTGAAGGTGCTGATTGAACAGATGCGCGAACAGGTGCAGAACATCGAGTGACCCGGGCAGGCATGCGACTCAACATTTCGACATTCAGCATCGCGCTCGTAGGCGGCTTTGCCCTGTTTATGTTCGTGTTGTGGTGCCTGTCGCTGCTGGTGCTGGTCGATCGGCAAAACCAGCAGCATGCCGTTACTTTCAGGCAAAACCTGCACGGCCAGGTTTTACAGCTACAGCAAAAGCAGCGGCTATGGCTGCAGTCGCAGTATTACCTGCTGAACACGCTGGCCGAGTCGCCCTCTGAACGGCACAAGTTTCAGACCTTCCTGTGGGATTATTATCAGCGCAACCCGAGCATCTGGGCAGTCAACCTGGTCGAGTTCGACGAGCGCGGCAATCCCGTTTCCCGCTCCAGCAAACCCGGCTGCCTGCAGCCCGGGCAGATGCACCGTGACGATTTCGATGACTATCTCGTGCCGCAAATCTCGAGCTGCCGCATCGACGACAAGGCGCTGCTCGAAATCGCCGGTCCGGTGGCGGCCGATGGTGATGCTCTGGTGTTGCTGGTCAGCATGGACTACTTCGACTTTCTCAACGAGTTTTACAGTCTCTCCGGCCGTCGTCTGGAACGCGTGGCTGACAACGAAGGTGGTTTCCAGTTCCACGAGTTTGGACTAACCGCTAACGCGACCAACCGGGTCGTTATTCCCATCGGCGATACGGTTACGGTAGCCGGAGAATTGCATCTGGTGCTGCAATCCGTGACTTTCTGGGGATTATTCGAGCGCCAGGCCGGGATCGTGATTACGGTACTCGTCGCCGCGTCCTCGCTGGTGCTGTTGCTGCTTTACTTCAGCCTGCTCAGGCCGCTGCAAGAGCTTACCGAAAAAATGCGGCTGGCGGCCGGCAAACCGCAGCAGGGAGACAGCAGTCGCGGCGTCGAAGTCATGCCGGGGTTGCGGCATTTACACGATGATTTCAACGCGCTGCAGCAGAGCGCCAAACGCGATCCGGTTACCGGCTTGAACAATCGCGTCATTTTCGAGGATCGCCTGGCGCAGGCAATTCGCGAAGGCAAGCGCAGCGGCCGGCGTTACGCCCTGGTGCTGATCGACCTGCGCGGGCTTACCGACTTCGCTCATCAGCACGGTCAGTATATCGTCGACGCGCTGCTCAGGCAGGTCGCGGACGGATTGCAAAAGTCGCTGCGTGAGAGCGATCACGTCGCGCGTTTCGAACGCAACCTGTTCGCATTACTGCTCGAAGTTCAGCGGCGCGATCAGCTCAACACCCTGGTCGAAAAAATTTATCTTTCCGTGGTGCGCCGTCATCAGCTCTACGGGCGAGAGTTTGATTTGAATGCCTATTTCGGCGTCGCGATTTATCCGGAGCACGCGGCCGATGCCGGCGATCTGTATCAGCACGCCAGTGATGCGCTGGTCAGGGCGGAGCACAGCGACTGGCCGATTCAGTATTTCCGTGACGCCGACGCCGTCACCGATACCTCGGGTTTTACCCTGATTCAGTCGCTGCGGCGTGCCATCGAGCATGACGAACTCAAGCTCGTGTTTCAGCCGGTGGTCGATCTGGCCAGTTATGATACGGTTTATCTCGAGGCATTGCTGCGCTGGAAGGATGAGGATAAACACGATGTTTCGATCGATCACACGATTCGCCTGGCGGAGCAGAACCAGTTGATCAAGCCTTTGACCAACTGGATTATCGAGGCCGCCTGCCGTTTCGTCAGTGAATGCGATATCGAGGGTATTGCCATCGGCATTAATCTGTCGATGATCGATTTGCACGACCGGCGCCTGCCTGAGCGTATCGATACCTACTTGCGCCGCTACCAGGTCAGACCGGGCCAGATCGTGATCGAGATTACCGAAGGGCAGATCATGCAGGACCCCGACGAGGTCGTCGACGTACTGGCGCATCTCGGCGTCATGGGCCTGTCGTTGTCGATAGACGACTTCGGCACCGGGCAGGCCTCGCTGACCTACCTCAAGGAATTGCCGGTCGAAAAGCTCAAGATCGACCAGTCATTCGTGCGTGACATGACCACCAATCCGGACGATCAGTTGATCGTCAGGGCAACCATCGAACTCGCGCACACGCTCGATTTGAAGGTCGTGGCCGAGGGCGTGGAGTCGCTTTCGACCTGCGACCTGCTGGCGGAAATGAAATGCGATTACGTACAGGGGTACTACGTCAGTCGCCCGCTCGAGGCTGAGCAGGTGGCGACCTGGTTCGAAACTTCGGTCAAACCAGACCTCGTTCGGAAAGGCAGGTAATCCCGTCACCGACGATGACGTGGTCGAGCACGCGGATGTCGACCAACGCCAGCGCATCGCGTAAGTTCCCGGTAATTCGAATATCCGCCTGGCTCGGTTCGCTTACGCCGGACGGATGGTTGTGCGCAAAAATGACCGCGGCGGCGTTGTCGGCCAGCGCCTGTTTGACCACTTCGCGCGGGTAAACGCTGGCGCCATCGATGGTACCGCGAAACAGCTCGCGAAACGCGATTACGCGATTGCGGTTATCCAGCATCAGGCAGGCGAACACTTCGTAGTCATAATCACGCAGCCGCGCCCGCAGGTAATTCATGGTTTGCGTTGGTCGCGTCAGGCAGTCCTCGTGGGTCAAGGCCTCCGCCAGGTGCCGGCGCGCGATCTCGAGCGCGGCCTGCAGCTGCACGAACTTGGCCGGGCCGAGGCCCTTCTGTCGGCAAAAGTTCCTGCTGTCGGCATCGAGTATGCCGCGCAACGAACCGAAGTCCTGCAGCAGCCGACGCGCGAGGTCGACGGCGGAGCAGCCGGCGTAACCGCTTCGCAGGAAAATCGCGAGGAGTTCGGCATCCGACAGCGCGTCGGCGCCGCGTTGCAGCAGTTTTTCCCGTGGTCGTTCGCTGCGGGGCCAGTGAGAGATAGCCATGGGTATTCCTTTACCTGCGGTCCTTTGCCGCTAAAATAGATCAAATGTCGGACCTCAGCAACAAGAAAATCCTGCTCGGGATCACCGGCGGTATCGCCGCCTACAAGTCCGCCGAGCTCGTGCGCCTGTTGATCAAGGCCGGTGCCGAAGTGCGCGTCGTCATGACGCCGGCGGCACAGGAGTTCGTGCAACCGCTGACTTATCAGGCCTTGAGTGGCCACCGGGTTTACGTCGATTTGTTCGATGCCGAAGCAGAATCGGCGATGGATCATATCGAGCTCGCTCGCTGGTGCGACCTGCTGCTGGTCGCGCCGGCCACGGCCGACTTCCTCGGCAAGATGAATGCCGGCTATGCCGATAACCTGCTGTTGACGCTGTGCCTCGCCTGTAAGCAACCGGTCGCCGTGGCGCCGGCGATGAACCAGCAAATGTATGCCAACGCCTCGACCCAGCAGAATCTTGCGCAGCTGGCGGCAAAAAATGTCCTGCTGTGGGGTCCCGCCGAGGGTGAGCAGGCCTGCGGCGACGTCGGTCAGGGACGCATGCTCGAGGCGGTGCAATTGTTGCAGGAAGTCGAGCGGCATTTCAGTCCGGGCCGGCTCGCGGGTCTCAGGCTGCTGTTGACTGCGGGACCGACTCGTGAAGCGATCGACCCGGTACGCTATATCAGCAATCGCAGTTCTGGCAAGATGGGTTACGCCATTGCCGATGCGGCGCGACGGCAGGGCGCCAGCGTCACGCTGGTCAGCGGCCCGGTCGCGTTGCCGGCGCCGCAAGGCGTCAAACTGGTTAACGTCGAGTCGGCGCAGCAGATGTACGATGCGGTGATGCAGGAAGCCGAGGCGAGTGACGTTTTCATAGCCTGCGCGGCGGTTTCGGACTACCGCGTCGATCAGGCCGCTGAGCATAAAATGAAAAAATCCGCCGATACCGTGTCGCTGCAGCTGGTGTTGAACGCCGATATCCTGGCCGCGGTCAGTGCGCTCGAAAAGCGTCCTTTTTGCGTCGGCTTTGCCGCCGAAACCCGGGATGTCGAAAAATACGCGCTCGGCAAACTGCAGCAGAAAAACCTCGACATGATCGCTGCCAACCTGGTCGGCGAGGGCGGCCAGGGCTTCGAGAGCGATTTCAACCAGCTCGAGGTATTCTGGCCTGACGGCCGTCAGGCGGTCGGACCGGCCAGCAAGACCGAGGTCGCAAAACAGCTTATCGATTTGGTTGCCGAGCGCTATACTTGCGCGCGTTCCTGAACCGGGTCCGATAGAACATGACAGTCAAAAAAAGCCACGTTGCGGAAATCCTGATCGAGGCGCTGCCGTATATCCAGTCGCTCGACCGCAAAACCATAGTGATCAAGTTCGGCGGCAATGCCATGGTGGACGAGGATCTGAAGAGCAGTTTCGCGCAGGATATCGTCTTGCTCAAGCAGGTCGGGGTCAATCCGGTTATCGTGCACGGCGGCGGTCCGCAGATCGGGAAACTGCTCGAGCAAATTGGCAAGAAGAGCCGCTTCATCGAGGGCATGCGCGTGACCGACAACGAAACCATGGACGTGGTCGAAATGGTGCTGGGCGGGCAGGTCAACAAGCAGATCGTATCTCTGATCAACCGTCACGGCGGTCGCGCGGTCGGGCTCACCGGCAAGGATGGTGGCCTGATTAGCGCGCGCAAGATGAAACTCGGTGGCGCGGATTCGGAAAGTCACGATCTTGGACAGGTTGGCGAGGTCGAGTCGATCGATCCGGCGGTGGTCGCGATGCTCGATGACGATGACTTCATCCCGGTTATCGCGCCAATCGGCGTCGGCAGCGATGGCTCGTCCTATAACATCAACGCCGATCTGGTTGCGGGTGAGCTGGCCAAGGTGCTCGGTGCCGAGAAGTTACTGTTGCTGACCAATACATCGGGTGTGCTCGATCCGGATGGTAACTTGCTGACCGGCCTGTCCGCGGGCGAAACCGAACGCCTGATCGCGGATGGCATTATTCATGGAGGCATGCTGCCGAAGGTGCGCTGCGCGCTGGATGCGGTCAACGCCGGGGTGAGCACGAGCCAGATCATCGATGGCCGGGTCAAGCACTCGGTCCTGCTCGAGTTGCTGACGGACAGCGGGGTAGGCACGCTGATCAGGGGCGGCGAGCGGGAATAGCGGGTAAATCCCGATGCCAGGGACGCCAGCTTTCAAAAATTGATGTTAGTTTGGAGACGTCTTTCTCCGCGCTCGTAATGACCGCTGAGGCGGAATTTCTCAGTTGGTTTTTGAGTCTGCTTCGGACTTGAGTTCGCGATAGCGCGCCAGGTCGATTTCGTACTGCTGGTTGATCTTTTCCTTTTCGGCGACTTTCAGGCTGAGCTGCTGGTTGCGGCTTTCGATCTTGCGTGTGAAATGCTCGATTTTCTGCTCCAGCCCTCCTGGCACTTGCTTGCCTTTGGAAAGGTAACTCTTGTCTGCCACGCTCCGCAGCTCATCGAGCTTGATCTGCGTCGTCGCGATGCTCTTGTTGATCAGGCGAATGACCGAGTCCACTACCTGGATACGGTCATCACGCGCGATCTGCAGTTCTTTTTCGGAGCTGAAGGTCAGCAATAGCACCTGATCCTTCTGGTCCTGGATCGCTTTCAGTCTGGCGGCTTCCTTCTCTTCTTCTTCCTTTTTGCGCCGGGCTTCCGCTTCGGCGGCGAGATCTTCCTCGGATCTGGCATCTTCGGTGGTAGAAACGACCATGCCCTGCGAATTCAGCTGGTGATGTTTCTTTTTCGCTTGCGCGGCCGGCAGCCGATCGCTATAGCGCACATTACCGTCTTCGTCGATCCACTTGTACAGCGCCGCCGCCGAAGTGCTGCCGCTAACCAGGCACAAAAGCATGGTCATCATCATGAGCGTGATTTTCATCGAACTGGCGAGATGTTCAGTCATGTCGCGCACGGTGTTTCAGGGTCCTTGATCGTAACCGATAACTTGGGGTGTAAAAGGTCATATATAGTTTAGTTTTCGTAATTTTTCATTAATTTAGGGTGCCCGGATGTGCTCGTCGTGACCCGCGATGGCACGGCCGCAGGCCGTTCTGCAAGCCTGCGGCAAAGTACGGATCGACCGGGTGATATCAGGTATGACCTTATCGTGAACCGCTCGAAGACGAAGTGCTTTTGCCGGGTGGCTCGGCGAAACGCCGGTTGGTTCGCCTTATGCGGGTTTAGCGGCTCGTCAACAGGCTGGCCACCGGGGTATGCAGTGCCTGCAAATAGTGCCTGTCGCCGGGCGAGGTGACGAGCACGGCGACACCCAAGTTTTCCGGTTTCCATTCCGGGTTGATCGGAATGCGGTAATGGTTGTCGACCTGCAGGTTTCTTGCCGGGCTCATGTAACGCACTACTCGCTGGTGGTGCAGAATCGAGCCCGAGTTTTCTCCACGCCTGACGTCCGTCGACAGGTTGTTTTCGTAGACCAGGTAACGCAGACGGATTTGGTCGGCGATGTTACGTTCACCCGGTGAATGCAGGTCGAGCAGGAGCCCGGTTTGATCGCGGGAAACGGTCAGTTCGAGCGATAGGGGCGCCGGCTGCAAATTTGCCTGCTGAATCTTGCCGAGGATGTTTTTCGCACCGCGTGCTTCCATGCCATCGACGAAAAACTCCGGCGTGTAAATCGTGCGCTGCTGGTTATTTGCGCCAAGCGCGCGCTGCCGTTTGCTGTATTCGGCGCTGGCGAAGCGGTCCTTCCAGCCCAGGTAATCCCAGTAGTCGACGTGGAAGGATAGCGCCAGTACGTCGAGTTCATCTTTCGGTATCTCCACCAGTCGTGAAAGCCAGCGATCGGCAGGCGGGCAACTGCTGCAGCCCTCGGAGGTATAGAGTTCGACCACCGCGGTCCGGGTATCGCCGCTGTTGACGACGACGGGTTCGCCGGCCCAGGCCGGCAAGCAGAACAGGCTCGCCAACAGTAGTTTTCGAATCATGCTGCACCCTTGTGTTTGCGCATAGCCTGAATAGACAGCGCCGGTCGCGGTGAGTTCAGTCGATGCCGTATTTCTCGCGATAGGCCTCGACCGCCGCGCGCCGCTCGACTTGCCCGCCTTCCTCGAGATACTCGAGGATGTGATCGAGCCGAACGATCGATACCACGTCGAGACCTTGCTGTTCCAGCTCCTGAATCGCCGAAAGCTCGCCGAGACCCTTTTCCTGCCGATCGAGCGCAATCGTTACCGCGCTGGCGCTTGCGCCGAGCGATTCGATCAGCGCAATCGATTCGCGAATGGCGGTGCCGGCGGTAATCACGTCGTCGATAATCATGACGCGACCGGCAATCTCGGCACCGACGGTGTTGCCGCCCTCGCCGTGATCCTTGGCTTCCTTGCGGTTGAAGGCGTAGGGCAGGTCGCGCCCGTATTTCTGAAACAGCGCGCTGGCGGTAATTGCCGCCAGCGGTATGCCCTTGTAGGCCGGGCCGAAAAGCAGATCGAACTCGATCCCGGATTGCTGGATCGCGTCGGCGTAAAATCCGGCCAGCGCGGCGAGGTCGGCGCCGCGGTTGAAGATACCCGCGTTGAAGAAGTAGGGGCTCACGCGGCCGGATTTCAGCGTGAATTCACCGAAGCCGAGCGCGCCACGGTCGAGGCAGTATTCGACGAAACGGGATTGATAGGCATGCATGCGGGAATCGTTATTAGCTGGTTATCACAAGTCATGTATCATATCGCCAGATTTTAATATTGGTAGCAGTTTCCGATGCGCGTGATTTCAATTAACACCAACGGTATTCGTGCGGCGGCGCGCAAGGGCTTCTTCGACTGGCTGCCGCGGCAGCGGGCCGACATTATTTGCGTGCAGGAGACCAAGGCACAGGTCGGGCAGCTAGATCAGCCGATGTATCACCCGAAGAATTACCACTGTAGTTATTTCGACGCGCTGAAAAAGGGCTATGCCGGTACTGCGATTTACAGCCGGCACGAACCGCTGCAGGTGATCCGCGGTTTTGGCGAATCCGAATTCGACAACGAGGGGCGTTATCTCGAGTATCGCTTCCCGAACCTGTCGGTGATCTCGCTGTATGCACCTTCGGGCTCGTCGGGCGATCATCGACAGGAGTCGAAATGGCGTTTTCTCGATAGTTTCATGCTGCATTTGCAGGCGCTCAGGCGCAAGCGTCGCGAGTTCATCATCTGCGGTGACTGGAATATCGCGCATCAGAACATCGATCTGAAAAACTGGCGCTCGAACCAGAAAAACTCCGGCTTCCTGCCGGAAGAACGCGCCTGGTTGACCGACCTGTTCGACCGCGTTGGATTTATCGATGCGTTTCGCATCGTCGACCCGCGGCCGGAGCAGTATACCTGGTGGTCTAACCGCGGCCAGTCCTGGGACAAAAACGTCGGTTGGCGTATCGACTACCAGATCATCACCCCCGGGTTAAAGAGCCGCATTCAGAAAGCGCGGATCTATCGCGATCGGCGTTTCTCCGACCATGCGCCGCTGATCATGGATTATGATCTGGAGCTCCCGCGCTAGTGCCATTGGGTGTAACCAGCGGGGGCAGCTCGCTTAAGCTATTCCTCCACCGGCGGGTGATAACGATGCTGTTCCTCGGTTTTTCCGCCGGCATTCCCCTGCTGCTGATTTTTTCTTCGCTTAGCCTGTGGCTGCGAGAAGCCGGCGTCGACCGTGCCGTGGTCACCTATTTCAGCTGGGCCGCACTCGGTTATTCGTTCAAGTTCGTCTGGGCGCCGCTGGTCGACCAGTTGCCGTTACCGTTGCTAAGCTACAGGCTCGGGCGTCGGCGGGCATGGATGCTCACCGCGCAGTTAGCGATTGCGAGCGCGATCCTGTTGATGGCCTCGATCGATCCGCAGTCGAGTGAAGCCAGCCTGACGCTGATGGCGCTGGCGGCGGTATTGCTCGGTTTTTCATCCGCGACCCAGGATATCGTCATCGATGCCTACCGTATCGAATCGGCCGAGGCAGAGCTGCAGGCGATGATGTCGGCCACCTACATCGTCGGTTACCGCCTCGCCATGCTGGTGGCCGGTGCAGGCTCGCTCTACCTGGCCGAGGGCTTTGGCAGCACTAACGAGGTTTATAGCTACCAGGCCTGGCAAAACACTTATTCCATCATGGCGGCGGCAATGTCGGTCGGCATCATCACGACCCTGGTGATCGCTGAACCGGCGCGCAGCGATTCGAAATCGTACCTGGAAACGACCGGCGAGTATGCCCGTTTCCTGCTGCTGTTTGCGGTCGCGGTAGCCGGTTTCGTCGGGATTTATGCGCTGTCGAGTGACTTCGTCGAGGGCATCAAGGCCAGCCTGACGGGACAGCTGGGGAACCGGGCCTTCGCGGCAAGCCTGATCGAGGCGTTGCGCCTCGGTGGTGCCATGCTTGCCGCCTGGATACTCGCTGTAGGACTGGTCAGAATCGGCCTGGTGCGTTACGAGATGGTGGATCGTACCTATATCGTGCCGGTACGGGACTTTTTTCAGCGTTATGGCTGGTCGTTCGCCTGGTTGTTGCTGGCGCTGGTCGGGCTTTACCGCATTTCCGATATTGTGCTCGGCGTCATTTCCAACGTGTTTTACAAGGATCTCGGTTTTGACAAGACCCAGATTGCCGACGTCGTGGTTATTTTCGGGATTTTGATGACCATTGTCGGTGGCTTGCTCGGCGGCCTGCTGGCGGCTCGTATCGGCGTGGTTCGGATCCTGCTGCTCGGCGGCGTGCTGGCGGCGGCAACCAATTTACTGTTCATGCTGCTCGCCGGTATCGGTAACGATATTTTCTGGCTTTATGTCGTCATATCGGCGGATAACCTGTCGGCGGGCATTGCCAGCGCGGCGTTTGTCGCTTTCCTGTCGAGTCTCACCAACGTGTCGTTTACCGCGATGCAGTACGCGATCTTCAGCTCGTTGATGACCCTGATCCCGAAATCGCTGGGTGGCTACTCGGGCTCGATGGTGAACGCGATCGGTTACCCGGGTTTTTTCCTGTTGACCGCGATTCTCGGTATACCGGTGTTGTTACTGATCGTGGCCGCGGCGAAGCGATTCGAGTTACGCGATCAGGGTAACGCCTGAATTTTGTTGTATCATGTGCGCACTACGGGAACTCACTTAAGCCAATCATGAGCAAATCAGAACAGCTGTTTGAACAGGCCGGGGCCGTTATTCCGGGCGGTGTCAATTCACCGGTACGCGCATTCAATGCGGTTGGTGGAACGCCGCCTTTTATCGATCACGCCGAGGGCGCTTACCTGATCGATGTCGACGGTAATCGTTATATCGACTATGTCGGCTCCTGGGGTCCGATGATAACCGGCCATGCGCATCCGGAAATCATCGACGCGGTAACCGAGGTGGTGCAAAAGGGACTCAGTTTCGGTGCACCCTGTGCGCTCGAAGTCGAGCTTGCGCAGCGCATCTGCGATACGATGCCGAATATCGATCTGGTGCGCATGACCTGTTCCGGCACCGAGGCCACCATGAGCGCGATCAGACTCGCGCGCGGTTATAGCGGGCGCGACAAGATCGTCAAGTTCGAGGGCTGCTACCATGGCCACGGCGATTCACTGCTGGTCAAGGCCGGCTCCGGCGCATTGACGCTGGGGGTACCGAGTTCGCCGGGCGTACCGGCGGTGCTGGCCGATCATACGGTAACGCTCGAATACAACAACAGCGAACAGGCGCGCCAGGCTTTCGCCGAGATCGGTAACCAGGTCGCTTGTGTCATCGTCGAGCCGGTTGCCGGCAACATGAACTGCGTACCACCGGTTGACGGTTTCCTGCAAACGCTGCGGGATTGCTGCGACGAGTCCGGCAGTGTCCTGATTTTCGACGAAGTCATGACCGGCTTCCGTGTCGGTCTCGGCGGCGCGCAGGAGTTATACGGAATCGTGCCGGACCTGACCACGCTGGGCAAGGTTATCGGTGGCGGCATGCCGGTAGGCGCCTTCGGCGGCAAACGCGAAATCATGAATCATATCGCGCCGCTGGGGCCTGTTTACCAGGCCGGTACCCTGTCCGGCAATCCGGTGGCGATGGCGGCCGGCCTGAAAAATCTCGAGATCATATCGCGCCCGGGATTTTTCGAGGATTTGACGCGGCGTACGACTCAGCTTGTAAGCGGCTTGCTGGCGGCGGCCGAGGCCAATGGCGTGGCGCTGCGCGCCAACCAGGTCGGCGCGATGTTCGGCCTGTTTTTTACCGATCAGCCCGAGGTCACGAGCTTCAGCCAGGTCAGCGCATGCGACGTCGAACGATTCAAGCAGTTCTTTCACGGCATGCTCAAACGTGGCGTCTATCTCGCGCCGTCGGCTTACGAGGCCGGATTTGTCAGCGCGATGCACGGAGAGGTCGAAATCGAACAAACCATCGAAGCCGCAGCGGCTACTTTCGCCGAACTGTAAAACCCGGGGTATCCCTTCGAACGCCCGGGGATGGAATCCTTTGTCAGGCTCCGGTGAGCCATCCCTGGCCCGTCCCGCCGGAGCGCCGGACCGGTCCATCCCCGGGCGCTAATCGCCTGCCAAAGGATTCCATCCCCGGGCTTCGGATGCTGCAAGGATTTGACAGGCTATAAATTGTTCGGATGTCATCCCCGCGTAAGCGGGGATCTCATACAGTGCTGACGATTGTTACCACGGGCCGTCCGGAGTTCCTGGATAATTGCTGCGCAATTTCCGGGATGACCTCGTAGTTGGGTTGGTCAGAGGCCCAACATGCCCTTTTTTAAACTTTTGTCGGCGGGATGGTTGCCCAGCCAGATTTCGAGTAACGCGTTTTTGAAATCTTCACCCGGGATCGTGCCCAGCGGCTTGCCGTTGCGGCTGACGCGCACACCCTGGTCGGGCCTGTAATCGAAAGCGTACTGTTCTTTCGCGACCACGCTGCTGTCAAAATACTGGTAAAACTGGTCGATGCGCGCCTGCAGCTTTTTCAGGGTTTCGCTGTTTTGATTTTTTTCGAAGCCTTCACGCCAGGCCTCGATCAGTTTGTCGCGATCGACTTCCTTGTAGACAAAATCGAGTTGCACCCGCCACGGTCCCGGCCGCGACAGAATCTCGGCGACATCGGACGACCGGTTCGGCAGGTACAACGCGCCGACGTAGACGTCGACCCACAGTTTTTCACGCAGGCCGATGCCGTTCAGCACCAGGGTCTGGCCATCCCCGGTTTTTATTTCATCTTCGACAAATACGCCGGAAAGCTCGGCCGCGGCGGTTAATGTGCACCACAGGCCCAGGCAGGTAGCAAGTACCGCTTTTTTCATCGCCCTGTCCTCCTCGCGGCTGGATTCAAGGCAGTTTATGCCTGGCCAGGGCGAATTGGAACCCCGGCAGGAATGGCGCGCCCGAGGCGTCAATCGTTGGCTGCTTCCGGTTTGACGTACTGGATGACACCGAGCCGGATAAGCTCGGCATGCAGTATAACCGCGCGATCGGTGCATTCCGGTATCTCGAGCAGGCGCTGTTTCAGCGCGGTTTCCAGCGGCAGCAGGTAAATCAGTTGATAGAGTATTTCCGAAAAGGACTGGTCGGCCTTACGAATGCGGCCCTCCTGGGCGCTGATATGATCGAGCAGCTCGAGCATGTAATGAAATTGTTCAGGGATCTCCCGGGTATTGCTTTCCTCGAGTACCTTGATTTCGGCGAAAGTCAGTCCGTCGGTCTGGGTGTGGGTCGACAGGATTTCGAAACGATCGATACCTAAGGCGGTGATACCAAGCAAGCCGTCGGCGCGGTGCTCCCAGTCGCTGATCGTGGCCGTCGTGCCGATCGAGTAAATATCGGCATTAACGGCAGTTTCCTCGCCGCTGTGGATCAGCACCACGCCGAAGGCGCTGCTTTCGCGCATGCAGTTGGCGATCATGTCGAGGTAGCGCGGTTCGAAAACCTTGAGGCCGAGCGTGTTGCCGGGCAGCAGCACGGTTTTCAGCGGAAACAGTGGAATCTCGGTCATCTTCGGTCGCTGCCCGGTAAAACTCAGTGACCCCAGCGCGGCGACAGGTCGTTATCGATACCGAGCTGGTCGAGTATGCGCGAGACGACGAAATCGATCAGTTCCGATACCTCACTGACGCCGTGGTAGAAACCCGGATTGGGTGGCAATATGACGACGCCGAGGCGCGCCAGCTTGAGCATGTTTTCCAGGTGGATGGCGGAGAAGGGTGTTTCCCTGGGAACCAGGATCAGGCGCTTGCCTTCCTTGATGACGACATCGGCGGCACGGTGAATCAGGTTTTCGCTGCTGCCGACCGCAATCGACGCCAGGCTGCCCATGCTGCAGGGGCAAACCACCATCGCGTCCGCCACCGACGATCCGCTGGCCGGGGGCGCGGTCCACTGGTCCTTCGAGTAGACGTCGATCAGAGCCTCGTCGGCATCGAAATACTCGGCGAACTGCCGTCGCATTTTCTGCGGCGAACCCGAAAGCTTGAGCTCGGTTTCCATGCCCATGACGATCTGCCCCGGTTGCGAGGTAATGAACTGTACATGAATTTTGTTTTGCAGACAGCAATCGAAAAGGCGCAACATATAGTCAGCGCCAGAGGCTCCGGTCATTGCCAGAGTTACCGTTTCGGGTTTCATGGATCGGAGATTGCTATTTCGGCCTCGACCAGTTTATCAGTAGCCTGCGACAGTCGCGAGATCAGGTTTTCCAGGAAGATGCGATAGTAGCGCAGCTGGGTTTCAGTGGAAGCCATCTCCATCAGCGAGGTGCTGACGCACATCAACGAAACATCGGTGCGCGCGACGATCGTCGCATTACGCGGCTGATGCGTTAAAAACGCGATCTCACCAAAGCAGTCGCCCTGTTTCATCAGGCCGACGACCTTGTCATTCTTGACTACCTCGACGCCGCCCTTGGCAATGATGTAGAAAGCGGTTTCCTTTTCTCCCTCGGTGACGATGACCTCGCCCTTTTGGAATTCCTTCCATTCGCTGGCGTTGACTACCTCGGTGATCTGGTCGTCGCTGAAATCCTTGAAGAAAGCGAGGTAGCGCAGCGTCTTCCATTTTTCCTGCATGTCGATGCGCTCACCGACACCGCGCAGTCGGCCGAAGGAGTTGCTCAGATCCCTGGCCAGCAGGTAGGCGGATTCGTAACGATCGTAAATAATCTTTTGCATGCATTTCTCGACGATCATGGCGATGTGTTCGGGCACCTCGGGATTCAGCTCCATGATCGGTTCCGGATCGAGATTGCTGATCTTGTAAATCAGCGATTCGAGACTGCCGGCCTTGTATGGCGTGCGTCGAGCCAGCAGCGCATACATGACCGCACCCAGCGAGTAGATGTCGGATTGCGCGACCAGGCGTTTTTCCTCGGATAACTGTTCCGGCGGCATGTACATCGGCGATCCCTGAACCTCGGTATCGTGTCCCTCGAAACCGACATCGACGTGAGCGATGCTGAAGTCCATGATCTTCACTTCGCCTTCGTTGCTGAGCATGATGTTGCCGGGTTTCAGGTCGCGGTGAATGATGCCCTCGCGATGCACATAGTCGAGACCTTTGGCGCACTGGTAGATGACATCGACCACCTGGTTCGGCGTCAGCGTCTTGCCGCCGGTGACATACTCCTGCAACGTGACACCATCGACGAACTCCATGACGATGTAGTTGAGGTCGTCTTCCTGGCCGGCATCATAAACGCTAACCACTGACGGATGGTGCATGCGACCGGCACTGTATACCTCTGCAAAAAACCCCTCGCGCAGTTTCTGCTCGGTCGCCGGATCCATGTCGTGAGCGGAATGCGCCACCTTGATCGCGACGGTGCGCTGCACGAAGGGATCGTAAGCCTCGTAAACCACGCCCATGGCGCCGCGGCCGATACGGCGTTTCACTTCATACTTGGCTATTTTTGCAGGTCTATGTGATTTCTCAGACATACCCGAAGTCTAGTTCCGCATTGCGTCGATCAGGCGTTGATGGATGTTGTCGAAACCGCCATTGCTCATGATAACGACTTGATCCCCTGACCGACAATGTTGTACTAAGTAATCGATAATTTGTTGTGAATCGGTTTTTACATCTACTATTGTAGGCGCAGATTGCGCCATTTTCTCGAGATCCCACTGCAAACCCGGAATTTCGCAAAGTAAAACCAGGTCGGCGGCGGCCAGCGACTGGCCAAGCTGGGATGCATGTGCGCCCATTTTCATCGTGTTCGAACGAATATCGAGCACGCCTATCAGGCGTCCCGGGGTCCGGCCTTTAAGCGCTTCCAGGGTTAACGCAATCGCGGTCGGATGGTGGGCGAAATCGTCGATGATGCGTACGCCATCGATTTCGGCAATGATCTCCTGGCGTCGGCGCACGCCCCTGAACTCGCGCAGGGCCGCAAGCGAGGTTTCTATCGGAATTCCGGCATCACGCGCGGCGATAATGGCAGCGCTCGCGTTAAGCGCGTTGAATTGCCCGGGCTGCGAAAGCTCGAGCGGATACCTGGCCTTGCCGTTATCGACATACAGCGCCAGGTCCGCGTCGAGATAAAAGTCCGCGCCGGAATCACGCGTGGAGAAATCGATGCGGTTGCTCCAGCAACCCATTTGCAGAACATCAAGCAGGTTGTCGTCGTCCCGGTTGACGACGATTAACGCCGACGCCGGCAGCGTGCGTACCAGATGATGGAACTGGCGTTTGATCGCGTTCAGGTCGTCGAAGATATCGGCATGATCGAATTCGAGGTTGTTCAGGATCAGCGTCCGGGGATGGTAATGCACGAACTTGGATCGTTTGTCGAACAGCGCCGAGTCGTATTCGTCGGCCTCGATGACGAAGAAGGGGTCGCTGCCGAGCCTGGCCGAAGCGTTAAAATTGTGGCCGACGCCGCCGATCAGATAGCCGGGATCAAGGCCGGCGTGCTCGAGGATCCAGGCCAGCATGCTGCTGGTCGTGGTTTTGCCATGCGTGCCGGCCACCGCCAGCACCCAGCGGCTTTGCAATGCCGCCTCGTAAAGCCACTGGGGCCCTGAGCAGTAGCGCAGGCCCTGGTCGAGGATTGCCTCGAATTGGGGGTTACCGCGGGTAATCGCGTTGCCAACGATATACATATCGCAATCCGACGGCAGCGATTCTGCATCGTAACCCTGATGCAGGTGAATGCCGGCCTTTTCCAGCTGCGTGCTCATCGGCGGGTAAACGTTCGCATCGGAACCTTCGACCCCGTAGCCGAGTTCGCGAGCGATTAACGCAATGCCGGCCATGAAGGTGCCGCAGATACCGAGAATGTAAATCTTCACCAGTAAAACCAGATCAGGATGAATTGATAAACCACGTAGTAATTGAAGGCTATCATAGCTGAAAGAAAGGTCGAGATTTCAAAAGCACGTTTGAAGATCAGCGACATGATCGCGAGATTCCACAGCAGCACCAGGTAAAAAATCGGGTTTTGCAACATGTTTTCATAACCGTCTCCGAATCGGTAGACAATGATCGAAACCACGGTCATGAGCATGTTGATACCGACCAGTGCGGAAAACGTCTGTTGAAACCGTGCTATAGAATTTTTCCAGCGCAGTCCGAGGTAAGCTACCAGCGCCAGCAGACCGATTTCCAGCGTCAGGTGCGCGCTCAACTCGGCGAAGCCGCGTTCTTCGTCAACCAGCAACAGGCACAGCAGGTAATAACTGAGTAGCGTCAGGGCAGTGCAATGGGGACTATAGGGCAGCCGTGCCGGGCTCGATAAAAACAGGCTCATGTAGACGTATTGTCCGAGGCTAGTGAGCCATAAGCCGAGGATGTTTTGCATCGGCACATCATAGCGGGTTGGCGCCGCAACACAATGCCGCGTCGCAATTTACCCCGCGTTCGCTGGCGGCAAGGATTTTCTTCGCCCGGATACGCGGCTGGCAAACAAAAATGAATGAGGAAAAAATACCAGTTGGTTATAATCCCCTGCTTTTGGCCGACAATTTAAATGAACGATACCCCCGCGACCGATTTGCATAGCTTTCAGGGTCTGATCCAGACCCTGCAAAACTACTGGTCCGGCCAGGGTTGCGTGATCCTGCAGCCGTTGGACATGGAAGTCGGAGCCGGCACCTTTCACCCGGCTACTTTTATCAGGGCCATAGGACCGGAACCCTGGCGCGCGGCCTACGTGCAGCCAAGCCGGCGGCCGACCGACGGGCGCTACGGGGAAAACCCGAACCGGTTGCAGCATTACTTCCAGTTTCAGGTACTGCTCAAGCCGTCTCCCGACGATTTCCAGGAACTTTACCTGGGGTCGCTGCAGGCGCTCGGTTTCGATACGCTGGTGCACGATATCCGTTTCGTCGAGGATAACTGGGAGTCGCCCACACTGGGTGCCTGGGGTCTTGGCTGGGAAGTCTGGCTGAACGGCATGGAGGTCACCCAGTTCACGTATTTTCAACAGGTCGGCGGTCTCGAATGCCACCCGGTTTCCGGCGAAATCACCTACGGCATCGAACGTCTGGCGATGTATATGCAGGGCGTGGATAACATCTTCGACCTGGTCTGGACCCGCGGGCCGCAAGGTATCGTCACCTATGGCGATATTTACCACCAGAACGAGGTCGAACAGTCCACCTATAACTTCGAACTCGCCGATACCGACGCGCTGTTCAACTGGTTCGATGTGTGCGAGGCCCAGTGCCAGTTGCTGATCGAAAAAAAGCTGCCGCTGCCGGCCTACGAACAGGTGATGAAGGCATCTCACGCGTTCAATCTGCTCGATGCCCGTCATGCGATTTCGGTGACCGAGCGCCAGCGTTTCATTCTGCGCGTGCGCACGCTGTCGCGCGCCGTCGCCGAGTGTTACTACGAATCCCGCGAAGCGCTGGGTTTTCCGTTGATCAAACAGGAGGCTGGCGATGACTAGCCTGTTTATCGGCAATCGCGGCAGAAGGGTGGTTAGATATGAAGGCCAGTGACTGCCTTATCGAAGTCGGTACTGAAGAGCTGCCGCCACGCGCGCTCAAGTCCCTGGTGCAGGATTTTTCCGCGCTAATGCAACAGGCGCTGGCGGAACATGAGCTGGCGCCGGCACGGGTTGAAATCTTCGCCACGCCACGCCGCCTGGCGCTGCTATTGCGCGATACGCCGCTGCGCCAGGCTGACCAGGAGATCGAAAAACGCGGTCCGGCGCTGGCGGCCGCTTTCGACGAAGATGGCAATCCGTCACGCGCTGCGCTCGGTTTCGCCGCGTCCTGCGGTGTCGAACTCGATCAACTCGAGCGTCGCGAGACCGACAAGGGTAGCTGGCTTTATTACCGCAGCACCCGGGCCGGGCAGAGCCTGCAGGACCTGTTGCCCGGTTTGCTCGCGCGCGCACTTGCTGAGTTGCCGATTCCGAAACGCATGCGCTGGGGCAGTCGCAGTGAAGACTTCGTGCGTCCGGTCAAATGGCTGGTGCTGATGATCGACGACCAAGTTGTCGATACCGAGATTTTCGGCCTGCGTTCAGGTAACCGGAGTTTTGGTCACCGCTTTCACGCGCCGCAGGCGTTAGAGATTCCGTCGGCACGGCAGTACGAAGAAGTTCTGCGCTCCAGGGGGCTCGTGATCGCGAGTTTCGAGCAGCGCCGCGACACGATTCGCCACCAGGTCGAACAGGCGGCCGCAGGGCTTGGCGGCGAGGCGCATATCGAGGATAACCTGCTGGATGAAGTCACCGCGCTGGTTGAGTATCCTGTTGCGGTATGCGGCGAATTCGATGCCGATTTTCTCGAGTTGCCGGTGGAAGTACTGGTCATGACGATGCAGGAAAACCAGAAGTATTTCGCCCTGTTTGATAGCCACGGTGCATTGCTGCCGCATTTTATTGCTATTGCCAATATCGACAGCCGCAAACCCGAGGTGGTTGCCAGCGGCAACGAGCGCGTGATCCGGCCGCGCTTTGCCGATGCCGGTTTCTTTTTTGCCCAGGACCGCAAGCAGGGGCTCGACGTGATGCGTTTCCGCCTCGATTCGGTCGTGTTCCAGGAAAAGCTGGGTAGCCTTGGTGAAAAGACCGCGCGCATCATTCGCCTGGCCAAGTATATCGCCAGCCACACCGGCGGCGACCAGGACCTGGTACGGCGCGCCGCAGACCTGTGCAAGGCTGACCTGATGAGCGACATGGTCGGAGAGTTTCCCAGGCTGCAGGGAGTCATGGGGCGTTACTATGCGCAGTTGCAACAGGAAGAGCAGTCGGTCTGCGATGCGATCGAACAGCACTACTGGCCACGTCATGCCGGAGACCAACTGCCGCAAGGCACCATCGCGCAAGCGCTGGCGCTGGCGGACCGGCTCGATACGCTGGTCGGCATCTTCTCCATCGGCGAAAAACCCGGTGGCGACAAGGATCCGTTTGCACTGCGCCGTGCCGCGCTCGGAGTATTGCGTATCATCGTCGAGGGTGAGTTACCGCTGGATCTGAAGGACCTGTGCCAGGCAGCCGCTGACGGCTACTACGGCAAGGTCGAGGCGGCGGAGGTGATCGACGAAGTTATCGACTATGTATTTGATCGTCTGCGGGCTTATTACCAGGAGCAGGGCATCGGCTTCGATATCGTCGATGCGGTCGCTTACAACCGTCCGGGACGGTTGTACGATTGCGATATGCGCATCCGTGCTGTACATGAGTTTCAAAGTCATGAAGCGGCGTCCGCGCTGGCTGCAGCGAACAAGCGTATCAGCAATATCTTAAAGAAGCAGGAGAACCTGGCTGATACTGTCGATCAGAACCTGTTGCGGGAAGAAGCTGAAAAACAGCTTTACCGGCAATTACAGGAGCTCGGCGAAGGGGTTGTCGCGATGTTTGGCGCCGGGCAGTACCTGCAGGGCCTGGAACGTTTGGCCGAGCTGCGGCCGGTAGTCGACCGGTTTTTCGACGAGGTCATGGTGATGGTGGATGATGCCAGTTTACGAAACAACCGACTTGCGCTGCTCGATCAGCTACTGCAAAGTTTTCGCCTGGTCGCGGATTTTTCAAGAATTCAGTCCTGAGGGACGTAGTTAAAGACGGGAGACTCGAGTGCCAGGCCTGCATATCTCACCACAGTCCTCAGCGAGCCTGTCGGCAGCCGCAACAGGAGGCTGATGAGATATGCGGGCTAAAATGGTAATCCTCGACCGGGATGGTGTCATTAACCACATGCTGGACGGCGACGTGACCTCCGCCGACGACTGGGATCCGATACCGGGCAGCATCGAAGCCATCAGCCGCCTGAAAAAAGCGGGTTACCTGGTAACCGTGGCAAGTAATCAATCTGGTATCGCGCGCGGGCAATACAGCGAAAAGGATTTGCAGGCGATGCATGACAAGATGCAGAAACTGCTGGCGGCCCGCGGTGTCAGCGTCGACGGCATTTTTTACTGTCCCCACGGACCTGAAGCCAATTGTATCTGTCGTAAACCAAAACCCGGACTGCTGTACCAGATCGCAAAACAGTTCGACATCGATTTATCGCAAACGCCATTGGTGGGAGACAACATCAGCGATATAAGGGCCGCGAAGATGGCCAATGCGAAACCGATAC
The DNA here is from genome assembly GCA_020354435.1 of Gammaproteobacteria bacterium. GTDB lineage: Bacteria > Pseudomonadota > Gammaproteobacteria. Next base: position 2,959,408 of record CP070646.1, read on the forward strand.
TGGTACGTACCGGCAAGGGTGAGTACGTGATGCAACATTTCCCCGAAGCGCTCGATGTTCCGGTTTATGATGATCTGGCGCATTTCGTTCGTGAAACCCTGCGCAAGAAATAGAGAACGGCCTGTGGTAAGCCCGCTATACAGGTTCTGGTTGGGGGTTCGCTCAACGCTTTTCTGGATTGCCTTTTTACCGATGACGCTGATTCTGGCCGGCCTGCTGTCGCTGTCGTTTTTCATGCCGCTGAAGTTTCGTATCGGAATCATCAAGACCTGGATCGGTTACAGCCTCGGCTGCCTGCGCCTGTTCTGTGGTCTCGACTACGAGATCGAAGGTCTGGAAAATATCCCCGACAACGGTTTTATCGTCATGAGCAAACACAGCTCGACCTGGGAAACGATCGCGCTGCAGCGCCATTTTCGGCCAATGGTCTGGGTGGTCAAACGCGAGCTGACCTGGATTCCTTTTTTCGGCTGGGCGCTGAAAGCGATGGATGCTATCGCGCTCAATCGTGGCACCGGCCGCAAGGCCATCAACCAGCTGGTGCGGGAAAGCAAGGTCAGCATGGACAAGGGACGAATTCTGATGCTGTTCCCCGAGGGAACGCGCGTGCCGCCGGGGCAGAAAAAACCGTTCAAGCTGGGCGGTGCGATCGTGTCGCAGCAAACCGGCTACGTGGTGCTGCCGATCGCGCACAACGCCGGCGAGTATTGGCCCCGGCACAGCTGGATCAAGTGGCCCGGTAAAATCCGTGTCGTGATCGGCAAGCCGGTCGATCCCACGGACAAAAACCCGGAACAAATCATCACCGAGGTTGCCGACTGGATTCTCGCCGAATGCGATAGAATCAGCGACCGGGCGCAGCTGCAGCGTCTGGGTATATCGTGAAGTACCCGGCGACCATGCCCGGGAAAAACATGCCATACGTCATTCAACATTTATTCCGATTTCGTAGCGCTGAATCGAGCCGTTCCGGAAGGTCGAGTTCGATGCTGCTCCGCTATGGTTTAATGTTGCTTTTGTTTTACTCGGGCCTGGTTAACGCTTTCTGGAGCGGTGTCGCATTTGAGTTCGGCAGTATCGATTCGGACTGGGATTTCAAGCACGAAACCCGTGAAGCGCAAATCGACCAAATCAGTATCAAGCTGGAGGATAAAGTCGGTTCGAGTCTGACAGGGGGGCTGGAACTTGGCTATTTCGATATGCGCGTGGTTGCTCCCGATAGCAGTACCGCGGAAACCCTGAAATTCGATGGTGCATTTTTCGGTGTCTATCTGCGTCAGCCAGTCCCTATCAGTGACTGGTTATCCCTGTATGGAAAGATCGGGCTGCGTTATACCAGCGGTAGCGAGAGCGGTGATGGCAACGCCGATATCGACTGGACGACCGCTCTGTTTGAACTCGGAATGGGCTTGCGGTTTTCGAATTACCGTGTTACTCCGTTTGTTGTCTACGAGGACGTCGACGGTGATATCAGCAACGATGGTACCGAAACGTTCGAAATGGACGACGAAATTACCCAGGGTATTAAGTTCGATTATTTCACCGATAGCGTGTCTTTTATCCAGTTGGTTTTCGTCACTGGCGGTAACGAGGGCGGTTACATTAATTTCGTGCGCCGCTACTGAGAGGCATTGAGATAATGTTGCTTGCGGTCGCTGTAAACCTGGATGAGTTCGTCGATCTTATCCTGATCGTACTCGCGCAAACCGCTTAACACCATTTTCTTTTGCCCCTTGCCGACGGTATTGCCGTTACAGCAAAGATCGAAATTCAGGGCGACGTCGCCGCGTTTACCATAGAGGCGGAATACCTTTTCGGTCAGGTTGAGATCAACCGATTCGATGTCGAGGGTGTCGAGGGAAATGCGCATGTGATCGTAAATGACCAGCGGCCGCTCGGTATTGATCATGACGTTGTTTTCCTTCATTAACGGCACGAGCACATGCGGAAAGGTATGGCCGGAAAACTCGACGTAGTTGCGCGTCAACGAATCGATCAATTGATTGTTATGGCTTTGTTTGCCATTGGTCGAGACATCGAGGTACTTTTTGTCGTTTTCGTCGTAGATCGATATCTCGCGCGCGTTGACTTTCGGCAGAATCAACGTCACGTCGTCGCCGACCATACCGGAAAACGAAAACCCCATCGTCTGTCGCAAACCGTAATGATGGATAATCACCGAAAACAACAGGTCTCCCGGTACGCAAAAGCGCTTCGAATCGACATCGTGAATCGAGTTGAAATCGCCGGCGACTGTTTTTGCGAAATTGCTTGCCTGCACTCGCGTAAACGAAAGTCTGGATCCCTCCAGATTACAGTATTGTTCTAGATTCATATTATTCTCGGGTTAACTTCCCGCGACCCCGGGTGGTATCTTACCTCATTTACAGGAAGGGTAGTTAATCTCAATATTGCGGCCGCCGTGCACGGCCTTTTGCAAAAGCGATCGAATCGTTGGAGTAAATAGTGCTTTTAAGCGAAACATCAGACATACGGATTGTCGCCGGAGTGAATCCGCTGCCGGCGCCGTCGGCTGCAGGCGCTTCTGTTTTTCCGCGCTATCCGCGTGACGGCGTCCGCATTACTATCCTGCCGGACACCGACGCGGTAATCAGGCCAGTGTGATCGACATGGCGCAGCAAAAGGGCATTGCCCGGAACTATCATGCTTAGTTTTTCAGGTCTGGCGTTGCGGCGCTCGACGACACTGTTATTCGAAAATGCCAGTTTCAGGGTTTACAGCGGTCAGAAGCTCGGCATAACCGGCGCCAATGGATGCGGCAAGTCGTCGTTGTTTGCATTGATACGCGGGGAATTGTCGCCTGACGAGGGAAATTTCAGCTTGCCGTCGGATTGGGCAGTGGCGTCAGTAGAACAGGAAACGCGCCTGAGTGAGCAATTGGCACTCGAGTATGTTATCGATGGCGACACCGAGTTGCGCCAGACGCAGGCACGGCTCCTGCAGGCTGAACGCGAGCAAAACTCGATGCAGATAGCGGCCTGTCACGAGCGCCTGCAGGAGATCGATGGTTACCAGGCCGAAAGTCGTGCCGCGCGACTTCTGGCGGGTCTGGGTTTTGCCGACGCGGAAATGTCAGAGCCCCTGGCCCGCTTTTCCGGTGGCTGGATCATGCGTCTCAATCTGGCGCGAGCCCTGATGTGTCGTTCCGATTTACTGTTGCTCGACGAGCCGACCAACCACCTCGACCTGGATGCGGTGATCTGGCTCGAGCAGTGGTTGCAGCGTTATCGCGGCAGCCTGTTGCTAGTATCGCATGACCGGGATTTTCTCGATGCAGTCGTCGACAGCATCGCGCACATCGAGGACCAGCGCATTACACTTTATCGCGGTAACTATTCCGCCTTCGAGCAGCAGCGTGCGGAGCGGCTCGCGCAGCAGCAGGCGGCCTACCACAAGCAGCAGCAAAGCATTGCGCATATGCAACGCTACATAGAGCGTTTTCGCGCCAAGGCGACCAAGGCGAAGCAGGCGCAAAGCCGCATCAAGGCGCTGGAGAGAATGCAGCTGATCGCGCCGGCGCATGTCGATTCACCGTTCGAGTTCGAGTTTCGAGCGCCGCATAGCCTGCCGAGTTCGCTCGTCAGGCTCGATCGCGTTGCCACCGGTTATGGCGACAATCGGGTGCTCGAGGGCATCGACTTTTCGCTGATTCCGGGCGAGCGCATCGGCCTTCTGGGTTTGAACGGTGCCGGCAAGTCGACTTTTATCAAACTTTTGGCGGGCGAGCTGCCGGCCTTCGACGGCGAGGTAACCCGAGCCAAAGAGTTGCGCATCGGATACTTTGCCCAGCATCAGGTCGAGCAGCTTGATCTCGAGGCCAGCGCACTGTTAGCCATGCAACGGCTGGATCCCGATCTCAGCGAGCGTGATATTCGTGGCTACCTCGGTGGCTTCAATTTTCGTGGCGATAAGGTTTTGCAGGCGGTAAAAACCTATTCCGGCGGGCAAAAAGCGCGGCTGGTACTGGCCCTGCTGATCTGGCAACGGCCCAACCTGCTGCTGCTGGACGAACCCACCAACCATCTCGACCTGGAAATGCGCCTGGCGCTGAACCAGGCATTGCAGGGATTCGACGGCAGCGTGATTCTGGTATCGCACGATCGCCATCTACTGCGCAGCGTATGCGACGATCTGTGGCTTGTCGACCGTGGTGCGCTGCAGCGCTTCGAGCAGGACCTGGATGCCTATCCCGCCTGGCTGGCGCAGCGCAAGGCCGGCGGTCAAGTGCAGTCGGAGGCGCGAGGGCGACAGGATCAGCAGCAGCGGCGCGAGCTGAAATCGCATGCCGCGCGGTTGAACCGAATCGAGCGGGAAATTGCCCGTCTCAGTGAAACCCAGGCGAAACTGGAGCGGCAGTTGAGCGATCACTCGATATATGACGAAAGCAACCGGGAAATCTTGAACGCCACGCTCGCGCAGCAGGCTGAAAACCGCAAACGCCTTAGCCTGGCGGAGGAAGACTGGCTACAGCTTAGTGAAACGATCGAGTCGTTACAGCAACCAGGCTAGCCATCGGCTAATGCGGGCTAGGTAGAGCGGCAATCGCAAACGATTTTACCCAGGGTTATGAGCGCGTTCTCGGTCTCCTGGTTCCACGGCGAGCCGCAGTTGATGCGCAGATGATTCTTGAAACGTCGTGTTGCCGAGAACAGGATGCCCGGCGTGATCGCGATATTGTGTTCCAGCGCCCGGTTGAATATATCGATACAGTTGCAACCTTCCGGCATTTCCACCCATAACACATTACCGCCATGCGGATGCGAGATTCGGGTGCCTTCGGGGAAGTTCTTGGCAATCATGAAGCGCCCACGCTCGACCTGTTCACGCATGGCGACGCGCAGCCGGGCCAGGTGACGGTCGTATTGCCCGCTGCTGAGAAACTCGGCCAGGGCGAGCTGGTTGATCGAAGACGTTGCCGAAGACCAGGCCTGTTTGAATTGCAGGAATTTCTTGTGGTAGCGGCCGGCGATGACCCAGCCCACACGATGGCCCGGCGCCAGCGTTTTGGAAAAGGACGAGCAACTCAGCACGATATTGTTGAGATCGTAAGACTTGGCCGGACGCGGCGGCTTGTCGCCGAAGTACACGCTGCCATAAACGTCGTCCTCGATCAGCGGAATGTCGCGCTCCGCCAGCAGGTTAACGAGTTCGCGTTTGCGTTCCTCCGGCATCTGGCAGCCGAGCGGATTACTGGTATTGGGAGAAGCCATCACGGCCTTGATATCCATCGTATCGAAGGCTTCTTCGAGTGCTTCGATGTCCAATCCGGTTACCGGGTCGGTATCGATTTCGACCGCCAGCATGCCCATTTGCTCGATCATGCGCAAAACGGCGAAATAGGTCGGAGATTCGACCGCAATGATATCACCGCGCTTGGCGACCGTGCGCAGGCTGATCGACAGGGCCTCGGTAGCGCCCGAGGTAATGATAATATCGTCCGCGCTAACCCGGGTGTAGGTTTGCGCGTATTGTTGTGCGATCTGTTCGCGCAGTTTGCGATCGCCGGGCGGGAACAGGTAGTCCATGCTTCTTTGCGGATAGCGGCTGATAATGCTGCGCGTTGCGCGTGTCAGTGATTTAACCGGCATGAACTCCATCGACGGGTTGGAGGTGCCGAAGGGCGTGATGCGGGGGTTGTTGGCGTTGCGAAATACCTCTTCGAACAGATCGCCAAATCGTACGCGTCGGGCCCGGCCGGGGGTCGATACCGATCTGTCGATATCGTTGATCTGATTGACCAGCGCGTTGACGTAAAAACCGGATTGCGGCTTCGCGGTCAAAATTCCCTGGTCTTCGAGGTTGACATAGGACTGGGTTACGGTTGCAATACTGACTCCGAGCTGTTTGCTGAGCTTGCGCAGTGAAGGCGCCTTGTCGCCGGGTTTGAGATCACCCTTTTCTATCAGTTCGTTGATATAGCGCGAGACCTGTGCGTACTTGAATGTATCGGGGCGTGTAACTGTCATGGTCTATCGGTAACTGTTCCGTACTCATTTTGAAAAAATTGTAACTGTTATTATAACAGTTTCGTCCATATTATTGCATCATTGCTGTTGCGGCAGGACAACTGCCCCGGCAAAAAGTTAAAACCCCCTCCTCCTCCTCAGGTTTTGACTTATCGTTAGGCCCAATCAAACCAGATTGGGCCTTTTTTTTGGTTTTGGGCTGCTGCGCACCGCGATAGCGGCGTTACTTTTTGCAGCGAGACGCTCACATACTGATTTGTATGCTCGCGCCTTCGCTGCAAAAAGTGCCTTGCTCTCACGGTGCTCGCGACGCCCAAAACATTCGATTGTTTTAGAGTCTGGGCTGCTGCGCTCGTGATAGCGGCGTTGGAATTTCGCGCGAGACGCTCGCGTACCGGCCTGTACTGCTCGCGCCATCGCGCGAAATTCCGCCTTGCAGCTGCTTCGCTCGCGACGGTCTGCAGGCAAAAAACTTCCCCGGGATTTGCTGCACTCTCTGAATTTCAAAGCCAGGTGACATTGCGGGCCTGCAGGCAAAAAGTGTTCAGACCATTGCTGTGTTTCAGGCTTTAAATTTGGTGTCATCCCCGCGCAAGCGGGGATCTTGTGATGGCGAGATACTCGAGTCCGATGGGTCGGTAAATGGCTTGGCTTTTTGGCGGTACGAGACCCATCGAAGGAGAGAAATGGCGCGCTCGGCGGGAGTCGAACCCACGACCTTTGGCTTCGGAGGCCAACACTCTATCCAACTGAGCTACGAGCGCTTTGAATTTCCCGTGCTGCTCGAAAGGCAGGGGCGTGATTGTAAACCATCCGGCCGCGATTTAGGCAGGATCGACAGATATTTTTTTTTGCGAATTATTCGCTTTTCGAGGATAATGCGCTGCGTTTCGCAGCCACCCGACTCCTGGAGACCCTCGTGAGCGATACCCAACACGACACTTTTTCGAACCGTAATATCACCGTTCTCGGTATCTTGCTGTTGATAGCCGTATTTATCGGAGAGGTCCTGATCGGTCCCCATAGCGATGAAGAAGTCGTGGTCGAAGTGGCCGACACCATGGAAGATATCGCCATGCGCATCAAACCCGTGGTCTCAATCGAAGATATTCGCAAAAACATGAGTGTGGCATCGGCCGCGGCGGACGCGGCTGATAAATCGCCGGATCAGCTATATCAGAGCGCCTGTCTTGCCTGTCATACCACCGGCGCTGCCGGTGCGCCGAAGATTGGTGATGCGGGTGCCTGGGATCAGCGCCTGGCCAAGGGGCTGGACGCGTTGGTCACATCGGCCATCAATGGTATCGGTGCCATGCCGCCTCGTGGCGGCTCCCAGTTTAACGACGATCAGATCAAGGCCGTGGTCGAGTACATTCTCGACGAATCCAGGTAACACTGCCGCTGCGCGGCAGCGTCATCCCGGAAAAAGCTAGCGTTTGCCGATGCGTCGGACCGCCGGGATCTCCCAAGCATTCCGCGCTCCAATCGGCGGCATAAATCCATCCATGCCCACGCGGCGGATTCATCCCGGAAACTGAATAGCGCTCATCCTGTCTTAACCCAAGCAACTGTCAGGCTCGAAGACGGTCACGTCGCCGGTACGAAACGGCCTCGGTCACATGCGCTTCGGTAACCGGTTCGGACTGCGCGAGATCCGCAATCGTGCGCGCGAGCCTGAGCAACTTGTGATAACTGCGCGCGCTCAGACGCAGCTTGTCGATGGCCTGTATCAGTACCTGTTCAGCTCTGTTGCCGAGACAACAAATGTCCATTAAGCGCTGGTTATCCAGGATTGCATTGACACAGTCCTGGCGAGCCAGTTGCAATTCGCGCGCGGCGCCGACGCCAGCGCGAACCTGAGTGCTTGTTTTCCGGTCCCGATTCTTATCGCTAATGAGTTCATGATGGACGAGGCGCCCTAGCTCAATCTGTATATCGATACGGTCCAGCAACGGCGCCGACAGTTTGTTACGGTATCGACCGAGTTGTTCCGGCGAGCAATCACAGGTCGCGATCGAGTCACAGCCCCCGGGGCAGGGGTTCATCGCCGCAACCAATTGGAAGCGGGCGGGGAAAATTGCCTTGCCGGATGCACGTGAGATATGGATGTTTCCGCTTTCGAGCGGTTCTCTCAGCACTTCGATGACTCCGCGCCTGAACTCGGTTAACTCGTCGAGAAACAGCACGCCGTTGTGCGCCAGCGAAATCTCGCCGGGTTTTGGATCGCCGCCGCCGCCTGCAAGTGCGACGCCGGATACCGTGTGGTGTGGTGCCTGGAAGGGGCGTTCGAGCCAGGTTTCTGGGGTCACCGGTTGATGACAGATCGAGCGAATACTGGCGAGATCCATGGCTTCATCCTCGGTCATCGGGGGTAACAGCGAGTTGAGGCGTTGCGCCAGCATGCTCTTACCGGTCCCCGGTGGACCCATCATCAAAAGATGATGCCCACCTGCGGCGGCGATCTCGAGGGCGCGCTTGGCCTGGTGCTGGCCGTGGACATCGGACAAATCCAGTTCGTATCGCGGTCTTTTCGGGTCTGGTCTGGCCCCCGCCTCGGGCAAGCTTTCTCCACTATTGAGGCTGGCACATATCTGCGCTAGCGACTCTGCCATCTGCACCGGCAAACCTCGCACCAGCATCGCCTCCGCCTGGTTAAGGCGTGGAATCAATACCGGCTGCCCGGCTTGCTTGCTTGCGATTAGCGCCGGCAACAAACCTTCGATTTTGCGGCATTCACCGCTCAGGGCGAGTTCGCCGAAACAGGCATTCGCGGCTATTTTCTCGATCCTGATCTGGTTGGAAGCGGCCAGAATACCAAGCGCTATCGGCAAATCGTAGTGCCCCCCGACCTTGGGTAAATCGGCTGGCGCCAGGTTGACCGTGATTCTGCGCGCGGGAAATTCGAAGCCCGAGTTGATGATTGCCGAACGCACCCGGTCGCGCGCTTCGCGCACCGCCGTTTCCGGCAGACCGACGACGGTAAAGGCGGGCAAGCCACCGGAAATATGTACCTCGACGCTTACTTCGGGCGCATTGATGCCCAATTGGGCGCGGGTGATCAACTGGGTCAGCGGCATGACAGAGTCCTTTCATGATTAAACGGGCCATTTGTCCGGCGCGTAAACGCATCCTGCGTTGCGTACAGCAGTTTAACACGAAAATCCCTGCCGGATGACCTTCGGCAGGCGCATTTATCGGCTGCAATCAGGCAGAACTTACCCGAATGCGCTGGTCGTATATCCCCGATGACATATTAGTATATTAGAGTTTATTAATATAATTTTACGACAAATTTCATTTACAGGGCAATGAGAGGGCTAGAGTTATGAGTATCAAACGATTATCAGCCGTTTTATCGGCTTCATTGCTTGCGGTTTTAGTTGCTGCCGCAGGCTCTGTCTCAATCGCCAGCGAGCAGCAGCAGGTAGATCCTACGGAGCACAAGTTCGAGCTTGCCAAACAGTACTATGGCGAATGCACCGCAACCGACAGCTCGCAGTTCGACGCAATTCGTCCGGAACTGAAGGCATTTACCGATATGGAGATCATGGCGCAATACATGTCCGATCCTGCCAAGTTTGCCAAGTTGATGTCGGTGGTCAATGATCCGCGCACGATTCACGTCATGAGCAAATGTGCCACCGAGCCGGTCATGTGGGATACCTGGATGAGGGGTATGACCGATTTCAACAAGATGAGTCGAGCCATGACTTACTTCATGAACCCGAACATGTACATGCAGTGGATGATGGCGCCGATGAATCCCGCGATGTACCAGCCGATGATGCAGATGGCTGACCCGGCTTACTATACCCGCTGGATGAATGCGATGATGAACCCGGTCTTTTACCAGCCGATTACTTCACTCGCTGACCCCAACTGGTATACACCCCGAATCAACTGGATGATGAATCCGCAGTCGATGCAACCGATGTTCAACATGATGAACATGGGCGGCTATTTCGCCCCGGTGCCCGCTGCAGGTAATACGGCTGTTCAGCCGCAAAACTAGGAAGTTAAACAGGGACCCAGCAAGTTAAACAGGATGTTACGAATCGGTACGGAAAGGATTCCGTGCCGATTTTTTTATTGAGGGCAAGATCATGCAACCGAATATCGGAACCGTCGATCGCAGTATTCGTGCGATTGTCGGTCTCGTCTTGATTGCGAGCTGGTTTTTTGACCTGCAGCAGGGCACGCTCGGAATCTTATCTCTGATAATCGGAATCAGCTTGATCGTGACCGTGGCGGTCCGCCGCTGCCCGCCTTATGTGCTGCTCGGCATCAATACCGGCGCGAGCGGAGAATAACCGAATCATTCGTGCTCACCGGCCAGGCGCCGTACCTCAATCCAGGCTTTCTTCGAGTTCCTTCAGTCGGGCTTCGATGTTTTCGAGTTTTTCCCGGGTTCGTGCCAGTACTCTTGCCTGTATATCGAACTCTTCGCGGCTAACCATTTCGTAATTAGCAAGCTGCTGTTGCAGCAGGCTTTTCAAACGCGCATCAAAATCCGATTTGGCCTGCTGCAGGCCGGGCGGTAACAGTTCGTTGATCTTGTCTGAGATCCGGTTGATAGTCTGATTGTCGATCATAAATGCCTCAAGATAGTGCAGAGTATTTCGAATACGCACTATTAGCGTGCAAAACTACGCGTAATTGCATCAATTTTAACCGTAATTTGCGAAGTTGCACAGAGTTGCCAATATGTGCCTCGGATTTAATTCGGAGAGTTATTTATGAAAATCATTACAGCGATTATCAAGCCATTCAAGCTCGATGACGTTCGCCAATCGCTCGGAGAAATCGGAGTGCAGGGATTGACCGTGTCGGAAGTGAAAGGCTTTGGACGTCAAAAGGGGCACACCGAGTTATACCGGGGTGCGGAATACGTGGTCGATTTCCTGCCGAAGGTCAAACTCGAGATCGCCATCGACGATGATATGGTCGATCAGGCAATCGAAGCGATCACATCCAGCGCCAATACCGGCAAAATCGGTGACGGCAAGATTTTTGTTACCCCCCTCGAACAGGTTGTCCGTATTCGCACGGGTGAATCTGGTCCGGCAGCACTTTAGGAGGGCCACATGGAAAACCAGATTTTTGAGTTACAGTACGCTCTCGATACGTTCTATTTCCTCGTATGCGGTGCGCTGGTCATGTGGATGGCCGCCGGCTTCGCCATGCTTGAGGCTGGCCTGGTGCGCTCCAAGAACACGACCGAGATTCTTACCAAGAATGTCGCCTTGTTTGCGGTGGCCTGCACTATGTATATGGTTTGCGGCTACTCCATCATGTATGAAGGCGGAATATTCCTGTCGGGCATTCTAGGGGATGGCGTTGCTGGCGCCGATGAACCCGCAACCTATGCGCCGTCTGCCGACTTTTACTTCCAGGTAGTCTTCGTCGCAACGGCAATGTCGATCGTCTCGGGCGCCGTGGCGGAACGGATGAAACTGTGGGCGTTCCTGCTTTTCGCCGTCGTCATGACCGGCGTGATCTATCCGCTGGAAGGCAGCTGGACCTGGGGCGGTGCACCGGTCTTCGGCATGTATACGCTCGGCGATCTCGGATTCTCGGATTTCGCCGGTTCCGGCATCGTGCACATGGCCGGCGCGACCGCGGCGCTTGCGGGCGTGATACTGCTTGGCGCACGCAAGGGCAAATACGGTAAAGATGGCAAGGTGAATGCGATTCCAGGCGCCAACCTGCCGCTGGCGACGCTCGGCACCTTCATTCTCTGGCTCGGCTGGTTCGGCTTTAACGGCGGATCGGTGCTGGCCACGGCCACGGTCGAAAGCGCGAACGCGGTTGCGGTCGTGTTCATGAATACCAACGCTGCCGCGGCCGGTGGTCTGATTGCCGCGATGATCGTTGCCCGCATCATGTTCGGCAAGGCTGACCTGACGATGGCGCTGAACGGCGCGCTCGCCGGCCTGGTCGCGATTACCGCGGAACCGTCTACGCCGACGCCGCTGCTCGCGACCATATTCGGCGCTATTGGCGGCGTCCTGGTCGTCTTCAGCATCGTCACTCTCGACAAGTTGAAGATCGACGATCCGGTCGGCGCGATTTCGGTGCACGGTGTTGTTGGCCTGCTCGGACTGCTGTTGGTGCCTGTCACCAATGACGGTTCCAGCTTCAGCGGGCAGATCATCGGTGCGCTGACGATTTTCGTCTGGGTATTTGTCGCCAGCTTCGTGGTTTGGCTCGTGATCAAGACGGTCATCGGAATTCGCGTCAGCGAAGAGGAAGAATACGACGGAGTCGACCTGTCCGAATGCGGCATGGAGGCTTACCCGGAATTCATCGCTACCGCGCAGACTCGTTAAATCCTTTAAACGGTATACTAATCGGGGCCGGCTTCTGCCGGCCCCGATTTTTTTTGTGATAACATTGGTCTAAAAGGATCAGAATCAGCAATGTTGTGCCATATCTACCGCAGTAACCTTAAACTCGACACCTACCTTTATCTCACGACCAAGGATGATTTTTCGGTTATCCCGGGGGAGTTGTTGCGCGTGTTCGGGCCACCCGAATTCAGTTTCAGTTTCGATTTAACCGAAGGACGTAGGCTTGCCAAGGAAAATACCGCAGAGGTAATCGAGAATCTCGAAACCAGGGGTTATCATCTGCAGTTGCAGGACGACGAGCTGATCGAGGAAATGCTGGCACGCAAAGCCATTAATTGACATTTGAAAAGTAGCCCTGTATCTCATACAGGGCTACTTTTCAAATGTCATCCCCGCGCAAGCGGGGATCTCCGACCAAACCCGCGGTATCCTGTTGAGCGGTTTTACAGGGCTACTTTTCAAATGTCATCCCCGCGCTAGCGGGGATCTCCAAACCGCATACCGGAAGATCACCAACAACCACACGATAACAAGATTCCGGCTTACGCGGGAAGTACCCAGATTTCGTTATCCGCGCAAGCGGTGGTCCGGCGTACCGGGATCATCTGGCTCTATGCCACTTACGCAGTCAGTGCCGACTGGAGTCCCGACCCGATAAGCGCTGCAGTAGCTGCTTAACCTCGTGTCGCAGAAAACGGCTTTTAATCGGCGGCGAGGTTGCCACTTCGTGGCAGTAGAAGCGGCAGAATAAATCCCATTCCCGATCACTGAAAATCTCGCCCTGCCGGGTTTGGCGACGGATGTTCAGCAAAAGCCTGGAGAGTGTTCTCTGCGTGGTGACACGTTTGGGATAGGGGTTTCGAACTTCGCGGTCGATCAGGGTTAATTGCATTGACGTACCGGGGGCGTCACTGCTGAAAATGTCTTTTAGCCGAATCGATCCAAAGAATCCGTTTTGATGCAGCTTGCCGACCAGCGTGGCGAAATGGATGACGATATGTTTACGCTGATGGCTGTTCGACGCCCGGTAAAGTTCGGACAAGTCCCGGCCATCGACTTTGCGGGTCATGATGAAGCCGTTTTTCGGCATGCCCAGTTTCAGGCTTTCGCCAACCACAACCACTTCGGCCGCATCGAAGCCGGCGCTGCGCAGCAATCTGTAATGCAACATTTCCCTGTAGGGTTTGCTATGTGCGAGTTTTCCACCGAAATAACTTTCGAGGGCAGACGCGAGCTTCTCGGCGTAAACGCGTTTAAGGAAGAAAATATGACCATCCAGCTGCAGCAGCCGTGTTTCGCGTCCCTAGGCCTGCTCGACCAGTTTGCCGGCGGTGGAATTCAGTATCGAGGTGTAGTCGTCCAGGCCGTGTCTGCGCAGTAGCGCTGCGTACTCAGGATTAACCTGTAGCCGAACCATATGCTCAGAGTCTGTCGCGCAGCGCGTAGTAAGACATTCCGAGAACCATGCCCGGCCAGCGTAATAAATCGCCACCGGGAAAGGATCGGGTCGGAATTTTACCGAACAGATCAAAATTTTCGGCTTCGCCGGACAACGCGTCGGCGATCAGTTTGCCGGCCAGTGAAGCCATGGCAACGCCCTGGCCCGAGTAACCCTGGGCGAAATAAATACTGTTACCGAGGCGTCCGAAGTGCGGCATCCGATTCAGCGTTACCGCGAGCGTGCCGCCCCAGGCGTAGTCGATACGGGTGTCGGCCAGCTGCGGATACACCTGCAACATCGGCTTGCGCACGAAACTGGCGATATCGGTGGGAAAATTCTGCCGATAGTTTTCACCGCCGCCGAACAACAGGCGCTTGTCCGCCGACAGGCGATAGTAGTTGACCACGAAACGCGAGTCGGCAATCGCGATATCGCGAGGATTGATCCTGCGGAGTTGTTCGTCACCCAGCGGTTCGGTCGCAACGACGAAATTGTTGAGCGGCATGATCTTGCCCGCGACTCTTTTTTCGAGTTTGCCGAGATATCCGTTGCAGGCGAGTACGATGTGATCGGCTTCGATCACGCCGGTTGTGGTCTGCACACGGTTCGGTTTGCCTTCCCGGTAACCGCTGACCGGGCTGTCGCGGTAAATCCGGGCGCCGGCGGCAAGTGCCGCGGCGGCCAAACCGAGCGCGTAGTTCAGCGGATGCAGATGACCGGCGCCCATGTCGAGGCTGCCGCCGCAGTAGCCCTCGCTGCCGACCAGTTCGGCCATGGCGTCGCGCTCGAGAAACTCGATCTGGTCGTAGTCGTATTCCTTGCGCAGGAAATCGACGTATCGTCGGCTGTCTTCGTCGTAGCCGGATTTGTGGTTCGGATGCGCGATTCCGGGTTTCAGGTCGCAATCGATCTGGTGTTCGGCGACGAGCTGTCTGACGGTATCCTTGGCCGCTTCGGCTAGCTCCCAGAAGTGGCGTGCCGCGTCGGCGCCGACCATCTGCGTGAGCGTGACCTGATCCTTGCGCTGGCCGCTGCAAACCTGGCCGCCGTTGCGCCCGGAAGCGCCCCAGCCGGGTTTGCGTGCCTCGAGCAGGACCACATCATATCCACGCTCGGCGAGGTGCAGAGCCGAGGACAGGCCGGTATAGCCGCCGCCGATGATGCAGACATCGGTACGGCAGGAACCATCCAGCGTCTCCAGCTCGAGTTTCCGGTTGCGCGTGGCCTCGTAGTAGGAAGCCGGGTAGTGGCCAGTATCGCTGCGGTCCTGGACCAGTTTGAAAGCCATGCGGCCCTTGTCAGGCGATCGCTTTATGGGTCAGGTCAAGGCACTGCCAGGCGCGTTCGACAAATACATCGACATCGGCCGGCTGCAGGATCAGCGGCGGAGAAATAATCATCGAATCGCCGACGGCGCGCATGACCAGGTTATTGTTGAAACAGAAGTCGCGGCAGATATTGCCGACGTTCAGGTCCTTGTCGAATTTGACGTAATTGTCCTTGTCCTGGACCAGCTCCAGCGCACCCAGCATACCGACGCCGCGGACCTCGCCGACCAGCGGGTGATCGCCGAGTTCACGCAATCGCTTCTGCAGGTAAGGCGCGGTCTGTTCGCGGACCTTGTTGACGATGTCTTCACGTTGCATCAGCCTGATGTTGGCGATCGCAACCGCGGCGCAAACCGGGTGGCCGGAATAGGTATAGCCGTGATTGAGTTCGCCGCCCTGGTTGATCAGCACATCCATGATCTTGTCTGCGACCATGACGCCGCCGATTGGAAGGTAACCGGAGGAAATCCCCTTCGCCATCGGCATCAGGTCTGGCTTGAGGTCGTAGTAATCGCTGCCGAACCATTCACCGGTACGGCCGAACCCACAGATGACCTCGTCGGCGATCAGCAGGATGCCGTAGTGCTCGCATATCTTCTTCACTGCCGGCCAGTAGGTTTCGGGCGGTACGATGACGCCGCCGGCACCCTGGATCGGTTCGGCGATGAACGCGGCTACCTTGTCCACGCCGAGTTCCTCGATCTTGTCGGCGATCGACTGCGCCGCCTGGCGGCCGAATTCGTCGCGATCGAGATCGCTACCGAGCTCGCAGCGCCTGGCGAACCAGTTGGGTTGCTCGACGTGTACGATATTCGGAATCACGCCGCCCTGCTTGTGCATGGCCTCCATGCCGCCCAGGCTGGAGGCGGCAATCGTGCTGCCGTGGTAGGCGTTCTTGCGGCTGATCACAACACGCTTTTCGGGTTTGCCGAGAATATCCCAGTAACGCCAGACCAGGCGCAGCACGGTATCGTTGGCCTCGGACCCGGAGCTGGTGAAAAACGCGTGGTTCATGTGCGCCGGGGTTACCTCCGACAACAGCGCCGACAGTTCGGCGGCGGGTGGCGTGGAGGTCTTGAAGAAAGCGTTGTAGTAGGGCAGCTGCTGGATCTGCGCGTAGGCCGCCTCGATCATGTCCTTTTGCCCGTATCCCATGTTGACGCACCAAAGCCCGGCCATCATGTCCAGCAATTCGTTGCCGTCGGAATCGGTCAGGTATACGCCATCGGCCGATTCGATAATACGCGCCGGCTTTTCCTGCAAATCGTGCGGATTGGTAAACGGGTGCAGGTGGTGGCTATCGAGGTCCTGCCATTTTTCGGTATTGCTCGTATCCATCGCGGTTGCTTGGGTCATAGTGTCACCTCAGACTTTTAACAGTAAGTGCTCCCGTTCCCAGGGACTGATTACGTTGAGAAAGTTATCGAACTCGACTTCCTTGACGCCGACATAAATGCCGACGAAGGCTTCGCCGAGGACTTCGCCGATTTCCTTGCAATCGGCGAGACGTTGTAATGAATCGTACCAGTGCCGAGACAGCTGCATCGGTTCGTCGTAGGCGCTGCCTTGCAGCGGTTCGCTAGGCTTAAGGCCCTGTTTCATGCCGATGTAGCCGCAGGCCAGCGAGGTTGCGATCGCCAGGTAGGGGTTAACATCGGCCGAGGCGATACGATTCTCCACGCGCATTGATTTCGGGTTGTTGTCGGGCACGCGGAATCCGGTGGTGCGGTTGTCGAAATCCCAGTGAAAATTTATCGGCGCAGACATTTCTCGCACGATGCGGCGGTACGAGTTTACATAGGGCGTCATCAGCGCCATCGCCTCCGGCAGGAAGCGCTGCAGGCCGGCAATGTGGTTCAAAAGCAGTTCGTTGGGCATGCCTTCCGGCGTCGAGAAAATATTCTCGCCCGATTCCAGGTCCTCGACGCTCTGGTGGATGTGCATCGCGCTGCCGGGTTGCCCTTCCATCGGCTTGGCCATGAAAGTCGCATAAAGGTCGTGACGCAGCGCGGCCTCGCGTACGGTGCGTTTGAACAGGAAGGCCTGGTCGGCCAGTTCCAGCGGGTCGCCGTGCAGCAGATTGATTTCCATCTGCCCCATGCCTTCCTCGTGAATCAGCGTATCGATCTCGAGTCCCTGGCCCTCGCAGAAGTCGTACATGTCGTCGAACATCGGGTCGAAGTCGTTAACCGCATCGATGTTGAACGATTGGCCGCTGCGCTCGGCGCGGCCGGTACGGCCGATCGGGGGTAGCAGGGGGTTTTTCGGATCCAGGTTCGGCTGCAACAGGTAAAATTCGAGTTCCGGCGCGACCACGGGCTTCCAGCCCTCGGCGCGGTAGAGATCGATCACGCGGCGCAGTACTCCGCGCGGAGAAAACTCGATCGGGTTGCCGTCCACGTCGTAACAGTCGTGAATCACCTGGGCGGAGGGTTCGCGCGCCCATGGCAACTGGCGAATCGTGTACGGATCGGGTTGCAGCACCATGTCGGCATCGAGCGGGTTGATCTGTTCCCAGTTAGCGGGATAGTCGCCGGTGACCGACTGCATGAAGATGGCCTTGGGCATGCGTAGCGTGGTGCTATCGGTAAACTTTGCGGCAGGCATGATCTTGCCGCGCGCGGCGCCCGCGAGATCGGGCACGATGCACTCGACTTCGGTGATTTGGTGTTGCTCAATCCAGTCTTTCATAACATTTCTTGCTGTTGGTCCTGTGGCGCACCGGGCCAATCATGGCGCGCCGAATCGTGCTATCTAGCATAGTTGAAAACTTGGACACCGGACAATTGTGATCACAAAAAAGAGCAAAGTCAATTCGACGTAGCTCGACTGTTTACAGGGGTTTAAGCGGTTGTGCATTGACAGGTCCGCGGTCGTGGGTATAGCCTCGCCGGATTCCTGGTGATCACATATTAACCGCGGGAGGCGATATGACAGACGATTTCAGCTTGCGCAGACGCAAACCGGGCGGTGGCACTCGCAAACTGCAAAACTGGGGCGTCGATTGCGAGTACGGCGTTTTGCGCGATGTATTGTTGGGCCCGGCCGACAATTATCAATGGCTGGAAACCAGCTCGGTATCGAAAAAAAGCATACGCCGTAACTACGAATTCGACGCCGACGTCGCCCGGCGTCAGCATGCCGAGATGGTGTCGGCATACCAGTCGGCCGATGTTCAGGTGCATTTGCATGAACCGGATCCGGCGTTGCCATATCAGATTTTTGCTCGCGACTCGTCGGCCATGACGCCCTATGGCGCGATTATCACCAGCATGGCCAACTGGTGGCGGCGAGGGGAAAATTTTCGCGCGATCGAAACTTACGAACGCCTCGGCATTCCGATTTACGACTATGTCACCGCGGGTACCTTCGAGGGTGGTGATTTTAACGTCATCGAGCCAGGCTGCGTGCTGATCGGCTGGGAGGGCGACGAGGGTCGCAGCCAGGAACAGTCGGCACTGCAGCTGAAAAACTGGTTCGAGGCCGAGGGCTGGGAAGTCAGGCTGGCCGACATCGATCCATTTTACGTGCACATCGATCTTATGGTCGTCATGCTGGCGCCGAAACTGGCGGCGGTTTGTCTCGAGTCGACCGATCCCGATATCGTTAGCTGGCTCAAATCGAAAAGTATCGAAGTCATCTCGGTGCCGTTTCAGGATACGCTCGATCTCGGCTGCAACGTCGTCGCCCTCGGCAACGACCGCGTACTGATGCCCGAAAAGAGCCAGGTGCTCAAAGAGAAAGTGCGTGCTCATGGTCTCGAAGTTTTCGATCCCGATGTGTCAATGATCACGCCCGGCGGTGGCGGCGTGCACTGCATGTGCCAGGCACTGCGCCGCGATCCCGGCTAAAAACTCGGGGACAGTTTACTTATTTCGCTAGTGAAATAAGTAAACTGTCCCCGAGTTTTTTCTAGCGAAACAAGTAAACTGTCCCCGAGTTTTTCTAAGGGGTTTCCTCGGCCGTCATCTGCATATCGAGGGCGCGCTGTTTTTGTTGCCGCAACATGATGTAACCGGCCACGAGTACGCCGATTGCCACCACTAGTATGATGATCGTCGCCAGCGCGTTGATATCGGGTCGCAGGCCGAGCCGAATGCGCGAGTAAATCAAGATCGGCAGCGTGGTCGCGCCGGGACCGGTGACAAAGCTGGCGATAATCAAATCATCGAGCGACAGCGTAAACGACAGCAACCAGCCGGCGAGCATGCCAGGGGCGAGTAACGGCAGCGTGATATCGGTCAGCACGCGCAGCGGCTTGGCGCCCAGGTCCTGCGCCGCTTCCTCGAGATCCTGCGCCATGCCGGCCAGGCGCGACTGGATAATGACCGCGACGTAGGCCATCGAAAACGTAATATGCGCGATCGTTATGGTCGAAAATCCGCGTTCGCTGGGCCAGCCGATTGCACTCTGCAGCCAGATGAACAACAGCAATAGCGACAGGCCGGTGATGACCTCGGGCATGACCAGCGGTGCCGAAATCATGCCGCTGAAAAGAGTGCGCCCGCGAAAGCGCCCGAAGCGCACCAGTGCCAGTCCGGCGAGCGTGCCGAGGATCGTCGCGAAACAGGCGTTGACGGTCGCGATCTTGAGGCTCAGCGTGAGCGCGTCCCAGACCTCAGGGCTTTTGAACAACTCGACGTACCACTTGGTCGAAAAACCGCCCCAGATTGGCACGATCTTGGACTTGTTGAACGAATAAAAAATCAACAGCACCATCGGTATATAAAGAAAGGCAATACCGAAGGCCAGCGTGGACAGCAGAAAGATCGAGCGTTTTTGGTTCATGGATTTTCCGTCTCCTTCGCCTGGATGTGCTGGTACAGCATCATCGGCAGCACCAGCAGCAACAGCAGCGCGATGGCGACCGCCGAGGCCACCGGCCAGTCGATATTGGCGTTGAACTCGTTGTACAGCACGCGCCCGATCATGAGCACGTTACCACCGCCGAGCAGGTCCGGAATGACGTACTCGCCGGTCGCCGGAATAAACACCAGTAACGAGCCGGCGAGAATGCCGGGTGAGGTGGCCGGCAGGGTTATCGTGAAAAATGTGGTCATCGGCTTGGCGCCGAGATCGGCTGCGGCCTCGAGCAGTTCCCAGTCGAGTTTTTCCATGTTGGCGTACAGCGGCAGGATCATGAATGGCACGTAGGTATAGACGATGCCCACGTAAACCGCGAAGGTCGTGTACAACATTCGAATCGGTTCATCGATGATGCCGAGCGCGATCAACAGATCGTTGATCGTGCCCTGGTCCGCGAGCAATCCCATCCATGCGTAAACGCGCAGCAGGAACGAGGTCCAGAACGGCAGGATGATCAGCAACAGCAGAATATGCTTGACGGTATGGCTCGAACGCACGATGGCGTAGGCGATCGGGTAACCAAGTAACAGGCACAGAATAGTCGAGGTCACCGAAATCACGAGCGAGTTCAGATAAGTGTTAACGTAGAGATCGTCTTCCCACAGATAGGCGTAGTTATCGATCACCACGCGCACGTGCATGATGCCTTCGTCGACCCATTCGACCAGCGGCGTATAGGGCGGGCTCGCAATCGTGGTTTCGGCCAGACTGATCTTGAGCACGAAGAAAAACGGCGCGAGGAAAAACAGCAGCAGCCATGCATACGGAATTCCCAGTACCAGGAGTTTCCACTGGTCCTGCAGCAGCCGCGTCAGCCGATTCAGAATCCTATCCTTGAGCGTCGCTTCACCGATGGCTACGACTTCTTCGGCCGGCGTGCTCATTTTGTCAGCACCACGGAACTGGAGGCATCCCAGCTTAGATAAACCTCTTCGTCCCAGTCGATGGGCGGGCTGGCGTCCCTGGGACGCATCATGTTGGGCGAGGTGATCTCGATCATGTGATCGCCGTCGACCTGTACGCGGTAAGTCGATGTGCCGCCGAGATAACCGATATCGTGCACCATACCCCTGATCGTGTTGGCGCTGCTATTAGCCGGCGATTCCTTCGAGATCCGCACCTTTTCCGGTCGCAGCGCGACCCAGACCTTGGTGCCTTCCTGGATCGACATGCCGTGATCGACGAAAAACTCGCATTTCGGATCGTTGCTCTCGACGATGACATGGTCTGGCCCGTTTTCGATGATACGACCCTCGAACATATTGGCGTTACCGATAAAATTTGCCACCACGCGCGAATTCGGAAACTCGTAAATTTCGGTCGGTGTGCCGATTTGCTGAAAGCGCCCGGTATCCATGACCGCAATCCGCGTCGACAGCGTCATCGCTTCTTCCTGATCATGGGTGACGACGATGAAGGTCACGCCGAGCTGCTCCTGGATGTTCATCAATTCGTACTGGGTCTGTTCGCGCAGGCGCTTGTCGAGCGCGCCCAGCGGCTCGTCGAGCAGCAATACCTTGGGCTGCTTGACCAGCGCGCGCGCCAGAGCGACCCGCTGCTTCTGGCCGCCCGACAGCTGATGCGGCTTGCGTTTGGCGAACTGATCGAGTTCGACCATCGAGATCATTTCGTCGACACGCTGCTGGATTTCGGACTTGGGAACCTTGTCGCGTCTGAGCCCGTAGGCGACGTTGTTCCACACGGTCATGTGCGGGAACAGCGCATAGGACTGGAACATCATGTTGACCGGGCGCTCGTAGGGCGGTACGTCGTTCATGTTCTGTCCGTCGATCAGGATCGTGCCCGAGGACGGCGTTTCGAAGCCGGCCAGCATACGCAGCAGGGTCGACTTGCCGCAACCTGAACCGCCGAGCAGGCAGAAAAGCTCGCCCTTGTAAATGTCGAGATCGACGCTATCGACCGCGGTGAAATCGCCAAAGTGTTTGCTGACACTCTGTACCTTGATGAAGGGCTCGGCTTCCGGGTCCAACCAGGGCCGGTCGGTATAATCGAGCGCTTCGGCCATAGACCCCCCTTGGCTATACTGTAGAGTCAAAAAAGCCGGGGCGATTTTTCGCCCCGGCTTTTGTTTTACTAGTTGCCGGCCTTGAAGTTGGTCCAGGTCCGGGTTCTGATCCGTTCCGCTTTTGGCGGCAACGGGTTCAGGGTATACATGGTGGATACCTGTGCCGGGGTCGGGAATGCCGCCGGGCTGCTCGTGACCGCCTCGTCGATCAACGGCATCGCATCCTTGTTGGCGGTTGCATACCAGGTGTAGTTACTGTCGTTAGCGGCAACCTGGGGGCGCATCAGGTAATTCATGAACAGATGAGCATTCTCGATGTTCTTGGCATCTTTAGGAATGACCCAGCCGTCGACCCAGAAGTTCGGGATCGCGGGCAGGAAAAAGTCCAGCTTGACCCCGGTATTGGCTTCCTCGGCGCCCGACATTGCGAGCAGGCCGTCCGGTCCCCAGGTGACTGCGACGCAGAATTCCTTCTGCGGCATGCGCTGGTAGGCGTAGTTATCGAAGGTTTTAATGTAAGGGCGGACCTTGAGCAGCAATTCCTCGACTTCCTTGTAGTGCGCGCGATCGGTCGAATCCGGCGGGTGGCCAAGATAAGCCAGCGCCATCGGGATTACGTCGGTCGGTGAATCGAGGAACGACACCCCGCACTTGGCCAGTTCCTTCATGTGCTTCGGATCGAAGATCATATCGATATTGCCGATCGGCGCGTCGGGATAGGTCTCCAGCACCAGCTCACGGTTATAGGTTACGCCATGGGTGCCCCACATGTAGGGCACGAAGTAATCGTGTCCCGGGTCCCACTTGGAGCCGACCTGTGCCATGACGTCCGGGCTCATGTGCTTGAGGTTGGGGAGCTTGGTCTTGTCGATTTTCTGCAGGATGTTTCCACCCTTCATAAGGCGTGCCGCTTGCGAAGCCGCGTGCGACACCACGTCGTATCC
Source organism: Gammaproteobacteria bacterium (assembly GCA_020354435.1). Taxonomy (GTDB): domain Bacteria; phylum Pseudomonadota; class Gammaproteobacteria. The sequence goes on from CP070646.1 coordinate 2,982,350, forward strand.
GGAGTTGCCGGCAAGCAGCTTGGAATCGATCGCCTCGACCGAGTCATACGGGGTGAAAACGACTTCGACGTCGTATTCTTTGGCGAAGTTTTCGATCGTATCCTCGGCCATGTACTCGGCCCAGTTGCTGACGTTGAGCTTTCCCGCCGCCGATGCGATGGTTGCACCGGTTAGCAATGCTGCCGTGGTCAAACCGATCAGGCTGGATTTAATAGCAGTGTCTTTCATGTTTCCTCCTCGGAAGTACTGACTAGTTTTGAATATCAAACTTAATTATCGTGAAGTTACGCTGTACCGCGGCTTAACGGCGATAGCAGGCTGAATTTCTATTCGCGGGGCGACAACACGAAGCATAATGACGAATAGCCTGTCACATCAATAGTTTGAGCGGATATTAACATAAAAATTATTGTTTTGTGATCACATTTAATTCTTTGCGCCGGCTCTGATGTCGGGGTAAATGCATTCGATCAGTTCGAAAACGGCCGCAATTGCCTGGTCACGCTTGAATCCTGCATCGTTGATCAGGAAATTCTGCCACAGGCCGTCGATCATGCCCTCGAAGCTGAGTGCCGCGGTCCTGGCGACGAGGCGGGCACCGTGTTGACGCTCGATCGCTTCGCATATCGCCAGCAGTGTGTCCGAGAATGCCTGGTCGCTGGCGCCGCAAACCTGTTTGTATTTAGGGCGTGAACGCGACTCACCCCAGAAAGCAAACCAGACGCTGATTTTGCGCCGATTAAAGATTTTTGGCGCGAACGCCGCCTCGATCATCGCGCGCAAGCGGTCGTTGGGGTCATCGCCTGCGGCTTCCAGCGCCTGTTGCCAGTTAGACCGGTATTCATGATTAAGGTAATGCAGCGTCTGTTCGAGCAGAGCCTCCTTGCTGTGGAAGTGAAACACGACGTTGCCCTGAGACAGACCGGCACGTTCGGCGATTTTCGCTAACGTGGTTTGCGATATGCCGAGTTTATCGATGCAGTCGATGGTCGCTTCGATCAACTGGCGTTTGCGAAATTCGCTTTGCTGTTTACGGTTGCGACTGGCGAAATTCTTCTCGGTAACAGGTGTCGACAAGCTATGCTTCCGTTTGAGGTATTTTTCAGACCATATAACTTTCTGAGTGTTTGGTCAATAAAAGTATATAAATTATTGAAAAAGCTTGCAAAATAAAAAATTAAAAATATAATTCTCCAGTCATTCACGACACCATACCGCGGGGAGGCGAGCATGAGCAGCGCAGCAGAACTGAAACAGAACGACAACTTGTTTATCCACCCCTGGGACGATATGGCCAAGATCGGCAAGCACGAGCGTACGCTGCTGGACCGGGGCGAGGGCGTGTATGTTTACGACAGCGATGGCAACCGCCTGCTGGATGCGCCCGCCGGCATGTGGTGCGTCAATGTCGGTCACGGTCGCCAGGAAATCGCGCAAGCCGTTTACGACCAGATCATGGCTTTGACCTACGTTTCCCCGTGGTCGATGACGACCGGGCCCGCGGCCGAGTTCGCCGCACAGCTCGCCGAATTATCCCCGGGTGACCTGAACCACGTGTTTTTTGCTACGGGCGGCTCGACCGCGGTCGATTCCGCGCTGCGATTCGCGCATTTTTACAACAACATGCGCGGCATGCCGAACAAGAAACATATCATTTCGCAAAAGCGGGGTTATCACGGCAGTACCTATCTCGGTGGCAGCGTCTCCGGCAAGGAGCGCGACAAGAGCAACCTGCATTTCGAAACCGAGCTGGTGCACCACATCGACGCGCCGCACCCGTTGCATAAACCCGCAGGCATTTCGGATGCCGATTTTCTCGATCACTGCGTCGCCAACCTGGAAAACATGATTGCCGAGGTCGGGGCAGAAAATTGCGCGATCTTCGTCGCCGAGCCGATTCTCGCCTCCGGTGGGGTTATCGTGCCGCCTGCAGGCTACCACCAGCGCTGTCTCGAGGTTTGCCGCAACAACGACATGCTCTACCTGTCGGATGAAGTGGTGACCGCGTTCGGACGTCTGGGTCACTGTTTCGCATCGGAAGACGTTTTCGGTATCGTGCCCGACATTATTACCACGGCCAAAGGCCTGACCTCGGGCTACATCCCGATGGGCGCTTTCCTGGTATCGGATCGACTGATCGACGAGATCAAGCAGAAGGGTGGTGATACCGCCGTATTCTCCAACGGCTTTACTTACTCGGGTCACCCGGTGGCGGCGGCGGCCGGGATCAAGAATCTCGAAATCATGCAGCGTGAAAAACTGTTCGAGCAGGCGCGGGACACCGGGCCTTACCTGCAGCAGCAAATGCAGACGCTGCGCGATATTCCGATCGTGCGCGACGTGCGCGGCATGGGCCTGATGGCCTGCGTCGAGTGCGAATTGATCCAGGGCAAGGATGACCTCGCGATGGACTATGAAATTGGTAACCTGATCGACAAGCACTGCCAGAAGCTCGGCCTGATCGTGCGGCCGATCATCAACATGTGCGTGATGTCGCCGCCGCTGACGATTACCCGCGAGCAGATCGACGATATGGTGTCGATGCTGCGCCAGGGCATACTGCTGGCGCTCGAGGAAATCGAAAATGCCGAGGCCACATCCACGGGCGCGGATAGCCGCCATCCTTCACCGGCAGCTTGAGGGGTGCAGGGCGATGAAATACGTAACTGCTCAGGATATTTTCAGGCGTGACGGCAGCCGCCGCGGCTTGCCGGCCTGGACTTACGACAATTCCGAACTGACCCGGCTCGAGATCGAGCAGGTTTTTTTGCGTAACTGGCTGTTCGTCGCGCATGTCGTCGATCTACCGAGAAGCGGCGACTACCAGTGTTTCAGCATGGGTGACGAGCGCGCTGTTATCGTACGCGGCAGCGACGGCGAAATTCGCGCCTTCTACAATAATTGCCGGCATCGCGCATCGCGCGTCGTGCCGGAGGAAAAAGGCCACTGCGGCAAGGCTTTCATTTGCCCGTTTCACGGCTGGTCCTACAATCTCGATGGCAGCCTGAAAAACATCCCGAAATCGGACACTTTCCCGCAGCTCGACAGGGCCCAGTACGGACTCAAGCCGCTCGATTGTGAAGTCTGGCACGGCCTGATTTTTGTTCGCTTCGGCGGCGACGGCCCGTCGGTGGCGCAAATGCTGGCCGAGGCGGAGGAAGAGATCGGTTTCTATCGAATCGAGGATATGCAAAGGCTCGGCGATAGTTACGATTTCAGGTTCGAACTGGACTGGAAGGCCGTGGTCGACGTCGACAACGAGGGCTATCACGTGCCGATCGGTCATCCCGAACTGTTCGACCTGATGGGGAGTACCTATACCGACCAGCGCACCGAGGGCGGCCTCAGTCGTTCTCAGGGCAGTTTCAGGGATCGCAAATTTCGCTTCGAACGTAACCGCGAGTATGTCGAATCCCTGCCGGACGACAGCTACCTGCCCGAGTCGCACCGCCACCTCTGGATTTACTGGGGTATGTTCCCGACCTTCGTGCTGACCCTGTTTCCGGACCAGATCGAAATCTACCAGTTTTTCCCGACCGGGCCGCAACAGAGCATCATGCAGGGCGTCTGTTATGCACTAGCGGACGATCGTCCGCAAATGCACAGGGCACGCGAGCTCAACCAGGCGATCAATATGGGGGTCGGCAACGAGGACATCCAGTTGATCGCATGGGTCGCCGAAGGCATGCGTTCGAGCACATACGACGGCCTCATGCTTTCGGATCTCGAACTCGGTGTTGCGTCGTTTCACAATGCCTTGCGCGATGTGCTGCCGGTGCTCGATCTGGCTCAATCGCCGGAGCCGGGCACGCTCGAACAGGTTAACGCAAATCTGCTGGCGCAGAACAAGGTTGCAGCGGCTGGCTGATGGCGCGCGATTCGCGTTACGACCCGCTGTTCGAGCCAGTCAGGATCGGGCCGGTAACCGCCCCCAACCGCTTTTACCAGGTGCCGCACTGCAGCGGCATGGGTTACCAGCGGCCGCAGACGCTGGCCGCGATGCGCGGCGTCAAGGCAGAAGGCGGCTGGGGCGTGGTTTGCACCGAGTATTGCTCGATCGACGATAGCGCCGACGAAACGCCTTATCCGAGCGCGAGTCTGCGCGACGACGATGACGTGATCAACCTGCGCCTGATGACCGACGCGGTGCATGCTCACGGCGCCCTGGCCGGCGTCGAGTTATGGTACGGCGGCCACAGCTCGGCCAACCTGCTGAGCCGCGAGATCTCGCTCGACGTTGCCAGCCTGCCGAACGAGGCGAGGCTGGGTCAGCCGGCGCAGAGCCAGGCCATGAGCAAGGCCGATATCGCCGATTTCCGCGAGATGTACAGGAACGGAGCGCGCCGTGCGCTCGAGGCCGGTTTCGACATTGTTTACGTCTACGGCTGTCACTACTACCTGCTGCATAACTTTCTCAACCCTTGTTTCAACCGGCGAGAAGACGAGTACGGTGGCCCGGTGCAAAACCGCGTGCGGCTGCTGCGCGAGGTGATCGAGGATGTCGGCGAAATTGTCGCCGGGCGCGCCGCGTTGGCCGTGCGCTACTCGATTCCGCCGCGCTTCGACGACGATCCGCAGGAATTGATTGCCTGTTTCGAACAGATCGCCGAGCTGCCCGACCTGTGGGATATCACGGTCAACGATTACTACAGGGAGATGGGCAGTTCGCGTTTCTTCGGGGAGGCAGCGCATCAGTCACTGGTGGCGCAAATTAAATCCATGACCAGCAAACCGGTGGTCAGCGTCGGCCGCTTTACCTCGCCGGACACGATGCTGAGCCAGATAACCAGCGGCACGCAGGATTTCATCGGCGCGGCGCGACCGTCGATTGCGGATCCTTTCCTGCCGCAGAAGATCGATCAGGGCCGCCTGGAAGATATTCGCGAGTGTATCGGTTGTAATGTGTGCTACGCGCATAATGCGCTGGGCGCGCCAATCCGTTGTACGCAGAATCCGACCATGGGCGAGGAATGGCGGCGTAACTGGCATCCGCAGCGTATCGAGTCGCGGCATGCCGAGCAAACGGTGCTGGTGGTCGGCGCCGGTCCTGCCGGGCTCGAGGCCGCCTGCACGCTCGGTAGCCGCGGCTACCCGGTCATCCTGGCCGAGGCGGAACGCGAGCCGGGTGGCCGCGTCAATCGCGAATCGCGGCTGCCGGGGCTGGCAGAGTATGCGCGTGTACGCGACTGGCGCCTGGGACAGCTGGCGAAAATGGCAAACGTACAGGTCTACCCGGATAACCGCCTCGACACGGTCGCGATTCTCGAACTGGAATGCCGTCATGTATTGCTGGCCACCGGCGCCCGTTGGCGCAGTGACGGCATCGGTCGCAGCAGCAACACTCCCTTCGACGGGCACGACCAGACATCGGTGATCGGTGTCGAGCAGGTACTCGACGGTCATCTGCCGGATGGGCATATCCTTATTTACGATGACGAGCATTACTATATCGGCAGCGCAATAGCGCTGATGCTGAGCGCGCAGGGTAAGCGGGTAACCATGGTCAGCCCGCAGGATTCGTTGTGCGGCTGGAACCGTTTTACCGACGAGCATGCCCCGCTGATGCGCGCGTTAATCGAGGCTGGCGTCGAAATTGTGACTGCCAGGCGGTTGCGCGGATTCGAGGACGGTTTGGCACGCCTGGCCTGCATTTACAGTGATCAGGAAACATGGCTCGAAGCCGACTACCTGTTACCGGTGGGCGCGCGAATCCCCAACGACGAACTCTGGCTGGAGCTACAGGGGCGGCGTGATGAATTCACCGAGGCTGGTGGCCTGTCGATGCGGCGTATCGGTGATTGTCGGGCGCCCGGTATTATCGCCGCTGCGGTTTACGCGGGCCACAAGGCGGCACGCGAACTGGGGCAAGGCGAAGCCGGGGCCAGGCGGGACCGTGTCGTGTTGCGAGGTTGGTCGACAATGTCGCGGCGGCGTTCGGGCCCGGTTAATTCGGACTGTTGTTGATAGAATGAGTTGCATGGATAACGCAAAACAACATGATCCCGTTTCGCCTGGCAACGGCAAGAGCCGAGGTATTCCGCTCTGGTTCAAGTTGTTCGTGGTTGTGTTGATCGCGCTGGTGATTTCGAAAATACCGGGGCTGCAGGTATTTATCCAGATTAGCTATGACGGAACTCCGTTTCTCGCGGCATTGACGGATGTGCGCATTTACTTCGTGCCGCTGATTTTAGTGCTGCTCTATATCCTGTTCGCCTGGATAGGCAGGAAAATACTCGGTCGCGAAGATCCTTGAAGCATTGGTGATGTAATGGCAAGAGACCCCAGGTACGATATTTTATTCGAACCAGTCAAGATCGGCCCGGTAACGGCGCCTAACCGCTTTTACCAGGTTCCGCACTGCAATGTGCTCGGGCATGCGCGGCCACGCGCCGAGGCCGCCAACCGCGCGGTCAAGGCGGAGGGAGGCTGGGGCGTCATTTGCACCCAGGAGGTCGAGATCCACCCGAGCGCGGAATTGGCGCCATACGTCGAAGGCCGCCTCTGGGACGAACGTGATATTCCGCAGCACCGGCTGATGACCGATGCCGTGCACGAGCACGGTGCGCTCGCCGGCATCGAGCTGGTTTACAACGGTTTCCATGCCTCCAATCTTTACAGTCGAATCGCGCCGATGGCGCCCAGCGCAACGCCGGTGCACGCCGTGCAGCCGATACAGGCGCGCGCCATGAACAAGCGCGATATTGCCAACCTGAGGCGCTGGTACGTGCAGGCCGCACGGCGCGCAAGGAAGGCAGGTTACGACATCATCTACGTCTATGCCGGGCACGACATGACCATACTGCAGCATTTTCTCAAGCCACAGTATAACCAGCGCAGCGACGAGTACGGCGGCAGCCTGGAAAACAGGGTCAGACTCACGCGCGAAGTGCTGCTTGAGGTCAAGGAGGCGGTGGGTCATGAATCTGCGGTCGCGTTTCGTTTTGCCACCGACGAGCTCATGGGGTCGCATGGTTTGCAGGCCGAATCGGAAGGGCGCGACGTGGTTGGCATGCTGGCAGAAATACCGGACCTGTGGGACGTCAACATCAGCGACTGGGGCAACGATTCCTCGACCGCGCGTTTCGAGCCCAACGAGGGCTACCAGGAGCCCTATACCGCCTTCGTCAAAACGCTGACCAGCAAGCCGGTGGTCGGAGTCGGGCGCTTTACCTCGGCCGACGCGATGCTGTCGCAGATCAGGCGCGGCGTGCTCGACCTGATCGGCGCCGCACGACCATCGATCGCCGATCCGTTCCTGCCGCGCAAGATCGACGAGGGTCGCATCGACGAAATCCGCGAATGTATCGGCTGTAATATCTGCGTCGCGCAGGACATGCTGTCGGCGCCTATCCGCTGCACCCAGAATCCGACCCAGGGTGAGGAATGGAAGCAAAACTGGCACCCTGAGCGCATCGATGCCGCCGCCAGTGACGACGCGGTGCTGGTTGTAGGCGCCGGCCCGGCCGGGCTCGAGTGCGCCCTGCAGCTCGCCAACCGCGGCTATTCGGTCACCCTGGCTGAAGCCACCGAGCGCCTGGGCGGCAGGGTTTCGAGGGAATGCGAGCTGCCCGGCCTGTCGAGTTACGCGCGCGTGCGCGATTACCGCGAAAACCTGCTTCGGCAAAAAACCAATGTCGAGATTTATCTCGACAATCGTCTATCGGCGCAGGACGTGGTCGATCTCGAGATAGCGCACGTGCTGGTTGCCACCGGCGCGAGCTGGCGTGCAGATGGCGTCGGACGTCAGCATCACTTTCCGATAGACGGCATCGAAGCGATCGAGGTGTTGACGCCGGACGATGTGCTCGCTGGTGCGCAGGCGCGGGGCAGGGTGTTGATTTACGACGACGATCATTACCTCATGGGCGGTGCCATTGCCGAGCTTTACCGCGAACAGGGGCACGAGGTATGCCTGTTGACACCGGCATCGATCGTTTCCGCGTGGACCGAAAACACGCTGGAGCAAGCCAAGATTCAGCAACGCCTGCTGGCGCTCGGAGTCGAGCTGGCGGTATCGCTGGAGCTGGTTAGCGTGGGTGCGGGTGAAGCCACCGTCGCCAACGTTTATGCTGGCGATCGTCAGCAGAAAATTGCTTTCGACTCGCTGGTGATGGTGACATCGCGCGTGTCGCGGGATGAACTTTACCAGGAACTGATCGCATTCGAGGATCGGTTCAAAAGCCTGCGCGCGATCGGTGATTGCCACGCGCCCGGCACCGTGGCCGCGGCGGTCTACGATGGCCACTCGGCGGCGCGCTATCTGGAAGTCGATGCGGATCCATACGCACCGTTGTACGTGCGCGAAATCCCGCAAATATAAATCGATAGATACGGGTATAGTTTTCGAATCAGGCGCGGTTGGCGCCGAGCACGTAGAGCATTTCCAGGCCCAGTGTGGCACCGGCCAGCGAGGTGATTTGGGCGTGATCGTATGAAGGTGCAACCTCGACCAGATCCATGCCGACCAGGTTGATGCCCTGAAGTCCGCGGATGATCTTGAGCGCGCGGTCCGAGGTCAGGCCGCCGGCAACCGGGGTGCCGGTGCCGGGCGCGTAAGCCGGATCGAGGCAATCGATATCGAAGGTCAGGTAACAGGGACTGTCGCCGACACGCTGCTTGATGCGCTCGACAATACTGTCGGCATCGAGATCGTTGGCTACCGCGGCGCTGATGACTTCGAATTCGTGACGACTTTCGCTGTACTCGGTACGAATGCCGACCTGAACACTGCGGTCGGCATCGATAATGCCCTCGCGCGGCGCGTGGTAAAACATGGAGCCATGGTTGTATACCGCCTTGTCTTCCATGTAGGTGTCGGTGTGGGCGTCGAAGTGAATCATCGCAAGCTTGCCGAACTGTTTGTGATGCGCACGCAACAGCGGCAGCGTGACGAAATGATCGCCGCCGAGACTGAGTACCGTTTTGCCGGCCGCGAGTAATCTACCGTAGTGCGATTCGACCGCGTCGAACAGCGCCTCATGGTTGCCGGTGGGAAATTCGAGGTCACCGTAGTCGGCCACGCGCAAGCGTTCGAACAGGCTGAAATCCCATGGCCAGCGTTTGTTTTCCCAGCGCAGATTGGCGCTGGCGGAACGTATACCGCCCGGGCCGCCGCGCGTACCCGAGCGTCCGCTGGTGCCGAGATCGTAGGGCAGGCCGACGACGAAAACATCGGCGTCGTCCGGGTTGCGGCTCAGAGGCCGGCCCATGAAGCTGTAGATATTAGCGTAAATCGAATAGCTGTTAAGAATTTCTTCGCGGCTCATTTACAGGTACCAGTCGTATTCACGGGCGCTGATGTGGTTGTCGAAAATCGTCGCTTCGGCGGCGCGATGGTAGCAGTACAAATCGATGAAATCGGCACCCATTATTTTCTTCAGCGCGTCGCTGGCAGCGGTTGCCGCCAGCGCGTCGGCCATTTTCAACGGCAGATTTTCATCACGACCCTCGACCGCTTCGGTGGTCGGCTGGCCGGGGTTGAGCTGGTTGTCGATGCCGTGCAGCATGCCGGCCAGCGATACCGCCATCGCCAGGTACGGATTGGCGTCGGCGCCGGGGACGCGATTTTCGACGCGCCAGGCGCCCTGTTTGGGCAGCGGAATACGGAATGCAACCGTACGATTCTCGTTACCCCAGGTCAGGCTTACCGGGGCACAGCTGATACCGCCACGATAGCGACGATAGGAATTGACGTTCGGTGCCCAGAAGGACATCGCCGCCGGCATGGTGTCGAGTAAGCCGCCGATCGCGTGATGCAGTCGCTCGTCTGCACTGTCGCCGGCGGCGAAGATATTTTGCCCCTTTTCGTCGACGATGCTGATATGCATGTGCAGGCCGTTGCCGGCATGCTCCAGCAGGGGTTTGGCGATAAAGCTGGCGCAGATGCCGTGGCTTTTGGCGACTTCGACAACGGTTCGTTTGAACAGGCTGGTTTCGTCGGCCGCCCTGAGTACATCGTCGTGATGGTTGAAGTTGATTTCGAACTGCCCGGGTCCCAGTTCCGATGAAATGGCACCGGTGTCGATATTCTGCAGTTGGCAGGCATGGATGATGTCGTCGATGACGTTTTCGAAATCGCCAACGCGGGTGCTGGACAACACGGTTGCGGTATCCTTGCGCCCGGTTTTCGGATTACGCACGATTTGCAACAAACCATCTGCGTCACGTTTAGCGTCGAACAGGTAAAACTCGAGTTCGAAGGCGACCACGGGATGCCATTGCCGTTCGGCGAAGCTGTCCGCCACCTTTTGCAGGATGTAGCGTGGTTCGAAGAACGACGGATGCTCGTCGCGACAGGTGGTTGCCAGCATTTGCGCGCGCGGCTTGTTGCCCCAGTTATTCAGGCACAGGCTGCCGGGGACGAGGAAGAAATGCCCGTCCGGGTCGCCATCGTCGATGCCGTAGGGGATACCGTCCATCGGCTCACCGAGCGTGTTGAGTACGAACATGCTGGCCGGCATGGCGAGCCCCTCGCGCGCAAAAGAAGCCAGTTTTTCGACCGGATATCGTTTACCGAAAAAGTGCCCGCAGATGTCCGTGGCCAGAATCTCGACCTGCTTGAGCCCCGAATTGGCCTTTAGAAAATCCTCGATCTCGGAGGTCAGTTGTGGGCTGTTTTTATCAAGCATCAGGTTAATCGTTTATTCGGGAATGAGTGTCATATTTGTGATCACGCCTATACCGCATGATACCGGTGTGCAGGTTTCGTGGCGAGGTCCGATTCGGTGAAAAAGTGATCACTAAAACCCGCTGGCGCCGTTCAGGCGACACCCTTGAAATAATCATGAATTCCATCGACGGTATTGATCGAAGCAATACCGTCGCGAATGTCTGCCTCGATCGCACGACGCAGGCCAAATGCATTGCGCTGGCGCAGCGCCTCCAGCGCTTCGGCATGGCGATCGACCAGATAGACCTTTTCCAGCTTGGCAATGGCGATGCGCGAAAACGGTCCCAGTTGTAACCAGAGGCTTTCGATCAACGGCACCGAAATCTGAAACGGATTTGCCTGGTACAGGTGACGATGAAAATCCTGATTGCACAGGCTTATGTGATCGGTATCGCTGTTTTCAACGGCTTCATCTACCTTGCTGTCGAGCACTTCGAGAATCTCGATATCCTTTTCCGTTATATAAGGCAGAGCGCCTTCCGCGGCGTGTGTTTCGAGCAGGATGCGCAGGTCGCAAAGCTCGCTGAATTTCTCCGCCGTCATCAAGGGCACGATCACCCGGCGGTTGTTCTTGACCTCGACCGCGCCTTCGCATGCCAGGCGATGCAGGGCTTCGCGCACCGGCATCGGGCTGACGTGCAGAATTTCCGCTAGTCCGCGAATCGTCAATGGCTTGCCCGGTTCGATACGGCCGCACAACAGGTTGTTGCGCAGCAACTGGTACACCCATTGATGGGTCTTGAGGTCATCCGTTTTCGTGATCATCAGCAGTTCCAGATCCGCTGATTCGTTTGATTTCATGAGTGATTTTCCGCCGGCAGGGATGCGAAATATTTAATCACAAAAGACCAGCCATCTCCAATAGCCCACTTGCCCGAGCCCGTGACAGGTCGATAGAATATGATCACATTAACGCAATTCAGCCGCGCTCATTCCTACCGGCCCGATAGCGGTAATGGTATATTGATCGCGCTTTTTACAGGTAAACGCCAATGAAAATCGGAATCCTTGAAACCGGATTGTTGCGTGAACGCATGCTGCCGCGCTTCGATCCCTATCCAGTCATGTTCGCGGAATTTCTCGGCCTGGCACATCGTGATTTCGAATTTAAAACCGTCAGCGTGGTGCGTGGGGAAGTCGCGGCTGCAATCGACGATTGCGACGGTTGGCTGATCACCGGATCACGGCACGGGGTTTACGAAAATCTCGACTGGATGGCACCGCTACAGGATTTCATCCGGCAACTGGCTGCGACCGAGGTGCCGCTGATCGGGGTTTGCTTCGGTCATCAGATTATCGCCCAGGCGCTCGGCGGGGAGGTGGTCAAGTCGGACAAGGGCTGGGGTGTCGGCGTGCATACCTACCGGGTCGAAAAACAGCATTCGTGGATGCCGACGCATCCCGCCAGCTGTAACCTTTACGCTTTTCACCAGGACCAGGTGGTCAGTCTGCCGGAACATGCCGAGGTTTTCCTGAGCTCCGAGTTTTGCCCCTATGCGGGTATGAGTTATGGCAGGTCTATCATTACTGTGCAGGCGCATCCCGAATTCGGCGAAGACTACGAAACCGCATTGCTCGAAGCCTACGGCGGCAGCGTGGTGCCCGGGGCTGTGACGGCGGAGGCGCTGGCTGCCATGAGCGCCGGTGCGAGCGCCGATACCGAGCTGCTGGCTAACTGGTTTGCGGATTTCTTTCTATCGCGTCATGCGCAGGCACTGGCCAGTTCTGCCTAGGACCGGGCCAGTACCGGTTTGTCGAGCTGTGCCCTGAGAAATGCTTCGAATTCGTCCTGCTGCATCGGTTTGCCGAAATAATAACCCTGCATGAAATCGCAGTTGAGCGAGCGCAGGAACTCCCATTGCTCGGATTTGCCGACGAGGCGCTGCAGTTGGGTCTCGCGCCGGTCAATCGGACTTTACGCGAACGACTGGAAACGGATACGGAAGCTAAAAAATCAGTTTCAAATTGAAACTTTATATTGCTGGCAGTGTCGATTTAATATACTGTTAACCACTGCTTGACTGATTCAATAACACTGACTTAAACCGATGAACATTCTGGTCCTGCTCGGTGCCCTGTTCGTGCTGTTTTATACGATTGCGCGGCATCAAATTCCGTTTCGAATCCTTGCCCTGGCCACTGGCCTGTTCCTTATCGTTTTCACGCTGGCCGGCGGCTTTAGTTTTTTCTGGGGGCTGTTGTTCTGGGTCGCTTTCCTTGTGCCCACTTTGTTGCTGGGACTGCCGCAACTGCGCCTGCAATGGTTGTCGCGTCCGTTGCTCAAGCGTATCAGCAAAGTATTGCCGCCGATGTCTGACACCGAACGTGCCGCCATCGAAGCCGGCAGCATCTGGTGGGAAGCCGAGCTGTTTCGCGGCAATCCCGACTGGAGTCTGCTGCAGGGTTATTCCATGCCGAAGCTGAGTGACGAGGAACAGGCGTTTATCGATGGGCCGGTGGAGCAGTTATGCGCGATGCTCGACGATTGGGATATTACTCACAATCGCATGGATTTGCCGCCCGAGGTCTGGGCTTTTCTCAAGCGGTACGGTTTTTTCGGCATGATCATCCCGAAACGCTACGATGGACTCGAGTTCAGCAATCACGGCCACTCCTGTGTCGTCACCAAGATTGCCGCACGCAGCATTTCGGCCGGGGTGACGGTCATGGTACCGAACTCGCTGGGACCGGCCGAGCTGTTATTGCATTACGGCACCGAAGCGCAAAAAGACTACTACCTGCCGCGACTGGCCAGAGGCACGGAAATTCCCTGTTTCGCGCTGACCGGCCCGTTTGCCGGATCCGATGCCGGTGCGATCCCGGATACCGGCGTGGTCTGCATGGGCCAGCACGAGGGCCGGCAGGTTCTGGGTTTGCGCCTCAACTGGGATAAGCGTTACATCACGTTGGGCCCGGTGGCCACGGTGCTGGGGCTGGCATTCAAGGCTTATGATCCCGACGGTTTGCTCGGTGATGAGGAGGAGCTCGGTATCACCTGCGCATTGATTCCGGCCGAGACCCCCGGCGTCGAAATCGGTAACCGGCACTTCCCGCTGAATTCGGCATTCCAGAACGGGCCGAACAGCGGCAGGGATGTCTTCATTCCGATGGATTACATCATCGGCGGCCAGGAAAACATCGGCAAGGGCTGGCGTATGCTGGTCGAATCCCTGTCGGCCGGGCGTGGTATATCGCTGCCCGCCGTCGGCGTTGCCGCCGGCAAGGCCTGCGCCCGTACCACCGGTGCTTATGCCCATGTGCGCAAGCAGTTCAATACCTCGATCGGCAAGTTCGAGGGCGTCGAGGAAGCGCTGGCGCGTATCGGCGGGCTTGCCTACATGATGGATGCCGGTCGCCTGCTGACCCTGAGCGGGCTCGATAGCGGTGAAAGGCCGTCGGTCGTTACCGCGATACTCAAGTGTTTCAATACCGAGCAGATGCGCCAGGTCGTCAATGATGCGATGGACGTGCATGGTGGACGCGGGATTTGTATGGGGCCCTCGAACTACATCGGGCGTCCCTACCAGACCCTGCCGGTAGGGATTACCGTCGAGGGCGCCAACATCCTGACCCGCAGCATGATCATATTCGGGCAGGGCGCGATTCGTTGCCATCCCTACATCGTGCGCGAAATGGAAGCCGCGATGCTGCAGGATGAAGTCGCCGCCGAAACTGCCTTCGACCAGGCGCTGCGCGGGCACGCCGAATACTTCCTGACCAATTTCTGTCGTGCCATGGTCTATGGCATCAGCGGCAGTCACCTGGCGCCGTCGCCTTGTCCGGGCCGTATCGGTGCCTACTACCAACGACTTGGCCAGATGAGCGCTGCTTTCGCGGTGACCGCCGACCTGGTGTTGATGATTCTCGGCGGGGCTTTCAAACGTAAGGAAAAACTCTCCGGCCGCTTTGCCGACGCATTGTCCTACATGTTTTATGCATCCGCGGTGTTGAAGAAATTCGAAGCCGACGGCCAGCCGCGCAGCGATTTGCCGCTGGTCGAGTGGTCGGCCAAGTACTGCCTCTACCAGGTGCAGAACGCGCTCGACGAAATCCTGCGTAATTTTCCGATCAAGTGGCTGGGCGTCTTTATCCGCCATTCGATATTTCCACTGGGCCTGAGCCTGCGTCCGCCGAATGACTCGCTCGGCCACCGTGTCGCATCGCTGTTGATCCGTCCCGGCGAGGCGCGAGACCGTTTGACAGAAGGTATTTATATCAGTGATGATCCCGATGATATAACCGGCTGCCTCGAGGATGCGTTGCACAAGGTAATCCGCGCGGAACCGGTGGAAAGGCGCTTGCGCCATGATCAGATTACGCAGCACGGGCTCGAGGATTACCCGCAATGGATCGAAAGATTGCGTGAATCGGGTCAGTTAACTGCCGAGGAAGCTGATATATTGCTGCAGGCCAGGGCGGCGACCGCGCGGGTTATCAGGGTTGACGATTTCAAACCCGAGCAGATGGCGGCGGGGGCCGCCGCGCCGCAAAAGTCAGCGTCTGCGGGCAAGCCGGTTAAAAAGAAATCCGCGGTCAAAAAAAAGGCGGTGGCAAAAAAGAAGCGGGCACAGGCAAAAGCGGAACAATAGTCCGAACCCGCTCCTTAATAGATAAGCCGATGCCAGTTGGGGGGTGAGAAATGGAGAAGGTCTGGTTAAAAAGTTATCCGCCGGGAATTCCGGAGGAGATCGATGTCAGTGGCTATCAGTCGGTCACTGACGTGTTCGAGCAGGCGATCGATCGCTTTGGCGAAAAACCCTGTTTCGCCAACCTGGGCACGACGCTGACCTACAGTGAGATGGATCGGTATACCGACCAGCTGGCCAGCTATCTGCAAGGCTTGCCCGGCATGGAAAAAGGCGATCGCGTCGCGATTATGATGCCGAACGTTTTGCAAAATCCAATCTCGATTTTCGCCACGCTGCGCGCGGGCTTTACCGTCGTCAATACCAACCCGCTGTATACTTCGCGTGAACTCCAGCACCAGTTGTCGGATTCGGGCACCAAGGCCATCATCGTGATGGAGAATTTCTGTCACACGCTCGATGAAGTGATCGACGAAACTCCGGTCCAGTACGTGATTACGACCCAGCTCGGCGATCTGCTGCGGTTTCCGAAGTCGATAATCGTCAACCTGGTGGTCAAGTACGTGAAGAAAATGGTGCCGGCATTCAGTCTGCCGCAGCGCGTGACCTTTAAGAATGCGTTGCAGCAGGGCGCCGCCAGACCCCATCAGGCGGTGCCCTGTTCTCACGACGATCTGGCCTTCCTGCAATACACCGGCGGCACCACCGGCGTCGCCAAGGGTGCCATGCTGACGCATGGCAACATGATCGCCAACATGCAACAGGCTTCCGCCTGGATCAAGAATATCGTCGAGGATGGCAAGGAAGTCATTATTACCGCGCTACCGCTCTATCATATCTTTTCGCTGACGGCCAATTGCCTGACCTTCATGAAGGTCGGAGGCCTGAATTACCTGATTACCAATCCGCGAGATATGCCCGGATTCGTCAAGGAATTGCAGGGTCTCAGGTTTACCGCGATGACCGGGGTCAATACGCTGTTCAACGGCCTGATGAACACCCCGGGTTTCGAAAATATCGATTTTACCTCGCTCAAGCTGTCACTGGGCGGTGGCATGGCGGTTCAGCAACCGGTCGCCGAACGTTGGCAGAAGCGGACCGGAACGCCGCTGCTCGAAGCCTACGGTCTGACCGAAACCTCACCGGCGGTGTGCATCAATCCGCTCAATCTGAAAGAATACAACGGTGCTATCGGCTTGCCGGTGCCGTCTACCGAGGTTTCGGTACAGGACACCGAGGGAAATATTTTACCCCAGGGGGAAATCGGAGAGCTCTGCGTCCGCGGGCCGCAGGTCATGAAGGGTTACTGGCAGCGCCCCGAAGAAACCGCCAAGGTCATATCCAGCGACGGCTGGTTCAAGACCGGTGACGTCGCGCAAATGGACGAACAGGGATATTTTCGCATCGTCGATCGCCTCAAGGACATGATCCTGGTCTCCGCATTCAACGTTTATCCGAACGAGGTAGAAACCGTGATTGCAAGCCACGAGGGCGTTCTCGAGGTCGGCGTCATCGGTCATCCGGACGAAACCAGCGGGGAAGTGGTCAAGGCGGTGATCGTCAAGAAAGACCCGGCCCTGACCGAAGAGGCGGTGATCGAGCACTGCCGTAAAAATTTAACGGGATACAAGGTCCCAAAAATAGTAGAATTCCGGGACGAGTTGCCTAAAACCAATGTAGGCAAGATTCTACGGCGCGAACTGAGGTAGTCTGAATGAGCAGTAAAGACGACCCTGAGATTGCTCTGGATCTTCCGGACAATCTCGAAGACCTGTCCTTTGACGACTGGTGCGAAATACACCAGAGCGATCCGCAGCGGTTCGAGCGTTGCCGTCTCAAGGTTCTGAATGACTTGATCGATTCCGCACCGCCCGAATCGCAATCGCGGCTGCGCGGCATGATGTTCAGAATGGAGGGCGAATCGAGACGTTCCAAATCTCCGCTGGGATACAACCTGCGCCTGTCATCGATGATGATAGAATTGCTCGACGACATGCGCGCGCAGATTCACCTGCTGTGCGCCGGCGATATCAAGAACCTGGAAGAACAGGTGCTGAACCCGGCCAGCGCGGAAATCATTCCGTTCCAGTCGGCGGGGAAAGACGAACGGGCGGGCTAGCCTGTCTCACGATATTAATACTCCAGTGATTAATACTCCAGTGCCGATCGATGCGGAATGCAGACTAGTAGCCGCTGATTTTCGCGTGCAGCGGTTTGCTTTCCTCGTAACGCTGCATTTGTTCGGCTGAAGCCTCGGTCTGGTGGTTGCTTTTCCATTCCTCGATCGTCATGCCGTAGACATAGCGCTGGGCATCGGCATAGTCGAAGTCGGGATCCATTTTTTTAACCTCGGCGGAATACCACTTCGACAGGCAATTGCGGCAGAACCCTGCGAGGGTCATCAGGTCGATATTCTGTACATCGGTGCGCTGCTGTAGATGGGCCACCAGCGCGCGGAATGCAGCCGCTTCGGCCTGGATTTGCTGATCTTTGGTCATGACTTTCGACTCCCCTATAATGGGCGCAATTTTTAGCAAAAAAACTTCATGCCGGCAATCGATATCAAGCGCTGGATGACGACGCTGCTGGCACAGTTGCGCACAAGCCGGCAGCGTCAGCTCGTGCTGCTGCAGGGACCGCAGGCCTGGTGTGACAGCCAGTTGGCCGCCCTCTCGGGACTCGATGTGGCATTGCTGCTGCTGTCGAATCGCAGCGAGTTGCCGGCGGCAATCGCGTTCGACAAGGTCGAGACCTGTCTCGGTAGCGAGAGCAGGCTGGTGGTCATGGACCTGTTCGACGGTTTCAATCCGGATGTGTTGTGCATTGCCGGCGGACTGGTGCGCGCCGCTGGTGTATTGATATTGCTGTCTCCGGAGAGTGAAAACTGGGACACCGCTTCTGATCGTTATGCCTGCTGGCAGGGCGGCAAGCGCTCTCCGCGCGCCTTTTTTGTCGAATACTTTTTCCGCAGTTTACAGCTCGATGGCGAAATCGGAATCCCGCTGACGCCGGATACTCAACCGGGCTCGACACCCGTGCTGCCGCAACTGGAGCAAACCCTGGTCGAAAATGGCGAGACCGCTGAGCAGTCGGTCATCCTGCAACAGATCGAAAAATGGGCCGACGGCAAACCTGGTGGATGCATTCTGATCAGCGCCGATCGCGGTCGCGGAAAAAGTACCTGCCTCGGTCTGCTGGCCGCGCGTTTGCAGGCACGCCATCGGCTTCTGGTATCGGCAAATTCGCGAAGTACAGCGGCGCTGCTGCTGGCTCGAGTGCCCACGATCGAGTTCGTTGCCCCGGATCAGCTGCTGCGCCACTGCCCGCAGGCAGACCTGGTGCTGATCGACGAGGCGGCAATGATTCCACTGCCGATGCTGCGCCAACTGACCCGGATATATCCGAAACTGGTTCTGGCCACGACCACCGGCGGATACGAGGGCACCGGGCAGGGATTCATGCTGCGCTTCGTGGCGGACATGGAGAGCCGCGGCCTGCAGCGTTATCGGCTCGAGTCGCCGGTGCGCTGGTGTCGGGGCGACCTGCTCGAGGCCTGGCTCAACCGTTGCCTGTTGCTGCAGGCCGAAGACGACGAGGCGGTGGAATCACAGCAATCTGTCGACGATTATACCATCGAGCTGCTGGCGCAGCCGGGCGCGGCGGAAAACTGGCCGCTTTTGCGACGGGTTTACGCACTGCTGAACTCGGCGCATTACCGTACGCGACCCTCGGACCTGCGTATGCTGATGGAAAATCCCGATCAGCGGCTGCTCGTCGCACATCGCGATAACAACGTAATCGGCGTTGCCCTGTTGAATCTCGAGGGTGGTTTCAGCGAAACCCTGTGCGACGAAATATTTTACGGCCGGCGCCGACCGCAGGGTCACCTGCTGGCGCAGATGCTGACCGCGCAATCCGGCCTGAAACGATTTGCCGGATACCGCGGCCTGCGTGTGCAACGGATCGCGGTCGCCGCTGGCTGCCGTCGCCGCGGACTCGGAACGCGGCTGCTCGAGTACGCGTTCGAACTCGGTCGCGACAACGGCCTCGATTATATGGGTGCCAGTTTTGCGCTCGACCCCGATAGCGCGAGTTTCTGGCAGCAGGCTGGATTCCGGCTGGTACATGTCAGTTTTGCGCGGGGCAAGTCGAGCGGCAATCACTCGGTAGCGGTGCTGCGTCTGATCAACCCCGCGCTCGAGCCGGACATAAAACAGCTGCAGCAGCGTATCCAGCGGCAGTTGCCCATCTGGCTGATCCAGTTTTTACAGACCATGGAAGCGCAACAGGTAACCGCCCTGCTGCGCTTTGCCGACTATCGATATGAGCCGGCTGAACTGGAGCTGCAGGAAATCGAAGCCTTTGCCAGCGGTAACAAGGGTTTTGAACTCTGCTTTGCCAGCCTGCAAAGATTCGTCATGGGCTGTATCGCGCGGGGAGCAGATTCTCCCGACCGCCTGCTGGTCGAGAAAGCGGTACAGAATCGGGACTGGAGGCTGCTCGAACGCGAATCGGGTAGCGACGGCCGCAGGCAACTGCAGCAACGTCTGCGCCTGCAGGTCGATGCACTGCGTAAAGCTTGCTAACATGGCGCAAAACGAGGAAAAAATGTCACAGGACGTTATCGACTTCTGGTTTTCCGACAGGGTACGCAAGCTCTGGTTCAACTCGACGCCCGAGTTTGATCGCGAGCTGCGCGAGTCTTATCGGGAGACCTGGGAAAAAGCGAAGCGCGGTGAGCTCGATCACTGGAAACGAACCGCCGAGGGTTGCCTTGCCCTGGTCGTTATTCTGGATCAGTTTCCGCTGAACATGTTTCGGGATACCGCCGAGAGCTATTCCACCGAGGTGCAATCGCGCGAGGTTGCCCGCCATGCGCTGGCGCTCGAATTCGACCGTTCGCTGGAAAGCGGGCAAAAGGCTTTCCTGTACATGCCGTTCATGCACAGCGAAGACCTGGCTGACCAGAAACTGGCGCTCGAACTGTTCGACCAACCCGGCCTCGAATCGAACCTGCGATTTGTTCGTCACCATCATGATATCGTGGCGAAGTACGGCCGTTTTCCGCACCGCAACGCAGCGTTGGGGCGTGACAACACCGAGGCCGAAATCGAGTACCTCAACTCCAAGGAAGCCTTTAGCGGTTGATACTGTCCATACAACAGCAGATTAACCAGTATATCTGGGATTACGATGCCTGCGATCCCGCGGCGCCGGCAGCACCATTTCGCCATTTTTTGCAACTCGCCGTGATGGTCGGCCGCGACCTGATGGGTGGCATGATTACGTTGCGCGCGATGAGCCTGGTTTACACCACGCTGTTGTCGATCGTTCCTTTACTCGCGGTCAGTATCTCGATGCTGAAGGGATTCGGCGTACACGATCAGCTCGAGCCGACGCTGGTGCAAATACTCGCGCCCATAGGCGAAAAAAGTACTGAAATCAGCGCCCGCATCGTCGAATTCGTCGAGAATATGCAAATCGGCGTACTTGGCGCGGTTGGTCTGCTGCTGTTGCTCTATACGGCAATCTCGCTGATACAGAAGATCGAATCCGCTTTTAACTACACCTGGCGTCTGCGCAGCAGCCGCACGCTGATGCAGCGCTTCAGCGATTACCTCAGCGTGATCATGGTCGGGCCGGTGCTGATGTTTGCCGCGGTTGGCATAACCGCCTCGCTCGGCAGCAATTACATCGTCGACTACCTCAACAACCTGCCTTTCATGAACGATCTGCTGCGCTTTGCCGGCAAGCTGCTGCCTTTCGTGCTGGTGATCGCGGTCTTTACCTTCATCTACATGCTGGTGCCGAATACCCGGGTACACTTCGGTTCGGCCCTGTACGGCGCGGTCGTGGGCGGAGTGCTGTGGCAAACCGCGGGTATTCTGTTTACCACTTTCGTCGGCGGTTCCGCCAGCTATACCGCAGTTTATTCCGGGCTCGCGATTCTGCTGGTATTCATGATCTGGCTCTACGTGAGCTGGATAATCCTGTTGATCGGCGCCAGCATCTCGTTTTATCACCAGCATCCTGAATACCTCAAGTGGAAAAAACGGGACCTGCGTTTAAGCGCGCGCATGCGCGAGCAGCTTGCGATACAGGCAATGTTCGATATTGCTCGCGCGCATGACCGGCCCTCCGAACCGGCGCCGATACTTGAAAACCTGGCGGCTTACCAACAGGTACCGATCGAAATGATGCAGCGCATGCTGGACGCGCTCGAGTCCGATGGGCTGCTGCAGCGGTCGGCGGGGTATCCGCCAGCTTACCTGCCTGGTGCGTCGCTGCAGCGAATTCGGCTGCTGGATATTCTGCGTAGCGCACGCCGCGCCGAAGAGGACGGATATCACGACAGTTTACGCAGCGATGCGCCGGTGTCGGCCTTGCTGGGCGGGCTGGACCAGGATCTCGCCAACCGCCTGGGCGATACCAGCCTGGCCGACCTGTTAAAAAACCTGGAGGACAACGCGTCCGATGAAGATAGTCTCGTTTAACGTCAACAGTCTGCGCCAGCGGCTGCACCAGCTGCAAAGCGTGATCGACAAACACGCTGCCGAATTTATCGGTCTGCAGGAAACCAAGGTGCAGGATGACGAGTTTCCGCTCGATGCCGTTAGCGAAATGGGCTACGAGGTTATTTACCTGGGTCAGAAAACCCATTACGGGGTTGCCTTGCTGTCGCGCCGCGCCAGCATCAAGGCATGGTACGGTTTCCCCGGTGACCATGATGAATCGCAGAAGCGTTTTATCGGCGGGCAGTATGAACTCGACGGCGATTCGATATTCATATTTAACGGTTACTTCCCGCAGGGCGAGAGCAGGGACCATGCGGTCAAATTTCCGGCCAAGCGACAGTTTTACCAGGATACGATCGAGTTTCTGGGCAACTATGACATGAACCAGGCCAGGCTCGTGATCATGGGTGATTACAATATCGCACCGCAGGACACGGATATCGGTATTGGCGAAGAAAACGCCCGGCGCTGGCTGAGGACAGGTAAAACCAGTTTTCTACCGGAGGAAAGAGAATGGTTTGCGCAGCTGACGGCGCTGGGTCTGCACGATGGATTTCGCCTGTGTCATGCCGACGAGGATAACTGCTTTAGCTGGTTCGACTATCGCAGCCGTGGTTTCGAGCGAGCTCCCAAGCGCGGCCTGCGTATCGATCACCTGCTGGTTTCGGAACTACTCAAGCCCAGCGTGGTCGATGCCGGGGTAGACTATGATATACGCGCTATGGAGAAACCTTCCGACCATGCGCCAACCTGGATCGAACTGGAACTTAATGGTGCGCCTGATCGTAGCGGTGGTCTTGCGGGCTCGGAGTCATAAGGAGTTGTACAGCAAAGCAGCATTTGTGCCCGCGCTGATCTGGAACAGCAAGTGAGGCGTATTTTCCTGTCACCTAGATACTATTAACATGTGGAGATAAATCATGTTTGCACGACCCACCGAAATTCCTGCCCCGGACCAGGCCTTGCCGGGCCGTGCCGAGGCCATGCAGTTCGACCCGAAACACCTGGTGCTCGGTACTTCGATGGTGACGCCGTTTCCCGAGGATTGCGAACAGATCGTGTTCGGGCTCGGCTGCTTCTGGGGTGCTGAACGCAAGTTCTGGAACCTGCCCGGTGTTTATACGACCGCGGTCGGATATGCCGCCGGACATACGCCAAATCCGACCTACCAGGAAGTCTGTACCGGCATGACCGGTCATAACGAGGTAGTGCTCGTGGTTTATTACCCGTCGCAGATCGATTTCGAGTCGCTACTGAAGCTGT
Source organism: Gammaproteobacteria bacterium (assembly GCA_020354435.1). Taxonomy (GTDB): domain Bacteria; phylum Pseudomonadota; class Gammaproteobacteria. The sequence goes on from CP070646.1 coordinate 3,005,383, forward strand.
TCTGGGAATCGCATGATCCAACCCAGGGTATGCGCCAGGGTAATGATCAGGGTACCCAGTACCGTTCCGGTATTTACTATCATGACGACCGCCAGCGCGCGGCCGCCGAGGCGAGCCGCGAGGCGTACCAGCATAAACTGGCGACCGCAGGTTACCCGGCAATCACCACCGAGGTATTAGCGGCCGGCCCGTTTTATTATGCCGAGGATTATCATCAGCAATATCTGGAAAAGAATCCGGCCGGCTATTGTGGCTTGGGCGGCACAGGAGTATCTTGTTAGAAACGTAATTAGGAATATCGCCTAAATTAATGATTACTAATAATATTAGGCATATTTAATATAACCAAACTCCGGTCGGTCTGGCAGTTGCTATGAAAACAACAGGCGTTTGCCGGAGCTCGCCAACGATTTCGGCTATATTGTTTGCCGTGGCAATCCTGTTCCCGCTGACGGTGATCGCAGCGGATGAGGCGTCGCAATCCGCATTTCCGGAGAATCTTGCGGTCGCTATCACGATCGACTCCGAACACCTGATTGAACTCTACCAGGCGGTACCCGGCCTGACGATCATCGATTCGCGTTTTGCCGGGGATTACGCTCTCGGCCATATCGAGCCATCGCACAATTTACCCCTGGTCCGTACCGACTGTAAATCATTGTCAAAACTGGCAAATTCCATGGAACAGGCTATGGTCTTCTAGTGTAATGGGAACGCGGGGGATGCAAGCATCGAAGCCATTCAGATAGCGTCGGGCTGTGGCTACAAAAGGTTGTTCTGGTTTCGGGGTGGATTCGTCGAGTGGAAGGATAAGGATTATCCCTATGTGATCGAGTAGTCTCTTGCTAGCGCGTATTTACAGCTTCAAGTTCATTATCGGCTTCGCTCTGCTGTGGCTGGGCGCGCTCGCTTATGGGCTGGCGATTTACAGCACCCAGGTGTATCGCGCGCACGCGATCCAGGCGCAGGTCGACTCGCTGCAATCGATGCTCGAGCGCGAAAGCCGCGATGCCATTCGGCAACTCTACGAAAAGCAGAAGCAATTTGCCTTCAAACTGCAGAGCGAGGCTCCGTTCAAGGCGGCCTTGGAAAAACGCGATACCGCGAAGATGCAGGCCTGGCTCGGCGAAAGCTATAGCCGTTACCAGGTTGCCGCCGGCGAATTCAAACTCAAGACCATTGTCGTACGCGATCTGTCCGGCCAGATTTTTGCCCACAGTTCTGACGACGGTCTCAATACTTATGCTGGCTGCCCGACCGCACTGGAATCGATCGGCGGTTCGCAAATCCGCCTGTTGAAACCGAGATACACTCTTTGCAGTTTCGACAAACAGCTGTTCAGCGAGGTACTGGTGCCGGTCGGAGCGTTCGAGCCCAGGGCCTATTTGCACATCGTTGCCTACGCCGACGCCGGCCTGAAGGCCATCGAGCAACAGATGCGGATGCCGATCAATATCGATCATGGTGCCGGTTCGAATCTTTACCGTTCCTCGGACTGGATCGAAGCCGGTTCGGACAGTCATCTGTTTCCCAGTTACAAACTCTATGGTGACGATGCTTTTCTCGGTGCCGTCATCAGCGCCGCCTTCGACCAGCAACCGGTTATCGATCGGCTGGCGAAAACCGAAACCAGTTTTTTCATCATCACCACGGTTGCCACGGTGAGCGCTTTGCTGCTGGTGCTGTTCCTGCTCAATCGCGCCTTCGTGCCAATGAACAAGCTGCGAAATTCGGTGGGTGCGCTGTTGACCGGACGTTACGCATCGATCAGCGAAGAAAAGTTACCGAGCGAGTTGAAAGATCTCGTGGTCGCCTACAACGAAATGGTCGAAGGCCTCGAAATCGAAACCATATCGCGCCGGCAGATGGAGGAAAAACTGCGCTCGGAGAAGGATTTTATCTCCACCACGCTCGACTCGATCACCAATCCGGTCATCGTTATCGATTCAAAAGACCGCATCAAACTGATGAATCCTGCTGCCGAGAAACTTTTTGGCGACAAGGAAGCGCAGCTGATCGATACGTCGATACACGAGGTTTTGATTCTCTACGCCAATCGCCAGACCACGCGCATCGTCGATATCAGCCAGCTGCTCTCGCGCAAGCTTTCGATCAGCTCGATGTTTTTCTACGACTCCGACCGCAATATCGTCGAGCTCGAGTTTTCCGCTTCGCCTATGATCGACATGGAGGCCGAGGACGTTGGCTTCGTCATCATTCTCAAGGACGTGTCCGAGGATCGCAAGCTGCGCCGCAAACTGAGCTATGAGGGCAGCCACGACCAGCTCACCGGTTTTCTCAACCGCGGTGCTTTCGAACAGAAATTCGAAACCCTGGTAACCGAGAACAACAACTCGGAGCCGCAGCACGTGCTCGCCTTCCTCGATATCGACCAGTTCCGCGTGGTCAATGAAACCTGCGGCAGCGCGGCCGGCGACCTGCTGCTGAAACAGGTCAGCGCCATGGTTAAAAAACATGTGCGCAAGTCCGATATCCTGGCACGCCTGTCCGGCGATGAATTCGGCATTATCATGCCTTTCTTCGAGATGGAGGGCGCGCTGCAGGCGATCCAGAAAATTATCATCGAGATCCAGCATTCGGGATTCGTCTGGAATGAGCAGGAGTACCTGATTACCGCCAGTATCGGTGTCATGGTCTTCGGCCGCATGAGCGACGAATACGCCGATTTTTATTCCAAGGTAACAACAGCCTGTTATCTGGCCAAGCAAAACGGCGGTAACCAATATCACTTCATCGGCGAAAATGATGAAAAAGTCATGGCCCAGCAGGTTTCGATGGAGTGGGTGGCCGGCATCATGGAGGGTTTCAGCGAAGATCGTTTCTGCCTGTATGTGCAACCAATCGTCTCCATCGACAAGGAGGAAAGTCATACGCATTACGAAGTTCTGATTCGTTACATGGCTTCTGATGGCGCGATCATTTCACCCAACGACTTTCTGCCGCCGGCCGAACGTTACAACCTGATCGAGCGTATCGACAGCTGGGTGGTTACCAACGTTATCGACTGGCTGCAGCAGCATCAGCACAGGCTCAACGATGTCATGTTTTCGGTCAACCTGTCGGGGCGCAGCATCGGTTCCCAGACTTTCCACAAGTTTCTGCGCGACAGCCTGACCGTCAGCGATATCGATATCAGTCAACTGTGTTTCGAAATTACCGAGACGGCGGTGGTCGACAACGTCGAGAAATCGGTCGAGTTCATTAATTCGATCAAGCAGCTCGGCGCCAAGTTTTCTCTCGACGATTTCGGAACCGGCTTGTCTTCGTTCAGCTACCTTAAGCAGTTTCCGGTGGATTATCTGAAGATCGATGGTGAATTCGTGCGCGATATCATCGACGACGACAAGAGTTATGTCTTCGTGCGTTCGATGACCGAAGTGGGACATTGCCTCAATATGGAAGTGATCGCCGAGTTCGTCGAATCCGATACGATGTTCGAACTGCTGCGCAAGGCCAATGTCGACTATATCCAGGGATACCAGGTTGGGAAACCGGCCGCGATCGACACCCTGGTCGAGCACATGTCCGGCCTCGATCAGGCCAGTCAGGCCTGAGCAACTACTCTCAGGGCTTTCAGAGTATTGCGCATTTCGCGAAAGTTCGGCACCTCCGCCTGCCGCAGTAATTCTTCACGCTCCTCGACCGAACGCGATGCTGCCACCTCCCTGATTGTCTCCATCGCGATATGCGGCGCGACCATGTGCAGAAAATCGAACTGGTAGGCCGAGATATGGCGCGAGTGGCGGAATCCGATCTTGATCATGCTATCGGGGAACAGGTGGCTGGCATCGATGTAAACCAGGTCGGAATCATCCTCGCGCCAGGCCATCTCGGCGATGATGCCGGCGCCCATGCCGAGGCGCACATAAGTCTTGATGACGTCCGAGTCGGTCGCCGTGAAGGCCACGCGTGGTTCCAGGTTGGCGTGCTGGAAAGTCTTGTCGAGCTGCGAGCGCCCGGTCAGGCCGAGCATATAGGTCAGAATCGGGTGGCTTGCCAGGTCGGATAGCGTAATATCCTTGATCCGCGTCAGTTCGTGGTTCGGCGGTACGACGATGTAACGGTTCCAGCGATAGGCCGGGATCGTGACCAGCTCGCCGCGCTCATCGATCACTTCGGAGGCAATGACGAAATCGACCTGGTTGTTGGCGGCGAGTTTACACATAGATTTGGGATTGCCCTGGTGCACGCGCAATTCGATATGAGGATACTTGTTCGAGAAACGTTGCATTATGGGCGGCAGAATGAACTGAGCCTGGGTGTGCGTGGTCGCGATAGTCAGGCTGCCGCGATTGCTCTTGCTGTATTCGCGCGCGGCACGCTTGATGTTGCGCGCACTGTTGAGCAGGTCGGTGACATGTTCGAGAATGGCGTGCCCCGCCGGCGAGATCGCTGTGAGTTTTTTACCCGAGCGTTCGAAGATCTGGATGTCGAGTTCGTCTTCCAGCAGCTTGATCTGATGGCTGACACCCGGCTGCGAGGTGTACAACTCTTCGGCGGCGGCGGAGACATTCAAGTTGTTGCGCACCACCGCATCGAGAAAGCGAAGCTGTTGCAGTTTCAATGGTTCGAACGATTATCCCGTTACAGGTAGATCCGGAGTTTACAAGGAAAATGCCGCATGACAACCAGTTTTTGGCTCGACCAAATCAGGCTTTTTTATCGAAGTCGATCGACTTGATTCGCGGCGAAAGATTGATTTCGTCGATGACGATATTCGGGCTACTGCCTAGTATTTGCGCCACCAGTCGTGCCACATCGCCGACTTCGATCGCATTCTCCTGGTTAGCGCCTGGTGCGAAAGGCAGGTCGTCGAAAAAGGGGCTGCGCACCATGCCTGGATTAATCAGGCTTACGTGGATGCCGTCGCTGGCGCAATCCTCGCGCAGCGACAGGCAGAATCCGCGCAGGCCAAATTTGCTGGCACAGTAAACGGCGCCCTTTTTGCCCGCTACCAGCGCCGACTCGGAACCGATGAAGATCATCCGGCCCCGGCCGCGGCGACGCATGGACGGCAACAACAAACGGCTGATGATCATCGCGCTGAGCAGATTCACGCGCAGCAGTTCCTCCATCTGCGCGACGGAGAATTGCTCGATCGAACCGAAGCGACCGAGACCGGCGGCATGCACCAGGGCATCGACGTCGCGTTTTTCGAGTAGCGCCTTCAGTTGCGATTCGACTTGTGACGGATCGGCGAAGTCGAGCGGCAGCGCGGTGAAGTTTTCGTGTTCGAGTGCATCCACCTGGCCGCGTCGGCTGAGGCCGATGACTTTATAGCCCTGCTGCAGCAGCAACTGCGCGCAGGCCAGGCCGATGCCGGAGCTGGCACCGCTAATCAGGACGGATTCTGTTTCAGCCATGCCATTCGCAGGGGTGGTAGCTTTCTGCCGGAATATGTTTCATCAATTCAGCTTCGCAGAACTCGATCATTGCCTGCTCGCGTTCGAGCGGGTAACTGATAATACCATTGTCCAGCTGCATGTTTTGCGCGAACAGCGGCTCTTCCGGATATAGCCGCGAAATCCGGCGGAAATGATCGCGCGTCAGGCGGAAACTGCCGAGGCTGACCGAGTGTAGTCTGGAGGCGTCAATTTTCGCGAAAACCTGTTGCAGCAATTCGACGAAGGCGTTCTGATAGTCGCGATGATAGACCACCGGATCGAAACGCAGACCTACCGGCCAGCCGGCATCGAGCAAACGGCGCATGGCGTCGACGCGTTTGTCGATCGCCGGCACTCCGTGTTCCAGCTTGCTGTGGCTGAAGCGATCGCTGAAACTGAACGCGGTGACCACTCGCGCTACCGGCTCCATCTGCAGCATCGAGCGTACCTGCGTGCTCTTGGTGCGTAACTCCATCCAGGCGTTATCGATGGAAGCGATCAGTGGTACGAAGTATTCGGTGAAACGCGTCATTGGCTCGTTTGCCAGGCTGTCGCAGTCGTAACCCGAGTAAAACCAGACCGGCCGGTGCGGATGCGCCGCGGCGGTTTGACGGATCTGTTCGCCGAAATCCTCGTAGTTGACGAACAGTACCTGGTGCGCCGACTGGTACATGCCCTGTAAAAAGCAATAGCGACAATCGTAGATGCAGTTGAGCATATGCGAAAAGTAATAGTTGAAATCACCACCCAGGCCATAGCCGTCGGGCGCGGCCAGTACCTGACCACGGTTTTTGCGTGCGATGATCAGGGCTGGATTTTTTTTCTGCAGGCGAAAGTTCTGCGCGCGCGGGTTGAAAACCTCGCCGTAAAATTCGATTTCGGTCACGGGGAGTTTATGCAGGCGCTGAAGCAATCGCCGCGCGCGCGGATGATCGCGTAGCTCCGATTCTATGTAAACGCGGCTGACCATGGTTACAGTTCCTCGGCATCGCGATAGCTGATTTGTTCCAGGGTCGCGATCATGCCGGCAGCGTTTTTTTGCTGCGCCAGCCTTTCCAGCAACGCCTCCGGACTGAAATCCCGATTCGACAGGTAGCGCCACAACACACGTAACCGGTTTTTCTGGGTTTGCGTGAAATGCGCCATTCCAAGCAGCTGCCGCCAGGACTCGGCGGAGAACTCCAGCGCCGATATTTCACTCTCGAGGTCGAGCAATGCGGTGGCCTCGATATCGATGGCCTCAATGTTACCCTGAATCAGGTCGCTCACCTGCTGACGCTTGCGGCCGGTCTGGTGACGGCGATTGTCGCTGATCACCTTTAACGAGCGGGTTAGTTCGGCGCTGCTGAAGCGCAGGGCACTGTAGATGAAGCCACTGGCCTCCATGTCGAACAGGCAGTCGTCGCGGTAGTCCTGTCTGGCCTCGCTGAGGGTCAGGCAGGCTCTGGCCGGCAGGGGTGAGGAAACCACGGGCGCGGGATAGTAACGTTGGCCACTGTCCGCATCGACTATCTTGTCGAGCGCGAACAGCTTGCCGATGTCGTCTTCGGCGGCGCCGGCGACACCCAGATTGATCCAGGCCAGCGCCGGCTCACGCGCGTTTTGCGCAGCGATCCAGGCGCAGGCGGCGGCGCTGGCAATCTTGCCTGTGCCGCTGATGATGCAAACCATGCCGTCACCGCGGTAAACGTCGAAGGCGTTATCGTCGTGTGATTTTTTCAGGCGATAGAAGTCGATGACCGGCTTGGCCTCGCAGTGTAATGCGCATACCCAGATCAGCATGACTGCCTCGCCCGCTGCCAGAAATCGCGCAGCGGCGCAAACTCGGCGATCAACGCTTTATTGTCATGCTTGATCGCACCTTTGAGCAGAATATCGAGCTTGGCCAGCAAAACCGCCGTAGTTGCCGAACGCTGTTCGGCTGAAAGCGTTTGTTGCGTGAGCAAGCGGTGCAGCGCGCGCACGCGAAAGCGGTCCATGATCGGATGACGGCGCGATAGCTGGTCATCGTGGCCGCCGTACTTGACGATCAGGGCCGCCTCCAGGTAGTGCACCGGGTAGCGATGGCACAGGCGTAACCACAGGTCGTAATCTTCGCAGGCCGGCAGCGCCGGGTCGAACAGGCCCGATTCCAGCAACACCGATTTCCTGATAACCGATGCCGACGGTGATATCGCGCACAACGGCAGGCAGTGTTCGAAAATCCAGCCGCCACTCTTGCGGTGCTTGTTCATCGGATTGACCCGGACACCGCGTCGCATCCAGATTTCGTCGGAATGAAACAGGACAAAATCCGGATGTTGCGCATGGGCGGCACGAATGCGGGCGATTTTCTCCGGCAGCCAGCTGTCGTCGGAATCGAGCAGTGCGATCCAGTCGAATCGAGCCGCGTTGATGCCTCGATTGCGCGCCTCGCTGACGCCGAGATTCGGCTGACGGATGATTTTAACGGCTGCATAGGCTTTTGCCACCATCTCGGCGCTGCCGTCGGTAGAGCCGTCGTCGACGAGTATGACCTCGTCCACTGGCGATGTTTGCGCGAATACTGACTCGAGCGCTCGCTCGAGCGTATGCCTGCGATTGTAACTGGGTATGACGACGGATATACGCATGGCTGCCGGAAGCAGGCGGCTACCTAGGACTTCTGCGGGATACTGGCCTGCCCCGGGAAAGTAGTGACGCTGGAGCCGTCGCTGTCGAGAATGCGGTTTTTGCCGCTGCGTTCCACCTCGTCGATGCGGATGACGGCGAAGTGCGGAATATAGGTATTTTTGACGTTGGCAAATTCAAGCTTGAGTTTTTCCTCCGCGGGGTCGATCAGCAGCTTGGACTGCTCGCCGAAGATTATTTCACCGATCTCGATGAATCCCGCCATCTGCGACTGGCTGACTTCGTGCGCATAGAGTTCGTATATCTTGTTATTGTTATGGAACTGGATGCGGAAAGTCGGTTTCTTTGACTTGCTCATAACTAAAAACTAATTCGACTGCATCAACTCGTCAAGCTCGCCATCCATGTGTAGCTCGGTGAGCTCATCGAATCCGCCGATGGGTTTGCCGTCTATGATGATCTGCGGCACCGTGCGTGAACCGTTGGTGACATCGAGAAATTCCTTCATTGCCGCATTGTCGTTGTCGATGCGAACTTCGTCGTAATCGATTTCCCATTTCTCCAGCATCATCTTGGCGCTATTGCAAAAGGCGCAATTTGCCGTGCTGTAAACTGTAACTCGGGCCATGGTTTCCTGCCGTCCGAAAAAAGTGGTGCGCAATTTTACTACAGAGTTTGCCGCTGCCATAGTCGGCACAAACAGACTATGCCATGCCCTTGATCGCGAGTATGACCTGTTGCGCAGGGTCTTCAGCAGGCTTAACTGTTGGTCGCTAATGTGGATCGATTCGTCGCTGGCACTGTCCGGGTTACTGCCGCCGCCTCGCTGCACTCCTGCTGCAGTGAGCTTGTCAATCGCGCGCGCCTATTCGTACAGGTAGAAGCGCAGCGGCACCTTGCCCAGCTGCCGCAGCAACGCACAAAGAAACGCTTCTTCATGATTGGGTACATTGAGCGTGCGTGCCAGTGAATTTGTCAGCGAGCCGCTGAACAAAGCCTTCACCGCGTTTTCCTCTAACTGCGAAGCCTGTAGCTTGTTTTGCATGTGCTTGAACAGGATCAATCCGGTGGCGATGCTGCGCACCGGGTTGATGCCGAGCACCTGCTGTACTTCGAATCGATCGATTTTGCGGGGGAAACTGGTTGCCACGTCAAACTTCAGGACAATGCTGTGTCGTTAAAGTATAGACGTCCGCCGTGAGTCTGCCGTTGTCAACAGGGTTCCTGTACCAGTACCCAGGGTTTCACCACGACCGCCCACAGCGTGGCGTCGGCTTCGATCCATTCGCGCGCCTGCGCATCGGCGACGGGGCCGATCTGCATCGAATCAGTCCATTTTTTAACCTGCTCGATATCGTCCTGCTCGAGCGCGTAGGCGACATCGACCAGGTCCAGTTCGGAATCGACCCGCATGACCTTGCCGGCGGCGAAGAAACGCTGTAGTTCCGACCATCCGATCCTGGCAGTCTCGCTGTTGATCCTGGCGTGCTTGAGTTCGCGGTCCCGGCGCAGCAGTTCTTCGATCACGCGACGGATTGAATGATGTCGACGCCGTCCAGCGGGCTGGTCTGGATGGTATCGCGAATCGTAAAAATGGCTTCTTTGCGCGGGTAGTGCTTGCGCCAGGCTATCGCGACGGTGCGGCTGGGCGAGGGCTCGCTGAATGGTTTGATATCGATCAGTGACTCGTTCTTCTGGCTTTGCGTGATACTGGTGCGCGGTAGCACGGTAATCCCGGTGCCGGCAGCCACCATGTGGCGGATGGTTTCCAGCGAGCCACCCTCGAGCGTGCGCGTCAATTCGCTATCGCCCGACATGCAGTCGGGGCAGGCTTCGATGACCTGGTCGCGGAAGCAGTGACCGGCGCCTAGCAGCATCAGGTCCTGCGACGCCAGGTCCTCCGGCTTGATCTTGTCGCGCTGTTTCCATTCGTGATTACGCGGCAGGGCGACGACGAAAGGCTCGTCGTAAAGCGGCGCAGTTTCGATACCCGGCTCGTCGAACGGGTAGGAAATGATGATCGCATCGAGCGCGCCCTGTTTCAGCGACTGGAACAGGTTGGCGGTAAAATTTTCTTCGATGATCAGCTTCAGGTTAGGCGCGGTTTTGCGCAGTTTCGGAATCAGGCTCGGTAACAGGTAGGGGCCGATGGTGTAGATCACACCGAGCTTGAACTGGCCCGACAGCGGATCTTTGCCCTGCTGTGCGATCTCGGTCAGTATCTGCGCTTCCTGCAGTACGATATAGGCCTGGTTGATTATTTGCTGGCCGATTTCGGTGATACGGATTTCATTCTTGGAGCTGCGCTCGAACAGGCGAACGTCGAGTTCTTCCTCCAGTTTCTTTATCGCGATACTTAGGGTAGGCTGGCTCACGAAACAGGCCTGAGCCGCCTTGCCAAAATGGTTCTTTTGCGAGACTGCGACGATGTATCGAAGTTCGGTGAGTGTCATGATAGTCAAAATTTATTAAATCATTCGATAGATTTTGCATAAAACCTTCTTGCTTGCAATCAATAATTTCTATGAAAAAGATTTTGCTCAGATTTTTAACCATCGAGTCGTACGAGTCTGAACCCGTTGACCTGGAGCATGCGCTGCGGGTGGCAACCGCGGTTTTGCTGGTCGAGGTCACGCGCGCAGACTTTATCGTGCAGCCGGCCGAGCGGGCGCGGCTGCGGCAGTTGCTGGAAAGTCAGTTCGGATTGTCGTCAGCGGAGCTGGATGCGTTGATGACCCAGGCCGAGGCGGATGCCGACCGGCTGGTCTCGATCCAGCACGTAACCCGCCTGTTGAATGAGCATTATGATCATGCGATGAAACTGCGTGTGGTCGAGATGATGTGGAATCTTGTCTACGCCGACGGCGAGAAGGATCACTACGAGGAGCATTTGATCAGGCAGGTTGCCGAGCTGCTGTACCTGTCGCACAGCGAATTCATCCAGGCCCGTCACAAGGCCGAGGAATCAAAGGGGTCAGTGTCGATTGATCGCTAGCGATCAATCGACACTGACCCCTGCGTTGGCTAGAAGTTCCCGAGGTAGATGATCGGCGGCACGAGCAGCATCTTGACCACCAGGATTAGCAGGATGGCAAACAACGGTGACAGGTCGAGGCCGCCGATCGGCGGCACGAATTTTCTTATCGGTTTGAGCGCCGGCTCGGCAAGCTTGTCTACCAGGCCGATCACCGGGTTGTAGTGCCCGGGATTAACCCAGCTGAGTATCACCTTGATGATGACCGCGACCAGAAAAACTGTCAGCACTAATGCAATCAGGTCGGCGATGCAGAATATCAATAGCCCACCGTAGCTGACGCCGAGCGGTGCCATGACGCCGCCGATATGCACCGCTTTAATCGATAACGCTCGCAGCAACAAAAACTTGGTGAATATCAGCGCCAGGCACAATACGATGGATGAAGTGTCCTGGCCACCGACACTGGGGATGAACCGGCGCAGAATTTTAAGCGGTGGCGTGGTCAGCCTGACGATGAATTGTGAGACCGGATTGTAAAAATCGGCGCGTAACATCTGTAACAGGAATCGCAGTAGTACCAACAGGATGTACAGATCGAACAGCGTGTTGATGATCAACATTAACGGAGATGTCAGATAGCCGGAACCCATTGTTCAATCCTGTTCTGCGGTTAGTTCGTGAGCCAGTTCGCGCGCGCGCTTTTGCGCGGCTGCGGTGGCATCCGTCACCAGTTGTCCGAGCTGGTTATTCTGCATCGACAGAATGGCCTGCTCGGTGGTGCCCTTTTTCGAGGTTACCTGTGCCCGCAGCTTGATCACGTCTTCATCAAGCGCCATCGTGGCGGCGCCGAGCGCTGTCTGACGAGCGAGCCGTGCCGAGGTTTGCTGCTCGAGCCCCAGTTTTACGCCCGCCGCTTCGAGTAATTCGATAAAGTAAAAAAAGTAAGCGGGGCCACTGCCTGAAATCGCGGTCACCGCATCGAGATCGGTTTCGTTCTCGACCCAGATGCAAATGCCCACTGCCTGCATTATTTCTTCCGCCAGTTGTTTCTGTTCGGCGCTCACCAGCGAATTGGCCCAGAGTCCGCTGGCGCCGAGTTGCAGCAGGGCGGGGGTATTGGGCATGCAGCGGACGATAGTCCTGCCGCCGCCCAGCCATCGATCGATTGCATCGGCGGGAACGCCGGCGGCGATACTGATAAACATCTGCCCGGGCCTCGACGGAATTTCCGCGAGCTGTTCGCAAACGATACGCATCACCTGCGGCTTGACCGCTAGCATGACGACGTCCGCCTGTCGCGCGCTGGCAAGCGAATCCTGCGAGGTATCGATTTCAAAACGATCTTGCAACTGTTGCAATTGTTCCGTTGAGATATCGCAGGCCGTTATCGCCGTGTGATCATAGCGGTTGGATATCAGTCCACCGATCAGACTGGCTGCCATGTTGCCCGCGCCGATAAAACAGATTGTCTGGTTCAAGTTCGCTCCCCGAAAATCGCGGTGCCTATTCGTACCAGGGTGGAGCCTTCGGCGATTGCCGCATCCATATCCTGGGTCATTCCCATCGACAAGGTATCACAGTCGATGCCCTGCTGTTTTAGCGTGGCCAGGGTTTCGGCCAGTTGCGCAAAGGCGAGACGCTGTTGGTCGAATGTCGGCCGCGGCGCGGGGATGGTCATCAATCCCCGCAGCCGGATGCCGGGCAGTTCGTGTATCGACGCCGCCAGTTCGACAACCGCGTCGAGTTCGATCCCGGCCTTGCTCTCCTCGTGATCGATATTGACCTGGATGCAGACGTTGAGCGGCGGCTTGCCGGCCGGTCGCTGTTCGCTCAGCCGGCGCGCAATCTTTACCCGATCGATGCAGTGTGCCCAGTCGAAGGCTTCGGCGATGCTGCGCGTTTTGTTGGATTGAATTGCACCGATGAAGTGCCAGCAGATATCGAGATCGCTGAGTTCCTGCATTTTTTGCAGGGCTTCCTGCAGGTAATTTTCGCCGAAATGTTTCTGTCCCAGTTCATAGGCCACGCGGATATCGCTGGCCGGTTTTTGCTTGCTCACCGCGAGCAGTAAAATCGTTTTCGGATCACGCTGGCAGGCCTCGGCGGCCTGCGCTATTTGCGCGTGAATTCGATTTAGATTTTTTCCAATATTCTGCATAGGTTTTGCTATAGTTTATTTGTTAACAAGGCTATAGCGAGCCACCGATTATAATCAGTTTGTTAGCAGTCGATAAGCAAAACCCGATAACAATCCTATAATACCCGTAAAACAACCTAGGCAATCTCAATGGATATAGCTCAACTCCTTGCTTTTGGCGTCAAACAGGGCGCTTCGGATTTACACCTGTCGGCGGGTTTGCCGCCGATGATTCGAGTCGATGGTGATATCCGCCGCATCAACGTGCCGGAGATGGATCACAAGCAGGTGCACGACATGATTTACGACATCATGAGTGACAAGCAACGCAAGGATTACGAAGAGTACCTCGAGACCGACTTTTCTTTCGAGATCCCGGGGCTGGCGCGTTTTCGCGTCAACGCCTTCAACCACAATCGCGGCGCCGGCGGCGTTTTCCGGACCATTCCGTCGAAGATTCTGAGTCTCGAGGATTTGAACGCGCCCAAAATCTTCCAGCAAATTTCCGAGTATCCGCGCGGCATCGTGCTGGTTACCGGGCCTACCGGATCGGGTAAGTCGACCACGCTGGCAGGCATGATTGACTACAAGAACGACAGCGAGTACGGCCATATCCTGACGGTAGAGGATCCGATCGAATTCGTGCATGAAAGTAAAAAATGCCTGGTCAACCAGCGCGAGGTACACCGCGATACGCTCGGCTTCAACGAAGCGCTGCGCTCGGCGCTGCGCGAGGACCCCGACACCATTCTGGTTGGCGAGATGCGCGATCTCGAAACCATACGTCTCGCCCTGTCCGCGGCCGAGACCGGCCACCTCGTGTTCGGCACGCTGCATACCAGTTCGGCGGCCAAGACCATCGACCGTATCGTCGACGTATTCCCGGCAGCGGAAAAGGCCATGGTGCGTTCGATGCTGTCGGAATCGCTGAAGGCGGTCATATCGCAAACCCTGATGAAAAAAATCGGTGGCGGTCGCATCGCCGCGCACGAAATCATGATCGGCACGCCGGCGATTCGTAACCTGATTCGCGAAGACAAGGTGGCGCAGATGTACTCGGCGATACAGACCGGACAGAATGTCGGCATGCAGACGCTGGATCAGAACTTGAAAACTTTGCTGGCATCAGGCGTCGTTTCCAAGGACGAGGCCCAACGTAAAGCGGCCAATCCGGATGCGTTGTAATTTTGCGAATAAATCCTGGTAGGAGAATCTAGTGGATCGTAACAAGGCAATCAGTTTCATGCATGACCTGCTGCGCATGATGGTGAGCAAGGATGGGTCGGACCTGTTCATTACCACGGGTTCACCGCCGGCGATGAAAATTGATGGCAAGGTCGTTACCGTTTCCAAGCAGAACCTGTCGCCCAACCACACGCAGATGCTGGCACGTTCGATCATGAACGACAAGCAGGTGTCAGAGTTCGAGGAAAAGCAGGAATGTAACTTTTCGATCGCGCTGCCCGGTGTAGCTCGCTTTCGTGTCAATGCTTTCGTGCAACGCGGTAGCTCGGGTATGGTGCTGCGGATTATTAACTCGGAAATTCCGAGTTTCGACGAACTGAACCTGCCGCCGATTTTGCAGGACATCGCGATGACCAAGCGTGGATTGGTTATTTTTGTCGGCGGCACCGGCTCGGGTAAATCGACCTCGCTGGCGTCGATGGTGGATTACAGGAATCGCAATTCCTACGGCCATATCATCACTATCGAAGACCCGGTCGAATTCGTGCACGACCATCGCAATTGCCTGGTCACCCAGCGCGAGGTCGGGGTCGATACCGAGTCGTATGAAATCGCCTTGAAGAATACGCTGCGTCAGGCGCCCGACGTCATCCTGATCGGCGAGATCCGCGATCGCGAGACCATGGAGCACGCAATCGCGTTTGCCGAAACCGGGCACCTGTGCCTGTCGACGCTGCACGCCAACAGCACCAACCAGGCGCTGGACCGGATCATCAACTTTTTCCCGGACGAGCGCCGACAGCAGTTGCTGATGGACTTGTCGCTGAACCTGAAGGGGATGGTGTCGCAGCGCCTGATTCCGAAGATCGACGGCGCCGGCCGAA
The DNA here is from genome assembly GCA_020354435.1 of Gammaproteobacteria bacterium. Taxonomy (GTDB): domain Bacteria; phylum Pseudomonadota; class Gammaproteobacteria. Next base: position 3,020,581 of record CP070646.1, read on the forward strand.
TTCCCGCGATCGAGGTCATGTTGAACACGCCGCTGATGGCCGACCTGATTTTCAAGGGCGACGTGCATGAGATGAAGTCTCTGATCGCAAAGTCCAACGAGGCCGGCATGAAGACTTTCGACCAGGCCCTGTTCGATCTCTACGAAGATCAGAGGATTACTTTCGAAGACGCGTTGCGTAATGCTGATTCGGTTAACGATATTCGTCTGCGTATCAAGCTCGAGAGCGACACCGCGCGTAAAACAGGCGTGGTCGAGGATCATCGCGACTTCGAACTCGAAGATTCAGATGAAGAAGCCGCCAGCGGTATGATTTAGGCAGGAGAGGTAGTATGCCCCGCGAACCCACCACGAAGCTGCTCGAACCTTATCTCAAAATCATGGTTGAGAAGCAGGCTTCGGACCTGTATTTCGTTACCGGTGCGCCGCCTAACATGAAAACCCAGGGCAATACCGCCGCGATCGCGAAGAACCCCTTCCAGAGCGGGCAGGTCATGAAGCTGGCCTATAGCCTGCTCAACGACGAGCAGGTACGCGACTTCGAAATCAACCGCGAGCTGAACCTCGGTTTTACGCTGAACGATGTCGGCCGTTTCCGCGTCAATATTTTCATCCAGCGTTCCGAAGTTTCGATGGTCATTCGCTACATCAAGTGGGACATTCCTACCATCGACGAGCTCGGCCTGCCGCAGGTGCTGAAGGAAGTCGTCATGAACCAGACCGGCCTGGTGCTGGTGGTAGGCTCTACCGGTTCGGGTAAATCGACCTCGCTGGCAGCGATGCTCGATCATCGCAATAATACTGTTGGCGGTCATATGCTGACGATTGAGGATCCGATCGAATTCGTCTTTCGTCACAAGAAGTCGATTGTATCCCAGCGCGAAGTCGGTATCGACACGCTGAGCTACGCCAATGCATTGCGCGAGGCGCTGCGTGAAGCGCCGGAAGTGATCATGATCGGTGAGGCGCGCGATGCCGAAACCATGAAGGCGGCGATTAACTTTGCCGATACCGGCCACCTGTGTCTGACGACGCTGCACGCGGTTAACTCGAACCAGGCGATGGACCGGATCATGAATATGTTCTCGCACGACATGCGTGAACAGTTGTTGATGGACCTGTCGCTCAACCTGAAGGCGGTT
>CP070646.1:3021821-3030174 GCA_020354435.1 Gammaproteobacteria bacterium
CCTTTCCAACAATCACGGTCGGGTTATAGTCGGTTACGATTACCTGGTAACTGGTAGTGCTTTGCGAAACCGCTTTAATGGCTACATCAAGACATTTGGGCGACATTTTCTCAAAAAACGAAGCCATCTCGTGAAGCGGCTCGGTCACCTCGTACTTGTCCACTTTGGCCAGAGAGGCACCGGATACCACCGCTCGAAATCCATCGGCATTTTGTGGATGGGACGTTACACAGCCGGTCAGCAATGTAACGAATAAGAACATAAAGGGGATCGAGGCTATTTTCATTTTGAACTCCAGCTGAAAATGGTTTCGTTCGTTGATTCTTTTTTGATCAACATTATAGTGGGAATACCGTCCTGACAAAAAACAGGTTGTATTTGTAATGGCTCTTACCCTGTATAAATCAAGGTAAGTTTCAGCCCTAAAACGGCGCGACCAGAAAAGACCTATTTTGTGCGCAGATGGATCAGGGTCCGTTCTGGTCGCTAATAGCCGGTTTCGGAAAAAACATGAGTGTTTGCTAACTGTTTGGCTATTCCGGAGACGGTATGAGTATTAATAATTAAATGCCATTAAGCGAATACAAAACAGCTATACTGACCCCGGAATTCTAATTGTAATGTTTCGAGACTTAATCAATCCGATACACTGGTTTCGTCGAAGCGAAAGCGACGAACGAGATCGCGGGTCAAGCGGCGGGGGTGCCGCCAGTATCGAATCGGCAGATGGACAGGAACCTCGGCCCCCGGGACAGTCGTGCGCCATGGTAAAAACTTACTCGAGACGCATGATGCCTCCTTTTACCGGGCAGCTACAGATCGCCGAGGCCGGCGATGCCAGGGCGCTAAGCATGGATGGAAAACACTGGGAGATTCAGATCCGCTTCACGGATAAAGCCGTCAATACTCGTCCGGATCTGACCAATCCCGACAAACAACCAAACAAATACATAGCCGTCGCCAGCATCACGCCTGCGGGTCTGATACGCGAGCCGCTGCATCCGTTTTTCGATACCGAAGCCGTGACTTTCGCGATCGAACAGCTGTCCACCTGGATTTCACATTCGAGCCTGCCCTATCCCGCGCTCGACCGCTTCGAGTACTGGCTGCTGGATCATTTCGAGCAAAGGCCCCTGGCGCTGCTGCATTCCTGTATCAGCGCGGAGGAAATCGGCAAGCCCTCGGTGAGGCCGGCGTGGATGGCGATGCCCGCCGCCCAGCTTCGAATCGAGGAATCCACTGAGCACGACACGGGCTACGTCCCGCCGGTCAATGCACGCCTGGAGAGTTTGATCGCGGAACGTGCCGGGCCAAATCCGCGCGCAGCCTGGTTCGATCGCGCTGAGACCATGGCCACCGAATTTCCACCGTGCCTGATCAGCCAAGACTGGGAGCAGGAAGAACACGACCGTCTTTGCCAGCTATATATCTGTCGGCTGGCGCCACGTCTTCTGATGCTTCAGGGGCTGGCTCAGGAAGATCGGCAGCGGCTCGAGCTGGCTTCCCGCGAAAACGCCGTCGATGTCGAACGGTTCCATACACTCTACCCGGAAGTCATCGATCAGAAACTTTTGCAGGCGTTGCGAGTCGAGGCGAAGCTGCGACGCGGCGTGACGGAGCCTGTATCGCCGTAAGTCGGTCACGCTGGCGATGCACCCGCTTATCCTGAACCGGATGGAGCGCTTCGAACGCTCAAATTCGAGCAATCAAGGAAAAAGGCGGTTCTTAAAAAGAGCCCGAATCTCTTGCTTAAATACGGCTATCGAAAAGAATCGGGGATCTAGGACTGATTTAGCAGGTCGACAATTTCGACAATCTCTCTTGTCGCCTCGATAATCTTGATCAGCTTTCCTTCAATACGAACCGTAATCATACCCCTGGAGTCAATCGGAATAACCACTTCACTATGGTTATAAACAGGCTCCTCGAGAACCTCTCCCTTTACGAGCTTTTTCTGCCAGCCCGGGGGCAGTGAACCACCTCTATCCAGTTTCATCTGCAAGCCCTGTGGAAGCGGTTTGTCCTTGTCCTTTTCTTTCTTTGCCAGAGCCGGGGTGGAACTCAGACAGATAATAACAGCGAGCGCAATGGTGTTTTTCAAATTCATCTGTAGCCTAACGAGATTACTGCTAACGCTCCGAGTATAGTAGATATACAAGAGTCCGCTATTGATCAAGGAGCGTTTCCCGAGCTTTGATTATAAGCAGCCGTTATCGGAAAAACTGACGCATAAGAAATCTGGATGGGCAACCAGGACCGACCCAAAACCCGCATACCAGAGGTTCTAACGTACTGCACCCGAATCAGCTTGCCGGTTCTTGGTTGAACTGCGGCAAATCATCGGTGATTTCGTACCACTTCGCCATGTCGTCGACGTAGATATGTCTCATGGGTTTGACCCCGGGGTCATCATCCAGGCCGCCGAACGGTATCACCGCAATACCTCTGTCGGGGTCGAGGCGGGGCATCTTCGATCCGCAGGTTTTGCAAAACACCTGCATGAAGTACTTCGCGTCGGGCACTTTGTAATACGCCAGATTGTCTTCACCCTGCACAAACCTGACGCCGTCAATCGGTATGAATCCGTTGGTCGCGTGCGCCGCGGCACGGGCCTTGCGGCATCGATGGCAGTGACAATTTTGCACCAGGGTAAACGGCTCGCTTAACTCGTATTTTACGGTTCCGCATAAACAACTGCCGCGCACGATGCCATCAGGTCCGGATTCGAGCGGTTCTTCTTCCACGCGCTTCATCCCGGTGAAATCGGGGTAGTCATCGTGCCGGGGAAGATTGTCGGTAATATCGAACCAGGGTGCCTTATGCGCGGCGAAGACATGGCAATCCGATTTCTTGCCGTCATTGTGACATCCGCCGAGTGCCAGCCAGTGATTTCCCTGCTCGCTGGGATAAGGCACTACCGAGCCGCAGGTGCCGCAAAAACTGCGCGTCAGCAGGTGGGACGAGCGATAGCGCACGATGCTATCGGTGTCGCTAAGCCAGTTGAATTGCTCCGCCTTGACGAACCAGTAGGTGCCAAACGCCGAACCATGGGCCTTACGGCACATCTTGCAGTGGCAATTGAAAGCGTTGAACGGCTCCGCCGTTATTTCCCATTGCACGCTTCCGCAAAGACAGCTGGCTTGATTGTTCATTTGTATCGCTCGTTTCCTCGGAACCTCGTCATTCTAACGTGAAAAGGTTAGCTGCAGTTAAAAAGTCCGCTGTTCCATTAAGTTCGGCTGTCAGGATCACACCGACCAGGCGCCGATCCCGATCCCGTCACCAGACGAAAGCCGATTGGGTCATGATAAACCGGTCAAGCTTCATCGATGGTTCCCTGGCCAATAAGACTTCGTAAAACGGGTCCATCCTGTAACCGGAGGATAACGCCCAGGTCACTGCTTGCTGAGCCGCCGCGGGCACAGTCAGCCACAACGAATCCATACCGGCCTGACAGGCGCTACGCTCGATCTGATAGAGCAGTGCCGGTAGATGCTGCGGTTCCAGCGTTGCCGCCGGACCCGCCGAATATCCATCACAGCCGAAAGCATATCCAACCAGACGACCGGCATGGCGAAACAGGAATGCGGGCTGCTGGCTCATGAAAAACTCGAGGTCGGTCGGGCGTCGATAGCCCAGCACCTTGGAATCGATTGCGACGATGCTCTCCAGCGTTTTCGGCGATGCATCCGCCTGCTCGACATCGAGACCGCTGTCGAATTCTCGAATGTGCGGCTCACCGTAAAAACTAAACGCCATACCCTGGAAGCAGACATCCTGGCGCAGGTACAGGGAAAGCGCCCGGGTATTGGTGGTTGCAATAACTGAACGCTGATCGCCACGATTCAACGGAAAGGCCCGATCCAGCAGTGCCCTTCCGACTCCGCCACCCTGCGCATCGGAATCGACGAAAAAATGCGTGAGCTGCAGGTGGCTATCCCTTTCGATCGACCTCGCCCAGCCAACCAGGTTGCCGTGGTCGTTTTCGGCCACCCAGTCTTCGTTGGCGGTCTGTTCCAGGTGCACATACAAGTTTTGCTGCTGCCGAAAATATTCATCGATATCGTTTTCGTCTTCGGTGCTCGCCAGACCATGTTGCAGCATGTAGTCCCTGAGACTCTCTCGAAACATCCGATAGACCGGGATTCGATCATCTGGCTCAAATTGTCGGTATCTGGGAGGCATGGCTAAATTTCCGCTCCAGCGCATTCTACTCTATAAGTCGAAGAAGTCAGGATGAAGCCGCAGAATTCCCTGGAGGAGCCTGCCTGCGGGCGAAGAACGAAACCCCTCACGCGCGCATCGGCATCTCCACTGGAGAAAACGGATTTTGTGTTTACCACGGATCGGAAGCACGGCGACCCGCTTTGGTGGAGCTATCTTCCCGGCACCCTACTCTGTTGGAAATCCCGCATCTTTCCACGCCTGGGTGCCGCCCTCGAGAATAGCGACGTTTGAAAACCCCATATCCTGCAAGAGTTTTCCAGCCAGGGCTCCCAATTCCCCGGTTTCACAAGACGTAATGATGGGCCGAGAACGGTCTTCGAGTTCCGGCTCGCGATATTCCGGGGGAAGTTCATCATCGGCCTTGTAGGTCAACGAGCCGTAGGATATGTTCATTGCCCCTGGAATGATTCCCGTGACCGGAATATCCGCCGCATCGCGTGGATCAATTACCAGGGTCCTCGACTCTTGCTGTATCCGCTGCCTTGCTTCTGCTGGGCTAATTACTGCCACCTCGGCCATCGCCTCGCTAACCGATTGGGTAAAAGTCTTTACCATAACTGTTCCTCCGTCCTCACTATCGTTTTATTTCTGTTTATCGCGAGGATATCCACTTGTCTCGGTGGTGGCCAATCGATTGATTGAATCTGGCAGCTGAGGTAATAACGATTATTAATCCGTATTGAAATCAAAAGCCCGTCGGGTTCACTGCCGCTTGGCGATTACGGGGGCGTCGAATTCAGCTGGTATAGCGCATCCAGCGCGGACGGCGGCTTTTCGCCAAAGCTGCCGAACCATTTTTTATAAATCCCGACGATCTCGCCACTGCGATTCAGGCGTGAAAGCACCCGATCGGCGACAAGCTGGAAATCGGCGTCGCCACGTGGCACCGCCAACGCAAATGGCTCGAACGAAAAGAGTTCATTAGAGAGCGCATAAAGTTTGCGGCCGCCGCGCGCGATAACCTGCCCGATCAAAACGACCTGGTCGGCGGCGAACGCATCGACCTCGCCTTTTTCGAGCATGCCCATGCCTTCACTCGTCGTACCGACCGGAATCACCTCGACATCGCTGACCTTCCCGTCTAACGCGGCTCTCAAGGACACAATAGTCGTTGTATCGGAGACCACGGCCACCCGCTTTCCCTCGAGACCCTTGACGTTTTCCACCACCGCGTCCTTGCGGCTCAACAAGGCCCCGCCGGTAACGAACGTGAGCTGCGTGAAACCCACAATCTCAGACCTCGAGAGCGTCTTGGTCGTCGCGCCACAAAGGATATCAATCTTGCCAGACTGAATAGCGCCGAAGCGGCTTTCAGCGGTTACGGGCACGTAATTGATCCTGATATCGGAACGGCCCAGTTTCTTTTTTACGGCTACGGCGATACGGTTACATAACTCGACCGAGTATCCCGCGGGTTTATTGGAACCGTGGTCGAACGACATCGGCGTCTGATCTTTACGATAACCCAGGTTGATTTCGCCCGAGTCATTGATTCTCTTCAGCGTTTGAGTCAACTCGGCAGTTGCTTTACCCGACAGGGGCAAACACGTCAGCGCACAAACAAAAACCAGTTTCCAAAAAGACATGAATCTCACCACCTATGAAACAAGTGCGCAGAGTATAAAAACTATGCATGCGAATAACCAGCCAACACTCATCAGGTTTAACTCGATACATCGGGAGAAACTAGTAAACTGTCCCCGACATTCGGAGGCTTGTGAAGGTTTTAAAGGGCGCTTCCGGCCAATGCCCCCGCGGAACTCGCTCCCGAGTTAGATCCCGTCAAATGTTGGCGCATGAATTTTGCCGCCCGCTGCACCGAATCCTTCGATGCCAGATCGTCGGCAAAAGTACGTACGTTTTTGGGGCGGAAATCGAAGCCACGACCAACACCGGGATAGATGATCAAGCGTGCATTTCGGCCCTTGCTTTGCATTACGTCGATACTGGTCTCGATCACGCGGCGGCGCTGATACTGTTCTTCATCACCGATAAACACCAGCGTGGGCAGAGTCAATTGCTCGATCTCCGGCGCATAGCCGTATACCTGCAGCGGTTCCGGCGCATTCGGATCCTGCAGATGGGGGTAAAACGAAACATAACAGCCGATGTGATTTTGCTGGCGTTTGAATGTGGTCGCTACTTTTAGAGCGTAGTAACCCCCGCGGGTATGCGAGTACAGGCAAGCCTTGTCCGTGCTGATATCGGTACGAGAGAGCAGCACATCGACCGCTGCATCGACGTCTTTTTCCAGCGCGTAGTCATGCTCGATCGGATGGGTGCCAAGAAAATGGGCGCCGTAGATATCCGGCGCCAGTACGACGAAGCCTCGCGCCGCAACTCGCCGGGCATGGCGCTGGACCAGGTCGTCCAGTCCACGCCGGCCATGTAAAAACAAAACGGCCGGGTAATTGCCGTCGTCCGAGGGTCGGATTACCAGCGCAGGAACCTCGACGTCGCCACTCTTGTAGCTGGTCCAGGATGATTCGATGACATGATTCTCGGCGCTCTCGATCAAGCCATCGTTCCACCAGGCATCTTCCCACCACCAGGAATTATCCTCGGCCGGCGATTGCGCAGCTACCTGGTTAACCGCGGTCGAGATCAAGATAAGTACGACCAGTCGAAATTTATAAAACATAATATGAATTCCCTGATAAACCCTTCACGCCATTTCTTAGGGCGATGTGGGTAATTTACGGGCCCAAGAGTATTTTTAAAGGCTATAAATAAAAATACCGCGAAAGGGATGTATTCGATCTCGTCCGTGAAAAAAACTGGTCTGGCGGTTAAACCGGTTAAATCGAGGGGAAACTAGTAAACTGTCCCCGACATTCCACGGTAATCGGATTGTTCAGAGGTTCCTCAATTCGACTTTGGAGGGAATTTTTGCAGAATCGCGATAACGATTTCCCTGACGTCGCTGGCTTTCTCTTCCGGGGATCGGCCCTCCTCCAGCGAACGCGCGCTGACCCCGCGCCACAGTAACTCTTTTCCGCTCGGATCGATGATATCGATAATTAACGTGCCCCGGGTGTATTCCCTGAAACGGTGCGACGGAGAATCGCCGACGGCCCATCTGCTGTGGCGATAGCCCATCGAAGGGGATGTAGTACTCACTCGCGATGCCTGTTCCGCGACCGCGGTAAAACTGACCCGAAAATCCGGCTCTTCACCTGGATCAATCCTGATGAAACCAAGGGCCGCCAACGCGCTATCGATCGCGCCGCGGATGCGATCGCCGACGAGCGGGTCCAGCACATGCACCTGGTCGTGCCAGGCGTACTTTTGCAGGCTGGCAAAATCCTGCTCGGGATCATAATCCGTTTCCACCGGGATCGAAGTGGCACAGCCCGCAACAATCAGGCAGGCGATAAAAAAGAAACAATGAACAAGACGCATAATACGAGTAATTTTAGCAGAGTGTGTCGCCAAGCTTCACCTTGGCGCAGGTTAACTGCCACATTTATTCTGGCGCCAGCGAATCGGCATAAAGCAGGCTCGGCTAGTGATAGAACCGGATCTCCCCGACGAAGACAGTATCGGCTGAGGCACTCAGACGCCGTCCTCTGTCGCGCGAAAATCGTCTCGCTCCAGCAGTCGCGAAATCAGAATTCCCGCGACCAGACCCCAGAATGCGGCGCCAATACTAAACAGCGGCAAGTCGGCTACCGTAACCAGGAACGCGATCAGCGCGCCAAGTGTGCAACGGTCGCTGAAGCAGGTGGTGAAGGCGGCCTGCAGGATTTTCAGCAGTGCGAGACCGGCCAGCGTCATGACGAAGGCTTCGGGCGCATCGAGTAAAAAGCGGGTAAAGGTCGGTGCGAGCAGGCCGAACGCGAGCGCGAGCAAACCGACGAAGATGCCGCCCGTGTAGTGACGCGATTTTTCGCCGGAGCTGCTTACAATCGCGTTGGTCGGGCCGGTGAGGCAGGTGCTGACACCACCGAATACCGCGGCGATCAAACTGCCGATGCCGCAGGCGGCGGTAATCGCGTTAACCGGCGGCTGATGGCCGACCGCACGCAGCACCGCAATGCCCTGGCCGTTTTGCACTACCAGCACGGTAATCGCGAGCGGCACCACCAGTTCGATCGCGGCGCCGAGCGACCAGACCGGCGTGTGA
>CP070646.1:3030274-3092568 GCA_020354435.1 Gammaproteobacteria bacterium
GGAACCGTGATGACCGCCTCGGTGACCTCTTCGCCGAGATAATCTTCCGCGGTTTTTTTCATTTTCTGCAGCACGCGCGCGGAAATCTCCGGCGGCGCCATCTTCTTGCCCCGGGCTTCGACCCAGGCGTCGCCATTGTCTGCCTTGAGAATCTTGTAAGGTACCAGGTCGATGTCTTTTTGCACCGCTGATTCGTCGAAACGACGCCCGATCAGGCGTTTTACCGCGTACAGGGTGTCGCTGGGATTGGTAACCGCCTGGCGCTTGGCCGGCTGGCCCACCAGGATTTCGTCATCGGCGCCAAATGCGACGATGGAAGGGGTGGTACGATCGCCTTCCGCGTTTTCGATAACCTTGGGTTTGTCGCCCTCCATTACCGCTACGCACGAATTCGTGGTACCGAGGTCTATACCTATGATTCTGCCCATTTAGATGCTCCCAAAAACTGTATCAGGTGAAACTTACACCAGATGTAGGGTTATTTTTTTTGCTTTCAAGCTTGTTAAACATTAATTTCAGGGGATTATTTTGCGACCACGACCATGGCCGGACGCACCAGCCGATCGTTTAGCAGAAAGCCCTTTTGCATGACTTCGATGATGGCGTTGGATTCGGCGCCTTCGGATTCGATCATGCTGATCGCCTGGTGTTTTTCTGGATCGAATTTTTCTCCCAGGGGATCGATTTGCACCAGGCCGTTTCTTTCCAGGACCTGGATAAACATATTCATCGTTAGCGCCGAGCCTTCGCGAATACTTTCCAGCGTGGCGTTTTCGGCAGCCGCGGCGGTCTGGCCCATCTCCATGCTGTCGATGATCGGCAACAAATCTTCGATGAAATTCTTCAGCGCGTACTTGTGTGCACCTTCGATGTCACGCTCCGCGCGCTTACGATTGTTTTCGATTTCGGCACGCAGGCGCATCATCTGGTCCCAGTAATCCTTGATCGTTTCCTGCGCTTTTTCGAGCTGTTGCTCTGGCGATTCTTCCGCTTCGGCTTCAGCCTCGGCGGCTTCGGGAACAACGTCTTCGAGATGCGCGTGTTCTTCGGGCTCGGTGGCCAGCGAATGCTCTTCCTCGGCTTCGACTTTGCTTTGTTCTGGCGACATTAACTGCTCCGTTAGGTACGAATTGGCTTTAGTTCGAGTTGGATTTATGGCGGCCCGCGGGCCGGCATTGATTTGGTGGGCTACAATGTAAGGATTATTTCGGAGTATTCAAGGCCGAAGTCAATAATTTTGCGGTTATATCGACCACAGGAATAACCTGTTCATAAGCGATACGTGTCGGGCCGATCACACCCAGCACACCGACGATCTCGCCCTTGACGTGATAAGGGGCGCCGACCACGGCACAGTCGCTCAGCACCGAGTAGCCGGATTCACTGCCAATAAAAATCTCCACACCGTCCGCCGAGGTGCATCCATCGAGCAGTTTAAGCAGGTCCGTTTTTTCATTAAATACATTAAAAAGATTACGTAACTTATTGATATCAGAGAGCTCTGCATATTCCAGTAAATTGGTTTCACCGCTCGTGATCAAGTCTTCGTGCGTATTCAGGCTGCACACCTCGTCCATCGCCTCGAGCACGGTATTCATGATCGAGTTGACGTCGGTGCGCAGTTCGGAAAGCTCTTCGAGCAGCATCTTGCGTGCGCTTTCGAAACTGCGCCCGATCAGATAGTGACTCAGCGTTTGCGCCGCCTGCTGCAGCTCGATATCGCTGTAGTCGCGATCGACGTGGATCACCTTGTTGTGCACGTCGTCTTTGTTAATCACGAGGATCACCAGCACGCGACGTTCGGATAGCTTCATGAACTCTATGTGGCGCACCTCGGCAGGCGCGGTGTGCGTCAGGCTAACGATGCCCGTGAGCCGGGTGACCTGCGACAGGATATCGGTAGCGCTGTGAATCAGATCGCTGGAAGTTTTGTCCGTACTGAAGTTCCTGGAAATTTCCTGTTGAGCGGATTCACCGAGATTGTCGACTTCGAGCAGGCTGTCGATGAAGAAACGATAACCCGCTTCGGTGGGAATACGCCCGGCCGAGGTATGCGGCGAATCGACCAGGCCCATGTTTTCGAGCCTGGCCATGATATTGCGTATGGTTGCGGAGCTGACGTCGAGGCCCGATAACTGAGCCAGGTTTTTAGATCCAACCGGTTGCGCGTCTCGCGTATACGAGTTGATCAATTGGCGCAGTAATAGCTGGGCGCGTTCATCAAGTTCGTATTTTTCAGTCATCGGGTCTGATATATTGTTGCCTTGCGGTAGTTTAGCGACAATTTTATTGCAGTAAAATACCGGCCTGAAACGAAAAACCCCTTAAATCGGGAATTCCGGGTAAACAATCAGAACAATGTCGGCCAAATTCAAATCAATCGGCCTGGTCGTGCGCAACGACATGCAATCGCGCCAGGACAGCATTCGACAGGTTATCGACGTGCTTGCGCGCCATGCCGATGTCCTGGTGCACTGCCTCGATTTCGAGCAGCCGCTGGTCGAAATCTCGAGCGTCTCGCTGGAACATCTGGTGGATCGCGTCGACCTGGTTATTTCGCTGGGCGGGGACGGTACGCTGCTGACCGCGGCACGCGCCCTGGCCAACAAGAACACCCCTCTACTCGGAATTAACCTCGGCCGTCTCGGTTTCCTCGCCGATGTCTCCTTCGACGATTACGAGTCTTATATCGACGAGGTCGTGAATGGCCGTTACAGCGTCGAAAAGCGCTTCTTTATCGAGGGCAGTTTCTACCGCGGCGATGAACTCCTGTCGACCAATATTGCGCTGAATGACATCATTTTGCACAGTCACGAGTCGGCTAACATGATCGAGTATGAAGTATCCAGCGGCGGCCACCTGATCCACATTCAGCGTTCCGATGGCGTCATCGTCAGCACGCCAACCGGCTCGACCGCCTATGCAATGTCCGGTGGCGGGCCGATCATACATCCGTCGCTGGAAACCCTCGCCATCGTGCCCATATGCCCGCACACGCTCAGTAACCGTCCGATCGTTTTACCGGCGGATCAGCCGATCGAGGTACGCCTGGGGCAGGATTCACATATTGCCAAGGTCAGTTACGACGGGCATTCGACGAAAACGGTAGGGCCCGACAACCGGGTTCTGATCACGCGCTACAGCGAACCATTGACCCTGCTGCATCCGGAAGACTATGACTATTTCCAGGTGCTGCGGTCGAAACTCTTCTGGAGTACGAATTACTAGTGCTCGACTCGATCCAGATCCAGAACTTCGCCATTATCGATTCGCTGCAGCTCGAACTCGAGGCGGGACTGACCGCATTGACCGGTGAAACCGGTGCCGGCAAATCGATTCTGCTCGATGCGATCAAACTGGCCGCTGGCGACCGTGCCGACAGCGACAGTATTCGCGACGGAGCCGAACGTGCCGAGATTTCGGTCTGCTTCAATATCGACGATCAGGCACCTGCCGGCGCCTGGCTCGCCGACAATGAAATGAGCGCCGACGATGAATGTGTCATCCGTCGCGTACTTTACGCCAATGGTCGCAGCAAGGCCTTTATCAACGGCTATAGCGCAACCCTGGCGCAGTTGCGCAGCCTGTGCGACCTGTTGATCGATATCCACGGTCAGCATGAACACCAGTCACTGCAAAAACCGCAGGTTCAGCGACAACTGCTGGACGCTTTTCTCGGTGAACCCGCCCTGCTCGCGGAAGTGGCGCAGAAATACCAGGCTTACCAGGCTTTGCGGCAACGCCTGCAGCAGGCGCGCTCCGGCTCGCAGGAACGGGAGCAGCGCATCGACCTGCTCGAGCTTTACTGCAGTGAATTGCAGCAACTGGATCTGGCCGACGGAGAATTCGATCAATTGCAGCAGGAGTATCGACGCCTGGCGAATGCGGGCAATCTGCTCGAAAAAACCGGCGAAGTACTCGAAATACTCTATGACAACGAGGAGCAGAACCTGCAATCGGCGCTGTCCCTTTGCGAACAGCGACTGCGCGAGTTGCTGGCAAGCGACAAAACACTGGGCAGCAGTCATGAAATGGTGAATGCCGCCCTGATCCAGGTACAGGAAGCGACTACCGAACTGCGCGATTACCGCGACAGCATCGAGCTCGACGGCGAGCGCCTGCAGGCTACCAATGAACGTATCGCCGGCACGCAGAACCTCGCGCGCAAGCATCATGTCGAGGTGGCGGCGTTACCGGCGCTGCGACTCGAGCTGGAACGGGAACTGGAAACGCTCAAGGGTGACAGTTTCGACGTATCGGCCATCGAGGCCGAGCTCGAAAAGGCGCAGGAGGATTTCCGCTTCAGCGCGCGCGAGTTGTCGCTTAAACGGCGGCAGACCGCTGCCAGCCTGTCCGAGCAAATCACCCAGGTGATGCAGCAGCTGGGCATGGAAAAAGGCCGCTTCATAATCGATGTCGAATCTGGCCAGGTCGAATCGGCCAACGGAATCGATAATATTCGCTACCTCGTCAGCGCCAATCCGGGACAGGCTCCGAAACCGCTTTCCCGGGTTGCTTCGGGCGGTGAACTGTCGCGAATCAGCCTCGCAATCCAGGTCATCATGAGCGAATCTTCGCAAATTCCGAGCCTGATCTTCGACGAGGTCGACAGTGGTGTCGGCGGCGGCGTGGCCGAAATCGTCGGCAAGAAGCTGCGCCTGCTGGGTCAGGGACGCCAGGTATTGTGCGTAACCCACCTGCCCCAGGTCGCTTCCCGGGCGCACCACCATTTTCGAGTCGAAAAAAGCAGCGTCGAGGATGACACCACGACCACGGTACTGGCGCTGGATGAAAGCGAGCGCCTGGAGGAAATTGCGCGTATGCTCGGCGGTCTCAGGATAACGGAACAATCGCGCGCGCACGCCAGCGAGATGATTGCCTCGCGGGATTAAGCAAATGACTCAGATTTTTCGAGGCCGTTGCGCTCGAGGGCAGTCGCGGAATTTATTTTTTCTTGAAATGACCGTAAAGCACCATGGTGTGCTCGGTGATAGTGAAATCGTAACTGTCTGCGATCTCTTTTTGACGCTGCTCGATAATTTCGTCGTAAAACTCGACCACCCTTCCGGTGGAAATATCGACCAGGTGATCGTGATGTTCGCCGTCGTTAATCTCGAAAACAGCGTGGCCCCCATCGAAATGATGCCGGGTAACCAGTCCCGCGGTTTCGAACTGGGTCAGAACCCGATAGACCGTGGCCAGCGCGATTTCCTCGCCCGAATCAAGCAGCATCTTGTAAATATCCTCCGCTTTCAGATGGCGGTCCGGTGAATGCTCCAGCAACTCCAGAATCTTCATACGCGGCAGCGTTACCTTTAATCCCGCGTTTTTAATATCGGCTGTTTCCATATTTTAATTCTCAGTATTTACAGCAAACCGGCCCTGCCAGTATCATCGCGCCTTCACCCGAAACTGCTGGCAGCATGAATTTACGCAAATTACAGACAGGCCTGATCGTAGGAGCAGTTATTGTAACACTGTCAGGCTGCGTGTATCGAATGGATATCCCCCAGGGGAACCGGATCGACCCGGCACTGGTGGAACAGCTCGAGATCGGCATGTCGCGCAATCAGGTTGAATTCCTGCTCGGAACCCCTGCGGTCGTCGATCTTTATCAACCCAATAAATGGCAATACGTGTTTTACCTCAAAAACGGCGACAATGGCAGCATAGAAAAAAGTGTCATGACCCTGACTTTCACGGACGACTTGCTGTCTGCAATCGAGGGCAACCTTACTCCGGGTTAACTGCACCCCCGCCTTTTTTCATTTTCAGTCCCTGAGCCGCACGCTGTCGGCGTATCTCCTTCGGATCCGCGATTAGCGGACGGTAAATTTCAATACGGTCTCCATCCTGTAGTTCGTAGTCCGCGGCTATGGCCTTGCCGAAGACGCCGAGGTCGCAACTATCCATGTCGATCTCGGGAAAATGCTGATCGATGCCGGACTGACGCACCGCATCCCTCGGCGCGGTTCCGGGTTCAATCCGGCATTTAAGAATGATCTGCTTTTGCGGGGTTGCATAGGCAACTTCGATCAGCGTTTTATTTTCCATGGAGTTCCTGTGCGCGTTGACAAAACGAATCCACCAGGGTGTTGGCAATACGGGTAAACGCCGGCGCTATTACGGTTGCGGCAATACCGCGTTTGAATTCGAAGGCGAGTACCAGCTCTATTTTACAGCCCTCCTCGTGCAGCGGTGTAAACTTCCAGTGCCCCTGCAGCCGCTTGAACGGGCCATCCACCAGTTCGATCTCGATCGATTTACCTGGAACCATAGAATTACGCGTTTTAAACCATTGTTCGACACCGGCCACGCTGATTTTTATCGAAGCTTCGAGCGAAGTATCGTCCGCATGATGCAGCCTGGCGCCGCCGCACCAGGGTAGGAACTCGGGGTAATCTTCGACCTGGTTTACGATGTCGTACATGAACCGGGCCGGATAGGGCAGCAAAGCGCTACGTGAGATTTCAGACACTTCAAATCAGTCCAAACGCAGCCAGGATTACGATCAGTAACAATACCGGAACGATATAGCGTATCAGGTAATTCCAGATTTCATAGATGTAGTTGCGCGACAGTGCGAATTCCTTGTGGCTGATTTCGCGCGGGATTTTCCAGGCGACGAACAGACAGATAAATAACGCAACCAGGGGTTGTACCAGGTGGCTGGACATGAACACCAGTACATCGTGAAAACCCGCATTGTTGACCAGGCGAACGGCCTGATCGCCGAAAAACAATGCAACCGTAAAGCCTTCCCCGTTCCAGACACTGTGTGCCAGCACGACGCCAAGACCAAACAACCAGACACCGAGCCCGAGCAAAACCGCGGCCTTGAGTCTCGATACCTTGCACTTTCGCTGAAAATAGGTAATCGGCGCTTCCAGCAATGCGATCGAAGTGGTCAGTGCTGCAATCGTCATCAGCAGGAAAAACAGCATGCTGTAAATGCCGCCGGAAGAAAAGTGGCTCAGAATCACGGGCATGATGCGAAACGCGAACTGGCTATCCGTACCGGGTTCATGGCCGGCGGACAGCATTAACGCGTTGATGGACAGTCCGGTAAAAATCGAGAACAGTAAATCGACGGTGATGACCAGTGCAGCCGAATAGCCGATGGAGACGCCGCCAGGCAGGTAACGCCCAAAAGCAATCATGACCCCGATACCCAGCGCCAGCGTATAGAAAGCCCGTTGCAGGGCGAGTATCGGCGTATGCGAATCGATTGCAGAAAAATCGGTGTAAAGAATGTAACGAATGCTGTCGACAAAGCTACTGGAGGTTAACGCCAGGATAAGGCCAATCACTAGTAAAAACATCATGGCCGGCACCAGCACCAGCATGATGCGTTCGACACCCTGTTTGATCGGTTGCGCACTGATACTGACCAGTATGATGACAAAAAGCGTATGCCACAGCGCCATGCGTTCGCTATCGATGGTCAACTCTTCGAACAGCAGCCTGGCCGACTCCAGTGTTGCGCCGTCGAATACGCCGGCCAGGGATCTGACCGCATAGGCCAGCGACCAGCCGGCAATCACGCTGAAGGTCGAAACGATCAGAAAGGCGGCAAACATCGAACCAAGGCCGGCCAGTTTCCAGTAAACCGAAGCCCGGTATTGTTCCGACAGTGTACGCAGGCAGGACGAAGGATCGCTACGAGTCAAGCGGCCGAGCATTAATTCGACCATCAATAGTGGTAAACCGAGCACGAAAAGGAATAACAGGTAGAGCAGCAGGAAGGCGCCGCCGCCGTTTTGACCGGCCAGTACGGGAAAGGTCAGGAAATCGTTCAGGCTAAGAGTCGCACCGACTGCAACAATGACAAAGGCGGATTGCGATCGCCAGATGAAACCGTTTTCAGTGTTACTCATAGCCAACCAGCTTAAGAGGGCTGCTCATTATGCGGAGAATCATGCTAGCAGTAAAACCTTTTCTCTTAAAACGAGAAAATTCAATAGGTTATTAAGTATAGTTAAGGTAAGTTATTGTGCAATTGCGGTATCGATGCGTTGCGACCCGACGCAATCGACCGCCCTCGCCTGCGGCTGCGTTGCTATAACCAGTAACGCATAAACCTCGCCAGCCAGCCGAGTGGGCGTTGCAACCAGGGGGATTTATGCGGATTGCGCAGGCTGATCTCGGTGCTGTTTTCGAGATCTTGTTCGAAACGCGCCTGCAGCTGCGCTACAACCTCGTAATCGTCGGTTAACAGGTCGAGTTCACGGTCGTGGAACAGGCTGCGGTAGTTCAGATTGGTGCTGCCGACGAGCCCCTGATCGTCGATCACCATTGTTTTCGAATGCAGCACGCGTTCGTGGTACTCGAACACGCGAATCCCCGCCTGCAGCAGATCAACGTAAAAGCTGCGCGCCAGCAGCGGGAAAAATATGACGTCGGAACGCGCCGGCACGACCAGTTTTACCGAAACGCCGGCCCTGGCCTTGCGTTTCAGAATTTTCAGTACGCGGCGGGAGGGGTTGAAGTAGGCATTCGTGATCCAGATGCGTTGATGCGCGAGACCCAGCACATGCAGCAATTGCAGCTTGTGCTGATGACGGCGAGAAAATTCCCGATTACTCAGATAGTAGAGCGAACGCTTACCGACGCTGCCGGTTTTTCGCTGCCAGACTTCGGAAAAATTGGCGGCAAGTAAATTGACGATCGGTCCGGTAACCCGGAGACCGGTGTCGTGCCAGTAATCCTCGGCACTCGCCGACTGATGGTTGAAGTGATCGTCGGTGATATTGTAACTACCGAGCCAGGCCGAACTGTCGTCGATAATACACAGCTTGCGGTGATCGCGGTGATTCAGCGCAGCGAAGAAGTACAGAATATTCGAGTACCAGCGCTCCGCGCTGAGCGCACGACGATAAAGCGAAAAATCCCAGGGCAGTGGATGAAATACTCTCAGTTCGCAGTTTAACCTGTCCAGCCGCGCGGCGATGGCGTTGGCATGTCGATAAGAACCGACGCCGTCGATTATCACTCGCAGCCGGACCTGGCGCGCTGCCGCGCGTTCCAGTGCTTCGAGCACGCGATTACCGATGTTATCCAGTTCGAATATATAGATCTCGAACAGGATTTCGTGTTGCGCCCGGTCCAGGTCCTTTATCAGCCCGTCGAAGTATGCATCGGGCGTGAAAAATAACCGCTGCCCTAATTGCACGTTCAGCTTAATGCGAAACGCGCGTACAGCGGCAGGTGGTCTGATAACTCGTTCCACGGATGTCGCTGCAGGCAAAAGGAATCGACCAGGTCGATACCGCGAAAGTAGATCCGGTCCATGCGTAACATTGGCCGGTTTGAGGGGAAGGTTTTAGCATACTTGCCGGTCAGTTTACGAAAGGCTTCCTGCATACCCAGTTGCGATTCGATCAATCTGCCGACCCCGCCATGCCAGTCGTTGAAATCACCTCCGAGGACGATCGGCTCAGCATAATCGATGCTCGAATCGATGTAATGTTTCAACTCGCGAATCTGGCGCTTGCGTTCGAAACCGATCAGGTCGAGGTGCACGCATAACAGGTGTAGTGGCCCCTTGTTATCGGGCAGCTCGATCCTGCCATGCAACAGGCTGCGGCTGGCGCGCTGGAAACGAGACAGGTTCAGATTGTTCCACTCGACAATCAGGTATTTGCTCAGTATGGCATTGCCGTGATGCCCCTTTTCATATATTGCATTTTTGCCATAGGCATAATGCGGCCAGATACTGTCGGCGAGGAATTCGAATTGACTCTCCTCCGGCCAGGCTGAAATCCGCGTTTCGTGGTGATAGTGGCGACCCTGGATTTCCTGCAGCAGGACGACATCGACCTCGGCATTTTGCAAATGTTCCTTGATCTTGTGCAGCACAAAGTCGCGATTGAAGCGATCGAATCCCTTGTGAATGTTGTAAGTCAGTATGTTAATCATCGAAAAAAAGACCTGCCGGCAATCCAGGTTAACGCTCTGGCAGCAAAAATCTAACTTTAAAATATCAGTTTATCGCAATCCAAATTTCTCACAATGATCGGTGTCATAAGCCATGACGACTGCCAGCGATTATAGCGGCAATCGCGTGATAAACAGCGGCGTCACCGGTTAACATCGCCACTCGAATCACGAGGATGCGCTCTGGCACTTCGGGCAGAAATACATCTTGCGCCCGCCGGCATTCGAACATTCGATGATTTGTCCACAGTAATAACAGGGTTCGCCGGCGCGGCCGTAAGTGTTAAAGCGATATTGCTCTCGCCGGTTTATGCCCTGCGTTCGCAGTCGCTTCACCAACGAAGGCGGATTGACGATGCCGCGGGTGCGGTAGGAGCGTTGCGTGAGTCGAATAATGCAGCGGGCGAGCTTGCGCAACTGTGCGGTGTTGCAATCGCTCGGCCTGTGCAGGGGATGCAACCCGGCTACAGTCAGTACTTCGGCGCGCAGATAATTGCCGAGGCCGGCGAGAAAACCCTGGTCCAGCAATAGCCCGGCCAGCTGGCGATTGCGGAACCTGTCCATTTGCAGTCGCTCGACGATAGCGTCGACACCGGGTTTATCGGCGAGAACATCCGGGCCCATACGGGCGAGAAACGGATGGTCTCTCAGTTCACTCGATCGCAGGACGTCGATTTCTGAGGCGCTGTAGAGCAAGGCGCTGAAATCCCGGTTGTGAATCGCCAACCTGAGTTGTCGCCGGGTATCGGGCAATTCGCCTGCATTGCTGATAAACCAGCGACCGTAAAGCTGATTGTGACTGTAAATGACCCAGTCATTGTCGAAGCAGGTCAACATTGCCTTGCCGTGAGTTTTGACTTCGGTTACTCGTTGCCCGGTCAGCAGGTCCTGGAATTTTCGCAGCTGCGCAAACGCGAAGTCGATTTTGATCACCTTGCGCCCGACCAAAGCGTTGGCGACTTCGTCAGCGGCTAAACGAATTTCAGGTCCTTCAGGCATACCCGGCGTACCAAATTAAGTTGCCCGCATATTAAGGCAAGCCTGTGGGAATAATGCAAACCCGCCTCAAACGAAGCTGAGATTGGACATAAAGATCTCCCCGGGCGGAGGTATTTTTATCGCATGGCGGCGATAAATCCCGGCAACCAGATTGCAAGGATGCATGTGATATGGGATTGTCACGGATGTACCGGGCACGGGGGAACGAAGATGAATATAAAAATTCTGGTTTTGACGGTGATGCTGGGAATCCTGGGGCGTGCATATGCTGCTGGAGGTTTCTATTCAGCCAGCGACATCTTGTCGGACTGCGAAAGTGAATCAGTGGAAAAGCAAAATTATTGCATGATGTATCTTGCCGGGATTGCCGATACCACGAACGCCTGGGTCGCGTGGGGTGATTTATCAAGGCGGTATTGCGTCCCCTCCGGGGTTGATACGGGGCAATTGCGAAAAATCTATAACCAGTACGCGAATAAACGCGGTGACAGACTGGGTGACAGTGCCAGCAGTATGGCTCTTGATGCATTTATCGAAAAATTTCCCTGTGAATAAAGAGAGCCAGGTCTCCTGTTCCGACTCGAGACCTTCACTCTCGGAAGCAGATCCTCAAAAAGCTCCTGTGTGGGGCAAACTTCGGCCAGTTTCGATGTTAAATCTTTGTCCTCCCTCTCGCGCTGGATCGAGGAAAACCACGAATAGCATAAGATCCACGCTGTTCTGATCGAGCACGCCGGTCATCTCGTCTATGAGGCTTATCTGAAAGGAAAAGACAATGGTTGGGGGAAATCTTTGGGTGACAGGGTTTTCAGCATCGATTCACTCCACGATTTGCGATCAGTCTCGAATGGTGCAAACAGCGTATCGCCGAAGTCCGTAAAGGGTCGTTCTACCACCGTCACCGCTAATCGAGTCTGGGAAGGATTTTTCGGATCTCCTCCGGCGTGTGTTCGCCCGCCAGCGGGGTTCCGGGCATCAGGTACTTCCCCATAACGAGCCCGCCGACCAGGACAGGCTCATAGCCGATATCACGGATCAGGCGTGAAGCGACTTCGACGGCTTGCGCATCGTTGCTCGCGATCGGCATGCCGATGCGTCCAGGATCCTGGTGTGCAGCAGCCATCCGCGCGGCGCCGATGGCATTGAAGGCGCGAACGATGCGGGCGCCCGGGAGCAATTCGGCCGAGGCGAGACCGGCGCCTTTTTCCCGAGCCCAGCTCGCGATGTCTCCGTCACGCCAGACAAACGGATTGCAGGTATCGATCACAATCTTGCCATTGATCAGCGTTGCCAGTTTCTCGCCAACTTCGGGCAGTGCGCCGTACGGAACCGAGATCATTAACACTTCACCAAAGGCCGCGGCTTCCTGCGGCGTCCCGGCATGCGCGTTGGGCCCGAGCCTGGCGGCAAGTGCTTTATCGTTCTCGATATGGCGCGATGAAAACATGACTTCGTACCCGGCTTTTACCCACACGCTGCCGATCCCGCCACCGACTCTGCCCGAACCAACGATGCCAATCTTTGTTTTGCCGGCGTTTGCAGTGCCCACCGTCAGCGGCAGTCCATCGAGCATCAGTGCCGTGGTGGCGGCACAGGCAACCCGTAAAAAGCGGCGACGGCTTTGTCTGTTGGCGGTTTTCATTTTCATGGCGGATCTCCGTAGGATGCGGATCTCGGATGGTCGGCAATCGTTAAAACAGGGCAGCAATTATAAAAACGATATTTCCGAATAACCAGCAAGTAAGGTTCGAGTGACAGTTAGGGGTTGTGATTCCAATCGGTCGATACAGCATCACCGCTGAATCACCATCCGGAAAGGCACCAACGACTCGAGTACGGCGCCGGATCTCGCGCGTGGAAGCCGCGGTGATGTATATCGAGCATAACCACCGCGTCGCGGATAACGTCGAGGAGTAATCCCTTCTTCCCCGGCAAAATTTCCGGGGCCGTTATTCAGCCACCCCGGATCCGGGCGCGAATCATGCAAGTACGGGTGTGTCTCCGTAAAAATGCCTGGATTCAGACACAGGTCGATCACCCTATGTATCGATTACTCAGGCGTCCGACGCCTTCGATATTAACTTCGATCAATTGGCCGGGTTGCATGCTGTCGGCGCCAACCGACGTGCCGCATGCGATAAGGTCGCCGGGCAGCAGTTCGACTTCGCTGGAGATCATGCTGGTGATTTCGCGCGGTGAATAAATCATGTCATTTACCGGATAATCCTGCTTTTTTTCACCATCCAGAATAGCTTCTACCCGCAGGCCGTCGGGCTCGATATCCGTTGCTATCCAGGGCCCGATGGGACCGAAGCCGGGCAGGCTTTTGGATCGACACCACTGGTGAAATTCATCGTTTTCCTTGAGTTCTTTTGGCGCAGTGACGTCGTTTACACAGGTGTAGCCGAAAATATAATCGTCTATATCCTGTTCCGCGACCTGAAAACAGGGCTTTCCAATAACGATTCCGATTTCGGCTTCAAACTTGACCGGGCTGGTAAAACCGCTCGGACGACAGATTTCATGCCCGTGCGCTGCTACGCTGCAGGCCAGCTTGGTGAAGTAAAGCGGGAAACCGGGGTGCCTGGTCCCTTCGAATTGCATTCGTTCGTGGAAATTGTTCCACAAGGCCAGGAATTGCCGCGGTTCTACCGGGGGCAACCAGTCTACCTGTTCGGCCGAGACAGTCGTTCCCGTTGCGGATTTGTTGCCCAGCATACTGCCCTGGTAGAGTTCGATCTGCCCGCCCTGATCGAGGCCCAGGTATTCCTGGTTTTGATATTTGATAAGACACCAACGTTGCACGTCGCACTCCTTAGCAATCAATTCTCGAGGGTCATCCATCATAAGTAGGCTCTGCGAAAAAGTCCACGTGAAGTGGTTTCGGCAATACGAAATCATGGATTCTCGCCCGCGACAGAATCAGCCTCGAGGCACGCATCGGAACGCGGTTTACTCCACTTCGCCAAAGGTCCAGTCCCTGCCTGCAATCGAGAATTGCCGCGATTTCGAGCAAGGCACCCGCTTATCAATGGCAGAGCAAAACGCATTCTAACCCGGAAGAAATCGGAAAATAGTTCCTAATCGTCATTTCTTTGGGCACAATGTCGTCTGCCACCATACCAAAAAGAAGGGACCCTGCGTTTGTTCGATAGCCACCTGATCGAGCTGGTAATTAAGGCCACTCCAATAATTCTGATCGCTTATCTCGTTCGCGGCATTTGTGGGTTTGGCTCGGGCCTGATTGCCATCCCGGTTCTCAGCCTGATGCTGCCGTTGAAAGTTGCCGTACCCCTGGTGGTGATACTCGATTACCTTGCCTCCGCCGGACAAGGTGCGAGCCTGAGACAGAGTATTCAGTGGGGTGAAATCCGTCGCCTGATCATTCCCGCACTGTTTGGAGTGTGTGCCGGACTGCTGATATTCCATAGGGCCGACGCCGATTTGCTCGCCCGCCTGCTGGGCGGTTTTGTCTTATTGTATGCATTATATGCCTTGTGGGGGCCAGCGATGCCCAGGGCATCGAGTTGGTGGGCCATTCCCGCGGCCATTAGCGGCGGCACTATCGGGACGCTGTTTGGTACCGGTGGTCCATTCTACGTCACATATCTGAAAGCCAGGCAGCTCGATGCAAACGCCTTCCGGGCAACTTTCGCCTGCATGTTTCTGCTCGACGGCGCCGCGCGGGTAACCGGCTACCTGGGCACCTCGGTTATCGACATAAAGCTGTTGGCGTTACTGGCCATGTCGCTTCCGGTGATGATACTGGGCATGTATCTCGGCGGGAAGATTCACACCGGCCTGTCTGCCCAGGTCTTCACCCGGAGCATCAGCGTTTTGCTCATGGTCAGCGGCATATCCCTGATGGTGCGCTAAATAAGTTCGGCCCGGTCAATCACTTTCCGGGTTTCCCCTGGTAATCTTCCGGTTCTGTGCGCCAATCGACACCCAGGCGGGAAAGCGCGAAAACGGGCAAACCTATCGCCACTATCAGCAAGATCGCATCGATAAATCCGATATCCGTCAATACCGTGTCCAGCGGATAGCGTTGCAACATATCGAAAACCAGCAGAATCAACGGCGTGCAAGCCGCTATCACAATAAATACATGCAGAAAAACCCTGTACATTTTCGATCTCGTGGTCCGTGGCCAGGTCAACGGTTCCATCTAATCGCTTACCGCCGTTGAAAGGGCCGGTAATTCCGCACGACCCTCTGTCCCGGGCGGACCCTCTTTTTCCGTTGCCGCGGCAAGCGGCAAAAGCTCCGACACCATGATCGGCTTCGAGATATGAAACCCCTGGACGAAATCGATTCCTATCGAATCCAGCGAATCCAGCGTTGCCGCGTCTTCGACCCATTCGGCGATGGTTTGCAGTTTCAGCACCTTGGCGACATCGTGGATGGTACGCACCATCGCAAGATCCACCGGGTCGTCCACCATATCGCGCACGAAAAGCCCGTCGATCTTGAGGAAGTCCAGCGGCAATCGCTTGAGATAACTGAAAGAACTCAAACCGCTGCCGAAATCATCGAGTGCGAAGCGGCAACCCAGCTCTCTGAGACTATTGATAAAATCGATCGCAGTGGAAAAATTGGCGATTGCCACGGTCTCGGTCACTTCGAAACATATGGTTTTCGGATTAACCTCGTAGCGGCGCAGCTTACCAATGATGAAATCAGCCAGCGTAGGGTCGCAAACCGATTGCCCGGACAGGTTGATCGTGAACATCTGATTTTCGGGATATTTCAATTCGGCTTTCAATTTGGGGACAACGGCCAGCGTATTTTCGATAACCCAGAGGTCGAGATCGCTCATCAGGTCGTAGCGTTCGGCGGAAGGAATAAATAACGACGGGGAAATGTAGCTGCCGTCATCCTGCGGCCAGCGCAGCAGGAACTCGTAGATGATCCGCGGATTGCTGCCGTCTTTCAGGGATTCCACCGGCTGTAACGCCAGTTCAAACTCGTTACTCTTGATCGCCTCCCTGATACGCGGCAACCACTGCATCTGGCGGAATTTCGCGGCGATCTCGGCATCGTCGGCGTGGTAGAAATGCACCACATCGCGTCCGGCATCCTTGGCGGCGTAGCAGGCCAGGTCGGCCGCACTCATAAGTTCGGACAGGCTGCCGCTCATGCGGTTGATCATGACCAGGCCGATGCTGCCACTTACATCGAAGATCTTGTCTTTCCATCTGAAGCGCATTTCGTGCAGCGCCTCGCGCGTCCTTTCGGCCATTTTCTTCGCATGATCCTGGTCGCAATCATGCAGCAGTATGCCGAACTCGTCGCCGCCCAGGCGGGCCACGACATCTTCCTTGCGGATCTGCGCTTGCAGGACGCCTGCCAGCCGCTTCAACAGTTCGTCACCGGCCCCGTGACCGCAGGTATCATTGACCAGTTTGAACTGATCGAGGTCTATATAAAACAGCGCGTTTTGCCTGTTTTGCTGGCGGCTCAGCTCGAGCGATTCCTTGACCCGGTTTTCGAACTCGCTTCGATTCATCAACCCGGTCAGCGAATCGTGACTGGCCTGGTACACCAGTTGATTGGTCAGTTCCTGCTCGAGACTGACATCGCGCAGCACCAGCATCGAGCCGATCAATTCGCCTTGCGAATCCAGCAACGGCGAAGCGTTGCCATCGACGGACAGGCGGCTGGTGCCGACCTTGAGCACGATATCGATCCCGGTTTGACGCAGGTTGGTTTGGGTCATGTCGATATAAAAACCGATGGGATCGGGTATTTCCTCGCCCATTGGCTGGAACTCGAGCCTGACCAGTTCCGTTATGTGGCGGCCATGGACATCTTGCAGGCGGCAACCGAGCATATGTTCCGCAACCGGATTCATGTAAATGATATCTTGATCGATATCGGTCGTGATCACGGCGTCGCCGATCGAACGTAATGCAACCTCGGCGCGTTCGCGTTCCCTGTAGAGCTGCGATTGCGCCCGGTTCTTGTCTCGTTGCAGCAGGTAACGGCTGCGCAGCTCGAGTATGGTAACCGTATACACGATCACGCTCAGCAAACCGGCCAGTAAAACCCACCAAAACGTGTCCTGTGTCGGCTCTGACAGATACCGGGCTTTGACCGTGAGCAGGATATTACCCGCTTCGATACTGGTCTCGTTCTCGTTGGTAAACTTCCGTTCCTGATGCGCAAAAAGCTCACCGCCTTCGGTTATCAGGCTGAAGTCCACCGCGAGCGGGTTTTTACCCTCGTGGTGCGAAAAACCGGTTAACAGGTCCCAGTCGAGAACGATGGCGAACATGCCGCTGACCTGTTCGAATCGGTCCGCGGCGTCGCTCTGTACCGAACGGCCGAAGTAAGTCGGTTTCAGCAAAATCAGGTGGCGGGATTTCTCCAGTAGGCGGGGTGCGGAAATCAGCTGGCTCATGTTTTCACTCGCCGCTCTGAGGAAAGCCTGTTCTACCTTGCCGCTTGCCAGCCAGTCCATGCCCATCTGGTTCGCCGACGACGGTGTCAGCGGCTCGAGGAAACTGGTGACCAGGTAGTAGTCGGAATCCATTAACCCGGCATTTTCGACTCCGCTACGCTTTATCGAAAACTGGCTGAAACCGGCTTCGTGCATTTCGTCGATGAGTTGCTGTTTCTCGCCGCGGGTGATATAGGTCTGATATTGCAGCGAGTCTATGAATCGGTAATCCTGCAGAATTTCCTCGCTGAATGGCGTGAACAAGGCCGCGTCCATCTCGTCGCTGGCCTGGTAAAGACCCACCAGGGCATCCAGCGAAGCCTGGGCGATTACCAGGCGCTGGCCTATTGCCTGCAGAGTCCTGTCGATTTGCGTCTCGTAGCGAGCGCTCTGCTGGCTGGATTTCAGGCTGAAAACCGACCAGCAAACCAGCGCAGTGATTACCGCGCCCGACAACAGGAATACCAGTCGGAACCTGTCCTCCGAAATAGTCAATTCTTGTAACTCCGGGTTCCGCTCAGTTAACCTTTTTTGCCTTGCGCACAAACTTGCGCGGTAGTGTTATCCGGGTCGATTCCAGGTGGGACGTGTTAATCCATAAATCCCAGTCCCGGTTGGCGACGATGGGGATCTCACCCGGCGATTTGCCATTCAGGATTTCGATCGCGGTCTGCGCTGCCCATTCGCCGTGTTCCTGTGGAATCTTGGTAAAGCCGATAGTGCTGAAGGGCATCATCCAGTCATGGTTGGTGACGACCAGTTTCTTTGCGTGTTCTAGCGCAAACGCGGCCATCTCGGTTTTGTCCCAGTCGCTAATGCCCGAATAACTGCCCATGACGATAAAACCCGCATTCTCCTGTGCTGCCTTGTAGCTGGCCTTCCATTCGCTGGCGTTCGGCACCAGAATACCTTCGAGCTCGATACCGAGTTTTTGCGAGGCCTGGGCGACACGGTCGAGGTTCTTCTTTTCGGTCAGGGTGTCGGCGCCGAGATAAATCGCCTTTTTCGACCCGCCGGAGTACTTGATCGCATGGGTCAGCATCGCCTCGAGAGGCGCCACCTCGATAATGCCGGTCACATTGCTGTAGGGAAACCCATACTCTTTCACGGTCCAGTTGACGCCACTGAAGACGAAAGGTATGTCGGCATCCCGGTAGTACTGCTCGACCACGTACTTGGCCGCGTTGTCGTCCGATACGATGACCACGTCTGGCTGCCAGGATTCGATTTCCTGCTTGACCTTGACTGCCGCAGCCTGCTTGAACTCCACGCTCTTGTTGCGCTTGGTATCCATATCGATCTGGCGGATTTCGCAGTGACCGGTGAGCACATCGCGCAACCCCTGTTCCAGGGCGTCTGACCAGGCATAACCCCGGTGATAAGAAGATACGTAAAGGCATTTACTGGCGCCGGAACTGGCCGCAAAAGGAACAAAAAGACCCGATAAAAACAGGCTCGCGGCAGAAACCGCAATTAAGTGCTTGTATTTCATGATGGCTTTCTATAAATGGTCGTAGACTCTGGAGTATAGGAGGAATTCTCGATTTAGTGAGATAGTTCGCGTATTTTCATCCTATGCCAATCAACGGCATACGCGAGCGGGAGCCTGAAGGAGCCTGGCCCGCCGCCCGGACCCGGCGTCATGTTGAATCCCAGTGCCAATGAGCATTCGCGCGTGGAAGCGGCGATGAGGTATATCGCGTACAATCACCTGGTTACCGACCAAGTCGAAAAATAGACCCGGGACTGTCATCCTTCGACTCACTGATGCATACGATCTGTCATCGGGTCGCCGGATATCTGGAGCGAGAGGGGATCCTGGAACGCGATGACGAAAACAGTTACCTGACACTGGATGACGGCGACGAAGACCCGATGCGGCAGGTTCTGGGTTGCTCGGTCAGCTACAGGATAGCCATCGGCCCGCAGCAGGGGCGGAAAGTGTTCACGCTACAGACCATTCCGTCCTGGGAAGATGATGATCGATTTGCTCAAGTAGCGAAAGTGTCCGGGTTCAGCCTGCCTTAACTAATAGCTCAAAGAGTTCCAGCGGTAACGCCTCGCTACAGACATCAAATCCACCCGCTTTTGACATATTGAGCAGGTATTTGCAAACCCGCTAGCCCCTGATTTCTGGGTATCTGCTATTCGAGGAAATTGCTATTCGGCTAGATTGAGACTCGGGCATATCTTTCCTATCATCAGGCAATGCCCCGAATCCGCCGACAAATCCCTGCCGTAAAGATTGAGTACGTCTGTGACAGGTGTGAACAGGGTGTTTATCGGTTTGTAAGCAAGCGACCAATCTCAACAGATTACGTTCACAAGTGGCAGCATCGCTGTACGAGCTGCGGTGACCTGGCGGATTTCACCGTTCCCTATCCATTGATTGAGGTCGATGGTAAGCCCGTTAGCCGAATGTTCATCCAGCGAGAGGCGCTACCGACACCGACCGGGCCAAGTTCACAGGCATTTAGGGTTGGGAAAGCAGTGGAATAGGCCTTTTGTCGGTTTTGTCAGTTCCACATTTAGGGATGTTTATGATTTTTTTGGCGTGATGCAGGAAAATATACGTTATCACCACTACCCGCAAAATTGCCCAGTTTTTAGAATACAGGGGTATGCCAAGGCGTAGGCCAATCTAACCAAAGAAATAAAAAAGCCTTAACTATCAGTCAGTTAAGGCTTATATGTGGCGGAGAGCGAGGGATTCGAACCCCCGGAGGGTTTCCCCTCAACGGTTTTCAAGACCGCCGCTTTCGACCACTCAGCCAGCTCTCCCGAAATCTGATTTTGAAGCATGTTTTTAATATGCCCGAAACGCTGGCGTATTATAGTCATTTATGCCCTTGAGTCATTAGTAAATGTTGAGAATCGAAACTTGAAATTTCGCGTTTGAGCCCTATTTCTGGAGCATTAGTGGCTAAGCGTAGCGACCTAATAACCCTGCCCGGAATGACTTGATATCGCCGGAAGGGGAACTTAGAATGTTGCGCATCAGTCAAATCGACGTATTAAGAAACGGAGAAAGTAATGCAAATGAACACTGCCGTAACGCGCTCTCAAGAAGCGATTCTGGCGACCAACAAGGTAATTAAAAATACCTATATCCTGCTGTCGATGGCACTCATCTTCAGCGGATTCACCGCTTTTCTGGGTGTCGCCTCGGGGATTGGCCACGGCGCAGCGCTAGTGGCGGACATCGTCGCTATCGCCATTCTCTGGTTCGTATTGCCGAGAACAGCCAATACCGCCGCGGGTATCCCGGTTCTATTCGCCTTTACCGGATTGCTCGGTTTTGGTCTGGGTCCAGTGCTGAACTATTACCTGTCGGTTAATCCGAGCATCGTCATGACCGCCCTCGGCGGCACCGGCGTGATTTTCCTCGGCCTGTCGGGATATGCACTGACCACGCGCAAGGACTTCAGCTTCCTTGGCGGCTTCGTCATGATCGGTATGCTGGTGGTGCTGGCTGCCGCGATTCTGAATATTTTCCTCGGCGTGCCGGCGCTTTTCCTCGCGCTGAATGCAGCGATCATACTGATCATGAGCGCGTTCATCCTGTGGGAAACGTCGTCGCTCATTCACGGCGGTGAAACCAATTACATCATGGCTGCCGCCGGGCTTTTCCTGTCGATTCTGAACCTTTTCCAGGCGTTGCTGCATCTGCTGGGTGCATTTAACAACGAATAGCCCGAGGCCGATAACTTGACTGGAATAGGCCCCGTTATCGGGGCCTATTTTTATCCGCGAACTTTCATGAGTATGATATGGATTGGGTAAAAATCGGTTCAGCAGTTTTGCTGGCGGCAATGCTGATTTATCTGTTCCCGCGTGCCAAACAGGCCGTTCAGAATTCGCCCAAAGGCAGCGCCTCGGACTGGATGGGATTCGTCATCCCTATCGTTGCGGTTGTGTTATTCGTTATTCTGCTGATTTCGCTGGTCTAGCCAGATTTTCTCAGCCAGCGCCAGGTCTCCCGGCCTCGTGATCTTGAAATTTTCCTCGCTCCCCGCGACCAGGGCAGGACTGTAGCCGGCCAGTTCTACCGCCTGCGCATCGTCGGTGATCGCCTGCTCGGCATCGATCACCTGCTTCAACGCGTTCAACAATACCGGCAGGTGAAATACCTGCGGGGTCAGCGCTCGCCATAATCCCTGTCTCGGCACCGTAGCTGCGATTTCCATGTCATCGCTTTGCTTTTTCAGCGTATCGCTGACCGGTGCTGCCAGAATAGCTCCTGCGGTGTGTTCCCGCGCGGCCGCAATCACGCGGCTGAGGTCGTCGTGGCTGACCAGCGGGCGCACCGCGTCATGTACCAGCGCGATCGCATCGTTGCCACAGCGATACTGCAGCGTCGTCAGTCCGCTATAGACCGAATGCTGCCTGTGTGCGCCGCCGTCGGTGATAAAGACCGGTTTATCCGCCTGATAATCGAGTTCCTGCCAGAAGCGGTCGTCGGCTTGTAGTGCAAGTACGGCTCCGTCGATCGCCGGATGGGACAATAGACGGTCGAGGCAGTGTTCGAGAATGGTTTTGCCCTGGAAAGAGAGATACTGCTTGGGTTTATCCTGCTGCATACGGCTACCGCTGCCGGCGGCCGGGATAACCGCCCAGACCGGAATATCACTGGCCATCGGCGGAATCCGCTGTTTTCGGTATCAGCTGGATGAAGGTTTCGCCTTTTTTGATCATGCCGAGATCGTTGCGCGCCTTTTCCTCGAAGGCATCAAGTCCGTTTTGCAGATCCAGCACCTGCGCCTCGAGTATGCGATTGCGCTCTTCGAGCTCGCGCAGCCGTTTTTTCTGGATTTCCAGCTCACGCGACAGCTGCACCACTTCCGACAGGCTGCCATCGCCGAACCACAACTTGTATTGCAAACCGATCAGAATCAGTATCAATGCTGCCAGCAGAATCTTCATCGGTACACGGCCGTGGACTATCGGTTCTTGATCGCCGATATTCCCGGATACTTCGCCGCCTCGCCGAGCATTGCTTCGATGCGCAGCAGTTGATTGTACTTGGCTACCCGATCGGAGCGCGACAGCGAGCCGGTCTTGATCTGGCCGGCCCCGGTGGCGACCGCGAGATCGGCGATGGTCACGTCTTCGGTCTCGCCCGAGCGATGCGAAATAACCGTGGTATATCCGGCTGCGTGCGCCATCGAGATGGCATCCAGGGTTTCGCTAAGCGTGCCGATCTGGTTGAACTTGATCAGTATCGAGTTGGCGATATTTTGCTCGATTCCCCGCGACAGGATACGCGTATTGGTAACGAACAAATCGTCGCCCACCAGTTGTATCTGCTGCCCGAGTTTTTCCGTCAGTATCGCCCAGCCATCCCAGTCGCTTTCATCCATGCCGTCCTCAATAGTGACGATCGGGTATTGTTCAACCCAGCCGCTCAGATAATCGGCGAAACCGGCCGCGTCGAAGGAGCGGTTTTCAGAAGCCAGCACATATTTGCCCGACTGATAAAACTCGGAACTGGCTACATCGAGGCCAAGACAAATGTCGTTGCCCGCACTGTAACCTGCTTTTTCGATCGCTATCAAAATGACTTCGATCGCTTCTTCGTTGGATGACAGATCGGGAGCAAATCCGCCCTCGTCACCAACCGCGGTATTCAGGCCGCGTTCGGCGAGTACCGCCTTGAGCGCATGAAAAATCTCTGCGCCATAACGCAATGCCTCGCCGAAACTCGGCGCGCCGACGGGCAGGATCATGAATTCCTGCAAATCGACGCTGTTATCGGCATGCGCACCGCCGTTGATAATATTCATCATTGGCACCGGCAACAGCCGGGCTGCCTCGCCGCCAAGATAGCGAAACAGCGGCTGGCCGGCGTTGGACGCGGCTGCCTGCGCGTTGGCCAGCGATACCGCGAGCAGCGCATTGGCGCCGAGCCGGCTTTTGTTTTCGGTGCCGTCGAGCTCGATCATTGCCTGATCGAGCCCGGACTGGTCGTTACAGTCGCGCCCGCTGGCAAGCGCGGCCAGTTCGTTGTTGACGTGCCCGACCGCCCGCGTGACGCCCTTGCCGAGGTAACGTCCCTTGTCGCCATCGCGCAGTTCGATCGCCTCACGTTCTCCCGTGGAAGCACCGGACGGCGCCGCGGCGCGCCCGACAATGCCATTTTCCAGCGTGACCTCGGCCTCGACGGTAGGGTTACCCCGCGAATCGAGAATTTCCCGTCCGATAACGCTCGAGATTTTGCTCATTGTTTTAGTTATCTCCCAGTAATTCGTTTTCAGGCATTGTCGATGCCTTGGCAACGCGATCGAGTTCGATCAGAACCTGCAGCAGGGATTGCAATTTGGCCAGCGGCCAGGCGTTAGGGCCGTCACTCAAAGCCTGCTCCGGATTCGGATGGGTTTCCATGAACAGTCCGGAGACGCCGGCGGCGACCGCCGCACGGGCCAAAACCGGCACAAACTCGCGTTGCCCGCCCGAGGCGCTGCCCTGCCCGCCGGGCAATTGCACCGAGTGCGTGGCGTCGAATACGACCGGGCAGCCGGTCTGGCGCATTACCGCCAGCGAACGCATATCCGATACCAGGTTGTTATAACCGAAACTGGCGCCACGCTCGCACACCATGATATTCCGATTGCCGGTCTCGAGCGCCTTGTTGACGACCTGCTGCATATCCCAGGGAGACAGAAACTGTCCCTTTTTGATGTTGACCGGCTTGTTCTGTGCCGCCACGTTCTGAATGAAATTGGTTTGTCGGCACAGGAAAGCCGGTGTCTGCAGTACATCGACCACGCTTGCGACTTCATCGAGCGGGGTGTCCTCGTGCACGTCCGTGACGACCGGGAGCTTAAGGCTATCGCGAACCTTTTGCAGGATCGCCAGCCCTTTTTCCATGCCCGGGCCGCGATAGCTCTGACTACTGGAACGGTTGGCCTTATCAAAAGACGATTTATAGATAAACGGAATATCGAGTTGCCGGCATATCTGCTGCAGCTCTCCCGCGGTATCCAGTGCCAGCTGTTCAGATTCGATCACGCAGGGTCCGGCCATCAGAAATAGAGGCCGATCGAGGCCAACCTCGAAACCACAGAGTTTCATTGCGATCTGGCCTTGTGATACTCGATCGCGGCGCTGATGAAGCTATTGAACAATGGGTGCCCTTCGCGCGGCTGCGAGGTAAATTCGGGGTGGAACTGGCAACCGATAAACCATGGGTGGTCCGACAGTTCCACCATTTCGACCAGTTCGTTGTCGACCGACAGGCCCGAGATCACCAGTCCGGAATCCTGCAGTTTTTCCAGGTAATTGTTGTTGAATTCATAGCGGTGGCGGTGACGCTCGTGAATTTCCTCGGCGCCGTATGCGCGGCGGGTGCGGGTCCCCGGGACCAGTTTGCAGGTTTGTGCGCCGAGGCGCATAGTGCCGCCGAGGTCGGTAGTCTCGTCTCGCTTTTCGACCGAACCGCTGCGGTCGATCCATTCGGTAACCAGCGCGATAACCGGGTCGGGTGTCTTCGGATTGAACTCGGAGCTATGCGCCTTGGTCAGGCCGACAACATTTCGTGCGTACTCGATGACCGCCACCTGCATGCCGAGACAAATACCGAGATAAGGCACGTTATTGGTGCGCGCATAGTTGACCGCCGCAATCTTGCCCTCGATACCACGACTGCCGAAGCCACCGGGAACGAGGATCGCATCGACGCCCTTGAGCGCTTCGATGCCGTCGCTCTCGATCGAATCGGAGTCGATCTTGACGATTTTGACACGCGTACTGGTATGTATACCGGCATGCGCCAGGGCCTCGTTGAGTGATTTGTAGGCGTCGGTATGGTCAACATACTTGCCGACAAAACCAATCGATACTTCGTTGACCGGATTTTCCAGCGCATGCACGACGCGGTCCCAGCCGGACAGATCAGCCGGCGGCAAATCCAGTGAAAATCGCTTGGCTACGATATCGTCCAGCCCCTGCTCGTTCAGCTCGCGCGGGATCTTGTAAATATGGTCGACGTCGACCGCGTAAATAACTGCCTCCTCGGCGACGTTGGTAAACAGCGCGATCTTGCGCCGTTCCTCGATCGGAATCGCGCGGTCGGCGCGGCACAACAGGATATCGGGCTGTATCCCGATCGAACGCAATTCCTTGACCGAGTGCTGGGTGGGCTTGGTCTTGATCTCGCCGGCTGCGGGCAAATACGGGATCAGCGTCAAATGCATGTAAAGCACGTTGTCATGCCCCAGTTCGAAGCCCATCTGACGAATGGCTTCGAGATAAGGCAGCGATTCTATGTCGCCGACGGTACCGCCAATTTCGACCAGTACGATATCGGCGTTATTGGTGCTGTTGAGCACCGAATTCTTGATCTCGTCGGTGATGTGAGGAATAACCTGCACCGTCGCGCCGAGGTAATCGCCACGCCTTTCCTTGGCAATCACGCTTTCGTAGATGCGTCCGGTAGTGTAATTGCTGCTTTGCGAACAGCGCACGCCGGAAAAACGCTCGTAATGCCCGAGGTCCAGATCGGTTTCGGCACCATCGTCGGTCACGTAGACTTCGCCATGCTGAAACGGACTCATAGTGCCGGGATCGACGTTGATGTAAGGATCGAGCTTTATCATGTTCACGCTGAGTCCGCGTGCCTGAAGTAAAGCGCCCAGCGAGGCAGATGCAATGCCTTTGCCCAGTGATGAAACAACACCACCAGTAATGAATATAAATCGGCTCATAAATCCTGAATTTGAGTGGACGTAAGAAACGTCAGGTTGGAAGGAAACGATAGCAGAATAGAAATTTGAAGACAATCGACGAACCTGAAATAACGGGCCTGATCGGGAATTCAACAAGACACTTTGGTATTCCGGCTTACGGCCGATAGTTAAATTCAATGACCTGTGTTTAAGCTGATAAGGATGCGCGCGCTAATTATCGAAAATAATCCGGTCTACCGGGATTAGCTAATCATCGCATACTGCACCATTTCTGCTGCTGACTCGCTAGCGAATGTGTCGCTCAAGAGCCCGGTTTTTCCGCCAGGATCACTGCGCGACGCGGCGCCGGCAACCCCTCTACCGTCAATTCCGGATTATCCGGATCAAGGCATTGTGCCAGAGATTCGAACTGCATCCATTCGGTCGAGCGTTGCTCCTCGACACGGGTCAGACCTTCATCGACGATTCGTAGGTTGACGAATCCGCAGCGCTCGAGCCAGAGCGCGAGTTCTGCCGCCGACGGAATGAACCAGACATTGCGCATCCGCGCATAGCGTTGCCGCGGCAGTAGCACCCTGCCCGCCTCAGCGTCGATCACGAGGGTTTCCAGGCATAACTCACCACCGGCGACAAGAAAGCTTTTCAGCTGATATAGATGGTCGATAGGACTTTTGCGGTGATACAAAACGCCCATCGAAAATACGCTGTCGAACCAGTTCATCTCGGCGGGCATGTCCTCGATCCCGATTGGCAATAAATGGACGTCCTCTCGTTGCAGGTATTTATTTAGCGCCATGTACTGCATGTTGAACAGCACCGAGGGTTCGATGCCGAGCACCAGTTCGGGCGACTGCGCCAGCATGCGCCAGCAGTGGTAGCCATTGCCGCAGCCTATATCGAGGACGCGACGGCCTGCCAATGGCGCCAGGTGCGGCAAAATACGATCCCATTTGTAGTCCGAGCGCCACTC
This sequence comes from Gammaproteobacteria bacterium, assembly GCA_020354435.1. Classification (GTDB taxonomy): domain Bacteria; phylum Pseudomonadota; class Gammaproteobacteria. Next base: position 3,057,306 of record CP070646.1, read on the forward strand.
GCAGTCGATATAAACATCGGCTATTCGGTAGGGCCCCTTGCGCCAGGGCATCAGGCCTTTTAATGCTTCGCGCAACTGCACCGAATCATCGCAATCACCATTGACGCAAACCGCCGCCTGGTCGAAGGCGGCTTCGATATTATGCATTGGCGGTAGCGCTTCCAGCGCCTGCGCCCAGCGCGAATAATCACCGTGTCCGACCAGCCAGCCGGCGCTCTGCGCTCGTAGTTGTTGGGCCCACTGATTAAGCCCGTGTTGGCACAGGTAAGCGAACAGCGCGTCCCGAATCACGTCTTGATCGCCAGATATGAGACAAAATTGAAGCCGCGGAAACACGGGTAGATCTCGCTAAATCCGGCGTCTACGAGACGTTGCCGGTGCTGTTGCTCGCTATCCGGAATCAGCACGTTTTCCAGAGCGTTGCGTTTCTGGCTAATTTCGAGATCGCTATAGCCCATGGTTTTTTTGAAGCCCTGGTACAGCTGCAGCATGCATTCGTTCTCGGCTTCGTCTTCGAACACGACTTTTTCGGACAGCACCAGTACACCACCTGGATTTAGTCCGGTATAAATTTTTTTCAGCATGGGCAGTCTTTCCTTCGGTGGCAAAAACTGCAGGGTCAGGTTGAGCACGACCATTGACGCCTGGTCGATCGGTATTTGCCGTATATCCTCGCAATGCCATTCGATCAGGTCCGGCGAAATATTGTGCTGGCGGCATTTTTCGATCATTGCCGAGGAATTGTCGACAGCGATGATCCGGCATTCGGCATCACGGACCTGTTCGGCAATCACGAGACTGGCCTCGCCCAGCGAACAGCCGAGGTCGTAAACCCGACTGCCGGCGGTGACAAAAAGATCGGCGTACAGACCGATCATGCGTAGCAGTAACGCATAACCGGGAACCGAGCGTGAAATCATGTCCTGAAACACGTGGGCGACGGATTCGTTGAATTCGAATGCCTTGACCTCGCTCAACGGGCGGGCAAAGACCCTGTCCTTACGATCGCCGGCAGTCACAGCAGCAAGCCCTCGAGACGGCCATCGAGATAAACCTGCGCCGTGCCGTCACGTTCCCAGGGTGGCACACGGTGTCTTTGGAACAGTCGCTTGAGTCGATGACTGTCGGGATTCGGCTCGCCTTGCTGGCGAAACCTCAGCATTAGCGATTGTCCCCGATCCTCGATTTCCAGGCGGGCAAAAATTTCTTCTCGCGCAAGCCGCATATCCAGCGTTTCAATTTCTACAAAGGGCTGTTGGCCAAAGTCGAAATCTCCGCTGCAAGATCCGACCTCACGATTTCTCACCAGAAATAATTGCTGGTCGTAAACCCGGATCGAATAACCTGGCATGGCGATTTCCGGCAAGGCGTCGATACGCGATTGCATCTGCAGCAGCAATTGCTGTAGCCGCGCATGCGGTAGTGCCTCGAGTTCTGCCATTTCGATCCAGTGGCGAATCAGGTTTTTTTGCCGGGGCTGTGACAGGCGTAATAATCCGCCAAGATCGATCCTGCCGTCACCCGCAGGATCCGTGATCTGCAGTTCGGCGTAATCCTGAGCAGCAATTTCGTCGAGTAAAGCCTGGGTTTCGGCCTGAATTTCGCAGGTGGTCGTAAACGCTTCGGCATATCCTGACCAGCGTTTTCCGAGCATCGGCATAACCTGACTGCGCAGGTAGTTACGATCGAACCTGAGATTCTGGTTACTCGGATCGTTAAACCAGGCAATTTCATTCTCGTTGGCGTAGGTTTCCAGCCGTGCGCGGCTGAAATCGAGTAGCGGCCGTAACAGCAGGGTTTCACCCAACCAGCGTCGTCGGGCAATTCCACGCAGGCCTGCGACGCCAGAACCGCGCAACGCGTTGAGTAAAAAAGTTTCTGCCTGGTCGTCGGCATGATGGGCAGTCAGGATGCAGTCGCCGGCAACGGTCTTTCGAGCAAACAACTGGTAACGCCGGCGCCGCGCTTCCGCTTCGATATTACTGTCGATACCGCCGAGGTCGAGCCGGTCTATGCGCAACTCGAGGCCATAGGCGCTGGCCTGGTCGACACAAAACTGTTCCATTTGCGCCGCATTGTCGACCAGACCGTGATTGATATGCCACGCGATCACGGGGTATTCAGACCGTTGGCTCAACAACAGGTGCAACAACACGCTGGAGTCAAGGCCACCGCTATAGGCCACCAACACACGCTTGGTATCGTCGGGAATCGCTTCCAGGCAGGATTGCATCTGACCGTGAGTTAAATCCCGTCAGCCTTCCCTGTACTGCCCAAAGGCCATCAGCTTTTGATAGCGCTGATCGAGTAACTTGTCGATGGAGACGCTTTCCAGCGCTTCGAGACCCTCGATCAGGTTTTCCTTTAATGACTCGGCAATCTGATCATAGTTGCGATGCGCGCCGCCAAGGGGTTCGCGGATGATGTTGTCTATCAGATTCAGTGAAAACAGCCGTTCGGCCGTAATGCCCATGGCCTCCGCCGCCTGGGACGCCTTATCGGCACTCTTCCACAGAATCGAAGCACAACCTTCGGGCGAAATGACCGAATAGGTCGCATATTGCAGCATGTTGATACGATCGCCGACACAAATCGCGAGTGCGCCACCGGAGCCGCCCTCGCCGATAACGGTACAGATGATCGGTGTTTTCAGTTCGGCCAGGGTATACAGGTTTCTTGCGATTGCCTCGCTTTGGCCGCGCTCTTCCGCACCGATGCCGGGATAGGCACCCGGGGTGTCGACCAGTGTTAACAGCGGCATTTTGAACTTTTCCGCGAGCTTCATCAGGCGCAGTGCCTTACGGTAACCTTCCGGCCGGGGCATGCCGAAATTACGCTTGATTTTTTCCCGGGTATCGCGTCCTTTTTGCTGACCGATGACAACCACGGGTTTGCCCTCCAGTCGGCCGATACCGCCAACGATGGGATGATCGTCGGCGAAGGCGCGATCGCCATGCAGGTATTCGAAATCGGTAAAAATACGTTCGATGTAGTCGATCGAATACGGCCGGTTCGGATGCCGCGACAGCTGCGAGATTTGCCACGCCGACAGTTTCGAGAATATCGACGTGGTCAGTGATTCGGCCTTGCGTTCCAGGGTCTGGATTTCCTGGCTGATATTGATGTCCGAATCGTCGGTGACATAACGCAACTCCGAAATCTTTGCCTGAAGTTCGGCAATCGGCTGTTCAAATTCTAGGAAATTGGGATCCATTGATAAGCGTGAAATATTTCGAATCTGGCGATAGTTTAACCATTCGCCATATGGCTGTCATCCGCGCCAGCCCGGTTGTTCACGAAATCGATTGCGTTATTCGTCGCAATGCCTCGGCCGGATCCGGATGTTGCGTAACAGGCCGGCCGATAACGAGGTAGCTGGCGCCATCGGCCAGCGCCTGTTGCGGCGTTACGATACGCTGCTGATCGTTTGCTGCAGCCCAGTCCGGACGGATTCCGGGGGTTACCAGCAGAGCCGATTGACCGACGCTGGCGCGCAAGGCCGGCACTTCCCGTGCCGAGCAGACCACACCGTCGAGCCCGCAGTCGAGCGCGCTGTGGGTCAGGCGCTCGACCATTTGCGGCAGCGGAGTTTCGATTCCGAGCGCCTGCAAGTCGTCGGCAGACATGCTGGTCAACACCGTGACTGCGATCAGAAAAGGCCGTTGGGCGACGCTTTCGACGCCTTCACGCGCGGCCCGCATCATTGCCGCGCCGCCGAGCGCATGCACGTTCAGCATCCAGACCCCAAGCCTTGCCGCGGCGGCGGCGGCCCGCTCGACCGTGTTCGGAATATCGTGATACTTCAGATCGAGAAAGACGTCGTAGCCGCTGTCTATCAAAGCTTCCACAAGCGCGGGACCGGCGCTGGTGAACAGTTCCTTGCCGACCTTGAGGCGGCATTGCTGTGGCGTTGTTTTTTGGGAAAACTCCAGGGCCTGCTGCGTATCGGGGAAGTCGAGCGCTACGATTATCCTGGGATCGTTCATGATCTAACCGGTTTCATCGACGCCCAGTTGCGGCAACTGGGGCAAAGCCATTGTATGGCATGACTTTCATAACCACAACGGGAACAGCTGTACTCGTTTTTCTTATCCTGCAGCGACTTCAAAAAAGTCGACAGGGTCGCCCAGGTTTCACCAAGCTGATCAGGATTGGACTTGAGGAATCGAAGCGCGAACTCGAATGCCTCGAATGAAGGTGATTTGTGCAGGATATCGGACAGGAATTGTCGCGCCTTTTCGATTTCATCGTTACGCGCATAGTGCTCGAGCAGCGCTATAGCAAGCCGGGTAGACGGGTGTTTCTGATACTGGTTCTGCAGAAATTCCTGGTAGGTGGAAATTTCCCGGCCGAGGTAAATCTGGCGTGCAGGTTCGATGTAAAGCGGCATGTATTGCGGGCTTTCTCGCGTAAGACGCTGAAAAATCCGCTTGGCCGCCGATGGATTGTCGCTATCCAGGTTCAATCGGATCAGCAACAGCGCTGCTCGCACGCATGCGGGATCGACCTCGAGCGCAAGATCGAGGTTTTTGCGCGCCAGCCGCTTGTTACCGGCATTTATAGCTTCGCTGGCGGCCTCGCACAGGCACTGACTGTAAGTAACAGCAGCCTCAGGCTCGCCTTTCTGGTACAGCACCCGCGCACACTCGACTGCCTCTTCCCAGGACTTTTCGGTAATGTACAAATCCAGCAGCCGCCGGTAGGCATGTATGGCATCGGCATCGAGATCGATCATTTCACGATACAGTTTCTCCGCTCGATCGAGCAGGCCCGCCTTGAGGTAATCACTGGCCAGTTCAGCAATCGCCATGTGTCGCTGACGGCGCGTCAGGTTCGGCCGCGCCAGCAGATTCTGGTGTACCTTGATGGCCCGATCCACCTCGCCCTTGGAACGGAACAGATTACCGAGCGCAATGTGTATCTCGATCGTATCCCTGTTGACTTCGATCAGGTCGGTAAAGATCTTGATCGCGTTATCGGAATCATCCGCCAACAGATAGTTGAGGCCGCGCGCGTAACGTTCGGAAAATTGATCGTGGTGGAATTCGTCTTTTTTCTTTTTGAAGGGTTGCCAACGACCGAGCAACCAGCCGATGATGACGGCAGCCAGTACCAGCAGGAAGAGCCAGATATCCATAATCAGGTGACCATGCCTGGCCGCGCGGAATGAAAAAATCTATTTCTGGTTATTGGCGCGATCGCGCAACTCCTTGCCGGGTTTGAAATGCGGGACGTACTTGCCGGGCAAGTCGACCTTGGCGCCTGACTTGGGATTGCGCCCGGTGCGTGGCGGGCGGTAATGCAGGCTGAAACTGCCGAACCCCCGGATTTCGATGCGCTCGCCATTGGACAGTGCGCTGCTCATCATTTCGATCAGACTCTTGACCGCCAGCTCAACATCCTTGTACGCCAGGTGTCCCTGATTTTTTGCCAGGTTATCGATCAGGTCCGATTTGGTCATCGAGGGTACGAATTCTGCATCTTTCATTACTTGGTCCGATAATCTAGTTGGGTGGCGGACTCACGTCCGCCACCCGATTGTGGATCAGGAATCCATTTTTTCCTTGAGCAGGTCACCAAAACTGGTGGTTGCCGCCCTGGAATCACTACTCGCCGCGTAATCTTTCAGCGCTTCCTGCTCTTCATCACTGTCCTTGGCCTTGATCGACAGGTAGATACTGCGTCCCTTACGATCCATGCCGGTAATCTTGGCTTCGATCTGATCGCCTTCGTTGAGGAACGTGCGTGCATCTTCGACTCGATCCTTGGCCATCTCGGAAGCCCGCAACAGGCCTTCGATACCGTCACCGAGATCAACGACCGCTGCCTTGGCGTCAACCGAGACCACCGTTCCGGATACTATACTACCCTTCGGCTTGTCGGCGATAAAGCTTGCAAACGGATCTTTTTCGATTTGTTTGATACCGAGCGAGATACGTTCGCGCTCGGGATCGATCGACAATACCATGGCTTCGACTTCCTGGCCTTTTTGATACTCACGCACCGCTTCCTCGCCGGGCTTGTTCCAGGACAGGTCGGTGAGATGGATCAGGCCGTCGATATTGCCTTCGAGACCGATAAAAATACCGAAATCGGTAATCGACTTGATCTTGCCGGAAATGATATCGCCCTTGTTGTTGCTGGCGCCGAACTCTTCCCAGGGATTTGGCTTGCACTGCTTCATACCCAGTGAAATTCGGCGGCGCTCTTCGTCGATTTCGAGAATAACGACTTCGACTTCGTCACCCAGGGTAACGACCTTGTTCGGATTGACGTTCTTGTTGGTCCAGTCCATTTCGGAGACGTGAACCAGGCCCTCGACGCCGTCTTCGATTTCGACAAAGCAGCCGTAGTCGGTGATGTTGCTGACATGGCCGAACAGGCGGGTGCCCTCGGGATAACGACGCATGAGGTTTTCCCAGGGATCGTCGCCCATTTGCTTGAGGCCCAGCGAAACGCGGTTCTTTTCACGGTCGAACTTGAGCACGACGACATCGATTTCCTGGCCGATTTCGACCACCTCCGAGGGGTGCTTGACGCGCTTCCAGGCCATATCGGTAATATGCAACAGGCCGTCGATACCACCCAGGTCGAGAAAGGCACCGTAATCGGTCAGATTCTTGACGATACCGCGTACGCGTTCGCCCTCTTTCAGGGTTTCCAGCAGCTTTTCACGCTCTTCGCTGAATTCCTTCTCGACCACGGCACGACGTGAAACGACGACGTTATTGCGCTTCTGATCGAGCTTGATGATCTTGAATTCGAGTTCCTTTTCTTCGAGATAAGCGGTGTCGCGAACCGGGCGCACATCGACCAGCGAACCGGGCAGAAAAGCGCGGATCTCGCCGATATCGACGGTAAAGCCGCCCTTGACCTTGCCGGTGAAACGACCGGTGACGATTTCGTCGGCCTGCTGGGCCTGCTCGAGACGGGTCCAGGCGCGAGCGCGCTTGGCTTTTTCGCGTGACAGCCGGGATTCGCCGTAACCGTCCTCGAAGGAGTCGAGCGCGACTTCTACGGTATCGCCGATCTTGACATCGAGCTCACCGTTTTCGTCGTAAAACTGCTCGACCGGGATAACGCCCTCGGATTTGAGGCCGGCATTGACGATAACCACATCGCGGTTGATATCGACAACCTCGCCGGTGATGATTTCGCCGGGACGCATATTCATTTTGCTAATGCTTTGCTCAAACATTTCCGCAAAGTTTTCAGACATGGAAGGATCCTAAAAGAGTTTAATGACAGCTATTCTGAATGAGTAACTATCTGGTTTAGTTAAAAAAACCCTGGAGACAATGCGTCTACAGGGGCCTGAATCAAGTTGTGGTTTCTACTTTCCCCGAATATGGCTCAGCACGAGTTCCGTAACCTGCGCCAGATCGAGCATACTGGTTTCCACAACCAGCGCATCTTCCGCGGGCTTTAGCGGTGACGCGCTGCGACCCTGGTCGCGTTCGTCACGTTCGGCTATGTCCGCCTGAAGCTGGGCGATATTAGCGGATAATCCCATATTAATCAACTGCTTATATCGTCTTTGCGCACGAATTTCGGGACTGGCGTACAAAAAAAACTTAAACCGGGCCCGCGGAAACACGACCGTGCCCATATCGCGTCCGTCGGCCACCAGCCCCGGAGGGCGAAAAAAGCTTCTCTGCAACCCGAGCAAACCCTGGCGTACCTTTGCGTGACGTGCAACCCTCGAGGCCGCGTCGCCGGTCGCTTCCTGGCGCAATTCAGACGAAACATCGACGCCGTCGAGGTATGGCACGGCCAGCTCGTCGCCCGCTTCGAAACGGATATCGAAAACATCGAGTAGGTCGACCAGTCCGGCTTCGTCGTCGAGATCGACACCCAGCTGCAGGGCCTTCAGCGCCAGCAGGCGGTAGATCGCGCCGCTGTCGAGCATGTGAAAGCCGAGTTCGCGGGCGACGTTGAACGCGAGCGAGCCTTTGCCCGAACCGCTGGGGCCATCGATGGCGACGACAAAAGGATCCTTATTCGGCATCGAGCGCGATCCTGATTCCGGCCCGCTGCGCTAGTTCGGCAAAACCCGGGAAAGACGTATTGACATTGGCGCAGTCACGAATGCGAATCTCGTTGCGTGCCGCCAGCGATGCCACGGCGAACGCCATTGCAATACGGTGGTCACCGTGCGAATCGACCGTACCGCCATCTATGCTTCCGCCATGGATGACGATGCCGTCTGCCTGAACCTGGTTATCGATACCGAGTATCGTCAGTCCATCCGCCATGACCTGGATACGGTCGCTCTCCTTGACGCGCAGTTCCTCTGCTCCACTCAGGCGAGTAACACCATCGGCACAGGCCGCGGCCACGAACAGTACCGGAAACTCGTCGATTGCGAGCGGCACCAGTTCAGGGGGTATTTCGATGCCGCGCAATTTCGAGCAGCGCAGCAGAATATCCGCCACCGGTTCACCGCCGATTTCGCGGCGATTCAGGATTTCGATATCGGCGCCCATCATTCTGAGGATATCGATGACGCCGGTACGGGTCGGATTGACGCCGACATGCTGCAGCCTGATTTCACCCTCGCCGGCGATCGCCGCGGCCACCATGAAGAATGCTGCCGACGAAATATCCGCCGGCACATCGATATCGCAGGCGCGTAAAACCTGTCCGCCGCGCATTCGGATTTCACCGTCAGCCGATACCACCTCGCAACCAAAACCGCTTAACATGCGTTCGCTATGGTCGCGCGTCGGTGCCGGTTCGCGCACGACGGTTTCGCCCTCGGCGTAAATTCCCGCCAGTAACAGGCAGGACTTGACCTGTGCCGACGCCACCGGCATGTCGTATTCGATCGCCTTGAGTCGCTGTCCGCCCCTGACCTGCAGCGGCGCGCGACCTCCGGTTTCGCTTTCGATAATCGCACCCATTTTCTGCAGCGGCTCGATGACCCGCTGCATCGGCCTCGACGACAGCGAGCGATCTCCCACCAGGCGCGCATCGAATGGCTGCCCCGCGAGCAAGCCCAGCAGCAGGCGCATTGCCGTACCGGAGTTACCCATATCGAGATCTGCGGTTGGCGCCCGCAGACCATTCAGGCCCGCGCCGTTTACTCGAACCCGGCCCCCTTCTCGTTCGATTTCGACACCCATTTGCTGAAACGCGCGGATCGTATTGAGGCTATCCTCGCCCCGCAGAAACCCCGTGACCTGGCTGACGCCAACGGCAATCGAAGCCAGGATCACCGAGCGATGCGAAATCGATTTGTCGCCAGGCACACGCAGTTCACCGCGAATACTGCCACCGGGTTGGCAAATAAATTGAGTCACTAACAGTTTCCTATCAGGGAATCGCGTTCCGATTTGGCCCGGCCGAACAGCTTGAGCAACTCGTCGGCATCGCCGTTGCGAATAGCCGTTGCGATTCGATCCAGCTCCTGCTGATACTGTTCGATCAAATCGATCAGCGCATCCCCGTTCGACAGGCAGATATCGCGCCACATGACGGGGTCGCTGGACGCAATCCGGGTGAAATCGCGAAAGCCGCCGGCAGCATAACGAAAGATTTCCTCGTGCTCGTTCATGTGCGACAGGTGGTGCACCAGCGCGTAGGCGAGCATGTGCGGCAAATGCGAGGTCGCCGCGAGCACCTTGTCGTGGTGCTCGACATCGAGATACTCGAGGATTGCGCCGCAATGCCGCCACATCTGCTCAACCACCTCGATCGCGTCGGCATCGGTTTGCTCGAGCGGGGTCAGGATGACACGGCGACCCTGGTATAAAGTGGCGAATCCCGCCTCGACGCCGCTTTTTTCGTTACCCGCGATCGGATGACCCGGGACAAAACGGCATAACAGGTCTCCCAGACCGGCCTGCGCCGCCGAAACCACGGAACTCTTGGCACTACCGACGTCGGTAATTACGGCGGTCGGACTGACGCCTGGTTTCAATTCGGCGAAAACACCCTGCATCGCACCCAGCGGAACCGCAACCACGATTACGTCCGCGTCGCGCACGCAGTCGGCGATGTCCGTACCGAAGCCATCGAGCACGCCGAGTTCGACGCCCTTTTCCAGGTTTTGCCGATTGCGGCCATAGCCGATAACCTGTCCGACTGCGCCCGCCTGTTTCAGCGCCAGCGACAGCGAGCTGCCGATCAGCCCGACGCCGATTATGGCAAGCCTGTCTATCATAGAATTTCTCCCAGCGACCGATATAGCTGCTGCAACTGATCCTCGGTGCCGACGCTGATGCGTAGAAATTCGGGCATATCGTAATTGGCCACGGGCCTGACGATGACACCGCGCTGCAGCAGATCCTGATAAACCTGCGAACTGTTGTCGCCGAACCTGACCGTGAGGAAGTTTCCGACCGACGGAATGTATTCGATACCCCTGCGGTCGAACCAATGCTGCATCGACAGCAGACCCTGGCTGTTGCACTGGCGGCTTCTCTCGACGAATTCGTCGTCATCGAGCGCGGCCTGCGCCGCCGCCAGCGCCAGGCTGTTGCCATTGAACGGCTGGCGCACGCGATTAAACAGCTCACAAAGCTCCGGGCTGGAAACAGAATAACCGACACGCAAACCGGCCAGGCCGTAAATCTTGGAAAAGGTGCGGGTGACGACCAGGTTGTCGAAACGATCCAGCCACTGCAACGTGTCCGGGTATTGCGCCAGGTCGACATACTCGAAATAGGCCTCATCGACGACAACTGCAATCGATTCGGGCACGGCCTCGATAAAGGCACGCAAATCATCGCCGCGTAACCAGGTGCCCGTCGGATTGTTCGGATTGGCGATAAAAATCACGCGCGTCCTGTCGTTGATCAGGTCAGCCATGGCGTCGAGATCGTGGCCATAGCTGGAATCGCCGTTATTCGCGGACGCCGGTGCAACGCGGGCGGTTGCGCCGCAGGCCTGGGTCACCATGGCATAAACCATGAAGGCGTATTGTGAAAAAATTGCCTCCGTGCCGGCATCGAGAAAGCTGCGCGCGACCAGGTCGAGCACGTCGTTGGAGCCATTGCCGATCGTGATCTGGTTGTCGCCGATGCCAAGTTTCTGGCACAGCTTTTGTTTCAAATAGTAAGCGTTGGCATCCGGGTAGAGTTCGTTGTGCTCTCCGGCCTTTTCCAGCGCAGCCCTTGCCAGCGGCGAGCAGCCCAACGGATTCTCGTTTGACGCGAGCTTGATCGCATTATTGATACCGAGCTCACGTTCGAGTTCTTCGATCGGTTTACCAGGAGAATAAGGGTGCAACTGCCTGATTTGCACCAGTGCGGAATCGATAATCGACATTTACAGTGAAGCTTTCGGATAAGAACCGAGTATTTTAAACAACGCGGCCTGTTGTTTCAGCTCATTTAGAGCCTTAATTACGGCGCTATCCTGTTGATGGCCGTCGATATCGATAAAAAAAACATAGGCCCATTTGCGCCCTGGCGACGGACGCGACTCGATCTTGTTCATGCTGATGCCATGATCGGCCAGCGGCTGCAGCAGGCCGAGCAATGCGCCGGGCACGTTTTTAGTCGAAATCAGCAGTGAAGTCTTGTCGTTACCGCTGGGGTCGACGTCGTGTTTGCCGATAATCACGAAACGGGTTGTATTGTCGGACAGGTCTTCGATATTTTCGTAGCAAATCTTGAGTTCGAAAATCTCGACTGCCGGCAAACCGCAGATGGCGGCCGCATCGGTTTCGAGTCCGGCCAGGCGTGCGGCCTCGGCATTGCTACTGACCGGAATGCGTTCGACGCCGGGAAAGTTCTGGTCGAGCCAGCGGCGACACTGCGCGAATGACTGCTGGTGCGAATAAATATGCTTGATCTGGAAAACATCGCCCGAGCGCGTGGCCAGGTGGTGGTGTATCGGAATTTCGACTTCACCGCAAACCTTGAGATGCGAATCCATGAACATGTCGAGGGTATGGCTGATCACCCCCTCGGTCGAATTTTCCACCGGAACCAGGCCATAGTCTGCATGACCGGATTCGACCGAGTTGAAAACGTCCGGGATACTGCTCATCGGTATGGTCGAGACCGAGTGGCCGAAATGTTTCAGCGCCGCGCTCTGGGTAAAGGTTCCTTCAGGACCGAGGTAAGCGATCTTCAGCGGCTGTTCCAGCGCCAGGCAGGCTGACATGACTTCGCGGATCAGTCGACCAACCTCGTCGTCGCTGAGCGGCCCCTGGTTGAGCGATTTAATTCGCTTGATAACCTGGGCCTCACGATCCGGGCGAAAAAAGGGGACGCTCTCGTCTGCCGTCTCATTTAATGCACGCTTGACCTCGGCGACTTCGACCGCGCAGCTTGCGCGTTGGTTAAACAGTTCGAGCAATTGCTCGTCGATAGCATCAATTCTGGCGCGCAGTTTTTCCAGGGAATCGTCGCTCATGCGGACCTCAGTCCTCGTCGTCGACGTCATCGTCGACGCTCGCGGCCACCGGTTCGATCTGCACCAGCTGTTCGTTTTCGCCAAGCCTGATCAGCTTAACCCCCTGGGTATTACGGCCCAGGATCGAAATATCCTGTGACGGCGTGCGCACCAGCGTGCCGCTGTTGCTGATCAGCATGACTTCTTCGTCGCCGGTGGTTCGGATCGCGCCAATAACGGCGCCGTTGCGTTTCGACGTCTGGATCGAAATCACGCCCTGGCCGCCACGTCCCTGTACGGAAAAGTCACCGATGCGCGTGCGCTTGCCATAACCGTTTTCGGTGGCAAACAGAATCTGGCCCTCGTCGGAATCGACCGCGATCAACGAGATTACCTCGTCCTTGCCCTTGATCTTGATGCCGCGCACGCCGGCGGCAGTACGACCCATTGCGCGTACATCGTTTTCATCGATGCGAATACCCTTACCGCCGCTGGTAAACAGCATCAGGTCGGAGTGACCGTCGGTTAACTGCACACCGATCAGGCTGTCTTCGTCGCGCAGATCGAGCGCGATAATACCGTTGGCGCGCGGGCGCGAGAAATTAGACAACGCCGTGCGCTTGACCTTGCCGCTGGCGGTGGCGAAGAAAATAAACTTGTCGTCCGGATACTCGCGCACCGGCAGAATCGCGGTGATACGTTCGTTTTCTTCCAGCGGCAACAGATTGACCATCGGCCGACCGCGCGCGGCACGGCTACCGATCGGCAGTTGATAAACCTTTTGCCAGTAAACCTTGCCGCGGGTGGAAAAACACAGCAGGGTATCGTGGGTCGAGGCGGCAAACATCTGCTCGACAAAGTCCTCGTCCTTGACCCGGGTCGCCGCCTTGCCCTTGCCGCCACGGCGCTGGGCACTGTAAGACTCCAACGGTTGCGCCTTGGCGTAACCGAGATGCGAGATGGTGACGACCACGTCTTCCTCGCTGATCAGATCCTCGACCGTCAGGTCGGAATGGTCGACGATGATATCGGTGCGACGAGGGTCGGCGAATTCCTCTCTAACCTGTTCGAGTTCCTGGCGAATTTCCTGTTTCAATCGCTCGTCGCGGTTGAGGATGTCGAGCAGGTCTTCGATTTTATCGAGGATTTCACGGTACTCGGAAATGATCTTGCCCTGCTCCAGACCGGTTAACTTGTGCAGCCGCAGATCGAGAATAGCCTGAGCCTGCTTTTCGGTTAAATGGTACTGCTCGTCGATCAGTCCGTATTGATCGCCGATACCGTCCGGCCGTGAAGACTCGGCGCCCGCACGCTGCAGCATTTCCATGACCACGCCCGGAGACCAGGGCTTTTCCAGCAGGCCGGCTTTGGCTACCGCCGGACTTTCCGACTTTTTGATCAACTCGATGATTTCGTCGATGTTCGATAACGCAACCGCGAGACCTTCGAGAATATGCGCCCGATCCCGTGCCTTGCGCAAATCGAAGATGGTGCGCCTGGAGACGACTTCGCGACGATGCAGGATAAAGGCTTGCAGAATTTCCTTCAGGTTCAGAATGCGCGGCTGACCGTTGACCAGCGCCACCATATTGATACCGAACACGTTCTGCATCTGCGTCTGCTTGTACAGGTTGTTCAGGATAACGTCGGCAATTTCGCCGCGGCGCAGTTCGATGACCATGCGCATGCCTTCCTTGTCGGATTCGTCGCGCAGCCCGGTAATGCCCTCGAGCCGCTTTTCCTTGACCAGCTCGGCGATTTTTTCCAGCAGCCTCGCCTTGTTGACCTGGTACGGCAGCTCGGTGACGATGATGCTCTGCTTGCCCGACTTGTCTTCCTCGTAGTGGGTTTTCGCCCGCAGGTAAATCTTGCCCCTGCCGCTACGATAGGCTTCGCGGATACCGCGAGCTCCGTTGATGTGGCCCGCGGTCGGGAAATCCGGACCCGGAATGCATTCCATCAATTGCTCGATACCGGCTTCCGGCTCATCCAAGAGCAGGATACAGGCGTTAATCACTTCGCCGAGGTTGTGCGGCGGAATGTTGGTTGCCATACCAACCGCGATACCCGAGGAACCGTTGACCAGCAGGTTCGGCACGCGCGTCGGCAGCACCAGCGGTTCCTTCTCCGATTCGTCGTAATTGGGGATGTAATCGACGGTTTCCTTTTCCAGGTCGGCCAGCAATTCGTGCGCGATCTTCGACATGCGTACTTCGGTATAACGCATGGCCGCCGGTGAATCGCCGTCGACCGAGCCGAAGTTACCCTGGCCGTCGACCAGCAGGTGGCGCATTGCAAACGGTTGCGCCATGCGTACGATGGTGTCGTATACCGCGGTATCGCCGTGCGGGTGATACTTACCGATCACATCACCGACAATGCGTGCCGATTTCTTGTAGGGTTTGTTATAGTCGTTGCCGAGTTCGTTCATCGCGTAAAGAACGCGCCGATGCACCGGCTTGAGGCCGTCGCGCACGTCCGGCAGCGCACGACCGACGATGACGCTCATGGCGTACTCGAGATACGACTGGCGCATCTCGTCTTCTAGATTGACAGGAAATATTTCCTTGGCGATATCAGCCATAAAAGCAGAATCTCAACGGTAAGAAATGTCGCAGGAATGATTTATTTACGATCTGCGGGATTTTATCACAAACCTCGGGGTCAGGACCACTGCTAAGATCGCCTCTCCAGCGCGAAAATAAACCGATTTACGGGTTTTCAACAAAGATTGTCAGGAATCTTTCCGACGCCATGACGAATGCCGCAATATCCATTTTAAGTCGCGCTCAAATCTTGTAAGGTTGGGCTATGCAACATCGATATCAAATCATCCAGGCCGACTGGACAGTCACCGTCAATGCCGACTTCGAAGTCCTGCACGACTTCTCCGTGGTCGTCGAGGATAATCGCATCCAGACGCTGATCGCCAACGACCAGGTCATGGAACTGCCCTGTTATACGCAGGCCGAAATCATCAGCCTGCCAGGTTGCGCGCTGATGCCGGGTCTGGTCAACAGTCATACGCACGCGTCGATGAGCCTGTTTCGCGGACTGGCCGACGACCTGCCGTTGATGCAATGGCTGACCGATCATATCTGGCCCGCCGAGGCACGCTGGGTCGATGCCGAATTCACCGCCGACGGATTCCGCCTGGCCGCGGCCGAAATGATTCGTTCCGGCACGACCTGTCTCAGCGACATGTTTTATTGCCCCGATGAAGCCGCGCGCTGCGCACAGCAAATCGGCATGCGCAGCGTTATCGGCCTGATCGTGCTCGACTTCCCCAGCGTATGGGCGCAAAACGCCGACGAGTATCTGCACAAGGCGCTTGCGGTACATGACGAAATCCGCGAACTGCCGCTGGTCAGTAGCGCTTTTGCGCCGCACGCACCCTATACGGTTTCCGACGAACCGCTACGCCAGATCGCGATGTACAGCAGCGAACTCGACGTACCGGTGCACATGCACGTACATGAAACCGCGGCCGAAGTCGCCGAGGCACAGCAAAAGACCGGCCAGCGTCCGCTCGAACGACTCGATCAGTTGAATTTGCTCAATCCGAACCTGATCGCGGTGCACATGACCGAACTCGACGAGTTCGAAATCGAACGCGTTGCCGAGGCCGGCGTCAATATCGCCCACTGCCCGGAATCGAACCTGAAGCTCGCCAGCGGTATCTGCCCGGTGTCGACCTTGCTCGATCGCGGTGTCAACGTCTGCCTCGGCACCGATGGCGCCGCCAGCAACAACGATCTCGACCTGCTGGGCGAAATGCGTACGGCGGCCATGCTGGCCAAGGGCAGCAGCGGCAATGCCAGCGCCTGTAACGCTCGCCAGGCGATCGAAATGGCGACTATCAACGGCGCCCGCGCGCTTGGTATGGCGGATCAGATCGGCAGCATCGAGCCCGGCAAGCTGGCCGATCTGATCGCGCTCGATCTCACCAGTCTCAATACGCAGCCGCTATACGATCCGGTTGCGCAAATTGCCTACGCGGCCTCCAGCCGCCAGGTTTCGCATGTCTGGATCGACGGCGTACCACAGTTGCGCGACTTCGAATTCTGCCAGCTGGATAGCGATGAAATTATCGCCACAGCCGCCGGCTGGGCCAACAAGATAAAGAGTTAGCCTATGTCCCTGGAAACAAACGTGGATGCGGCCGAGATTGACAAGTTCCAGTCGATCGCGAGCCGCTGGTGGGATCGCGACAGCGAATTCAAACCGCTGCATGAAATCAATCCGCTGCGCGTCGCCTATATCGAAAAACAGGCGCAAAGCCTGGCCGGCAAAGAGATTCTCGATGTCGGTTGCGGCGGCGGTATTCTGGCCGAGGCGCTGGCGCAGAGGCAGGCAAAAGTGACCGGTATCGATATGGCCGAGCTGTCGCTCAAGGTAGCCAGGCTGCACCTGCACGAGTCCGGGCTGCAAATCGATTACCGGCAATCCACGGTGGAGGCCTTCGCGGAAAAAAATGCGGCCCGTTTCGACATCGTCACCTGCCTCGAAATGCTAGAACATGTACCCGACCCGGCCTCGGTGATTGCAGCCGCCTGTCGTTTGCTCAAGCCGGACGGCCTGCTGATTCTGTCGACGCTCAACCGCAATCCGAAATCTTTTGCACTGGCGATAATCGGTGCCGAATACGTTCTCGGCCTGCTGCCGCGCGGCACGCACGAATATAAAAAATTTATCAAGCCGTCGGAGCTGGCCGCGGTGCTTCGCGCCAACGGCATGCGGCTCTGTGATACCACCGGCCTGAGCTATAACCCGATTACGCGAAGTTATTCGCTGGGTCGGGATATCGACGTCAACTACCTGATGACTGCATGCCTCGATGACTGATTCGAGGGTTGAAGCCGTCCTATTCGATCTCGACGGCACGCTGATCGACACCGCGCCTGACATGGGTGGGGCGTTGAATGATTTGCTGATCGAGGAAAACCTGGAACCCCTGCCGCTGGAAAAAATCCGCCCTTACGTTTCACAGGGTGGTCTGGTTCTGACCCGGCTGGGATTCGATGGCAAGGTACCGGAGTCACAAATCGAACCCCTGCGGCAAAGGTTTTTACACCACTATCGCGCAACCGTGGCCGACAATTCGCGCCTGTTCGACGGTTACGATGCGATACTCGACGATCTGGAATCACGCCAGGTACCCTGGGGAATCGTGACCAACAAGCCCGAATGGCTGACACAGCCGCTGCTCGAACAGCTGGATCTTGGCAAGCGCTGCGCGGTCGTCATAGGTGGCGATACGCTGGCTCAGCGCAAACCGCATCCACTGCCGCTGCAGGTCGCCGCCGAGCGCATAGGTGTCAACTGCGATCGCTGCGTTTACGTCGGCGATGACGAGCGTGATATCGTCGCCGGCAAGGCTGCCAACATGAAAACCCTGGTAGCGGCATACGGCTATATCGAAAATGCCGCCGATATCGAGCGCTGGGGCGCCGACGGCGTCATCGATAAACCCGCTGATCTGTTACGTCATCCGTTCCTGGCCCAGACATGACCCGGATTCCCGATCACTTCTCCCCCGCAACCGATTTACTGCAGGACAAGATCGTGCTCGTCACCGGTGCCACCGGCGGCTTCGGCAAGCCGGTATCGCAGGCGCTGGCGCGACACGGCGCAACCGTGATTTTGCTGGCGCGCAACCTGCGCACGGTCGAAGCGCTTTACGACGAAATCGAACAGGACGGTTTTCCGACTCCGGCCATCTACCCGATGAATCTCGAGGGTGCGACCGAGCACGACTACCAGGATCTCGCCAATAATATTGGCGATCAGCTCGGTCGGCTGGACGGCCTGATTCACTGCGCCGCGATACTCGGCGCGCCCACGGTATTCGCCCAGAGCGATGCCGAGACCTGGTACCAGGTGTTCC
Source organism: Gammaproteobacteria bacterium (assembly GCA_020354435.1). GTDB lineage: Bacteria > Pseudomonadota > Gammaproteobacteria. The sequence goes on from CP070646.1 coordinate 3,075,538, forward strand.
AGGTCAACCTGCATGCCCCCTATTTATTGACTCGTGCCTGCCTGCCGTTGCTGGAGCAGTCTGGCCAAGCCTCGATTCTATTCATGATCGATGATAAACCCGGTGCCTACTGGGACGCCTACCAGGTTAGCAAACAGGGACTGACGGCGATGGCCGGATTGCTCGCGCGCGAGTACGAAGGTACCGGTATCCGCGTGAACTGCTTCAATCCCGGCAAGACACGCACCAGCCTGCAGCTGCGCGCCTACCCGGCCGCCGACGAAAACGAGCGGCTACCATCGCCACAGGACCATGTCGATACTTTCCTCTACCTGATGTCGGACCTGTCTACGGAAAACGGCGAAACCTTCACGCCCAATCTGTCCCGTTGATGCGCCTGACCTGCGACTTCGGTGTCATTGCGAGGACCGCGAGGCCGAAGGCCGCGGCGGGACGAAGCAATCTTGTAAGAATAGCTCCCGAAAATAACAAGATTGCTACGCTCCGCTCGCAATGACAAGGCATCACGAAACCTGGTTTTATTTGTATCGGATCAGGAAAGCGGTCAACGAATAGCGATACAGGATCTTGAGGAAAATCATCAATACGATACGCTGGTAGAGTTCCACCAGACCGCGTAACCAGGGACTGCGCCCTTCGGGCTGCTTCCACAAATAGGATGAAACCCATCGCCCCGGTTCGCCGGTTTCGGTTTTCTTCATCGCCTCGCGGTATTCGCCGCAGACTTCCGGGTGGGCCTCGAGGCCGCTGACGATGTAGCCCAGGTATTCGTCGGTCGGTTTCAGGCCCGGGGTGGAACGGTTGGTCTGGTAATAATACAGCCGTTCACCATCCTGCTCGACCCAGGTACGCCGGTAACGCCTGATGATCGGTACCGCCTCGTAAAAATCCATGCGCGCCGCGTCCCTGAGTGAAAGCGTGTAGAGAAAACCGTAAACCGACTCGCCAATGGCGGGCTCGACCGAAGCATAGGCGCAGCCGATCCAGGGCCCGGGGTGATCGAAACGCAGGCCATGATCGCGTAAGGTAAAGGGTTTCATCGCGAACGGTCTGATACGCCGCTCGTTCATGATTGCCTCGCTCAGGTTGGCACCGAAAGCCAGGTATTGCACTCGCTCACTGCCGTGACCCAGCAGGCGCCACAGATTGCAAAGCTCGAACAGCAGTCGCCAGACAATGTATCGCAGCATGACGGATACGAGATATCTAAAGGCCGGCAAGATACTGGGATATCAATTGCCGGTCAATTGGTGAACATGAGGATCCGCGTTACTGATACTCGAAATAAAACTCGGATTGATCGAGGCAGCGCTGCAGCGCCAACAGGCAAGCTTCGTCCGCCTGCAGCGACCAGCCGCCATTGGTGCGTAACTGGCACTGGTATCCGTCATGACACAGGTGAAACACGACCGGCATCGCATCGCTTGAACTGTGCCGGTCGAGCAGATCGATGATCTGGTCGATCTCGTCACTGGCATGCCCGTTCAATCGGATATGCAGCGCACGTGCATTTTCGCTGCGGTAATCGTCCAGCAGTTGTACCCGATCAGCGCGCAGCTTTACGCCATTGTTAAAGTCATCGTAGGCGATCCCGCCATCGACCACCCAGACCAGGTCCTTTTGCAGAATCGATTCGATGCGGGCCAGCAGATCGGGGAAGATGCGCACGTCCACCCGCCCGCTGCGGTCGTCCAGGGTAACGAAGGCCTCGCGCCCGCGAAAACTGTTACGCATGCGGATATCGACAACCAGGCCACAAACGCGGGCATCCTGTTCCTTCTGGCGGAATCGCTCACCGTTACCGCCGGTATCGAGACGCTCCAGCCACTGGGCCAGCGTGGTCGGCGCAATTTGCCGAATTTCTCTGTCGACCATGGCCAGCGGATGTCCCGTCAAAAACAGACCGAGGGCCTCTTTTTCCAGCATCAAGCGCTGTTTCTCGTCCCAGGCCTCGCAATCCGGCAGGTCGTGCGATTCTGCACCGGCCGGTGTAATGCTGCCGAACATATCGGTCATACCGGCGTTGAGGTTATTCTGCTGTTGCTCTGCAGCCTGCAGTGCACGGGGCAAATGCTGCATCAACGCCGCCCGGTTCGGGCTAAAGCAATCCATCGCGCCGCCCTTGATCAGCGCCTCGATAACCTTGCGACCGGCCTTCGACGAATCGACGCGGGCACAAAAATCGTCTAGCGAGCGATATTCCTGTTCTCCGCGGCTGTCGACAATACTGTCGATCGCGCCCTGGCCGACACCCTTGATAGCACCGAGACCATAGTAAATTCGCTTTTCGTCGCCGGCGGTAAACTGATAGCCAGAGCGATTGACATCAGGCGGCCTTATGTCGAGGCGCATTTCGCGGCAGTCGTCGATCAGGGTGACAATCTTGTCAGTATTGTCCATATCCGCCGACAGCACCGCCGCCATGAATTCAGCCGGGTAATGCCGCTTCAGCCAGGCAGTCTGGTAAGACACCAGCGCATAACCGGCGGAGTGAGACTTGTTAAAGCCATAACCGGCGAACTTTTCCATCAGGTCGAAGATGTAGGTTGCGGTCGCCGCTTCGACCTGGTTGGCGACCGCGCCGTCGGTGAATATGGCGCGCTGCTTCTCCATTTCCTCGGGTTTCTTCTTGCCCATCGCGCGTCGCAACATGTCGGCGCCACCGAGGGTGTATCCAGCCAGTACCTGCGCAATCTGCATGACCTGCTCCTGGTACAGTATGACGCCATAGGTCGGTTTCAGAATCGCCTCCAGTGCCGGGTGCGGGTACTCGACACGGGCGCGGCCGTGCTTGCGGTCGATGAAGTCGTCGACCATGCCGGATTGCAACGGACCCGGGCGAAACAGCGCCACCAGCGCGATGATGTCTTCGAAACTGTCCGGCTGCAGGCGGCGGATCAGGTCTTTCATGCCGCGAGATTCGAGCTGGAACACCGCGGTAGTCTGGTAAGCCTGCAGCAGCTCGAAGGTTTCCGCATCGTCCAGCGGAATACGTTCGATTTCGAGCCTGTCCTCGGGCGCGCGATTGCGGTTAATCGCCCGTACCGCCCAGTCGATGATGGTCAGGGTGCGCAGACCCAGGAAATCGAACTTGACCAGGCCGACCGCCTCGACGTCATCCTTGTCGTACTGCGATACCAGCCCGGAACCACCGGCCTCGCAGTAAAGCGGAGTGAAATCAGTCAGATGACTCGGCGAAATCACGACCCCACCAGCATGTTTGCCGACGTTACGTGTCAGGCCTTCGAGCGAACGCGCCATGTCGATCAGCATGGTGACCTCTTCTTCCTGCTGGTACAGCTCGAGCAGTGCTTCCTCCTGTTCCAGCGCCTTGTCCAGCGTCATACCGACTTCGAAAGGCACCAGCTTGGCGATACGATCGACAAAACCATAGGGATGCGACATGACGCGGCCAACGTCGCGGATGACGGCCTTGGCGGCCATGCTGCCGTAAGTGATGATCTGCGATACCTGGTCGCGGCCGTAGTGATCGGCGACGTAGTCGATCACCTCGTCGCGCCGATCCATGCAAAAGTCGATATCGAAGTCCGGCATCGATACCCGTTCGGGATTGAGAAATCGTTCGAACAGCAGTTCGTAGGCCAGCGGGTCCAGGTCGGTAATATTCAGCGCGTAGGCCACCAGCGACCCCGCACCCGAGCCACGCCCGGGTCCAACCGGTATCTGGTGGTTCTTGGCCCATTCGATAAAGTCCATGACGATCAGGAAGTAACCCGGGAAACCCATCTCGATGATGACGTCGAGTTCGAGCTGCAGGCGCTCGTAATAAGGTTCACTTTCGAGCGTCTCGCCCTCGGCTAATTGTTGCCGCAAAAACTCGAGGCGTCGCTCTAGTCCCTCTTCGGAAACGTGGCGAAAATAGGTGTCGGTGGTGTAACCATCGGGCACCGGGTATTCGGGCAGACAGGCTTCGCCGAGCGTCAAACGCAGGTTACAGCTCTCGGCAATGGCAACTGAATTCTGAATCGCCTGGGGAATGTCGCTGAACAGTTCGATCATTTCATCGGCGGATCGCAGATACTGCTGCGGCGAATACAGCTTCGGCCGACGCTCGTCTTCGAGTGTAAATCCGGTACAGATGCAGACCCGTACCTCGTGTGCCTCGAAATCAGCCTCGTCGATGAAGCGTACATCGTTGGTTGCGACCACCGGCACCTGCAATGCTTGCGACCACGCCACCGCTTGGCTGATATAGGCTTCTTCATGGGCACGACCGGTGCGCTGCAGTTCGAGAAAAAAGCGTGGACCGAACAAGTCGAGCCACTGCCGCAGGCAAGCTTCGGCAAGTTCGGTGTTCTGTATACGCAACGCCAGCCCGATATCGCCCTCGAGGCAGGCCGAAAGTGCAATCAGGCCATCGCTGGACTCACGCAGCCAGTCGATATCGATCGTCGCCCGGTCGGCGGCTTGTCCCTCCAGGTAGGCTCGCGATACCAGTCGTTTCAGATTCAGGTAACCCTGTTCGTTCTGGCACAAAAGCACCAGGCGACTGAGCGGCTCGGTGCGCTCGTCGTGTCTGATCCAGACATCGGCGCCGAAAATCGGCTTGACTCCCATCGCGGTCGCCGTCTTGTAATGCTTGACCACGGCAAACATGTTGTTCAGGTCGGTCAGCGCAAAAGCGCCCATACCGCGGGCGCGCACCTGTTCTACCAGCGGCTTGAGCCGGACCGTGCTGTCCTGCAGCGAATACTCGCTGTGCAGGTGCAAATGGACGAAACGGTCAGTTCGCATATCTCACCGGTTTACCTAGCGAGGGCGTCGCAAAGACGCTGCGGCGGTCTGCACAACCCGATGTGCCAAAGGCACATCGGGGGAAAGGCCCGCGTAGGCGTAGTCCAATACTACGTTGAGTGGGCCGTCGAACCCGATGTGCTAAAGCACATCGGGGTAGGCCGTCACAGTGCGCTTTGCGACGTCCGCAGCAGGAAACCGGTGAGATATGCGAGCTAATCATTCAGCAATTCCCTGACCGGCTTGAAGCTGCGCCGGTGTACCGCCGAAACGCCATGCTTCTTCAGCATTTCCCTATGCAACGCGGTCGGGTAACCCTTGTGTTGCGCAAAGCAGTACTCGGGAAAGCGACGATCGAGCTCCAGCATTTGCCGATCGCGATAATTCTTGGCCAGAATCGATGCCGCAGAAATACAGGGTTCGTAAAGATCGCCCTTGACGATGGCATACAGCTGATAACCCTCGACCACGGGTAATCGGTTGCCGTCGACCAGCACTTCGTCCGGCTTCGGCTGCAGGTTCAGCAAAGCGCGTTTCATCGCCAGCAAGCTGGCCTGCAGGATATTGATGTCATCGACTTCCCGGTGGCTGGCCTCGGCGATTGCCCAGGCGCGCGCTTTTTGCTTTATTTCGGATTCGAGCGAGAGACGCTGACGCTCTGAGAGTTTCTTGGAATCGGTCAGGCCTGCGACCGGGCGGGCCTCGTCGAGTATCACCGCGGCGGCGACAACCGAGCCCGCCAGCGGACCGCGGCCGGCCTCGTCGATACCGGCAACAAGCCGGGACTTCTGAGCAGGACAGGCTTGCTTCGCAATTGGGTTTTCAAGCATATATAATGCGCCGTTTGAAATTTACCCCTGCCACTTATGTCTCAATTACTCAAGGTTGCCGTTGTTGGTGCAGGTCACCTCGGCAAATGGCATGCTGACAAATACGCCGCCTGCGCCGATTGTGAACTGGTTGCAGTGGTGGATACCAACGCCGAAAACGCGGGTGCGATCGCGGACAAACATGGTGCCGAGCCGTTTGCCGATTATCGCGATATCATTTCAATGGTCGACGCGATCAGCCTGGTGGTTCCAACCAGCCTGCATTATAAAATCGGGCGCGAGTTTCTGGAAGCGGGAATTCACTGTTTGATCGAAAAACCGGTCACCGAAACGGCCGACGAAGCCGAAACCCTGATTCGGATCGCGGCCGAACAGGGCGCCGTACTGCAGGTTGGACATATCGAACGCTTTAACAGCGTCATGCTCGGCATTACCCCGCACCTGCACCAACCGCAATTCATCGAATCCACCCGACTGGCACCCTTCACCCTGCGCGCGACCGATGTCAGCGTTATCCTCGACCTGATGATTCACGATATCGATATCATCCTGGACCTGGTCGATAGTCCGATTGCGCGGGTTTCGGCCAGCGGCATTTCGGTGCTGTCCGATACCATCGATATCGCCAATGCGCGCATCGAGTTCGAGAATCACTGCGTAGCCAACGTCACCGCGAGCCGCATCAGTCGTAAACGCGAACGTAAGCTGCGAATTTTCCAGAAGGACGCCTATCTTTCCGCAGATTTCCAGGAAAAGATCCTGGCGATTAATCGCAAGGGTGAAACAGACAATCCCGAGGGTTACAAGGATATCTCCCACCAGGAGCTGAACTTCGAGGATAACGATGCGTTAAACCTCGAAGTGCTGGATTTCGTCAACGCGATCAAGACCGGAGGGCGCCCGCTGGTGGATGGCGCCGACGGCAAGCGTGCACTGGAAACTGCAATCGAAATTACGTCACAGATCAAGCAATCGTTATGAATATACCCATGGTTGACCTGAAGGGTCAGTACGAAACTATCAAAACCGAAATCGACAGCGCCATCCTGCAGGCGCTCGGCGAAACCCGTTTCATCCTCGGCCCCAACGTGCAGGCTTTCGATCAGGAAGCGGCCGAGTATCTCGGCGTGCAGCATGCGATCAGTTGCGCCAACGGCACCGACGCATTACATCTCGCCCTGCTCGCCAGCGGGATTCAACCGGGAGACGAGGTAATAACCAGCGCATTCACGTTCATCGCCACCGCCGAAGCCATTAGCTTTATCGGTGCAACGCCTGTTTTTGTCGATATTCAGCCGCATAGCTTCAATATCGATCCCGACCAGATCAGGGCCGCCATCACCGACAAAACCAGGGCCATACTGCCGGTTCACCTGTTTGGCCAGCCTGCCGATATGAAGGAAATTCTCGCACTGGCGGAAGAATTCGATTTGCTGGTCATCGAAGACTGCGCGCAATCCTTCGGCAGTCGCTATGCCGGCAGTGCTACCGGGAATATTGGATTGGCGGGGGCGTTCAGCTTTTTTCCGAGCAAGAACCTCGGCTGCTACGGCGATGGCGGCATGGTGACCACCAATGATGATGATACGGCGACCCAGATCAAAATGTTGCGTAACCATGGCAGCAGCCAGCAGTACCATCACGACGTTATCGGGGTTAATAGTCGCCTCGACGAACTGCAGGCCGTTATCCTGCGCATAAAACTCAGACATATCGACGAGTACAATCGTAAACGCCTCGATGTTGCCAGGGCCTATAACGACAGACTGGCCGGCAGCCGCTTCGAAGCGCCAGCGATCCCTGATGATCGCGATCACGTGTTCCACCAGTACACGCTGTTGTGCGACGGACGCGACGCGGTGCGCGAAGCGGTACTCGCCAAAGGCGTCGCCTGTGCGATCTACTACCCGATTCCGCTGCATATGCAAAAAGCTTTTGCCGATACCGAGCAGCCCCGGCTGCCGATCACCGAAGCCACCGCGAAACGTTGCCTGTCCTTGCCGATATTTCCGGAAATGACCGGGCAACAAATCGACACCGTGTGCGAGGCCGTATTGAGCGCGGCATGAGCCAGGCTCATGTCATGATTCTTGCGGGGGAAGCCTCCGGCGACGCACACGCGGCCGAGCTGGCCGAGCAGCTCAGGCTGTTGCAGCCGCAAATCAAGCTAACCGGCATGGGCAGCCAGGAAATGCAAAATGCCGGCGTAGAGGTGTTCTTCGATTCCAGGATTATCGCGGTCGTTGGACTAATCGAGGTGCTGCGACACTGGGGTGATATTAAAAAGGCGATGGCCATCGTCAAACAGCGCCTGAGGCAAACACGCCCCGACCTGCTGATCCTCGTCGATTATCCTGAATTCAACCTGAAGATGGCGCGCTATGCGGGCGAGCTCGGTATCAAGGTGCTGTTTTACATCAGTCCGCAGGTCTGGGCCTGGCGGCCAAAGCGCATTCACAAGATTGGAAGCCTGATCGATCATATGGCGGTCATCTTCAAGTTCGAACAGCAGTACTACGAAAATGCCGGTATTCCGGTCAGTTTCGTTGGCCATCCGCTGGTCGACAAGGTCAGGGTCGGCGAGCAGCGTGACAACCTGCGTGCCGCTCTCGGCATCGCTTCCACGGAGCGCGTCGTCGGCCTGTTTCCGGGCAGCCGTCACAGCGAAGTTTCCCGGCTGTTACCGCTGATGTTCGAAACCGCACGGTTGATGCGCGAACGCGATCCTGCAATCAGGTTTCTACTGCTGGTCGCACCGACCCTCGACTTTGACCATATTTCCCGGCAGTGTGCGGACAAGGGACTCGATATTATCGTTACCAGCGGAGATACCTATGAAACCATTGTTTGCTGTGACGTGATCGCGACCTGCTCCGGTACCGTCACGCTGGAAATAGGACTCCTCGGCGTGCCCATGTGCATCGTCTACAAGGTATCACCGCTGTCCTACGCAATCCTGAAACGTTTGGTCACGATTCCGCATATCGGGCTGGCCAACATCGTTGCCGGCGATAGCATAGTGCGCGAATTTCTGCAGTCCGATGCAAATCCCGAGGCGGTGAGCGCGGAGTTGTTTGAACTGCTCGATAACGCCGAGTATCGTGCGCGGGTTAAAACGGGACTCGAGAACGTGCGCGAAAACCTCGGAGAGGGTGGCGGCTCACGCAATATGGCACAATTGGTTTTATCCTTGATCGAAAAATAACCAGCGGGAGGGCGAGATGACAAATCGAGGACATTCAGAAGGCATAACCATGAGCGGTGGCGGCCTCTACTCGCTTGCAACCCTGGGCGCAAAACACGTCATCGACGCTGCCACGCCAATGGTGCTGGATGCCATTGCCAGTATGCCACAGGAATCGATCGCCAACGGATTCACGCTGTCCGACATGGGTACCGCCGACGCCGGCACTTCACTGACCATGGTCGGCAGTGTGATCGACGCGATTCGCCAGCGCGCGCCGCAAGCACCGATCTCGATCGTCTACTCCGACCAGCCGCGTAACGACTTCAACGCGTTAATCGCCAACGTTTACGGACTCGGGCCGTTCGAGACTTACCTCGACAAGCACGAAAATCTTTTTCCGCTGGTTTCGGGGACAACCTTCTACAAGCAGATATTACCCGCGGGCACTCTCGACGTCGGCTTCTCGGCAACCGCGATGCACTGGATGAGTCGCAAGGTTTGCAACATCTCGAACCATGTGCAGGCGGTCGGCGCAGAGGGTGAGGAACTGGATAGATTTCGTGCACAGGCGCGGCAGGACTGGCGCCAGATCCTGCTGCATCGGGCGGTCGAACTGAAACCCGGCGGCAAGCTGGTACTGATCAACTTCGGCTGCGATGAACAGGGGCGCTACCTGGGCAACACCGGTGGCGTCAACATGTTCGACACCTTTAACCGGATCTGGCAATCCTTTCTCGAGCAGGGTCGAATCGAGCGACATGAATACGAGAACATGACCCTGCCGCAGTACTACAATACCGTCGAGGAGTTCAGTGCCCCGCTCACCGATACCTCAGATGCCGTATACCAGGCTGGTCTGCGCCTGGAGCATATCGACACGCGCATCGTCAAATGCCCGTTTGCAGAATCCTTTGCAGAACACGGCGACGCGGAGAAATTTGCCGAGGAATACATCCCGACGATACGCACCTGGAACGAGAGCATCTATTTCAACGGACTGTCGGAGCAACGCCCGCTCGAGGAACGCCGGGAAATCATCGAAGACTACTACGGAACCTACCGCGACCTGGTGCGCGACAATCCCGAAGGCCACGGCATGGACTACGTCCACGCCTACATGGTCATCTCCAAACAGGCGTAATTTTCCCGCGTCCCTTCGAAGGGGTCAGAGCCCGGTTTCGGAACTTTGATTCGTCGGATTAAACAGCGATAGCGAAACCGGAGTCCGACCCCGGCCTTCCCAAAGTTGGGAAGGTTGGGGTCAGACTCCAATTTTCGCGATAATCTGTCCTATAGCCTCGGTAGTACCGAAAATTGGGCTCTGACCCCCTCGAAGAGAGCCGGGATCATCCCAAACCACAGAAGCTCAGGTTTCGACCGGGTAGCCGGCCTTTTCCCAGTCGGGCATGCCGCTGTGGCTGATGCAGGTGATGTGATTGAGGCCCTGGAAGTTGAGATTGGTGGTAGCCGTCTGCGCACGCCGGCCCGAACGGCAATAAAGGTAAATCTGATCGTATTGACGCAGCTCATCGACATGCCCGCTCTCGGTGCCCATCGGAATATTGCGACTGCCCGGCACATGACCTTTGGCAAATTCTTCAGGCGACCGGTTATCCATGATCAACGTGTTTGCCGGCAGATCCTGCCAGACTTCGTGCAGGTCATTCATATCGAAATCGCGCAACAGGTAGCGGTTGGCGTCAAAATCGATACCAACGCTCATATTGGCCGGCACCGCCTCGTTGATGCGTTTCGGCATATCCAGGTTCAGATTATTCATCAAATCGATGAATTGCTGGCGCGATCGATGGCCGGCGAGGCGGGGATTCCAGGCTTTTTCCTCGCCGATCGTCGACGAGGTCCGGCCGTTGTAATCGTGTGCCGGGTAGACAAGGGTGTCGTCGCTAAGCACGAACAGCTTTTGCGTGATGCTGTCGTATAATTGCCCGGGGTCGCCAAACTGGAAATCGGTGCGCCCGCAACCCCGAATCAACAGGGTATCACCGCTGAACAGCATACCGTCGCAAAAATAGCAGGTACAGCCATTGGTATGGCCCGGCGTCGAGATCGCGCTAATCTGGTAATGCCCGAGAGGGATGCTGTCACCATCCTTTAGCGATATATCGATCGCCTCGATGCCGGAAGTCTCACCGTATACCAGTTTGGCACCGGTGCTTTCACGGATCTTGCCGGCCGCGGTGATATGGTCGGCATGGGCGTGGGTTTCGATGGCATAGAGTAATTCCACGCCAAGTTCGTTGATGATCTGCATATCGCGATCGTAGGTTTCGAGTACCGAATCGATGATCGCACCCTCGCCGGTGTCGCTATCGATCAACAGATAGGTATAGGTGCAGCTTTCGCGATCGAACAGTTGTTTTACCCTCAGATGTGGCGTGGTCATCGAGACAGGCTCCAAAAATGACAAATTCAAGTGTAATTTTTACGTTTGACGAAGGCAATCGTCGGTGGCAATTTGGCGATCTTCGGATATTATCTTTTCGCAATGGATTACGAAACTCTCTTAAACCAGCTCAACCTGCAATCGGAACTCGTTGCGATGGTAATCGTCGTACTGGCGCTGGCATTGATCGTCTTTGTCAATCGCAAGCGAATTCAAATGCGCTGGGGCGAATGGCGCACCCAGCGATGCCTGAAACGAATCGGCAGCGAGCAGATTCGCGACCTCGTCTGCGCCGACGGCCTGGATGGTTTCTACCGCATCGACAGGCTAGCACTGACACCTCATGCAATACTGCTGATCAGTTACAAACCCTATGGCGGCAATATTTATTGCGCCGAACGCATTTCGGAATGGACCCAGGTAATCGGGAAAAAGAGTTACAAGTTCGAAAACCCCCTGTTCGAGCTGGATAACCAGCTGGCCGCCCTCAGGCTGTTAATCGGCAGTGCGCCGCTCGAGGGATACCTGTTTTTTAACCGCAGCGCATTGTTTCCCAAGGGGCACCCCGATTCGGTGCTGAATCCGGATAACATTCCGCAACAATTCATCAGCAAAAATCGCGAACCGCCCAAACCTGAAATCCAGGCTGCCTGGGATATTCTCAAATCACAGAAAAGTAACGCCTCGACCGCGGGGCAGATCGGCGTTAAAACTTGAAAAGTTAGGGTAGAAAGACCAGAATGGCATCCTTGTAAGAAGGGGTCCGCATGCTAGTCCCCCGACCACTATAAAAATTATCAGGCAATATCCATAATAACGGAGAGAATCAGCAATGAAACGTCGTGATGTACTCAAAGGTGGCGTCGCCGCCGCACTCGCAACCGGAGCAGGCGCAGTATCGGCACCCGCTATCGCGCAGGGCCGTCAAGAAATTACCATGGTATCAACCTGGCCGCGAGACTTTCCGGGCCTCGGCACCGGCGCCCAGCGCTTTGCCGAGCGCCTCACCGCCATGACCGATGGTCGTATCAAGGTTAATTATTTTGCCGCCGGCGAACGCGTCAAGGCGTTCGACTCATTCGACGAGGTCGCCTCCGGTAACGCACAAATGTACCACGCCGCCGATTACTACTGGAAAGGCAAGCATCCCGGCTGGGCCTATTTCACGGGGGTTCCTTTCGGCATGACCTACACCGAGGTCAACGCCTGGACTCAGTTCGGCGGTGGACAGGAGCTTTGGGATGAACTGGCTGCTGGTTACGGCCTCAAATGTATCCCCTGCGGTAACACCGGCGTCCAGATGGGTGGCTGGTTCCGCAAGGAAATGCGTTCGGCCGCCGATTTCAAAGGCCTGAAAATGCGCATCCCGGGTCTCGGTGGTGACGTAATCGCCAAGCTCGGTGCCTCCTCGGTAACCCTGCCTGGCGGACAAATCTACGAAAACCTGGTATCCGGCGCTATCGATGCAACCGAGTGGGTCGGTCCGTGGAACGACAGCTTCCTGAAATTCTACGAAGCAGCCAAGTTCTACTACTACCCGGGTATGCACGAGCCGGGCTCGATGCTGGCCCTGGGCATGAACAAGAAGTGGTGGGATAGCCAGAGCAAGTCCGACCAGGCCATTATCATGGCAGCCGCCGAAACCGAAAACTCGATCATGATGTCGGAGTACAACGCCAAGAACGGTGCAGCGCTGCAAAGCCTGCTGTCGGATCAGGGCGTCAAGCTGCGCCAGTTCAGTGACGACACCTACGATGCGTTCGGTGACGCCGCGGCAGAAGTGTTCGAGGAAGTTCGCCAGCACAGCCCGCTGGCCAAGAAAATCCACGACAGCTTCAAGTCATCGCGTGACGAAGTTGGCGCCTGGGTCAAGATATCCGACCAGGCTTACGTGGCGCAACGCAACCGCGTACTGGGGCTTTAATACCCGCGTCGTAACCCAGGGAAAACGGAGTCTTCGGACTCCGTTTTCTTTCGTCCGTGTCATGTCTAGCCGATGATGAAGAATAATCTGCCACTGCTAACGCGTGCATTTTCCTACGCGATGGTGAGCGCGGTATTTCTTTATTTACTGAACAATTATCTGGTCTACTGGCAGGGCATGCCCGGAACCTACGGACTGTCGTTGCATTACGGCTGGTTCGGACTCGAAGTCGATGAACTGGCCGAGGGCAAGGTCGGCCAGGCCTGGTTCCAGCTAATATTTTATCTGCTGGTCATTTTCGCCAGCATCGGTTACGTAATCAAAACCCCGATGCGAAAGCTCGAGGACGACAGCGTCCGCTTCGCCCGGGTATCCGCCTATATCGTCCGCCTGTCTTTCTGGTCGGTGCTGCTGATCGGTATCGTCGATATGCTGATTTCGTTACTGCGGATCGAAAACCTGCTCGAACACATAATCGGCGAATGGCTTACACAACAGCTGGGGCGTTCTATATTTCGCGGCACCTGGGTGCACTACCCGTTAGTCGGCATCTCCATGATCATCGCCGCCAGGTGGCGCGATATCAGTTTTACCTGGCTTGCGCTGATGTGCGTGCTGGCCGAATTCCTGATCGTGGTTTCGCGTTTCGTATTTTCCTACGAACAGGCCTACATGGGTGACCTGGTGCGTTTCTGGTACGCGGCGTTATTCCTGTTTGCCAGCGCGCATACGCTGGTCGAGGAAGGCCACGTGCGCGTCGACGTACTCTATACCGGGTTCAGGCGACGCAAGAAGGCCCTGTACGATTCAATCGGCTGCCTGATCCTGGGCATACCTATTTGCTGGGTCATCCTGATGCAGGGCATGGGCGGACGCGGCAACAGCATCAACAGCCCGCTGCTCTCCTTCGAGGTATCGCAAAGCGGCTACGGTATGTACGTCAAGTACATCATGGCGGCTTTTCTGATCGTGTTCGCGGTGACGATGATAGTCCAGTTCGTCAGCTACCTGCTGTACAACGTCGGTCAGCTGATCGACCACGGCGAGCACGAGGAGCGCTTGACTTATCACCAGCTGATCTCGGGTGATAAAACCGTGGCCCCGGGGGGCGGCCACTAGCATGGAATTATATTTTCTCGTCCTGCTGATCGCGCTGATGGTGTTCGCCCTGACGGCGGGCTTCCCGGTCGCGTTCGCGCTGCCGGGATCGGCGGTACTGGCGATCGCGATCGCCGCCCTCTGCGGCTGGCTGTTCGAAGGTAATCCGGACGCCTATTTCGCGCTCGGCGGCCCCAACCAGTGGCTTAGCGCCGGGGTCACTAACTACCGAAGTCTCTACTGGGTGGCGGAACGCGACACCCTGATCGCGATACCGCTGTTCATTTTCATGGGCATCATGCTGCAGCGCTCGCGCATCGCCGAAGACCTGCTGGTGGCGATGGCGCAGTTGTTCGGACCGATTCCCGGAGGCCTCGGCATTTCAGTGGTTTTCGTCGGCGCCTTACTCGCCGCGACCACCGGCATTGTCGGCGCCACGGTCATCGCGATGGGCCTGATCTCGCTGCCGGCGATGCTGCGCAATAATTATTCGAAGTCGCTCGCCTGCGGCACGATTTGCGCGTCGGGCACGCTGGGGCAAATCATTCCGCCGTCGATCGTGCTGATTATCCTCGCCGACCAGTTATCCAACGCAGCCGACCAGGCCGCGACCACGCGTAAGGCCGAATACAAAGAGGCTACCGGCGAGTTCTCCATGCCGGGCGATTTCGACGTGGTTACCGCGAGCGCCGGCGACATGTTCATGGGCGCCTTCATACCAGGCCTTATCCTGGTCGGCATCTATATGCTCTACATCCTGATTTCTGCCCTGATCAAGCCGGCTAATGCGCCGCCGGTACCGTTCGAGGGCGAATACGACCGCAAGTTCGTGCTGCGGGTACTGCTCGCGCTGGTGCCGCCGTTAACGCTGATATTCATCGTGCTCGGCTCGATCATCCTCGGTGTCGCCACGGTAAACCAGGCCGGCGCTATCGGTGCCATCGGCGCGATGATCATGGGCAGTTACCGCCTGATGGAAGGCAAAAAACGCGCCTACTACCCCGCCATTCTGACGATTGGTTCGGTCGTCGCCATTGTCATATTGCTGAGTCTTTTTGACCTGAATATCAAAAACATCAAAAGCGGCTACGACGCGTTCGGCATCGGCCTCGCCTGCATCGCTACAGCGGTGCTGGTTTATGCGATCTCGTGGGCCGCGTGGCGCGCCTACAAGATCGACAATACGCTGCACAGCGTTATGATGGATACCGCCAAAACCACGTCGATGGTATTCATCATCCTGCTCGGCGCGGCGATGCTGACGTCGGCGTTTCGCGGTTTCGGCGGAGAAGAACTGGTCAAGGAGCACCTGACCGCCCTGCCCGGCGGTTTCTGGACCCAGTTCATCGTCGTCATGGCGGTTATCTTTTTTCTCGGATTTTTTCTCGACTTTCTCGAGATAGCCGTGGTCGTGGTGCCGATCGTGGCGCCGATTCTGCTGGCCGACCCGAGCGCCAACGTCAGCGCGGTCTGGTTCGGCGTCATGGTTGGCCTCAACATCCAGACATCGTTTCTAACACCACCGTTCGGCTTTTCTTTATTCTATTTACGCGGGGTTGCGCCCAAGGATGTGCGAACGCTACAGATCTACAAGGGAGCAGCCGCGTTTATCGTTCTGCAGCTCCTCGGACTGGCCATTGCCGGCGCATTTCCGAGCCTGGTCAATTACCTGCCGAACAAAACCCATTTGGTCTCCGAAACCGCGCCGCCGCCGAGCAACCCGAAGCTGCAGGAATGCCTGGAGGAATACCAGTTCGTCGTTTACGATCGGGACAAGGAGGTAATCCAGGCGGCAGTCGAACGTATTCAGACGGCAAACATCGCCTACTTGCCCGACGAATACCAGGAACGCCTGAACCAAAGCTACAAACAGGCTGGCGCAACCTTTGCACTAATCGAAGACGTTCGCTCCGCGGAAATAAAGCTCGACAACTACTCGCAGGATTATCGCCCGCTGCACATCAAGGTGCGCCAGATACAAAAAGACGTTCGCAGGCTGGAAAAGGATATCGAGGAACTCGACGAAGAACGTCAGCGGGTAAGATTCGAGGAACCTGTCGATCAAAGCAGGCTCGATCGGATCCAGGCAAGAATCAGCGGCCTCGAAACCGAGCGGGATGCGCTGGCGGCGACCGTCCCGGAAAACTGGAAGGACGCGCGTGCCGAGTTCGAGCAGCTGGCCAAAGCCGAGACTACCGCGCGACGTAAATATCGCCAGAACGTCGACGAAAGCTATGACATGATCAGGACCATGCGCAAGATGATTGCCGAATCCGATGCACTCGCTGCGCTGCAGGAGCGTTACGACCCGTTAATCGAGCTGATCCGCAAGAAAACTGCAAAGGAAAGTACCGAGGCTATCAAGGCACTCGAGTCAGAACTCGACGCGTTAACCGAGACACACCGTATCAAGTCGAAGCTGTCGCGCGCCAGGCGCGCCCTGCGTGGCGATAATCCCGACCAGCAAAAGGCGATCGAGGAGGTCATGCAAAGTGCGGAAATCCTGCAAAACGAGATCGTCTGGCACCAGCGTGCCGCCGACGATCTGCGCGCCGATCTCGACGAGTACCACGAGGCGGTCAAGCTGACCATCGGCATGCGCATGCAGGAGCGCCTGACCGGCGATCAGGCCGAGGCCATCGCCGAATGCAAGTCAGTGCATAAAGATCTGACCCTGTTCTTCTAGCGCCTGATGTCACAGGTAGACTTAATCTATCGCATATTTGCGATTATCTTTCCTGTCTTCAGCATCGTCGCGGTAGGTTACCTGTATGCGCGTCACCGCCACGAAACCGACATGGCGTCCGGTAATCGCATCAATATGGATATCTTC
>CP070646.1:3092668-3101790 GCA_020354435.1 Gammaproteobacteria bacterium
AATGCCGCGCTTGCCGGGGAATTTCTTGACGTTGAAGAAATCGGCAATCGTGGTCGGCTGCTCACCCTTGAAGGTGCCTTCCTCGTAGAACGGCACGTAGGACCAGAAGATTTGCGGTACCACGCAGTCGTTCGGGACTTCGACCATGATGTCGTCGTCCATCGAGGTGCCGTCGGCCGCCGGGGTGAAAGCGCTGCGGTCGAGCTCTTCGAACAGGCCTTCGTCACAGCCGACACGCGCCTCGTGCGGCAGTACGTCGACGATGTCCCAGGTCACGTTACCGGATTCCACCTGGGTGCGGACTTCACCGAGGCCACCGTTGTAATTGATGAAGTTGATGCTGCCCGGATCCTTGTAGGTATCCTGGTAAGCTTTTTGCTGTGAGGCCGTGTATGCACCGCCCCATGAAACAATGTTCACTTCAGCCTGGGCCGCGGTGGTAACCGCAACCACTGAAGCCAGCAGGGTTTGTTTCAGGGTTATTTTCATCAGAGTTTTCTCCTCTTCGGTTTTCTACTCTCTTTGTTACTAAAAAACTGCGCGGTTAATCGGACGGGTCCAAGGCCCGGCAGTCTTCCGCATTCCAGCCGATGTTAACCGTGTCACCTTCTTTGAGGTGAGCATGAACGGCTGAATTGGGAATCTTTACAATAAAATCGTCGTGACCGCAGACGGTGAAGCGCGTGCGGATGTGGTCACCGAGGTAGATCAGTTCCTCGGCCTTGCCGGAAAAGATGTTCGGCAGCGAGCCGGGTTCGGGATCGACGGTGACGCGCTCGGGGCGCAGTGACAGCGTGCTGCGGCTGCCGACACTCTCGACGTTGACTTTTTTCGCCACCACGGTGCCCGGATCGTTGTCGATATCAACCCGTACAGTGTCGCCATTGTCCTCGATGACCTTGCCCAGCAGGCGGTTATTTTCGCCGATGAAGTTGGCACAAAATGCGTTTTCCGGCTCTTCGTAAAGAACTTCGGGCGGGGCGCATTGCTGGATGATGCCGTCGTCGAATACCGCGATGCGATTCGACATGGTCAGCGCTTCGCTCTGGTCGTGGGTCACGTATACCACGGTCAGGCCGAGATTTTCGTGAATATGTTTGATTTCGTATTGCATCTGCTCGCGCAGGTTCTTATCCAGTGCGCCGAGCGGTTCGTCCATCAATACCAGGTCCGGATCGAATACCAGCGAGCGAGCGACCGCGACGCGCTGCTGCTGGCCGCCGGACAATTGCGCCGGGCGGCGGTCGCCGAAGGCGCCGAGCTGCACCATGTCGAGCGCGCGATTAACTCGTTGTTCGCGTTCGGATTTGTCCATGTGGCGAACTTCCAGCGGGAAGGCGAGGTTTTCTGCCACGGTCATGTGCGGGAACAGCGCATAGTTCTGGAACACCATGCCGATGCCGCGCTTGTGCGGTGGCACCCGGTTGATCGGATTTTCCTTCAGGTAAATCTCGCCGTGGGTTGCCGGTTCGAAACCGGCCAGCATCATCAGGCAGGTGGTTTTGCCCGAGCCGGACGGTCCCAGCATGGTCAGGAACTCGCCCTTGGCGACATCGAGGTTGAGGTTTTTTACTACCAGCGACTCGCCGTCGTAGCTTTTCTGTATATCGACAAAGCGAACCAGATGATCATCATTCGACATAGGTGGAATTCTCGGCTGTGACTATGACTCTATCTATATAATTATTTATATTTGATTATCGGCCGGGAATTGGTTGTTTTTCGATGCCCGGAACCTTTGGTAAACGCCAACCTTAGCGGTCCTTGCCGGCAAAATCAACCGTTGTGACAAATTCGTAAATTTTGTCGAAATCACGACAATTTCACTCCCGATGGTAACCGGTTTGGCGCAATCCTGTCATTTATTGATGAATAGGAGCTGAATGATCAGGTCCGGCGGCCGCCAAAATCGGCTGCGAGCGAACCCAGGCTGTCGAGTTCGAGGCTTTCGAAGTGGCAATCATAAGTGATGACCTCGCCCTTGACGCCGCCGATATTGCTCTGCACTCGGGTGGCGATCATGGTTTCGACCTCGAAATTGAAGATGAAGGTCCAGCTCTCGGTGGACATCGGGTTCGACGCCGACGACACTACGATCAGGCTGTTTTTGGTTTGAGAGCGGATTTGCACCAGGTTGTGCGCCTTGTCCGTGGTATCGATCTCGATCGACGGGCCGCTGGCTGTCTTTGGTTTCCAGGTGAAGAAAATCTTCGATTTCATGTTGCCGAAGTTTTCCGCCATCATCCATTCGGAAAACCAGGATTTGGCTTTTTCCGAGTTTTTACGGGCAACGAATTCCTTGTGGCGACCCTGCAGGCTGGACTTGTCGCTGATACAGCTGATCGAGCTTTTGTCGTTGATACTGGCAGCCTGCGAGAGCTCCGGCAACAGTAGCAGGATAGTGAGAATGAATCTCATCCGCGCAGTATAGCGCGTTAGCCCACTTACTGACAGTTGCGCATATTGAGCCGTTTTGCCGAATTTCGCGTATATCCTTATGTCCAATACATATTATGCCGGGCTTTAGCCTGGTGCGGAGGGTTGAATGAGCCACCGATTCAAGTACGCGGCTATCGCCATGGCCCTGCTGGGCTGGGCGCTGGCGCTGCCGTCTACGGCAGCACTGGGCGAAAAGGCTAAGGACATGACCCTGCCGAGGCCATCGGTTGAACTGGCACCCCAGGATGTCGTCAAAATCGTCATAACCGCGTTATCCAGGAATGATGAACCCTATCTCAATGCCGGCATCGAAACGACTTTTGCCTTCGCCTCGCCCGCGAACAAGGTCAACACCGGACCGCTGGATCGATTTATTCGCATGGTAAAGGGGCCGCCGTACGGTATCATGGTCGATCATGCCAGCAGCGAATTCAGCGAAGTCGTCCTGGCCGGTAACAAGGCTTATCAAATGGTGCATTTAACCGCGCCGGATGGTCGTGCTGTCATATTTGCATTTCGCCTGAGCAAGCAGCAGGATGGCGAGTTCAAGGACATGTGGATGACCGACGCGGTCTGGCCGGTGGCCAACGCCATGCCCGAACAGAGTTTTTAATCGGGCGGAAGTCTTGCCGCGTGGCGCCGGTCCGCGCTGATAGCAGCCTGCTGCGCAGGTGGTATTTTGAGTTTGTGCAAGACTGATGACTGAGCCTGAAAACAGCAGGAAAACGAACCACACCGCAACGGCCTCGCTGGAGATACTGACCGGACCGGCTCGCGGCACGGCGTCCTGGCTTGCCGGCTCGACGCTCGATGTATCGCTCGACGAAACCGACATGATTCGGATCGCGGAAGCCGGCAGCGAACCGCTGGAAAACGGCGTGGTCGCGCGTCTGCATCGCTCCGGTGAAAGCTACGAGATCGAAGCCCTCGAGGATAACCCGTTATGGATTAACGGCGAACGTTTTGATTCCAAACAGCTCGAGCAACGCGATTTGATCGAATTCGGCGACAAGGGCCCGCTGTCGCGCTACCGCATGTATCGACAGGGCGGCCGCTTAAGGCGCTCGCTGGGCGATATGCTCGACGACGCCATCGATTACACCCGGGTTAGCCGCAAGCCCAGGATAATGCGTCTGCAGCGTGCCATAGCCGATTTTTTATACGATTTTGCGCTCAAGACCACGGTCATCTTCCGCATTGGTGTCATTATCGCGTTAATTTTTCTGACCTATATTGTCTACCAGCAATATCGCTCCGCTATCGTGCTGCAGCAACAGGCGGAAACGAGTGCGCATCAACTCGAGGATTTCGCGCGCAGCCTGAGCCGGGCCCGCGAGGAAGCGCTGCGCCCGGCCGACCTCAACCGGTTGCGGCAGGAACTGGGCCGATCGCTGATCGATACCGCGGAACGACTGGAAATACTGGAAAAACGTTCCGCCGCGAGCAGGCGGGTTATTGCCGAGGCGACGCAGTCGATCGTGTTTTTACAGGGTTCCTTTGGATTCCGCGATGTCGAAACGCAACGTATGCTGCGTTACCAGACCGATGAAGACGGCAATCCGTTATTCTCGCTGCGCGGGCAGCCGTTGCTGACGCTCGAAGGTGAAGGTGAAGTTGCCCGGCGCGAATTCACCGGTACCGCATTTCTGGTCAGTGAAAGCGGCGCGCTGCTGACCAACCGTCACGTGGCGCTGCCGTGGGAAGACGAGACCAGTATGGAGGCGTTGATCGCGCAGGGCATGGAGCCAGTTATCTTTCGCTTTATCGGTTACGTCCCGGGCATCGAAAGCGCGTTCCCCGTCGAATTGCTCAAGGCCAGCGACGAAAGCGACCTGGCATTGCTGCAGTGCAGCGAGGTGGTAAGCGGATTGCCCCACATCAAGATCGGCGATCGGCAGCCGCAACCCGGCGACGAGGTGATCGTCATGGGTTATCCGACCGGGTTGCGCGCGATGCTGGCGCAGACAGGCGAAAACTTCCTGGCCGAACTGCAGGATGACGGCAGCCTGGATTTCTGGCAGGTCGCCGAGCGCCTGTCGCAGGCCGAATTCATCCGCCCGTTGGCCAGCCGCGGCATCATCAGCCAGCGCTCGGAGACCACCGTGGTCTACGATGCCGACACCACTCACGGCGGCAGTGGAGGTCCGGTTCTCGATACCAACGGTAACGCAATCGCCATCAACACCGCGATCATCCCGGAATACGGCGGATCCAATTTCGGCATTGCGGTCGAATATGCGCGCCGCCTGCTGGCCGAGGCCGGCATCAAAACTGACTGATGTACGCTTTTGATTAAACCTGATCCGATTTCTGCGGTCTAACGTAAGCAGTTTGACAGTAGCCAGAAGACAGAGACATGAAAAAGTTGATCATTTTACTTGCCGCCGGTTCAATCGCCGCCTGTGCCACCGGTTACAATCCGAGTTACCGTTACAACGAAGTCCAGATCGTCAACCTGAGTGGCGACACCATTCGCGATGTCAGCGTGCAAGTGATCGATACCCCGAAGACATTGAGCTGCGAAGAAGTCCTGAAGTTCGCGATGTGCCACGACCGTTTCCCGCATCGCTACTACCCGCAGCAGGGACTCCAGCTGAGCTGGGCCCATCCGGATGGCAGCCGCAAATCCGAGCAGGTTAATCCGAACATTCCGGTAACCTTCCCGTCGGCATTTCCGATCAGATTCGTCGTCGAAGTGCGCGAGGACGGCAGTCTGAACCCGTTCTTCGAACAGGACGAACCCAGCCGCGACGGCGGCGGATTCTACCTCAACTAAACTCGGGGACAGTTTACTACTTTCCCAAAAGTCGGGGACAGTTTACTAATTGTTTGCATTCGTAGTTTAATTCGTACTTCAAGGAGTAGATTATCAACCAAGGGAGATTGACCATGGCCAGGATGGCTAGACTCGTGGCACCAGGATTTCCGCACCACGCAATTCAACGCGGTAATCGACGGCAAACAACTTTTTATAACGAATCCGACTATCGCCGGTACTTCGAACTGTTGGTCGAGTCCAAAGCCAGATCCGGGGTAGAGATCCTGGCTTATTGTTTTATGCCGAATCACGTACACCTCGTTGTAGTACCGGAACACGACGATAGCCTGCGTCAGTTTTTTAGCGAATCGCATAGGCAATACACGCGCAGAATAAATAGTCGATTTAACTGGCGCGGACATTTATGGCAAGAACGGTTTCATTCATATGTCATGAACGAGAACCATCTGTTGATGGCAGTGAGATATATAGAGCAAAACCCGGTACGGGCGCGTTTGTGCGAAGCGCCCGACCAGTGGAGATGGTCGAGCGTTCACGCTCACTTGAGGCGGCAAGACGATGATTTAGTATCAGTAAGTCCCATGCTGGATCGAATTGCCAACTGGAAAACTTATTTGCAAGCCGAACACAGCAGTGAGGCAGAGATCATTCGAACTCACACGAAGACCGGACGGCCGAGTGATGAAGAGTCGTTTTTGACCCGGCTCGAATTACTCACTGGTCGCGACTTGCACAGGAAAAGGATGGGGCGTCCGCCCGGAAAAAAGTAAACTGTCCCCGATTTCAGGTGGGTTCGGTTGCGATTTCTTCGCGTAGCCAGGCGCTGAGCAGTTCGTAGCCGAGCGCGAGTACGACCGCGCCGAGGAACAGGCCGAGGATGCCCATCGAGATGGCGCCGCCGATTGCACCGAGCAGGATGACCAGCATCGGCACCTGGACGCCACGACCGAGCAGCAACGGTTTGAGGAACGCGTCGGCGCCGCTGACGACGATCGAGTAAATCAGGAAAATTGTGGCCGGCACCGTGTCGGCGATCGAATAAACCCAGATCGCGACCGGCCCGAGCACCAGGATCGGTGGCAATTGCACGATCGCGACCACGAGTACCGCGAAGCCAATCAGTCCGGCGGCCGGCACGCCCATCACCAGCAGGCCGATGACCGCCAGTATCGTCTGGATCAGCGCGATGCCGAGCACGCCCTTGACGACGCTGCGAATGATCGAGATCGACAGATCCGCCATCGCCTGACCACGTTCCTCGCCCATCAGGCGCGAAAAAAACCGGCCAGTAACGCTGTAACCCGAGGCCGCCTGGCCCAGCAACGCGCCGGCGATAATCATCGCCAATACCATTTGCAGCACGCCACCAATGCCGTTCGCGGCCAGGCCCAGCAGCTTTTTCCCGAGCGTCTTGATTTGCGGTTCGAACTTGTTGGCCGCGGCTTCGAGATTGGTTTCGGCGAGGCTCCAGGCTTCATAAAGCTGCGTGCCGATCAGCGGCCACTCGGCAACGCCCTCGGACGGCGGCGGTATGTTGACCGTGCCGTCCTCGAAGTCCGCTGCCAGTTCCTGCATGCCGCCGATGGTCGATTCGGCCAGAATCCAGGCCGGTATCACGACGATAGCAATACCGGCGAGTGTCAGTATCACGGTCGATAATTTTTTGCGCCCGCCGAGCTTCGCGGTCAGGGCGACGTGACCCGGGTAGGCCGCAACCGAAATGATGACGCCCCAGATGACCAGGTTAAGAAACGGTGCAATGATTTTGAGACACCACCAGAGCAATAGCACGAGCGCACCGAACTGCACGTAGGAAAGGATTGAACTGGCGACGATTCTATTGTCGATGACCGACTTGTCGAAGATTGCCATGGATTTTTGCCTTTACATTTGATCTGAAGATTTTGACCCGCCCTCGGCGCCGCCCTGGATTTCCTGGTCGAGCGCGCCTGCCGCGGCCTTCGCCGCTTCCTGCGGGCTGGTGGCCTCGACCAGTACGCGTCTCGGCGCAAACTGGATGCCTTCTTTTTCGAATTCGCGCTGGATGCGGGTAAAAGCCTCGCGCCGAATCAGGTACTGCTGCCCCGGCACCGCGGTAAACTTGCAGCGGATGATCAGCGCCGAGTCGTCCATGCGGTTGACGCCCTGCGACTTGACCGGCGCCAGCATCAGCGGTCCGTAGATCGGGTCTTCCGACATTTCGATACCGATGCGCTTGATCAGCTTGCGCACCTTTTCGATGTCGGTTTCGTACGGAATGCGCAACTCGAACTTCATGATCGCCCAGTCGCGGCTCCAGTTGGTCAGGGAGCGGATTTCACCGTAGGGAATCGTGTGTACCGGGCCGTTGTGGTGGCGCAGCTGGAACGAGCGGATCGAGATTTTTTCGACGGTGCCGCGAATCTGGTCGATGACGACATACTCGCCGATACGAAACGCATCGTCGAGCAGGTAGAAAAAGCCGGAGACGATATCGCGCACCAGGGTTTGCGCGCCGAAACCGATGGCGAGACCGACGACACCGGCGCCGGCAATCAGCGGGCCGATATTGACGCCGAGCGACGACAGGCAAATCAACACGGTCATGACGATCAGCGTGATCTTGATGAAGGCGCGGATCAACGGCAGGATGGTTTCGGTTCGCGTGCCGCCAAGGCCGCCGGCCTCGGCTTCGTCAGATTCACCCTCGGCGCCTTTTTCACCCTCGAGCTTGCGCTCGATCGAAATCCGGATCACGCCCCAGAGCGCCCAGGCCAGCAGGATGGTGACGCCGATGTCGAACGTCGCACTGGCGAAACGCTCGCCGACGAGCTGACCCGTAATCGCCTCGAGATCGATATTCCACAGGCGCACGAAGATGCCGAGCAGCGCGAGCACCATCAACACCCGCGCGTAGCGCAACGCGGTGGCATGGTAGCCCGATTCGAATTCGGACGGCTCCTCGGCCCCACCCTCGGCTTCGCTGACAGGCTGTGCTTGCGCAGCCTCGGCGGGCACTTCGCCGCCTGTCTCGGCGGTGCCGGCATCGGCCGCGGCTTCTGCCTCCGGTTTCTCGAAATACCACGTGATCAGCTGTTTCAGGCCCATATCGAGATAGGGGATCGCGACAAACAGCAGCAGGCTGCCGAGGCCCGGCACCAGCGACGATTCACCGGTCGCGGCGCGTTTGCCGACAGACATCAGCCAGATCAACAGCACGTAACCGATAGTCAGAATCCACCAGGTGCGCGCCAGGCTCTGGCGGATGAATCCACTATTATCGTCGCCGGCAATCAGGCGCGCACCGTAACCGCGCAGTTGAATCACGAGCGCGATCACCAGCGAGACGAAAACAAACCCGGTCAGAACGCTGATCAACAGCACGGTTTCCTCGCTGGCACCGAAATCAACCGCCACCCTGGCGATCGGCCTCGGCAGGATCAAAATCGATGCAAGCACCAGGGTCCAGCCCCACATTTGCCGCGCGGCGTTATCGCTAATCGCGATCAGGCGAGTCTCGCTGCTCCCTGGTGAGGCCACCTGACGTACGCCGAGCAATACCAGCTTGATCAGCAGCAGGCACCAGATGACCTGGTACCACAGCATGACCGCGGCCTCGGTATTGCGACCGGTAATTTCGACGAACAGGATCGCACCGACGGCAAAGGCGCCGAGTTCGATCAGTCCCATGGCCGCACCGAAACAGGCGAGATCGAAGCGTCTTTTAAGCGGCAGTACTTCCACCGGTTTCGAAGTCGCTTTTTCGAGCAGCCGTCGCGCCAGTCGCTCGGCGGCAAAACCGGCCACGATCAGCCCGATTAACTGAAACAGCAAATAGCCGCCGCTGATGGCGCCGTCCTCGGTAATCTCTGACCAGATCATCGACGGTAGCGAGTGCAGCTGCTGCCCCGAGTCGAACATTCGC
>CP070646.1:3101890-3105420 GCA_020354435.1 Gammaproteobacteria bacterium
GCGGTAGATGACTTCGGCACCGGTTACTCGGCGCTTTCCTACCTGCGCGAATTCCCGGTCAATACGCTCAAGATCGACCGCTCCTTCGTGCACGAGATTGCAACCAAAAACAGCGACCGGCGCCTGGTCGAAGCGATCGTGGTCATGTCGCACGGCCTCGGCCTCGTTGTCGTCGCAGAGGGCGTGGAAACGGCCGAACAGGACGCGTTGCTACGCGAACTGCAGTGCGACCTGGTGCAGGGCAACTTTTACAGCAGTCCGATCGAGGCCGAAGATATTTTCGAACTGCTGAGCGACGGCGCGACCCGGCAGCTGCTACAAGTACAGGCTGCACGCTGACCCGGGGCATAACCTGGCGACCAGCCGGCTGGATCTGATGCCCGGCTGACCTGTGCGCTATTCCGATTGGGTAATTCGGTCGATGCCAAAGCACCGCAGCATATCGGCTACGGCATCGAGCGCACCCTGGATCTGCTCGCCATCCAGTCGTCCAATACAACCCATGCGGAAACTGTCAGCGACGGTCAGTTTGCCGGGATAAATCACGTATCCGCGCTGCTTGAGGCCATCGTAAAAAGCCTCGAAATCGAACTCCGGATTACTCGGCATGTGAAACGTGACGATGATCGGTGCCTGCAGTTCGTCCGGCAGCAGGGTTTTGAATCCCATTTCGCGCATGCCCGTGACCAACAGGTCACAGTTGCTCCGATAGCGGCCACCCCGCCCGCCAACGCCACCTTCTTCGAAGTACTCGGTCAGCGCCTGGTCGAAGGCGAGCAATACGTGCGTCGGCGGTGTAAAACGCCACTGCCGGTTCGCCTGCATTGCCCGCCATTGATCGTAGAGATCCAGTACCAGCGACGGTGAATTGCCCTCGGTTTCGACCAGCGCCGATTCCCGGGCGACGCAGAATCCCATGCCCGGGGCACCCTCGAGACATTTGTTGCTCGATGCGACCACGGCATCGAACCGCACTTCGGTCGCATCCAGCGGCAGTGCGCCGAAGGCGCTCATTGAATCGATCAGCAGGCTGCGGCGATGGTGAGCGACGATGTCGGCAACTTCTTTCAGTGGATTGAGGATGCCCGAGGTCGTTTCGCAGTGCACCACGACGACATGACTGATGCTGGTATCGTTATCGAGCGCGGCATCGAGCTGCACCGGATTGACCGGCACATCCTCGGCGGTTTCCTGCACGACGTAATTGCGCCCGTAGTAATCGCAGATTTTTTTGATGCGTTGGCCGTAGGCGCCGTTGATCAGGATTAGCAGCTTGCCATCGGCGGGCACGAAATTGCCGATCATGGCTTCCACCACGAAAGTGCCGCTGCCCTGCAGCGGTACGCTGACGTGGCTACCCTGGCCGTTGACAATGTCGACCAGGCGCTCGAGGATACGCGCATTGAGATCGATGAAGTTCGCATCACGCGAGCCATAGTCGTGCAGCATCGCCTGCTTGACGCTTAGCGAAGTCGTCAGCGGTCCCGGGGTCAACAAATAGGGATCACCGCTCGGTGAACTGGCGCTACTGCTATTTTCGCTCGTCATCAATCAATTCCTGTTCAGTTCGATTCGAATTTGCCATTTATACCCTTCGCTAATACTATCTATCAAATCGATATAACAAATGTATTAAATAGATTGTGCCAATATCACACGCTCATTTGCGTTCGTTTCATGCGGTTGCGCAGTACGGCAGCTTCACCCGCGCCGCGGAAATGCTGAATATCACGCAGCCGACACTTTCCGGCCAGGTCAAGGAACTCGAACAACGTTACGGTACCAAGCTGTTCGTGCGATACGGCCGTCGTATCGAACTGACCGACATCGGTAAATCGGCCTTCAGCATCACCCGCCTCATCTTTCGTCATGAAGAAGAGGTCGAGCAGTTGCTGCAGTCGGCACGGGCGCTGACCTCGGGCCAGTTGCGCGTTGCTGCCGACGCGCCCTATATCGCGACACCGCTGCTGGCCCAGTTTCAGCGGCTTTATCCGGGTATCCAGATATCCATTCAGTATGGCAATTCGCAGCAACTGATGTCGTGGCTACAGTCGCGCCGCTGCGATGTCGCTTTTCTGCCGAACATCCCGCCCGAAGATCAACACCTGTACGCTATTCGCCTCGCTCCCGGACGACTGGTGGCTTTCGCCAGCGAGGAACACGACTGGTCCGAGCGGCGATCGGTCACGATCGACGAACTCGTGACACAGCGCATTATCCTGCGTGAAAAAGGTTCACGCACGCGCTCGATCTTCGAGGATGCGGTGGCGCAGGCCGGTCACGTCTTGCACGACGTGATGGAAATCAGTGGCCGAGAGGGTGTGCGCGAAGCGGTCGCGGCCGGTTTCGGCATCGGCATCGTCGCCGAAAACGAACTGGTGGCAGACCCGCGCCTGCGCGCGCTCACAGTCAGCAATGCTGAACTGATCCACGCCGAGTATGTCGCCTGCCTCGAGGAAACCCGATCACTGCGCGTGACCGACGCCTTCCTCGAAATGGTGCGCTCGAGCCAGGCGGACAACAAATAGGAGAACCCCGTCATACCGGCGAAAGCCGGCATCCATCAATAAGTCGGGGACAGTTTACTTATTTTGGCTACAGCAAATTAGTAAACTGTCCCCGACTTTTCTTTGAAGTTTGTTTTGTCGCTACGCCCCTTTATGCCCCGAGGGTATCGCAACGACGAGATTTTCAATTCGAGGGCTAAAAGCCTGATAAACTTTATATAGATCTTGTCGATATTAAACATCTGTAATATCGATTTAACCTGATACTGGTTTAATCCTATAGTTACTTCCCCGATTAACCAGGCGGATTGGAAATGAACCAGGAACACAAAACCATCAGCGTCAATGGCCGCGATTATCGTTGGCCGGACCGACCCGTCGTGGTCGTCTGTATCGACGGCTCCGAGCCTGACTACATCGAACAGGCCATTGCGGCCGGGGTCATGCCGTGGATGAAAAAAATCGTCGAGCAACAGGGCGTCGATCTGCGCGCGCATTGCGTCGTACCAACCTTCACCAATCCGAATAACATTTCCATCGTCACCGGAGTGCCGCCGGTAGTGCACGGTATCAATGGCAATTTTTACTATGACAGGACCAACGATTGTGAAGTCATGATGAACGAGCCACACTTGCTGCGCACGCCAACTATCTTCAAGGCTTTTCAGGATGCCGGCGCCAAAATCGCGATCGTCACCGCCAAGGACAAGCTGCGCCGCCTGCTCGGCAACGAGCTAACCTTCGGTGAGGATGGTGCCATCTGCTTTTCGTCGGAAAAATCAGACCAGGCCACACTCGAGGAGAACGGTATCGACGATGTGCTAGAACTGGTCGGTATGGAAGTGCCGTCGGTTTATAGCGCCGAGTTATCCGAGTTCATTTTCGCCGCCGGCGTCAGGCTGATGGAAAAAGTCCGTCCCGACCTGATGTACCTGTCGACCACCGATTACATCCAGCACAAGTTCGCACCCGGCAGCGAAGGCGCCAATGCTTTCTATGCGATGATGGATAAATACTGGGCCC
>CP070646.1:3105520-3129486 GCA_020354435.1 Gammaproteobacteria bacterium
GTGGTCTGTCCCCTAATCTGCCTAATCTGCCAGCCGCTGAATCGAATCGGCGATTCGGGCAAAGGCCACTGCGGCGGCTTTGCTCACGTGGCGCGCGCGGAGATAATCATGCACCATGCCGGCTTCATTGATCCACTCGGCGCGCACGCCGTCGGCCTGCAATTTCTCGACATACAACCTGGTGTCGTCGCGCAACGGATCGATATCGGCGGAGATCGCGATGGTCGCCGGGATATTGCTGAAATCGTCGGCCAGGAGTGGGTAAAACTCGGGATCGTCCAGCGGCAGCTCGTCGCCGGGGCAACGCGTGCCGCGGTAAAAGCGGATATCGTTGCTGGTCAATAGTGGCGCATCGGCATTGACCCGATACGACTCGAGGTCAAAACGCTCACCTCCGAGACCAGGGTAGATCAGTACCTGGCCAGCGGGTTTCTGCGGGCTGGTACCGATACGATGGCACAGTGCGGCGCATAGCGTGCCACCAGCCGAGGCGCCCACCAGGATCGTGTTGTCATGCGCGAGCGCGTTGAACGCATCCTCGACGTCATCGAGATGTGCCGGGTGATAAAACTCGGGTGACAGCCGGTAGTCGACCGATACCAGATCGAGGCCGGTTCTGGCGCACAGCTCGGCGCAGATATCGTCGTGTGAATCGAGGCTGCCGAGAATGAAACCGCCACCGTGAACGAACAGGATAAGCGCGCGGTCGTCGCCGTCGCCGCGGCGATAGTGCCGCAACGGCACGGCACCGTGGCGGCCCTCGATACTGTCGTCACGGCTGCTGATATCCGCCGGATAGGCGTAACGGAAGTGCTGCACCATTGCCTCGTAGTCGCTGCGCTGCTGTTCGATGCTAACGGCAGTCGACATTTGCGACACTTCGACATATTTGTCGATGAAGGCGAGCATCTCGGAATCCAGATCGAATCGGGCCATGGCGTCATCTTAGCAAGAGCCTGGCGACATTTGCATTAGCCGATGAGCGGCGTAAGATGGTCGTTACGATGAAATTCAGGCAACACATTCCCGATCATGCGGTAACGACACTACCTGCGCTGGCATTTTTGTTTGTGGTGCATTATTTCCTGTTACGCGACGATCCGGCGGAACCGGGCATCGAGCTCAGCGACGCTGCGCCCGCGTTTTATGATCACTGGCAGCACCGGTTCGATGTCGATCCGCTCGACATCGATGCCGGGCTTGAACGGCTTGAACTAGACGATGCCGCGCGCGACCGCCTGATACGCGAACTGCTGCAGCAGAAAAAATACCAGCAGGCACGCACCCAGTTGCTCGAAGTTGCAGCCGCGTCGGTGCTGCAGGACGATCGGCAACGACTCGGCGACACGCTGCTGCTGCTCGGAGAGATCGCGATCAACCAGCAGGAATTGTCGGCCGCCGAGATATACCTGCAGGAAGCCCTGTACCTGGCGATGGAATTCGACAACCTGATGGGCGCCGCGCGCAGCTACCAGCTGCTCGGCCAGCTGAACATTCGCGCGCGTGAACTGGCGCGCCAGGCTTCGAACACGCACGACCAGCTATGGCAGGCGCGCAACTCGATGTCGCGCGGACTTTACCATGGCATCGACCAAAGCCTGCAACGGGTAATCGAGGAAAATCTGTCGATACGGCGTTACGGCGCCGCGGCTGACGCCTGGGAAGCGCGGGCGTCGTTACACGACAGGCTGCATGACGATTACCAGGCGCAACTGGCGCGCTTCGAGGCGGCCAGACTGTACGCCTCGATCGGTCAAATGTCGCACGTGCATCGGCTCGTCGATGACGTTGATCCCGCTCTCGTCAGCACCATCGATCTGGCCGAGTTCAAGCGCGAAATCGCTATTCTGTTCGACGAACACCAGCAGGACCTCGTCAAGACCTCGCAGGCGCGCGATTATCAGATGCTCTACCATCATTACCTGCGCCAGGGCGAAGTCGGGCGCGCCTGGCAATTTCGCATCAAGTCCAGCAAAACCCTGGCGGATACCAGCGATCGCGCTATTTACCAACGCCAGGCCGACGTCATCGCCGTGTTATATAACTCCAACTTTGCGATGGACCGGGCAAGAAAGTATCTCGACAAGGCGGGCAGCATCTACGATGACGGCGGTGCCGATGAAATGCTCGAACAAACCCGCGACCTGGAAGCGCTGATCTATTAACGTAGGAATACCCCTACATGAACGATAGCAACGAAGTCGAATTCGATGCCCGCGACCTGCGCCGTGCCTTTGGTAATTTCGCCACGGGCGTAACCATCGTCACTACGCTCGATGACAAAGGTGCAGCCTGCGGGTTTACTGCCAACTCCTTCAGTTCAGTATCGATCGATCCACCGCTATTGCTGGTCAGCATCGCCAGGTCGGCCTACGGCTGCGAGATCTTCACCCGCTCGCGCGGCTTCGCGGTCAATATCCTGGCGCAAAATCAGCGTGAATTGTCGAATCGCTTTGCTCGTGCGGGTGCCGACAAGTTTGTCGATCAGAACTGGCGGCAGGCGGTCACCGGTTCGCCGATCCTGGAGAACGTCGTCGCATGGTTTGACTGCAGTCATTTTCAACAGGTGGATGCCGGCGATCACGTGATCCTGATTGGCCAGGTTGAGCAATACAGCTATAACACCCACGCACCGCTGGGATTTTGCCGTGGCGCTTACGTATCCTTCGGCCTGACGCCACCGATGCTGCAAATGGTGTCTTCACCGGGCCGGCTACGGGTTGGCGCAATTATCGAGTCCAACGGCAGGATACTGCTGGAACGTAATCCCGATAGCGGTCAGTTATTGCCACCGAATTCCGATAACGTCGGCGATGCCGATACCCCGGACAGCCTGCTCGGCAAGCTTGCCTCGGCCGGGATCCAGGTCGACCTGCCATTCATCTACGCGGCTTATCACGAAAATAACGAGCGTTTCGTTTACTATCTGGGCGAGCTTTTATCGGTCCGGGATGCGGTCGAAACCCGACAGCTGCACTTTTACGCCTTCGATCACATTACCTGGGAAGAGATCAGTGATACCGCAACCATTGCCATGCTGGAGCGATTTATCCGCGAGAAACGGCTCGGCAACTACAATGTATATATTGGCGACCGGGAAAGCGGGGAAATGCATCCCGCCTGATGCCCTCGCCCGGGTTGGGGGCTGAAAAATTGGCTAGTTATCAATTATATCGCCCTCTCCGCTGTGTCGCGTAAAGGCAATGTGAAGTCGCTGCACCGATACCGCAAATACAGATTAAAACCTATTCTGCGTGTTCATGTGCCCTCAGGGGCACATTTCGAATGCGCGAGGATTTTTAATGACAGATTACGATGACGACGAATACGAAGACGATCTGGATCTGAGTACACTGCCCGATGACGAACTGGTCGAGCAGATGCACGACGATTTGTATAACGGTCTCAAAGAAGAAGTCGCCGAGGGAACCGAAATCTTGCTGGAGCGCGGTTGGAACGCGAACAAGGTTTTGAACCAAGCCCTGGTCGATGGTATGACCATCGTCGGCATCGATTTTCGCGACGGCATCCTGTTCGTGCCCGAGGTGCTGATGTCCGCCAACGCCATGAAAGCGGGCATGGAAGTACTCAAGCCGTTGCTGTCGCAATCCGATGAGCCGGCTGCCGGTAAAATGGTGATCGGTACCGTCAAGGGCGATATCCACGACATTGGTAAAAACCTCGTCTGTATGATGATGGAAGGCGCCGGCTTCGAAGTCGTCGATCTCGGCATCAATACGCCGGTCGAGGATTACCTCGCGGCGCTGGAAGAGCACAAACCTGATATTCTCGGTATGTCGGCGTTGTTGACCACAACCATGCCTTACATGAAAGTCGTTATCGATACCATGAAGGAGCAGGGTATTCGTGACGATTACATCGTGCTTGTTGGCGGCGCACCGCTGAACCAGGAGTTCGGCGAAGCGATCGGCGCCGACGCCTATTGTCGTGACGCAGCGGTGGCGGCGGATACCGCCAAGCAGCTGGTCGCGGAACGGCGCGCGGGCTAGTCGATCTGTCCGGGCGCGCGGCCAGGGTGTTAATGCGGGATGGAAAATCGTACTCCGATTCTGGTTATCACCTGCGCCGCGATCGCGCGCGAAGTCAATGAAATAAAAAAGCTGGGCCAGTGGTCGCAAATGGATCTGCAGGCCATCACCGCGGATTTGCATTCGCACCCGGAAAAAATCCCGGCTGCAGTCGCCGAAAAAATAGATCGGGCCAGAGACCGTTACGAGCATATATTTGTCGCCTATGGCGATTGCGGTACCAGTGGCGAACTGGATCGAGTGCTGCAAGAGCGAGGGGTTAAACGCCTGCCGGGTGCGCACTGTTACGACTTTCTCGCCGGCCGTGACGTCTACGAAAAAATGCAGGATGACGAGCCGGGCACTTTTTATCTGACTGATTTCCTGGCTCAGCACTTCGAGCGGCTCGTGATCGAGGTGCTAGGCATCGACCGTCACCCGGAATTGCTGCAGATGTACTTCGGTAATTACACGCGACTGATTTATCTTGCGCAAACCGATTCGGACGAATTGACCGAGCTGGCCCGCGCCGCGGCCGAACGGCTCGGTCTTAAGTTCGAGCGCGTCTTTACCGGAATGGGGGAGATGGTGCCGGCGCTCGATGCGGCGATGCAGGAGGTCTTGTGGCAAAACTGAAAGTTGTTTACTGGCGCGACATACCGAGCCAGGTGGTGATCCGCGAGGGCCGGCGCAGCACTCGCCTGCGCTTGCCGCCGCGTTTTATGAAGGCGATCGAACGCGCCGCCTACCGGCTGAAGAAGAAACAGCAGGATGCGCTATTCGAGCCCTGGCGTGATGTCACCCAGCCGTTCGACGGCGATATTCGGGAACAGGCGCAGCAACTGGTGCAGCAACTCGAGCAGCATTATACGGAAGATTTGCTGGACACCCTGGTGCGGGCCAGCGGCGTCGATGAAAGCCGCTGTCTTAATGCTTAAGCGGAGCGAAACGTGTACAAATTTCGTCTATGGTCGGTCAGTAACGCGCGCAAACTCGAGGCCGTTTATCGCAACTTCGAGCCGGTTCTGATTCGCCTGCACCCGTTGTTCAAATGGCTGGGCTATGGCCGCCTGGAAAAGCCGGTGCGGGTTGTCGAAAAGGTGATCAAGGGACTGATGTTCGATTGCCAGATGTGCGGCAAGTGTGCCCTCAGCTCCACCGGCATGTCCTGCCCGATGAACTGCCCCAAGTCGATTCGCAACGGTCCCTGCGGTGGCGTGCGCCTCGACGGTAATTGCGAGGTCAAACCGGAAATGCGTTGCGTCTGGGTAGAGGCCTGGCGCGGCAGCCAGCAAATGCGTGATTCCGCCGCGATCAACCAGGTGCAGATCCCGGTCAATCATTTGCTCAAGGACAGCTCTTCATGGTTGCGCGTCGTGCGCCACGAATTTGCCGCGCATGAAAAGGAGCTGGCCCAATGATCGCGCCCTTCGAGCCGCATTCGGGCAGTCCGTTGCCGGAAAAGGAAGGCCACGTCTCGCGCGGCCGTCTCGAGCGTGTCCTGCGTGCCGGTCAATTCGCGGTTACCGCCGAACTGGCGCCGCCGGATTCCGCGTTGGCCGAGGATGTATACGAGCGTGCGCGCCTGTTCGACGGTTATGTCGATGGCATGAATGCGACGGACGGTTCGGGAGCGCATTGCCATATGTCCAGCGTCGCCATGTGCGCGTTGTTGACCAATGTCGGTTACTCGCCGGTGTTGCAGATTTCCTGCCGCGATAAAAATCGCATCGCGATACAGGGTGATGTGCTGGGCGCGGCGGCGATGGGGGTCTCCAATATACTCTGCCTCAGCGGCGATGGTGTGCAGGTCGGCGATCACCCCGAGGCCAAGCCGGTATTCGATCTCGACAGCATGTCGTTGCTCGAAACCATTCGCATCATGCGCGACGAGTCGCGTTTCCTGAGTGGTCGGCCGATCACGTCGCCACCGCAGGTGTTTCTCGGCGCGGCGGAAAATCCGAGCGCGCCGCCGTTTGATTTTCGTCCGCTTCGCCTGGCCAAGAAAATCGCTGCCGGCGCGCAGTTCATCCAGACCCAGTACGTTTTCGATATCGATCACCTGCGCCAGTTCATGGCGAAATCGCGCGATCTCGGCCTGCTGGAAAAGTGTTTCATCCTGCCCGGCGTCGGGCCGCTGGCGTCGGCGCGCACGGCGCTGTGGATTCGCAACAACGTGCCGGGAATTCATATTCCGGATGAAATCATCAAGCGCCTCGAGGGTGCCAGCGAACCGAAACTCGAAGGCCGCAAGATCTGTGTCGAATTGATCCAGCAGATCAAGGAGATTGAGGATGTCAGCGGTGTGCATATCATGGCTTATCGCCAGGAAGACGCGGTTGGCGAAATTGTTAAGCAATCCGGCGTACTCGAGGGGCGCGTGCCGTGGTACCCGGGTTGCGAGGTTCAGTCCAATTTAGCCTGACGGGCGTATATTGGTTTCAGAGTAAGAGTGTGGAATTTTTGAGGAAATAATAATGACTGAAACGGTTGTCAGTTCAGCTACCAAAGAGTTAGTCATCGGCTTCGATCGCCCGTTCGTGATCATCGGTGAGCGTATCAACCCCACCGGCCGCAAGATCATGGCCGAGGAAATGAAGAATGGCGATTACAGTCGCGTCGAGAGCGATGCTATCGCGCAGGTCGAAGCCGGCGCGCACATGCTCGACGTCAATGCCGGCATTCCGCTGGCCGATGAGCCGCGTATCCTCGCCGAGGCCATTCAGCTGGTGCAAAGCCTGACCGACGTGCCGCTGGCAATCGATTCGTCGATCATCGATGCGCTCGAAGCGGGGCTCGCGGTTTACCAGGGCAAGGCGCTGGTGAACTCGGTCACCGGCGAAGACGAGAGCCTCGAGCGCGTGCTGCCGCTGGTCAAGAAACATGGCGCCGCGGTGGTCGCTATCTCGAACGATGAAACCGGTATTTCCGAGGATATCAACGTGCGCTACGACGTCGCCAAAAAGATTGTCGAGCGTGCCGCCGATCACGGTATCCCGCGCGAAGACGTCGTCGTCGATCCGCTGGTCATGCCGATCGGCGCGATCAACACCGCCGGCCGCGAAGTGCTGAAGCTGATTCATCGCCTGCGCACCGAGCTCAAGGTCAACACCACCTGCGGTGCATCCAACATCAGCTTCGGCCTGCCGAATCGAAACGGCTTCAACGGCGCTTTCATCAGCATGGCGATCCAGGCTGGCATGACCTCGGCGATCACCAATCCGCTGCACGCTGAAGTCGTCGCCGCCAGTCTCGGCGCCGACGTTATGCTCGGCAAGGACCCGGACTGCGCGCGCTGGATTCGACAGTTCCGCGAACCTGCACCGGAAGGCGCGGGCGCGCGCGGTACCGGTCGTCGAGGCGGACGCCGCCGGCGCCCGGCGGCCTAGCCCGATTTTGCAGCGGATTCGCGGTGGAAGAAGAAGTCAGTGTCTTGTTCATGCCATCGGGCCTGCGCGGTCAGGTGCCGGTGGGCACCACCGTGCTGCAGGCGGCCCAGAGGCTCGGCGTCGATCTGGAATCGATCTGTGGCGGACAGGGCCAGTGCCGTAAATGCCAGGTGTTGCCGCAGGAGGGAGAATTCCCCAAGCACGGCATCACCTCGCGCGCCGACCACCTGTCTCCGTTTACCGAGACCGAACGTCACCATCAGTCGAAAAAGCGCCTGAAAGAAGGCCGACGCCTCGGCTGTAATGCGCGCATTCTCGGCGACCTCGTGGTCGACGTGCCCGAGGAAAGCCAGCAACACAAGCAGCATATCGCCAAGGCGGTTACCGCCTACGATATCCAGGTGCAGCCGGCGCTGCATCTTTTTACGGTGACATTGCCCGAGCCTGATATGCATGCGCCAATTTCGGACAAGCGCCGTCTGCAGCAGGCTCTGGTCAGCGAGCATGATCTGCCGCTGATGGATTGCGAATTGTCGCAACTGCGTTTGCTGCAGCCCGCGCTGGAAAAGGCGTCTCGCCAGGTGACCGTCGCGGTCTACCAGTTCGAAAAAATCATTGCGATCTGGCCCGGCGAGAAGAAAGAAGTATACGGTCTTGCGGTCGATCTCGGCTCGACCACGATCGCGGCGCAGCTGTGCAACATGATTACCGGTGAAGTCGTCGCCACCGCCGACACGATGAATCCGCAAATCCGCTTCGGCGAAGATTTGATGAGCCGCGTATCTTACGTGATGATGAACGAGGGCGGCGATGCGGCGATGACGCAGGTGGTACGCGAGGCATTCAATCAACTCGCCAGGCGCGCGGCGAAAACGGCTGGCATCCAGGTTGAGGATATCCTCGATATGACCGTTGTCGCGAATCCGATCATGCACCACCTGTTTCTCGGTATCGATCCGACACCGCTGGGTGGCGCGCCTTTTACCCTGACTACTGACCAGACCCAGGTGGTTCGCGCTGCCGAGCTGGATATCCACCTGCACGCGGAAGCACGCGCCTGCACCCTGCCCTGCATCGCCGGTCATATCGGCGCAGACACTGCCGGCGTCATTCTGTCCGAACGCCCGGATCTGGCCGATGAATTCGTGCTGCTGGTCGATGTCGGCACCAACGCCGAAATCGTGCTCGGCAATCGCGATCGGCTGCTGGCGGCATCGAGCCCGACCGGCCCGGCCTTCGAGGGTGCGCAGATTACGTCGGGCCAGCGTGCCGCGCCCGGCGCGATCGAGCGTGTACGCATAAATGCGGAAACCCTCGAACCGCGTTTTCGCGTGATCGGCTGCGAAGCCTGGTCGGACGATGACGAGTTCGCCGAGAAAAGTAAAAAGGTGGGCGTCAGCGGCATCTGCGGCTCCGGCATCATAGAGGTGGTCGCGGAAATGTACTTATCCGGTGTTATCGACCAGGATGGCGTGATCGGTCCGGTAGAGGGCAAACCCACCGACCGCATCGTGCAGGACGGCCGCACCTGGTCATACGTACTGCACGAGAGTGAGCGTTCGATCCAGATCACGCAGAACGACGTGCGTGCAATCCAACTGGCCAAGGCCGCACTGCATGCGGGTGCGCGTCTGCTGATCGATCGCATGGGTATCGAAAAAGTCGACCGCATCGGCTTTGCCGGCGCCTTCGGTAGTCATATCGACGTCAAGTATGCGATGGTGCTGGGGTTGATCCCGGATTGTAATCTCGAAAACGTCGGCTCGGTCGGCAACGCCGCCGGCACCGGCGCGCGTATCGCGTTGCTGAATTTTCCGTCTCGCCTCGAGATCGGCGAAATCCTGCCCAAGGTGGAAAAGATCGAGACCGCGATCGAACCGAAGTTCCAGCAGTACTTCATCGAGGCGATGGCGATTCCGCACAAGACCGACGCCTACGTCGAACTCGGCAAGGTGGTCAACTTCCCGCCGCCGAAACCGAAGGCGGAATCCTCCGAGGGTGAAGAGCGCAAGCGCCGTTCCCGGCGTCGCCGACGCGCCTGATCCCTTCGCTAGCGCTCTCCTCGAATGCTAGACGCCGGGATAAATCAATAAGTGTCGGTTTACTCGGATGCGTCGATTTGTTCGCCGGCGGCCCTGGCCTGCAGTTTGCGGCGCTCGTCGCGCGGCGGGATACCGAACAAATCACGGTAACACTTGCTGAAATGCGGCGCCGAGATAAATCCGCAGGCCAGCGCGATATCGACGATCGACTTGCTGGTCTGCAATAACAACAGACGTGCGCGATTCAGACGCAGGTTGAGGTAGTAGCGCGTCGGCACGCAATTCAGGTGTTTCTGGAACAGGCGCTCGAGCTGGCGGCGGGAAATGCCGACGTAGCTAGACAGTTCGTCGAGGCTGATCGGTTCCTCGATATTGGCTTCCATCAGGGTGACCGCCTCGGTCAGCTTGGGCTGGTTCGAGCCCAGCGCCAGGTGCAGTGGAATGCGCTGGCGATCGTCGGAACTGCGGATACGCTCGCACATGAACTGCTCGGAAATATGCGTCACCAGTTTGTTGCCGTGGTGGCTTTCGATCAGTTTCAGCATCATGTCCATCGCCGCCTGCCCGCCGGCGCAGGTAATGCGATCACGATCGAACAGGAACAGATCGTCCGATACCAGTACCTCGGGGAAATCCTCGCGCAGACTGGCGATGTTTTCCCAGTGGATGGTGCAGCGGTAACCGTCAAGCAATCCGGCGCGCGCCAGCAGGTAACTGCCGGTACACAGGGCACCGAGTTTGATGTCCTTGCGCTTGGCGATGCGACGCAGCGCGAATTGCAGTTGCTTCGACCATGCATCGGCGATGTCGGCGCCACCGCAAACGAACAGGATCGACATTTCGGTTGCGTTTTCGATGCTGTCGTCGGGCGTGATTTCGAGCCCGTTGCTGGCCTTTTCCGGCAGCCCGTCGATGGTATAGACGCTCCAGCGGTAAAGTTCCCTGCCGGTGTCGCGATTGGCCATACGCAAGGGTTCGACGGCCGAGGAAAACGCAATCATCGAATAGTTGGGGACCTGCAAAAATCCGAAGTGTTCGGGTTTTGCGGCGGTATTTTCGTCACTCATAGAGCTGAATTGGCGATGAATTGCTAAAATTTGATCAGAAATTGATCAATCGTTCGAAATACTAGTCGCTAAATTCCTCTATTGCACGTCATTTTTAGCCGATCCTTGCAGTTCGGACTATTGCCGAAAGACGCATTTAAAGGCCGATTTAACGGCGCCGGGAGGCGCTCAGGTTTTACCGATAAAAAAATCAATAATCCGCTTCAAGAACCGCTTCTGGCGGCTGATATTGTCTGTATCGCAACAAATACTCCCTGGCGCCTGTGTCCGATATGGCCAAATCAATCACTGCCAACGGAATTCCGGGGACATGTCGATTAGCAGGCCGATGACCGGAATTCGATACAAAAAGCTGCGCGCGGCCTGCGCCGCCCTGGCATCGTTTCTTTGATCGTCCGCCGCGCGGACGATGCTCTTTACCAGGCCAAGGTAAACGGGCGCAACCAGGTCGTGCAACATTGCGAATCCGCAGCGATGTAAAAATCGGGCTCGGATAACGCTTGAGCTACATTTTTCAGAGTCGTTCCCGCGTAGGCGGAAATCTTCTGCCGTGCCGTCGTTATCAGACCCCCGCTATCGCGGCGATGGCGGGCAGGTGTGGGGCGTTCTTCGGCGTTGGCATAGTTTAAACCATCGAATCGGGCATCGAGTCCTTGCGTCGCTGGATAAATTCGAGCAGCGCTTTGTCGATGGCCGGATCCAGCGGCGGAGCTTCGTACTCGGCCAGTAGTTTCTTGTAGCGCGCGTTGCAGCGCTGCGCGTGATCGCGGCTGCCTTCCGCTTCCCACTGCTCGAAACTGTTGTTGTCGGTAATCGGTGACAGGTAGAAGGCATCCTTGAAATTGCGCTGTGTATGATCGCAGCCGAGGAAATGGACGCCGGGGCCGACTTCGCGAATCGCGTCCATGGCCTGGCCGTTTTCCGACAGGTCGACGCCGCGCATCAGGATCGCCATCATCGCCGCCTGGTCGGCGTCCATGATGAATTTCTCGTAACCCATCGCCAGCCCGCCTTCCATCCAGCCCGCGGTATGCAGCACGAAGTTAACCCCGGCCATGACTGCCGGCAGCAGCGTATTGGCGG
The DNA here is from genome assembly GCA_020354435.1 of Gammaproteobacteria bacterium. GTDB lineage: Bacteria > Pseudomonadota > Gammaproteobacteria. Next base: position 3,117,130 of record CP070646.1, read on the forward strand.
ATTCGTAAGCAGCCTGCGCATCGGGCAGCTTGGATGCGCACAGGCCACCGCCGGAGCGGAACGGTACGCCGAGGCGCCGCGCCAGCGCGGCCATGGTGTAAAGCACCAGCGCCGGCTCGGGCGTGCCGAAGGTCGGCGCGCCTGACTGCATCGACATAGAGCTGGCGAAACTGCCGAAAATCATCGGTGCGCCCGGATTCACCAGTTGCACAAAGGTCATGCCGGCCAGCGCTTCGGCCAGCGATTGCGCCGCGGTGCCGGCCACGGTCACCGGCGACATGGCGCCTGCGAGGATGAACGGCGTTATGATCGTGGCCTGGTTGTTCTCGGCGTAGACCTTGGCCGCGCCGAGCATGGTGTCGTCGAAAGTCATCGGCGAATTGGCGTTGATCAGGCTGGTGGCGTAGGTGCGCGGACGGCCGGTTTCCGGGTCGAGATAGTTGTCGCCGGCAATGATCTTGATCATGTCGACGGTATCCTGCGCGCGCTCGGGCGCGGTTACCGAGCCCATGAACGGCTTGTCGGAATACTTGATATGCGAATAAACCATGTCGAGGTGACGCTTGTTCACCGGGATGTCGACCGGTTCGCAAATCGTGCCGCCGGAATGGTGCAGCGACGGCGAGGCGTAAGCCAGCTTGACGAAGTTCTGAAAATCCTCGATGGTCGCATAGCGTCGACCGTTTTCGATATCGAACACGAACGGGCTGCCGTAGGCCGGCACGAACACGGTGTTTTTGCCGCCGATCTGCACATTGCGCGCCGGGTTGCGTGCATGCTGGGTGTACTCGGCCGGCGCCGAAGCCTGGATGATCGAACGGCACAGGCCGCGCGGGAAACGCACGGTGACGCCGTCGATCTCGGCGCCGCCCTGCTTCAGGATTTCGAGCGCCTCGGGCATGTCACGAAACTCGATACCGATTTCCTCGAGAATGGTGTCGGCATTATTTTCGATCAGTTGCAGACCTTCTTCGTCGAGTACTTCGAATACAGGAATCTTACGGGTTATATAAGGTGCGCTGGCCGTGGTCGGCGCTGCAGCGCGGCGCGCATCGCGCCCGCCGCGTCCGCGGCGGCCCCTGGCTGGTCGTTTGGCTTCGGTCATACTCGACTCCTGATAATACGCTTCCGGCAAGGCCGGCTTAAGCGCCAAAGTATGGTTTTTGCGGCAATTTCAGGCTGGCGTCGGCGCGACCCGGAACTGTTTGCCAGCGTCATAATGCATTTTATGGCGCATTGCCCGGATTCGTCGTTACCGCTATAGTCGCCAGAATGTGACGCCAGATCATGACGGCGTTGGAGGGGCGGGCGATCAGTGATAACACCGAAATCATAGGCATCCTGATAATCGAGGGCTATCCGATTATTCCGTTTAGCTGCGTTGTCGATTCGCTGCGTGCGGCCAACCGGTTGTCAGGAAAGGAGCTGTACCACTGGCAATATTTCGGCCCCGACGAACAGCCGGTGTCGGCATCCTGCGGCATTACAGTACCGACCAGGCCGCTGAGCGAGGCCAGCAACCTGGAAACCCTTGTCATCGTCGCACCCAACACGGCGCAGGACTTCGACGACGCGGCGACGATCCGCCAGCTCAGGGCGCTGGACAAGCAGGAGGTCAACCTGGGTTCGGCCAGTTCCGGAAGTTTTATTCTCGCGCGCGCCGGCCTGCTGGACGACTGCCGATGCACGATACACTGGGAAAATATTCCGGTGTTCAAGGAGCTTTATCCGCATATCGACGTCGCCTTTACGCTGTACGAAATTGCCGAACGCCGCTTCACCTGTTCCGGCGGTACCGCCGCGCTCGATATGATGCTCAAGCTGATCGAAAACCAGTACGGGCGCCAGCTGGCGCAACAGATATCGCAACAGTTTCAGCACGATCGTATCCGTACCGAGATCGATTCGCAGCAAATGGCCGATCGTATCGACCTGGCGATGAGCGCGCCGAAGCTGATCGACGTGATCAACCTGATGGAAAACAATATCGAGGTGCCGCTGTCGCTGCCGTCGATCGCGGAAAAATGCAACCTGTCTTTGCGCCAGATCGAGCGCCTGTTTCACAAGTACCGCAACGTCACGCCAAGCCAGTACTACCTGTCGCTGCGGCTGACGCATGCGAAACAATTGTTGCTCAACACCAATCGCAGCGTAATCGATATCTCGATCGCGACCGGCTTCGAAACCCAGTCCTATTTCACCGCCTGTTACCGTAAGCACTTCGGCAGTTCTCCGCGCAACCATCGTTCCCAGGTCGCTACCGAGCGTAAAGGCTGACATGAAACCAGCGGTTTTCGTGCTCGGCGCCGGCATCGTCGGCGTCTGCTGCGCCCTCGAGTTACAGCGCCGCGGTTACCATGTAACACTGGTCGATCGTCGCGGTCCGGGCGAGGAGACTTCGTCGGGCAATGCCGGCATCCTGAGCTACAGCAACGTTACGCCGCTGGCCGATCCTGCACTCTGGCCGAGGCTGCATCGGCTGGCTATGAATCTCGACACCGATTTCCTGCTGCATTACCCGCATCTGCCGTCCCTGGTGCCGTGGCTTTTGTCCTTCCTGCGACGCTGCCGACGGCAAACCTACCTGCACGATGGCGATGCCATGAGCGCGTTGACCCTGGCGTCGATCGATTTGCATCGGCACTGGATCGATGATGCCGGGGTGCAGTCACTGCTCAACCGCGGCGGTGGCCTGAAACTGTATCGCCAGCGGCGCACTTTTTTACGCGATCGGCTCGAACGCGAATTACTGCAACGCTGCGGGATAAAGCACACCCCGGTTGACGCGGACCAGATTTACGAACTCGAGCCCGATCTGAAACGGGTCTTCGAGCAGGGAGTTTTGATCGACGAGTCGATATCGACTCGCAATCCGGAAAAACTCTGCAAGGCGTATGCCCGTCTGTTTACCGAAGCGGGTGGTGAAATCAGCCGTGCAGCGGTTCGGGCCTTGCATCCGACCGAGACCGGCTGGCAGTTGACCACCGACCGCGGAGCGCAGATCGTCGACAGGATTGTGGTCTGCATGGGCGCCTGGACGCCGCAACTGATCGCACCGCTCGGTTACGCCAATCCGTTGGCGATCGAGCGCGGCTACCATACCGTGCTGTCGGCGCAGCCTGGCAGGCAGCTGTCACGGCCGATTTTCGACGTCGATGCCAGCTATGTCATGGCGCCGATGGAAATGGGCCTGCGAGTTACCACCGGCACCAACCTGGTACGACGTGAGACGCAGCCTGATCCACGTCAGGTAGATCGCGTGCTGCCGCGGGTGCGCGAGGCCTTTCCGGTCGATCAGCGGTTAATCGATGAACCCTGGATGGGACGGCGCCCGACGGTGCCGGATACGCTGCCGATGATCGGTCCGGCGCCGCGCCATCGAAACCTGTGGCTTGCGTTCGCGCATTCGCATATGGGTCTGACACTGGGGCCGATTAGCGGCCTGCTGATCGCCAACTTTGTCGATGGCGTTAAGCAGCCATTTATGGCGCAACCCTGCGACCCGGCCCGCTATCTCTAGATTTTGGCTGCCGCGAGTATCCCGGCTTGCCGCAGCGGGGATTGCCGCAGCACACAATGGCAGGAGCCCAGGGCCATTCCAAGACGGCAGGCATCGAAGCAGGGCCGGAAGTTCCTGCTGCAATTTCTGGATTATGAAATTGCTTCATCCGTTTGTTCTTCATCGCCGGTTTTTACCACGCGAACGGTTGGCTTCCGTTCCTGTTGAAAATGGAATCTGGCCTGTTCCGGCACCAGCGGTTCGTTACCGAGGATAAAGTCCGCCGCGCGCGCGGCCATCATTTGTGTCGGCGCGTTGAGGTTACCGCTGACGATTGCCGGCATTACCGAAGCGTCGACCACGCGCAGGCCGTCGAGGCCGTGTACTTTCATTTCCGCGTCGACCACCGAGTTCTCGTCTGTACCCATGCGACAGCTGCAGCTGGGATGATAATCGGTCGAAGCGGTTGCGCGAATCCAGTTTTCAATTTCGCTCTCCGATTTGACCCCGGCCGCCGGGTCATTGCGTTCGCCGCGAAAGGCGATGAACGCCGGCTGCGCAACCACTTCCTGAATCTTGTCATAACCCTCGATCAGTTCGCGCAAGTCGTAGTCTTCGGCGAGGTAGTTGAAATGGGCTGCCGGTTTGTCCGCCGGATTGGCCGAATTGAGCGCGATGTAACCGCGGCTCGCCGGACGCAGCTGGTCGACCTGCAGCGTGAATCCCTGCGAAAGAACGATCTTGCGGCCCTGGTAGCTGGCCGATATCGGCGCGAAATGATACTGCAGGTTGGGGTAGTCGACGTGGTCGTTGCCGTAAACCAGCCCGCCGGCTTCCCAGATGTTGGACGCACCGAAGCCATCCTTGTGAGTTAGCCAGCGCGCACCGATCAGAAGCTTGTTCCACGGTCTGCCGACACGGTGATAGGTAATCGCCTGGGTGCAGCGCCAGGTACAGTGGATTTTCAGGTGGTCCTGCAGGTTCTGTCCGACCGCGGGCATTTCGTGACGCAGCGGGATGTCGTGTCTTCTCAGTTCCTCGGCCGGACCAATGCCGGACAGCATTAGCACCTGCGGTGACTTGATCGCGCCGCAGGACAGGATGACTTCGCGGGTCGCGCGAATGATTTTGACCTTGCCCTGGTGTTGAAATCGCACCCCGATCGCGCGTTTGTTATCCAGCAGCACCTGTTCGACCAGCGCGTGCGTTACCAGGTCTACCTTCGGCCGCGCCAGGGCAGGCCTCAGGTGTGCCACCGCCGCGCTGCAGCGGCTGCCGTTGCGCGTAGTGCTATCGAGCCGCGCCAGGCCTTCGGGCTTGTAACCGTTGAGATCGTCGGAGGTGCCCTGACCCGAAGTTTCGCCGGCGGTGAGGAAGGCGTCGAACAGCGGATTTTGCAGCTTGGCGCGGGAAACACCCAGCGGCCCGCTGTCACCGCGCCATTCACTGGCGCCGCGCTCCGAGGCTTCGCCGGCGCGAAAATACGGCAGGCAGTCGGCGTAACTCCAGCCGCTCAAACCCAGTTCGTCGTTCCAGCGGTCGTAATCCTTCGGGTGCCCGCGCATGTAAACCATTGCATTAATCGATGACGAACCGCCGACTACCCTGCCTCGCGGTAACTCGACGTTGCGCTGCTCGAGTTCGGTTTCGGCCTCGGTTTCGTAATTCCAGTTGATCGATGGGTCTTTGTACACGCTGTGCACGCCGGCGGGCATATGAATCAGCAGCTTGCGGTCCATTGGTCCGGCTTCGACCACCAGCACCGAGTGTTCGCCGCTTTCGCTCAGGCGATTGGCCAGTACGCAACCGGCGGAACCGGCGCCGAGAATAATGTAATCGTATTCGAGCTGCATGCATAGAGCATCGCAACTGTCGCGGTACAGGTCAATCCCAAAAATTTCAAATGACTTGGATGGGTTGCGGGCATCGCATATGATCGCCGCTTGGGACAGTTTAGCTGGATAACATGACCGAAGTGTACGATTTCGACCGGATCATCGACCGCAGCAATGCCACCAGCGCCAAGTGGGAGAAGTACCGTGGACGCGATATTTTGCCGATGTGGGTTGCGGATACGGATTTCGCGGTGCTGCCGGAAATTCAAGAGGCCCTGCACCGTCGGGCCGAGCATCCGGTTTTCGGCTATGGACATACGCCCGGGCATCTGACCGGGATTCTGGTCGAGCGCATGCAGCGGCTTTACGGCTGGTCGATTGAACCCGACTGGCTGGTGTTTCTCCCCGGTATTGTCGGCGCGCTGTACCTGGCCTGTCGCGCCACCGGTAAAGCGGGCGCCCAGGTTTATCGGCCGCAGATTATTTATCCGCCGTTCACCCGCGCGCCGCAAATGAATTCGCAATCCAGTCTGCCGGTACCGATGACGGTGCGGGACCAACGCATGATTATCGATCTGGACTGGCTCGAACAGCAGCCCGCCTTTCCGGGCCGCTTGCTGCTGCTGTGCAATCCTCAAAATCCGGGTGGCGCGGTTTACCGCGAGGCCGAACTACGTTGCCTCGCCGACATCGTCGAACGCAAGGACTGGCTGTTGTGCTCGGACGAAATTCATTGCGACCTGATACTCGACCCGGACAAACAGCACGTTCCGATTGCTTCACTCGAGCGTAACATCGAACAGCGCAGCATCACGCTGATGGCGCCGAGTAAAACCTTCAACCTCGCCGGCCTCGGTTGCGCGTTTGCGATCGTAGCCGAGGCGAAGCTGCGTGCGCAGATGAAGGTCAATCCCTACATTGTGCCGCATGTCAATGTCATGGGTCTGGCCGCGGCCGAGGCGGCCTACGAACACGGCGACGAATGGGTGCGGCAGCAGTGCGCCTATCTCGCCGCCAATCGCGACTACCTGATCGATGAAATAAACCGGATTTCCGGCATGCGCCTCGGGCCGATCGAGGCGACTTATCTCGCCTGGATCGATGTTTCCGAACTCGGGCTGGACGATCCGATGGAATTTTTCGAAAACGCCGGCGTGGGCATGTCGCCGGGCCGGGATTTCGGCGATAACGACTATATGCGGCTCAATTTTGGCTGCCCCCGCAGTCGCGTCGAGCAGGCGGTAGCGCGCATGCGCAAGGCCGTGGAAACACTCGGTTGAAGCACAGATTCGACCTCACCGGATCGGTCACGGGGATGTCGTAATTGTCTTTTCTTAAGTCGTTCTAGTTCGGCGTCGATGGCGGCGTTTCGGATATTCTTTTTCGACTTTGAACGGGGTGGGCTCGGCGCGCATCTCCGGTTTCTGCAACCAAGAATAAGGCGGATTTGACAATGGCGGTTCCATCTCATGTGAAGTATCTGGTTATCGGCGCGGGTATCCACGGCCTCAGCACCTCTTATCATCTGGCGCAGCAGTTGAAGGCGCAGGGCAAGGGCGACGGGAGCGATATCCTCGTCGTCGACAAGGGCGGGATTGCCGCGGGCGCATCCGGCATTGCCTGCGGCGTGGTGCGCAACAATTACTTCCAGCCGGCGATGCGCGAACTGATGGCGCATAGTGTCGGCGTCTGGGAGACCGATCCCGAGGGTTACAGTTATCATCCCGTGGGTTACATGCAGATCAGCCCCGAGAGCATGCACGAGGATGTCGCCAGCATTGCCCGGCAGCAAAAGGAAATCGGTTACGAATCGGTTTTCATCGAGGGTGAAAAAGATTCGGCGGATTACATGAAGACGCTGTTTCACGACTGGCAGGCGAAAGGCATTACCTCGGTATTGCATGAAAAACGCGGCGGCTACGCGAATAACACCAGGGCGATGTATGCACTCGCGAGCAAGGCTGAAAACGAGGGTGTGCGCATCCTGACCGGCTGCACTGTCACCGGTTTCCAGAGCGATTCCGCCGGTGGTGCGATCAAGGCGGTGGAAACCGACAGGGGCGATATCGGCTGCGACCAGGTCATTATCGGTGCCGGTCCCTGGGCCAAGACCGTGTGGGATATGCTCGAGTTGCCGAAAACCATCAGTATCAAGGGCGCCGACGGCACGATACACGATAACGTGCCGATGTGGATTTACTGGTCGCTGCAGGAAGGTACGCTGGGTGTCGATCCGGAATTGCAGAAAACCAATGACGGCAAGTTCCCGCCGGTGATCCACGTCGACAGCAACGAGCCGCTGTATTCGGATTACGACGGCAGCCTGATCACCGACCAGATGTGGGGCATTTACTACAAGCCCGATTTTCATTTCGGCGGCATCCAGGGCGGCGCGGCGCCTTACGCAATCGATACCGACCCGGACGATGTCGCGGTCGATCCCTATGGCGTCGATTCGCCGGACTTCGTCGTCGGCGAGGATTTCGCGCACATGTGGACCTCGGCGCTGGCGCATTGCCAGAAACGTTTCGAAGGCCAGTTCGAGTACTACAAGAACGAACCCTCCGGCGGCATCGGCTCGTTTACCCCGGACAGCTTTCCGGTGTTCGACCTGTTCCGCGAAAACTGCTACCTGATCGCCGATTCGAACCACGGCTACAAGATGCTTGGGGTCGGCAAGCTGGTGGCCGAAGAGCTCTGCGGCCAGAAGAGCGCGCTGCTCGAACCGTTCCGCTTTTCGCGCTATGCCGAGGGCAAGCTGCACCCGGTTTCGAATAGTCCGTTCCCCTGGTCCTGACGGATTCGCGCTGTCTGGCCAGGGCAGGCCGGCCAGCGAAATATTCCTCCGTTACTGGCCTGCGTATCGGCGCAGGTTTTTTTGCCTGGATTCTGTCATACCGCAACCTGGTCGCGGTTTAAAGCAGAAAGGTGGACTTATGGCTCAGGCGAAGTGCAGTCGGGTGCGGTTGGCGAAGGCGACCAGCGACAGCATGACCGGCACCTCGACCAGGACGCCGACAACGGTCGCGAGCGCAGCGCCGGAATTGAGTCCGAACAGGCTGATCGCGACCGCTACCGCCAGCTCGAAAAAATTGGACGTTCCGATCAACGCCGCCGGTGCGGCGGTGGTGAAAGGCACCCGCCACAAATAGGCCCAGCCGTAGGCGACGACGAATATGGCGTAACTCTGAATCAACAATGGTATCGCGATCAATGCGATCACCATCGGTTTGTCGATAATGGTCTGTGCCTGAAAGCCGAACAGCAGTATCACGGTGGCCAGTAATCCCATGACTGAAAAGGGTTTAATCCCGTTGGTAAACTCGGCGATTTGTTCGTGATGCCCCGACTTATCCAGCGCCCTGCGCGTGGCGTATCCCGCAGCCAGCGGAATCACGACGTAAAGAATCACCGACAACAGCAGCGTTTCCCAGGGCACGACGATCTCGGTGACGCCAAGCAGTAATGCCGCAATCGGCGCGAACGCGAATACCATGATGATGTCGTTGATCGAAACCTGCACCAGCGTGTAATTGGCGTCGCCGCGCACCAGCTGGCTCCAGACGAAAACCATCGCGGTGCACGGCGCGACCCCGAGCAGGATCATGCCGGCGATGTATTCCCTGGCGGTTTGCGGATCGACCAGTCCGGCAAAGGCGTATTCGAAGAACAGTACGCCGAGCGCCGCCATCGTAAAAGGCTTGATCAGCCAGTTGACCACCAGCGTAATACACAACCCTCTTCGCTTTCTGCCGACATCACGGATCGAGGCGAAATCGACGTTGACCATCATCGGGTAGATCATGATCCAGATCAAAACGGCAACTACCAGGTTGACGCTGGCGTACTCGAGCGCGGCGACTGCCTTAAACAGTTGCGGCATCATGACACCCAGAATAACCCCGGCCAGGATGCACAGGGCAACCCAGATCGAAAGATAGCGTTCGAACAGACTCATGGCTTCCTGTTTGTCGACTGAATGCGGCGCTGGCTCAGCAGCAGCTCGAACCTTTGATGCCTGCTTCGGCAGGTTGCGGCCTCCCGCAGCAGGCGGAATCGGGGTGCAGGCTCTTGATCTGGTCGGTGCCGTAAACCGGGCTTTCGCCGAGTGTCAGGAAGGTTTCCCAGGCGATGCCCTCGGGATCGAAGATCCAGCTTTTTTCCGAGTTGGCGTAACAGCAAGTGGTCTGACCTTCTTCGATGACCGGTGCGCCGGCGCTTTTCAGACGGCCGTAGACCTCGCCGAGTTCGGCATCGTCCTCGACCTGGATGCCGAGGTGGTCGATGCCCTTGCGTTCGCCGCGCGTGGTGATGGCGAAGTTGACGCGCGGGTCGTCGAGCATCCACTTGGCGTAATCTTCCTTGACAACCGTGGGTTCGGCTGCGAACAGTGAATTGTAAAATCCGATCGAGGTTTCGAGATCGGAAACCGAAATATTGACGTGTAAGCGCTTCATGATTTTACTCCAGCGAGATTGTTCGGGGCGCAACAGCCAGGCAAAAGGCTCTCCAGCACGGGCAGGCAGACTTCCGGTGTGCCCTGGCAGCAATCCTCCATCAGGAAGGACAGCAGTGCGCGGGTACCGTCGAAATCGATGCTGTAAATGATCGAGCGGCTTTCGCGCCTCGAATTAACCAGGCCGGCATTAACCAGTGTCGACAAATGCGTCGACATGGTGTTATGCGGAACGTCCAGCGCATCGGCAATCTTGCCCGCGGCGATGCCGTCACTGCCGCTGCGCACCAGCATTCTGAAAGCGCGCAGGCGCGACTCCTGTGCAAGTGCCGCCAGCGCCCGGGTTGCATCAGTTATATCCATTTGTCGAGAATAATCGACATATTGAGAATGATCAAGCATTTTTTCTTACGCGCCGAACAGCTCTGGATGCGCACGGAGAAGTTGCAAAAACGACACCTCGGCCGAATCTTCGCGACAAGCGCAAACAGAAATAATAAGATTTCGTTTCCTGCGGGGAGATTCCATGGAACAGAGTTTCGACTACATCATTATCGGTGCCGGCTCGGCCGGTTGCGTGCTAGCCAACCGCCTCAGCGAAGATGCCGATGTCAGCGTCGCACTGCTCGAGTTCGGCGGCAGTGACAACAGCATCTTCATCCAGATGCCGACCGCCCTGTCGATCCCGATGAACATGAAAAAATACAACTGGTTCTACGAGTCGGAACCCGAGCCCTATCTCGACCAGCGGCGCATGCATTGCCCGCGCGGCAAGGTACTGGGCGGGTCCTCTTCGATCAACGGCATGGTCTACGTGCGCGGACATGCACTCGATTTCGACGAATGGCAAAGCCAGGGTGCCAGGGACTGGGGCTATCGTCACTGCCTGCCGTATTTTCGCAAGGCCGATAACTGGGCCTTCGGCAGTGACGATTACCGCTCGCAGGACGGTCCGCTCGCGGTCAACAACGGTAACAACATGGTGAATCCGCTTTACCGCGCCTTCATCGAGGCCGGCGCGCAGGCCGGCTACATGAAAACCGACGATTACAATGGCCGCCAGCAGGAGGGCTTCGGGCCGATGCACATGACGGTCAAAAATGGCGTGCGCTGGTCGGCCGCGAACGCCTACCTGAAACCCGCGCTTAATCGTCCCAACCTGAAGGTTATTACCGGCGCGCTAACCCAGCGCATCCTGCTCGACGGCAAGCGCGCGGCCGGTGTCGAGTTCGTGCGCGATGGCAACAGGCAAATCCTGAACGCCAGGCGCGAGGTGATATTGAGCGCGGGCCCGATCGCATCGCCGCATCTGCTGCAGCTGTCCGGTATCGGGCCGGGCGCGTTGCTGCAACAGGCCGGTATCGACGTTTTTCACGATTTGCCCGGGGTCGGCGAAAACCTGCAGGATCATCTCGAATTCTACTTCCAGTTTCGCTGCAACCAGCCGATCACGCTCAATGCCGAACTTAATCCCTGGCGCAAGTTTTTGATCGGCTCGCGCTGGATCCTGACCAAATCGGGCCTCGGTGCGACCAATCACTTCGAATCCTGCGCCTTCATTCGCTCCAAACCCGGCATCCAGTGGCCCGATATCCAGTACCATTTCCTGCCCGGCGCGATGCGTTACGACGGCAACGCGGCCTTCGACGGGCACGGTTTCCAGGTACACGTCGGGCATAACAAGCCACGTAGCCGCGGTACCATCAAGGCGCGCACACCGAGTGTGCAGGACAAGCCGGAGATCATCTTTAACTACCTGCAGCACCAGGACGATATCGAGGCCTTTCGCGCCTGCGTGCGCCTGACGCGCGAAATCATCGGCCAGCCGGCGATGGATGCTTATCGCGGCCCGGAAATTCAGCCCGGCGAAGACGTACGAAGTGATGACGAAATCGATGCCTTCGTGCGCAGCGCGGTCGAGTCGGCCTACCATCCGTCCTGCGCCTGCCGCATGGGCGAGGACGACATGGCCGTGGTTGATTCTGAAACCCGCGTTCGCGGAATCGAATCATTGCGCGTGGTCGATTCGTCGATTTTTCCAACCATAACCAACGGCAATCTGAACGCTCCGACTATCATGGTCGCCGAGCGCGCGGCCGATATCATCAAGGGCAGGGGTATGCTGGAATCGTCGAATGCCGGGGTGGGTCTTGGCCGCGATTGGGAAACCCTGCAGCGCTCTCCCACCACCTGATTCAGAAATACATTGATGTTTGTTTGTCATTGCGAGGACCGCGAGGCCTACCGGATGGCCGAAGGCCGTCCGGGGGGCCGCGGCGGGACGAAGCAATCTAGCGAAGACTGCCTCGTCGAAATCAGGACTCCACACACCACCCTATTTCGATTCCGTTTTGTCCATTATTGCTGCTTCTTCCTGCATCAGCGGTTTGAAAGCGCCCAGTTCCCACGGCCGTATTGCGACCAGCAAGCCCATGCTGTAACGCTGACTCAGGGGCAGGTGCATGTCCGCGCGGTGTAGTTCGGTAAATTCACGCGCCAGCTCGCGCAGTTTCCTGATCATGCTGCGGCTGGCGCTTTCGCCGAGCAGGCCAAACTGGAACTGGCGC
>CP070646.1:3129586-3147985 GCA_020354435.1 Gammaproteobacteria bacterium
TCGATATTCTCGACCGTGAAACTGTCGGCATGCACCCAGCAGGAAACCGACAGTAGCAGCAACGCGCTGATCCAGGCAGAAATTCTCAAACTTACTCTACCAGGCGCAGTAAATCGTTATAAATTGCGATTGACATCAGACAGAACAGCAGCAGGATGCCAATTTTCTGGCCAATGATTTCGGTTTGCTCCGATACCGGGCTGCCCTTGAAGACTTCGATAAAGTAGTAAAACAGATGACCGCCGTCCAGCATCGGAACCGGCAACAGGTTGAGGACGCCCAGGCTAATGCTGATGATGGCAAGAAATCCCAGAAACGGCTCGAGGCCGATACGCGCCGTGATCCCGGCATAATGTGCGATCGTAATCGGACCGCTCAGGTTTCTTAAGCTGGCCTCGCCGGTGACGAGCTTACCCAGAACGCGCAACGTGAGCCAGGTTGTTCTCCAGGTTTTATCGAGCGACTCGAGCAACCCGTCGACCGGCCCATGACGCTCGACCACCGTCATTTCGCGACGAATATCATCCGGCACCTCGATCCGGGTTCTGACGCCGATAAAGCCGAAAGTTTCACCATCTTCGCTGCGGCTGCGCGGCGTCAGGCCGAATTCGATTTCGGAATCACCGCGCAAAACACGTAACAACATCGTTTTGCCGGGATTGTCACGAATTAGCCCCACCCACTGCTGCGCATTGACGATGGTAACACCGTCCAGTGCGAGGATTTTATCTTCCGCCTCGAGGCCGGCTTCCAGAGCGGCGCCATCGGGCATGACTTCGGCGATGATCGGTGGAATATCCGGCCGCCAGGAGGATATACCGAGGTCACGCAACAAATCGATCTGATCACTTTTCAACAGCTCGAGTCCGCTAACGTCAATCACCTTTTCGCGAATCTGTAAATCCTCGCCCTGTACCTTAATAATGAGCTGATCCGTATCTACCGCTTCCTGCAACATCGTGAATCGCGCCTTTTCCCAGCTGGGGATCTCGATACCGTTGATCGAAAGGATAAGATCGCGATACTGAATTCCGGCTGAATAGGCTGGACTCGGATTGCTGATTTCGCCCACCAGCGGTTTGATGCCGCCGACACCCGCCATGAACATCAGGTAATAAGCCAGGATGGCGAACAGAAAGTTGAACGCCGGACCGGCGGCGACGATGGCGATACGGCGCCACACCGATTTGCGGTTAAAGGCACGATGGAGTTCGTGCGCCTCGACCTCTCCTTCCCGCTCGTCGAGCATTTTGACGTAACCACCGAAGGGGATGCTGGCGATGACGTATTCGGTTTGATCGGGGCCCGCTCGTCTGAGCCATATGGGTTTGCCGAATCCGACCGAAAAGCGCAACACCTTGACGCCCATTTTGCGCGCCACCCAGAAATGGCCGTATTCGTGAATCGTGACGAGCACGCCGATGGCGACGATAAAAGCCAGCAGGCTATAAACAACTCCGAGAAAATCCATACTAAACATCTCCCGCGTTAACCAGATCAAGTGCCAGCTCGCGCGCATCGGCATCAGCCTGCAGTACCGTATCCAGTTGGTCCGCCGGACCGGTTGAACTGCGCCGCAATACGTTTTCGATTAATTTCGGAATGTCCATGAATCTGATACTACGTTGTAAAAACTGTTCAACCGCAATTTCGTTGACCGCATTCAACACGGCCATGCAGGTCCCGCCGCGATGCCAGGCTTCTCGCGCCAGCGACAGGCAAGGATAGCGGGCCTCGTCCGCGAGTGTGAAGTCTAATTGACTAACCTGCAACAGGTTCAATGGTTCGACCCCGCTGTCGATGCGTTCCGGCCAGCTCAAAGCGTTGGCGATGGGCGTACGCATATCGGGATTGCCGAGTTGTGCAATGACCGATCCATCCAGATAGGAAACCATCGAATGGACGATGCTTTGCCGATGCAGCACGATTTCGATGTTAGCCTCGTCGACGGCGAACAGCCAGCAGGCCTCAATCATTTCCAGGCCCTTGTTCATCATGGTAGCCGAATCCACCGAGATTTTCGGTCCCATGTCCCAGTTCGGATGGGCGCAGGCCTGTTCCGGCGTAACATTATCGAGTTCGTTGATATCGATATCCCTGAAGGGACCGCCAGAACCGGTCAGGATAATACGCTGCACCCCGGACTCGAACGCTTCCCGGCCTACCCCGCCCGGCGGCAGACACTGGAAGATAGCATTGTGTTCGCTATCCACCGGCAACAACTCTGCGCCATGTTGCCTGACTTCATCCATGAACAGTGCACCCGCCATGACCAGCGATTCCTTGTTGGCGAGCAGAACGCGCTTACCGCTGCGCACCGCTGACAATGTCGGCATCAGACCGGCGGCGCCGACGATGGCGGCGACAACGATATCGGCCTGATCGGCGGCCGCCACCTCGGCCAGCGCCGCCTCGCCGGCAAGCACTTCGGTTGGCAGATCGGCGATAACCCTGCTGAGCTCTTCTGCACGGGCAGCGTCGGACATGACGACGAAACCGGGTTCGAACTGCCGGCAAAGACGCTGCATCTTGTCGACGTTACTGTTTGCGGTGAGCGCGTAAACGGCGTAACGATCCCGGTGGCGCGAGATAATATCGAGCGTCGACTGACCGATGGAACCGGTAGCGCCGAGAATAGTGACCTGCTTCATGGCGAACCAGCAACGAGCAATCCCGAAACAAATATCGGGGTGCCGGCGATAACGCTATCGATACGATCGA
This sequence comes from Gammaproteobacteria bacterium, assembly GCA_020354435.1. Taxonomy (GTDB): domain Bacteria; phylum Pseudomonadota; class Gammaproteobacteria. The sequence continues at coordinate 3,132,308 of CP070646.1, forward strand.
GGATACCGCCATGTCCGGGCAGCAACTTGCCACTATCCTTGACTCCGGCCTCTCTTTTCAACACGCTGATAAACAAGTCGCCAGCGATCGAAATCAGAATCGTCGCAAAGCCGATCAGCAGGAACACCGGCAAGCCAACTTCAAGCCAGTCGTCGCTGAGCCAGAAGACCAGCAGCATCCAGACCAGGTTGACCAGAATACCGCCGTAAACTCCTTCCCAGGTTTTGCCCGGGCTGATGGACGGAGCGAGCTTGTTTTTGCCGAAGCTGCGGCCGCTGAAATAGGCACCGATGTCGGCCAGCCAGATCAGCGTCAGCATGAACAACAAAACTTCGCCGCCAGCGTATACATAATGCAGGTAGATAACACCGTGCACGCAGATCCATGCGGAAACCAGGCCGACTGCGAGTAATGCCAGGCGCTGCTGCATTGGCCGCGTATCGCGGTGCCGGTAAAAAATGAAACCGATGGCAACCAGCAGCCAAAGCGCGACGCCCGCCAGCGACTGCCAGTAGATCAAGGATGGCGTCATCAGCGTCAAAGACCACCAGAAAAGTAGCGCGAATCCGGCAGAGGCTAACGCCTTTGCCAGCATCGACGCCCTGGTCGTCAACGCCAGATACTCGCGGGTTGCCGCGAACAGCACCAGGCTGAACAACAGGCTAACCCAGCGCGTATCGAGATAGTAAATGCCGCCAATGAAGACCACTGCCAGGATCAGCGCAGTTATGATGCGTTGCTTCAGCATTAGCCGGGAGCCTCGATCTGTTCACCGGTTTTGCCAAAACGGCGCTGGCGCCGTGAATAATCCTCCAGGGCAGCGGACATTTCGGCCTCGGAAAAGTCAGGCCACAGGGTGTCGCAAAAATAGCATTCGGTATAGGCAAGCTGCCATAACAAAAAGTTACTGATACGCCGCTCCCCGCCGGTACGAATAAACAAATCCGGATCGGGGCTGTCGCCCAGCGACAGCCCGGACGCAAAACGCCGCTCGTCGATATCCGTGACGGCGATCAGTCCGTCTTTGACCTGCTCGGCCAGCCTGCAGCAGGCGTTGACGATATCCCATCGGCCGCCGTAGTTTGCCGCGATGTTCAACACCATCTGCCGGTTGTCGCCGGTTTCTTTTTCGGTGGCCGCGATCTGTTGCTGCAAATCCGCCGAAAACGAGCTGCGGTCACCGATAAAACGGATGCGTATCTGCTTTTCATTCAGTTCCCGGGTGTACTGCCTGAGCGACTGCATGAACAAATCCATCAGGCTGTTGACTTCTTCTTCGGGACGATTCCAGTTTTCGCTGCTGAAAGCAAACAGCGTGAGGTGTTTTACGCCGGCACGCGCGAAAAACTCGACCGCCAGACGCGTGGTTTCGACACCCTTGCGGTGCCCGTAAGTACGCGGCATTAATCGTTTTTTCGCCCAGCGGCCATTGCCGTCCATGATGATGCAAACATGCACCGGGACCGATGTCTGGAATTCTGAAGCCATGATCCCGCAGAGCAGCCGCAATCAAATTTCCATCAATTCCTTTTCCTTGGTCTGCAGCAGGGACTCGATTTCATCGGTCGACTGATTGGTCACCTGCTGCACCAGATCCTGGCCACGGTGTTCGTCGTCCTCGGAAATATCCTTGTCCTTGGCCAGGGACTTCAGGTCATTATTGGCATCGCGGCGAATATTCCTGACTGCAACGCGTGCATTTTCGGCCAGCTCGCGCACCACCTTGACCAGCTCCTTGCGGCGTTCCTCGGTTAGCGGTGGCATCGGCACACGAATAATCGTACCAGCGGTGGTCGGGTTGAGGCCGAGGTCAGACGTCATGATCGCCTTTTCTATGACCGCCACCATACTCTTGTCCCACGCGGTCACCGCCAACGTGCGCGCGTCTTCTACGGTGATATTAGCCGCCTGCCCCAGCGGGACCTCGCTGCCGTAATATTCCACTGTGATATGGTTAAGCAGGCTGGGATGCGCGCGCCCGGTTCTGATCTTGCTCAGTTCAGCCTGGAAGGATTCGATACTTTTACTCATGCGGTTGCGCGCATCTTGCTGAATGTCTTCTATCATGGTTTAGCCTCTTTTCGGGTGACCCGGGTACCTACCGATTTACCTCTTGCCAGGTCGAGTAATGCCCCTGGTTGATTGATATCACAAACCACCAGGTCAAGCGCGTTATCATTACATAAAATCATTGCCGCCACATCCATCACCGCCAACCGCTGATCGATGGCCTGATCATAGTCGAGGTCGACGAAACGCCTGGCATCGGCATGCCTTACCGGATCCTTGTCGTAAATACCGTCGACCTTGGTTGCCTTGATCATCAGATCCGCCTGAATTTCGATCGCACGCAGGCTGGCGCCAGTGTCGGTAGTGAAATACGGGCTGCCGGTGCCGGCCGCGAAAATGATAACCTCGCCGGCCGCTATGCGCCTGCGCGCATCGCGCTGGGTATAGGGTTCGCAGACCTGCGGCATGAGCAGACCCGACATGACCACGGCATTAGCGCCCTGTCTCAGCAGACCATCCTGCAACGCCAGTGCATTCATGACCGTCGCCAGCATACCCATATGGTCGGCTGTCACGCGATCGAGACCGCTACCCGCGAGCGTAGCCCCGCGCAACAGGTTACCGCCACCGACAACGACACCGACCTCGACTCCGGCCTGCGACAGCGCCAGCAGTTCACTGGCGGTTTTGTCGATCATTAGCGGATCAATGCCGGAGTCCTGTTGGCCCATTAACGCTTCACCGCTGATTTTTACCAGGATTCTTTTATACTTGATTGCCGCCATAGATATTCGATCTGCCGTAGTTTTAAAACTCCTGGCCGCCGCTCGCCAGCCTGGGCCGAATTTTTACAGTGGGGAGTTTAACGAGATTGCCTGGCTATTATAAGCGTATTATTGACATCCGCTGGGTTCCCGGGCCGGTAAAAAAAAAGGCCGCGAGTATCGCGGCCTTATCGATTTAGGAATTTAACTGCGACGCAACTTCAGCGGCGAAGTCCTCGACTTTCTTTTCGATGCCTTCTCCGACTTCGTAACGAACAAAACCGTTTACACTGGCTCCGGCCGCGGACAGCAGTTTGGCGACCGTCTGATCCGGATCCTTGACGAAGGGTTGTCCCACCAGGGTGACCTCGGCGAGAAACTTGTTCAACCTGCCCTGAATCATCTTTTCGATGATTTCAGCCGGCTTGCCGCTGGATTCGGCTTGCGCCACGAGGATCGCCTTTTCCTTTTCGACGAATTCCGCCGGGACAGAATCCTGGTCGACGAACTGCGGATTTACCGCAGCGACGTGCATCGCGATGTCGCGCGCGAGATCGCTGTCAGCACTGGAATCGACCAGTACGCCGATTCGGGCGCCATGCAGGTAGGATGCGATCGATGCATCCGTTTCGACTATCTGGAAGCGACGCACCTGGATATTTTCTCCGACCTTCGAAATTAATGCCTGACGGGCTTCCTCGACGCTCTCACCGCTGGCAAGCTGCATCGACGCCAGATCTTCGACCGTGGCGGGCTTGTTCGCCGCCACCGCTGCCAGGACTTCATCGGCAAACGCCTGGAAGTTATCATCCTTGGCGACGAAATCGGTCTCGGAGTTGATTTCCAGAATTACCGCGGACTTGCCGTCGTCACTGACAGCGACCTTGATGGCTCCGTCGGCGGCGACGCGACCAGCCTTTTTATCGGCCTTGGCCGCGCCCGACTTGCGCATCAATTCGGCTGCAGCCTCGATATCGCCATCGGTTTCGACCAGTGCCTTCTTGCACTCCATCATGCCCGAACCAGTGCGCTCGCGCAGTTCTTTTACTAATGATGCTGTTATAGCCACTTGAATACCTCGTTGTAAGCCCGCGTAACGCTCACGGGCGCTGTATTAGTCCTTGCTGGCAGCCTTCTTGGTTGCCGCTTTTTTAGTCGTTGCCTTCTTGGTGGCCGCTTTCTTGGTCGCGGCCTTCTTGGTCGCGGCCTTCTTGCTTGCAGCTTTCTTCGTGGCCGCCTTCTTGGTCGCGGCCTTCTTTGCTGCGGCCTTCTTTTCGGCAACCGGCTCTTCTGCAGCAGGCTCTTCTGCAACCGGCTCTTCTGCAACCGGCTCTTCTGCAGCAGGCTCTTCTGCAGCTGCGGCTACAGCGCTTGCCTCGGCCGTTTCCGCACTGGTCCCGGTCTCGGACGTTACATCGCTGCTGTCGGCTTCTGCCACCGGGGCGCTGGCTTCGGCCTTCTCTTCCGCAGGGCCGGAGTCGGACGCGGTCTTTTTGGTGCTGATCTTGACTGCAGGTTTGGTTTCGACCTCGTCGGCTTCAACTTCGATCAGTTCATCTTCACCTTCGACGCTGGAAACGATACTTTGCTTGCCTTCGATGATGGCATCGGCCACCAGGCGTGCATAAAGCTTGATTGCGCGCATCGAGTCGTCGTTACCCGGCACGATATAATCGATATTGTCGGGTGAATTATTGGTATCGACGATGCCGACCACCGGTATACCGAGCTTGGCGGCTTCCTGCACCGCGATCTTCTCGTATCCGACGTCGATAACGAAAAGCACGTCGGGCAAACCGCCCATATCCTTGATACCGCCAAGCGTCTTCTCCAGCTTTTCCTGTTCACGCGAGAGTTGCAGGATTTCCTTCTTATTGATTTTTTCATAAGAATTGCTCGCCGCCATCTCTTCGAGTTCCCTGAGACGCTTGATCGACGCACGCACGGTACGGAAGTTGGTCAACATGCCGCCGAGCCAGCGATGGTTGACGTAAGGCATGCCGCAGCGCTGCGCTTCCTCGCGAATCGAGTCGCTGGCGGCGCGCTTGGTGCCGACGAACATGATCTTGCCCTTCTTTGAAGCGACCTTGCCAAGATAATTGACCGCATCCTTGCACAGGGGCATGGTTTGCTCGAGGTTGATAATATGAATCTTGTTGCGCTCGCCAAAGATGAAGGGCGCCATTTTGGGGTTCCAGAAACGGGTTTGATGGCCGAAATGCACGCCCGCTTCCAACATTTCACGCATGGTGACGTTAGACATGGTATCTCCAGATGTCAGTTGGACAACCACCTCGTGGTTATCCCGGGTTAAGCCTCCACATACCCGTCGCCCACGACCTGCTCTCTGGTAAAAAAACAGGCACCCATGAACGCGTTGCGGCATGTGTGTGTCGTTAATAACAGCGGCATTAAGCCTGCTGTTCTGAATATTTCCCACGGCGGTTGCCGAAGGCGCGCGCTTTATACCATAATCCCGTATCCGCAACAACCGGTCAGCTATAAATTTATGGGAGTCACGATCAAATCCGCCGAGGAAATAGAAAAGATGCGCGTTGCCGGGCGCCTCGCCGCCGACGTGCTGCGGATGGTCGAATCCCATGTCGAACCGGGAGTGACCACCCAGGATCTTAACGACATTTGTCACGATTTTATGGTCAACCAGCAGTCGGTGGTGCCGGCACCGTTGAACTACCGCGGTTTTCCACGCTCGATCTGTACTTCGGTCAATCATGTCGTCTGTCACGGCATCCCTGCCGAGAAGAAGCTGAAAAACGGCGATATCATCAACATCGATATCACCGTGATCAAGGACGGCTACCACGGCGACACCAGCCGCATGTTCCAGGTCGGCAAACCGAGCATCCAGGGCCAGCGCATTTCGCGCATCGCCTACGAATGCATGAAGATCGGCATAGAAATGATCAAACCGGGTATTCGCCTCGGCGACATCGGGCATGCGATCCAGAACCATGCCGAGAAGAATAACTGTAGCGTCGTGCGGGAGTACTGTGGTCACGGTATCGGCAAGGTGTTTCACGAGGACCCGCAGGTTTTGCACTACGGCAAACCGGGCACCGGCCTGATGCTCGAACCCGGCATGACTTTCACCATCGAACCGATGATCAACCTCGGTAAACGGCACGTCAAACTGTTGCCCGACGAGTGGACCGTGGTGACCAAGGACCATAGCCTGTCGGCGCAATGGGAGCATACCAACCTGGTGACCGAATCCGGTTTCGAAGTGCTGACGCTGCATCCGGATTACGGCCTGTAGATTATCCGTGATCGAAGAAATCGAACCATTTCTGCAGCAGGCCGCCGAAGGCGGTGAACTGAAGCCGGCTGCGATAGCCGACGGTCTCAAGCAGCTGCGCGAAAAAATCTACCAGGATTTCGACCAGGGCGTACCCGCGGAAAAACTGATACACGAAACGGCTGCCCTGATCGATCGCGTGCTGGAATTCTGTTTTCTGCATTTCATCGGCGATCGCAGTCGCTGCAGCTGTTGCCTCGTCGCTGTCGGCGGCTACGGCCGCTCGGAACTGCTGCCCGGCTCCGATATCGACCTGATGATTCTGCTGGAAAAAAACGCCAACAAGGCGCAACAACAGCAAATCTCTGCCTTTTTGACCTTCCTCTGGGACATTGGCCTCGAAGTCGGCCATAGCGTGCGTACCACCCGCGATTGCGTGCGCCAGGGCAAGGTCGACGTAACGGTGATGACCAACATGATCGAGTCGCGCCTGATCTACGGCAACAGCAAGCTCTATGAAAAATACCAGCGCGCCATTGGCCCCAAAAAATTGTGGTCGTCGCGCAAGTTTTTTGAGGCCAAGCTGCGAGAACAGCACGATCGCCACCTTCGGTTTAACGACACCGCCTATAATCTGGAACCCAACATCAAGGAGGGCCCTGGTGGCCTGCGCGATATCCAGATCATCGGCTGGGTTGCGAAACGACACTTCGGCGACAAGTCTTTCAAGGAACTGGTCGAGCATGGTTTTCTGACCGAAGCCGAGTACGAGATTCTGGATGCCGGGCAAAAGCACCTGTGGCAGGTACGTTTTGCGCTGCATCGGCTCGCCGGGCGCAGGGAGGACCGCCTGTTGTTCGATTACCAGAAAAAAATCGCGCAACGCTTTGGCTTCACATCGGGTGAAAACAATCTGGCGATCGAACAGTTCATGCAGCAGTATTACCGCACCATCATGGAACTCGAGCGCCTGTCCGAAATGCTGCTGCAGATCTTCAAGGAGGAAATCCTGCTGACCGCTTCGCAGCGCAAACTCAAACCCATCAACGAACGCTTCAACCTGCGCAACAAGTTCATCGAGGTAGCCCACGCCGACGTGTTCAAGCAGCACCCGCCGGCATTGATCGAACTGTTTTTACTGATTTCCCTGACCGAGGGTTGCGAGGGCGTTACCGCGTCGACGATCCGCCTCGTTCGGGAGCACCTATACCTGATCGACGACGACTACCGAAGCGACGATACCGTGAACCAGTGGTTCATGCAGTTGATGAGCGCACCGAGCGGCCAGACCCACCAGATGCGGCGCATGAATTCCTACGGCTTCCTCGCGGCCTATATACCGGCCTTCGGTCGCATCGTCGGGCGCATGCAGTACGACCTGTTCCACGCCTACACGGTCGATCAGCACACGATTTTCGTGATTCGCAACCTGCGTCGCTTCGCGCTCGAGATCCACGAGCACGAATTCCCGTTCTGCAACCTGGTCTACAGCAAGCTGGAAAATCCCTGTCTACTCTACCTGGCGGCGCTGTTCCACGACATCGCCAAGGGCCGCGGAGGCGATCACTCCGTGCTCGGAGCCGAGGAAGCGACGCAATTTTGCCTGCAGCACAAGCTCAACCGCAAGGATACCCGCATTGTCTCGCAGCTGGTGCGCGACCACCTGCTGATGTCGGTTACCGCACAGCGCAAGGACATTAGCGATCCCGACGTCGTGCGCGACTTTGCACGCCAGGTTGGCAGCATGAACATGCTGAACTACCTTTACCTGCTTACGGTCGCCGATATTCGCAGCACCAACCCGAAGCTGTGGAACAACTGGAAGGACGCCCTGCTCAAGCAGCTGTACAACGCGACCAAGGCGGTCATTCGCCGCGGCATCGATCAGACTCCGGATATCGATGAAATCATCCAGGAAAACCGCGATGCCGCCTACGAGGTCATGGCCGATCTGCCTTTTAGCAGCGAACAGATCGATTCGGTCTGCGACCGCGTTCCCGGCGATTACTTCCTGCGCCATCACCCGCTTGAAATCAAGTGGCACGTGAATTCCATTCTGAGCAACCCGGAGGCGTCACGCCTGGTCAGTATTCGCCAGTCGCCGCAAACCGCCAACACCAAGGTTTTTGTCTACGGCAACGAGGTCGCGCACGCATTTTCCCAGGTCACCGGAACACTCGGGTCGCTGGGGCTAAGCATTTTGAACGCGGAAATCTTCACCACCAGCGATCACAAGATCATGGACACCTTTATTATTCTCGATCACAACAACCAGGCGGTCACCGATCCCGCGATCATCGCCGAGATCGAGCGACGCCTGCTCAAGGCGCTGAAATCGGACTCCATTTACAAGGGCCATACCAACACGCGAAAACCTCGCCAGTTAAAAGCTTTCGATCACCCGACCACGGTACAGTTCGAGCAGGATTACCTCAACGGTCGCACGGTTATGGAAATCAGCGCGCTGGATATGCCCGGGCTGCTGTCGGTGATAGCCAACGTGATTGCCGAAATGGATATCGATATCACCCATGCCAAGATTTCCACCCTGGGTGAAAAAATCAACGATATTTTCTACCTGACGACTACCGACGGCAAGGCAATCACCAATCAGGCGATGCTCGATCAGCTACGCGAAAACCTGATTACTGCGCTGGAAGCCAGGAAGGCGGCATAGTCCCGGATGTCCTCATCGCTGGGCAAAGCCTTCACGCAGGCGCAGGACGGGGAAAACAACGCGGTCGAGTTCGACCTTGCCTACCCTTTGAGCGGAAAACTGGTAGACGCGGTCGGCGAAATACGGCAAATGCATGGCCCCGAAATTTTCCTTTTGCCGATGTCGGCGACATCGGCCGGTGGCGGGATTTTCCAGGCCGCGCACAAACCGGCGGGCACGGTCGTCGGCCTCAGGTTCGACGCGCCGGCAGATCCTCGGATCAGCTGCGCCAAGCAGCCGCGCCTCGACCAGATCGAACTCGGCCAGATCGTCATCGATCGAGAACGGCAGCAGGTTTGCGCTGGCGCCGCGATAACGCTCAATCAGCTCAACCAGGCGCTCGCGCAGGAGCTCGGGCACTGCTTTCGCGTGCCCGGCGCCGACCTCACCAGCTACCTGTACGCTGCGGTCGGCGCAACTTTCATGACCGGCGGCATGGGTCCCCAGCGCCGCTACTTCAGCGACAGCGTCAGCGAAATCGCACTGTTCGACGGTAGCGACCTCAGGTCGATCAACGGTGAAGCGCTGATGGGCTACGCCGGCACCTATGGCTGGAGCGGAATCGTCAGCGCGCTGCGCTGCAATTTTTACCGCTTTCCGCAAAACGAGATCGCATTCGCGCTGCCGGTCAGGCAGGCAGGTGACGAAATCGCCGGACTGCTGGCGCGAATGTCGCCTTATACCCGCCTCAGGCTGGAGCCATCCGGGGCAGAAGCCGCCGCGACCAATCCGCATGACCTGATACTCGGGCTCGAGCACGTCAGCACCCGTTCAATGTTACCCCTGCTACGAGACGGAGGCGACAATGCGATTACCGCACGCGCGCGCGATTTGCAGCATAAATGCGATCTGGCCAACGCCGACGGCCTGATTTTCGTCAACGGCTGCAGCAATCGCTCGATTGACGAATTCCTGCTGGCAATGGCCGACGAAGAACAGACCGACGACTTCAGTATCGCCGGCATCAGCCTCGAAAATGCCGAGGTATTTGGCGATGCCGAGGAAATGCGCGCGGTGCGAGAAGCGATTCCCTATGCCGCGCGTATGCAGTCACTGGGCGGTCGCCTGATTTACAAGAACCATAGCGATGCGAATATCCGCATCGTCGCCGACGACATCGAAGACAGCGTAGGCCAACTGTGGCAAATCAACCGCAACTACGTCGCCGAGGTCGAAAACCATTTCGCTGCAAATGACGACGTCGACGGCGAAATCCTGGTTTACGGACACCTGAATCCCTACGGTCTCGATCCTCACAACCGCGTTACGCTGAGCAGCGACGACGAGGCCGCCTTCGAGCGCAGCCGCGAGTTTCTCATCGACGCGCGCGCAGATTACTACCGGGCGCTGGCGGCATTGTGCCGGGGCGGGAACGCCGAATTCATCGGCGGCGAAAAAACCGCCGATTCGGAAATCGCCATTTTTGCCGCGCTAGGCGGACCGCAAAATGCCCCGGCCGAACTTTACCGGCGATTCCAGCAGCAACAGGCTGCCATAAACGCGGCCGCACCAATGTTTCGCTGGCGCGCATTGCCACCCTACGTCTGAGCCGGCGACCGGCCGCTCAGGAATTGAATTCGAGCAGCTTCGGTAACGCCGGCAGCGCCGCCACCGGATGCATGCCCAGAGCCCGAATTTCGTCGAAAACCGGTACCGGTAAGGCCTGGTCCTCGGTCTTCTGGTTAAGGACGCCGCCGATAATAACCGGCAGTGAAATGCCGGCTTCGCGCATCAATTGCTGTAACCGTTGCGCATACTCCAGCGCCATGCCGTTATGCGTGCTTAGCAGCAGGCCATCGGCTGGTTGCCGCTGCAGCGCCGCGATCAAATCGGCGGGATCCTGTTCGGCACCGAGATAGACGACGCTGGCTTCCGCTTCACCGAGCAGTTGCGCCAGCGCGCCGGCCGCATGCGCATGCACGTCGCTGGAAGCGACAAGCAAACGGCGTCCCCTGAGTCGTTGGCGCAGTTTCTCGTCGGCGAACAATGGCCGATGCTCGGTCACGACCGACTGCGCCATATCGAATATGTCGGTTCTGATCGATTCGGCATCGTCCAGTCCGGACGCGAACAGCCGTTCGAAGTCTTGCGCCCCCATTTTTTTCAGCACGTAGAGCATTTGCAACGGATTTGCCGTATCCACGCCTAATTCGCGCAAACCGCTTAGCGCGTTGTCGTAGATTATTGCGCCCTCGCGGCAGACGTTTTCGGCAAAGGCCTCCGCCGCGGAGAAATCGACATGCGGATAAAGCCGGCGTGCGGTTTGTTCGACGCGGCGTCCAAACAGCTGCGCCTCGATAATTTCATCGGCCGACGGAATGCGTATCGCCTCGGTGACCGGCAGCGGTAATACCGCGTGTCCGCTGGGCGCATGCAGCTGAATCAGGATATCCCACAGCAGGTACTCGGCCGTCAGGGCTCGATTCTGTTCGAACGCCTGGCCGAAGGATATGGTATCGCCGTACAGCATCGAGCCGACCTGCTGTCCCTGGTGGATTCGATGCAGCGCCAGCACCCAGCCGGCACGCTTGACCGGGTCGGAAGTCAGCCCGCCGATGCAGTGGCTCAGGCGTGCACCGATCAGTTCCTCGACGATGTATCGCTCCAGCATGGCCCAGGCCGCAACCGTGGCGCAATGCCTAAATAAAGCGCCGTAGCCATCCTCGAGGTAGGAATGCAGCATCGTGCCCTGCTCGCGCAGCGCCGCCAGCAGCGCCATTGCCTGGTAGGTCTGGGCGGTAGTTGCCTCGGTATCCGACCAGCCCGGTGCCTCGAAAGTGAAATACTGGGAAAGATTACCGATCGTGGTGCAGCCGATACGCAGGGCCTCCAGCGTATTTGCCATCGAGGACGGCTGGCCAATCATGAAATCGCCCAGATGCGGCTGTATCGGCGCCGCCTGTGCAAGTAAATCCCAGTCCTGCTGGCGCACCAGCATGGGCCCGGTTTCGGCGGCCGCGTCGGCGCGCCGCCCGGCGGGCAAACCCATACGCCGGTCGATGGCGAAGCCGGCCCGGTCGAGCGCGAATCCATGCGCTTGGAGGCTTTGCTGTATTTTGGTCAACGCGTCCGCGGTCGCATCGATATCGTTCATACCGATATGCGCGTGGTACATGATCTGGCCGGCGGCCATCGCCTGGCGCTTGTATTCGAACTCGGAGGCCAGTCCGTGCTGACGCAGAAAGGCCGAGCGACCGATACTGACCTGCGCCGCCAGCTCCACGGCTTCGGCGCGCAGCCGATTGAAATCCGGCAGGCGGGTTTGCGCCAGCAGTCGCAGTGAATCAGTCGCCGACCCCATGCCGTTACCGACCGTGATCGAAAAATTTCACGCTAGCGGCCTCCAGGCGGTAGCCGGACGAAACCCGGGACTTCATTTCGGCTGATCCGACCAGACGGCGAACTCGTTACCGCTGGGCTCGCTAAAATGGAAACGACGGCCGCCCGGAAAGGCGAATACCGGCTTTTCGATGCGGCCACCGGCGCGTTCGATCTTCGCCAGCGTGGCTTCCAGGTCGCTGCTGTAGAACACCAGTAAGGCGGAGCCGTTGCGGGTGCTCGAGTAAAGTTCAGAGCGGTAAAAACCGCCATCCAGTCCCTGCTCCGCAAAGGCGCAATAGTCGGGCCCGAATTCCTCGAAAGTCCAGCCGAATACTTCGCGGAAAAAATTGCGCGTCGCTTCCAGGTTAACCGCCGGGTATTCGACGTAATCCAGTTTCTCGTGATCATGCATGTCGGCTTCCGGATTCTGCCTTAATCCATATCGCGGTGTCGTGAAAAACGGCACCGCCGTTGGGAATGCCGGGCTCGGCCGAAACCAGCGCGTTAATGCCCAGCCCTTCGATAAAGGCGCTATTCGGCCAGATACTCTCTGCAACGACGACGCCGGCCTGCATACCGTCGAACAGCCTGACGTGTATCAACAGGTCGGCAAGGCGGTTGCCGATGCGTACAAGCTCGCCATCGGCAACGCCGAGGCGAGCGGCATCGTCGGAGCGCAGCAGCAGCGTCGGCCGATTTTCGGCGGCCTGCGAAGTCTGCGTTTCGGTAAAGCTGGTATTGAGGAATTGCCGCGCCGGCGCCGCCACCAGGCGAAACGGGTGTCTGGCATCGGCCTCGTTGGCGACCGGGATGTGATCGGGCAACGGCGGCATCGCGTCGGCGTCCGCACCGACGCGGCGCCAGTCGGGTTTGAAATGAAAGCGGCGGTCGGGTGTCTCGAATCCATCGAGAAAGTTATCGCTTTCGAAGCCGCGGTCACAATCGAGCCAGCGTTGATGGTACAGGCTATCCTCGTCAGGCAGACCGCTCGCGCGCAGGCTGGCATCGATCAGTTCACGCGCCTCCAGTTCGAATCCCGCATGATGGTAACCCATCCGCCGTGCCAGTTGCCCCAGCAGCCAGTGATTGCTGCGGCATTCGGCATAGGCCTGCACCAGCGGCCGCGTGGCCTGCAGATAGGTATGCCCACCGGCCTGGTAAAAATCGTCGTGCTCGAGAAACATCGTCGCCGGCAGCACGATGTCGGCCATCGCCGCGGTTTCGGTCATGAACTGCTCGTGCACACAGACGAACAGGTCGTCACGGGCAAAGCCCTGCAGCACTTTTCGCGTTTCCGGTGCCACCACTACCGGGTTGGTGTTCTGGATCAGCATCGCAGTCACCGGCGGCCCCTGCTGCAGGTCGCGCGGGTTGCCGCACAAAACATCGCCGATGCGCGACTGGTCGAGCACGCGGGTAGCGCTGTCGAGTACGTCGAGTCCCTTGATGATAGTCTGATCGATGCCGTACATGCCGCTGTTCGAATACAGCGCACCGCCGCCGCGATGACGCCAGGCGCCGGTCAGGGCCGGCAAACAGGTCGCCGCGTGCATATTGGCGGCGCCGTTGCGCGAACGGGTAAAACCGTAACCGAGACGCAGAAAGCTGCGCGGCGTATTGCCGTAGAGTCGCGCAAACTCGACGATTTCGTCTGCCCCGAGCCCGGTAATGTCCGCTGCCCAGTCCGGTGTCCTTGACTGCAGATGGGCCTCGAGTTCGTCCGGCACGTCGCAATAATCGCGCAGGTACTCGCGGTCGACGAGCCCGTCGGCAAACAGTTGGTGCATCACCGCGCAGGCCAGCGCGCCATCGCTGCCCGGGCGCAGCATCAGGTGCAAATCGGCCTTTTTTGCGGTCGCCGTCAGGTAAGGATCGACCACCACCAGCCTGGCATCCCGTTCACGGCGCGCTTTGGCGACGTGATGCATGACGTTGACCTGGGTGTATACCGGGTTGCCGCCCCACATGACGATCAGGTCGCTTGTGGCCATTTGCCGCGGATCGGAACCGCGTTTGACCCCGGTACCGGCGATCCAGCCGGCATCGGCCAGCGTGATGCAGAAAGTCGAGTGCTGGCGCGAGGTTTTCAGCAGATTACGAAACAGCTCGATGCTGTCGCGCTGCAGCAAACCCATGGTGCCGGCGTAGTGATACGGCCACAGGCTTTCGTTGCCGTGCTTCTGCATTGCCAGGGTAAAATTTTCGGCTACTTCATCGAGTGCTTGCTCCCAGCTTATGACTTCAAATGCCGAACGGCCCTGACCCTTGTTGCCGCGCCGGCGCAACGGCTGCCCAAGTCGATCGGGATGATGGATTCGCTCGGCATAACGCGAAACCTTGGCACAGACGACGCCAGCGGTATAACTGTTTTCAGGGGCGCCAATGACGCGGCCGATGGTATTGGCATCGAGCAGCTCGACTTCGAGTGCGCAGGTGCTGGGACAGTCGTGCGGACAGGTCGAATGCCCGTAACGGGGATAAATTTCGGCGGCCATAAGCGGCATTTTGCAAGATTGACCTGGTCAGTACCAGTATAAAAACGCCGCGCTTTTTTAATTTGTCTTACTAATGCTAGAATTGCCGTCCTTCGTATTTCGACAACCGGGGAAACTGATGAGCGGCAACGATAATCGACATTTCAAAACGCGCGAAGTCCGCGCCGGCGTCAGACCCGATCCGGTCACGGGCGCTATCCTGACACCGATTTACCAGACCACGACCTATGTGCAGGAGTCGGTCGACCAGTACCTCGAAAAAGGTTATTCCTACAGTCGATCCGGCAATCCGACCGTAGCCGCGCTGGAAGAAAAAATCACCGCCCTCGAGGGCGGTGCAGGCAGCCTGTGCTTCGCCACCGGCATGGCCGCGACCAGTTGCACCATCATGGGCCTGGTCGGCAGCGGCGAGCACGCCATCCTGTCGGACGTGGTTTACGGCGGTACCCACCGGGTCTCGACCAAAGTGCTGAACCGCTGGGGCCTGGAGTGCAGCTTCGTCGACACCTCCAATCCCGACAATATCAAAGCCGCGATTCGCGATAACACCAAACTGATCTTCACCGAGACACCGGCCAACCCGACGCTGAAGCTGACCGATATCGCCGCGGTATCCGAGATCGCCAGGGCGCACGGTATTCCGCACGTGGTCGACAATACTTTCCTGACGCCCTACTACCAGCGTCCGCTCGAGCTCGGCGCCGATATCACGCTGCACAGCACGACCAAGTTCATGGAAGGCCACAACGTCAGCGTCGGCGGTTCGATCACCGCGGTTGACGCTGATCATCTCGAGCAAATCATGTTCGTACGCAACTGCCTCGGCAGCAACATGACGCCGATGGTCGCGTTCTACACGCTGCAGGGCATCAAGACCATGAGCACACGGCTCGAGTCGCAGTCGGCCAACGCGCTCAAGGTTGCACAGTTTCTCGAAACCCACCCCAACGTCGACCGGGTTGCCTATCCCGGCCTCGAATCCTTTCCGCAGAAGGAGCTCGCCGATGCGCAGGCGAGTGGTTACGGTTCGATGCTGTGGTTCGAAGTGCACGGCGGCGTCGAGGCCGGCAAAAAACTGATGGATACGCTGCAATTGTGGAGCCTGGCGGAAAACCT
>CP070646.1:3148085-3150469 GCA_020354435.1 Gammaproteobacteria bacterium
AGGAGGAAACAAAAAAATCGTTGCACAATGACGCCCAGGCCCTGCGCGCGCTGGATCCCTTTATCGGGGATCTGTACCTGGAGCAGGTGCACAGCGGCACGCTGGAACCCTTCGTCAAGTACATGCGCGGAAAAGGTCGAAGCGCCGGCACCATCAATCGCTACATCGCGGTGGTGCGGCGAATCCTGAACCTCGCCGCGCGTTACTGGCGCGATATCGACAGCGGTCTGACCTGGCTCGAAACGGCGCCGTTATTCCGATTAGAGAAAGGTCTGCGGCGAAGCCCCTATCCGATCAGCTGGGACGAGCAGCGCCTGCTGTTGTCGGAACTGACCCCGACGCTTGCGCGGATGGCGTTGTTCCTGATCAACACGGGGGTGCGGGACCAGGAACTCTGCTCGCTGCGCTGGAGCTGGCAGCAGGCCGAGGACCTGTTCATTCTGCCCGGGCATTGCTCGAAGAATGGCCAGGAGCGGTTCGTGGTGCTGAACGGAATCGCGCAGTCGGTGGTACGGGAGCAATGCGGCAAGGACGAACAGCGCGTATTCCCGCGAACGCGGGTCTACAGCAAGGGCTGGAAGCACGGACGGGAGCGAGCCGCGAAGCGTTACGAGGACGAACTCGGCGCACCTTGCCCCTGGGGCTTTCGCCACCTGCGGATCCACGATCTGCGGCATACCTTCGGACGCAGGGTGCGCGCGGCGGGTTGGAGCAACGAAGACCGAAAAGACTTGTTGGGACACAAGAATGGCGACATCACGACCCACTACAGCCGGGTCGAAATCGACCATTTGCGTGAGGTCGTGGCATCGATTACCAGGCCAATCTCCTACAATTCTCCTAGATTGAGGGCGGTCGGAAACGTGTAATTGGAGCCTAAGTCATTGAAAAGAATGGTGGCTACGCCCTGATTTGAACAGGGGACCCCATCATTATGAGTGATGTGCTCTAACCAACTGAGCTACGTAGCCATTGAATTTCTGCTGACCGGCTTGCCCGGTCGTGAAGAGCGCGCGATTTTCACCTTTATCCCCGAAGCTGTCAAGGTCGGGCTTATATCGCGTAGGTGATCGAATTCCCGGTCATTGCGAGCGCAGCGAAGCAATCTTCAGAAGATAGCTTCGTCCCGCCGCGGCCTTCGGCCTCGCGGTCCACGCAATGACCTGAAGGCTCAAACGTTGAAGCGGAAATGCACAACGTCGCCTTCCTGCATGACGTAATCCTTGCCCTCGAGGCGCCACTTGCCGGCATCCTTCGCGCCCTGCTCGCCATTATTCGCGATAAAGTCGTCGAAGCTGACGACCTCGGCACGGATGAAGCCTTTTTCGAAATCGGTGTGGATGCGGCCGGCGGCGCGAGGTGCGGTATCGCCGACGCGGATAGTCCAGGCGCGAACTTCCTGCGGCCCTGCGGTGAAAAAAGTTTGCAGGTGCAACAGCCTGTAGCCGGCGTGAATCACGCGGTTCAAGCCGGGTTCTTGCAGCCCCATTTCCTGCAGGAACTCGGCGGCTTCTGCCGCGTCCAGCTCGGTGATGTCGGCTTCGATCGCGGCGCAGACCGCAACCACTTCGGCGCCCTCGGTAATGGCATACTCGGATACCGCGTCGAGATGCGGGTTGTTATCGAATCCATCCTCGGACACGTTGGCAATGTATAGCACCGGCTTCGCCGTGATCAGGTGCAGCTCCTTCATCCATGGCCGCTGCTGATCGGTCGGTTCGAAACCGCGCGCGGGTTTACCGTCCTCGACGTGCTTTTGCACCGCGAGCATGAATTCGTATTTGGCCCTGGCTTCCTTTTCATGCGACTTGGCCTGCTTGGCGGCGCGCTCGGTTTGCCGTGCGATCGACTCCATGTCGGCCAGCAACAGCTCGGTATTGATGGTTTCGATATCGGACAACGGGTCGATTTCGGCATGCACGTGCGAAATATCCTCATTCTCGAAGCAGCGTACCACCTGCGCGATCGCATCGGTTTCACGGATGTGACCGAGGAACTGGTTGCCGAGGCCCTCGCCCCTGGATGCACCGGCGACGAGTCCGGCGATATCGACGAACTCCATCGTCGTCGGGATAACTTTTTTCGGCTGTACGATATCGGCCAGCTGCTGCAGCCGCGGATCCGGTACTTCGACCACACCGACGTTGGGGTCGATCGTGCAAAACGGGTAGTTTTCGGCCGCGATACCGGCCCTGGTGAGCGAGTTGAACAGCGTCGACTTACCGACGTTAGGCAATCCGACGATGCCGCATTTGAATCCCATGCTTAACCTCAGGTATGCAGGGCCTGCATCGCCTTGTCGATGCGCCCTTCCAGCACCAGCGGCATGACCGCGAGAGAATCGCGGTTGGCCGATTCGATTGCAGCAAGATCGGCCGCCGAAG
>CP070646.1:3150569-3168822 GCA_020354435.1 Gammaproteobacteria bacterium
TGCTCCAGCTTGACCCCCTCGTGGCCGCCGGCCTCGCCGACATAACACTCGATACAAACCACCATATTTTGCTCGAACACGCCGTCGTAGGCGCCCCATTCCTCGTCCTCGCGGTACCAGATGAAGGGGTACTCAACGCCGAGACCGCAACCGTGGGCAACGTCTGCGTAACGGTTCGGAATACATTCATCGGGCAGCTGGTAAGCCTTGTCGGAATATTCGAGAAATCCTAGCCCCGGTCGTAACAGCTCGGTATTGTGCTGCATTTGCGCATAGGCGAGTTCGTACAACCGGCGTTGCTCGTCGCCCGGTTTTTTGTCGCCGACCACCCAGCTGCGGGAAATATCGTTATAGTAACCCATGGGCCCGATCAGGTCGGTATCGAAGGCGATCATATCGCCGTTTTCGATGATCCGATCCGAGGTTTCCTGGAACCACGGATTGGTGCGCGGCCCCGTGGTCAACAGGCGCGTCTCCGGGTACTCACCGCCGCGCTGGATGCTGCCGTCGATCAACAATGCCAGCGCATCGGATTCTCGCATGCCGGGTTGCAGGCGCTCGCGCATGTCGGCCACGCTTTGTTCGCAGGTGACGAGCGAGCGCCGCAACACCTCGATTTCATCGAGCGACTTGATCGCGCGCGCCTTTTCCATGATCGACTGGCCCTCGACCAGCTCGAGCGACTGCCGCTGGCTCGCCAACACCAGGGTCAGGTCGGCGCGATCGATCGCGAGCCGGTTTTGCGCGATACCTTTCTCGCGTAACAGCGAAATCATCGAAGCGGCCCAGCGCCGGCCCATCTCCTCGCCGCGTTCGCCAACCGCCAGGTAGTCGGTAGTCAGCGCCGGTCTAATATCGTCGATGTAACCGTGAGACAAATGCGTGGAGCTCGGCAACTCGAACAGGACGCTTTCACCGCTGGCGAACAACACCGCGTAGCGACAGATATTGTGCATCGTCCAGACCTGCATATTACGCGTGCCGGTGGCGTAGCGGATATGTACCGGGTCGAACAGCACGATCGCCGGGCAATCGGCTTGGACCAGCCGCCGGCGCACCTGCTCGACACGGTACGCCTGTATGCCGCGCTGGGTCGCGGCATCGACGATGGCTGGAAAATCCTCTTTCACGCCGAAGGCACAGTCTCGATTGCAACAACAGGGGGATAATACAGGTTGCGGTAGTTTAAGCGATATTTTTCCGCCGGGTGACGCGATGGCCGCATCGGCGTATTCTTGTCGCCATAACAACACCAAAGAGAGGTACGACCATGAACCTGGAACGCGTCGTTTACGGGTTTGTAACTATTCTGGCGTTATCCATCACTTACACCTTCGTCATGGGCGACATCGATAACGCCAGCCACCACAGCGTCTGGATGCTGACCATCGCGATCCTGATCAACCTGATAGCCACCGGCCTCAAGCTCGGCGACCGCTCGCAGGTCGGAGCGCTGTTGCTGGCCAGCAGCCTCGTGGCCGACGTGCTGCTGATCGCAGCACGCGTGGTCTGGATTATTGCCGAACACGAAACTGCGAGTGGTCCCGGGCCGGAATCGATGGCCGATATCGTCTCGCTCGCGGGCGGGGCGCTCGTCGCCAGTATCATCACCCTCGTCATCGTCGTCGGCGACACGCTGATATCGCGCCGCTAGGTCAAAAGCATGGCCACCACCTCAGAACTCGACCGGGTCTCGATGGTCATGCTGCGCTATATGCGCGGCCCGATCTTCGCGCTAATCGTCGTTTACGCGATCGGCATCATCGTCATGGCCCTGATCCCGGGCCAGGACGCCGACGGCAATCCCGAGTATATGAGCCTGTTTCATGCGTTTTACTTTTTTACCTACACCGCGACCACTACCGGCTTCGGCGAGATACCGACCGAATTCACCGACGCGCAGCGGCTATGGGCTATCGTCTGTATCTACATGGGCGTGATCGCCTGGCTCTACGCGATCGGTTCGATCTTTCGCCTGGTGCAGAATCCGCACTTCCTGCTGGCGCTGAACGAACATCGTTTCGCAGGCTCGGTGCGCCGCATTCGCGAGCCTTTTTTCATTATCTGCGGTTTCGGCGATACCGGCAGTCTGCTGGCGCGTGGCTTGAGCGACAACTGGCTGCGCGGTGTGATCATGGACACCGATCCGGAGCGCATCAAGGCGCTGAAGCTGCGCGACTATCACGTCGACATGCCCGGTTTGTGTGCCGATCCGGCGGTGCCGAAACACCTGGTCGACGCCGGTGTGCATATGCCCAACTGCAAGGCCCTGGTAATACTCACGGTCAACGAGGAAGTCAACGCGCGCATTGCGACCATGACACGGTTGCTGAATCCCGAACTGCACCTTCTGTGCCGTTCGAGCTCGAGGCATCATATCGAGCAACTGCAGTCGCTCGGCAAGGTTACCATCATCAATCCGTTCGAAATCTTCGCGCAATTGCTGAGCATGGCGATTACCGCACCGCGTTTGCACAACCTGAACGCCTGCCTGGTGCATAGCCCGGGGGTCAGGCTGGGCCAACCGATCAAGGTGCCGACCGGCGACTGGATCATTTGCGGTTACGGGCGCATGGGCAGGTGGATGTATCGGCATTTCGTGCAAAACGGCATCAGCCCGGTCATCATCGACCCCAATGTGCGTAAGGTCGAAGGCGCCGCGCGCATTATTAACGAACACGCCAACCCGGATACCCTGCTTGCCGCCGGTATCGATCACGCCGCCGGTGTCGTCGCCGGCACCGACAGCGACCATGTCAATCTCAGTATTTTGATGAGCGTGCACAGGCTCAAGCCTGACGCTTTTACCATCGTGCGCCAGAACAGCCACGAAAACCAGATCGCCTTCGACGCCACCAACGCCAACCTGGTGTTGCAATCGAGTCTGACCACGGCACGGCGGGTGCTCAAACACCTGATCTCGCCACAGGTGCAGATTTTTATCGAGTACCTTCGTGAACAGGGCGAGGATATTTGCGAACAGACGGTGGACCGGCTAAAGACGCTGATCGGCGATTGCCAGCCACAGCTGTGGCGGGTTTGCCTGCGCCAGAGCGAGGCCGAGGCCGTCATCGAGCACCTGCAGCAGGGTTTAGCGCTATCGCTGGGCGAACTCCGACGCGATCCGCACGACCTCGAAAACACGTTACCCTGCATGCCGCTTTCGATCGCGCGCGGCGAACAACGCATCATGTTGCCAGCGGATAGCGAACTGCTGCAGGCGGGTGACGAGTTGCTGTTCTGCGGCACCGAAGGCGGCGAACGCATGCTTTCGTCGACGATGAACAACCCGTATACGCTCGACTATCTAATCACCGGAGAGGACAAACCCCGGGGCTATGTATTCAAATGGCTGGCCGAACGTAAGCAGGCCTCGGCACCGTCCTCGTGAAGCGCTTGTTACCCGGCTAGAATGCCGTAGAATGGGGCGGGCGCCCGATCGCAGAATCAATTTCCGTCAGCCATGATTACTACCGACAAATTTGTGTTTGTGCACATGCACAAAACAGGCGGCCAGTCGCTAGGCCATATTATCGAAAGCTGCATACCCGGCATGCGACATATCGGCTACCACTACCCCTACGAAATGCTGCCGGCCGAGTACTCCAAGCTGCCGGTGGTCGGAATGGTGCGCAATCCGTGGGACTGGTATATCTCCTGGTACGCTTTCAATACCCGCCAGGACGTCGGCAATCCATTGTTTTTTATCCTCTCCGATGGTTTTCAGGCGGATTACCGCAGCACCATCAAAAACCTGGTCAAACTGTGCTCGGACGATACTACCAGCCGCAACTATCGCCGCGCCCTGATCGATATCCTGCCCGACACGCTGCAAAACAACGTCGGTGTTGGGCTGACCAAGGATTCTATCCGCAGCATGGGATCGGCCGATTGCGGCTATTACTCCTGGCAGTTTCAGCGTATGCACGGCGATCTCGACAATCCGGCGCTTCATATCGGCCGCTTCGAAAACCTGCAGCAGGACTTCCTCTCGATCATGCACGAGCTCGACGTCAACGAGGCCGACGCGATGCAGGCCCGCTTCGACAACACGCCGCGCATCAACGCCTCGCGCCACAGCCACTACTCAAAGTATCTCGATGACGAACTGCGCGAACTGATCGCGGAAAACGATGCGCTGATCATCGACCGCTACGGTTACACGTTCGAAACCGAAGACTCGGATGAAAAACCGATCGAATTTCCGAGCATCCAGATCGGTTACCGCAACGATGGTTTCCACAAGATGGGGGGCAAGGAACGCAACTTCATGCTGATGAAACCCGATGTCGATCTGACATTTATCAAACGCAAGCTGGCGAAGATTCCGGAACGCGCCTGGCACGGTTCGGGCCGGGAGCAGACTTACGAAGTGCATAAGCAGACGCAGGCGCTGCTGCTAATCCACGACGAGGATTTTCGCCACTATAATCCGACCTACCATGACCTCTACACCGAGTTTCGCCGGGAACTGCAGCCGATCTTCGACTTCATTGCCGATTACTTCGACCACGACGGTTTCATCGTGCGCGCGCTTTTTGCGCGGCTCGCCGGGCATGGCCGCATCGATACCCACACCGATGGCCTCTACAGCCTGCTGAAGTGCAATCGTATTCACGTACCCATCATTACCAACGACCAGGTGGTATTCACCATCGGCGGCGAGCAAAAGGTACTGGGCGAAGGCGAAATGTGGGAAATCAATAACGCCACGCTGCACGCGGTCGACAACAACAGCGACCAGGACCGCATTCACCTGATCGTCGACTGGGTGCCCAACTGCACGGTGCGCCCCGAGGACAGGCGCCCGCCCCGGCCGACGGTCAAGAAACAGGCCGCAAGCAGCATACCCAGTTACAACGGCCGCGTCGTCGGCCGCAACCAGCCTTGCCCGTGCAACTCAGGCAAGAAGTTCAAGCATTGCCACGGGGCGCCGCGCTAGAGCGGCTTGTAGGCGATACACTCGATCTCGACCAGGATATCGATCAGGAAATCGCTGACCAGGGCCGAGCGCGTCGGCGGCTCGCTGGGGAAATATTCGCCGTAAACTGAATTGAAACCAGCGAAATCCTCGCGCTTTTTCAACCAGACCATCGACTTGACGACATCTTCCAGTCCGCAATCCGCCTCTGCCAGGATTTCCTTCAGGCTGTCCAGGCAAGCCCGGGTCTGGTCCTCGATGCCACCGTCCGTCATCGGTTTACCGTCCCGCATTGGCACCTGCCCGGTAACGAATATGAAATCCCCGGCGCGGATCGCTTTTGACAATGACAAAACCCGCCCATCGATCTCGAGCGGGCCGCCGATCACCTGTTTTGCCGGCATAAGCTGTCCCCCTTTGCATTGTTGCGTTATATTCGGCGGCACTGTATCGCAAATTGCACAGGCGTGCCGGGATTTAAATGAGCCTGACCGAGGATTTAATCGATCTGATTCGAAACAAGCCAGTGACACCGGCGGACCTCGAGGATGCCGCGTTATTTACTCTCGACGCGGTCGCAACCGCTTACGCCGGCAGCGCCACTCCGGTCGGCGCGATTCTGCGCGAATGGGCGGCACGCGGCGAGCTCGATCTGAAACGCCGCGCGTTCCTGATGGGCGCGCTGACGCATATCACCGAAACCGACGACCTGCACCGCGCCTCGGTCACCCATCCCGGCTGCGTCGTCATACCCGCGGTGCTGTCGCTCGGAGAAAAAACAGTCGCCAACGGTGAACAAATGCTGCGTGCGATTTTGCACGGTTTCGAAGCCATGTGCCGCATCGGCGCGGGTGTCGGTCCCGCGCATTACCGCATCTGGCACAACACCGCGACCTGCGGTCCGTTCGGTTCCGCGATGGCGGCGGCCACGCTGCTGGAAATCGACGACGAACAGGCACTGCACGCGCTCGGCAACGCCGGCACGCAATCAAGCGGCCTGTGGCAATTCATGGAATCCGGCGCGATGAGCAAACACCTGCATGCCGGTCGCGCCAGTGAGTCGGGCCTGCTGGCGGCGGAGATGGCAGCCTGTGGCTTTACCGGCCCGGCTGAAATACTCGAGGGTAAAAAGGGTTTTTTTGCCGGCACCTGCGACGACCCGGAGCCGGACAACATCCTCAGCGACCCGCAATCGAAATGGCAGCTGTCGCTGACCTCGATCAAGCCGTGGCCGTCGTGCCGGCATACGCATCCGATCATCGATTGTGCGCTCGATATCCACCCGTTACTGGGCGACAAACGGGTTCGCGAAGTCAGCATCAAAACCTACCAGGCGGCGCTCGATGTCTGCGATTATCCCGCACCCGAAACCGAGTACCAGGCCAAATTTTCGCTCTACCACTGCGCCGCGATCGCGTTGCTCGATGGCGCCGTCGGGCTGGATTCCTTCGATGCGAATGCGCGCTCGCGCAGCGCCGACCTGAGAAGCGCCACAGAGATTCAAATCGTCGACCCTTACCAATCGAATTACCCGGCTTCGTGGGGCGCCGAAGTAACCGCGATTAGCGAATCCGGCGAAAGCTTCAAAGTATCGCGCAAGGACTGCAAGGGCGACCCGGAACTGGCCCTCGATGTCGACGAGATGCGGCAGAAGGCGATGGGCTTGCTGCAATACGGCGGCCTCGACGAGGCACGGTCCAATCAGCTATGCGACGACATCCTGTCATTGCCGGCCAGGCGCGAATCGCCGCCGTTGTTTACCCATTTCATGCACCATATAGGCATCGTCTGACCACGGGCCGCTCAGGCAGCCTTATTGTCACGCCAGGCATGGTAGACGGATGTAACATCGGCGCGCCAGCTCTGGGAGATGAGGGTGATAACGAGGGCTTCGATATTGGTCACACACACGGCCACGGCGGCGACGCGCAGTGGCCAGATAGACCAGTCGGTGAACAGTGCAACCACGGCAACCGCGGTAAAAAACCAGGAGGTCTTGGCGGCGCGGGTGTGATAGCTAGGCCAGCGGCGATATTTCCACAAACCTGCAGCGGTAGAGGCCAGGTAGGTAAGGACGGCGGCTCCGATCCAGGCGAGCTCGGATTGCAGGCGGTCGCCGTACATCGTCACTACTCCGAACAGCAATGCGCTATACAGCGCAGCATCGGCCCAGCTATCGAGACGTGCCCCGATAATCGTGCGCTGGTTGAGTAAAATGGCCAGTTTGCCATCGATCCAGTCGGTCATCGCGAGAAATACGAAAAGCCACAGAAACAACTCGTTACGACCCTGCCACGCGATGGGAATAAGGACGAATGAACCCGCAAGCCGGATTAAACAAATAATATTCGGTACCGTCAGCAGCCGATTGGAAACCTGCGGTTCGGACGCGTTAACCGTTTCATGATTTTCGGCGGAAGGTTTCACCCGGTCCACCAGCTTACAAAGTAAACGAATACCGGCGCGGTCAGGGTGAGACTGTCGACGCGATCGATGATGCCGCCCATACCCGGCAGCAGTTTGCTACTGTCCTTGACGCCGGCGTCACGCTTGATAGCCGACATATTGATGTCGCCGAAGAAGCCCGCAATGGAAATCAGAATCGCCACCAGTACCGGCGCGACCCAGGGCTGCAACGATTGCGCTAGCCCGAAAGGGCCCGCCTGCTGATCCAGGGTCGTCAGCCACGGCGCGATCAGGGGCGCGAGTATCATGATAATCAGTAATCCCCCGAGAAAACCCTCCCAGGTCTTGTTGGGCGAGATAACGGCTGCGATACGATGGCGTTTGTGACCACCGAACAATCGACCGACCAGAGCCTGGAAAATATCGTCGGCCTCGGTCAGGATAACCAGGAAAAGGAACCAGCCGGCCGGACCCAGGGGACCCGAGGCCGCGGCGGGAAGTGCCATCAGAAACGCTGCATGCGATACCCCGTAGCCGAGAAACATGATTCCCCAGAGCAGGCTTCCGGATGATCGGAGGTACCCCTTCGGCTCATCCTTTAACAGTAACAGGATGGCAAAAACAACGAACGAACCGACCGGCAGAAAGATCGCAAACAGCGGGGCCGATGCGAGCGCGATCAGCAGGTAATTGATGACGATGAGCCCGTAGCCGGCGCGCACCGCGGTTGTGTCCTCGACACGGGCGCCGATCATCCGGGTGAACTCGAACCAGGCGATACAGCTGGCGACTGCGAGCAACAAACAGATTCCGAGCCGACCGGCCAATAGGGCGGCACTCACCGCGATCGCCAGCAGCCACCAAGTGCGTAAGCTGGCAAGCCGTTGACGTCGCCGGGACTCTTGCGCATTTCGCAACGCGATGAAACGCGATATCGAACCGATCACGAGGCTTGCGAAAATTGCACCAAGTGCCCAGTAGAGAGCGGGATCTGGAGCAGAAATCAAATGTTTTGCCATCATGATTCATGCCTGGTCGCGTCGTGATTTCCAGTCTCGTCCGAGGGAATTCCATAGTGGCTGATCAGCCAGCGCACCAGATGCGGTAGCGCCGCGCAACCGATCAAGGCTGCAATCAGCGGCGGATCGATCAGCGACCCGGGCCCGCTACTCGCCAGTTCATGTAACGACGGCAGGCGCACACCGACATAGACCCAGATGATATTGTTAGGCAGCAGGCCTACCGCGGTAGTCCAGCAAAAGGTCCAGGTTCTGATACGGCTGGCCCCGCTGACCGGGTTGACGATCGAGTAAGGCACATGCGCCATGCGCAGCGCCAGCAGGTAATAAGCCCCTTCCTTTTCGAGGTGCTTGTTCATGAGTGAGACGAAATTGGTGTAGCGGCGCTCGATACTCTCCTGAAACAGATACCGACTGAGCGAGAAGATAATCATCGCGCCCAGGGTAAGACCGACCGTGACTATGATCACGGCTTGCCAGATTCCAAACAGCCAGCCATAGACGATTGCCTTACCGCCGGTTCCCGGAACAAGCGCCAGGCCCGCATAAATACCGAAACCGATAATGAAGGAGTACCAGGGATTGGTGGCAATGTAGGCGCGGACGCGACCCTCCTGCTCGGCCAGTTGCTCCAGCGAAATATATTGATTGACGTACCAGGCCAGCGTCGTCAGCAGAATGGCAGCGATCGCGAAGATGAGCAGTTTTCGCCTTGTCCGCCCCGTTGCATGCAGCGTGCTCATGGGGTAACAGGTTCGCTGGCGAACCCTGCAACCTTCAGTGCTCTGCCCGGACGTGGAAAGTTGTGTTTGCTCAACGGCGCAAATCTGCCCACCTCTTCGAAATACAGGTAATGGGTAATTGCCAGCGTTTGCTCACCCGTCTCGATCAGGTTGAAGGTGTTCTCGTTACGCTCCCTGCCCTTTCCGCGGCAGGACGTGGTGGTGCCGCACTGGACGATGATGACGCCTCGGTCTCGATGATGCCCGGGAAAGAAATCCAGAGAATTGCCGATGTAGGAGCGATGCAGGTGCCCGCCCAGTATCATTTCGACTTTTTGGTCGACGAAGTAGTCGATCGCGCGTCGAGCGCCGGGCATGGAAACATCGAAAACACGATCGTGCCCGGGGGCAAACTGGTGGTGAGCGACAACGATACGGACCTTGTCGTCGGGTACGTCAGCAAAAACCTTGCCGCTATGCTCGAGCTGATGGCGATCGAGTCGGCCATTGGAGATGCTGCGCCTTGGCGCGGTGGAATCGAGGCCAACCAGTACCGCATTACCAACTTGCAGGACCGGATTCAGATCGGGCGAAATGATTTCGCGGTATAGCGCGTGCGGCCTGAACAGACGCTCGAAGATTCGCCACAGCGCCACGTCATGGTTACCGGGAATAACGAGCATCGGGTAATCCGACAGGCGATCGAAGAACTGCCGGGCCTCTTCGAACTGATATCGCTTGGCCCGTTGCGTCAGGTCGCCGCTGACAACGATGGCATCGGGTGCAAGCGACGGAATGGATTGCAAAAGGGCTTCCGCGACCGTGTGTACGAATGGCGGTCCAAAATGAAGATCGGATATGTGAAGAATTCTGGCCGACATATTTAAAAATACCTTATATAAATTGGTTGGCGATTTGTCTGATATAGATCAATGAATACAGTAAAGCGGCGTTTGCGCAAGCTGACCCGACCAACCGAGTGGCATCGCCAGCCATTCTTCGCCGGATAGCCTCGTCGAATCCACGGCGGTCAAGCGATCTTATCATTGGAACTATTCATTTATTATTTCGATAATTCTAGAAATATAGTTGACAATAACTTGAATCGAGCCTAGTATAGCAACCATGAAACTTGATACTGCCGCCAATATTCTTGCCAAAATCGGAAATCCGACGCGCCTCAGGATCGTACGCCTGCTGGTACGCGCCGGCGACGAAGGTTTGCCAGTTGGCATGATTCAGAAAAAACTGAAGATACCGGGCTCCACGCTGACGCATCACATTACACATTTGAAATCCGCCGGCGTTATCCGCCAGGAACGCCAGCAGGCAACGCTGATCTGCAAGATGGAATTCGAGGTATTGCGTAATCTCGTCGATTACCTGACCGAGGAATGCTGCGCCGATATCGATGCGCGGGAAGATGCAGCATGATTTTTTTACTTTGATAATTTCGAAATTACTAGAAATATGAGTACTTGCGTAGAAACCGAGTCCCGCCCCGCCCAGTCGCTGCAGACGATGAGCGCGATTCTGAAAGACCGCGTATTCCAGGCGATGACGGCCATGCTAGTCCTGCTCGCGTTGATCGATCTGCCACAGCTTCCCACGAGCCTCGTGTTTACGCTCGAAGCGGTCTGGGAAATGCTGCCGTTTTTCGCACTCGCGATCGCAATCGCCGCCTATGCCAGGGCCACCAGCGCCGATCTGCTGATCGCGAAGGCTTTCAGCGGCAACCCGGTACGGGCCACCGTACTGGCCGCGGTGGTCGGCGCGATTTCACCGTTTTGTTCCTGTGGCGTAATCCCGTTGATCGCGGCAATGCTCGGCGCCGGCGTACCGTTGGCGCCGGTGATGGCGTTCTGGATCGCATCGCCGATCATGGACCCGGAGATGTTCGTGCTGACCGCGGCAGGAATCGGTCCCAGCTTTGCCGTCGCCAAGACCATTGCCGCGGCGAGCATGGGCTTGCTGGCCGGTCTGTCGATTCTGGTGATACAGCGTTACGGCGGCCTCGAAGCGCCGTTGCGCGCCGAGGTGGTCGGTTGCTGCGACAGCGCCTGCTCGAGCGAAAAACCGCAATCGGTTTTGTGGCAATTCTGGCGCGAACCCCATCGCATAATGGCCTTCAGGGCCGAGGCCTTAGCAATCGGCGTATTTCTCGGCAAATGGCTGACGCTCGCGTTTTTCCTCGAAAGCCTGATGCTGGCCTATGTTTCATCGGACTGGATCGCGGCTTATGTCGGCGCCGACAATCCGTTTGCCATTCCGCTGGCGGCAGTCGTCGGCGCGCCTTCTTACCTGAACGGTTATGCAGCGATTCCGTTGATCTCCGGGCTGCTCGAAATCGGCATGACGCCCGGCGCGGCGATGGCCTTCATCACCGCCGGCGCGGTCTCGTCGATCCCGGCGGCGATCGCGGTCTGGGCGCTGGTCAAAAAGCCTGTGTTCCTGCTCTACCTGGCGCTCGGCCTCACCGGCGCGATGATCGCGGGTTATGTCTACCAGTTGAGCGGTGGAGCCATCTGACAACAGGTCATCCGGGACGACCGGTCACGGGCGTTCGAAGCGATAATAAAGACCTGATCACCCCTCAGCTACCTGCGATATGGATCAGACATAATTTCACAGCCGCATGACGACCTTGCAGGCTTCGCCGGCGTTGAGTTTTTTGAAGCCGGTTTCGAAATCGTCGAAGTCGATGTGATCGGTGATAACCGGAGTCACGTCGAGCCCGCTGCCGAGCATCGCCACCATCTTGTGCCAGGTTTCGAACATTTCGCGGCCGTAAATGCCCTTCAGGCTGAGACCCTTGAAAATGGCCTGGTTCAGATTGACGCGCGGAATATTCGGATAAATGCCGAGCAGCGCAATCTTGCCGCCGTGGTTGATAATATCGATCAGGTCGTGCAGCGCGTTTTCGTTGCCTGACATTTCCAGGCCGACGTCGAAACCCTCGACCATGCCGAGTTCATCCATGACATCGTGCAAGTCGTCGCGGCCGGCGACCACGGTACGCGATGCACCGAACTGGTTAGCCATGGCGAGTCGTTTTTCATTGACGTCGGTAATAACGACATGGCGTGCACCGACGTGGCGCGCGACCGCGGTCGCCATCAGGCCGATCGGCCCGGCGCCGGTGATCAGCACGTCTTCGCCGACGAGGTCGAAGGACAACGCGGTATGCACAGCGTTACCGAGCGGATCTAGGATCGAGGCGATATCGTCGCTTATTTCCTCGGGAATCTTGTACGCGTTCTCCGCCGGGATACAGACATATTCCGCAAAGGCGCCCGGACGGTTGACGCCGACACCGCGCGTATCGCGGCACAGATGTCCGCGCCCGGCGCGGCAGTTGCGGCATTCTCCGCACATGATATGGCCTTCGCCCGAGACTCGATCGCCGACCTTGACCGAATGCACCAGTTCGCCAACCTCGGCGATTTCGCCGATGTATTCATGGCCGATCGTCATCGGCACCGGCACGTGTTCCTGCGCCCACTGGTCCCAGTTGTAAATATGCAGGTCGGTACCGCAGATCGCGACCTCGTTGATTTTGATCAGCACGTCCTCGGGACCGGGTTCAGGTTTGGGTACATCCTGCAACCAGAGTCCGGGTTTGGCGTGCGCTTTGACCAGGGCTTTCATATCGGGCTCCTAGGAAATCAATTGCAGTTGCTTGCCAACCTCGATGAAGGCATCGATGGCGCGATCGAGCTGTTCGCGACTGTGCGCGGCGCTCATTTGCGTACGCACGCGCGCCTGACCCTTCGGTACCACAGGGAAAGAAAACGCGGTGACGTAAACGCCGTGCTGCATCAATTCGGCAGCGAGTTGCTGGGCCTTCAGTGCATCGCCGGTCATGATCGGCACGATCGGATGGCTACCGGGAATGACGTCGAATCCGGCCTGCTCGATGCGCCGCCGGAAATAAGCGGTGTTTTCCGCGAGTTGCTGGCGTAACGCGGCGCTCTGTTCGAGCAGGTCGATCGCCGCCAGCGTCGCGTTGACGATCGGCGGCGCGAGGCTGTTGGAAAACAGATAAGGCCGCGCGCGCTGGCGCAGCATATCGATGACCGCCTGCGGTCCGGTGATATAACCGCCGCTGGCGCCGCCAAGCGCCTTGCCGAAGGTGCCGCTGGTGAGATGCACACCGCCCTCGACGCCGTGAAATTCAGGCGTGCCGGCACCGCGTTCGCCGACAAAACCGATCGCGTGGCTGTCATCGACCATGACCAACGCATCGTATTTTTCCGCCAGTTCGCAAATCTTCGGCAGGTCGGCATAGGTGCCATCCATCGAGAAGACGCCGTCGGTGACCACCAGGCGAAAGCGCTGCGCCTGCGCCTCGATCAGCTTCGCCTCGAGATCGGCCATATCGTTGTTGGCGTAACGATAGCGCTCGGCCTTGCTCAGGCGTATGCCGTCGATGATCGAGGCGTGATTGAGGCTATCGGAAATAACCGCGTCGGTGTCGCCGAGCAGCACCTCGAAAATCCCGCCGTTGGCGTCGAAGCAGGATGAAAACAGGATCGCGTCGTCCATGCGCAGGAAGTCCGCAACCTTGCGCTCGAGCTGTTTGTGAATGTCCTGGGTGCCGCAGATGAATCGCACCGATGCCATGCCGAAGCCGTGGCTGTCGAGGCCTTCGTGGGCGGCGGCGACCATATCCGGGTGGTTGGCGAGTCCAAGGTAATTATTGGCACACAGATTGATCAGGTCCTCGTCCCAGCATTGTGCGTGTACTTGCGCACCCTGGGGCGATTCCAGCGGACGTTCCTGCTTGTAAAGCCCCTGTTCGCGAATATCGTCCAGCATGGCCTGCATGTGGTGGATCAGATTTTTCGACATAGGCGGGTTCCTCGCTCGGCCGGGGTTCAAATATATCTCAAATTAGCTTTCGATAAACGAATTTAATGTTAATTTTGACGCGACATTCGTTGCGCCAGCAGGTACAGCACGAGACCGATCAGCGCCAGCAGGATCAGGCTCGGCAACACCATGCGGTAACCGCCCCAGGACCATCCCAGCGACCCCAGAAACGGCGCCGACGCGGAACCCGCGAGGTATACCAGCGCCAGCGCGCCCGACTTGGCGCCAAACTGACCTTCGCCCAACAGATCACGCGCAATCACCGGGCGAATGATGCTGACCATGCCGTAGGCGCCGCCGAACAGGATGACAAAACCGACCAGCAGCGCCGGTGTCGTGCCGGCGCCGATCAACAGTCCGATCGACGTTGCCATCAAAACGAAGCTGGCAATGGCGATGCCGTGATTGGAAACGTGGCGCTCGGCCGCCATCATTGCTAGTCGCCCGGCGACCTGCATTGGACCGATGAACGAAATCGCCAGCACCGCAACCTCGGGATGAACCTCGCGCTCGTCGAGGATCGGCAGCAAGTGATGCAGCGTGATGCCGTGCATAACGGCACCGAGGCCGAAACCGATGGCGAGGCACCAGAACACCGGCGAGCGTAAGAACGACTGGCCGGCCAGTGACAGATGATGATCCGCGCTCTGCCGCGCGCGACCGCCCTGCTCCACCGCGTTGGCGCCCGACCACATGATGGGTGCGACTAGCAAAATCGCCACGCCGCCGAAAAACGTTACCGCGCTGCGCCAGCCGAAAGCATCGGCGAGGGTATGCGCGACCGGGAAACTGAGGCTACCGGCGAAGCCGGCAATCAGCGTAACCAGGATGATCGCGCGTTTTGCGTCGACGCCGCGCGCGCGCGTGATCAGCGCAAAACAGGGTTCGTACATGCTGCCGGCCATGCACATGCCGATAACCGCCCACAGCAGGTAGAATTGCCACAGCTGATCGATCAGCGCCAGTAGCAGCATGCAGACGCCGCCTAGCACCGATGCTCCGGCCATCATCATCGGCCCCTTGCCGGCATCGATCAGGCGGCCGTAAACGGGCGAGAAAAACGCAGAGATGAATACCGCCAGCGTGATCGCCGCGGTTAGATCAGCGCGGCTCCAGCCGAGCGATTTTTCCCAGTGCAACAGCAACGCCGGGAAGCTGTAATAAATGCAGGCCCAGATCAGCAGCTGGGCGATAGCGAGCAATACGATCGGGCGGTCTCTCATATTTCGAATGATCGAACTTCCTAAAATCGCCGTAGCGGAGGATGAAATCGTCAGCTATGATTCAGCCCGGAATCGAATTCCGTTTTGCGACGAAATCGACACTGAGGCTAGCATACCCATGCCCCCCCCGCACCTGATCAGTCAACTGGCTGAATTCGTCGCCGGCGCGACGCCCACGGTCGACACCGGCGTGACCGAGGTCATGCGGGATTCCCTGATCGATACCTTTGGCTGCATTCTGGTCGGTGCCGCGGAAGAAGTTTCTCGCCTGAGCCGCGATGCACTCGATGATGTCGCCGCCGGTGACTTCCCGGTTTACGGCAGCGCACTGCGCACCCGCCCGGAGAGCGCAGCGTTTCTGAACGCCGTGGCCGGGCACGCGCTCGATCTGGACGACTGGGAGATCCCGGGTAACAGTCATGCCAGCGTGGTCATGCTGCCGGCGCTGTTGGCCGCGGCCACGGACAACGGCCTGTCCGGCAAATCGCTGTGCACCGCGTACCTGATGGGATTCGAGGTTATTGCGCGGCTCGGCGAGGCGGTAAACTTCGAGCATTACGCACGCGGCTGGCACACTACCGGCACGCTGGCGTCGATCGGCGCCGCCGCGGCCATTTGCCGGCTGTGGCAACTAGATGCCGATCGCACTGCAAATGCCATTTCGCTCGCGGTCAGCCGCGCCGCCGGGCTGACGCGTCAGTTCGGTTCTCATGCCAAACCGCTGCAGGCGGGATTCGCCGCCGAAAATGCGCTCGGCGCCGCCCGCCTGGCGCGCGCCGGTCTGACCGGCCAGGCACACGTGCTCGAGGGCGACCAGGGATATTTCGCGCTAACCGCTCACCAGGATCACACGCGTCATGACATTCCATTCTCGCGCCTTGGCAAACGCCTCGCGCTGGAGGAATACGGGCAGGTGCTCAAGCCTTACTGCAGTTGCGGTTACACTCATCGTATTATCGACTGTGCGCGCCAGTTTCACGGCGACAGCGTCGATACATCGCAAATCGAGGCGATCACGATCGAGTTGCCGGATTTTCACGCTGCCATCCTGCCCTTCCGGCAACCCGCCAACCGCCGAGAAGCCCTGTTCAGTCTGCCGTTTTGCGTCGCCATGGGCCTGCTGCATGGCAACTTGACCCTCAAGGACCTGGATCGCGAGCGCTGGAACGATACCGACGTCAGGGCCCTGATCGCAAACAGCGAGGTCGTGCCCTTCGTGCCGTCACGCCCGCAACTGAACTACGATCCCGAGGAACCCGATCGTTTGCGCATCCGTCTGCGCTCGGGCGAAATCCGGGTTACCGAAGAACGGTTCCCGCGCGGTGCGCCGCAGAATCCGCTGTCACTCGACGAAGTCATGGAAAAGTTCATCGCTAACGCCAGCCGCTTTCGCGAATCTGCTGCCGACGATCTCGAAATGCTGAAAAACTGGACCGAACTCGACGACCTGCTGCCGTTGCTGGAATCACTGGGAGTAATGACATGAGCCGAAGACGTAACGCGCGCGGCACGCCTGGCCGAACGCGCCGGCGGCGCCGGTTCCGGACCGACCGGTGCGATCTGGCGTGGCGTCGACGGTCCCAGGCATTTTCTCGGCCACGACCAGACCCTGGGGGTATGCAAAGCGATTATTTTTACCCCGACCTCGCCGACCGGCGCACACCGCAGGACTGGGCCGACCAGGGTGCGCCGGACCTGCTGGAGCAGGCGCGCCTCAAAACACGCGAATTACAGGCCGAGACGCCGCCACAACATATCCCGGCGGAAGTCGACGCCGATATCCGCAGGCGCTTTCCGATTCGCCTGTAATCGGAACAGATCATACGGCTGAAGATATCCACAAACCGTTTATTGCCCTGCCCGGCACGAGCCAGTTTCGATCCAACCATTAAATCCTGGAACGGTCTCCGATTTTCTCCCGGTAGGAGCCGATTATCTGTCCAAAGCGGAAATTTCTCGGAAATTGCCTTAAAATCCGCGTAATTTTCTCAGCGGAATTTATTCGGGTAGCTTTGGCACAGGCTGCCAAAGTGAAACCGCTCCATAGCAATGCTCAGAAGTGTTCATTTCGCATCCAGGTTGAATTTCCGTATTCGAGTCAACTCTTCATGAATATTCTTCGCATTTTAAAAGTTGCTGATTTGTTCACCGCGGCTAATCTGGGCTGTGGCGTATTTTCGATATTCGCTGCCTCCAATGCTCAATTCGATATCGCCGCGACTGCTATATTCCTCGCGCTGGTTCTGGATGTTCTCGATGGCAAGGTGGCCAAGTTCATGCATCAGGCAAACGCTTTCGGCAAGCAACTGGACTCGCTGGCGGACCTGATTTCCTTTGGCGTGGCTCCCGCGGCATTTTTCTATTCGTTACGAGATCCCGGGATCGGGACAGTATTGATACTGATACTGTTTACCGTTTGCGGCATGTTGCGACTGGCACGCTACAACATATCCGAAGGAGAAGGATTCGAAGGAGTACCGATTACGGTAAACGGATTGATCTTCCCGCTATTGTACCTGGTATATATTTTCGTACCCGAAAGCCTCGTTATCTGGCCAGCCGTTTTTGCCACCATGAGCGTGTTGATGGTATCCAGCTTAAAGCTCAAGCGAATCTTTTAACCAGGTAACAGAGGCCCGCATCCGGTTACCAGCAATAACGCCAGGCACCACAACTACCATAAGCAAACGATTCGGGGTATTCGATGAAGCTTGGTATATTCAAACACCTCAACAACAGGTCCCTGGTGGTCACACCCGGGTAAATGCATACAGACGTCTTTTATTTCAGCTTTCAGCACTTGTCCCGGAGCCCAGAATAAACGCCGCTATTCTCCTGTGGGTGCAAATGTGCCAATTCGTCATTCGATTTTAATCTTTCGGCTGTATAGTTTTCGCTCCTGGGT
The DNA here is from genome assembly GCA_020354435.1 of Gammaproteobacteria bacterium. Taxonomy (GTDB): domain Bacteria; phylum Pseudomonadota; class Gammaproteobacteria. The sequence continues at coordinate 3,168,638 of CP070646.1, forward strand.
AAAGAGCATGTTTATCTTTTGGAACAGATTCGAATACACGGAGTAGAAAGATGAAAAGAATCAATATTACGGGACCTGATTGCCAGACATATGGAAACATTTCCGGCCTCAGAAAAAAACTAGAATACATCGAATCGTTAAGCGGACACTCAATGCAAACACTACAGCTGCGTAACGAAATTACC
>CP070646.1:3168922-3174135 GCA_020354435.1 Gammaproteobacteria bacterium
CGCTCGATACGGCCGGTCACCACCGTGCCTCGACCCGAGATCGAGAATACGTCTTCCACCGGCATCAGGTAATCACCGTCGGTCGCACGCTCCGGCTCCGGTACGTAAGAGTCCAGCGCCTCGACCAGCTTCACGATCGACGGAATCCCGATCTCGCTGTCGTCGCCTTCCAGCGCCTTCAGCGCCGAACCTATGATGATCGGCGTGTCGTCGCCCGGAAAATCGTATGCGTCCAGCAGCTCACGAACTTCCATCTCGACCAGTTCCAGCAACTCCTCGTCGTCGACCATATCCGCCTTGTTCATGTAAACCACGATGTACGGTACGCCCACCTGGCGCGACAGCAGGATGTGCTCCCGCGTCTGCGGCATCGGCCCGTCCGCCGCCGATACCACCAGGATCGCGCCATCCATCTGCGCCGCACCGGTGATCATGTTCTTCACGTAGTCCGCGTGTCCCGGGCAGTCCACGTGCGCGTAATGGCGGTTCTCCGACTCGTATTCCACGTGCGAGGTCGCAATCGTAATACCGCGAGCCTTCTCTTCCGGCGCATTATCAATCTCGTCGAACGCCTTCACGTCGCCGCCCATCTTCTCCGCCATCACCTTGGTCAGCGCCGCGGTCAGTGTCGTCTTACCGTGATCAACGTGACCGATTGTGCCCACGTTGACGTGGGGTTTGGTTCTCTCAAATTTTTCTTTGGACATCTGTCTTCTCTCATCTGTTGGCTGATCACAGCCTTTTACACATTAAAAATCTGTTACCCCGAACATGGTCTCCGGTTAAGTCGGGGACAGTTTACTTATTTCGCTTTGCGAAAAAAGTAAACTGTCCCCTAAACCTGGTGCTCATAACTGGATTCGAACCAGTGACCTCTTCCTTACCAAGGAAGTGCTCTACCGCCTGAGCTATATGAGCGCAATTCCTGCAGCTCTGTTTCTGGAGCGGGTGGCGGGAATCGAACCCGCGTCATCAGCTTGGAAGGCTGAGGTAATAGCCACTATACGACACCCGCGAAAAACGCAGTATTTTACGCCTTTTTCGACTCCTTATATACAGGGAGTCAAAAACCTTCCGAAAACTCGGGGACAGTTTACTAGTTTCGCTAAAAGCGAAACTAGTAAACTGTCCCCGCCTTTAAAATGGTGGAGGGGGGTGGATTCGAACCACCGAAGGCTGAGCCAACAGATTTACAGTCTGTCCCCTTTGGCCACTCGGGAACCCCTCCAGCAAGGTGCGTATTCTCTACACGCCCCCAAGCCGTGTCAATAGCGGTGGAGCGCAATTCACCCAAAATAATCAATAGCTTAAGCAATCTCTGCAAAAGCGGAGATGCCTGTAATTTCCTACTTCGCAGCGCGGCGTTCGTTGACTTCCTTGATAACATCGTCGGCGACATTCTTCGGGCAAGGCATGTAGTGCTCGAATTCCATCGAAAACTGGCCACGGCCCGAGGTCATGGTGCGCAGATCACCGATGTAACCGAACATATCCGACAGCGGCACATCGGCCTTGACGCGGACGCCAGTCGGGGTCGGTTCCTGCGATTTGATCATGCCACGGCGACGGTTCAGGTCGCCGATGACGTCACCAACGTGGTCCTCGGGTACGAACACGTCGACCTTCATGATTGGCTCCATCAACTGCGGTGAAGCCTTCGGAATCGTCTGGCGATAGGCACCCCTGGCGGCAATTTCAAAAGCCACCGCGGAGGAGTCGACCGCGTGGAAGGCGCCATCGAACAGGGTTACCTTGACGTCGAGCAGCGGAAAGCCGGCGAGTACGCCCTCTTCCATGCAGCTGGCGAAACCTTTTTCGACGGCCGGCCAGAATTCACGCGGCACGTTACCGCCGGTCACGGTGGATTCGAACTGAAAGCCGCTGCCTGGCTCGCCCGGTTCAACGATGTAGTCGATCTTGCCGAACTGGCCCGAGCCACCGGTCTGCTTCTTGTGCGTATAGCTGTCTTCGACGCGCTGGGTAATGGTCTCACGGTAAGCCACCTGCGGTTTACCAACCTCGACGTCGACCATATGCGTGCGACGCAGAATATCGACCTTGATATCGAGGTGCAGTTCGCCCATGCCCTTGATGATGGTTTCACCACTGTCTTCGTCGGTCTCAACGTAGAAAGACGGGTCCTCTTTCACCATCTTGCCAATGGCGATACCCATTTTCTCGGAAGCGGCCTGGTCTTTAGGCTTGATTGCGACCGAAATAACCGGATCGGGGAATACCATCGGCTCCAGCGTTGCCGGCTGCTTGGGATCGGCCAGCGTGTGGCCGGTCTGTACGTTTTTCAGGCCAACCAGCGCGACGATATCGCCGGCCTCGGCGGAATCGAGTTCGATTCGGTCATCGGCGTGCATTTCGACGATACGACCGATACGCTCGGTCTTGCCGGTGAAGGTATTCAGTACATTATCGCCCTTGGACAACTTGCCCGAGTAAATGCGGGTAAAAGTCAGTGCGCCGAAACGGTCGTCCATGATCTTGAACGCAAGCGCGCGCAGCGGTTTCGCCGGGTCGACGATCGCGACTTCACCGGTTTCGTTACCTTCGAGGTCGATTTCAGGCTGCGGCTCGACTTCGGTCGGGTTCGGCAGGTAATCGACGACGGCATCGAGCACCAGCTGGATACCCTTGTTCTTGAACGCCGAGCCACAGTAGGTCGGGAAAAAGTCGAGCGCGATCGTGCCCTTGCGAATGCAGCGCTTGATTTCATCGATCTCGGGCTCTTCGCCCTCGAGATACATCATCAGCAGTTCGTCATCCTGTTCGAGCGCGGTTTCGATCAGCTTTTCGCGGTATTCCTCGACCTGGTCGGCCATTTCGGCAGGCGGTTCCTCGATCTTGTAGCTGGTCGGATCGCCGGAATCATCCCACACCCAGGCCTTGCGCGTGAGCAGATCGACCACGCCGACGAAATTGTCTTCAGTGCCGATCGGCAGCGTCATGACCAGCGGATTGGCGCCGAGCACGTCCTCGACCTGCTTGACGACGCGGTAAAAATCCGCGCCCAGACGATCGAGTTTGTTGACAAAGATGATACGCGCGACTTCGGAGTCGTTGGCGTAACGCCAGTTGGTTTCCGACTGCGGCTCAACGCCGCCGGAACCGCAAAATACGCCTACGCCACCGTCGAGCACCTTGAGCGAACGGTAAACTTCGATGGTGAAGTCGACGTGCCCCGGCGTATCGATGATGTTCAGGCGGTGATTGTTCCATTCGCAGCTGGTGGCTGCAGACTGGATAGTGATACCGCGCTCCTGCTCCTGGTCCATGAAGTCGGTGGTTGCCGCACCGTCGTGCACTTCACCGATTTTGTGGATCTTGCCGGTGAGCTTCAAAATTCGCTCGGTGGTCGTGGTTTTACCGGCGTCGACGTGCGCAAAGATGCCGATGTTCCGATAAGTATTCAGGTTAGCCATGATGGTATCCAGTCAAAAAAATAAGTATCAGTTCGGGCCGAAGCCCCTGCTTCGGTATTTAAACAATAAAAAGGACCTCGTCGCTTCTGCATCATAGACGCGAAAACTACTGTAAACTATTGATTTACAAAGAGATTCTGCGAGGCCCAAAATCTGCCGGCGCATATTCTAACACAATGGTCAAAAACTGATAGTGCCTGCTCGAAATATTTCGCCGGAATCGCAATATAGTACCGCCCCAGATTATTTCAACCGGGGCCTGGCCATACAGTTAGCGATCAAAGCAACAGATACCGTCACGACTTACCCCAAACACGAAAGCAGGTACGTTGCAGGCTCTGGAGCGACTGGGAACCAACCTCGCCCCTTCGAGGGGGTCAGAGCAAAAATGTCGGTGAAGATAGTGGTTATAAAATTTGAGTTGCCGACATTTTTGGTCTGACCCCGATCCTTCCAAATTCTGGATCTCTGGGGTCGGACCCCAATTTTCGTCGAGTTATTTCAGTTTGCCGCGATAGATCCGAAAATTGGGCTCTGACCCCCTCGAAGGGGCGAGGTTGGATCCTAAGCGCTCAACGCAATATTACGAAAACAGAAAAACTGGAGCTTGCCCGGGATTAGCGGTTTTTGAATTCGGGACTGCGTTTTTCGACAAAGGCGGCCATGCCCTCTTTCTGGTCGTCGAGCGCGAAGTTGGCCTTGAACATCTGCCGTTCGATCGCGAGTCCCTGCTCCAGCGGGGTTTCGAGTGCGCTGTTGACGAGGTATTTCATGTTACGGGTTACCGGTTGCGAATAGGCGGCGATTTCGGCGGCAGCCTGCAGCGCGACGTCGAGGTATTCGTCGAGCGGCACGACTCGCGCGACGAGCCCGGCGCGTTCGGCTTCGTCGACATCCATCATGCGCCCGGTCAGGCACAGATCCATCGCTTTCGACTTGCCGATCAGGTGGGTCAACCGCTGGGTGCCGCCGATGCCGGGCACGACCCCGAGCTTGATTTCGGGCTGGCCGAATCTGGCGTTGTCGGCAGCAATGATGAAATCGCACATCATCGCCAGTTCGCAGCCGCCACCGAGGGCGTAGCCGGCAACCGCGGCAATGACCGGCTTTTTGCATAAAGCGACACGATCGCTGTGCCGCGTCAAGCCGGCATCGTCGAGCATCTGTGAATAGCTCATGTCCTTCATTTCACCGATATCGGCACCGGCGGCGAACGCTCTGTCGCTACCGGTGATGACAATCGCGCCGATGGACTCGTCGGCCTCGACCTGGTCCAGCGTTATCGCAAGTTCACGGAATAATTCCGAGTTCAGCGCGTTCAGCGCATCGGGTCGGCTCAAAGTGATCAACGCAACCGCGTCGCGTTTTTCGACGATCAAACAATTCAGTTCTGTCATGCTTTTATTCCCTCGAATTCGGTAATGATGTCTCGTGCCGCCTGCGGTATCGGCATACTGTGGTTGTCGCGGTAGTTGAACCAGACGCAGGCGGCCCTGGCGGTCGAAAAAGGCTGGTCGTTATCCGGTGCAAAAATCGCGGCTTCGAAATCGAAGCTGCTGTTGCCGAGCCGGCTGATGCGCGAACCGACCTCGAGCGCACAGGGGTGGTGAATCTGGCGCAGAAAGGTAACGTGAATATCCGCGATAATCAGGCTGTGGTGGACATCCGGCCCGGCTGCCATGTCGAGCAGGCGATGAAAATAGTCGAGCCGCCCGGATTCGTAGTAGCGCACGAACTGCACGTTATTGACATGGCCGAACATGTCGCAATCGCCCCAGCGCG
>CP070646.1:3174235-3201493 GCA_020354435.1 Gammaproteobacteria bacterium
TCTGTGCTAACGGCGACACCGGGCGCACAGGAAAACCTGCCGCCACGGCTGCAGATCGGTATCAACCTGCTGCCGGCGGTGATTGCCGCAAATAACGGGCTAGCCACACTCGATAGCGATACCAGGTTGCCGATTTACCTGGTTTACCGGGACAACGCCCGGCCTGCAGAAATGCTCGAGGAAAACCTCGCAAGTATTGGCATGATTCGCAAGCGTGTCATCGATGTGCAAGCCATCGCACTCGACGACCTGCTCGATCTCGATCTCCAGCCCTTCGCTACGGTATTCATCAGCGAGCAACTGGACCAACGGCTGCCTGAACTGATCGCGTTTTCGCAGCAAAAGCGGGCTCTTTTATTTTCGCCATTCAAGGGTGACGTCCAACGCGGCGTCACCACCGGACTTCGCGTGACCGACAAGGTCCTGCCAATGGTCAACCTGGAGTCCCTGAAACAATCCAAGATTCAACTGAAAGCGTTTTTTCTGCGCATTGCGGTGAAACATGAGTAAAAAAGATTTGCTGCGGGGGTTTTCCCCGTCGATAGATTATCGATCAATGCTGTTGTTTATCAGCGTCGGTTTGCTGATTATCGGGCTAACCCTGTGGAACTGGCACTACGATATCCGGCCTCGGCTGATCAACGAGGCTGAGTCCAATGCCCGCGTGCTCGCGGCATCTCATGCACGCGCGATCGAATCGCAGTTTCAGAACGTCAGCGGCAATACCGATATCTCGTTGATTCACAATTCGATCAACGAAATGCTGCTAATCAACGATCCCGGGACCAGGGAAACCCTGTATCGCGGTATCGCCCTCGAAGTCGATTACGATGTATTTCCCGCCGATTACGACATGGTCAATATCGACGTTGGCGACACCAATTGCAGCGAATGTATTATCAGCGAAAATCCGATTTTTATTCACCGTACCGGTGAACTGGCGGCTATCCTCAAGGTCTGGGCGAATCCGGTTTTTTATCAGCGCCTGGTGGACGATATTATAGACAATCTCGCGCTATTGCTGCTGGGTGTCGTCGTCGTGCTGGTGCTGGCCTGGATGACATCGAACCGTCTGCTTTACAACCTGCGAGAACGTGAAAAAAGCCTGACTGTCGAGGTCGCCGAACGCAAGGCGGTGGAAGACCGCCTGCAACAGATCGCGACCTACGACCAGCTGACCAACCTGCCGAACCGTTATCTGCTGCAAGCCGATCTCAAGCGCAAGCTGCAAGAGACCGCGCGTAACAAGAAGATGCTGGCGACGCTTTTCTTCGATATCGACCACTTCAAGGAGATCAACGACATACATGGCCATGAAGCCGGCGACATAATGTTGCGTGAAGCTGCACAACGTGTATCCGACATCACGCGCAACTACGATCTGCTGGCCCGCTTCGGCGGTGACGAGTTCGTCATGATCATGTCCAACGTGACCAACCGCTCGGACGTGATTTACGTCGCCGAGAAAATCATCAGCAGTTTCAACCGACCCTTCGAGCTGCCCGATGCCGAGGCGACGGTCAGTACCAGCATTGGTATCAGCGTCTACCCGGAGGATGGCGACGATCCGTCCGAACTGTTGAAAAACGCGGATCTTGCAATGTATCGCGCCAAGGCCGACGGCCGCAACGGCTACCAGTTCTTCAACGCCGAGATGAACCTGGAACTGCAGTACTCGCAGTGGGTCGAGACCAACCTGCGTGAAGCACTCAACAACGACGGCCTCGAACTGCACTTTCAGCCGCAGGTCAACCTCGACACCGGCAAGATCGAGTCCTGCGAGGCACTGATCCGCTGGCCACAGGGCAACGGCGACCAGATCAATCCCGTGGACTTCATCCGCATCGCCGAGCGCACCGGCCTGATCAACGAGCTCAGCACCTGGGTGCTCAACGAGACCTGCCGGCAGGTCAACAAATGGACCGACCGGGGTTACAAAACCGTGCGCGTCGACATCAACCTGTCGAGCAAGGATTTCAGCGACAAGGGTGTGCTGTATAATTTTCTGCAAACCCTGCGCCGGCACAACCTGCAGCCGCATCAGATCGGCGTCGAAATTACCGAAAACATCCTGCTCGAGTCGACCGATCAGGTAATCAAGGCATTGAGCGTGTTACACAACGCCGGCGTGCATATCTCGATCGACGATTTCGGCACCGGCTTTTCGTCGCTAAACTACCTCAAGCAGCTGCCGCTGTCCGGCATCAAAATCGACCAGAGTTTCGTGCACGAGGCGCCGAGCAACAAGGACGACCTGATCATCATCCAGGCGATTACGCTGGTCGGGCATGGCTTTGGCCTCGACGTTGTCGCCGAGGGAGTCGAAACCGAATGGCACGAATCGCTGTGCAAAGGTGTTGGCTGCAATACGATGCAGGGTAACTACGTCTCCGAGCCGCTATCCGCGCGCCGCTTCGCGAAGCAATTCCTGAAGAAGTCCTGATCCCTGTTCATTGCATCCTCCGGAGCCGCAATCCCAAATTCCGCCGCTCCTTTACCGCGGAACCGTTACGAGATCCCCGCGCAAGCGGGGATGACGGCTCGAAGTCGTCCCCGCGCAAGCCGGCGCGGACCTCATAAAACCGGTCACTGCTGCAACGTCCTCGCTTGCTGGCGAAGACTTGATCTTTTGCGCCGGCGCCGTATTTAGGCTACATTGATTGTTCTACGCCTGCCCGAAACACACCAATGCCCGATTCCCATCAATCCGACGGTTACCAACTGGTCGAAACAAGGCTGCAGCAGACGCTCGACAACGGCGACGTGGTCTGCAACCTGTGCCTGTGGCGCTGTCGCCTGCGCCATGGCCAGCGCGGCTTCTGCCAGGCGCACGTAAACCGTAACGGCAGGCTGTACAACCTGTCCTATGGCATCATTTCCGCGATCGAGGTCGAATCGATTCGTAACAAGCCGGTGTATCACTACCGCCCCGACAGCCGCGTGATGTCGATCGGATCCTACGGCTGTAACTTTCGCTGCAAGGGTTGCCACAACCTCGAGATTTCCTGGGGTGTCGACGCGCTCGACAGGCTCGCTCGCGGGCAGTCGACCGATGCCTGGGTCAGGCCCGAGCAGATCATCGAAACCGCGTTGAAACACGGAGTCGACGGCATAGCCTTTACTTACTCCGAGCCCGCGGTCTGGCTCGAGTACGTGCTCGATGTTTCGAAGCTGGCACAGGCAGCCGGCCTGTTCACCGTTTACGTCTCCAACAGCTTCGTCACCGACGAAGCACTCGAAGTCATGGCGCCGTATATCGACGTGCTGTGTTCCGACATCAAGAGCCTTTCGGCCGCGTTTTATCATGACATCTGCCCGGTCAGCACGGTCGAGCAGGTACTAGGCTCGATCAGCAAAGCCGCCGAACTCGGCATCCACGTAGAGACGCGTACCAACGTGATCCCGACGAGGAACGACGACCCGGCAGAACTGCTGCGTATCGCCGAGTGGATCCGCGACAATCTCGGCGCCGACAGCCCGTGGCACGTGACCCGGTTTTTCCCGGCCTATAAACTGTCGCACCTGCCGGCGACCGACACAAACCTGGTAGAGCAGGTCGCCGCCGCCGCGCGAGATATCGGGCTCGAGCACGTTTACGCGCATACCGACATTTCATGCGACTGCGCAACCGAAAACGCGCCGGTCTCGGACTGGCTCGAGCTCGACGCGGAAGCGCTCGACGCGGTCAACAGGTGCTCGGCGAGCTGCTGCGGCGACGAAGGCATCCTGGTTAAAAAATTCGAGCGCGAGGCCGGACTCCTGCCCGACTGATTCCTTTCTCGGACGTCGTTCTCGCGAAAGCGGGGGCGCTCATACCCCGGCGCCATTACGGGATCCCCGCTTACGCGGGGATGACGTTTTGGGCGTCACTCCTGCAGCGATGACAGGAGCTTACGCACCGGCGTCGGCAGCCCGTGATTGACGAGATCGGCAATTTCGACCCAGGCATAGTTGTCCGCATCGGATAGCTTCTTCGGTAAGTCTTCGAGCTCGATGATAGCGAGCGATATATCGAGGCTGTAATGCGTGAACTGGTGATGAATCACGTTATCCTGGATGTTTCTCGGCGCCTGCGACGTCGACAGGAAACTCTGTTGCCAGAGCGGGATGGCAGGCTCGTCGTCGACCTCGGGCAACGACCATAGCCCGCCCCAGATTCCGCTCGGCGGGCGGCGCCACAATAGAACCTGCTCGCCACAGCGGTGCAGCAGCATCAGCGTGGTTTTGTGTGGCCGGGCGCGGCTCGGTTTCTTTTGCGGGTACTCGGCCTGGCTGTGATGACGATAGCTCGAGCACAGCTGTCTCAGCGGGCAGGCTTCGCATTTCGGTTTCGATTTGAGGCAAACCATCGAACCGATATCCATCATCGCCTGGTTGAAATCGGCTGCATCCTTTTCCGGCGTGACCGACTCCGCCAGGTACCATAGTTGCTTCATCGTCTCGCTCTGCCCGTACCAGCCAGGTACGCGAAAACAGCGCGCCAGCACGCGCTTGACGTTGCCGTCGAGAATCGGCCAGCGCTGGCCGAAGGCGAAACTCAGGATAGCGCCAGCGGTCGAGCGGCCGATTCCCGGCAGGGCTGCGACAGCTTCGAAGGTTTGCGGAAAACGGCCCTTATGCCGATCGCGAATAATGTTCGCGGCCCGATGCAGGTTGCGTGCCCGCGCGTAATAGCCGAGCCCCTGCCAGTGCTGTAACACTTCGTCAATACTGGCATCGGCGAGCTGCTTGATGCTGGGGAAGCGTTTGACAAAGTTGCGATAATAGGGAATGACAGTGTTGACCTGGGTTTGCTGCAGCATGATTTCAGACAACCAGACGCGGTAAGCATCCTGTCCCTGCCAGGGCAGATCGTGGCGGCCATAACGGCGGTACCAGTCGATTACCGTGCGCGCAAAGCTGGCCGCATCGGTATCCATTCAGTCGAACAGTTTTTTCAGCTTGTCCTCAAGCTTCTTTTTCGCCTTGTCCTTCGCCTTTTCGATTTCTTTCGACTCCGACAGCGCTTTCTTTTCGGCTTCGAGCTGTTTTCTGAGTTCTTCCTTCTGCGCCTCGATCTCGGCCTTGAGACGGGCTTTTTCCTCGTCGGCACGCTGTTTCAGCAGTTCATCGAGCAGTACATCGATCTTCGGATCGGCAAAGGCGCCCTTGATGCTTACGGGAATATCGAGGCCGGCCAATTCGTCCGCGGCATCGCCCTGTTGTCCCTCGACGGTACCAACCAGCTTGGTGTCGACCAGATAATCGACAACCTCGTTGTTCAGGTCCGCGCTACCGCGGCCGGTGGCGCGCAGCAGCGGCGCTTTCAGATCGAGGTCGTCGCTCCTGAACACGCCGTTTTCGATAACACCGCTCAGCGTTAACGAAGAGAAATCGGTTTTTAGCGTTTGTTTCGGCGGTGCTTCCTTGCCGCGCAGTTTAGCCTTGGCGCTATCGATCGAATGGCGCAGGTTGAAGCCGTTGAGCGCACCATCGAGGAAAGCAAGTTTTATCGTACCGTTGCTGTTTCGCTTCAGCTCGCTCAACCACTCGCCGCTGGTGCTCAGGTTAGTCTCGGCGTTGAGATTTCCACTGATGCGCGCTTTGCCGCTGTAATCCTTCAGCAGATCGCCCACCTGCACAGCGCTCAGGGTTTCGCTGATTCCGTATTTCGGGCTCGCGGACCTGACGTCGACAACGATCGCGCCCTCGGATTTACCGCCATACAGGTTCAACGTCACCGGCTTGAGCGAAACCAGGCCGTTTTGCGCCTGCACCTTGATATCGACCTCCTGTAGTCGCAGGTTTTGCACCTTGATCTGCGCGATCGCGATCTTGCCGTCGATATCGAGATCGCGCAGGGTTTCCATCGGCAGCTCGATGCGCGTGTCCTCGTCGGCTTTAGCCTCCGCCTGCGGCTGCGACGCCTGCGGACCGGTATCCGCGGCCGGCGGCGTACCCAGCAGCGCGTCGACATCGAGATTCGGCGACGCGAGATCGAAACGCAGCGCCGGCGTCGGTTTGGCGAAATCGCTTAGCGCGACGCGGCCATTGACGGCGAATTCGTTCAGCTTGAGCGCCATGTTGTCGAAGGTCAGGTGCTGACGCTCGATCAGGTACTCGACGTCGGACTCGAAGTCGAACACGATGTCGAGATCGCCGCTGGCGCTGGCGTCAAGATGCAAGGTCATCGGAAAGGGTTTATTCGGCTCGATTCGACCGGTGCCTATATCGAGATCGACGATTTCAAACCGGCTGCCGGCCCGCTCGTCGAGCCACAGCAGCTTGATGTTCTGCAGGTCCAGTCCACCGAAAGCGATGGCGATATCGAAATCGGGGCCGCCCTTCGGTTTACCGGCCTCGTCGGGTGCCTTTTCTGTTTCCTCCGCCTCGGCCGGTGCGCTCTCCCGCAGCAAATCCTCCCAGTTGCTGCGGCCGCTCTGGTCGGTGATCAGGTTGACCTCGAGATCGCGCATCACCAGCTTGTCGATTTCGGGAGCAAAGCTGATTAGCGAAGCCATATCGACGCTGATGCTGGCCTGCTTGACCTTGATCATTGGCTGTGCGCCGAAACCCTCCGGGTTGGACAGGCTGACCGCGCCGAGTTTCATGCCGAGTGCGGGGAAGATCGTCAGGTCGACATCACCATGAAACTGCAGCTCGCGCCCGGTCTGCTTGCGCACCAGCTCGGACAGATCCTCCTTGTATTCATTAGCATCGAAAACCGCGAGAAATATAGCGATGGTTGCGATCAGGAAGAGAATCGCCGCGGCCACGCCGAGCAGGAAATAACGGATTATCTTTTTCATTTCCTTGCGCTGCTTTATCCCCTGGCGATAGTCTGAAATAATGACTTGCAATGTGGCACGAAACGGAACTTGATTCAAGATCATGAAAGATAAATTGAACGACTTCGCCGATCGCCTGCGTGGCCTGCGATACCAGCAGGCAACGGGCGGCAGCAAGCTGCGCATGATCGCGACACCACTCGCGATCATCCTGCTGCTGTTGGTGCTGATCGGCATCTACTGGAGCGACGAACCGGATAGTTTCGATATCGAGGCGGCGGCGGTCGAGCACGCACCGGAGACCGAATCACGCCTGACCACCGGGAGCTATACCACCAGTACGGTCATCACGCTGATGGAAACACTGCTCAACAAGCGCGGCGGCTACCTCAGCAACGACATCATGCCACCATCGATCTGGCTCGATAATATCCCCAGCTGGGAGTTCGGCGTGCTGGTCCAGTGCCGCGACATAGCGCGCTCGATGCGCAGCGATTTCAGCCGCTCGCAATCGCAATCGGTCGAGGACGAGGACCTGATAGTGACCGAGCCCAAGTTTCATTTCGACAACAATTCCTGGTTCCTGCCGGCAACCGAAAACGTCTACCAGGAAGGCATCGACGCGCTCTACGGTTACCTCGGCCGCCTGCAGGATCCGAGCGCACCCGATGCGCAGTTCTACGCGCGCGCGGATAACCTGCGCGAGTGGCTGGGGCAGGTCGAAAAACGTCTCGGTAGCCTGTCACAGCGTCTCAGCGCGAGCGTCGGCCAGGTGCGCTTGAACACCGATCTCGCCGGCGACGCCGAGGCGGTGCAGTCGACCCAGACCAGCTCGCAGCTCGAGGTCAAAACGCCGTGGACCCAAATTGACGATGTCTTCTACGAGGCGCGTGGCGCCTCATGGGCGCTAATCCATTTGCTCAAGGCGGTGGAAATCGATTTCGAGCCAATCCTGCAAAAGAAAAACGCGCTGATCAGCCTGCGCCAGATCATCCGCGAACTCGAGGCGACACAGGAAGCAATCTGGAGCCCGGTAATCCTGAACGGTAGCGGTTTCGGCGTCTTCGCCAATCACTCGCTGGTGATGGCATCCTATATCTCGCGCGCAAACGCCGCAGTCATCGACCTGCGCAGCCTGCTGGCCCAGGGCTAACTCCGCCGTCATTGCGGCCTCCGAACCGCAATCTCCCTGCTTCCGAGTCATCCCCGTCTCCTCGAGTCATCCCCGCGAAAGCGGGGGATCTCCCGCTCCTGGAAGTCATCCCCGCGAAAGCGGGGATGACACTAATCCTCAGGAGCGTTGCCAGTGGCCGGATTTGCCGCCGGATTTTTCCAACAGTCGCACATCGTCGATGACCATGCCGCGATCCACCGCTTTGCACATATCGTAAATGGTCAACAGCGTGACCTGCACACCGGTGAGCGCTTCCATTTCGACGCCGGTCTGGCCGGTGGTTTCAGCGGTGACGGTGCATTCGACGGCGTTGTTGTCGACATCGATGTGGAATTCGATGGCGACGTGAGTCAGCGACAGCGGGTGGCACATCGGCACCAGCTCGGCGGTTCGCTTGGTCGCCATGATACCGGCAACGCGGGCGACGCCGAGCACATCACCCTTCTTGTGTCCTCCCTGCTGAATCAATTCCAGCGTCTCGGGCTGCATGACGATGCGGCCGCCAGCGACCGCGCGGCGCGCGCTCGAAGCCTTGTCGGCAATATCGACCATATGGGCTTCGCCGGCCTGGTTGAAGTGTGTCAGTTTGCTCATGTCGGCAATTCTATCACTTTAATAAAATATATAGCTCGCGATTGCCGCGCTGCACGTTCATGATCATGCCGTTGCCATTGTTCCCCACCAGCGCAAATACCTCGTCGAAGGTGCGCGTCAGCTGCTTGTTGATCGAGAAGATGATATCGCCTCCCCGGAACCCGGATTCGGCGGCATTGGAACCGGGTTCGACGTTGAGCACCTCGAGGTAATCGACGCGACCTCGCTGCAGGTGCTGTTCGTGCATTTCGCCAATGGTGGCGCCGGCAAGCTGGGGGTGGATCACGCCGCCAGCCATCTTGTTGATTTCGATCGGCTGGATCAACACCGGTAGCTCGATCTCGCTGCCTTTACGGTACAGCGACAACTCTATGCTCTGCCCGAGGCGCTGCAGCCCGACCAGGTTGTGCATGTCGCGGGTCGAGCGGATCGGTCTGCCGTTGGCGGCGACGATCACGTCGCCGACGTTGAGCCCGGCCTTGTAAGCGGGCGAGCCTGACTCGATCTGGGTGACGATGAAACCGCTGCTGCGCTCGATGCCGAAGGCTTGTGCCAGCTGCGGAGTCAGGTCCTGACCCTGCGCGCCGAGACGGCCGCGTTTAACCTCGCCATAATCGATCAGCTGGCGCATGATATCGTGCGCCATGTTGATCGGGATCGCGAAACCGATGCCGATGCTACCCTGGTTGCCGGCACCGTAGATTGCGGTATTGATCCCGACTAGCTCACCGCGCAGGTTGACCAGCGCGCCGCCGGAGTTGCCGAGATTGATCGATGCGTCGGTCTGGATGAAGTCCTCGATCGACTCGATACCGAGCCCGGAGCGGCCGAGCGCGGAAACGATACCCGAGGTTACGGTTTGCCCGAGACCAAAAGGATTACCGATGGCAACGACGAAATCACCGACGCGTAGCTTGTTCGAGTCGGCAATCGGCACCTGTACCAGGTTTTCGCCGGGCACCTGGATCACGGCGACATCGGTGTCTGGATCACGGCCGATGATCTCGGCCTGCAATTCACGCCCGTCGGTCAGTGTGACCTTGATTTCATAGGCGTCCTTGATCACGTGGTAATTGGTCAGGATCAGGCCATTGTCGGCATCGACGATCACGCCCGAACCGAGGCTCGCGGTTTCCTGCACGCGCTCGATACTGGGTACGTCGAAGAACCGTCTGAACAGCGGATCGCGCGGCAGCGGCAGCTCGACCCTGCGGCGTGCCTTGCCGCGGGTCGCGATATTGACCACCGCGGGCGTGGTGCGATCGAGCATCGGCGCCAGGCTAGGCAGCGGCTGGCCGTCGACCGCACTCGGCAGCGCGGCCGCTAACGTGGCCGAGAACAGCAACAACAATAAACCTGTCAACAGGGATTTCATAACCGGAAAATTAGAACGGGCGCGGATTGAAATCGAACTGATCCTTCATATTCTGGTAAAACTGTTTCGCCGCCGAGCTATCCGCGGGCGGCGTCTGGATCATGATTTCGACAAACTGATCGCCGGCATTTGCACCCGGCATGCCCTTACCCTTGAGCCGCATTTTCTGACCGGACTGCATGCCGGGCTTGAGCTTGAGCTCGACCGATCCCGATAAAGTCGGCACCTTCAGGCTGGCGCCTTCGGCCGCCTCCCAGGGGGTGATCGGCAGGCGCAGGATCACATCGCGATCCTCGAGCCGGAACAGCTTGTGCGGCAGGATATTCATTTCCAGGTAGAGGTCACCCGGCTCGCCGCCGCTGGCCGAGGCCTGGCCCTGTTTAGCGAGGCGAATCTTTTGCCCGCTGCTAACACCTTTGGGAATGTTGATCTTGAGCTTTTTCATTTCCGGTGAACCCGGCGTTTTGGCGAACTGAATCGTCTTGGTGCCGCCGTTGAACGCCTCTTCCAGCGTGATATCGAGCTTCAGCTGCTGATCGGCGCCGCGGCGCTGGCGTGGGCGCTGCTGGAATGGCGAACCGCCCGCCTGCTGAAAGCCGCTACCGAATATCGATTCGAAGAAATCGCTGAAATCGCCGCCGCTGAAGCCGCCCTGGAAACCGCCAAAGCCGGATTCGTCGAACTGCTGGCCGTGTTTCCAGTTGGCGCCGAAGCGGTCGTAGGCCTCGCGTTTTTGCGAATCCTTGAGCACCTCGTAGGCCTCGTTGACTTCCTTGAACTTTTCTTCCGCGTCTGCATCCTTGTTGACATCGGGATGATATTGCCGCGCGAGCTTGCGGTATGCCTTCTTGATGTCATTTTTATCGGCATCACGGGACACGCCCAAAATCTGATAATAATCCTGGTATTTCACAAAACAAGCGCTTGAATTGGGTCCCTAATAAATAGGTGTTTTGTAAGGTTTTTCAAGTAACCGGGGCCTCGTCCTCGGCCGTTTCCGATTCACTTTCGGCTGCCAGCGGTTCGGCCAGTAATTCGAGGCTTTCGCCCTGCAAATCGTTATGTAGAGGTTCGATTTCGGGAATCGCGCGGGTTACCTTGCTCGACATTTCGGCGAAGCGCTCGACCTTGCCGCGTAACCCCTGGCGCCCCGAGAGCGCGCGTACGGTTTCATTGTAATGATTGGTCGCGGCGCTCAGCGAGCCGCCGATGCGCGCCAGGCGCTCGGCAACCTTGCGTACCTGGTTGTAGATATCACCGGCCTTGTCACCGAGTTCACGCGCCTCGCGCGTACTGCGCTCCATCGACCACAGGTTGGCAACGGTACGCAGAATCGGAATCAGGGTCGTGTGCGACACCAGGACGATACCGCGCTCGTATCCGTAGGAAAACAGATCTTTTTCGTACTTCAGCGCTTCGATGTAGGCAGGCTCAATCGGCATGAACATGAGCACGAAGCTGGGGCTGCGGACCCCGATAAGGCTGGTGTAGTTCTTGCCCTGAAGATCGTCGATGTGGCGTTTGACCGCCTTGACGTGCTCCGCCAGCGCCAGTTCGAGCTGTTCGTCGGTTTCGGCCGCGACCGCGCGGTCGTAGGCCGCCAGCGATACCTTGCTGTCGATGATGATGTGCTTGTCGTCGGGCAGCTTGATCAGGAAATCGGTTTGCTTGCGCCTGCCCTCGGCATCCTGCATCGAGGTTTGCTTCTCGTAGTGATCGTGCTCGATCAGTCCGCTCATCTGCAGCGTTTTCTCGAGCTGGGTTTCACCCCAGCTACCGCGTTTTTGCGAATCGCCCTTGAGCGCTTCGGTCAGGTTTTGCGCATCGCTGCCGATCTTGAGGCCGACCTCTAGCACCTTTTTGATTTCGCTCTCGAGCGCGGCGTGACCCTTGAGCGATTCGCTGTGCACGTCATTGACACGTTTCTGAAAACCCTCGACCTGCTCGCGAAACGGTTTCAGCAGTGCTTCGAGCGCGTTTTTATTGGTCTGATCGAAGGAACGCGTCTTGTCCTCGAGAATCCTGTTGGCGAGATTTTCGAACTCGATCTTGAGCTGCTTGCGGCTGTTGTCGAACTGTTCGATCTTTTGCTCCACCAGCTCGCGTTCCTTGGTCAGCTCCATCTGCAACGCCTGCGAGTATTTTTCGGACTCGTGCAGCGCGTCGCGCAACTCGATCTCGCTCTGGCGCGCGGCCTCGAGCTTTAGTTTCAGATCACGGTTGTTGACGTGGTGCTGGCGCAGGCTGTACAGCAGCCCGATTAACAGCAGGCCCGCGAGTCCTGCAACTATCCAGATCAGGTCGATTTTTTCGATCGCATCCATAACATGCGGTTTGACGGTTTAACCGTGGCAGTCTAACCGAGTTAGTGGCTCACCGCGAGAGCTTGTTGAAGCGGGCGTGGCAGCACCCGCCCCGGGCAGCGTGATCTCAACCGGTCGGATTGAGCGGTAACAGGCCAGAGGTTGTGGAAGAATCGGGCTGGCCTTGTTGTTCCAGCCGCTGACAAAGGCGCAGCAGGTCGTCGCCATGCCATGGCGTATCCGGTTTCGCATACAGGCTGGTATTGATGAGGTTTACCTGATGCGTCAGTTCGGCGCCAAACGCAACGCAAAGCTGGTGCAGGTTGTGAATTTCCCGTGGCGCCAACAGCGCCTGACCCCAGGCCAGCAGCGCCCGGCGAGCACCGGCGGCATCGGCCGCCTGACAGGCGCGCTGCAGCTCGCGGCGCGCCTGGCGCAAAGATGGGTGCTCCGCGGGCGCCGCCGCGGGCGCAGCCGGACGGCGTGCGACCAACCACCAGTAAAGCGCGGTCAAACTCCAGCCGCAGCCGAGGAAAAGGCTTAGCCATAACCAGAAAGGATTAGCCCGGGGAACCGACGGGGCGGTTACCGGAGCGGATTCGGCAACCTCGGTCGCGACGCCGGCAGGCGCGGCCTGTGCCGCCTCGACGATGAGTTCGCGTCCGGGAATGGTTGCGACTTCGACTTTTCCGGTCTCGAGATTCCACCAGAATAATTCTATCGGCGGCAGTCGGTAAACACCCTCGGCGCCCGGAATCAACGCCACCTTTTGCAAGCGTTCGCCGCGAATGCCGCTGCTCGTAAGGCTGTTGTCGAGAGCGGGCTGATCCGGGTACTGCTTGATGCCATCGATCGGCGGCAACGACAGTTCCGGCAATTGCGCCGCGGTCAGGCCATCGGCTACCAGCGTCAGGCTGCGCGTAATCGGCTCGCCCGCGACCAGCGCGTTCAGGTCGCCCTGCCAGTCTTCGCGCAGCTCGAGCCTGTTTGCCGGTAACCAGTGAGGCGCCCTGAAATCCGCTGGAATCGGTTCGACGTCGATATACACCGGCTGCGAGCGCAAACGCCTGACCTTGCCGCCGCTGCGGAAGGGATCGAAAGTTTGACGGGAGCGCAGGCGAACCTCGGCCATTAGCGGGTTGACTTCGAGACGGCCGCTTTGCTGCGGAAAAAGGGCAAAACGCTTTTCCAGCACCAGGTAGGTCACATCGGCAATGCGCGTCTGGTACTCGCGCACCTTGCCCAGCGGTTCGATCACGGCGTCGAGACTGCCGATATCGATATTACCGAACTGGTAGTCGGAAATATTGACCGCGCTCAGCAGGCGCAGCGTCAGGATGACCTGGCTTTGCACATAAACTTCATTTTTATCGGCCATGACTTCCAGCACCAGCTTGTCCTGCGGCACGGCCGACAGGCTTGAGGGCTTGACCGTGACCTGGAAAGGCTTGCTGCGCTCTTTATCGAAGCGAATTGCCGGAATCATGAACTCGCCGACCTGCTTCGGCATTAGCTGCAGCGTGTACTTGATGCTGCGGCGATACTCACCGTTAATGATGCTGATGGTGCTGCTGCTGTTGCTGCCGAGAATCAGGAAATGCTGCTGCAGGCCGGAAAAGTCAGGATCGCGATCCGGACTCTGGTCGAGCGAAAATACGAGCTGAAAGGATTCGTTGACCTGCACCGGGTTGCGATCGATCGTGACCTCGATCTCGGCCCATAGCCGCGGCGCCCAGGCCAGCGCCAGCAGCAACACGACAACCATCTGCAGCATTCTTGTTTTCACCATGGCTGACCCTCGGCATCGACGCCACCGCGCTTACGGTACTGGTAAAGAAATTTACGCCGCAACAGGCCGCCGGGGTCATCCGGAATCTTGCGCAGCCATTGCTCCGCGGCCTGCTCCGACATTTGTTGATCGAGCCGGGCCAGTGCTTCCGCCTCGCTTTCCACCTGTTCCTCCTCACCAGCTTCAGTTTTTTGGGTTGACTCTGACTGCCGCGCCTGCTGGCCAGATTGCTGCGGCTCGTCCGCCGCCGGGTCGGAGCCTGATTCGGCTTGCGCCCGCGATTCGCTGTCGCTCGCATCATCCTGTTGCGCCTGCTGTTGTGCGTCCTGCGGTCCGCCCTGCCGTTGCTGGTCGCCCTGTTGTGGGTCCTGTTGCTGTGCCTCCTGCTGTTGTTGCTGGCTCTGCTGCTGTTGCTCGTTCTGCTGCCCGGCCTGCTGCTGTTGCTGCTGCTCGAGAAACTTCTCGATGGCCTGTTTGTTGTACAGCGCGTCGGCATGCTGCGGATTGTCCCGTAACAGGGCATTGTAAGCCTCGAGCGCCTCTTCCAGGCGACCGAGCCGGGCCAGCGCGTTACCACGGTTATACAGCGCAGCTTCACCCTCGAGCCCCTGCCAGGTTTCCAGCGCGGAGCCGTAATCGCCTGCCCTGTAGCTTGAAGAGGCCTGCCAGTCGGAATCTTCGAACAATTCCGCCGCGGCGGCATGTTCACCCTGTTCGAACAGCCGGCTGGCACGTTGATTGTCGTTTTGCCACAGCGACTGCCAGTCGAGCGCCTGTACCTCCGGCGGCGTCAACACGACCACCAGCGGCAACAGCCAGATCAGTCCGCGGCGAAAGGCGAGCGCGGCGAAAGGCAGCGCGATGAGTATCAACCACGGGCCGAACTCGCGCCAAAGATCGGCAGAGTATTCGGCCTGGCGTGCCGCGCGATTGTCGATGCTCGATTCCATCAGGTAGGCCAGCGTATTGATATCGATATCATCGACACTGAGGGTAGCGTAAACGCCGCCGCCGAGCTGCGCGGTGCGGCGCAGATTATCCTCGAGCATTTCCGCGATCACGATGGCACCGTCGCGATCTTTTAGAAAACCACCGTCTTTCAGCGGCACCGGTCCACCCTCCGGGGTGCCGACGGCAAGCACCGAAATCCGGTGTCCGGGGCTGGCGGCAAGCTCTGTTTCGACCTGCTGCAGCTCGCGCTGGCTCAGCCCATCGCTGATCAGCAGCACGTCGCCCCGGGCAACGCCGCTATTCTCGAATAGTTCAAAGGCGAGTTTGAGTGCTCGATCGGCACGCGTGCCCTGGGCCGGCATCATGCCACTGTCGAGTACCGGTAACAGGGCAAGTATGGTATCGACATCGCTGGTCAGTGGAGTCACGGTAAAGGCGTCGGCGGCATAAACCAGCAATGCCGTCTGCCCTTCGACGCGCAAATTCAGTATGTCGGCTATCTTGTGGCGGGCGCGCGTCAACCGGCTCGGTTTGATATCGGTGGCATTCATCGAACGCGACAGGTCGAGCGCGATGATCAACGCGGTATCCCGCTGGTATACCGGTTGCGGCAGCTTTTCCCAGGTCGGACCGGCCAGCGCGAGAATGGCCAGCAGCGCGGCAAGGGATAAAAGCCAGCGCATCCAGCCGCGGCGGCGCTCACCGCTACCGCTAAGCACGAAGGGCAGCAGCCGCGCATCGATGACCGAGCGCCAGCTACCGCTATCGTAAGCGGCGTGAAACAGGCGCCACAGCAACAGCCCGAGTGGCAGCAGCAACAGCAGCCAGGCCGGGCGCAGGAAGTGGAACTGCTCGATCACAGGCGCCTCCACAGCCGCGGTGCCACCAGCAGCAGGGCCAGCAGCAGGGCCAGTGCAAGCGGCCAGACGAACAGCGCGTTAATCGGGCGCAGGTTTTGCTGATCGCGCGGTAACGGCTCGAGTTCATCGAGTTCGAGATATATCTTTTCCAGTTCCTCGCTGTCGCGCGCACGAAAGTATTGCCCGCCGCTGATTCGCGCGATTTCGCGCAAGGTCTTTTCGTCGAGCTGTGCCGACGGGTTGACGCGGCGCAGACCGAACCAGGTCGATTCGATTTGCTCGTCGGCGCCAATGCCAATGGTGTAAATCCGAAGTCCTCGTTCGGCGGCGAGTTGCGCCGCCTTCAGCGGCGTGACCTCGCCGGCGGTGTTGGCGCCATCGGTCATCAGGATCAGCACGCGCGAATTGCCCGCCTTCGGATCGAGTCGCTTGATCGCCAGCCCGATCGCATCACCGATCGCGGTGCGTTCACCGGCGAGCCCGATGACGGCCTCACGCAACAGGCGGTTGACGGTCTTGCTGTCGAAAGTCAGCGGCGTCTGCAGATAAGCCTGACTGCCGAACAGGATTAGCCCCAGTCGATCGCCGCGACGGCGTTCGATGAACTTGCTGGCAACGCGCTTGGTCGCGCGTAGCCGATCGACCTGCTCACCTTCTAGCATGAAATCGGCAGTACGCATGCTGTCGGACAGATCCACCGCCAGCATCAGGTCGCGTCCGCTAACCGGAATCTCGACGACCTCGCCGAGCCACTGCGGTCGGCTCGCCGCTAAAACCAGCAACAGCCAGGCCAGCAGGCTTATCCATTGACGCCAGCGCCTCGGTCTGATTGGCGCGCGCTCACTCGCGCCGAATTGAAAATCGTCCAGCGCCGGCACGCGCAAGGCCGCCTGTTGCTGCTGCGCCAGTGTCGGCAAGGCGAAGTAAATCAGTGCCGGCAGCGGCAACATCAGCAACGCCAGCGGCCATTCAAACTGAAACACGAGGCACCCTTCGCGGCAGGTTTCGAATCCAGCTCTCGCAGGCCTGTAACAGGCTATCGACATCGCAGTCAGGATTCGCCTGGTAACGATCGTAGCTCAAAAGGCGTAAATGCCGCTCGCTGAAGCGGTGCCGTGGCGCGAGCCGTTGCAGCTGCTCCGTCCAGGCCGCGCCGGTGGTCGCCGCCTGTTTTTCACGGCCGTAAAAACTGATCAAGGTGCGCCGCAGCAGTCGGGCGACGGCGTTTATCGTCGCATTTACGCTCTGCCCGTCGGCATGCGCACGACGGATAGTCTCGAGTTCGCGCAACGACAGCTTCGGCAACGGTTGATGGCGACGGCGCCAGATCAGCCATATTACAACCAGCCCGAGCAGCAGCAACAGCACCAACAGCAGCCACCAGCCGGGCGCCGGCGGCCACCACAGGCTGGTTTGCGGCAGGTGAATATCGCGCAATTCCAGTTCGTTCATCGGCCCTGTAACCCGAGTCCGGTTTTCAGTTCGGCCAACATGTCGTCGTTGGTGGCGATATCGATCAGGTACAGACCGAGTTCGCGGCATAAACGCTCCAGCGCCTGCTGATGCGCATCGTAACGCTCGCGGTAACGCCGCTGCAGACGCCTGTCGGCGCTATCGATATCGACACTGTCGGTGCCATCGGTAAGCCGGCAAAAACCGGCTTGCGGTAATTCGCGTTCGAAGGGATCGAAGGTATGGATCATTACCACATCATTATGCCGCGCCAGCTCGACCAGTTGGCTGCGACAGTCGGCGTCGACAAATCGGAAATCGCTGAACAGGATGACGAGGCTGCCCGGACGCGTAACCTGGCGCAAACGCATCAGCGCGCGCAAGCCGGTCTCGTTATCGCTGACGATCGAATCGCTGCGCTCCCAGGCCGGATGCGCGACCAACTGCTGGATGAAATGCAGCACCGTATGCTTGCCGCGTGCCGGGCGGAATTCGATGTGGTGGTGCTCGGAAAAAACCAGGTACCCGACACGGTCACCGTGCTGTACGCTGCTCCAGGCCAGCAGCGCGGCGAGCTTTGCCGCCAGCACCGATTTGAAGCAGGTCTGCGTGCCGAAGAACATAGAGTGCGTCAGATCCAGCCACAGCAGCATCGGGCGCTCGCGCTCCTCGCGATGTATCTTGGTATGGGTGCGACCGCTGCGTGCGGTGACGCGCCAGTCGATCGCGCGGATATCGTCGCCCGGCTGGTAAGGGCGCGACTCGTGGTATTCCATGCCGCGGCCGCGGAAGGCCGACAGGTGCCCGCCCGCCATCTGTGCCTTGACCGTATTCGAGATTAACGGCAGGCCTCGCGCGTCGCGGTTGAGCCCGATCAGCGTCGACTGCTTGACCCGAACGATATCGTCGCCTGCTTCCACGACTCACCCGTTACGGCACGGCTACCCGCGCCAGAATTTCGTCGATACAGCTGTCGGTGGTTTTGCCCTCCGCCTCGGCTTCGAAACTGAGGATGATGCGATGGCGTAACACGTCGGGGGCAATCAGCTGAATATCCTCCGGTACGACGAAGTCACGGTTATTGAGCCAGGCGTAGGCGCGTGCGCAACGGTCCAGCGCCATGGTCGCACGCGGGCTCGCGCCGTGCTGGATCCAGCCGCCGAGTGCGTCGTCGTAGCGATCGGCGCTGCGCGTGGCGAGTACGATTTCGACGATGTAATCCTCGAGGCTGTCGTCGAGATGAGTCTCGAGCACCGCATCGCGTGCGTCAAGCAGGCTTTGCTGGCTGATTACCGCCGGCGGCGTGGCGCCGGCCTCGAAATCCGAGCGCGCTTCGTCGCGTGTCAGCGCGAGGATCGACTTTTCATCGGTCCCGGACGGGTAGTCGACGCGCACATGCATCAGAAACCGATCGAGCTGCGCTTCCGGTAACGGGTAAGTACCCTCCTGCTCGAGCGGATTCTGCGTTGCCATGACGAGAAATATCCTCGGCAGGGCATAGGTTTCACTGCCGACCGTGATCTGGCGTTCGGCCATGGCTTCGAGCAGTGCCGACTGCACCTTGGCGGGTGCGCGATTGATTTCGTCGGCGAGAATCAGGTTATGAAACAACGGGCCGCGCTGGAATTTGAAACTGCCGTCCTGCGGGCGGTAGATTTCGGTGCCGGTGAGGTCGGCCGGCAACAGGTCGGGGGTGAACTGCACGCGGTGAAAATCACCCTCGATACCCTCGCCGAGCACCTTGATTGCGCGCGTCTTGGCGAGCCCGGGCGCACCCTCCACGAGCAGGTGGCCATCAGCGAGTATGGCAATCAGCAAGCGTTCGATCAAACCCTGCTGGCCGATAATCTTGGCGCTGACAGACTGCTTTAGATTCAATATTTCCTGTTGTGACAAGAACTAACCTCTCAGCCGAGTGAAAATTTAAGAAGTGCGCTCCGTGCGCAGGTTAGAGTTCCACAGCGGTGAGAAAGTTTACCCGATTCGGTGGTAATTAAGGAAGCAGGTGACCGGTTTTGATCCAGATAACGGTTTCTTCCTCGACGTAGGGGCAGTGCTCGCTATTGTGCGGACTGCGAACCCAGGTACCGGCAGGGTATTCGCCGTACTCGTCGTACATCGTGCCCGAGAGCACGAAATATTCTTCGCCGCCAAAATGCTGGTGCTGCTCGTAGCGCGTGCCCGCGGGCCATTTGTAAAGCGCGACCATTTCGGTCTCGTAGTAATACAGTGGCATAACCCTGACCTCGTTTTCGCCCGGGAGCCAGTCGCCGCAATTGGTATCGATGCGCAGACTGATGTCGTCGGCGAGATCGAACTGGTCGAGCTTGACTAGCAGCTCACAGCCCTGCTTGCTGAACGGAGAATGTTCCGAGCCAGGAGGATTGCGAATGTAGGTACCGGCGGGGTAATCGCCGTGTTCATCCGAAAAGACGCCATCGAGGACGAAAATTTCTTCGCCCTTTGGATGCGGATGCGATGAAAAATGCGAATCCGGATCGTAACGCACGACGCTGGTGGTGTGCCCGTGCTCGGCGGCTTCACGCGCCAGTGGCTTGCGCCAGACACCAGCCATCGGGCTGGCTTCCCATTCCATTTCAGCGGTGTTGATGATTACCGTCTTGTCAAACTGCATGTTCAGCATCGCGAAAAACCTGTAAATCCTGCTGTTTTCAATCTACCGACAAATTCACATAATCCCGACAAGTATAGCCCGCAAAAATTCATTATTAATCAATTTCGGTATTTAAACAAAGCACGGAACACTTCCACCGCGACGACAGGCGTCATGCCGCAAAAAAAAGCAGCCTTACGGCTGCTTTAAAATTGGGTCCAGGAAAAACCCAAACCCTGGTGCGTCTGCTCAAGCCGATGAAACCTAAAAGCATTGAGCCGAACAACCATACCGCAGACGGTAAGGGCACCGGAGAAACGTTCAACCTCGTGATCAGATACTCGAAGGTATCGCGATTCTCGATCTATCTACCGGAAGATCCGTCGGTCTGTCGCACTATTCTGGAGCAAGAAAATGGTTTCCGAATCACCCAAACAGGTTAAATTTCGCTTAAATTCGGACCGTTAGCCCGGAACTGTGAACCAGTTCCGGGCCAATGAATTCGCAAGTTCGGGAAGGTTTAGAGCGCTTGCGCCAGCGCCTCGAGGCTGTCACGCGCATCGCCGAACAGCATGCGCGTGTTTTCCTTGACAAACAACGGATTGTCGACGCCGGCATAACCGGCCGCCATACCGCGCTTGAGTACGACGGTGGTGTTGCCTTTCCAGACCTCGAGCACCGGCATGCCGGCGATCGGGCTTTCGGCATCTTCCTGTGCCAGCGGGTTTACCGTGTCGTTGGCGCCGACCACGATGGAAACATCGACATCAGGGAAATCGTCATTGATTTCATCCATTTCGAAGACGATGTCGTAGGGCACCTTGGCTTCTGCCAGCAACACGTTCATATGCCCGGGCATGCGTCCTGCCACCGGGTGAATACCGAAGCGCACGTTGACGCCTTTCTTGATCAGTGTTTTGGTGATGTCCGCGATCGCGTGCTGTGCCTGCGCGGTCGCCATGCCGTAGCCGGGTACGACCATGACTTCTTTGGCCTTGTTCAGCAACTGCGCCAGTGCCTGCGGGTCGATGGTCTGCACCTCGCCCTCGATCGCGGCACCGGCGGACGATCCGCTCGAGGTACCGAAACCGCCGGCAATGACGCTGATGAAGTGCCGGTTCATCGCGCGGCACATGATGTAACTCAGGATCGCGCCACTCGAACCGACCAGCGCACCGGTAACGATCAGCAAGTCGTTGGACAGCATGAAGCCGGTCGCCGCGGCAGCCCAGCCGGAATAACTGTTCAGCATTGAAATTACCACCGGCATGTCGGCACCGCCGATGGCGGCCACCATATGGATACCGAACAGCAGTGCGATGACCGTCATTGCCAACAGCAACAAAAGCGCCTGTTCATGCTCGGCGCCGACAAACTTGACCGCGATTACGACCACGGCGATGAACATGGCCAGGTTCAGCCAATGCCGCGCCGGCAACATCATCGGCTGACCGCCGATCATGCCGCTGAGCTTGCCGTAGGCGACCACGGACCCGGTAAAGGTCAGCGCGCCGATACAGATGCCGATATAGACTTCGATTTCGTGGATCGTCTTTTCGACACCGGTGTAGCTAATCGACGGATCCATGAAATTGGCAAAGCCGATCAGCACCGCGGCCAGACCGACCAGACTGTGCAGAATCGCGACCAGTTCGGGCATTTGCGTCATCTGCACGCGGCGTGACAGCACGAAACCGATCAGGCCGCCGACGACCATGATAAAAACCAGAACGGTGTAATTGCCGCTGACGAAGGCGCCGATCGTGATCAGCAGCGCGATGATCATACCGACGATGCCGAACATATTACCGCGACGCGCGGTGTCGTTATTGGAAAGTCCGCCCAGCGCGAGAATGAACAGCGCCGCCGAGGCGAGGTAGGAAACGGTAATCAGGCTCGGTGACATGACCCTACCCCCTGAACATCTGCAACATGCGCTGCGTCACGGAAAAGCCGCCAACGATGTTGATACAGGTGATGAACACGGCAATCGCGGCGAGGATGAAGATCAGGTTATCGCTGGACGATATCTGCGTCAGCGCACCCAGTATGATGATCGAGCTGATTGCGTTGGTCACGCTCATTAGCGGTGTATGTAGCGATGGCGTAACGTTCCAGATCACCATGTAGCCGATAAAGCAGGACAGCACGAACACGGTGAAATGACCCATGAAGGACGGCGGCGCGACCTGCCCGAGACCGAACAGGGCGAGTCCGGCGACGATCAGCGGCAACCACGCGCCGGTCATCAGTTTCATGAACCAGCTCGGCTCGGACTGGATCTTTTCCTGTTCTTCCTCGTCGGGCTTGACGATCTGGCCGCTGAAACTCGGCTTGCGCTCGGCGCCGACCGCGACCACCGGTGGCGGCCAGGTGACTTCGCCCTTGTGCACCACGGTGGCGCCGCGTACGACCTCGTCTTCCATATCGATCTTGATCTTGCCATCCTTTTCCGGGCACAGCTCCATGATCAGGTTGTACAGGTTGGTGGCATAAAGCTGGCTCGATTGCGCCGCCAGCCGGCTCGGCAGATCGGTGTAGCCGACGATATTGACGCCGTACTTGGTGGCGATCTTGCCCGGCACGGTGCACTCGCAGTTGCCGCCCTGTTCGGCGGCCAGGTCGACGATGACGCTGCCGTCTTTCATACTCAACACCATCGCGTTGGTAATCAGTTTGGGCGCGGGTTTACCCGGGATCAGCGCGGTCGTGATGATGACATCGACATCGCGTGCCTGCTCGGCGAACAGCGCCATCTCGGCCTCGATGAACTCCTTGCTCATGATCTTGGCGTAACCGCCCTCGCCGGTGCCATCTTCCTCGAAATCGAGCTCGAGAAATTCCGCGTCCATGCTCTGGATCTGGTCCTTGACCTCCGGGCGGGTATCGAAAGCGCGCACGATCGCGCCCAGCGACTTGGCCGTGCCAATGGCTGCCAGGCCGGCGACGCCGGCACCAATGACCAGCACCTTGGCCGGCGGCACTTTACCCGCGGCCGTAATCTGGCCGGAGAAAAAGCGGCCAAACAGATTGGAAGCCTCGATCACGGCGCGGTAACCGGCAATATTCGCCATCGAACTCAGCGCATCGAGTTTCTGCGCGCGCGATATGCGCGGGATGCTGTCCATCGCCAACACGGTGCGGTTTTTGTTCGCCAGCTGCAGCAGCAACTCCTTGTTTTGCGCCGGATAGATGAAACTGATCAGGCAAGAACCCTTGTTCATCATTTCGCTCTCGTGGCGGTCGAGTTCGGTATTGCGCTCCGGCGGACGCACCTTGAGGATCAGGTCCGCGCTCCAGGCGCCGCCCGGATCCTTCGAAATCGCCGCGCCGACTTCGCGGAAAGCATCGTCGGTAAAACTGGCGCCGGCGCCGGCGCCCGATTCGACGATGACCTCGAATCCAGCCGCGATCAGTTTTTCAATCATTTCCGGAGACGCCGCAATGCGCTTTTCCCCGGGATGAATTTCTGCGGGTATTCCAATAATCATATTCAATAGCCCTGGTTTGTTGCCGTCGGCGATCCATCGGCTGACAGGCGTAAACTCACAATATACGAAGGATTTGGTATATTGTATACCAAATTTTCACTACCTCCTTCTAACGTTTGATCGCGCATGCCGTGGATTTCATGGACACCCCGGCGCGATAAGTGCATTATTCTGCACCATTCAACCTGCCCTGATTATGTAATTTCTAGATCCCCATCATGCGATTTCTCGATTCTATCCTCGATAAGGCCCGCGCCCAACGGCAAACCATCGTGCTTGCCGAAGGCGAAGATGCGCGCGTCATCACAGCCGCACGCAGCGCTCATGATGATGGAATCGCAAATTGCATACTCGTCGGCAGCGAAGCAGCGATTCGGCAGCAGGCGCAAGCGTCGGGACATGATTTGACCGACATTAGAATCGAAGACCCGAGCGCTTCACAATACCACCAAAGATATAGTGAGAACCTGTGGCAACTGCGCAAGCACAAGGGCTTGACGCGCGAACAGGCGGAGCAACAGGCGCGCGACCCATTGTGTTTTGCCGATCTGATGCTGCAGGCGGGTGACGCCGACGGAGCCATTGCCGGCGCGGTCTACACTACCGGTGACCGCGTGCGCTCGGCGCTGCAGATCGTCGGCGTGCTACCCGGATTCAGTTCGGTATCGAGTTTCATGCTGATGCTGTTCGAAACCGATTTTCACGAACCAAAGCGCGCGATGATATTTGCCGACTGCGGGCTCATTATCGATCCCGATCCCGAGCAACTGGCCGAAATCACGGTTGCGGCCGTGGATTCGGCGCGGCACTTCATCGACGAGGAACCGCGGGTGGCGATGTTGTCCTTTTCGACCGACGGCAGCGCCGATCACCCGCATGTCGACAAGGTACGCGAAGCGACGCGTCTGGCGCGCGGTAAATTGCCCGATATCGCAATCGAGGGCGAGGTTCAACTCGACGCCGCGATCGTACCCGAGATTGCCGCAAAGAAAATATCCGACTCAAAGATCAATGGCCTGGCAAACGTGCTGATCTTTCCCGACCTCGATGCCGGCAATATCGGTTACAAGCTGACCCAGCGTTTCGGCGGCGCCACCGTGATAGGCCCCATTCTGCAGGGATTGAAGCGGCCCGCGAACGATTTGTCGCGCGGCTGCGACATCAAGGACATCTATTACCTGATCGCAGTAAGCGCGGTGCAGTCACAAAATTAAGTCGGGGACAGTTTAAAAAAGTCGGGGACAGTTTACTACTTTCGCCTTGCGAAAGTAGTAAACTGTCCCCGACTTTTTTGGCTTTAGAGTTAGTCGATTTCGTCCGGGAGCGTGAACTGCTCGACCAGCGCCTTGACCTCGTCACGCACCTCAGCCATGGATTGTGGACGAGCCGCCGGATCCACCGCCATCATTTTTACGATCAGGCGCGAAACCTCTGGCGCGGCACCCTCCTTGATCTTGACAATCGGGGGGGCATCGCCATCGCGATGTTTGGCCAGTACTTCCATCGGTTTCCCGGTATAAGGTAACTGGCCGCTGAACATGTAATAAGCAACGATGCCCAGCGAATAGATATCGCTGCGCTCGTCGGCATCCCCGCCCTCGGCTCGCTCGGGCGCGAGGTAAGCCGGGCTGCCCATAATCGAGCCAGTCTGCGTCAACGTGGCTTCCGAGGCGGTTCCGGCGGAAGCGATACCGAAATCCACAATCTTCACGTGCCACTGATCGTCGATAAGAATATTGCTGGGCTTGAGATCGCGATGAATCACCGCTTCCTCGTGCGCCGCCGCCATACCGCTCGCTATCTGGTACAGAATCTCCAGCCCCTCCAGCGTCTCGAAACAGCCGATATCCTGCAGCACCGCCTCGAGGCCGCGACTCTCGAAGTACTCCATCGATATCGCGCAAACGTTATCCTTGAGCAGGATATCGTGCACTCGAATGACGTTGCGATGACCGACCTTACGCGCATACTTGACCTCGCGCTTGAAACGCTCGGTCGAATCCTTGTCCATCGTGAGTTCGGGCAGCATGAACTTGAGGATCAGCGACTCGTCCACCATGTCATCCTCGGCCAGCATGACACGACCCATCGCGCCACGACCAATTTCTTCCTTGATATGGTAGCGGTCCATCCACACCTCGCCCGGGCCGAGGGCATCCAGTAACGAAATATTTTCCACCGGCTTGTAAGAGGACGTTGCCTCGCCGAATAGCGGAAGATCAACCGCACCGGCGCTGGTATTCATGTTGTCGTCGATCTGAATATCGGGTAAATCGAAATCCCTGGTAATCTGCGACATCAGCATCTTGGCAAATTCCCGCATCTCGATGGTTAACAAGGGGAGGCTCCACAGTATATTGTTGCGCACGTCGACGGCGTGTCGCTCGGTGGTAATCGCCTCGATGGTTTCGAGCGCGGCGCGCTGAACGTTAGCCTGTTTACTCTTGAGCGCGTCGAAGCATATTTCCAGGCCCTTGCCGAACCCGAGCTGTTTGACCGCGCGCAGCGCGAGCACGTAATCGTCCGGATAGGCGTCAATCAACTTTTTCAGCACCGCGATCGCGCCGCGGTTCGACGACTTGGCAAGCGAATGGATCGCGCGCTCGCGCACCTGCCAGTTGTCGCTCAGGGCGAACTCCTCGATTTTACCCAGGTCCTCGTCGCCGATCAGGTTCATGACCAGCTGCTGCGCGGTATTACGAATGAATTCCTGCTCGTGATCGGACAGCTCACGCGCCACTTCGGATAATTTTCCGTCCGATAATTTCTGGATAGAGGCAATCGCCTGGTGGCGGTCATAATCGTCCTCGATCATCAATCGCCGAAGAAATTTTTCGAAACTATCCCTGTCCGCGTTGTGCACGATAATGCGGGTTAAAAAATCGTTGAGCTCCTGCGACCTGGTATTGAGGTAGGACGAAAGATGGGGCACGAGGTCGGCATCGGCGTGCTTGGCGATAATTTTCAATGCCAGCTGGTACTCGATACCGGACATCGACTCGATATGGGGCAGCAGGATTGAAACATCGAACGGCTCGGTCTGGCGTTCGAGAGCCTTTAGCGCCTCGATAACGACGACCTTGTTTTCGTCCTTGAGAAATTTGGCCGCAATCAGCGGTACCTTTTCGTGTGTCACGCCGCCGAGGTAACGCAATAGCGGAATCTTGAATTCGGGGTCCTCGACCTTATCCAGGTGGATGCTGAGATTCGCCAGATCGATCGGCTTGGTCGTGCCTTCCACCAGCTTGAGCAGGTGGATCGCCTCCGGCGGATCGAGGCGTAGTGCATTGTTGATAACGTCCTCGGGACGCAGCTGCTCCTGTTGCGCGCCGAGCTGGTCGATGATCTCGGCGACCGATGCGCCCGGTTCCTGCAAGCGGCGAAACAGTTTGATCGTATCTTCGGCAGCAGCTAAAGCCATATCACTTCCCGACCTGTGTCATCCGCCGGAGCATCACTGAACGATGCTCCGAACAATGAACTGCCGACAAATCGAATCGCCAACATTCATTCGGACAGGCGTTCGCCAGGCAGTTATGATAGGTTTGTGAAATTAACAGCATACCCAGTTTGCTACATGGAATAGTAATACCAAGCAGGTTCGTCGACCTGAATTTTTTCCACCGTATTTCATGTTTAGTATCAATACCAAAGTATAGTTGAGTCTGGTGAAACGCAAATACGTAATAAAACACTTTTTTGCGCAGGATTCGCGCCTTAGACAGGAATTCTCAACTAGGACCTGAACATTGGCGATCGGGCGGCACGCGCCTGCAGAAAGGCCTGCAGATGGAAACGTCCCTGCGCGGGCTCGTAGCGCAGCTCGGGAGCCACCGGACAGGCGTAGCGCGCGAGGCAGCCGAGCGCATGACACTCGGCCATAGGGGT
>CP070646.1:3201593-3206144 GCA_020354435.1 Gammaproteobacteria bacterium
CGGGCATCTCTGAATCGAGGTGTTGCCAGGATATGCCTCGCTTATCAGTCATAACGAGGACCGCAGGCCGAAGGCCGTAGCGAGACGAAGCAATCTCCAGACATCTGGCTGCAGACAGAAAGATTGCTTCGCTTCGCTCGCAATGACAAAAGATGCCAGGGTTATCGGAGTTCCCTTGAAGAGATACACTCTTTGGCGGACAGGGTTGCTTAATGGCTCAGCTATGGATCCAGATTAACCCACTGGTCGTTGAGGAAGGCTTCCAGCGGCCTGTAACGGCGCTTGTAGCTCATCTTGTTGCAGTCTCGTATCCAGTAACCCAGGTAGAGATAGTCGAGATCACGCAGGCGGGTTTCGTGGATCTGGCTCAGAATGGCAAAATGCCCGGGGCTGCGATTGGCGTAGTCGGGATCGAAGAAGGTATAAACCGCGGACAGGCCGCTGTCGGTTATATCGCAAACCGCGACCGCGATCAGGATTCGATTCAGGCGATACTCGAAAAACAGCGTATCGGTCCAGTCGCAGATCAGGAAGCGGTGATAATCAGATTTGTTCGGATTGGCCATGCTGCCGTCGTTGTGCCGGCTGCTGATATAGCGCCGGTACAGGTCGAAATGCTCGTCCCGGTAACGCCCCGGCATGAT
Source organism: Gammaproteobacteria bacterium (assembly GCA_020354435.1). Taxonomy (GTDB): domain Bacteria; phylum Pseudomonadota; class Gammaproteobacteria. The sequence goes on from CP070646.1 coordinate 3,202,238, forward strand.
ACTGATGCGAATGTCGGAGTTGCGCTTGATGGCGCGCTGTTCGTTTCGCGAGTAGCGGTGTCTGCGTACCGGAACGCGCACCGAAATACACTCCTGGCAATGCGGGCAGTGGGGCCGGTAAATGTAACCGCCGGAACGGCGAAAACCATGTTGAATCAACTCGTTATAGGTATTCATGTCCATATCCATATGAGGATTGGCAAACGCGCTGACCGATTTGCGGTTTTCCAGGTAGCTGCACGGCTCCGGCGCCGAAGCAAAAAAGTTGAGTTTTACCTGATCGTTCATGCATCAGAACCAGTCGATTCGATTTACTAAGTTTAGAACGTAATTCGTAACTTGTAACCCCAAATTCGCCACAATCGCAGTAGTTTTTCACCCCTTTCGAGGGTATCGCCGTGGGCCTTCGTGCGATCGCCGTTTACGGCTTAAAGATCGAAAAAAACTCTACTGTTTTCAAGTACTTGCCGAGCCAGTTGCTGCTCTGGTTCGGCCCTGTGGCGGGTTACCGCGCGCATAATATGCGGTAAATAGGCGGGCTCGTTAACGCGGTTCGACGGTTTGCACTCGAGGTCTCGCGGCAGTAGGTAGGGAGCGTCGGTCTCGAGCAAAAGCCGGTCTGCCGGGATCAGGCTGACGAGCTGTTGCAATTCGAGGCCGCGGCGCTCATCGCAGATCCACCCGGTAATGCCGATATAGCAGTCCAGATCGAGACAATCCATCAGGGCTTCGCGGCTGTCGGTAAAGCAGTGAACGACGACCCGCGGAATTGCCTGCCTGAACCGGCGCAGCATTTCGATGAAACGGGCATGCGCATCGCGCTGGTGGCAGAACAACGGCATTTGCATGGCCGCGGCGATTTCGAGCTGTTGCTCGAAGGCATATTCCTGTGCTGCCGGCGGCGAATAGTTGCGATTGAAATCCAGCCCGGCTTCGCCAATGGCGCGCACACAATCCTGCCGCGCCATGCGCTCCAGCGCATCACGGCTGTCTGCATCCCATTCGCTGGCGTGATGCGGATGGATGCCGCAGGTCGACACCAGGCGTTCGGGAAAACGCCGGCACAGATCTATCGCCTGCTGGCTGACATCGATCGACGTACCGGTGACAGCCATTTGCCCGACACCGGCATCTTCGGCGCGTTGCATAACGCCGTCGAGATCGCGCATCAGGCTCTTGTTGGTCAAATTGACCCCGATATCGAACAGTTCCGTCACTGGCGAATCCCGACTCCGCGTTGCAGCAGGAACAGGCTGACGATAAACAATACCGCGTTAAAGCCGAGGATGACCAGCAGGGCCGTTGCCAGATCGATGTCGCTGGTGCCGCGAAAGCCGAAGCGAAAGCTGTTGACCATGTACAGTATCGGATTGGCCAGCGACACCTGTTGCCAGATTTCTGGCAGCAGCTTGATCGAGTAAAAAATACCGCCGAGATAGGTTAGCGGCGTCAGCACGAAGGTTGGTACGATGCTGATATCGTCGAAGCTATTGGCGAAAATCGCGTTGATCAGGCCCGCCATCGAAAACAGGCTTGAAGTCAGCAGGGCAACCAGCAACACGATCAGGGAGTTGTGGACGCTGAATTCGGTGAAAAACAGCGAAACCAGCGTTACCGCGAAACCGACGCTGATACCGCGGGCTACACCGCCGGTCACGAAACCCAGCAGTATCACCAGGTTGGGCACCGGCGCCACCTGCATTTCCTCGATATGGCGCGAGTATTTTGCGCCGTAGAAAGACGACACGACGTTGGCGTAGGAGTTGGTGATAATCGACATCATCACCAGCCCGGGCATGATGAAGTCGATGTACGACATGCCATCCATCTGGCCGATGCGCTGTCCGATCAGGTTGCCGAAGATAATGAAGTACAGCGCCACCATGACCACCGGCGGAAAAATCGTCTGCACCCAGATGCGCGTGAAGCGCATGATTTCCTTGCGCGTTATCGTCAGGTAAGCAATCCAGAACTGGCGCAACATCAGGCAAAACTCGAACGATCGGACTTCGCGGTCATCTTGACGAACAACTCTTCGAGGCGGTTCACCTTGTTACGCATGCGCTGGACCACGATGTGCTGGGATTCGAGTTCACCGATCAGGTCGTTTATGGTCAGCGACTCCGGTACCTCGACCTCGATGCTGTTTCTGTCCAGCAGCTCGATTTGATCGAAGCTGGGCAACTCGGGAACACGCTCTATTTCGTGGCGCAGGTAAAGCACGAAGGTTTCGCTGTTCAATTGCTGGAGCAGCGCGGGCATGCTGCTGTTCTGGATAATACTGCCTTCGTCGATAATGGCGACGTTGCGGCACATGCGTTCGGCTTCCTCGAGATAATGGGTCGTCAGGATAATCGTCGTGCCCTGCTGGTTGATGGTTTCGAGAAAATCCCACATCGAGCGCCTCAGCTCGATATCGACTCCGGCGGTCGGCTCGTCCAGGATCAGCAGCCGGGGTTTGTGCACCAGCGCGCGCGCAATCATCAACCGGCGCTTCATACCACCCGACAGGCGGCGCGCCTGAGATCTGCGATGCTGCCACAGCCCTAGCTGCTTGAGGTAGCGTTCGGTTTCCTGCCTCGCAACGCGGGCCGGAACGCCGTAATAGCCGGCCTGATTGATGATGATTTCCTCGACCGGTTCGAAGGTGTTGAAATTAAATTCTTGCGGTACCGAGCCCAGCATCGACTTGGCGAGGAGAAACTGGTCGTCGATAGAGTGACCGAATATGCGTACGCTACCGCCGGTTTTATTGACCAGTCCCGAGATGATACCGATGCAGGTCGATTTGCCTGCGCCGTTCGGCCCCAACAGCGCAAAGAAATCCCCCTGTTCGACACTGAGATCGATGCCGCGAAGTGCCTGCAGCCCGCTGGCGTAGGTTTTTTTCAGATTTTCGATTTCGAGTGCGAACATGCGGCGCGTTTGCTAAAAAACAGCGCGTTAGCTTAGGCAATCACTTTTAAAAATCAAGCCCGTGTCGTGTTAATCTGCGTGTCTATGGCAGAGACATCGGTGGTTTACATACTGTTCCTGATTTTTTGCGGGGCCGCATTGCTGGCGACGCTGGCGTTGAGCCTGCGCCAGTCGTTGATCATCGCCTATATCGGCCTTGGATTATTCATCGGACCCTGGGGAATTCACCTGATCTCCGACCTTGCCCTGATCCAGGACATTGCCGATGTCGGTATCATTTTTCTGCTGTTTTTGCTTGGTCTGCATTTGCATCCGCAGCAATTGATACGCCTTGCGGGCGAAACCGTCATCGTCGCCGGCCTCAGTTCGCTGGTGATACTGGTACTCGGTTACGCCTACAGCCTGATGTTTGGTTACAGCCATATCGAGGCCCTGATTATCGGTGCCGCGCTGATGTTCTCCAGCACCATCATCGGCCTGAAACTGATACCGACCACTGTACTGCATCACCAGCGCACCGGTGAAATCATCATCAGTATTCTGTTACTGCAGGACATCATCGCCATTTTCCTGTTACTCGCGATCGAGGGTGCAGCCAGCGAACGCGTCGGCTGGCTGGCAATTTCGCAACCGGCGCTGGCTTTACCCGGGCTGGTAGTAGTTGCCTACCTGCTCGAGAAGCATGTTCTGACGCGCCTGATTTCACGCTTCGATCGTATCCAGGAGTACATATTCCTGCTTGCCATCGGCTGGTGTCTCGGCCTCGCCGAAGTGGCCGAACATCTGGGGCTTTCGTACGAAATCGGTGCATTTATCGCCGGCGTCAGCATCGCGCGCAGCCCAATCGCACTGTTCATCGCCGAAAGCCTGAAACCGCTGCGCGACTTTTTCCTGATCATCTTTTTCGTAGCGCTCGGCGCCGGATTCAATCTCGACGTGTTGCCGGATATATGGCTTGCGGCGCTTGGCCTCGCGTTGATCGCACTGTTGC
>CP070646.1:3206244-3219485 GCA_020354435.1 Gammaproteobacteria bacterium
CGGTTATCTGCTGTACCAGGTCGGCGTAGGAAACCTGGTGATTGTAACCAAGTACGGCTGCGGCGAGTTGCGTATCGAACACCGGCGCCGGCACCGATCCGAACTTCTGGTAGAGGATTTCCAGGTCCTGTGACGGCGAATGAAACACCTTTAACAGATCCGGCCGCAGCAACAATTCTGCCAGCGGCTGCAAGTCGCTAATCGCGAGTGGATCGACACAGGCCTGTCGATTCTCGCTGGCGACCTGGATCAATGCCAGTTCGGGATAATAGGTGCTTTCACGGATAAACTCGGTATCGATCGCGCAGCAACCGGCCTGCCCCAGTGCATCACAGAATCGCGCCAGGCTCGCGTCGTCATCGATATAGTCATAGTCCGGCGGCCGTTTGGGGGAATTCATCACAGTATCGCTTTACGGCGAATATCGCGCAGCACGACGAACACCCATGGCCATATCAGCATGCCGATGAAGGGCGCACTGAAAAACGTCAACAGCGGTGTCGGCCGCCCCATAATGCCTTCGACCCAGGCGACGATAAGCTGATTGATCAACAGCAATACGAAAACGTAAATCGCCTGTTGCGCCAGCGCCAGCACGCGAATGCGTTGGTAGAAATTCATGTTTATGAAAATGATCGCTACCAGCGCCATGGTATGCTGTCCGAGCAAGGTACCCTGCGCCGTATCGAGAATGATGCCGGTAAAGAACGCAAACCAGAGACCTACCCGTTTGGGCAAGGCCATGCTCCAGTAAATCAGCGCCAGCGCGACCCAGTTGGGGCGATAAATATGTACCCAGTCCGGTAGCGGCAGAATCGTCAGGATTAACGCCACGACCAGGCTCAGATAAATTACCAGATAACGCAGCCTCGACATTTTATTGTCTGGGTTTGATGACGAGTACTTCGCGACTGGAGTCGAGGCGCGCCTTGGGTTCTGCGGACACGGTAACGAATCCGCGTACGCGATCCTCGTTGATGGCGGTCACTCTGGCCACTGGATAATCGGGCGGGAAACGTCCGCCGAGGCCCGATGTAACCAGGTCATCGCCGATTTCGATATCGGCCGTGGCCGGCAGGTAGCGCAGCTCGAGCTGGGTGGTGGAACCGCGGCCGAAGGCGACCGAGCGTGTTCCACTGCGCACAAACTGCACCGGTATTGCGTGTTCCGGATCGGAAATCAGTATAGTGGTCGCCGACTGCGGATTGACATGGATTACCTGGCCCATCACGCCGAAATCGTCGATGACGGCATGTCCGATCTCGATGCCGTCGCTGCTGCCCTTGTTGATCTCGATGAGCTGCCGATATGGGTTCTGATCAACCGACAACAACTCGGCGACGATAACCTCGTCTGAAATCTTGCGCGCCGAACCGAGCAGGTTGCGCAAACGTGCATTTTCCTCGGCGAGAATTTCGAGCTTTTGCAGGCGCGCATTCAGAATACGGCCCTCGGAGCGTAATTTTTCGTTCTCTTCGAGCAGCTCGGTATGCGACGTGAACCAGTCGCCGATCCAGTTACCGCCGGTGGCTGGCAGGCTCACCAGATAACGCAATGGCGTCAGCGCTAGCGAAATATTGGCACGGACAACTTCGAGATGCTGAAAACGGTGATCGACGACCATCATCGCGATACAAACCACGACGAATACAAGCGCCTGCAAGGATGCGCCACGTGCCTGGAGTAATATCTTCATATAGGCTGTGGCTGTCGGACTTTTACTCTACCGCCAGAAAATCCAGCCCATGTTCGTCGATCATTTCGAGCACGCGTCCGCCGCCGCGGGCGACGCAGGTCAGCGGATCTTCGGCAATGATCACGGGCAGTCCGGTTTCCTCCATGATCAGTCGGTCGAGATCGCGCAGCAGCGCGCCACCGCCGGTCAGCACGATGCCGCGTTCGGCGATATCCGAACCCAGCTCGGGCGGGGTCTGTTCAAGCGCATTCTTGACCGCCGAGATGATGCCGTAAAGTGGATCCTGCAGCGCTTCGAGGATTTCGTTGCTGTTCAGCGTGAAGGCGCGCGGTACCCCTTCGGACAGGTTGCGGCCCTTGACTTCCATTTCCAGAAGTTCCTTGCCCGGATAAGCTGCGGCTATCTGCATCTTGATTTTTTCCGCGGTAGCTTCACCGATCAGAATGCCGTAGTTGCGACGCACGTAGTTGATAATGGCATCGTCGAAGCGGTCGCCGCCGATGCGTACCGAGGCCGAGTATACGATGCCGTTCAACGACATAACCGCAACTTCGGAGGTACCGCCACCGATATCCAGCACCATCGAACCCTGCGCTTCGTCGACCGGCATGCCGGCGCCGATCGCGGCTGCCATTGGCTCCTCGATCAGGTAGACCTTGCGAGCACCGGCTCCTAGCGCCGATTCGCGAATCGCCCGGCGCTCGACCTGGGTCGCGCCACAGGGTACACAGATCAGTACGCGCGGGCTCGGTCGCATGAACTGGTTTTCATGCACCTTGCGGATAAAGTGCTGCAGCATTTTCTCGGTGTAGGTGAAGTCGGCTATGACACCGTCCTTCATAGGCCGTTTGGCGGTGATGTTTTCCGGGGTGCGGCCCAGCATCTTCTTGGCGTCGGTGCCGACCGCCTCGATCGACTTGGGCCCGCCCGGGCCACGATCCTGACGAATAGCGACGACCGACGGCTCGTTGAGAACGATTCCCTGGCCGCGGGAATAAATAAGCGTATTGGCCGTACCCAGATCGATCGACAGATCATTGGATAGCAGGCCGCGAATAGCTCCAAACATGCTGTGTGTTAACCCGTTATGTGTTTTGTGATGTGCGCTGGCACGAAAATACCCGATTAAGAAACAGTATAGCGCAGATGCAGCGTAACTATAGCTACGGGATATGATTTTCACAAGGTGAAATACCTTAAGAATCAGTCTTTTGCTTATACAAGCGGTGAAATTGTGGTAAGTTTGCGGGCTTTTCCGTGACGCACTGGAAATTTCCGTAAATGACGCTGAAAACTGAGGACGTTCGTAACATTGCTCACCTCGCCAGATTGCATATCGACGAGGATGTACTCGAACAATACGTGGCCGATTTATCCAGCATCCTGGACCTGGTCGACCAGATGAACCAGGTCGATTCGAGCGGGGTTGCGCCCCTATCGAATCCGCTCGATGCAACCCAGCGGCTGCGCGACGACAATGTTACCGAAAGCGATCAACGCGACAAGTTTCAGCAAATCGCGCCCGACGTCGAAGCCGGGCTTTACCGTGTGCCAAAGGTGATCGAGTAATGGCTGCTACGGTAAGCGAAATCAGCCGCGGGCTTGAGGCCGGCGAATTTTCCAGCGTCGAGATTACCCAGGAATATCTCGAGCGCATCGACAAGCACAACCCGACCTTGAATTGTTTCATCAGCGTCACCGGCGAGATTGCGCTGGAGCAGGCAAAGACGGCCGACACGGTGCGCGCCGAAGGCAATGCTGACCGCCTGACCGGGATCCCCCTGGCGCACAAGGATCTGTTCTGCACCGACGGCGTGCGCACCTCCTGCGCCTCGCGCATCCTCGACAACTTCATCGCGCCCTACGATGCAACCGTGATCGAAAAATTCAGGGCCGCGGGTGCGGTTATGCTCGGCAAGACCAACATGGACGAATTCGCAATGGGTTCTTCCAACGAAAATTCATACTATGGCCATGTCGCCAACCCGTGGAATATCAGCCGTGTACCAGGCGGATCGTCCGGCGGTTCCGCCGCCGCGGTCGCGGCGGGATTGGCGCCCGGTGCCACCGGCACCGATACCGGCGGCTCGATTCGTCAGCCGGCAGCCTTGTGCGGCGTCACCGGCATCAAGCCAACCTATGGGCGTGTTTCGCGCTACGGCATGATCGCCTACGGTTCGAGTCTCGACCAGGGCGGTCCGTTTGCACGCAGTGCCGAGGATTGCGCGCTATTGCTGCAAACCATGGCTGGCTTCGATCAGCGCGACTCGACCTCTTCGGAAGAGGCCGTGCCGGATTTCAGCGCTACGCTCGGAGAGAGTATCGAGGGTTTGAGAATCGGTTTGCCGAAAGAGTATTTCGCCGAAGGTCTCGATGGCAAGATTGCCGGCGTGATCGAAACCGCGATCGATGAATTGCGCCGGCTCGGCGCCGAGATTTGCGATATCTCGCTGCCGAACACCGGCCTGTCGATCCCGACTTATTACGTCATCGCGATGGCGGAATGCTCGTCAAACCTGTCGCGCTTCGATGGCGTGCGCTTCGGCTATCGCTGCGATAATCCGGTCGATCTCGAAGACCTCTACAAACGTTCGCGCGGTGAAGGTTTCGGCGCCGAGGTCAAACGCCGCATCATGATCGGCACCTACGCGTTGTCTGCCGGTTACTACGATGCCTACTACCTCAAGGCGCAGCAGTTGAGGCGCCTGATCAAGCAAGACTTCCAGCAAGCTTTCAGCGAGGTCGACCTGATCCTCGGTCCGACCACGCCCGAGACCGCGTTCTCGATCGGCGCCAAAACCGATGACCCGGTGAGCATGTACCTGCAGGACATTTACACCATTTCGCTAAACCTCGCCGGCCTGCCCGGCATGTCGTTACCGGTTGGTTTCAGCGATGGCTTGCCGGTCGGCATGCAGCTGATCGGCAACTATTTCGACGAAGCGCGCCTGCTGAATACCGCGTTTGCCTACCAGCAGGTTAGCGACTGGCACCTGCGGGTTCCGGAGGCGTTCAAATGAGCGAATGGGAAAGCGTCATCGGGCTCGAGATTCACGCGCAGCTCGCGACCAAAAGTAAAATATTCTCCGGTGCGTCGACCGCGTTTGGCGCCGAACCGAACACCCAGGCCTGCGCGGTCGATCTCGGCCTGCCGGGCGTGCTGCCGGTGTTGAACCGCGAAGCGGTCAGCATGGCGATCCGCTTCGGCGTTGCCATCGAGGCCGAAATCGATCATTACTCGGTTTTTGCGCGCAAGAATTATTTCTACCCCGATCTGCCCAAGGGTTACCAGATTTCGCAATACGAGCTGCCGATCGTCGGCCGCGGCCATGTCTTTATCAGCCCGGCCGAGGGCGAACACAAGGAAATAGGCATTACCCGCGCGCACCTCGAGGAAGACGCCGGCAAATCGATCCACGACCAGTTCCCGGATATGAGCGGCATCGATCTGAATCGCGCCGGCACGCCGTTGCTCGAAATCGTGTCCGAACCCGACATGCGCAGCGCGAAAGAAGCCGTGGCCTATGCGCGCAAGATTCACTCGCTCGTGCGTTACCTGGAAATTTGTGACGGCAACATGCAGGAAGGGTCGTTTCGCTGCGATGCCAACGTGTCGATACGGCGGCGTGGCGACGACAAGCTCGGCACGCGCACCGAGTTGAAAAACATCAACTCGTTTCGCTTTCTCGAACGCGCGATCAACTTCGAAATCGAACGCCAGATCGATCTGCTCGAAGACGGTGATAGCGTGGTGCAGGAAACCCGGCTGTACGACGCCGAGCGCGACGAGACGCGCTCGATGCGCAGCAAGGAGGAAGCCAACGACTACCGCTATTTTCCCGACCCCGACCTGTTGCCAGTCGCGATTCGCGAGACCGACATCGAAGACATTCGCGCCAGCCTGCCGGAATTGCCCGAACAGAAAAAGCAGCGCTACATCGAAGACCTTGGTCTGTCCGATTACAATGCAGAACTGTTGACCGCGAACCGTGAAACCGCGCTTTATTTCGAAACCGCGCTGGCCGTAGTCCCGAAGCAGTGCGGCTTGCTGGCGAACTGGATCCTGGGCGACCTGACCGGTGCGCTGAACAAGGCGGGTATCGAAATCGGCGCGTCGCCGGTTACGCCAGAAATGCTGGCGCAGCTGGTTGTGCGCATTGCCGACAATACGATTTCCGGCAAGATTGCGAAAGAGGTTTTTGAGGCGATGTGGCAGGGAGAAGGCGATGTCGACGGGATTATCGAAGCGCGCGGGCTGAAGCAGATCACCGACAGTGGTGCGATCGAGGCGTTGATTGACGAAGTTATCGCCAACAATCCCGACCAGGTCGAACAGTTCCGCGCCGGTAAGGAAAAGGTGTTAGGCTTTTTCGTCGGCCAGGTCATGAAACAGTCGCAGGGCAAGGCTAACCCGGGCCAGGTCAACGCAATGTTGCGCGAGAAACTGAAAACCTGAAATGCTGACGATCAAACGCACCTGTAGTAATAAGATCATTACCCGCGCAATCGATGGTGAAGGCCAGCCGCTGGTGGCGCTGCTCGACCCCGGCGCCGAGGATTGCGAGGTCTGTATTGACCGGGATCAATTGCAGGCAAGACTCGACGCCAACCCCGAGTCCATAATCGTTTACAATCAGCAAGCCGACGCGATCGCGCTGGTGGAATCACTCGAGGTTTCGCCGGCGCAGGTATTTATCGAGATTCGGCAGGATACCAAGGGCGTTCTCGGCTTGCAGGCTTACCATAAAAAAGATCACGCACCCGAAGCGCTGGAACTGTTTCACGAGTAAATCGGCGCGAATCCGAAACCGCGCCGTTGGGATGGCGGAGACATGTCGAAAGTATTACTGATTACCGGAGCCAGCCGCGGCATCGGCGCCGAAACCGCGCGCCTTGCCGCCGCTCACGGCTACGCGCTTTGTCTGAACTATCTGCACAGCGAAGAGGCTGCCAACGAGTTACTGGACTCTCTGCTGGCCGGAGGCCACCGGGCGATACTGTTTCAGGCCAGCGTCGGTGTCGAGTCCGAGGTTGAAGCGATGTACCGTGCTATCGACGACGAATTCGGCCGTCTCGACGGGCTGGTCAACAATGCCGGCATTCTCGAGCAGCAAAGCGACCTGGTCGACATGGATCCCGAGCGCTGGCGACGAGTGCTGGAAATCAACGTAATCGGCAGCTTTCTGTGCGCGCGCGAGGCGATCAAGCGCATGTCGACCAAAACAGGCGGCCAGGGGGGCGCCATCGTAAACCTGTCGTCGCGCGCGGCCGATCTCGGCGGCCCGCACGAATACGTCGATTACGCCGCATCCAAGGGTGCGATCGACGCGATGACCATCGGTCTGGCGAAGGAGCTCGGCGACCAGGGCATTCGCGTTAACGCGGTCAAACCGGGCCTGATCTATACCGATATCCATGCCGCCAGTGGTGAGGCCGGGCGCGTCGATCGGCTCAAGTCCGGCGTACCTATGCAGCGTGGTGGTTTGCCGGTCGAGGTCGCCGAGGCGATCCTGTGGCTGCTGTCCGACGCTTCGGCCTATACCACCGGCAGTTTCATCGACGTCTCCGGTGGTCGCTAGCAATGGCGCTAGAGCATAATCCCGCCTCGATACCGCTGCTTTCGCTGGACGCGATCGCGTTCGATTCGGAAACCACCGGGCTCGATACCAGCAAGGCGCGCATGATCCAGCTCGGCGCCGTACGCATCGTGCATGGTGTGGTCGACGAGTCCAGTAATTTTCAGGAGTTGATTAACCCGGGAGTGCCGATTCCGGCGGACAGCCAGGCTATCCATGGTATCAGCGACGACGATGTCGCCACTGCGCGCGCTTTCGCCGACGTGGCGCGGGATTTCGATAACTGGCGCCAGAATTCGGTACTGATCGGTTATGCCAGCGGTTTCGATCTGGCGATGCTGAAGCGCGAACGCGAGCTGTCCGGGCTCGAATGGATCCCGCCGCGTTGTCTTGACGTGCGTTTTCTGGTCAACCTGCTGGCGCCGAACCTGCCTGATTTTTCGCTCGACACCATTGCCAGCTGGGCCGGCGTCGAAATACACGACCGCCACAGCGCGCTCGGCGACTCGATTGCGACCGCGGCCATTTTTGTCGCCTTGATTCCGCGCCTGCGCGAGGCCGGCATCCGCACGCTGGCCGAACTCGAACGCGCCTGCGAGCGCTTCGGCGAATCGAGCATGCGCGAGGCGCAGATCGGCTGGCTCGACGTGCGCGAAGCACGCTCGATGCGAACCGTGCTCGAGCGTATCGACAGCTTTCCCTACCGGCACCGCTTGCGCGACCTGATGAAGAGCCCGCCGTTAATGATCGACGCCGACGTTAGCCTGCGCGACGCATTGACGAAAATGATCGATCACGAAGTCAGCTCGCTTTACGTCAACCCGCTTGAGAACGACGGCCCCAGCGGCATCATCACCGAGCGCGATTTGCTGCGCCAGCTGCGACGCGAGCACGAGAACGCGTTCGACAGGACCGTCTCTGAAGTCGCGGTATTTCCGCTTGAAAGCCTGAATGCCAGTGCCTTCGTCTATCGCGCCATAGCGCGCATGCGACGCATGAATATCCGCCATCTTGGTGTGCACGACGATCACGGCGAAATTATCGGCGCCCTGTCGCAACGCGACCTGCTGCGCCAACGCGCGGACGACGCGGTGCTGCTCGGCGACGATATCGACGCCGCCGAGAATGCCGGGCAGATGGCGCGCGTGTGGGGCAACATCGTACTGGTGACGAAAAGCCTGGTGGCCGAGGAGGTCGACGCACGTGATATCGCCGCGGTGATATCGCGCGAGCTGTGCGCGCTGACGCGCCAGGCCTGTAAGCTGGCCGAGGCCGAAATGGCGACACCGCCGCCCTGCGCCTATGCCATGCTGGTGCTCGGTTCCGGTGGCCGCGGCGAAAGCCTGCTGGCTATGGACCAGGATAATGCCATCGTCTACACGGAAGGCGAGCCGGATGGCCCCGAGGATCAATGGTTCACCGAGTTCGGTGGCAGGGTTTCCGACATACTCGATGCCGCCGGCGTGCCCTATTGCAAGGGCAAGGTCATGGCCAGCAATCCGGACTGGCGCATGTCCGCCAGGCGCTGGAAAAAGCGGGTCAAGAAATGGATTCGGCGGCAATCGCCCGAGGATATTCTGAATTGCGACATCTTTTTCGATGCAGTGCCGGTGCATGGCGACACCAGGCTCGCCAACAAGGTGCTCGATCAGGCCTTCGAAATCGGCGGCAACTCGAAACTGTTCATCAAGTTGCTGTCGATCAATGCGAGCAAGAATTCACCACCATTAGGGCTGTTCGGCCGCTTCAAGCTGGACAACGGCCGCATGGATCTGAAAATGGGCGGTATCATGCCGCTGTTCTCGACCGCTCGTACGCTCGCCATCAAACACGGCATCCGCATGCATTCGACCCCGGCGCGCTTCGCCGCGCTCAGCACGAAAATCGACAAGATGCATACCACGCTTGAAAATCTGACCGAGGCACATCGAATCATTCTGCATACCATACTCGAGCAGCAGTTGATCGACCTCGAGGCCGGTATACCCTTGTCCAACCGGGTCGCACCAAACGCATTGAGTTCGTCGCTGCGCGACCAGTTGAGCTGGGCACTGGAGCAGGTGCCGAACGTGTCCAACCTGCTCGGCGATCCGCTCTCCGGCATCTAGGTTAAAATCCGGCTTTCAGGCCGAGGCGGTTCTGGGTTTGGTGACGACGATATAGTTGCCGAGCAGTACCAGCGCGAAGCCAAAGCCGGCGCGCAATGTCCACTGGTAATCCTCGAACACGGTTGAAATTCCAAGCGCAATGACGGGGAACAGGACCGCCGCGTAGGCCGCACGATCGGCGCCGATGCGCCCAACCAGCGTCAGGTAGGAACCGAACGCCAGAATCGAGCCGAATACCGACAGGTAGACCAGCGATACGCTGTAGGCGATCGCCGAATCATAGTTGAACGGCACACGAGTAAACAATGCATAAATCCCCATGATCAGCGCACCGTAGGCCATGCCCCAGGCGTTGGTCTGCACCACCGGGATGCGATATTTCTGGTTACGCGCTGAGATGATGTTACCGATCGAAGCGAAATAGGTCGCCAGCAGGCACATCCACAGGCCGCGCCAGGTATCCGCATTATTATCGACATGGCTCACCTCTGACCAGAAGATCGCGGCGATGCCGGCAATGCCGAAACCGGCGCCAGCGATGACGCGCAAGCTGACGGCGCTACGCATGAACAGGGCGCCGTTGACGATGTTCATCAGGATGACTGTGGAAAACATCAGCGCGACGATGCCTGAGGTCAAAAGCCCGGTGGCCCAGTAAAATACCAGATAATTGCTGGAAAACAGGAACAGGCCCTGCAACGCGATAAAGCCATGCTGTTGCAACGAGTATCTCAGGTTGCGCCGCGTTAGCAGGCAGAAAAGCAGCAGGATCAGCGCGGCCAGCGCGAAGCGATATACCAACGACACTTCGGCCGCCACGACACCGAGCTGAAACTTGATCGCGTACCAGGTCGAGCCCCAGATCAGGACCGCGGCCAGGTACAGGCTGGCCGAATGGGTGAGCATGTTCGTGAAACTCAGTCTACCAGCGCCGCCATCCAGCAATCGCTGAGCAGCTGCAACAGGTTGCGGTAGTCGAAAAGAAGCGATTCTTCCATTTGCGCGCCGCCATCGCAATAAGACTGCAGCAAAATCCTGCTTTGCTGACAATCCAGCCCGGCAGCATTACAGACGATGGCCAGATCCCAGTAAGGAGAAGCCATCGCCGAATACTCCCAGTCTATCAGCCACAGGCGATCATTCGCCAATAACAGGTTTTCCAGCACCGGGTCGCTATGCGAGGGAACCAGGTCGCGATCACGCTGCTGCACTAACGGAATCAATTGTCGCGCGTCGCACATGCGCTGTCGGTATTCGTTCTGCAATGCGACCGGCAGCATTGCATAGTATCGCTCCAGTAACCGGTCCAGCTGCAGCCTTCCGCGAAAGCGCAGGCCGCTGCGATGCAATTTGCCGAGCGTTGCTGCAATCAGTTGCGCGGTAGTGGTGGTGTTAAAATCGGCCGCGGTCAGACAGCGGCTCGGTTTCAGCGTCGGTGTCAAGGACAGGCCCGAGTCATCATGCCACAGCGGGCGCGGTGCTATACCGAGATCGCAGGCCTGGGCCTGGTTGCTGGCCTCGGCCGCACGATCGATAAATCGATTGGTGCTGGCTCGCGGCACACGTAAAACCCAGTCCCACCCATGGTTGTGCAGGCGAAAGTTGTCATTGGTGAAACCCGGTAACGGCGCAATCGTAAAATCAGCCGGCACTGTACCCTCAAGTGGCGGAATTTTGGCAAACAGTTGTGCGAAATCGATGGCTTTCATGTCGAGCCCAGATATTCACCAACGGCTGCCAGCGGCGACCGCTCGAGCAGCTCCGTGGTCGGCTGCAGCGCCAAGACGCGACCGTCACAGATGAACGCGGTACGCTCGGACGCAAGCAGCGCATCGCGTGGTTGATGACTGACCAGCAGGGCGGTCATGCCATTTTCGCGCACCAGGCTTTTGACCAGTTCGATCAATTCCGCGCGCAGCGCCGGGCCGAGCGCGGCAAAGGCTTCGTCGAGCAACAGGATCTTGCGACGACGCACCAGTGCCCGCGCCAGGGCGACGCGCTGCCGTTGGCCGCCGGATAACGCTCCCGGCTTGCGCTGCTGCAGCTCTGCCAGCCCCAGACGCTCGAGGGCAGCCCTGACATTTTCGCTCTGGGACGAGGTCAGCCGAAGCGACGGATCGACACCGAGCGCGACGTTGGTGTACAAATCGAGATGCGGAAACAGGTTATGCTGTTGAAATACGATCGATACCGGGCGGCGAGACGCCGGCAGTGATTCGATAGATACGCCATCGAGCCGAATTTGCCCGCCGCCCGGTACCAGGAAGCCGGCAATCAGGTTCAACAGGGTCGACTTGCCCGAGCCGCTGGGGCCAATCAGGCTTACCACTTCGCCATCGGCGACGTCGAGATCGAAACACATTGGAGTCTGATCTCCGTCGCGATAGCTGAATTCAAGGTGCCTGATTTCAAGCATGCTGGCGGCCCCCGACTAAGCGTTCGAGCAACCAGAAGACCGCGAGGCACAGCAGTAACAGTAACAGCGCGGTAACGGTGGCGTCGGCAATCAGGTATGCGCCCAGTTGCTGGTAAATCAACAGCGTCAGCGTGGCCTTTTCCGGGGTGCCAAACAGGGCGATAACGCCGAGATCACCTAGCGCCAATGCGGTTGCCAGCGCCAGCGCTAGCCCGAGGGGCCGACGTAGGAGCGGCCATTCGAGATAGCGGAACCGGTTCCATCCGTCCAGCGCCAGGCTTTGACAAAGCAAATGATAGCGCGAGTGATTCTGGCGCATCGCCGGGCCCAGGGTACGGATCACGAACGGCAGCCCCATCAATGCATTGACCCCGATTACGATCGGAAATACCCAGTCGAAAACGTCTACATGCGGTGACAGCATGACAAACATGCCGGTGCCTATCACCAGTGGTGGAACCACGTAAACGATAGAGCCAGCCAGCTCGATCAGCCTGGCTTTGCCCGGCTCCCCGTCGAACACCAGGCCCGCGCTGTAACGCAGTAGCAACCATCCCGCGCTAACCGAAACCAGTGCGGCCGACAACCCAATCAACAGGCTGTTGCCGAGCGCGCGCCACAGCACGGACTTACCGAGCACGCTCGTCAGTGGCCCGGTCAGCACGTCGTACAGAATGGAAGTTAGCGGCATGGCGACATAGACCGCCGCCAGCAGGATCAATCCAAGCTGCAGGACACTGCGCTTCGCAGCGGCCGCAGAGCTGGCAGCATCAACGGTAATTTCTACCTCGGGCAGGCGCTGCAGTTTCAGCGTCAGGCCCGCAACCAGCATACATAGCGTCAATTGCACCAGTGCCAGCACCACCGCCCTGACCGGCTCGAAGTCGAAACGCAGCGACTGGTAAATGGCGACTTCCAGCGTGGTACTCTTCGGTCCGCCACCGAGCGTCAGCACAACCGCGAAACTGGTCAGGCATAGCATAAATACCAGCAGCATGACACCGGGCAGACCTTCGCGCAGCGCAGGCCATTCGATAAAGCGGAAACGCTGCCAGCCATTCATGTCGAGCTGCGTTGCGAGTTGCCAATGACGTTGCGGGATCGCCTGCCAGTGCGGCAGCAACAGCCGCACCGCCAGCGGCAGGTTGAAAAACACGTGCGCCAGCAAGATGCCGCCGAGTCCGTACAGGGAGCGCCCGAGCGGAATCCAGCCGTCACTACCGTAGACCGACACCACGCCCATGACCGCGACAACCGATGGCACCACCAGCGGTAATGCAAACAGGCGAAGTATAAACGCGCGTAGTGGAAAAGAAGGTTGCAGCGCGAACGCGCGTGCCACGATGATGGCCGGCAATACGCTGCATAATGTCGACAACGAAGCCTGCCACAGGCTGAAAGAGAGCACGCGACGAATATAGGCACTGCGCCAGAACTGCAGGTCA
>CP070646.1:3219585-3227757 GCA_020354435.1 Gammaproteobacteria bacterium
TAAAATGCGCTACGACGACCTGCCGACCTACAAGGCCATGCTGTCGTCGAGTGACGCCGAGGAAGGCGTCAAGGCCTTCGTCGAAAAACGCGACGCCAGGTTCAAGGGGAAATAGCCATGCTGAACCAGGCACCCGAAAACGTCAGCCGCATCGCCTGTATCGGCGCTGGCCCGATCGGCGGCGGCTGGGCCGCTTTTTTTCTGGCGCAGGGTTACCAGGTCCGCTCATACCTGCACGTCGAATCCGAGTACGAAGCATTGATGCGCCTGCTCGACACCGCCTGGTCCAGCCTCGAGCAAATCGGCCTCGCCGAGGGTGCCTCGCGCGACAATTTCAGCTGGACCACGGACCTGGCCGAAGCAGTGGCGGAAGCCGAATTCATCCAGGAGAGCGTACCCGAGGTGCTGGAGTTGAAGCAGGAGTTGTACCGAACCCTGGGCGATATCGTCGATGCCGAGGTTGTCATCGCGTCGAGCACATCGGGACTGTCAATGAGCGATATCCAGGCCAAATGCAGTACGCCGGAACGCACCGTGGTCGCACACCCGTTCAATCCACCTTATTTGCTGCCGCTGGTGGAAATGATCGGCGGTAAAAAAACTGATCCATGCAGCGTCGAATGGGCGCAACAGTTTTATCGTGTCGCCGGCAAGGTACCGCTGGTGATGCAAAAAGAAGTGCCGGGTTTCATCGCCACGCGCCTGCAGGAAGCCATCTGGCGCGAGGCACTGCACATGGTCGCCAACGGTGAAGCCACGGTCGAACAGATCGACCAGGCCGTGGTCAACGGCCCCGGCCCGCGCTGGGCCCTGATGGGCCCCTGCGAAATCTTTCACGTCGGCGGCGGCGAAGGCGGCATGGCTTACTGCCTCGATCAGTTCGGCCCGGCACTTAAACTGCCGTGGACGCGGCTGGATGCGCCCGAGCTCACGCCCGAACTGAGGCAGGCAATGATCGATGGCTGCATCGAAATGACCCGGGGCCAGGACTTCGCCACGCTGAGCAAGAAAATGAACGACGGGCTGGTCGAAATCGCGAAAATGAAACGCCGACAACAGCAGCAACAGAACGAGTAAGCGGGGAGCAAAACCTATGAACAACGATGTCATCATCACCTGCGCCGTCACCGGTGCCGGCGATACCACCGGCCGCAGCAACCTGGTGCCGATCACGCCGCGCCAGGTCGCCGATGCCGCGATCGAGGCCGCCAAAGCGGGCGCCGCCGTGGTGCACGTGCACGTGCGCGATCCGGAAACGGGCCAGGGTTCGCGTGACCCGGCGCTGTTTCGCGAAGCGGTCGACCTGATTCGCGACAGCGGCGTCGACATGATCATCAACCTGACCGCCGGCATGGGCGGAGACTGGGTGCCGAGCGAGGACGACCCGTCGCTACCCGGCCCCGGTTCGGACATGATCGGCCCCGAAGAGCGCCTCGTGCACGTGGTCGACTGCAAGCCCGACATCTGCAGCCTGGATTGCGGCACGATGAACTTCGCCGGCGATTACGCCTATATCAACACGGCACCGTTCCTGCGACGCATGGCGGAAATCGTGCAGGAACTCGGCGTTAAACCCGAGCTGGAAGTCTTCGACCTCGGCCAGATTCGGCTGGCACGCAGCCTGATCGACGACGGCCTGATCGACGCACCGCCGATGTTCCAGCTGTGCCTCGGCATCCCCTGGGGCGCCGGCGCCGACACCGAGACCATGAGCGCGATGAAACGGGCACTGCCAGCCGACGCGATCTGGGCCGGCTTCGGCATTTCACGCATGCAGATGCCGATGGTAGCGCAGGCGGTATTGCTCGGCGGCAACGTGCGCGTCGGCCTCGAAGATAATATCTATCTCGACAAGGGCGTGCTCGCCAGCAACGGCATGCTGGTCGAGCGCGCGGTCGAAATCATCGAGCGCCTCGGCGCGCGCGTACTCGGGCCCGACGAGGCGCGAGCCAAAATCGGACTCACCTGATATATCAGGCGTCATCCCCGCGTAAGCGACCGCGCAGCGGTCGTCCCGGAATGCGCGAAGCGCATACCGATGCGTCGGAACGCCGGGATCTCCTAAAGCGCCGACAATAGATACACTGGACCTTCTGGAGATCCACGCTTACGCTGGGATGACCAACTTTTTTACAGGCAGGCAGATCGCTCGCGCAGAATGCCTTCGGCCTGCGCCATGATGCGATCGATCAATTCTTGGCAGCTCGGTATATCGTCGATCAGGCCGGTAACCATGCCGCAGGACCAGACGCCGACGTCCATTTCGCCATCGATCATGACTTTCGGGTAGACGCCGGCGACTTCATCGATGATATCGTCGAACTCCAGATCAGCGCCGAGCCGTTTCTCTTTCTCCAGCAGGCGCTCGCTCGCGGCATTGTTGAGCACGCGTTCGGTATTGCGCAGCGGCCGCATGACCAGCCGGGTATCGAGCTCGCTCGCGGCAACCAGCGCCTGTTTGACATTGTCGTGAATCGGCGCCTCGCGCGTGGCCATGAAACGGGTACCCATGTTCATGCCGTCGGCGCCGAGCGCCATCGCGGCGACCAGCGAACGGCCGTCGGCCATACCGCCGGAGGCGACGAAAGGAATCTCGAGTTCGTCCGCGGCGCGCGGCAGCAGGATGAAATTGGGGATATCGTCCTCGCCGGGATGGCCGCCGCATTCGAAGCCGTCGACGGAAACGGCGTCGCAGCCGATGGATTGCGCCTTTAGCGAATGCCGCACCGAGGTACACTTGTGGATGACCTTGACACCCGCATCCTTGAGCGCGGGTAATACCTGCTCGGGATTGCGGCCCGCGGTTTCGACTATTTTGACGCCGCCATCGACGATGGCCTTGACGTAGCCGGGATAATCCGGTGCCGCCAGCGCCGGCAGAAACGTCAGGTTGACGGCGAAGGGTTTGTCGGTCATATCGCGGCAGCGCGCGATTTCGTTGGCCAGGTCCGCGGCCGTCGGCTGCGTCAGGCCGGTAATCGTACCCAGCCCGCCGGCGTTGGAAACCGCGGCCGCGAGTTCGGCGAAGCCGACATAATGCATGCCGCCCTGGATAATCGGGTATTCGATACCGAGCATTTCGGTGATTCGGGTTTTCATCTGTTGTTTATCCTTACTCCAGGTAAGAAGCCGGTTAGTTACCCTGATTGATCTGTTGCCACCATTGGCGAAAGCTTTCTTCGTTGAAACCAAGGACGGCGCCAAGCTCCCCGGTTCGTTCCTGCCACAACGGCAGCGCTACCTCGGGAACCGAAATCAGCAAGGGTATGCCCTCGGCAATGCCCTGCAGGATTTCGTCGATTAATCCCTTGCCGCTTTGCTCCTGCTCGCCGAATTTTTCCACCACGATCAGGTCGAAGCGCTCGTCGATGGCCTGGCGAATAATCCCGCTGGTCTCCACCAGCGCCGATACGTCAAGGCCACATTCTTCGTCGCTCTTCACCGGGCGCGTGATCGGTATGCGACGGCCGCTGGCGACGTCAATCGCATAAACACCCGCGATGACGCCCTGGCTATCGTACTGTGCTTCCTGCAAGAGTCCGCCGACACGGACGCCGTCCGCTTGCAAATGCTCAACGAACCTGAGCAACGCCATGCGATCGCCGCCATCTGGCCGATAGACCGCTGCCGCGAACCGGGCGGTGCTGGTTTCTCTGCTCATGTAGCGCAGACTATCACGATTCAGCAGTATCGGCAGTTCCCGTGCAACCGCAGTATTGCAAACGCCCGGTTTTCCGGGAATTTCAGATCTTGCGCCCGGTTACGACGATTCAGGCACTTAACCCTCGATGTGAAACAGTTGGAGTGCATCACTGCCGTCTCTTGCTATAATCCTGCATCAAAGGCATTCCTGAAATGAGCGTAACCAGCACACAATTTGCGATCGGCCAGGTGGTCAAGCACCGCATTTACGACTTTCGCGGCGTTATCGTCGACGTCGATCCGGAATTCAACAATACCGAGGAATGGTGGCTTGCAATCCCCGAAGATGTGCGCCCGCGCAAGAACCAGCCTTTTTATCACCTCCTCGCCGAAAACGAGACAAGCGCCTACGAAGCCTACGTTTCGGAACAGAATCTGCTGCTCGACGACACCGGAGAACCGGTCAACCATCCGCAGGTGGCAGAGGTATTTGGTGAATTTCTCGGCGACAGCTACGAGCTACCCGACAGCTATCGTAACTAAAGCATCGACGCACCCTGGCGGATACTGGGCGCACGCGTACTCATGCCCAGTGAACGTTTGAGCACGACCCAAAACACTTCGAGATTGGTACGGATAATTCCCGGATCGGGTTCCGGCAGGCGATCACGCAGTTCACGATTAAGCGCGGGCAGCGCGAAAAACGGTACCGACGAATGGGCGTGGTGCTCGATGTGATAATTCATATTCATGTATAAAAACTCAGCCAGCGCATTGGTACGTACAGAGCGCGTAGACTGCCGCAGGTCGTAAACGTTGGCATCCGACTCGACGTGCTGAATCAGGGTCACCAGGATCATCATAGAGCCGCCCAGAAGGCGCGGCAGCAAGAGATACCACCAGACCCACTGGGCTTCGAATATCCAGGCCGCTGCGGCACCACCGACATAAATCAGCAGGAATAGGCATGCATTTCGCTGTAACCGCGGCAGTTCGTTTTCCGGCGTATAGCGGCGCACTTCGTCGCTGAAACGGCCGCTGGCATTTTGCAACAGCAGCTTGCCTTCGTAGATGTATTGTCCAAGCCCGCTGATTTCCCACAACCATCCAGGAAAGGTTGAGGCAAAAGCAAATGTCTGCTGCCCGTCGAGCCCATCGATTGAGGTCCAGGTATGGTGGGTAGCGTGGGCATAGCGCCGATGCAAAGGTTCCTCGAGATATACCAGGGAGGAAACCCAGAACATCAGCTCGTTCAACCAGCGAGTACGAAACGCGGTGCCATGCGCGCATTCATGCGACAGAGAGTACATCGGCAGAACCAGCACAAAACTGTACCAGAGCAACACCGGCACCATCCAGGGTTGATCAAGAGACAGGTGCAGTAGGTAAGCCGAAAGCGCCGTCAGCGACAGCCATTTGCCGAACCAGATCAGGCCCGGGCGATCACTGCGAAGCATTAGCGCCTTTAATCGTTTACGCTCGACCTCGAGACTCGACGAATCGGCGTTGGTACGGCGTGATTGATCCATTTTCCGACACTCGATTTCGGCAGGAATTAGACCAAAAAAAGGGGTAGCAGCGCTACCCCTTTTGAGTACCGGATTTTACCGATCATACGATCAGGCGAACCACCAGCGCTCGGCGTTCTTGGCGCCGTCGAGCTCCCAGTTGTTACCGATCACCTCGGGTACATGCAGGCGTTCGTGATACGCCATGACATCGCTACGGAACAGCGGTAGGCAGACGCCGCCTTCATGATGTACGATTTGCTGCATCTCGACGTAGAGGACGCGGCGTTTGGCCGGATCGAGTTCGGCCCGTGCCAGCACCAGCAGCTTGTTGAACTTGTCATGCTTCCAGTAAGTGTCGTTCCAGCTCGCATCCGCCGCGTAGATCTGCGAAAAGATCCAGTTTTCGGTGGCGCGGCCGCTCCAGTAACATGCGCTGAATGGCTTTTTCATCCATACGTTGCTCCAGTAACCATCGTCCGGCTCGCGTACGACATTGATGTTAATACCGGCCGCACGTGCCGAAGCAGCCATCAACTGACCGGCATCGAGAGCGCCGCCAAAACCGGTTTCGGCCGCGTGAAAATTGATATCGAGCTTGCTCAAACCGGCCTTCTTCAGATGGAACTTCGCTTTTTCCGGATCGTACTGGCGTTGCGGTAACTCGGCCTCGGTGGCGCGGTAAATATTCGCCGGCCCGACGGGATTGTCGTTACCCAGCTGGCCGTAACCGTGCACGATCTTCTTCAGCCATTCCTCGCGATTGACGATATACTTGACTGCAGTGCGCACATCGTTATTGTCGAAAGGCGCAGTATCGGTGCGCATCGGCAGCGTAATCTGCTTGTTGCCGGTAGTCGCCTCGATCTTGATCCCCGGAACCCGCTTCATCAGGTGTACGGTTTGGGTTGGCACATTGTTGATTACGTCGAGCTGACCACCCTGCAACGCCTGGCTGCGTGCGGTCGCGTCGGCGATCTGGTTGATTTCTACCTCGTCGAAATGCGCGAAACCGGTCTTCCAGTAATTCGGGTTGCGTGTCGTGAACGAGCGTACGCCCGGATCATGCTCCTTCAGGATATACCCGCCGGTACCGATGCCGGATGCCCAGTCGATCGTGCCATCGCTATTGGCCGGGCAGATATTCATGTGGTAATCGGTCAGCAGGAACGGAAAGTCGGCGTCGCCGCCGCTGAGCTCGACTGTCACCGCGTGCTTGCCGTCGGCCTTGACCGAAACCACACCGGCCATGATGCCCTTGGCGGCGGACTTTGATTCTTCACCCAGGTGATGGTTGATCGAGGCGACCACGTCTTCAGAGGTCAGGCTCTTGCCGTTGTGGAACTCGACGCCCTTGCGGATCTTGAAATGCCAGGTCTTCGCATCCGGCGAGGCTTCCCAACTTTCTGCCAGTTCCGGCGCCAATTCACCGTTGGCGGCAACCTCGGTCAGGCTGTTGCGCAACTGCCCGAATTGCAGATGAATCATGTACAGGTCGAGAATCTGGCCGGGATCCATCGTATCGGTGGTGGCGCCGCCGGTCAGACCGACGCGCAGGCGACCACCCTTCTTCGGCGTCGCGGCTTCAACCCGGTTGAGTATCGCGTTGGCGGCAGTCAGGGATACACCCATCGCCAGCGCGCCGGCCATGAAACTGCGGCGCGTCAGCTTGCCGGTTTCGAAGGACTGCTGGATATCCTTGATCTTGTCGGCGACCTCGAGATCGGTCACACCATCGGCCAGGTCGATTTTCTTGTCGTCTTCGGACTTCACTTTCTACTCCTCCTCTAGGGATTTTTAGTTTTGTCAGGGCTTTGCAGCCCCTAATAGTGCGGCAAGCATATATCAGGTTCGGCAACCGGTGCAAATTCCCGGCGCCCGGGCTTCGACGGCAGAAAAGAAAGCCGTTTGCGCGAGCCGGTAATCGCGCCATGCTGAGTTTCCGGGTAGTCACGGCTCAATTTCCGGCGGGCACGAATCCCAGCTGCTTGTCGACCAGGTTATTGAGCGGCTCATCCGCCAGGAAACGCGCCCAGTTATCAAGGAACTGGTCGGCCATGACCGTCTGGTACTCGGCAAAATCACCCGACATATGTGGCGATATCAGGCAGTTGGGTGCCTTCCATAAAGGGCTTTCCGCCGGCAGCGGTTCTTCGACGAAAACATCGAGCGCGGCGCCGCCGATCTGGCCCTCGTGCAAGGCCTTCAGCAACGCTTCCTCGTCTACCAGTGCGCCGCGGCCGACGTTGATGAAACGCGCGTGCGCCGGCATCGCCCCAAACTCGGCGCTGCCGAACAGGTTGCGGGTTTGTGGCGTCAGCGGGGTAATCAGGACGACATAGTCACTCTTTTCCAAATGCCGATGCAAATCCGAAATCGCGTGTATCCGGCTAAAATCAGGTTCGCCGTCACGCGCGCTGCGGCCGATGGCTTCGACCTGCATACCCGCGGCGCGCAGCAACCGACCGATGGCGCGGCCGATGGAGCCAACCCCGACCACCAGCGCGCGCTTGCCGGCAACGGTTTCGCTTAGACGGTAGTTCCATTCGCAACGCGACTGGTATTCCAGGGTCTCGGGAATCCGTTTGGCAAAGCAGATGATCATGCCGAGCACCCATTCCGCCATGGCACCGTCGAACACGCCACGCGCGTTGGTCAGCAGCACATCGCTGTCCGCCAGCTCATCGAACATCGCGGCGTCGACGCCGGCACCGCCCCAGTGAATCCAGCGCAAATCCGCGGCGCTGTCCCAGGCTTCACGCAGGCTATCGGCGCGAAAATTCCAGCCCAGCAATGCTTCGGCCCCGGGCAGCGCAGCGCGCAGTTCATCGACACTCGTGGCGCAGCGGATCTCCGCCTGATCGTTCAACTGCGCCAGGCCCGGAACTTCGTCCACGCTGTCTACCCCTTGCACCACCAGAACCGGTTTCATTGATGACCCCCTTTAGTCGTCCGGGTTTGACCCGGTGTTGTCGGTTATCGAATTCTATGCCCTTTTGGTTCAAAATGGGAATTAGCGCCG
>CP070646.1:3227857-3231159 GCA_020354435.1 Gammaproteobacteria bacterium
TGCACCACCGCGTAGGGATTACCGAATCGCTGGCGGAAGTTTTCATCGAGCGGGATGGCCGCGATCTGCTCTCCGCTGAGACCATCCATCAGGCGCAGGCTGTCGATGTAAACCGCCCTGGCGCGGGCCTCGTCGCCAACGCCGAGATAGTCGAAACAGTGGAAAGCATTGGGACCGATCTGGATGCCGGCACCGATTTCGCCGAGTTCGGCCGAACGTTCCAGCACGCAGCAGGATATGCCCTTGCGCGCGAGCCCGAGCGCGGCGGCCAGGCCGCCGATACCGCCGCCGGCAATGATTACCGGCGGGGATGCCATGTGGTCGATTTAAGCTGTGGTAATGAAATCATCGTATTCGATGCTTGCCCGCGATACGGGTTTTGGGATCAAAATACGCAAAAATAAACCGGAGTCAATCGGTCGCAAGCGCATTCTTTCCCCTGGCCGGGCGTGCGCCCGCGGCCAGTGGCAAACTCGCTTACTTCCAGATCTCGCCCAGGCCGAGCGGCGCCGGCAGCCGGTTAATCAGATTTTTCAACAGCTCGGAAAATTCGTTGTCCCATTGCTCGCCGAACATCGGATCCACGTTTTCCTCGAAGGCGGCATCGATTTCTTCCCAGTCCGAAGGCTCGAGCACCTCGCGCGCCCGCGGCAGCATTTTGTCTTCTTCCAGCTGCGCGTGGTTACGCTCGAATTCGGTATAGCGCAGCACGGTGTCGCGAAAGCGCGGATACTCGGATTCGCCGGAAAATTCATAGGCGGATAGCGCTTTCAGCATTTCCACGAACAGGATTTCGCCCTCGCTGTGCTGCTGCCCGAGTTCGCGCACGAGGGCTTCGGTATCGGGTGCGCGCGCCAGCAGTTTCGGGAACAGGTAATGGTTTTCCTTGGGATGATGGTAACGATCCAGGAAGCGATCGATATAGGTCAACAGACCGTGAAAAATGCTGAAGTCCGGGTGTTTGCCTCCGTCGATTTCCTCGATCAGCTTGTCGAGGCTGTAAAGTACCGCACCGAGATTCTTATGTTCGCTTTTGATGATCGAAATTGCGCGCATTGCTGCCTCTCTGTTTGATTTTTGGCGCAACAGCCGTGAACGCGCATCTTAACACAGTGAATTTATGCCTGATTTGATCAAAATCAGGTGCGCGTGTGTCGATATTTTGATTGACAAAAAGCCTCAATTTGCGAAATTGACCGTCTGAATAATAAAACGAAGCCATGCGCACCCAGGTAGCAATCATCGGTGGCGGCCCGGCCGGACTCTTGCTGAGCCAATTGTTGCACCAACAGGGCATCGACAGCGTTTTGCTCGAACGTCAGAGCCGTGCTTACGTGCTGGCGCGAATTCGTGCCGGCGTCATCGAAACCGGTGCGGTCGAGCTGCTGCGCGAAGCCGGTGTCGGCGAACGCATGGACCGCGAGGGGCTGGTGCACGAAGGAATTTACCTCGCCACTTCGAACCGCGGTTTCCGTATCGATTTCAAACAGCTTACCGGCGGCACGGTCATGGTTTACGGTCAGACCGAGCTGACCTTCGACCTGTACCAGGCGCGCGACGCAATGGGCGGCACGATGTTCCACGAGGTCGACCAGGTTCGCATCCACGACGCGGATACGGATAAACCACGGGTCAGCTTCAGACACGAGGGCCGCGACCTGTCAATCGACTGCGATTTTGTCGCCGGCTGCGACGGTTTTCACGGCGTCAGCCGCAAGTCGATTCCGGATAGCGTTTTGCGCGAATTTGAACGCGTTTATCCATTCGGCTGGCTCGGCGTGCTGTCGAAAACGCCGCCCGTCAGCGACGAGCTCATCTACGCCAGCCATGAACGCGGCTTTGCCTTATGTTCGATGCGCAATCCTAACCTGAGCCGCTATTACCTGCAGGTGCCGCTCGAGCATACGGTCGAGCAGTGGTCCGATGACGATTTCTGGCAGGAACTCAGGCGCCGCATTCCGCATGATGCGGCCGAGTCGCTCGTTAGCGGAATCTCGATCGAAAAATCGATTGCGCCGCTGCGCTCCTTTGTTGCCGAGCCGATGCGCTGGGGGCGCCTGTTCCTGTGCGGCGACGCCGCGCATATCGTGCCGCCGACCGGCGCCAAGGGTCTCAACCTGGCGGCGTCGGACGTCTATTATCTGTGGCGGGCGCTGTGTCGGCACTACGAGGAAGGTGACGATCAGGGTATCGAGACTTATTCGGCGACCGCCTTGTCGCGCATCTGGAAGGCTGAGCGCTTCAGCTGGAGCATGACGCGGCTGCTGCACCGTTTTCCCGATCAATCGTCGTTCGATCTGCGCATGCAGCAGGCTGAGCTCGAGTATCTGGAAACGTCGGTTGCGGCGCAAACATCGCTCGCCGAAAATTACATCGGCTTGCCCTACTGAGGAGGGAATTATGGACATGATACAGCTGGGTGACGTCACCCTGCATTACCGCATCGAGGGCGATCCCGATGGTGCGCCGGTCGTGTTCGCCAATTCGCTCGGCACCGACTTGCGCCTGTGGGAACAGGTTATTCCCTATCTGCCAGCCGGGCTCAGGATATTGCGCTTCGACAAGCGCGGACACGGCTTGTCGAGTTGCCCGCCGGGCGAATACCGGATCGAGGAACTGGTACAGGATACGATGCGATTGATCGAGGCGCTGGATTTTCGCGGCTGCCTCTTCGTCGGCCTGTCGATTGGCGGTCTGATCGCGCAGGGACTTGCCGCGAATCATCCCGAGCTGTTACGCGCAATGGTGATTTCGAATACGGCAGCGCGCATCGGTACGCCGGATATGTGGCAGGAGCGCATCGATGCGCTGCGCGCGGGCGGTATCGAGGTGCTCGCCGACAGCGTAATGGAGCGCTGGTTTTCCGAGGGTTTCCGCCGCCATCGCGGGCTCGAGCTGGCGGCCTGGCGCAACATGCTGACGCGCACGCCGCTCGACGGTTACATCGGCTGCAGCGCGGCGGTCGCCGCTTCCGACTTCACCGAAAGCAGCGCGGGACTCGGCCTGCCGACGCTGGCGATTGCCGGCAGCGAGGATGGTTCGACTCCGCCCGAGGTAGTGCGCGCTACCGCCAGGCTGATCGCGGGCGCGCGTTACGAGCAAATCGACAACGCAGGTCATTTGCCCTGCGTCGAGCAGCCGGCGGAGTATGCGCGTATCCTCGACGATTTCATCCGCGAGTGTGGCCATGTCTGAGCGTTACGATGAGGGCATGCGCATCCGCCGGGAAGTGCTCGGCGATGCGCACGTGGATGCCGCCGAGGCGCGCAAAAGCGCTTTCGACGAACCTTTTCAACGGCTGA
>CP070646.1:3231259-3235027 GCA_020354435.1 Gammaproteobacteria bacterium
GCTTCGGCACTGCGTGCCTCGCAATGACGGGATGGCCTCAGACCTCGATGCGCTCCTCTTCGTCGGGATGGCCGTAGGCACAGAGGAACCCGCCGACGAACTCGATCGCCGAATCGAACGGATCGCCGACGCCGACTTTCGCCTCGACCTCGGCACGGTAATCCTCGGCGTTGTCTTTGGGCTTGTAA
The DNA here is from genome assembly GCA_020354435.1 of Gammaproteobacteria bacterium. Classification (GTDB taxonomy): domain Bacteria; phylum Pseudomonadota; class Gammaproteobacteria. Next base: position 3,231,448 of record CP070646.1, read on the forward strand.
CCCAGATGCGCGACCTTGTGGTTCGAGAAAAAGGCTTCCTGGTTATTGGAAATACCGTACACCACGGTGTAACCGATGCGCTCGGAAACGAGGCAGCGCTCGACCAGGTGGACCAGGTCGCCGAAGCTCAGCCAGGTCGCCAGGTGACGGCGATCGGCGGGTTTTTCAAAGCAGGAATTGATGCGCAGCAGGGCGGACTCGATGCCCCACTTGTTGAAGTACAGCTTCGCCAGGTCTTCGACGAAACACTTGGAGAGGCCGTAGAGCGTGTCCGGATTGTGCGGCGTATCGGTATCGGCGCCGGCCTCGCGTCGCTCGTAACCGACGGCGTGAATCGAGCTGGCGTAAACGATCCGTTTGACGCCGTGCCGGCGGGCCGCTTCGTAAACGTTGTAGCCGCCCTTGATCGAGCTTTCCAGCACCTCTTCCCAAGGACGTTCGACCGGCGCAGCACCGAAATGGACGATTGCGTCGCAACCCTCGACCACCGGCATGACCGCGTCAAAGTCGCCCAGTTCGCAGGGCATGATTTCCTCGTGTTCGCCAAAGGATTCCATCTCGACGCGGTCAGTAATTCGCAAGGTGTTTGCCAGCGGCTTTAAGCCGCGCCGCAGTTCGCGCCCGAGATTGCCGGCGGCGCCGGTGATTAACAGTCGATTGAAACGTGGCATGTCTTGCTCCCCCTGAAATAACGATGGCTTATTGTATCTGTTATGTTCGTCATTGCGAGCGCAGCGAAGCAATCTCCCTCTATTGGTCATTGCGAGCGCAGCGAAACAATCTCTCCCCCATCGCGTCATTGCGAACAGGGCCCAGCCCATGAGCGCAGCGAATGCCTTGGCTACAGCGAAGCAATCTCTCCACATCGCGTCATTGCGAGCGGGGCCCAGCCCGTGAGCGCAGCGAACGCCTTGGCTGTAGCGAAGCAATCTTCGTATTTTTAAGAGATTGCTCCGCTGCGCTCGCAATAACAGGAGGGGTCGGTAAACCGATTCAGCTTTGAGCCCGTATCGGTTAAAATCCCGCGATTCGATTTTCAGGCGACAACACCCAATGTCCGACAGCAGAGCCGTAAGCGGCGACACATCAAATTTTATCCGCGATATCATCGACGCCGACCTCGCCGCCGGCAAGGTGTCTACAATCATTACCCGTTTTCCGCCGGAACCGAACGGCTACCTGCACATCGGTCACGCCAAGTCGATCTGCCTCAACTTCGGTATCGCGCGCGATTACGCCGGTTACTGCAACCTGCGCTTCGACGACACCAACCCGGAAAAGGAAGAACAGGAGTACATCGATTCGATCCGCCGCGACGTCGAGTGGCTCGGTTTCAAATGGCATGACAACCCGTTTGCATCAGACTATTTCGATCAGCTGTACCACTGGGCTGTCGATCTGATCAAACAGGGCAAGGCCTACGTCGACAGCCAGAGCGCCGACGAAATCCGCGCCAACCGCGGCACGCTGAAACAGCCCGGCAACAACAGTCCCTACCGTGAGCGAAGCGTCGAGGAAAACCTGCAGCTGTTCGAGGGCATGAAAAACGACCAGTACGCCGACGGCGAACACGTGCTGCGCGCCAGGATCGACATGGCCTCGCCCAACATCAACATGCGCGACCCGGTTTTATACCGCATTCTGCACGCCACCCATCACAACACCGGCGACGACTGGGTTATTTACCCGCTGTACGATTTCACCCACGGCCTGTCGGATGCGATCGAGGGTGTCACCCATTCGCTGTGCACGCTCGAATTCGAGGATCACCGTCCGCTGTACGACTGGATTCTCGATCAGCTGGAAACCCCTTCGCGGCCGATCCAGATCGAGTTCGCTCGCCTGCAGCTCGAGTATTCACTGACCAGCAAGCGCAAGCTGAACCAGCTCGTCAACGAGGGCCACGTCAGCGGCTGGGACGACCCGCGCATGCTGACGATTTCGGGCATGCGCCGGCGCGGTTTTACGCCTGAATCGATCGTCCGCTTCTGCGACATGATCGGCATCACCAAAAAGGACAGCACCATCGAAATGGGTGTGCTCGAAACCGCGCTGCGAGACGACCTGAACGCGCGCGCGATCCGGCGCATGGCGGTGATCAACCCGCTCAAGGTCGTGATCGAAAACTACCCCGAGGACCAGGAAGAGTTTTTCGACGGCGCCAACCACCCGCAAAACCCTGAACTCGGCACCCGCCAGGTCCCGTTTTCGCGCGAAATCTATATCGAGCGCGACGACTTCATGGAAGACGCCCCGCGCAAGTTTTTCCGCTTGAGCCCCGGGCGCGAGGTGCGCCTGCGCTTCGCCTACTACATTACCTGCAAGGAAGTCATCAAAAACGAGGCCGGAGAGATCGAATCGCTGGTCTGCACCTACGACCCGGAAAGCCGTGGCGGCAGCAGCCCCGACGGGCGCAAGGTCAAGGGCACGATTCACTGGGTCAGCGCGCGCCACGCCGTGGACGCGACGGTCAACCTGTACGACCGCCTGTTTACCGTACCGAATCCGGGTGCGATTCCGGATTTTCACACCGCGCTCAACCCGGAATCGAATGTCGTCATGGAGAACGCCAGGTTCGAACCCGCGATCGAACTCACCGACAACCCGATCGCCTACCAGTTCGAACGCCTGGGTTATTTCGTCAGCGATTACGACTCGACCCCTGACAAGCCGCTGTTCAACCGCACCATGACCCTGCGCGACAGCTGGGCCAAGATCGAAAAATCGCAGTAACTTGAGCAAGACTATCGCTCAGCGCACGCTCCAACTGCTGTCGCATTTTTCAGTGCGCACGCAGTATCGGATCGGCGACCTGGCAAGCTACTTCCTGCGCAACACGCCAAACCAGGTATCCCGTCAGGCGCGGCAAAACATCGAGCTGTGCTTCGCCGAACTGGATAAAGACGAGCGTCAAAGGATTTATCGGGAATGCCTGCGTCATACCTGCTACGCGGTAACCGAACTGGGGACGGTCTGGCGCTCACCGCTGGAGCGGGTGCTGGAACGTATTACCTCGGTCGATGTCTGCGCGGAATTCGAGCAGTCGCAAAAGAGCCGAGTTATTCTTGCACCGCATCTCGGCAGCTGGGAAACGCTGGCGCAGTGGCTCGGTCATCACTGCGACATCATCATGCTGTACAAACGGCGCAAAAACCGGGCGCTCGATCAGTTCGTCCGTGAGTCTCGAGCGCGCAGTGGCGGCGAACTGGTGCCGACCAAGAAACGCGGCCTGCGCCAGCTGCTGGTCGGCTTGAAAAAAGGCAAGGACCTGATGATTCTGCCGGATCAAAGACCCGGTGGCAGAAAGGCCTTCATCGAAGCCGAGTTCTTCGGCTTGAGCGCGCCGACAACGAGGCTGGTACATAACCTCTGCAGCAAGATGGACTGCGACGTTTTTATTGCTAATATGTGCCGCAGCACCCCGCCGGGTGAATTCAGCCTGCAAATCAGGCCACTGGAATATGCCCGGCTCGCCGCCGACGACGTCAGCAGCGCGCAGTACATGAACGACCAGATCGAGGCGATGGTGCGCGAGCACCTGGAGCAATACTTATGGGGTTACCGGCGATTCGATTCCGAC
>CP070646.1:3235127-3236136 GCA_020354435.1 Gammaproteobacteria bacterium
CCGAGCAGGATCAGGACCAGCAAACCGAGCCCGACGATCGCCTTTTCACGCAGCGTGTAACGTTCGAGCAGGCTAAGCATCCTGCCCTCCCTGCAGCACCAGGCGGCCCGAACTCTGCCCCGGCTTGATGCTCAGGCTTTCCAGCCGGGCATTGATCCCCTGTTTCTTAACGCTTTCGTACAGCGCCTCGATATCGTTTAACTGCTTGCTGCTGATATCGAAGCCGAGACGCCCGCCCTGGTAGCTGATGCGCGAAATTTCGATATCGGGATACGCACTTTTGGCACGGGTAAACTCGAGCATCAAGGCCAAAAACCCCTGCTCCTGCTGGCTCGCCTGCAATGCTTTCATGCGCTCGATCAATAACTTTTTCAGATTTGCTTCGGCCGCGGTGCCCGCCGGCAGGTAAGGTTTGAGCAGTTCGTACTGCTGCTGCCGAATCTCCGAGAGCTCACGTTCAAGCTGCTGCAGCGCGACGGCCTTGTTGTAGACACCGACCGCGAGCATCACCGCGAACAGCAGTGCGATCCACTTCCATGCGCGCGCCAGGCTGTGCCATTTCGACGCCAGTTGATACTCGCGCTGCTGCAGGTCGATCAACGGGGCATCGGCAAATCCCGGCTTCACCGAGCTGAGCGGCTGTCGCTCCAACTCGTACCCTTCCAGCTCCGGCGTCGGCTCCAGTTCGCCGGCATAAAACCGGATGCGCTCGATGTCGATATCGCGCTTGACCAGTTCCAGCATCGCCGGCAGCGCCTGCGCGTTGCACTTGAGGCCGCGATAATCGCCGTAGCGCAACAGGCAGCCCTCATGGCCTTCGGTCAACGCAACGCCGTCGCCCGGCCACGGGCAAAGGAACAGCTCCGGGATCACCTGGATCAGGCGCAGGTTGTGGGTTTGCGCCAACGCCATGCAACGCGCCATGATGGTGCGCGATACGACCGCGAGCGAAACCGGGTTCTGCGCGGTATCGCCGAGGGCGAAATGCTGCGACTCGATGTCCTGTGCC
>CP070646.1:3236236-3245393 GCA_020354435.1 Gammaproteobacteria bacterium
CCGACCAGGGCGATATCGAGCTCGGCCGGATCGCGTTCAATCGGGCAACGAAACAACGACGGGATATCCCACCAGTACAGGCTCTCCAGCATCATGCGGTCGTCGGTATTGATCTCTTCGCTCATCGGCAATTCCTCGTAGCTTAGTAGGCGCGCTTGTGGCTGGCGCCCCGATAAAGAATATCGGCCCAGTTTTCATTCGCCTTGCGGCGCTCGCCGGCGCCCGCCGGATCCATATCGCCAGGCGGGCGCTGCAGCTCGATAAAGTCAGGCTGCATGAAGTTACCGCGAATCGGCAACCAGTAGTTCAAACCCAGGCATTGCCGCGCGCCCGCTGGCACATAGCCCTGCATCGCGAAGCCCACGCGACGCTGGCTGCTGCGGTTGGGTTGCGATCCATGAATCACCTTGCAATGGTGCAAGGACATTTGCCCGGGTTCGAGGATCAGATCGACGGCGACTGATTCGTCGACGTTCTGAATTTGCTGGCCTCGGGTCAGTATATTGTCGTCATGAAAGGTCTCGAGATGCGGCTTTATATCGTCGAGATGACTACCCGGAATCATGCTCATGCAGCCCGTTTCCCGGTTACTGGGCGTCAACGCCAGCCACGGCGTTACGTAGTCATGGGGCTCGACGCCGACATAGGTCGCATCCTGGTGCCAGCTGACATAGTGGCGGGTTTCCGCTTCCTTGACGAACAGCACGCTGCCCCAGAGGGCGAAGTCGGGGCCTATCAGGTCTTCCACGGCATCGAGGATAGTCGGATGAAACACCAGTTCATCGAGGAAGCTGAACGCCAGATGCGGGTTATTGCGGTTCTCGGCGTTGAGTTCGTGCGGATACTCACGTTCGGCGTCCTGCAGGCGCCGCGCGTAGTCGGACGCCTCGTCCCCGGACATGACGTCGATCGGGGACAAAAACCCCTGCGCCCGGTACTGCTCGATCTGTTGCAGGGTCAGAAGTTTCGGCATATCCAGTATCGGCAATTCGGATTGGGAATGGGGGGATAGTAGCGTAAACTCGCGCCCGATAGACAGCGCTAATGCAAAATATTCGAAGCCATGAAAAAACTCGAAAAAGAAACCCTGATCGGCATGCGCGACCAGCTTGGCGGATACGCCTGGCAGGATACAGAGATATCCGAGCTGGTCGATCCGCAACTCGGCATCATTACCGGTTTGCAGGAATTGCTCGATCAACTCGAAGTCTTGCGCGGAATCGATCTCGAAGCCATTCCGCCGGCCGGCGAAATCCCCGAAAAATGAACTCCGAGCCGGTTTTCGCAACGATTACCGATCTCACCGCCGCGTTGCGTAACGGCGAGATCAGCGCGACACAACTGATCCGTCTGTACCGTGATCGCATCGAAATGCTGGCAGCCGCGAGCAAGGCATTCATCTCGCTCGACCTGGAGCGTGCCGCCGACAGGGCCGAGGAGATCGATGCCGGTAGCGATGCCGACCTGCCGCTCGCCGGTATTCCGTATGCTTGCAAGGACCTGTTCGACGTCGCCGGCACGGCGACCACGGGCGGCTCTAATGTGCTGTCCGACAATATCGCGCGGCGCGACGCCGACAGCATTAGCCGCATGAACGCGTCCGGCGCGATCTTCATCGGCAAGAATAACCTGCATGAATTTGCCTACGGCGCCACCGGCGAAAACCAGATTTATGGCACGCCGCCGAATCCCTACGATCCGGCGCGGCTCACCGGAGGTTCCAGCAGCGGCTCCGCGGCTGCGCTCGCTTACGGTCTGTGCGCGATGGCATTGGGTACCGATACCGGTGGCTCGGTGCGCGCGCCGGCGGCGCTATGCGGGCTGGTCGGCTTCAAGCCGACCTTCGGTCGAATAAGCACCGACGGCGTCATCCCCTACTCCTGGTCGCTCGACCACGTCGGCACGCTGACGCGCAGCGCGGCCGATGCCGCGATCCTGTTCGAAATCCTGGCCAGCCACCACCAGCCGGCAGCCTTGCCGGGGCTCGAGCGTTTGACGATCGGCATACCACGCACTTTCTTTTTCGAACACTGCGACAGTGAAATTCTCGAATCTCTCGAGCGTCTGAAAACTTTTCTGCAAAATGCCGGCGCGCGCTTAATCCCGGTGGAAATGCCGTCGATGGAGTACACCCGCACCGTATCGCTGACGGTGCAGATGCCAGAGGCGCTGTCCTATCACAACCGCTACCTCGAACAGCGCGGCGAGTTATACAGCGCGGATTTTCGAGCCGGCCTGGCGCTGGGACAGTGCCTGCTCGCCGAACAATACATTCGCGCCAAACGCTTTATCGAGAGTTACCGCCGCGACCTCGACCAGGTGTTCGCCGCTGTCGACCTGATTCTAACCCCGGCGACACCGGTGATCGCGCCGCCGATCGGCGCGGTTGAAGTCAGCGTAGAGGGTCTGACGGAGCCAGCCGGCAACGCGATCACGCGTTACACGTCGTTTTTCAACATGACCGGTCACCCGGCAATTACCCTGCCCTGCGGCATGCACAGCGCCGGTCTGCCGATCGCGGCGCAACTGATCGGCCGCCACCATGCCGACGAAATACTGATCGAAAGCACGCGCCTGATCGAACAAAACTACGATTTCCAGCTGCCGTTACCGCCCCGGCTCTAACGGTCATCGCGAAAAAGGTCGACAGGTCGGACCGCGCAATTCATTCCCGAGCCCGTAGATACCAGCGCGGGCAAGGCCATGTAAAGATCTGTTAAAAGATTTCGTCTCGACGGGCTAAATGACGGGCGTCAAATGCCGTCGTCTTGTAGTAACCGTATCAGTTTTTCCATCGCCTCCTGGCTAAAGCCTTCAGCCACAGTCAACGAGCTGCTCAGGTTAACCCCGGCGGGCACGACGGCGGATTTTTGCCGCAGCAACTCGAGCGCGTCGCCGCCGCCGGCAAGCAGGTCGCGCATCACCAGCGGGCTCAACATGCCGGCGCTATCCATCAGCGGGAACCGAGCGATGTTATGCAGCGCGGTCAGCAGCTTGGGGCCGATGAACTGCGGCGGCATACCTCCCTGGTTCAGCCTTACCAGGCGTTCCGCAGTATCCAGGTAAAACTCGAGACAGGCGTTGCCACGGCGGAACATCATGAAGGCATTGTGCAGTTTCGGGTAAGCGCGCATCCTGCCGTCGTCATCATTTTGCACCCATATCTCGCGGCCAAAGGCGAACGCATGCGTTGGCAAAATAAACTCGTCTGGCCTGAAGATCAGGAAATCGGCATCGCACCAGATTACGCAGTCATAGCCTGACTCCAGGCCCTGCTGCACCAACCTGAGCCGCCCCAGGTCGGTCGCGATCACGGTTTGCTCGCCGATTTTAGCCAACAACCCGGCTTCGACCAGGTCGAATATTTCATCGCCGATAAACCGGTAATCGAATCCATTGCTGTCGGCCCAGGCCGCGACCGAGTCGAGACAGTCTCGCAACCACGCAAACGGCAGGTCTTCTCGGTGCGATTGAACAACCAGGGTAGCGGACATAATCGGCTTGAAAACATGACTCGAGTGCGCCAGCTTAACATGTTATCTTTGCCGCGTTTGACAACAGCCGCAGAGTAAAAAACCATGACCAAGCCGACCATCGCAGCGAATTCGCCGACCCAGGTGGCGCTGGAAAAAGACAAAAAATATTTCTTTTGCCGTTGCGGCCTTTCCGCCAATCAACCCTTTTGCGACGGCTCGCACAAGGGCAGCGAATTTACTCCGCTCGCATTCGTTTGCGAGGAAAGCAAGGATTACTTCCTGTGCTGCTGCAAGCAAAGCGCCAACCAGCCCTACTGCGACGGCACCCACCGTCAGTTCGATGACGACCAGGTCGGTCAGACAGCGCCGTAATCAAGCATAACTAAGCGCACAACTGCGGGCTGCCGCCGTCCCGCGCCGATTCGCCGTATATCATGTTATCGATACCGGCCCAGTAAGCCGCGGCCTCGCACATCGGGCAGGGTCTCGAGGATGAGTACAGCGTACAACCTCCCAGATCGCGGCTGCCGAGGCGTTGCGCAGCATCCCTGATCGCTTCCATCTCGGCATGCGCCGTCGGGTCAGACCGAAGCACCACGTGGCTCGGCGCCTGGCCTACGATTCTGCCGTCGCGCACGACCACCGCGCCGTAAGCCTGGTCGCCGCCGTCGATTGCAAGTCGGCGCATGTCGAAGGCGCGGCCTATGAAAGCAGCATCATCGCGCGTAACCGGCTGGGCAATTGGAGCTTTACCGGTCTCGTGCGCTTTTCCAGATCGTGTAGTCAGCGCGGCAAACCCCGCGGTCAACGCCAGCACTAATCCACGTCGTTTACTGTCAGCTTCGGTTAACATTTTTGACCTCCTCCAGGATATCAGCCAGTTTATCATCAGCGGCACAAAAACCCGCTTGTGTGAGCGCCCGGCAAAGACATAAAATACCCGGCTTTCTGTTACTAATGCGGGGTTTACCATGGGCGAATGTCCGGTATGTGCGGCCGAAGTCGAACTGGCCGATGACACGATGGCGGGTGAGCTGCTGGTCTGCGAAGACTGCGGCGCGGAACTCGAAGTGATCAACACCGACCCGGTCGAGCTGGCCGAGGCGCCGTCGGCGGAAGAGGACTGGGGTCAGTGAGGATCGGCCTGCTGCATTCGCTGATCCGCAAAGAAGAAAAGCTGCTGATCGAAGCGTTTCGCAATTCCGGTGTCGATCCCGTCATGATCGACGATCGTAAGTTGATCATGGATTTCAATACCGCGCCCGATATCGATATCCTGGTCGAGCGTTCGATCAACCATTCACGCGCACTGCACGCCTTGAGGCTGTTCGAAAGCGCCGGCGTACGCTGTATCAATTCGCACAAGGTAGCGCAGATCTGTGGCGACAAGCTGTTGACCACGGCCGCGCTGAAAGATCACGGCATCGCCCAGCCGGCCTGCCGCGTCGCGTTTACCGAGGACTCGGCGCTGCAAGCGATCGAGGAACTGGGTTACCCGGTGGTTTTGAAACCCGCGGTTGGCTCCTGGGGGCGTCTGCTGTCGAAGATTAACGACCGCGACGCCGCCGAAACCGTTCTCGAGCACAAAACAGTGCTCGGCAGCTACCACCATTCGATTTTTTACATTCAGCAATACATCGATAAACGCGGCCGCGATATTCGCAGTTTCGTTGTCGGCGACGACTGTGTTGCGGCGATTTACCGCAGCTCCGAACACTGGATCACCAATACCGCGCGCGGGGCCACGGCGAGCCAGTGCGAAGTTACCCCGGAAGTCGCCGAGATTTCGCTGGCTGCGGCCAGGGCCGTCGGTGGCGGCATCGTCGCGGTCGACCTGTTCGAAAGCGCCGACGGTCTGCTGGTAAACGAAGTCAACTACACGATGGAATTTCGTAACAGCATCGATACCACCGGTGTCGACATTCCGCAGGTCGTCGCCAATTACGTCATCGAGCAGGTTAAACAGTGATTAAAGTATCTATCGTCGGCGGCTCGGGTTATACCGGTGGCGACCTGCTGCGGATCCTGCTGTTCCATCCCGGGGTCGAAATTCAGCAGGTCACCTCCGAGCGCCACGCCGGCAAGCTGGTGTCGAGCCTGCATCCAAACCTGCGCAAGATCTGCAGGCTCAAGTTCTCGGCCGTGACCGAGCTAGAACCCTGCGACGTGCTGTTCCTCGGACTGCCGCACGGACAGATGATGAACCGCCTTGCCGAGTTCGAGCAACTGGCCGGTATGCTGGTCGACCTGTCGGCCGACTTCCGCCTGCACGACAACGCCGCCTATGAAACCTGGTACGGTAAAACCCATGCCTGCCCGGAACAGCTCGACAGCTTCGTCTACGGTATTGCCGAGCTGCATCGCGAGCAGCTCAAGGGCGCAAAGCGTATTTCCGGCGCGGGCTGCAACGCGACCGCGACAATTCTCGCGCTGCACCCGCTGTACCAGGCCGGCGTGGTCGAATCGGCGGTGGTCGAGGTCAAGGCCGGTTCGAGCCAGGGCGGTAACGCCGTCAGCGAAGGCAGCCACCACCCCGAACGCAGCGGCGCAGTGCGCTCCTACAAACCGACCGCGCACCGACACCTGGGGGAAATCCAGCAGGAACTCGGTGCCGACAATATCCACTTTTCTGCCACTTCCATCGAGATGGTGCGCGGAATCCTCGCCACCTGCCATGTTTTCCTCAACCAGGACCTGCAGGAAAAGGACATCTGGAAACTCTACCGCGGCGCCTACGGCGACGAACCGTTTATTCGCATCGTCAAGGAACGCAGCGGCATTCACCGCTACCCGGAACCCAAGATCCTCGCCGGCAGTAATTACTGCGATATCGGTTTCGAGCGCGATCCGACCAGCAACCGGCTGGTCGTGATCTCGGCGCTGGACAACCTGATGAAGGGCGCCGCCGGGCAGGCGGTGCAGGCGTTCAACATCGCTATGGGTTTCGCCGAGACCACCGGACTCGAATTTCCGGGCCTGCACCCTTGAGCGCGTCCCGGCATGTGCCGTATTCTCTATGCTCGCGCCGACACCGCTTTCGCTATCCCGCAACTGCTGGCGCCGTTTGCCAAACTGTCGCAGACGAGTCCCGAGTACCAGGGCCACGGCTGGGGTTGCGCCTGGATCGAGAACGGAAGATGGCGCCAGTATCACGATATCAGCCCGATCTGGGAGGATAATCTGACACGCTTCGGCAGCACGCGATTGCTGTTGGCGCATGCGCGCAGCGCATTTCGCGACGAGGGCATTATCGTCGAAAACAACATGCCCTTCTCCGACGGAGAATCGATGTTCATCTTCAATGGCGAACTGCGCGGCGTACGCGTCAAGTCCGAGGGCCGCATCGGCGCCGAGAAGATCTACAACTACATTCGCCGTTTTGACAGGGGTGACAAGTGCGCCGCCACCGGCAAGGCGGTCGATATTATCAAGAAACGCAGCACCTACGTGCGGGCGATGAATATCATTCTGTCCGACGGCGAGCAATCGGTGTTGTCGACCAGCTACAGTGAAAATCCCGGCTACTTTCAAATGTTCGAGAAACGTGAAACCGGCTCGCATCTGGTATGCTCTCGTCCTTTTCCGGGCGAGACCGACTGGACCCCGATCGAAAACAACACGACGATAGCCCTATGATGCTGATCAAGATAGGCGGCGGCGAAAATATCAGCCTCGACGCCATCGTCGCCGACCTGGCGACACTGCAACAACCGTTCATAATCGTGCACGGTGCCAACGTGCTGCGTGACCAGCTGGCTACGCGGCTCGGCATGGAAAAGACCGTCCTGACCTCGGTCTCGGGTTACAGCAGCGTGTTTTCGGATCAGGACGCGCTCGACGTGATCATGATGAGTTACTCGGGTTTGCGCAATAAACAAATCGTCGAGCTGTGCCAGCGTAACGGCATCAACGCGCTCGGCCTGACCGGGCTCGACGGCCGCCTGGTGCAGGGGGAGCGCAACAAGGGCATTCGAGTGCGCGAGCACGGCAAGACCCTGATCAAGCGTGACCTGTCGGGCAAGCCGCGCAGCATCAACAGCGGGCTGCTGTCATTGTTACTCGAGCAGGGTTACAGCCCGGTCCTGACCATACCGATCGTCGATGAAAACGGATTTGCGATCAATTCGGAAAACGACGACATCGTCGCGCAGATCGCACAAAACCTTGAACTCGATAGCGTTATTCAACTGATCGAGGCACCCGGTTTTCTCGACGACCCGGAGGACGATGCTTCCCTGGTCGTGCGCATGAGCGTCGGCGAGTTACACGACCGCGAAGCCCGTGTCGAGGGACGTATCAAACGCAAGTTGCTGGCGCTGACGCGTCTGTGCCAGGGCGGCAAAACCCGTGTCATCATCAGCGACGGACGCATCGAACAACCAGTTATCAGCGCGCTCGAAGGCGCAGGGACACATATCTCATGACAGATTACAGAGCACTGGAACAGCAATATGGTCTGCCATTACTGCCGAAACGCGACCTGGTCGCAGTGCGCGGCCAGGGCGCCCTGTTATATGATGAAAACGGCGACGAATACATCGATTTCGCCGCCGGCATCGCCGTCGCCTCGCTCGGGCACTCGCACCCGAAGCTGGTCGCGGCGATCCAGCGGCAGGCCGAAATCCTGATCACCTGCCCCAATATCATGTACAACGACAGGCGCTCGGAGCTGCTGAAACAACTGGTCGAAATTACACCAGCCAGCCTGACCCGCGCCTATTTGTGCAATTCCGGCGCCGAATCGATCGAGGCCGCGCTCAAGTTCGCGCGCCTGCATACCGGCAGATCCAATTTCGTCACGGCGATGCGCGGTTTTCACGGTCGCACCATGGGCGCGGTCAGCGCGACCTATACGCCGAAGTATCGCGCCGCTTTCGAACCGCTGATCCCGGGATTCAGCTACGTGCCGTTCAACAAGATCGACAAGCTCGAAGCCGCGGTCGACGACAATACCGCCGCGGTCATGTTCGAACTGGTACAGGGCGAAGGCGGCGTCAACCCGGCACAGGCCGATTATGTTGCCGCCGCCCGCGAGCTGTGCAGCGATCGCGGCGCGCTGCTGATCATCGATGAAATCCAGACCGGTTTCTGCCGTACCGGCAAATTCTTCGCCTGCGATCATTTCGGGCTCGAGCCCGACATGATGTGCGTGGCCAAGGCAATGGGCGGCGGCGTGCCGATTGGCGCAACCCTGCTAAACGCGGAGATCCAGGTCGAGACCGGCCTGCACGGCACGACTTTCGGCGGCAATGCGCTGGCCTGTGCGGCCGCGCTCGCCGCGATCGACGTTTACCAGTCGGATAACCTGGCGGCGCGCGCCGCGGAAATGGGCGACTACTTCGAGCAGCAACTGAACGTGGCGGATCTGTCCCAGGTACGCGCGCTGCGCAGGCTCGGTCTGATGATCGGCATCGAACTCAAGCAAAAGGTGCAGGACAAGCTGGCGCAATTGCTCGAGCATCGTATCGTCGCGCTGCCGGCCGGTCCCAACGTGATTCGCATGCTGCCGCCGCTGATCGTCGAAAAGGAACAGATCGATCGCGTAACCGCGGTATTGCGCGAGCTGCTGGCCTGAATTTCATTTCGGTATTGATCTTCCGAATCGCTTCAAAGGGGACAGACCCCGTTTTTCGGCACCGTTGGAAAAAATAGATGGTGGTGCCGAAAAACGGGGTCTGTCC
>CP070646.1:3245493-3253489 GCA_020354435.1 Gammaproteobacteria bacterium
CGCCGGTCAGGCCGAGCTGGTGCTGCCCTATAACGAAATATCGCTGCGCCCGGGCGGCACCATTGCTGGTCCCTTCATGATGATGCTCGCCGATGTTTGCATGTTCGCGGTGGTATTGAGCCTGCTCGGCGAAATCAAGCTCGCCGTGACCACCAGCCTGAATATCAATTTTCTGCGCAAGCCGAGCGAGTGCGATCTGGTTGCCAGGGGCAACATCATCAAGCTCGGCAAACGCCTCGCGGTAGTCGAGGTATCGATTTACAGCGGCGAGGACATCGTCGCGCACGCCACCGGCACCTACTCGATACCGCCGCAATCCTGACGCCAACCAGGCGGGCCCTGGCATGCGGGCGCGGTTGCGGACAAGTCGTCAGCCGACCAGTATCACGTGCAGGCAGCGCGGGCCGTGCGCACCGTATTCGACGGTTTGTTCGACGTCGGCGGTTTTGGAGGGTCCGGAAATGAAGTTAACGCTGCGCGGCATGCCTGCCCCTTCCTCGCGCAGTCGATCCCAGGCATCTTCCATCCGCATCACCAGCTGATCGAGCGGTAGCACCACGATATGGTGGTCCGGCAGAAAATTGAGACTGGTCGGTTTTTGCTGCCCGGATATCAGCATCAGCGTGCCGGTTTCAGCGATGGCGCACAGTGCCGAGGTAATGCCAACGCTGTCGGCACCGAGTGGAACGCGCCGCTGCAGATCCAGCGATGGCGGCCACTCGATTTGTTGCAATAGCGCGTCGCCGCTACAAACGAGTTGCCGGCCAAGGTCATTGCCTTGCAGATAATTTTCAACCGCCGCGCCAACCTCGGCCAGCGTATCGACACGGGCAACGCTGGCCGCCGCGGCCTCCAGTTTGGCACACAAGCGTTGCGTCGGCGATTCGTCAAAGGCCGGTTCGATATGCCGCGGATGACGCGCGATTCGTGCGCGCAACGCCGCGATATCGATCTCGTCCGTGTCTCGGCCAAGGGCGTCACGGATGCGATTGAGGATCTGTTCGCGAGCGCCAGTCACTGTTGTCGCCGTTGCCGCCATTGGGCCTGGAAGGTTGATCCCTGCGGCGCCGGCAGATCGCGAACACGGGTCCAGCCACCGGCCAGCGGCATACGCCGGAATCGCCCCTGGCGCCGGCCGAGCAGCGCCATTATCGACATAGCCAGGCGGGTGATCGACTGGTACAGCCGGGGCCGCAACGCAATCCAGGCCCAGATCGACAGTCCCATACGGGCCGTCCGCGAATTCAGCCGGCGCCGATGCTGGCGGCCGCGCAGAGTTCGCAGCAACTGCGGCAGCGGAATCTTCACCGGGCATACGGTTGCGCATCGGCCATTCAGGCTACAGGCATTGGGCAGGTGGCCAGCCTCGTCCAGCCCGAGCATGACCGGCGTCAGCACGGAACCCATCGGCCCGGGATAAATCCAGCCATAGGCATGGCCGCCGACGCGTCCGTACACCGGGCAATGGTTCATGCAGGCCCCGCATCGAATACAACGCAGCATCGGCCGCAGTTCGCCAGCCAGCATCTCGCTGCGATGATTGTCGAGTATGACGACGTGATACTCAGCCGGACCATCGGCATCGGTTTGACGCCGCGGTCCCGTGGTAAACGTCGTGTAGGCGGTAATTTCCTGTCCGGTTGCACTGCGTCCGAGCAGGCGTAACAGTAGCGAAGCATCTTCCAGAGTCGGCACGACCTTGTCGATCGCCGCGGTGACGATTTGTACCCGCGGCAGCGTGCTGCTGAGGTCACCATTGCCCTCGTTGGTGACGATCACGTTGCTGCCGGTTTCGGCAATCAGGAAATTGGCACCGGTAATACCGACATCGGCCTGCTGAAATTTTTCACGCAGCACCTGTCGCGCCTCGGCGACCAGCGCGCTGCGTTCGGTCAGCCGTTCGTGGTATCCCAGTTCGCGATGCCGGCTATGGAACAGGTCTGAAATTTCATCCTTGGTCTTATGAATGGCCGGGGCAACGATATGGCTCGGCGGTTCTTCGGCGAGTTGCAGGATGTACTCACCGAGATCGGTTTCGGTCACTTCGAATCCGGCTTTTTCCAGCGCATCATTGATCCCGACTTCTTCGCCGATCATCGATTTACCGCGAATCACGTTGCCGGCACCGGCCTGATTGCAGATGTCGACGACAATCCTGCGCGCCTCGTCGGCGGTACTCGCCCAGTGCACCTGGCCACCGGTTTCGATCACGCGGGCCTCGTACTCGAGCAAATAGGCGTCGAGATTTTCCAGTGTATGGTTAAGCACTTCCTCGGCCCGGTCGCGCAGCGCTTCGAATTCGGGTAATGCCTCGTAGCAAGCCGCGCGTCCGGCAACGAAACCCTGCTCGAGCTGCTTTAACGCGGCCTGCAGGCTGGGTTGGCGCAGCGCCTGGGTGGCATTGGCTTCGAAAAATTTCGATCTTGGGTGCATCAGGCCTTGCCCTCACCGATCGATTCGGCATCGGCCATGTCGGCAAGCACTTCGGCGATATGGTATACACGCGTATCGACCCCTTCGCGACGCATCTTTCCGGCCAGGTTGAGCAGGCAGCCCATGTCACCGGCAAGCAGCGTATCGGCACCGGTTGCCGCGGCCGCGGCGACCTTGTCCGCGGCCATGCGTCCCGATATCTCCGGGTACTTGACACAGAAGGTACCACCGAAACCACAACAGACTTCACGGCCTTCCAGTTCGGTCAGCGATAAACCGTCGACACCGGCAAGCAATTGACGCGGCTGCGCCGAAATGCCGAGCTCGCGCAAGCCCGAACAGGAATCATGATAGGTAACCTGGCCGGTATAACTGGCCTTAATCTGGTCAATCCCGAGGACGTCGACCAGGAAACTGATCAACTCGTGGCTCTTCGCACTCAAAGCCTGGAAGCGCGCTAAAAGTTCATGCTGGGCAAATAGATCGGGGTAGTGGCAGCGAATCATACCGAGACAGGAGCCGGATGGTGCGACGACATAGTCGTAATCTTCGAATGCCTGCAGCACCTGCAATGCCAACGCGCGCGTGTGTTCATCGTCGCCGCTGTTATACGCCGGTTGTCCGCAACAGGTTTGCAATTGCGGCACGTCCACCTCGCAGCCCGCCTGCTTTAGCAGTTTGATCGCGGCAAATCCGACCGACGGCCGATACAGGTCGACCAGGCAGGTAACGAACAGCCCTACGCGCGGTTTTTCTGCTGATGTTCCCCTATCGGTCATAAGCAGATCATTCTAACCGAATCACCACGACGTCCGCAGAAAAAAAAGACCAGGCCAAAACAACCTGGTCTCTATCGAGAGTACCTGATATCGATCCGGGCATTACAAAAGCCAGCAGTCATATCGGAAAGTGCGCAGCACTGATCCCGGATCTACTAACTTCTGGATCGTCCGGAGATCCCCGCTTTCGCGGGAATGACTCGCCTGCGGCAGTTGCCCGAATCATTGCCTGTACTGACCGCTACTCGACCTGGCCGTCGCGAGCGTCGCGAGAGCAAGGCGGAATTTCGCGCAATGGCGCGAGCAGTACGGATTAGTACGCGAGCGTCTTGCGCGAAATTCCAACGCCGCTATCGCGGCGCGCAGCAGGCCAGAAGCAGGCCAGGTTAGTACATGTGCTGGCCGCCGTTTATATCCAGCGTGGCCCCTGTAATAAAAGACGCCTCGTCCGATACCAGGAACAGAACACCGCGAGAGATATCGTCGACCTGACCGAGCCGCCCGGCCGGAATGGTCTTGATGATCTTCGCCAGCACGTCTTCCGGTACCGCCCGCACCATGTCGGTTTCGACATAACCCGGTGCGATCGCGTTTACCGTTATGTGCTTGGCCGCGCCTTCGCGGGCCAGCGCCTTGGTGAAACCGTGAATGCCGGACTTGGCCGCGGCATAGTTCACCTGGCCATACTGACCACACTGGCCGTTGATCGAGCCGATGTTGACGATACGACCGAATTCGCGCTCACGCATGCCTTCGATGACTGCGCGCGAGCAGTTGAAGCAGGATGCGAGGTTGGTTTGAATTACCGCGTCCCACTGCTCGAAGGTCATGCGGTGCATGGTGCCGTCGCGCGTGATACCGGCGTTGTTGACGAGCACCTCGATCGGGCCGAGGTCGGCTTCGATCTGCGCGATACCGGTATGCGCGGCATCGAAATCGGATACATCGAACTTGTATGCCGGAATACCGGTACGTTCGCTAAACTCGCGCGCGGCTTCCTCGTTACCTGCATAGTTGGCGGCCACGCTGTAACCGGCCTCATTCAATTTCACACTGATGGCTTCACCGATGCCTCGGGTACCACCTGTTACCAGAGCTACTCTGCTCATTTCATGTCTCCATTAGTCCTGTCTGTTTATTGCTTGCTTATCGCTCGACCGCGAGCGCAACACCCTGACCGCCACCGATACACAGCGTGGCCAGACCTTTTTTGGCGTCGGTACGCTGCATGCCGTGCAGCAGGGTTACCAGTACGCGCGCGCCGGATGCACCGATCGGATGACCGAGCGCAATTGCACCGCCGCTGATGTTGACCTTGTCGGTATCCCAGCCGAGTTCGGCATTGACCGACATCGATTGCGCGGCAAAGGCCTCGTTGGATTCGATCAGATCGAGTTCGTCGACGTTCCAGCCGGCCTTGTCCAGGCACTTGCGCGTCGCCGGAATCGGGCCAGTACCCATGATTGCCGGATCGACACCCGCACTGGCGTAACCCCTGATCGTAGCCATCGGCGTCAGGCCGAGTTCCTTGGCCTTGTCTTCGCTCATCACCAGCAGCGCGGCTGCGCCATCGTTGATACCGGAAGCATTACCGGCGGTAACCGTGCCTTCGCGGTCGAATGCCGGGCGCAGCTTGCCCAGTCCCTCGGCGGTCACGCCCGCCTTCGGATACTCGTCGCGGTCGAAAACAACCGGATCACCCCTGCGTTGCGGAATCTCGACCGCAACCACTTCGTTGGCAAACAGGTTATCGGCCATCGCCTTTTCGGCTTTTTGCTGCGAAGCCGCGGCAAACGCGTCCTGGTCGTCACGGCTCAAGCCCCATTTCCTGGCGATATTCTCGGCGGTGACGCCCATATGGTATTCGTTGAAGGCATCGATTAAACCGTCGGTCAGCATCGTGTCTTTCAGCTGCCAGTCGCCCATGCGCTGGCCATCGCGGGATTTCGGCAATGCGTGCGGTGCCAGGCTCATGCTTTCCTGACCGCCGGCAATTATCACGTCGGCGTCGCCACACTGGATTGCCTGCGCGGCAAGGTGGACCGATTTCAGCCCGCTGCCGCAAAGCTTGTTAATTGTCATCGACGGGCATTCCTGCGGAAGCCCGGCTTCCATCGCGGCCTGGCGCGCCGGATTCTGCCCGGTGGCTGCCGTCAGGATTTGGCCCATGATGACTTCATCGACCTGTTCCGGAGCGAGTTTATTGCGCTCCAGTAACGCTTTTATAACGATTGCGCCCAGCTTGCTCGCCGGAGTGCTTGCGAGCGAACCGCCAAACGCGCCTATCGGAGTGCGCACCCCGTCTACTATCACTACGTTTGTCATATCTGCTTACCTGTGTAAAAAAAGGCCCGGGGTATTATACCGCCGGGCCCAAACATTGGAGGAGTAAAACTACGGAGTCATTTGATCGAAATCAATCCGACTCCCGAAGAGGACGCAAACTAGGCTGCTTTCTTGCCTGCCTTGCTCATTTCCTTTTCAATATTTTCGACGGTCTTCTTGGCTTGAGCCTGAACTTCAGCCAGTGAACCTTCGAAAATCTTGCCTGCCTCGGTGACGGCCGCTTCGATAGCAGCAGCATTGTCCTTGGCAGCAGAGACCAGCTTGTCGTTGAGAGCTTCAACGTACTTTTGCTGCATTTCAACTGCGACGTTCAGGTCTTTGGTTTCGATCAAAGCCTTGACGTGGTCCAGGTTGCTTTTCATCAGGTCTGCTGCATTGTCAGCCTGAGCCTGCACCAGTTTGACCGCCAGAGCGGTGTTGTTTTCAGCCAGTTTCATCGCCGGCTTGAGGCTGTCCTGAGCCAGTTTCATGAAATCTTCGTACATCATCATTTCCTCTTTAAAGTTGACCTAAAAGGGTTTCAAAGCGTTATGTTGCACTGCAACAATACGCATAATATAGGGCCAGGCGAGGAATAAGTCAAGAAATTTGTTGCACCGCAACAATAAAATAATTATACAAATAACTTACTGATTTACAATGACTTTCTTGAAAAACTTTAAAACAGGGATGATTTTTTGATCGCTTTCGGCAAATTTTTTTTGCAGCGCAACAAAGTATTTCACCAAAAAATACCTGCGCACGGGTTCCCGCACCGATCGGGAAATACCCCCTGCATCGTCATTCGACCAGCTGCGGTAATTCGTCGAGGCTTTGAATCACGCATGTCGGTTCGAATTCCCAGGGATCGAATATGACGCCGTCGAAGCGTTTCAGCCAGGCCGCCTTGATACCGGCAGCAACCGCGCCGATGACATCGAAAGCATTACTCGAAACCAGCCAGCAGGACTCGGGTTCGACCGCGGCTATTTTGATGACCTGCCCATACACCTCCGGACTGGGCTTGAAAGTCCGCAGGCTGTCGACACTGATGACGCCTTCGAAATATTCATCGATCGCGGCGTGTTTGAGGACCGCGTCGACCATTTCGGGGGTGCCGTTGGAAAACGGGTACAGGCGATGGCCCGCCTGTTTGAGTTTTGCCAGGCTGGCGGGTACGTCCTGGTAGGCCGGAAGCACGCGATAAGCCTGCATCAGGGCGGTATATGCGTCTTCGTCGAGCCCTGTTTGCAACAAAAGATCAGCGTATTCCAGCGCCTGTCGCGTACAGACACCGAAGTCCCGGTATTTTCCCATCAGGCCGCGCCGCCAGGTGTACTCGAGCTGTTTCTCGCGCCAGATGCGTGAAAATTCGGCGGCACGGTCGCCAACGTGACGCTGCAGCTCGCTGACCACCCCGTGCGGATCGATCAACGTACCATAGATATCGAATGCCAGTGCAACGGTCATGGATTCGTCCCCTTTGTCTTGTTTTCGACGTAAAATTCGGGCCACAGGTTTTTCACTACCTCGCCGCTGCTCGACAGCGCAAGGCAGGTATCGAGTATCGGCGGACGCTCGCGACTGCCCTGCTGCCGGGCACGCTCTTCGAGTGCGGCATGCAGGGTCTGGTAGGCGGTTGCGGTAAGCTGGCCGAGCAAATCCATCAGGTGGGTGCAGCTCTGCTCGGCGCCGACGCGCTCGCGCACCTGTTTCATCCAGCCCGGGCCGATACGCAGGCCGACCAGGTCGCGCATCGAGCCGGCCGCGCGCGGGCATACCGGAAACGGGGTCTGCACCGAACTCGCATGCACCTCGTGAATCAGGAAATCGAGATCGATGGTAAAACGCAGCCACATGTCATGCACCGGTTCACCGGCACGGATCAGGCCGTCGCGGTGAAATTCGTCGTAGGAACAGTCGTAGGTGCGGGTATCGACCATGTGCACATCGATATCCCAGAGCCCGTCGCTGCGCAGGAATCCCTCGCAATCGATCTTGCGATAATGCTTTTTTTCGCGTTCGGCCGGTCGCGGTAATGCCATGACGCTAGCCTGCCCGCTTGCGCAACAGAGCGGTCGCCGCGCGCGATACCGGCTCGCGCCCGAGGAAGTCGCTGATAAACTGTCCCGCCTGCAGCAGCCCGTCCATGTCGACGCCGGTCTGGATACCCATACCATCGAGCATGTAAACGACGTCCTCGGTCGCCACATTACCGGTTGCGCCCTTGGCATAGGGGCAACCGCCGAGGCCTGCGACCGAACTGTCGATAACCGAGACGCCGCACTGTAACACCGCGTGAAGGTTGGCCAGCGCCTGGCCATAGGTATCATGGAAATGCGCGGCCAGTTTCTCCACCGGCGCATGTTGCAGCAAAACCTCGATCAATTGCCGCGCCTCGCCGGCGGTACCTACGCCGATGGTGTCGCCGAGCGAGACTTCATAACAGCCTTTTTCCA
>CP070646.1:3253589-3259642 GCA_020354435.1 Gammaproteobacteria bacterium
AGATCCATCACAATATCATTCGCAAAATATCGACTGCCGAGGTTGAGGGTTCGACCTGGGACAAGGACTCGATCATGCACTATCGATTCGGCAAGGGGTTGATCAAGGTTCCGGCTGAATATCAGGACAAGGCATTGATCCCCAAAGCCGGCCTTTCCGATACGGACAAGGCAGAGGTGCGCAAGTTTTATCCGGCACCCAGTAAGAAAAAGTCGCCCCTGCTCAAGCCCTTCCTGTCGCAAATCGTCAGGCTCGGAGCAGGGCAGCAGCTCGACTACGAAATAAAACCGGAAGTCAGCAGGCGCTATACGATGCAAACTTTCGGCACGATGGATACCGTTATCGTGTTATTCGAGGATGATAACGGCACGCCCATCTACCTCGATGGCGACGATGACAGCGGTACCAATTACAATTCGAAAATTGAAGCCAGGCTGATAAGCGGTCGAACCTACTATCTCCGATTACGCCTGTATTACTCCACCGGCGTGGGCCAGGGAGGCATCATGTTGTGGTGACGCAGGATAACGATTAATTCATCCTTTACCCAGACGAGATATACATCATGAAGAAACGGGAGATCGAAAAAACCAGTGACGGTTATCTGCTCAGCGCTATGCAGGACGCTCCTGACTTGCGTGACTTTCCGTTCGAGCCGTCACTGAAAAAATTGAAAAAGCGTATCGATCCACCATCGGATTTGACCATTCTTGATCAAAAACACGAGGGGGCATGTACTGGTTTTGGACTCGCCGCGATAATCAACCTGTTAAATGATCAGCGTGGCGAAAAAATTCGGGTCAGCCCGCGCATGTTGTATGAAATGGCCAGGCTGCACGATGAATGGCCGGGAGAAGGTTATGCCGGTTCCAGCTGCCGGGGCGCCATCAAGGGATGGTACAACATGGGTGTCTGCAGCGATTCCGAATGGAAGTACGTGGCAAATAATCCTGAAGCGCTTACCGTCGAACGGGCCAAGCAGGCGCGCAAAAACACGATCGGCGCTTACTATCGAGTCCAGCCGCGCATTTCTGACTTTCACGCAGCCATCAACGAGGGTGGTGCCATCTTCTGTTCGGCGAAGACCCACGACGGCTGGCAGCAACCGCAAAAACACAGGAATAAAAAAACCAGAAAAACAGAGCATATTATCGACTTCCAGCAGCAGCCGCGGGGCGGCCATGCCTTTGCGATCCTCGGCTATGACGACAAGGGTTTCTGGGTGCAAAATTCCTGGGGCAAGTCCTGGGGCGACAAGGGGCTTGCGCTCTGGCTGTACGAGGACTGGCAGCATAACCTGATGGATGCCTGGGTGTTTGCCCTGGCCTTGTCGACGCCGCAGATCTGGCATGTACCGGACCAGGTAGAAAAGAATCGCAGTGGTTTGTCGCTCAAACCCTCGCCGCCACGCAGTGAAATCGCGGGGCATTTCATTCATGTAGACGATGGCAGTTTCCACGCCCAGGGACGTTACTGGAGCAATGCGCAAGACGTGCGCACCACGGCCGAACGACTGGCCAGGAATGAAAAGGGGTATAAACACCTGTTGCTCTATGCGCACGGCGGTTTGAACTCGCCGAAAGCCTCGGCGCGGCGTATCGCCGCGATGAAAAATACGTTCAAGGAAAACGGTATTTATCCTTACCACTTCATGTATGACACCGGAATCATGGAGGAACTCAAGGACGTTATCTTTCGTCGCAAGCAGGAGGTCGAAGACCGGGCGGGTGCAATCAGTGACTGGAGCGATCGCCTGATCGAATGGACAACGCGAATCCCCGGGCGCGCTCTCTGGCGGGAAATGAAAGCCGGGGCAGAAATGCCATTTAAACCAAATCGTGCGGGTACGCAAACGCTGGGTATCTTCCTCAATGAGTTGGCAGCCTCCGACAGTGCCGATTTGACCGTCCATATCGTCGGCCACAGTACCGGAGCAATCCTGCTCGCACACCTGCTAAATGCGATGGAGGAGTTTGCACCTGAATTGAGGCTGGGCAGTTGCTCATTGCTCGCGCCGGCCTGTTCAGTCGATTTGTTCCGAAGCCATTACTATCCGTATCTCGTTACGGGCAAGAGTGACTTTGGCATCGATAAGATGCAGATTTTTAATTTGACCAACCGCCTGGAGCGTGACGACCAGGTCGGTCTTATTTATCGCAAGTCCCTGCTCTACCTGGTGTCCAGGGCCTTTGAAGAAGATACGCCCGAAGAGATACTGGGCATGAAAAAATATACCGACCCGCTACTGCAGGAATCCGACATTAAAAAGATCGGCAACAGGTTCAGGGTGCATTACAGTAGCGCGACCAACGCCGGCAACACCAACAGTTCGACTCATGGTGGCTTCGATAACGACGTGGCGACGATGAACAGCTTGCTCAGGACGATTCTCGGCCTGCGTGATAATGCGCAACTCGACAAACCCTTCACCCAGGAATCGCTCGATTACTAGGAGGAACCGGATTATGGCGAACTTCACCGAGGCCTATGATCTAACTTCAGCGCATGAGGGTGGTTACGTAGACGATCCCACCGACCGCGGAGGCGAAACTTATCGTGGCATTTCACGTGTGCACCACCCTGGCTGGAGCGGCTGGCAAAAAATCGACACGCTCAAGAGACGGCGTGGTTTTCCCGCGACGCTGGATGCGGACAGATCGCTGCTAAATAGCGTCAAGAGTTTTTATAAACGTAAATACTGGGACCGATTCCTGGGTGACCAGGTCCCGGATCAGCGGCTTGCCAATGAGCTTTACGATACCGGGGTCAACATGGGGGTTCGCCGTGCGGTGCGCTTTTTACAAAATGCACTGAATCAGCTCAATCGAAATCAGCGTAATTACCAGGACCTGGTGGTCGACGGCTGGCTGGGGCAGGGCACCTTGAAGGTGCTCAGGCAATATCTGAGGCTGGAGCGTAAACCGGATCTTCTGTTGAAGGTGATGAATATTCAGCAGGGCGCGCGCTATCTCGAAATAATGGAAAATGATCCTGCCCAGGAAAAGTATGCGCGCGGCTGGCTCAAACGCGCGTGATGTGAATTGACTTCGGCTAACCTGGCTTAGCTAAAAATAGACTACAGAACAAATCCAAAAATAATCATGCCTGAATATATTGCCCCGGGAGTTTATATCGAAGAGACAAGTTTTCGGGCCAAAGCTATCGAAGGCGTTAGCACGAGTACCGCGGCTTTTGTTGGGCCCTGTCGATTCGGGCCAGTCGATGGGGAGCCATCCCTGTTAACGAGTTACAGCGAATTCGAGCAAATCTACGGCGGGCTGGATAAGCTTTATTTCGAAGGGCAGGACGCGACGCATAACTATGTAGCCCATGCCGTGCGCGCCTTTTTCGAGGAAGGAGGCAGCCGGCTTTACGTTGCAAGAATCTACCTGCCGACGGATGACAGCGATGGCATTGCCCGATGGGATTCCAGCGATGCTCTTCCGGATGACGCTGAGACGAATCCAATAAAGCTGCGGGCTCGCTACCCGGGGGCCGCCGGCGAGTTTTCTGTGACTTTCACAATTAACCCGGGACAAAACCTCCTGGGAATTGATCGATATAGCAACCCGAAACTGGGTAAAGCGAAAGAGGGAGATGTCATCTGGGCGCAAACTAAAAAGGAAGCAAGTGGCGCCTCCTTAACATCAGGGCAGTTTTATCGAGTCCAGTATCAGAATGGCGTGTTGCAACTTGTAAAAAATAATGACGCTGCCACGACGAATGTGATTGCAATGGATTCGCTCGAGAGAGCTCACTTACCTACGGTGACAGTGAAAACAAGTGCGATGGGGCGGTTAGGTCAGGAGCGGGTGTGGGATGATCTCGTATTTGATCCATCGCAATCGAATTCGCTTTGCAGTGTATTTGCCGCCGAGTCAGCTGGTCGATTGCCGGCATCGCAAATACCCTTGGTGTTCGAAGCAAACGAGATGAGCGGTGAGGAAATTGCACACGTACTGACTCGGCTGGGGAATATTGATGATGGATCCCCGATTAATCTCCACCTCGACAGCGCAAAAGATTTGGCGAGATCCGCCAGGGTGCATTTATCCGGTGGGAGTGATGGTCGAAGACCAGGCTCGCTGCAATACAGGGGAGGGCAGTTAAACAGCGGAGCCAGCAGCGGGTTACTGTCTTTGGAGCAAATCGAGGATATTTCGATAGTTGCCGCACCGGGGTCGACTCATAGTTTCACCCGGGTAAAAGATGCTGCTGCTCACGCAGAATCGATTACGCGTGAGGTAATATCTCATTGCGAACGTATGCGAGATCGTGTCGCGGTACTGGACTCGATCGAAGGATCTGTAACAAGGGAAGTGCTGGATTTTCGACGCACATTCGATTCATCCTGGGCCGCTTTGTATTTTCCATGGGTACGGATAATGGATCCGATCACCAACAAGAAAATCGTCAATCCGCCGAGCGGACATATCTGTGGCATTTATGCGCGCACGGATACGGAGCGTGGCGTACACAAAGCGCCTGCCAACGAGGTTATCCGTCTGGCCACGGGTTTCGAGACCGGGGTAACCAAAAGACAACAGGAAGTGCTGAATCCCGAAGGAATCAATTGCCTTCGATCGATTCGTGGTCGGGGTTATCGTGTCTGGGGAGCGAGAACCATAAGCTCGGACCCGGAATGGAAGTACGTTAACGTTAGACGTTATTTCGCTTACCTGGAACGTTCGATCGATGCTGGAACTCGATGGGCAGTGTTCGAAAACAATGGTGAGACACTCTGGAATAACGTCAAAAGCACCGTTGAGAGTTTTCTATACAACGAATGGAAGCAAGGTCGAATGATGGGTACCGCACCGGACGAGGCATACTTTGTGCGTTGTGATAGAACAACCATGACACAAAATGACCTCGATAACGGCCGAATGATTTGTCTTATTGGTGTTGCGCCATTGAAACCGGCCGAATTTGTCATTTTTCGCATTGGTCAGAAAACCTCGGATAGCGTTTCCTGATCCGTTGCGGCAATAAATATGATGGCCTGTCCAACCGATCCCTATTAGCAAGGTCACAAGAACATACAAATCAATGTCTGTCACCCTGAAACGGGGCCTTATGGTTGCAAATGATTTCTGCGGCCAGACAGAAAGCCTGGGCTTAGGAACAGAACAAGTTTGTATGGAAAAAGGGGACAGGGAAAAAGGGGACGGAGGGATTAAAAAATAATCCCTCCGTCCCCTTTTTTCTTGACATGAATCTGAGGTCTTTACAGCTCTTCGAAATGCCGGGGACAGTATACTTATTTCATCACGCCCCGGATCCGTTCTGCGGGTTCGGTATACTGTCCCTGGTGTTCATGGAGTAGAGTATTTCAGCGTTGGCTTTCTCAATAGCAAATCCTTGTCGAATCCTGCTAGTAGGCAATCTTCGGCCAAATGCAGGCGTTAGTTATTGATTTGATAACATGAAAACGAGCCAAACATTTTTTTAATCCTACTGTTATGTATAGAAGGAAAAGCGCTATGGTCCCAAGATTAGCTTTCACGGCAGTTTTTTTGTTAGTAGTCTCCTTTAGTTCGTATGCACACGATAGTGAACGTATCGAACAATTGGAAAGGGAAGTTGAGGAGACAAAGCAGCGACTATTGATACTGGAGTCGATGCTTCAAAACAAAGACGATGAAAAGGAGCCTGTAATCACAGATGATGGTTCGAAATCTGTGTCTAATTGGAAACGGTTAGCCATTGGCATGAGTACAAGGCACGTGCAAAAAATACTTGGTCATCCGGAAAAGGTTGATGGCGCGAAAAATGCGGTCTGGTATTACAAAAATGGGGGCATTGTTAAATTCTATGACGGAAATGTTGATAGTTGGTCAGAACCTGAGTAGCCACAAATAACAATCCCGTATATTCGAACAATGTTTCTGATTCGGGAGAGATTGAGCGAGGGTATGAGTATGTCGGGCGGGTCGTTAACGGACTCTGAGACCTGATTTATCGGGCGTCTGTTTTTTAAGGCAGCCGCACCATCGCCGCGGCTTTCGCCTCTTCGATGATCCAGTCGCGCACCTGCTGCGCGGATTCGGACA
>CP070646.1:3259742-3285326 GCA_020354435.1 Gammaproteobacteria bacterium
GCGCGCAGCATTTTCAGCGCGGTCGGCGGAATAAAGGCATTGGTGACCGAATAATCGGACATAAGCCGGCAAACCCGCTCGGCGTCGAAACCGCCGCCTTCATAGGCGACGATCGGCATGCCATAGTTCAGTGCCGGCAGCAATGCATCCCACAATCCCCCGGTCCAGGCCCAGTCGGCCGGAGTCCAGAACACGTCACCCGGCTGCGGGAAAAAATTCTGCGACATTTCGAAGCCGGTAAAGTTACCCAGCACGGCGCGATGCGCGACCAGCGCACCTTTCGGTGGCCCAGTCGTACCGGAGGTGTAGATCAGGCAGGCCGGATCGTCGGCACGGGTTTGGACCATGTCGAAGGCGTTCACAGCCTGCTGCAGTAAATCCCAGAATTCGGTCCGTGGTTCACCGCAACTGCAACCGATAATATGCCGCAAATCGGGCAAATCGGGTTCGAGGGCTCGAATATCGTCGTAGCGGCTCACGTGCACGATCGCAGCCCGCGCTCCACTGTCGCGCAGGCGATATTCCAGCGCTTCCGGACCGAACAGGATCGCCAGCGGCAGCGATACCGCGCCGAGCTTGTGAATCGCCAGATGCGCGATCACGGTTTCGATAGTCTGTGGCAGCACGATGGCGACCCGGTCGCCGCGTTCCACTCCGAGCCCTCGCAGCGCGTTGGCGAACCGGTCCGACAGTTTTTTCAGATCGCCGAAGCGGTAGCTGGCGCGCTTGCCGGCGGCATTTTCATAGTAAATCGCGATTTGCTGCGCCTGCCCCTGATGGCGCTCGCAGACCTGGTAAGCAACGTTAAGTCGCTCGGGAATCGACCACTGGAATCGGCTGCAGATCAGGTCAAAATCGGTCTCCGCAGGATCGATTAATCGCATTCGGCATCAAACTGTTAAAAAATTCATAATACCCCAACAAACCGCAAATCACAGTTGCGATAACCGTTTATCGGGTCTATACCTACAGTTTATTCTACAAATTTAGACTAAAGCACTGAATAGTGTAGAATTTTCCCTCCAATCTGCTAAATATTGACGTGAGAGAACCGCTTCTGGGCGACAGGTATCATGAATAATTACGAAGACTGGGCACAACTCGTTGCGAAGAATCTGGAACACGAAGCCAGTTTCATCGCAGCAATCGACAAAGACGAACTCGACGACAAGGCCGCAACCGAAGCATTTGTGCGTGCGGTACTCGACCCTTTCTTGCCGGAAAATTACGGTATTGGCTCTGGTCGGGTCATCGACGCCTTTGGCAAAACCTCCGAATTTCTCGATATCATCGTTTACAACCGGGACTTCCCGCGCATCGGCATGCGCGGTACGCATAACACCTATATTTACGAGTCGGTACTGGCGGCATTTGCGATTCGAGCCAAATTTATCCGCAAGACGTTTTTCGATTCTCTCAATGCCTGCGCCTCGCTATCGCACCTCGAAACCAAGGCCGATCAGACCGTGCTCGTCAAACTGGCCAAGAAAAATGGCCTCAAGCCAGGCCCCAACAAGACATTCGTGCACGACGATTCACTGCGCACCGCGCGTTTCGAACTGATCGGCAGACCGCCGGCGTTCGTCTTCGGCTTTAGCGGCATCAAGTACAGCTATCGTCAGTTACAGGAAAACATCGAGCTGTGGATCAACAACCGCAAAAATGTCGGTATTGCAACGCCGATGAAGGCACTGCCCGCGGTCATCGCAACCCAGGGTTGCTTCGCCTGGCGCAACGCCGCACCCCTGGCCCTGTCGAACCGAGAAATGCTCGGCATCGGCAACGACGATGCCCCGGTTCGCCTGATCGCGCTGCAAATGCTCTATCTGCTCAATCGCCGGCTGGGCAACACCGCCGACGGTTATGGCCTGAAACCCAACCTGAACGCCTACCTGAGCCAGTTTTCCGCACCGAAGTTCGAAATTGGTATCGGCGATGTCGCAGAAATGCTGAACGTACAGAAACCTGCAAAAGAAAGCGACGAGCCGGCAGTCCGCGCCGCTCGCGATACCCAACGATTCGAACCCGCTCGCGATCATGCGTCAATCGCGGCGGCCGCAACCAGGGCCGCGGCAGTCAGCGAGCCGGCTAAAGCCAGGACGAAAACGCCAGCCGCGGCAGCACAACCCGCCGCGGTTAGCCCCGCAGCGGAGCCGCCGCCAGCAAAACCCGTGGCCGCAGCGCCGCCGGCAGCAGCCGCAGCGCCCGCAGCACCGGCAGCGGCACCCGCGCCTGAACCAAAGGCCGCCGAACCAGCTGCCAGCTCGTCGCAGGAAGCCGTGTTCGACAAGCCGTCACCGTTTGCGTCGGCGCCGAAACCGCCGGTCGAAGAGCCCGCAGCCGCAGCCGAGCAACCACGTTCACCAGCGCCGATTGCCCCGCTCGGCTCCGCACCGATTCCGCAGAGCCAGCAGTCCGACGACTCGATGCCGCTGCCGGAACCGGATCTGGTAAATATCGAACAGGACGAACCAGCGCCGCCGAAGGAAGCGCCGAAACCGGCAGCCCGCCAACCCGCCGCGGCAGCAAAGGTCATTCCGCCAAAACCGCCAGTCGACATCGATCTCGGCATTGGCGGTGGCGAGACCCGGGCAGACAAGCAGGAATCGTCTGAGGACGATGATTTCATCGAAACAGTCGTTATTTCGCCAGACGCCGACATGTCGAAAAAGGAAAACTCTCGTAACTCCACCGACGCCTTCATCGCCCGCGTCAAGGAGCAACTGTCGACCAGCGAGCCGGTAGCAGGAAACGAGAAGGATTTCACTTCGACAATTCCGCAGTAAACGCCGGCTTCCGAACCATTTTCAGGCGCCCCGCTCAGGGGCGCTTTTTGTTTGCACGAGTAATCGTCGAAGCAAACCCTAAAGGGATTTCAGGGCCGAGCTTCACACCATCCCCGCGGCGCTTATCGATGTCAGCCAATTCTGGGGGGAAATAAAGAAATCCGCATCGACGGGCCTGAATTCACCAGATTTTCGGTTTTGACAAAAGTCAAGGAAAGCAGACCGTCAGAAGCATAATGTCACGTCCTGAAAGAACCTATTTTTTCGATGATTCATGTAAATGAATCGTTAATCTTTAGTCAGGAGCACGATCGATGAGTATCAAACGAAAAACCATACAGGGCGCGCTTATCGCAGCCGCATGTATCGGACTGGCTACAACGACGGGGGTAAGTTTTGCTGCCAAGAAGAAATTCGAGCCACTGAACGAGGCTGAATTCGAACAGGCCAAAAGCATGTACTTCCAGCGTTGTGCCGGTTGCCACGGAGTCTTGAGAAAGGGCGCAACCGGTAAGAGCCTGTTACCCAAAGGCGATAAAAAGGAAAAGGGTACGCTGAAGCTGGGCACCAAGCGGCTGGCCAAGATCATCAAGATCGGCACAGAAGGCGGCATGAACAACTTCGACGACCTCTTCACCGACGAGGAAATCGACCTGCTGGCCCGTTATATCCAGATGGATCCGCCGGAACCACCGGAAATGTCGCTGGCGCTGATGAAGGAGCGTCACAAGGTATACGTCAAGCCTGAAGACTACCCGACCAAGCCGCTGCACGGCCGCAACTGGGAAAACTTCTTCGTCGTCATCGAGCGTGATGCCGGCAAGGTTGCGATCGTCGACGGTGACAAGAAGGAAATCGTCGATCACATCGACACCGGTTACGCGGTACACGTCATCAAGGCGACCGAGCATCACCACTCAGAAAAGCCTGTTGGCGGTGTCCCCGGCCGTTTCTGGTATACCCAGGGCCGCGACGGCAGGATGACCAAGATCGACCTGTGGCAAAAGCCCGGTAGCATGCTCGTGGCTGAAACCCAGATGGCTTACGACGCGCGTGACGTGGCCGTGTCCGGCGACGGCAAGTACGTCATCGGTGGCGGTTACTGGCCGCCGCACTTCGTCATCATGGACGCGGTTACGATGGAACCGCTGAAAGTGGTTTCCACGCGCGGTGTCAACGTCGATGGCGATTATGTCGAAGAGTCCCGTGTTGCAGCGATCTACACCACGCCGCACCAGTCCTCTTTCTGGGTAGCAATGAAAGAGCTGGGGCAGATGTGGCAGGTGAACTATACCGATCTCGATAATCTGAGCATCAAGTACGTCAATTCGGCGAAATTCCTGCACGACGGCTTCTTCGATCCGACCGGCCGCTACTTCCAGATCGCCGCTAACGCATCCAACAAGATGGTTATCGTCGACTCCAACACCGGCAAGCTGGAAGCCATGATCGATGTCGACAAGCTGCCGCACCCGGGACCGGGCGCCAACTGGAACGACGCGCAGTGCGGTCCGGTCGGTGGCACCACCCACCTCGGCGTCGGCAAGGTCACTGTCTGGGGTAACGATCCAAAGGGCAACAAGGATAACGCCTGGAAGGTTTGCTACACGGTCGATACCGACGGCCCGGGTCTGTTTATCCGCACCCATCCGAAGTCCGACTACGTCTGGGCGGATCAGACCAAGCATCCGGAGCCCGAGGTTCAGCAATCTATCAAGGTCATCGACAAGAAGACCCGCAAGGTTGCGAAAACGATTCGCGTGACCGAGGAGGCCGGCAAGGTTGCGGTGCACATCGAGTTCAACGCGGCCGGTGACGAGGTCTGGGTATCGGTCTGGAACCGTAAGGACAACAAGAACCCGACTGGCGAAATCGTGATCTACGACGCCAAGACGCTGAAGGAAAAAACCCGCGTCAAGGGTCTGACCACGCCGACCGGCAAGTTCAACGTGACCAACCGTACCAATCACGTGACCTGATCCTTCTCTGCAGGAGTAACGTGACGTAAGACCAGGGCGGGCATACTTTGAAAAGTGTGTCCGCCCTTTTTCAGACCGGGAATTTCTTAAGTGCCCCGCGGGACCTTTAAGAAACAAGCAGAAAAATACGTAAGGTGGCTAAAATATGGCTGATTCATCTCGAAAATTTGGCATGATGTCGCGCAAGGTCGTGCTCGGCACAACGCTGGGCGCCGCCCTGTTCTTCATGATCGTCGGCGTCATCTTCTGGGGTGGCTTCAACACCGCAATGGAAGCGACCAATACCATGGATTTCTGTATTTCCTGCCACGAAATGGAGGAAAACGTTTACAAGGAATACACCAGCACGGTGCATTTCAGCAACCGCAGCGGTGTACAGGCAACCTGCTCCGACTGCCACGTGCCCGACCCGTGGATGCACAAGGTCGTACGCAAGGTACAGGCCACCAACGAGCTGTACCACAAGGCCCTGGGTTCGATCGACACGCCTGAAAAATTCGACGCCAAACGCCTGCAGCTGGCGAAAAACGTCTGGCGTGCAATGAAAGAAACCGATTCGCGCGAATGCCGTAACTGCCACGACTTCGCCTCGATGAATCCCGAGAATCAGAAAAAACGCGCGCGCAAGCAGCATATTCTCGGCATGGAGCAGGGCAACACCTGCATCGACTGCCACAAGGGTGTGGCGCACAAGAAGGTGCACGACAAGCTCTCGGAGGAAGAACTGATAGCGATGGAACAGCCTCGGCCGGAAGACAAGCGGCCGATTCCGCCGCAATGGCAAGCCTTCATCGACGGCGACACCGGCACCAGCGGCGAGGTTGCCGCGGCCAGCGAAACCGCGCCCGAAGCCGCAGCCGAAGAACCGGCGGCGCAAGAAACCACAGCCGAAGAAGCCGAGGCCGTCGAGGTGGCGCAGGCCACCAGTGAACAGCCGGCGGCCGGCAGCGCCGCGCCTGCAGGCGGCAGTATCGACTGGTCCGGCATCGAGGCTTACCCGGTGACCCTGTTCTACACCGGCCAGGCGTCGATGGAATGGGTGCTGAAGGGCTCGGATCACGGCGGCAAACGAGCCTTCGTCACCGGCGACCGCTGCTTCGACTGCCACGAGGAAGAGGAAGTCGATATCGGCGATCTGATCATCAGCGGCGAAAAGGCCGAGGACACGCCGATCGAGGGCAAACGCGGCAGCATTGTCGTCAACGTCAAGGCGGCGCACGACGCCGACAACCTGTACATGCAGTTCCAGTGGGATGACGTCGGCGAGCACGTGCCGGTGCCCTTTGTCGATGGCGGCAAGATGGACCCGGATAACCCGATCAAGCTCGCGATCATGATTGCCACCGACGACGAAGACAATCCTCAGGTCGAATACGCCGAGCGCTCCGGCTGCTGGCAAACCTGCCATCATGACCTCAACTACATGCCGCATCAGCCCGGCGACGACGCGCTCAGCGGACCGCTGGCGTCCCGGCTCGATCTCAGCGACGGCTTCACCAAGTATCTCAAGGAAAGCCGCACCGAAATCGAGATCGAGGGCAAGGACGGCAAGAAACGCGGCGGCTGGGACAAGCTGAAAGAGCAGGCCGAGATCGATGCCGCGCTCGTGGCCGGCTCGTTCATGGACCTGCTGCGTTACAAGGCCGGCACCGGCGAATCCGAGGATGGGCACATCCTAGAGCAGCGCGTCATGAGCGGTGGCCAGGGCGTGACATTCGATGGCGGTCTCGCCGACGGCGTCTGGACCATCGAAATGGTGCGCAAGCTGACCTCGGATAAACCCGGCGACGTCAGCATGGCGACGGACCAGTGGTATAACATCGGCTTCGCGATTCACGATGATTACACCAGCAGCCGTTTCCACCACGTCTCGCTCGGCTTCAAGCTCGGTTTCGACGACGAAGATGCTGAAATCAACGCGATCGGCCAGTGAGGCAGGCCGAATCCTGGCTGCTATCACAATGAAGAAGCTGCTTCCGATCCTGGCCCTGGCGCCGGTTTTGCTCAGTCCGGGCCTCGTTGCCGGCGGTGACGAAGTCAGGCTCGTTATCATCAAGGACTTCAAATTCCAGCCGCAGCATATTACGATCCGCAAGGGGCAGACGGTTACCTGGGAGAACCGCGAAAAGCGGCAGTACCACAGCGTCTGGTTCGAAGCCCTCGGCGAAGAGGAACCTGCAGACTACCTGTTTCCCGAGGATACCTACGAACGAACCTTTTCCGAGAGCGGAAAATTCCCCTACCGCTGCGGTCCGCACCCGGAAATGACCGGCAGCGTGACCGTAACCGAGTAACCGTTGCCAACAACCTGGAAAGCATACCGGCATGTTGAAAACTGCTGCCACGATAAAGTCCGCCCTTTTCTGCCTGATCATGCTGGCGCATAGCCCGCTGTTCGCCTCGGACACGGATGCGCTTTACCAGCAGCACTGCGCCGCCTGCCACAATGCAAAGCGACTCGGCGGCATGGGTCCGGCATTGTTACCCGGCAATCTCAAGCGGCTGCGCAAGAAAGCCGCGATCGACGTCATCAGCAACGGCCGCGTGGCGACACAGATGCCGGGATTCGCCGAAAAACTCTCGAGCGACGAAATCGCGTCGCTGGTGGAATACATTTATTCACCGGCCGACGAGGAGATTGTCTGGGACCTGGCCGAAATCAATGCCAGCCACATCCGGCACAACGACGAGGCCAGTTTATCTGACAAGCCGGTGTTCGCCGTCGACGACCTGCTCAATCTGTTTCTCGTGGTCGAGCTCGGTGATCACCATGTCACCCTGCTGGACGGCGACCGGCTGGAACCGATTCATCGCTTCAAATCGCGCTTCGCGTTGCACGGCGGGCCGAAGTACTCGAACGACGGCCGTTTCGTTTATTTCGCCTCACGCGACGGCTGGATCAGCAAGTACGACATCTACAACCTGAAGCTGATCGCAGAAATTCGCGCCGGCATCAATACGCGCAACCTCGCGGTTTCGCACGACGACCGCTACGTCATGGTCGCCAACTACCTGCCGCATACGCTGGTGCTACTAGACGCGGCCGATTTAAAGCCGATCAAGATCTTCGACGTCAAAAACGACGCCGGCAAAACCTCGCGCATCTCCGCGGTTTACACCGCGCCGCCGCGCGACAGCTTCATCGCCGCGCTGAAGGATATTCCCGAGGTCTGGGAGATAAACTACAGTGATCAACCGCCGGTCGGCTTCGGCCAGTGGATGCACGACTACAACCCGGAATCGGGCGAGGAACCGCTGGTGCAGGAGTTCCCGCTGCGACGGATTCCGGCCGACGATTACCTCGACGACTTTTTCTTCGACCAGGAATACGTCTCCATCATCGGCGCGTCGCGCGAGGGCAAGGGCCAGGTCGTCGATCTGGACGTCGGCCGCGTCATCGTGCCCGATCTGGCGCTACCCGGTATGCCGCACCTGGGGTCGGGCATCACCTGGCAATACCAGGGCCGCACCGTGCTGGCGACACCTAACCTGCGTAGCGGCCGGGTAAGTGTGATCGACATGGAGACCTGGGAAACGGTCAAGCACATCGAAACCCTGGGTCCCGGATTCTTCATGCGCAGCCACGAAAACACACCCTATGCCTGGGTCGACGTGTTCTTCGGACCGAACCGGGACGCCATGCACGTCATCGACAAGCGCAGCCTGGAAATCGTAAAGACGCTGCGACCGGTGCCCGGCAAGACCGCCGCGCATATCGAGTTCACGCGCGACGGCAAATACGCGCTGCTCTCGATCTGGGACCCGGATGGCGCCGTCATCGTCTACGACGCGGCGACGCTCGAAGAGGTCAAACGTCTGCCGATGAACAAACCCTCCGGCAAGTACAACGTGTACAACAAGATCACGCGTTCGGCAGGCACAAGTCATTAGTCATGCAGTCCGTTTCATGACTCTCGACGACCTGATTCCGTACATGCCGCCCTTCCAGGCGGCGGCCAATAGCTTTTCAATCCTGCTGTTGAGCATGGGATACTATTTCATTCGCAGCGATAACCGCCGCATGCACCGCAGATGCATGGTCGCGGCACTGGTCGTATCGGCCGTATTCCTGACCTCCTACCTGACTTATCACAGCCTGGTCGGTTACGCGCCCTTCGCCGGCCAGGGCTGGATTCGGCCGATTTATTTCACGCTGCTCGGTTCACACATCGTACTCGCTGCCGTGATCGTGCCACTGGTGCTGCTGACGGTCTGGTTCGCGGCCCGCGGCAATTTCCGCGCGCATCCGAAAATCGCCCGCTGGACATTGCCGATCTGGATCTACGTGGCGGTATCGGGCGTCGTCGTTTATGTCCTCGGCTTCCACGTCTACGCGCCCGGAGTAAACTGATGGAGTTTGTCTACTACACTCTCGCCGGTCTCATCCTCTACTTCGTATCGGACTGGATACTGCGCAAGGTCGAGGCAATGCGCGGCGAAGCCTTCGAGCAGCGCACGCTGATCTTTTTCGTAATCATCCTGGTACTTGCGCTGACCACGTTCAAAGCCATCGAAACGCTGATGGCGTCGTCTTAGACTACCAGTTCGACAATCATTGCTTGGCATTCCACCCGATCGTGCTAACTTGACACGGCCCTCGATCAAACAAGCCCATTCATGACCCATAACGAAGCCGATTCCATAAACCGCTCGCAGGCGATGATTGCGTTTGCGCTGGGTACGCTGTTTTTCGGCTATGCCTTCGTGCAGCGTGTATCACCGAGCATCATGACCGACGAGCTGATGCGCGAGTTTGCGGTCGGCGGCGCCGCGCTCGGCTCGCTGTCGGCGTTTTACTTTTACGCCTATGCGTCGATCCAGTTGCCGGTGGGCATGTTGACCGACCGCTTCGGCCCGCGCAAGCTGATGAGTTTCACCGCGGCGCTGTGCGCGCTGGCCTCGGTCAGCTTCGCGCTGTCCGATTCGCTTTTGATGGCATCGCTCGGTCGCGCGCTGATCGGTGGTACGGTTGCCTTCGCCTTCGTCGGCACGCTGGCAATCGCGGGTTACTGGTTCAGGCCGGCACAATACGCCATGCTCGCTGGCCTGTTGCAAACCGTCGGCATGAGCGGCGGTATCTTCGGCCAGGCGCCGCTGCGACAACTGGTCGAGGGCATCGGCTGGCGCGACACGATGAACGTACTCGCGGCGGTGGCGCTGGCGCTGGCGCTGCTGCTGTTCCTGCTGGTACCGAAACGCTCGAGCGCACAAAAACAGCATGAGTCCCGGCCCGGCATTATGCAGGGTCTGCGAGCGGTCACGGCCAATCCGCAAACCTGGATTTGCTCGATCATCGGTTTCGGCATGGCCTCATCCATGCTCGCGTTGGGTGCGCTCTGGGGCGTACCCTGGCTATCCAGCGTGCACGGCTTCAGCAAGACCGAGGCGGCCGCAATCACGTCGATGATATTTGTCGGCTGGGCCATTTTTTCGCCGTTTTGGGGCTGGCTATCGGATCGCATCGGGCGGCGCAATATCATGCAGCAGGTTGGCGCGCTTATCGTACTGGCTGCCCTGGCGACACTGATATACGCCACCCCGGAAAACAGGAGTCTGCTGATGCTGTTGATGTTCGTCGCCGGCACCGGTGGCAGTGCAATGACGGTATGTTTCGGCTCGGTCCGGGAACTCAACGACATCAATTACAGCAGCACGTCGCTCGGGCTGATGAACATGTGCATCGTCGGTTCCGGCGCCGTAATGCAGCCATTTATCGGCTGGCTGCTGGATCGCAGCTGGGACGGCAGTATGCTCGAGGGAGCACGGCTGTACTCGGCGGACAACTACAGCGACGCGTTTGTCAGCCTGCTGCTTCTGAACCTGGTAGCGCTGGTCGCCGGACTGTTTCTGCGCGAAACTCACTGCCGGCAACTGGGGTAGAACGGTATGCGGCGGGATTCAGGCGCCGTCCTGTTCGATTTTTTCGATATACGCCCTGATATCCCCGACGATGTTTTGCATATGCCGCGAATCCGCCCTCGCCTGCGCGATCGCTTGCAGCAATTCCTCGGCCTTGCGTAGCGCAGGCAACGCATTTTCCGAATCGCCGAGGTGATAGCGCGACTTACCCTCGATCGAATGGCACAGCCATTCGAAATGCGGGTTCAACGGCAGTTTCTTCGCCTTTAGCGCGCGCTCCAGCGCGTCGCGATAGCGACCGTTTTCGAGCCTCTTGTTGGCTTTGCCGAGCAGCAGGGCTGCCCTGAATGAGGTCAGGAATTTGATCATTTTCCTTCCTTTGCAGCGTTGCAGAATTGACCATCGCGTTTCGCGTATAACTGCAAAAACTTGTCTACGGCTTCCCGGGTATAGGCGTAAGCCCTCGGCTCGCCACTGGCCCTGGGTCCGCCGAAATTAAGCCTGTGTCCGGGCAATTCACGGTAAAAAACGAGTATGCGTTCGGCCGCGCGACTGCTGTCAATCTGGCAGGCATCGAGCAGCAGGCAGGGCTTGTTTTCCTGCACGCAGTGCTGATAGGTTTTTTTGGTACCGCCGCCTGGTTTGCCAAAAAAAATAATAACAGTGCCATCCGAATCCAGCACGTTTTGCCGGGTACGCTGCGGATAGCCACCGCCGGGCAGCTCTACAACCGGGTAGCATTCCGCAATACGGCCGTCTTCCGCCTGCCTGCCTTCAGGACACCAGCCGCCGCAGGCCAGACCATGTTTGAGCGCAATATCGAGCGCGGCCCGGTCAACGCCGGTTTGCGCGCCGGAAATAATTTTTAACATGAATCGCTTGGAAAGCCCGACACGGCGTCCAGTGTCGTCCGATTCGGCGTAAATATCAATCGGCAGCGGGTGACAGGCGGATCATTTCCTGATTAAGTTACCACCAGCGACAACACTACGGAGCCAGTCCATGCGCATCAGCGAAATCCACGTTTACCAAAAAGATCTGCCGGTGGTCGACGGGCCCTACACGATGTCGACCATGACGCTGCATTCGATCGATACCACGATCATCAGGCTGGTCAGCGATAGCGGTCTCGTCGGCTGGGGTGAAGTGGCTCCGATCGGGCCGCTGTACCAGCCGCAGCACGCGCTCGGTGCACGCGCCGCGCTGGCCCAGATGGCGCAGGGATTGATCGGGCAATCCTGCCTGACACCATTGCTTTTGCGTCGCCACATGGATGGACTGCTGAACGGGCACAACTACGCCAAGGCAGCGATCGATATTGCGATCATGGACCTGCTGGGCAAACACTACAAGGTCCGTGTCTGCGACCTGCTCGGCGGCGCCGAACGCGAACGTTTACCTGGATATTTCGCCACCGGCATCGGCGAGCCGGACGAAATCGCGCGCCTGGTTCGGGACAAGGTCGATCAGGGCTATGGGCGCATTCAGATCAAGGCCGGCGGACGCGATGTCGCCATCGACATCGCCGTCGTGCGCAAGGTCCGTGAAGTCGTCGGCGATCGCGTGCAACTGGTGGTCGATACCAACCGCGGCATGACCGCGGCCGACGCAATGCGCCTGAGTCTCGCCTGTCGCGAAATCCCGTTTGCCTTCGAGCAACCGTGCAACACGATGGAAGAGGTGGCTTCGATTCGAGCGCAGATTGCACACCCGATCATCCTCGATGAAAACCTGGAAAATTTAAGCGAGGTATTACGCGCGATCTCGATGCGGGTCTGCGACGGATTCGGTCTCAAGCTGACCCGCATGGGCGGCCTCAACGCAATGGCTACGATCCGGGACATCTGTGCGGCACGTTCGATTCCACATACCTGCGAGGATAGCTGGGGCGGCGATATCATTGCCGCCTCGGTGGTGCATATCGGCGCCACGGTCGAACCGCGCCTGCTCGAGGCGATCTGGACCGCGGGCATTTACATCGAAGAAAACTACGACCCGGAAAACGGGATCAACGTCGATCAAGGTCATTTCGCTTTGCCGGACGGCCCCGGTCTCGGTATCAATCCGGAGGAGTCGCGCATCGGCACAAGACTCGCTTCCTATGCCTGATCGAAACCGGGCGAGCGTATCGATTACTGCATCTACGAGGCAAGGTTCAGGGGAATACCCGGACCTGTCCCGGCACTTAACCCAAATTGGGTAAATGCATTTTTTGGTTAACCCAGTCACAAAGTAAAAACGATCGGGTCATTAACATCCCGCTATCGGCGTTTATCGCGAGGTTGCTGTCATGGTTATCTACGCAGAAGATCGTGGTTGCACCACCCAGTTCGAACTGGGTGAAATGTTTGCCCATGGCGGGAACGGAATGCGCGACTACCGACAGGCACACCGTTGGTACAAAAACGCGGCCATCAACGGCTCACGCCAGGCACAGCACCGGCTCGCGGCGATGTACGCGCGCGGTCAAGGTGTCGCGCAGGATTATGCCAAGGCTTACGCCTGGTGCAAGGTCGCGGTGTTTCAGAACTCTCGGCGCGCCAGGCGCAAGCTTGCCTGCATCGAAGCTAAAATGAGCTTTCAGCAACTGCGTCGCGGACGCTGGCTGGCACAGGATTACTACGACCGCTTCGTCACCCATCGCATCAAATGATTTGGCGCAAATAGGGGCCTGTCCGGCCCGACTGCAGGAGAAGGCTTATTCGGCCAGTGCCCTTTTGAAATAGTGCCAGCACCAGGAGGTACAGGTCAGCTCCCAGCACTCCCCGTCGTACCGATTCAGTATTCGTGCAGTCTTTTCGCCACCGCCCCAGATAAAGACACACCTGTATTCCCAACGCTGCATTAGACTCTTCTCATTCAAACCAACACTCTTCGATTAATAGTCAAATCATAGCCGCCAATGAGAAAGTTTCCCTGATATCGAACACTGTTCATTAAGCCCGCGAACGCTTAACCGTTATAATGTTTGCCATCATCCGTTTGCGGAATGTGCATGCAAAAAACACTGATCATCATTGGATTGCTGGTATTCGCCATCGGCCTGGCGTGGCCCTGGCTGGGTGCATTGCCGTTGGGCCGATTGCCGGGAGATCTTGTAATTCAGCGCGAAGGATTCACCTTTTACCTGCCAATCACGACGTTGATCATCGTCAGCGTCGTGATCTCGCTACTGCTGTGGTTGTTCCGCTAGAGGGCTGCTAGCAACCTGTCCTGTTTCAGACTCAAGGCGAACATCAATCATGCGAGGAAGCTTCGATACAGAGGCGGTTTATCCTGGCACGTCTGATCGATGCGATCGTGCCGAACACGCCTCCGCC
The DNA here is from genome assembly GCA_020354435.1 of Gammaproteobacteria bacterium. Taxonomy (GTDB): domain Bacteria; phylum Pseudomonadota; class Gammaproteobacteria. Next base: position 3,273,687 of record CP070646.1, read on the forward strand.
GATTCCGACCAGCGATCCGCCACCGGCGCCGATTACGATTGTCCAGGTTAGAGCTTCATTGCCGTACCAGATCAAAAGTAACGGCGGAAGCGAAAATATCAGCATCATCGCGGCGGCCAGAAAAAACCAGCCTCCCAGCTTGAAGCGATGAAAACGCTGCCTTTCGACGCGCAGGATTTCGCTCTCGTGCGCCGATGAGGGTTCGGGTTCGATCAGGGAACGGCGCATGGCCCAGTGCAGCAGCCAGAGTTCGGCACCCGCCGCCAGGTTAAAAAATAGCAGCCACCACTGTAAGGGTTGCACCACGGCGAGCACCAGCCCGGCCACTGCCACGCACAGCAGCAGGCCCCACAGGGCAGTAATTGCGATCCAGCCCACGCGAAGATTCGATGGTAGTACATCGCGGCGTACCAGGCTCGCTGAGCGCACCACGTCACGTTGAATCGGGCCCCAGCCCGGATCTCGGCTTTGCAACATCGGCATCGCCAGCAGGAACCAGAGCGGGAAAAACATGAACCACATGAAATAGGCGACCGCGGGTTGCCAGCGCGCCAGTAACAGGAAGGCGACAATGCTTACGCCGGTCGACAGCCATAGAATGCGGCCGAGTTTTCTGCTACGTGATTGCTGTTCAGCGGTTACCGCTTTGGACCGCACAAATAACGTGAAGACCGCCGGAAACAGGATCATGCACAGGGTGAAGGCATAATCGAAAATATCCATGGGATTACTCCTGCGGCCACTGCGACCGCGCTTGTTCGACGAACAGCGCCTCGAGCTCGCTGCGTTCCAGCCCTGCAAGGCGGGCATCCGCGATCAGCGTGCGGATCGACTGGCCGATACGCTGCTTCAGGCTTTGCTCGGCGATTGCCGGTGCCTCTCGCGCGGAACGCACGACGCTGCCGCGTCCGCGAATGCTGGTCACGAGGCCGTCGCTTTCGAGCAGGCGGTAAGCGCGCGCGACCGTGTTCAGGTTGATACCGAGGTCCTGCGCGAGCTGGCGTACAGTCGGCAGCGGCTCGCCCGGGCGCAGCAATCCGCTCGCGATCGACTGGCGAATCTCGGCATGCACCTGCTCGACTATGGGAACGGCGGATTCGAGGTTGATCGTAATCATCTTTTATTTTGTATCATACAATGATACAAAATAAAAGATTAAATAATTCATAGTTTTAATTGGTTTTGATAACCCACGAGAGATGATTCCGGTTTTAATCTGCGTCTCGTAAAACTGAGGAACGGCCCGCTACTCGGTGCCGCCGTTGACAACAAATCCCTGGTCCGATTTAAAGCTTACCAGCAGAATTTGTGCTGGATCGATTTTGATCTGTCGCTCGAATTCATGGTTAAAACCCTCGATTCGTACGCTGTCGTTCATCTTCAGACCGAGCAAGTGTTCGCCCGCGGGAATCTTGATGCGGTGAAATACGTCGACACCACCGTCGTCGAACAAACCGGGGGGCGGCAGGGTTGCGCTGTAAAATACTTCATCGTTGAGACGGGCCTCAATGGTGACAGGCGAACGTTCTCGCGGGCAATCCTCGATCCTGCGCATATTCGGCGGCAGGGCATTCAGTTCTTCCTGCGTCAGCAGGCGGCAGGGTTCGCGCAGCTGCCCCGCATGGGCAAAGGCAATCGTGATCATGGCTTCGTCTTCAGCGATAATCCTGACCGACGGCGAGGTCGCAAAATACCAGACCATCGCCATGAAAACGGTGTAATTGATCGCCTGCAGCAGGTATCGCAACGGTTTACTGCCAGCTGTCACCATCACTCTGTCCCCGTTTTGCCGCTAGCTGTAGCCTGGTTCAGTTCGACCAGGTGCTTGCGAAACGCCTCGAGATCCGCCTCCACCGAACGCAGGTCAGGCTCGGCGGCGCCGTGCATACGGATGCGTTGGCGCTCGGCGCGAGCTCGCAGGATCGGTTTGCGGTCGCCGGTGAATCGCTTGCGCGTCCAGCTGTTGCCGAAGCGGAAGAAACAGTCGTTTTCACGGCAACCCGTAACCATGACACCGTCGGCGCCCTGCTTGAGTGCGTACTCCACCAGCGTCGGCGGCAGCATGCCGCTGCAGATCAGCTTGATACCGCGCGTATCCTCGCGGTCGAGCCGCGCGACATCGAGGCCATGCTCGCAGCCGAAGACGATGATTCTCGAATGGCCGGACATCGACTCTACGGTTTCGCGCGTGAGCCGGCGCATTTCGTCCACCGGCAGCTGAGGCATGTCAATGCCGGTTTTCAGCGTCTCGCGTGACGAACGAAACGGGTTTGACGCGGGGCAGGAGCCGGCGCAGATTCCGCAGGAAGCACAAAGCGACGGGTTGACGACGACTTCGTTTTCATAACGCGCGCCGTCGGTACGAGCCTGCATGGTGATCGCGTCGAAAGGGCAATCCTCGAAGCAGATGCCGCAGCCGTTGCAGTGCTCGAGGTCGACCACCGCGGCGGGGCCTTCTTTTTTCGGCATCAGCCACGGCATAGCCATCAACAGCACGGTCAGGCCGGTGGTAAACATCCATACTTGTTGCGCCGGCCAGATTTCCAGCAGCGGGTAAACATTGAGGTAAAACCAGTCGATTTGCAGCACGCGCGGTACGGTGTCCAGGTTGGCCGGCCCGTGGCTCAGCGCCGGCTCGTACAGCGACAGCGCCAGCAACGCAAAAAAGGTGCCCATCGCGAGCCCGCGCGGCGGGTTGATCGCAACATGCGACATGCGCTTGACGTGCAGCCACAGCATGAACAGCAGCAACATCGGCTGGCCCAGCAAATGCAGGAATTCGATCAGGATGAAAAAACGGTCGGTCATGCCGCCGGAAACAAAGTTGCGTGTCATAGCGCCGGAAAAGATCGGCAAGGCGTCCATCAGCTGCGCCGAACCGATGGCGACATACTGCGCCAGTTCGTCCCACACCAGCCAGTAACCGGTAATGCCAAGCGTCACCACCATCCACAGGGTCGGCACACCGGTCACCCAGGAAAACCAGCGAAAGCCGCGGAAACGGCCCGAGGCGAACTCCTTGAACATGTGCAGCAGGATCGTGATCACCACCGCGTCCGACGCGTAGCGATGCATGCTGCGCATGATGCCGGCCACGTACCATTGCTCATGGGTAATGTATTCCATCGAGGCATAGGCGCCGGCGATGCTGCCGTGATAGGGGATAAAAAGGTAAAGTCCGGTGACCAGGATAATCCAGAACAGAAAAAACGACAGCGTGCCGAGATGATAGAGCGGGTTCCATTCGCTACCAAAGGAAATGTTGAACCACGACTCCAGCGCTAGATAGGCGCGTTTTACCGGATTGACTAACACCTAATCATAATCTCTGAATTAGTTGGATATAACAGACCTGCATCTAGAACTCTACCCGAATCCCGGGTCCCTCGATCTGACTAATGTCAATTCTTGCGCAGGCCGCGCACCACGACCGTGCCGGTAATTCCGATAATGCTGGCGCCGATCAGCATGCCGACGAACAGTGAGTAATCGAAGTAATAACCGTCGCGCGCCGGGTCATAGGTCGTGCAGAACAGCTTGACACGGTTGATCAGGTTCTGCAGCAGCGGTTGCTCGGGCGTCGCGCGCCCGTAAACGAGGTCGATCAGCGGATCGACCAACAGCGGCGTATCGAAAACCTGGCCGTAAACCTGGCGGAAGATCTTGCCGTCGGCATCGACGATGGTCGCCTGGATCAGGTGGTCGAAACCGTTCGAAGACCGGTAATAGAGGAAACCGAGATCGCGCGACAGCTCGTCGACGGTATTCTGATCGGTGCTCAACAGGCTCCAGCCGCGCTCGTCCACGCCCTGCTTGTTGCCAAAATGGCGCATCGCGTCGGGGGTATCGACCCGAGTATCGAAGCCAATCAGTGCCACTGAGAATTTGTCGTTGCCGAGCGCGTCGCGTGCCTTGTCCACCACCGTGGACAGGTGACGCGTGGTCATCGGGCAAATCTGGTAACAGCTGGTGAATATCATGCTGATCACCAGGGGTTTACCGCGGAACTGCTCCAGCGTCACCGCGTTGCCCCCGGTATCGACGAAGCGGTAGGCGCCGAGCTGCCGGCCGACTGCGCCCTGGCTGATGGCGAGCGCCTCGTCGTAGTCGAAAGCCTGCTCGCCGGCGGAGGTACTGGCCTGCAGGCCGGGCACGAGCGCCAACAGTAGGATTAAACTACAAACAATCGGGAAACGGGGCATAGGTCGGAGCCGGATTCAGCCCAACAATAGCACGTCCAGCACCGCGCCGACCAGCAACAGCACCAGCTGCAATAGCGACGCAAAAAAGCTTTTCATCGCGACCCGCGGCGCCGGGTCCCGGATCATCAGGTAATTATGGTAGAGGAAATAAGCACCGCCACTGACAGCACCGGCGAGGTAAATCCAGCCGAGCCCGTAGAAAAACGGCAGGATCGAAATACCGACCAGCATCAGCGTGTTGAGCATGACGACCTCGGCACAGCGCCGGTTGCCGATAATGACCGGCAGCATCGGCACGCCGGTCTTGGCGTAATCCTTGTTTTTCGCAATCGCGAGACTCCAGAAATGCGACGGCGTCCAGAAAAACAGCACCAGCGAGAGCTGGATCGGCACCGGCCCGAGGTCCGGATCGACCGCAGCCGCGCCGGCCAGCACGGCGAAACTGCCGGAGGCGCCGCCGATGACGATATTGGTCCAGGAGCGGCGCTTAAGCCAGACGGTGTAAACGATGGCGTAGAAAAACGCGCCGAGGAAAATGTACAGGGCGGTCGGCGCATTCAGGATCAGTGCCGCGGGCACGACGCCGGCGACAAGCAGCAAACCGATGATACCGAGCCACAGCGGGCTCTTTTTGAAATAACCGGTGACGAAAGGACGGGTGCAGGTGCGCGCGACCTTACGGTCGATGTCGACCTCGTAATACTGGTTGAATGCGCCGGCGGCGCCGGCCGAGATCAGCACCGCGAAACACAGCACCAGCATTTCAACAGCGCTGGGTTCGCGTCCCGGGGTGATCACCATCGCGACCAGCGCAGTCAGCATCATGATGATGCCGATGCGCAGTTTCAGCAGGTTGGAGATCTGAGCGAACATCTTGTCTGGATCCAGGTTCTGATTGTCTCGTTGCCGGTTTTGCGGTATTCACGGGGCCGGCACCGCCGGCCCCGCGTCAACCACGTCAGGCCATTAACTGAGCGGCCACACCGCGGCCAACGTATCCCAGTTGATGAAATAGTACACGACGAACACCACCAGCAGGGCCAATGCCAGCGCAAAGGTTCCTGGCGCCTCCATTGTGCTGGAACCGTGTTGGCTGTGCGCGAGCGGCTGTGCCATCGGCAGACGCTCGGGCTGCTCGACGTTGTATACCGACGGCGCCAGCGGCACGCCGAAGCCCTGGAACAGGCCAGCGGAAGCCTCGAGCTTCTTGCCGAACAAGAGCGAGCCGACCGTCACGATCAGGTACATCGCACCGCCCAGCACGGCGAGCACACCGCCGATACCGGCAACCGCCATCATCGTGTAGGCCGTGCCCGGATACTCGAAAGCGAGCGCCGCGCCGGTGAAGTCCATGTCCCAGTGACGCCGCGAGACGCCGAGCGTGCCCGCACCGAGCATAAACAGGATCATCAGCGTCATCCCCGCAGAGAATACGTAGGGCTGCCACCTGGCCATCCATGGCAGGAACACCTCTCGCCGGAACAGGACCGGAATCAGCAGGTATGTCAGCGCCATGAACGCCAGTGTGGTACCGACCGCGACGGTTGCGTGGAAGTGCGCCGGCACGTAGATGGTGTTGTGGATGATCAGGTTGATCTGCTCGGTGCCCATGACCACGCCGGTGATACCGCCGAGGAAGCCGAAGATCACCAGCGAGAAGAAGAATCCCGAGAATACCGGGTTACCCCAGGGCGCCTTCCGCAGCCATTCGAACATCCCCTTGGTAAATCCCTTGGCGCGCTGCGCGACTTCCATCGATCCGGGTACCGTCAGGCCATGGATCATGCTCGCCAGTACCGCCAGGTACATCGCGTAACTGGTGTTGAAAACTTTCCATTCGGCAGACAGGCCCGGGTCGGCCAGCAAGTGGTGCGCACTGGCCAGTTGCAGAAAAAGGATGTAGAGCAGAAATGCCATGCGGCTGACCTTTTCCGACATCGGCCGCGCGCCGAACAGCACGCCGACCAACAGATACCAGATCGATACGTGCGCGGCGACGTTAATCTGCTGCGACGAGTGTCCCATGCCCCACCAGATCACGCGGTACATGGCTGCGTCGATATGGCCGATGTAGCCGACCGACCACAGGAAGGTCGGGATCAGGATGATCGCGCCCGAAGCGATGGTGAAGATCGCGATGATGCATGCGGTCAGCGCGCCGAAGGTCACCAGCGGAATCGAGCCTTCGTAGGTCTTGTCGGCATGCGCGATGACCAGCGTGCCGAGGAACACGAAACAGCCGATCAATGCGCCCACGGCGAACAGGATCAGGCCGAGATAAAAATGCGGCGCGGCCTGCATCGGTGCATAGGACGTCATCATGACGCTGGAATTACCCTGCAACACGGCGATGTTGTTGGTCAATGCGCCGATGAGCATCAACGCAAAACCGAGCCAGGCCCAGCGCGGCGCGGCCAGGCGACAGCGCAGTAATGTCGACGACGCGAAATACAGGATCGCCATCTCAAAGAAAATGATCCAGAAAATCAGCGCGTTGATACCGTGACCGGTCAACACCTGGTAAAACAGGTCAGCCGGCAGCAGGTGAACTTCCTGCCAGCGGGTCAGGATGACCCCGAGCCCGAGAATACCGGCGATCAGCAGGAAAACGGCGCCGGCGACAGCATTGGCCTTCATCAGGCTTTCGGCCGACTTGTCAAAATAAAATCCCGAATCCGGGCAAACTCTGAACTGTGCCATTTTCTTACTCCTTCACGTAGATTTTGCCGAGCATCAGGTGATGACCGATGCCGCAGTACTCGTTACAGACAACGGTGAAATCACCCGCCGTGTCCGGAGTTACCGTCAGCACCATTTCATAGCCAGGCATAATTTGCAGGTTGATATTGACCGGCTGTAGCGAGAAACCATGGTTCCAGTCCATCGACGACAGGTGCAGGCGATAGGATTGATTTTTCTCCAGCTCGAGTATCGGATACCACTGCCACAGGCGGCCGAGCATATAGACGTCGCTGCCGACAGGCGGTTTGACTATCGGAATACCCGCTTCCTCGCCAACCTTGTACTGGGCGACCATTTCGTCGACCTTGGCCTGGAACGCGGGCGCCGTGGTCTGGTAGGCTTCATTGGACAGATTCTGTTTTCCGTAGATATGCCAGTAAGGCATCATGAAAAACATGATCAGGCACCAGACCAGTGCGATCCCGATCCAGAGCACTTCCTCTTTGCCGATCGGCGTATTCCACCAGATTCGCTCCGACGGGGGTAAGAATGAACTCATCTTTAAATTCTCCTTGGGATTAAGGTGCGACCGGAAGCGTTGCGATTTCCATGATACCCCACAGGATGTAGAACACAGTGGGCATCACAACTCCCAGGAACAGCAGCAGGAAGGGATTTTCGAGCACACGCTGGAAAAACGGGATGCGTTCGGATTTCGGTATATCGGCTTGTTCTGACATGGCATACCTCTTTATTAACTTATAAGGCCCTAGAATCGCCACCATCCCGTTTCATTCAAAATAACCATCCATCTAGGGACCGCGCTAAAAACAGCCCGCGACTAGCGACAATTCGGTAGTTGGCAGGTTACCCAAGCAAAGATCAAAAGCATTTGATAAAAGTCAAATCGAAAGATCCGGATTTGCCGTGTTCTACGGCCGCGTTGCAGCCCCGGCAGGTTTGACATTGGTCAATTTGAAATCAAGAGGCTCGTGATAGCGTGGAAAACTGTTAAAATTGTTTAACTGACACTGTCAGATCAGCCAGCTTGAATGGGGACCAAAGATGTCATTGATTGAATGGCGAGAAGAATACTGCACCGGCATCGAGGGCGTCGATTTCGAGCATGAAGAACTCATTCGCCAGATCAACGAAGTTTACAAATTAATCGAAAACCAGGTCGACAAGGGCCAGGTAATCGACTGCCTCGGCGAAATCTACGGCAGCATTTCTGCGCATTTCGCGCTCGAAGAGCAAATGATGCTGCGCCACGACTACGATCATTACCCGCAGCATCGCGCTGATCACGAGCGCCTGCTGGACGACATCCGCGATATCACCGAGGAATTCGAGCAGTCTGTCACACTCGATGACGACCGACTCAAACAAAAGCTGGCGGACTGGTTCCAGGTTCACTTCAAGACTCACGATTCGCGGCTGCATGGCATGGCCGACATGCGCTCGCATGACCCGGTAAGCCGTTCAACACTGAAATACATGATTCAAAATGCAAAAAACAAGCTGTTGCAACGCGGGGACTCGCGGCGTTAAATCAGCCCTGATGGGCCTGCTGCTAGCCTGCATCCTGGTACTGGTACCTTCGATTTCGCCAGCATACGATCTCGGAGAGATACGTACGGGCTTTTACGCGCGCGAAGGCAACAATGCGAGTCCGGCAAAAACCGCTGGCAACAACATCTACATCAAGTTTTTCGACGACCGCTGGGTCGGCATGATGTACATCCCGTACCCTTACGCGCGCGCGGTCGACGATGAAGTGGTATCGAGGGTATTCGCGGCCGCGCGCAAGCAGGTCAGCAGCGCGGCCCTGCTGAAGGGCAAGTACGGACTGCTGGACGAAGCCGCGACGATCCAGATCGAAAGATACGGCTATCTCGAGGACCGTATCGTATTCGAATGCAGCGCGATGTCGCCGTGCACGGTACGGCTCGGCGACGGCGACCTAGAGCTGATCCGACCCGGGGTCATCAACGAGCACATCATCAGGTACGTGCACGTCGCCGGACCCTGAGTCCCGCGAGTAGAGGATTGGCGAGGTGAGCAAAAAAAGGATATGGCCGATCGGCAGCCTGGTCATCGGCCTTGCTTTCGGCCTGGTTTTGATCATCACCCACATGCTGGTCAAACCGCCGGCACCGCCGGCCGAACTCGAAGGCGTGCTGCGCAAGGAGCTCAGGCCGATCCAGACCTTCGCGCTGCAAACCCACGACCGCGGCCCGCTCGAGGCTAAAAACCTGCGCGGCAAATGGAGTTTCGTATTTTTCGGCTACCTGTCCTGCCCCGATGTCTGCCCCAACACGCTACACGAGCTGAATTCGTTTTACCGCCTGCTGGCGGACGAAAGCGGCGCCGAACCCGAGGACCTGCAGATCATCTTCGTCTCGGTCGATCCCGCGCGCGACAGCACCGATAACCTGGCGCGTTACGTGCGTCATTTCAACCGCCGCTTCATCGGCGCGACCGCGGGCAAGGGCGCGATCGACCGCATCACCCGGCAGTTCGGCGCCAGCTACCTGATCGAGGACGAAACCGCACCCGGGCAGTACCTGGTCGCGCATACCAGCGCGATTTTCCTGGTCGACCCCTACGGCAGGCTGGTCGCCAGTTTTTCGCAACCGCATTACGCCTCGACCCTGGTGAGTCAGTACAAAAAAATCACCGCGTATTTCGCCAGCGCGGGATAGCCGCCGCCTGCATTACTCGTCGTCCCTGTTCTTTTTGCCCCACTGCTTGTAAGCCCAGATAAAATAGGCTGTAATCAGGATCAGATTGACAACCATGCCTATCGCGAAAAATCCGGCTAACGAAAAATCGGGCTGCCCGCTCATGGCGTCCGGCAAGGGCTGTTCGGTATAGGTAACGGTTTCATTACTCACGGCGTTCAATAAAGACTATCAATGCTGTTAAACCAGTTTACGCTACCTGCTCCCGATAGCAATGCTCGCAAATTCGTAATCGGCTGGCTGCTGCTCGGCGTCGGCGCTCTACTGGTTGCCGGCTTGTTCACGATCCTGGTGGTACTCGCGCGAACGCCCTACTTCCAGGAAATAATTCCATGGGTCGACTTTTTCCGCACCGCGCTGGTGGTGCACGTCGACCTCACCGTGCTGGTCTGGTTCCTCGCTTTTACCGGCGTCCTGTGGAGTTATACCAGCTCGCGGCGCTGCCAGGCCTGCGGCTGGGGTGCACTCGGCCTGTGTTACCTCGGCACGCTGATCATCATCGTCTCGCCGTTCACCGGCGAGAGTTATCCGCTGATGAACAACTACGTGCCGGTACTGCAGAATCCCGTTTTTTTCTGCGGCCTGATTACCTTCGGCATCGGCTTCCTGCTGCTCGTAATCCGCAGCTGCCTGACCACCTTCGACAACGACAACCGGACCAGCGGCGAATCCAGCCTTCGCTTCGGCCTGTTCGTCGCCGTGGTCGCGTCGCTGTTTGCGCTGGCCGCGCTGGTACTGTCCTGGTTCGGCATCGACGAAGGTTTCGAGGGCCTCGCGTTTTACGACCGCCTGTTCTGGGGCAGCGGACATATCATCCAGTTCAGCCACACCCAGCTGATGCTGGTCGCCTGGCTGTGGCTGGCTACGGTCAGCGGCGCACCGCTGCGAATCTCACCACGGGTAACCCTGTTCCTGTTCATTCTCGGCCTGCAGCCGGTGCTGGCCGCGCCGGTGATTTACATCGCCTTCGACGTCAGCTCGGGCGACCACCTGTTCTGGTTCATCCAGTTGATGAAATACGGCGGCGCCATCGCCGCGGTGCCGATCGGGCTCGCGGTGACGCTGGCGGCGCTGGAAAAGTGGCGCCCCGCAACCGGCTTCGAGATCGAACGCAACGCGCTGCTGTTTTCGATACTGCTGTTCGGCGTCGGCGGCATCATCGGATTCATGATCGAGGGCAGCACGGTTACGGTGCCGGCACACTATCACGGCTCCATCGTAGGCATCACGCTGGCTTTCATGGGCCTGACCTACCACCTGCTGCCGCAACTGGGTTTCGCCCGGGTCGAAGGCCGCGCGGCGCGCTGGCAGCCTGGCATCTACGGCAGCGGGCAATTGATGCATATCATCGGCCTGGCCTGGTCCGGCGGCTACAACGTCGCGCGCAAATCGACCGAGGTCGAACGCGGTCTCGAGCAAACCATGGGGCTCGGCCTGATGGGCCTGGGCGGTGCCGTCTCGATAGTCGGCGGCATCATGTTCCTGGTGCTTGTTTACCTGTCGCTGACACGGCGGGGTGCGAACTAAACCGGCCTGCGCGCGACCACGCGCGCGCTGGCCAGGCGCTGGTCGTCCTCGACGATTTCTACCGCCTCCTCGTAAAGCAGCACTTTGAGCCCGGCCACGGACTCTCGAAGCGCCCCCGGCGCCACGCGAAAATCATTGTTGCCCGGACCAATGACAGGTTCGTCGGTGACCAGGTGCTCCTGGCACAGCAGATATCCGCCCGGTACCAGGCACTCGCACAGTTCTTCGACCAACCCAAGGTTGACGAACCACATCACCAGGATCAGATCGTAATCGCGGTCGAAGTCGAACGGCCGATCGAGGTCGTGTTCGATCCAGTTGATCTCGAGTCCCTGCTCGTTGGCGCTTTGCCGCGCCCTTTCAAGTCCAACCGGAGAAATATCGATCGCATCGACACAAAATCCGCTACGCGCCAGGAAGATAGCGTTGCGCCCGGCGCCGCAGGCGACATCGAGCGCCTTGCCGACAGAGATTTCGGGCAGCCA
>CP070646.1:3285426-3333483 GCA_020354435.1 Gammaproteobacteria bacterium
ATGTGCAGCATCAGGTTGATTTTTGCCGGGGCCGGGAGGCGCAGCGATTCGGCCATGTCAGTTGAACTCGGGAAACAGATCGGACGAGGTCTGTTCCGTTTCGGTTGATTGCCAGCGCTCGATCACAAGCTTCAGGCTCAACTCGTCGCGTTCGAGCTTTATCCTGCGGGGTAACTGCGGCTCCTGCGGCGGATCGAAATAATCCAGGTAACTGATGTCCCAGCGGTCCTGGGTAATCGAACGCGCGCGACCCTGGCGGTCGATCCTGCGGCTGTAATCGCCACCGGGCTGGGGCATGCCGCGAATCCAGTATTCGAGGCCGCCGATCGGCAGCGACCAGCCGATTGCGTCCTCGAGCAGCGCTTCCGGTGTGTCATTGATAAACTCCTGCCCGTCCGGCAGGCGCAAACGATACCTCCCCTGGCCGCTGCCGGCAATACGAAAAACGCCCTGCCCGAAAGGGGCCTCGAGCAGCATCTTGAAACGCTCTTCGTCGCGCTGCCAGCTCAGATTGATGTTGTATGCTTCGCCCTCCATCCTGAGCGCGGCACGGGCGCGAAGATCCCAGCTGACGACTGCGTCCGCGGCCAGCTGGCGGCTGGCCCAGAGCTGCTCGGCCCGGGTATCGGTGGACGGCCCGCCGAGCTGGCTACAACCGGCAGTTGCCAGTGCGACAGCGGCAAAAAAGATAAATCTTATCAAGCGTTGACGATGTATCAGGGGATGAAACGCTGCATTACGTTTTGCAGCACGGGATCATCGGGGGATTTTTTCAGCGCCCGCTGCCAGACCTGACGTGCCTCTTCCTTCTGCCCGCTAACCCACAGAACCTCGCCGAGGTGGGCTGAAATTTCGGCATCGTCGAAACGCGACAAGGCCTTGCGCAGCAGGCTGATAGCCTTTTCATAATGACCGAGGCGGTAATGCACCCATCCCCAGCTGTCGATGATGGCAGCATCGTCGGGCATGATTTCGATCGCGCGCTTGAGATAGCCATAAGCTTCCTCGTAACGATCGGTCTGGTCGGCCAGGGTGAAACCGAGCGCATTGAGCGCGTGCGCGTTGTCGGGCTCGGTTTTGAGAATGGTGCGAATATCCGACTCGAGCAAATCGATACGCCCGAGTTTTTCGGCGACCAGCGCGCGTGCGTACAACAGGTCGCTGTTGCCCGGGACGATCTCCAGCGCGGTATTGAAAACTTCCATCGCCTGCGGATAACGCCGCGCGCTGCGCAGCATCTCTCCCTTGGTGATGTAGATGCGCACCAGCGAGCCGTTCGACTGGCTGCCCTTGAGCATTTCATCGAGGTGAGCAATGGCTTCGTCGACGCGTCCGAGCATGCCGAGCATGTCGGCGATGCGCAGGCGCGCGTCGAACTTGTATTCACCGACGTACACTTTTTCATACCATTCGATCGCCGCCTCGTACAGTTTGCGGTTTTCGTTAATACGTCCGAGATAGTATTGTGCCTCGCCCTCGCGCTGCTTCAGTCGCACCAGCATCATCATGTACTTCTCGGCGTCATCCAGGCGCTGCGACTCGAGCGACAGCAGGCCGAGGGTATACAGAAGCTCGGCATCGTTTGGCGAAGCCTTGTGCAGTTTTTCGAATTCTATCCGGGCCTTTTCGTATTGCTTGACGTCGACCAGCAGGCGCGCGTAGGTCAGACGCAGGTATTGATCGTCCGGGTTAGCATCCAGCGCCTTGCGCAGACTGATTACGGCTTGGTCCGGCCGGCCCAGTCGCAACAGGATCTTGGCGCGCGCAGAATGCACGCCCTCGATCTCTTTGATTGCCAGCGAACGGTTCAGAAATCGCAGCGATTCCTCCGAGCGGCCGTTTTGCGCGGCCAGCATGCCGTGCAGGTACTGAGCCCAGGCCCGTTGTGGATATTCGAAAGCGATTCGCTGGGAAACGGCCAGCACGGTATTGGCGTTCTTCTCGCGTGCGAGGATACCGAGCAGCGGTGGGAACAGTTCCGCGTCATCGAGCTCGCTGTTTCGGATCAAGTCGTCGAGATAATCGAAAGCTTCCTGGATCTTGTCCTGGCGCACGTAAATCGCTGCGATTACCTGGCGCGCCTCGACCCGTTTCGGGTCCAGTTCGATCCATCGCTGCGCCGCTTCGACGGCGGCTTCGAGGTCCTGTCCGTAAACCGCGACCCGAACGGCACGCTCGGCAATTTCGGGATTATCCTGGCTGCGCGCAACTTCGAGGTAATGTTTGACCGCGAGCGCGGTATCACCCTGGTTCAGCGCGATTTCGGCCACCATTAACGAATAGGCGGCATCGGCCACCGGATCCTGCTGTGATTCGAGCAGATTGACGCGCGAAGCCTGCTGCTCCAGCGGCGATTTGTCCGGCGAGGGCGCCAGGCCAGCGCAACCCGTTAGCAGGGCTACGAGCGGAATCAAACGCAAGTTGTGGCTGAAAGCGCTCAAACTAGTCTCCAAGGTACTGGAATTCAAAGAGTGTAGCATTTCGCAATAGGATTGTATTTATCGTGTTTTGTTCCACGCGATGTTGTATTTGGTGGATTTATGCCCGAAAATTGCCGGTTGGCAAGAAACTTTTCCTGAATCATGGCCTTATTGTCCCTTGGCATCAATCATTTAACGGCACCGGTCGACATACGCGAAAAAGTCGCGTTTGCGCCGGAGCAGATGAGCCAGGCATTGCATGAATTGCAGGATATTCCGGCAGTCAACGAATCGGTTATCGTCTCGACCTGTAACCGCACCGAAATTTACTGTGACGCCTCGTCGGATTGCAGTGAAGTCATCACCCACTGGCTGACGGCGCATCACGGTATTAACGACAACGGCCTGTCGCCCTATATCTACCAGCACAGCGACCAGGAAGTTGCCCGCCATCTGTTTCGTGTGGCCTCCGGTCTCGATTCGATGGTGCTCGGCGAACCGCAGATTCTCGGCCAGTTAAAGGATTCTTACGACAAGGCGCGGGGCGATAATACCGTCAATTCGATTCTCGACCGCCTGTTTCAGCATTCCTTCAGCGTTGCCAAGCGCGTTCGTCCCGATACCGAGATTGGTTCCAATCCGGTTTCGGTTGCGTTTGCGGCGGTTAACCTGTCGAAGCAGATTTTCGGCGACCTCGATCAGCTACATGCGTTGTTGATCGGCGCGGGCGAAACCATCGAGCTGGTATCGCGTCACCTGAAAAGTCAGCAAATCGGATCGATGACGATCGCCAACCGCAGCATCGAGCGGGCCGAAACGCTGGCCGACCAGATCGGCGCCGACGCGGTGCAGATAAACGCCGTGCCGGAACAGCTGGTGCGCGCCGATATCGTTATTTCATCGACCGCGAGCCAGTTACCCATTCTCGGCAAGGGTGCCACCGAGTCGGCGCTGAAGCAGCGCAAGCACCGCCCCATATTCATGGTCGACCTGGCAGTACCGCGCGATATCGAACCCGAGGTCGGCAGGCTACAGGATATTTACCTGTACACTGTCGACGATTTGAAGTCGGTGGTCGACGAGAATCTGCGCGGTCGCGAACTGGCGGCGGAAGCCGCCCAGGAAATCATCAACCTCGAAGTTACCGCCTTCAACCAGTGGCTGAAAACCCACCAGTCCGCCGACCAGATCCGCCAGCTGCGTGATGGTGCCGAACTGATCAAACAACAGGCGATCGACAGAGCACTGGCCCAGCTCAGGAACAATTCCGATCCGGAACAGGCGTTACTGCGTCTTGCCAACGAAATTACCAACAAGCTCATGCACAAGCCGACGATCGAAATGCGTAAGGCGCTGCAAAGCGAAGACGACACCCGCATACAGCTGCTCAAGTCGCTGATTACCCCCGACTCACACTAACTTTATGAAAGAATCCCTGCTCAACAAGCTGGAAGCCTTGTGCGCCCGGCACGAGGAAATCGCCGGATTGCTGTCGGATATCGAAGTCATCAATGATCAGGATCGGTTTCGCAGCCTGTCGATGGAGTACGCCCAGCTCGAGGACGTGGTGAAAAATTTTACCGACTACCGGCAGGCACAGCAGTCGCTCGAGTCAGCGCGGGAAATGCTCGACGAAGACGACGCCGAGATGCGCGAACTGGCCGAAGAGGAAATTGCCGACAACAGCGAGAAAATCGAGCAACTCGAAATAGAGCTGCAAAAGCTCCTGCTGCCAAAGGATCCGAATGACAACGCTAACGTGTTTCTGGAAATCCGCGCCGGCACCGGGGGCGACGAAGCGGCTATTTTTGCGGGGGACCTGTTCCGCATGTACAGCCGTTACGCAGAGTCCCAGAAATGGCAGCTGGAAGTGCTTAACAGCAGTGAAGGCGAACACGGCGGTTACAAGGAAATCATCGCCCGCATCATCGGAGCCGGCGCCTACTCGCATCTGAAATTCGAATCCGGCGCACACCGGGTGCAGCGCGTGCCGGAAACCGAATCCCAGGGGCGGGTGCATACCTCGGCGGCGACGGTTGCGATCATTCCCGAAAGCGAGGAAGTGCAGATGATCGAAATTAACCCGGCAGATCTGCGCATCGACACCTTTCGCGCCTCCGGTGCCGGCGGACAGCACGTCAACAAGACCGACTCGGCAATCCGCCTGACGCATATTCCAACCGGTACCGTGGTCGAATGCCAGGACGAGCGCTCGCAGCACAAGAACAAGGCGCGCGCGATGTCGCTGTTGCAGGCGCGTATTTATGATGCCGAAAAGCAGAAGCAGGAAGCCGCACAGGCGGCCGAACGCAAATCGCTGGTCGGCGGCGGCGACCGCTCCGAGCGTATCCGCACCTACAATTTCCCGCAGGGGCGAATGACCGATCACCGTATCAATCTGACCCTGTACAAACTGGATGAAATCATGCAGGGCAGCCTCGGCCAGGTCGTCGACCCGCTGATGCACGAGTACCAGGCCGAGCAGCTCGCCAGCCTCGGCGACGAAGAGCGCGGCATTTCCTGATATGCCGTCAGCGGCGAAAGCCGAGCTTCTGCGCAATGGCGGCCCGCGACAAGTTAATTGTGCCAAACAGTGGACAAGATCATGCCCCGATTGTCAGAAAGCTTCTGACATCGGTAAACAGGCATGTGATTTTACGCCGTCATTTCCCCGCTAGTAGCGTCAGAAAAAAAGAGGCCGTCCCTGGCCGCGTGATATCATCAATAGTTCGGGGGAGGAGGTATTGATGTACACGGTAGTAATATATAGACAAATCCCCCAATTTCCATAGTGAAACAGTTCATAGTCTATGAGTGAACAAATCGACAAGGCCATCCGCTGGGCAACGGAGCTGTTCGAGACCTGCAGCGAAAGTGCCCGGCTCGACGCCGAGCTGTTGCTGGCGCACTGCCTGCAAAAGCCGCGCAGCTTCCTCTATAGCTGGCCCGAAATGAAACTGAGCGACTCCTGCTGGCAGCGTTTTCAGGCGCTGGTGCAGCAACGCCGTCGGCCGACACCGGTCGCCTACCTGCTCGGTAAGCGCGAGTTCTATTCGATGGAGTATGCATCCACGCCGGCGGCGCTGGTGCCACGTCCGGAAACCGAGTTACTGGTCGAGCTCGCGCTGCGGCAGATTCCCCGCGATCAGGCGCTGCGTATCTGCGATCTTGGCACGGGAACCGGCATTATAGCGATCACACTGAAAAAACAGCGTCCACTGCTGCACGTGTTGGCGACCGACATCGATCCGGCCTGCCTCGCCCTGGCGCGCGACAATGCGCGGCTGCACGCGGTCCAAGTCCAGTTTATCGAGTCTGACTGGTATCAGAACCTGCCGGCCGAGCCGCGTTTCGATATGATTGTATCTAACCCGCCCTACGTGGCAGGCGGACATCCGTTTCTGTCCCAGGGCGATTTGCCGGCCGAGCCAACAATCGCGCTAACACCGGGCAACAGCGGCCTCGAAGCGCTCGAAATCATAATCCAACAGGCGCCCGATTACCTTGAGCCGGGAGGACTGCTGATTGTGGAACACGGTTACGATCAGGAAGCCCCGGTCGCTAACCTGATGCGGACCGCCGGTTTCGACAAAGTCCGCTGCGAATCGGATCACAACAACCTGCCTCGCGCCAGCCTGGGCTGCCTGCTGCACAATTGAAAGCAGGCCACCGGGCCGCGCCAAAACATCTCAAGAAAGGGCTATCCGGCGATAAAAGATAACGCTCTATCGGAGTCTGCGGTCGGCAGAAAGATTTGAAAATAAGGGGGGGTGGGCGTAGGCTTTCTACATGGAAGACGTCGACCGCTACCGTTGTCGCCACATCTATCTCAAACAGAGTAATAATCCGGCTCTGCAGGCGAAAGCCGCCTGCGCGGCACTCGCTAATCTGGACGGCATTTTACTGGCAGCGCCGCACAGCGAACACTGCGTGCATATCGTTTATTCGCTCGACCAACTGACCATCGAGATCGTGATCGAGCTGCTAGGCGAACTCAACTTCGAGATGGACAATACTTTCCTGAGATCGCTGCGCAACACGATTTACACGTTCTTAGAGGAAAATGCGCGCGATAACCTGCACATCGAAAATACCGAAGGTCAGCAAGATAACGCCGAAAACCACGAAATCCCGCACCAGGATAACGACCAGTACTGGGAAGACTACCACTAAATGTATGCGATAACGCTGGTCGATATTGCGGTTGCGTTTATCCCCGTGCTGGTCACTCTTGTGATCATTTTCTTCTGGTCCAGCAGCCTGCGAACCGCCACTATTGCGATCCTGCGCATGCTGATCCAGCTGCTGCTGATCGGTTATGCCCTCGAGTTCATTTTCAACGCCAACAATCAGTGGATCATCATCGCGGTTCTCAGCTTCATGCTGGTTGCGGCCAGCTGGATCGCTCTGGGCGCACTGCCGGTAAAACGCAGCACATTGTTGAGCCTTAGCCTGATCGCGATCGCGGGCGGCGGTATCTTCAACCTGGTGCTGATTACCCAGGGCGTGTTGCATGTCGACCCCTGGTACCAGCCGGCGGTTCTGATACCGCTCGCCGGAATGATATTTTCCAATGCGATGAACAGCGTCAGCCTGGCTGGCGAGCGACTCTACAGCGAGCTCGAGCACCACAACGACTATGCGCGGGCGCGCAACACCGCTTTCCAGGCGGCGATGATTCCAATCACCAACTCCCTGCTCGCGGTCGGACTGGTATCTTTGCCCGGCATGATGACCGGTCAGATTCTTGCAGGTGCCTCCCCCCTGATTGCCGCGCGCTACCAGATAATCGTCATGTGCATGATTTTCAGCTCGGCCGGCATATCGGCCGCGCTGTTTCTGTGGTTGCTTCATTCTCAAAGGCATCAGCCTTCTGGCGCAAGCGGCACGGATTAATGTGGGTAGCGCTTGCCATCCTGGCTGCAGTTTTGCTGTCCATCGTCGTTTACCTGGCGAAACTGGACGGCAGGTTGCACGTTCGTCGCAGCCTCGAAATCGAGGCAACGCCGGAGACGGTGTTCGGCGCAATCGTCGATTTCAAATCCTGGCCCGAATGGAGCCCGTGGTTGATGCATGAACCGGACGCCAAAGTCCTGTTTAGCGACGACTATCAACGGGAGGGCGGTAGCTATAACTGGGACGGCAAGCTAATCGGCGCCGGCAAATTGTCCCATGTCACCATCAAGCCGCACGGCCGAATTGACCAGCAAATCGAATTCATCCGTCCCTTTCGGTCGGTTAGCCAGGTCTGCTGGGAGTTCGATGAGCGTGACGATAAAACCCGGGTAAGCTGGGAAATGAACGGCCGCATGCCGTTCTTGTTTCGTTTCATGGCCAGGCGCATGCAGCCAATGATCGAACGCGACTATGACCTGGGGCTGGCCTTGCTCAACGGTTACCTTGACCAAAGCGCACCGCACCCGTCGATCCGCTTCGTCGGGCCGGTCAAACTGGAGGACTTCAACTACTGGGCGATTCCCTGTAATGGCAACCTGCGACAGGTCGAGAAGGCCCGCCAGCCGGCCATCGAAACGCTGACCGCGGCGGCAGCCGGTAAAACCGGACTCGCCCTGACCCTGTATCACCAGTTCGATCCGCTGGCGGTTCAGTACAGGGCCGAGATCGCGATTCCGGTAACCGAGAAAATGCCATTATCAAACTATACACGGCGCCAGTTTACCGGTGGACGGTATTACCAGGTGACACTGCGCGGTGACCACAGGTTTCTACCGCTGGCTTGGCACGCGCTGTCCTGTCACTGTCGCATGAAGCGGGTCAAGCTCGACCTGGCACGCCCGGCGCTCGAGATTTACCACGACAACCCTGAAGAAAGCAGCGACAGCAATCAGATTTCGACCGCGCTCTACATTCCGACGCGGTAGACGATCACACCTGGTCAAGAAGTTAACGCAGCTTGATCAGGTGAGCACGATGCGACCGGCAACCTTGCGGTCTTTCAGCATCTGCAGGGCTGCCGGCAGATCGGTAAACGGCCGCGTATGACTAACCCTGGGTCGAATCTGCCCGGCTTCGAGCATCCCGGCAAGCCGCGGCCATTTGTCGGCGATAACTTGCGGGTTCTTCGCACAGGTAAGCCCGAACGACGAGCCCAGAGCGCTTTGGTGTTTGACGAGTAACTGGTTTAAACGCAGCGACGGTATCTTGCCGGAGGCAAAACCGAGAACGACAACGCGGCCGCCGTAGCGCAGAACACGCAGCGATTCCTCGAAAAAACCACCGCCAACGGGGTCGATAATGACATCCACACCGTCTGGCGCCTGTTGCTGGATTTCGTCGCTGAGATGACGCGAGCGCGATGAAACGAAGAAATCCGCGCCGCAATCCCGCGCTATTTTTTCCTTGGCACTATCGCTAACGCAGGCGACAACGCTGGCGTCGCGCTGTTTAGCCAGCTCGATGCAGGCCGATCCAACCGCACCCGCGGCACCACCGATGACAACGATATCACCCGCGGACACCCCGGCCCGCTCAAGCGCGAGTTCGGCCGAACCGTAAGACAGCGGGAAAGCCGCGGCTTCCGAGGCCGGTATCGATTCGGCGATACGAATGACCTGCGCGGCCGGCGCTACCACCTTGTCGGCATAACCACCGTACTTGACATAGGCGGCGACCTTGTCTCCCACGCGGAAACTGTCGACACCCTGTCCAAGCCGGGTAATCCTGCCGGCAACTTCCATGCCGGGAACAAACGGAAGGTCGGGCCGCACCTGGTAACGCCCCGAGATTAATAAGAGATCTGCAAAGTTAACACCGCAGGCCTTGACCGTAATTTCCACCTGGCCTTCACCCGGTTCGGGGTCGGGCATGTTGCCCAGTTCGAGTTGATGAGGGCTGCCCCAGGTTACACATTTCCCGGCGCGCATAACTTCTCCCAGATTATCTAATCCGCTACAAACGGCTTTTTTGAATAACCAGTCTTGTCAAAATGACTCCCGCGGTCAAGCCACGGATTAACAAATTTTTAAACTCGGAAAGTCTTAGTTGGGTATTGCAGATGCGGACAAAAGTAATTCAGAAATGGGCCATGGGTACGAAATACCCCGTTTCGCAGGATTGATCCCAAGCTGCGTATCAGTATGGATAATCCGAAATCAATTGGAAATTTTTTGCCTGCTGGCCGTCGCGAGCATCGCAAGAGCAAGGCGGAGCTTTGCGCGATGGCGCGAGCAGTACGGATTGGTACGCGAGCGTCTCGCGCAAAGGTCCAACGCCGCTATTGCGGTGCGCAGCAGGCCAGCAGGCAAAAAAAAGGGCCGGCTTTTGCGGCCGGCCCAAAGTCGTAATCGACAATTATAACCAAAGGAGGACATCGTGAGAGAGGTTAGGTGTTCTTAACCTTTAACACGATTACTTATATAGGTCAGGATTTCAAAAAATCCAGAAAAATTTTGATAAACGGTAGAAAAAACAGTGTATGTGGACGCGTTTTTTGATCTCTTTTATTATTTTTTATCCCTAAATTATTGATTTTAAATAAAATAATAGTGAGATCTTCAATTATCGGCTCGAATAAAAAAATTTTTTAAATTTACTGTTTTCGCGTCAATCGGCGTATCAGGCTGGAGGTATCCCAGCGCCCACCACCCATTTCCTGAATCTCTCCGTAAAAGTCGTTAACAATGCGGGTGATTGGCAGCTCAGCACCGTTTCCCTCGGCCTCCTCGAGGCATATTGCCAGGTCCTTGCGCATCCAGTCGACCGCAAAACCGAAATCGAACTCGTCGTTGAGCATTGTATTACCACGGTTTTCCATCTGCCACGAGCCCGCGGCGCCCTTGGAAATGACGTCGACGACCTTGTGCCCGTCGAGGCCGGCGCGCATCGCAAAATTCAATCCTTCAGACAGCCCCTGCACCAGACCGGCTATACAGATCTGGTTGACCATCTTGGTTAACTGCCCGGCGCCGACATCGCCCAGCAATTCGGCCGCGCGCGCATAGCTCATAATGACCGGTCGCGCCGCCTCGAAAGTCGACTGATCGCCACCAATCATGACGGTCAACACGCCGTTTTCGGCGCCGGCCTGTCCGCCCGAAACCGGTGCATCGAGAAACGGCACCTGCGACTTTGCCGCAATTTCGCGCGCGACGTTGGCCGACGCGGTCGTGTGGTCGACCAGAATCGCGCCGTCCTCGCAGCCGGCAAGCGCGCCGTCATCGCCATAAACAACCGAGCGCAGGTCGTCGTCATTACCAACGCACATGAAAACGAAATCCGCGTCCTCGGCGGCTTCGCGCGGCGTCGGCGCATGACTGCCACCATATTCCTCGCACCATTTTTCGGCCTTGGCGGTAGTACGGTTGTAGACCCGGGTCTCGTAACCCGCTTTGGCGAGATGCCCGGCCATCGGATAACCCATGACGCCGAGCCCGATAAAGGCGACTGATACTTTGCTCATTTTCACTCCTGGCATTGAATGCTGCGGCGATTCTACACGATCGCCCGCTGGTGCGCCGCAGTTTTGCCGTCAGCTGGGCTGCAGGTTCGCCATGCTGGCGATCAGCCATTTGCTTCCGGCGGCTTCAAAATTGACCTGCACCCGCGATTGCGGGCCCTGGCCTTCGAGATTCAAAACGATGCCGTCGCCAAAGCGCGCGTGATTGACGCGCTGGCCGACGAACAAACCGGTATCGGCCTCGGCGCGTTCGTGCTGCAGATTCGTTGTCAGCTTTGCCACGGGACGCGTGAAGCTGGCCTTGGGCCGAATCTCCTGGATCAATTCATCCGGGATTTCTCGGACGAAGCGGGACAGCATATTGTAACTTTCGCCGCCGAACAGTCGCCGCACCTCGGCGCTGGTCACCACCAGTTGTTCACGCGCGCGGGTGATGCCGACATAACAAAGACGGCGTTCTTCTTCCATGCGCCCCGGCTCTTCGCTGGAACGCTGGTGCGGGAAAAGGCCCTCTTCCATGCCGACCAGGAACACCAACGGAAACTCGAGCCCCTTGACCGAATGCATGGTCATCAACTGTACGCAATCCTCCCAGGCATCGGCCTGGGCTTCGCCAGCCTCGAGCGCGGCATGTGCGAGAAAGGCGTCGAGCATACTCATGTTTTCTTCGACCAGCGCTTCGTACTCGAAGCTCTTGCCGGCACCGACCAGCTCCTGCAGGTTCTCGATGCGGGACTGGCCTTTTTCGCTTTGATCCTTTTTGAAATGCGTCTCGAGACCGCTCATCTCGATAATCGACCTGATTTGTTCGGAAAGGGGCAATTCCTTCAGATCAGTCGTCAGGCGGTGCACCAGGTCGATATAGGACTGCAGCGCACCGCGTGCGCGTGCGGTCAACTGCTCCGCGCCAACCAGCTCGACGGAAGCGGTCCACAGCGAGACCGAATGAGCGCGCGCATGCTGGCGAATTTCATCGATTGTTTTTTGCCCGATCCCGCGTGGCGGATGGTTAACGGTTCGCTCGAACGCGTGATCGGCGGTCGGGCTCGAAATCATGCGAAGATAGGCCAGCGTATCCTTGATCTCGGCACGCTCGAAAAAGCGTAAGCCGCCGTACACACGGTACGGAATCCCGCGCGCGACCAGCGTTTCCTCGAACTGCCGCGATTGCGCGTTGGAGCGGTACAGCACCGCGACTTCATTGCGGCTACGGCCCTGCTCGACCCAGTTTTCGATACGGTCGACGACGAAACGCGCCTCGTCTTTTTCATTGTAAGCCGAATAAAACATGATCGGTTCGCCGGCATCGCTCTGGGTCCAGAGTTCCTTGCCGAGCCGCGACTGGTTATTATCGATCAATGCGTTTGCGGCCTTAAGTATGGTGCCGGTGGAACGGTAATTCTGTTCCAGCCGGATCACCAGGGTATTGGCGAAGTCCTGCTCGAAATGATGTATGTTTTCGATGCGCGCGCCGCGCCAGCCGTAAATCGACTGATCGTCGTCGCCGACGACGAACACCGGCGTTTCGTTGCCGGCCATCAGACGCAGCCAGGCGTACTGGATCGCGTTGGTGTCCTGAAACTCGTCGACCAGAATATGCTGAAATCGACGTTGATAGTGTTCGCGAATATCATCGTTGTCACGAATCAGCTCGAGCGTGCGCAGCAACAGTTCGGCGAAGTCGACCACGCCATTGCGTCGGCATATGTCTTCATAGTGCCGGTAAATCTCGAGCATCTGTTGCTGGACCGGATCCTGCCCCGGGTCGATATGCGCCGGTCTCAATCCTTCGTCCTTGTTGTGATTGATATACCACTGCGCCTGTTTAGGCGGCCACCGAGCCTCGTCCAGGTCGAGCTGGCGAACGACACGTTTGACCACGCGTAACTGATCGTCGCTGTCGAGGATCTGGAAGGCCTGCGGCAGCCCGGCGGCTTCGTAATGCAGGCGCAGAATTCGATGAGCCAGGCCATGAAAAGTGCCCACCCACATGGCCGCAGCGGAAATGCCGAGCAGGGATTCGACGCGCGCGCGCATCTCGCTGGCGGCCTTATTGGTGAAGGTCACCGCGAGTACGCTGAACGGCGACAGGCCGCCGACCTCGCAGGCCCAGGCGATGCGGTGCGTCAGCACCCGGGTCTTGCCGCTGCCGGCGCCGGCAAGCACGAGGATATGCCCCGGCTCGGCGCTGACGGCTTCGCGCTGCCGATCGTTCAGATCATCGAGTAAGTGAGATACGTCCATTCGCGGCGGGATTCATACACAAGCCGACATTGTATCAATTCGGTTTGCTGACGTAAGCACTAAACAGACCCGGAAGAGTTCATCCCCGCGAAAGTGACCGCGTAGCGGTCATCCCGGAAGTTGCATCGCAACTATCCGGCATCTTTCACCGCTTTAGCGGTATCAACAACCAATTGTTTTCCCCGTACACTACAGGAAAGAATGTTTTTTCTGAAAATAGCGGGGTTTTTGGGAGATCCCGGCGGTCCGATGCATCGGTATGCGCTACGCGCATGCCGGGATGACATACCGATCAAAAACAGCCGTCGAGAATAATGCCGGGCTGCAAAGGTTCTTCGACAATCCGTTGACAGGCATTGATCGCGCGCCGGTTTTCCGGGCTGATCTGCAGCTTGGGCTGGGGCCGGTAAGCCTTGTCGCTGACGGTATTGAGCGGCTCGCCGCGATAGACGTAACTTGACGGCTGCTGCTGACGATTTTCACGCAAACTTTCGCTGCTATCGACAACCGGAGTAACAGGCCGGGTCCGCGGCTTTTCGAGGCTGATCGGGAGATGCATGCTTTTAGCCGAAACTGTGTAATTCACGGACCATGCTCGCAGCTATAAAGTTCAAGTGTCCAAAGTCGGTGGATGATACTGGAAAATCGTCAAAATTTTGACGATCAGGTTCACTTATCCCATTTTTTTTGTGCAAATAAGTCGCTTTCACGCGCGTCGACCCAATGTTCGCCGCCGTCAGTGCTCTCCTTTTTCCAGAATGGCGCCTCGGTCTTGAGATAGTCCATGATGAATTCACAGGCGGCAAAGGCATCACCGCGATGTGCGCTTGCGACCATGACGAGCACGATTTGGTCTACCGGCCTGAGCGAGCCGACGCGGTGTATGATGGCGAGATCCAGTACCTGCCAGCGCTCAAGGGCCTGGTCGGCAATCGCCGCCAGCGCCCTTTCGGTCATACCGGGGTAATGCTCCAGCCTCATCTCCTGCAGCGGGTCACCTTCGAGATCACGCACCAGGCCGATAAAAGTCGCGATCGCACCGACATCGCTGCGCCCGGCGATCAACTCACGCTGCAGCGCTACGCTATCGAAATCTTCCTGCTGTACCCGAATGATCATCGCATTATTCAACTGAAAAATTGCGCAAACGGTAAATAGTCTACCGTATCACCCTGGGTCACAGTCTGATTTTCGGCAATTTCGACGAAACCGTCGGCCCATACGGTTGAAGTCAGAACCCCGGAATCCTGGTTCGGATAAATCTCGGCTACGGTTTGCTGACCTGCATCGGCCACCAGGCGCGCGCGCAGAAATTCGCGCCGGCTGTCCGGTTTCGGCCAGTCGAAGCCGGCCGTGACCGGCACGGCGACAGGTTTGCGCCAGGGGCGCCCCTGCATGATCTGGATTACCGGATTGACGAACAGGCAGAAGGTTGCGAATACGCTGACCGGGTTGCCGGGTAATCCCATGAAAGCGGTGCCGTTAATCTGGCCGTAGGCCAGCGGCTTGCCGGGCTTGATGCCGATTCGCCACATGCGCAGCTTGCCGAGCTTTTCAATGGCAATGCGCACATAGTCTTCCTCACCGACCGAAACCCCGCCGCTGGTGACCACCAGGTCCGCCTGGGTCGATGCGCTTAGCATAGCCGTTTTGGTCTCCTCGAGGGTATCACCAACCAGCCCCAGATCGACGATCTCGCAACCCATCGCGCTCAGCAGACCGTGCAGGGTGTAACGATTCGAATCGTAAATCTTGTGTTTGGCCAGGCTTTGACCGGGCTCGACCAGTTCGTCACCGGTAAAAAACATGCCAACCCTGACCGGCTCGTAAACCGGCAGGCTCTGCCGACCAACCGACGCCGCCAGGCCGATATCCTGTGCACGAAGGCGACAGCCCTGTTGCAGAATCGTCGCGCCGCGTTTGATGTCGTTGCCGGCGGGTCGAATATTGTCACCACTGGGTGGTCTGGCACTGAAACTTATTCCGTTGTCATCCACCTTCACCTGCTCCTGCATGATGACAGCGTCCGCGCCTTGCGGAACCGGCGCACCGGTAAAAATACGCGCGGCGCTGCCCGCTTCGAGTGGCTCTGCCGCAGCGCCGGCCGGAATCCGCTGCGATACCGGCAGGCGGGTACTATCCCCCGCGGCGAGATCCGAGGTATTAATGGCATAGCCATCCATCGACGACATGGCGCATCCGGGTACATCGATATCGGCCTCGATCGAATACGCCAGCACGGCGCCCAGCGCCTGCCGCAACGGCTGTTCGACGATCCTGCCAGTCGGCAGAATGCCGGCGGTCAATTGCCGCAGCGCTTCGTCATAGGCAAGCAGGGGCGAGTTGTCACAACGGGTCATGTCGGTTTCCTAACTCAGGCGTCCCATGATATGCAGCCGCGCTTCGTCAGACAACCGAATTGCAGCCCTGTGCTCGATGTCGGCGAGGCGCTCGCTGAATTTCGGCAGCATTGCTTCGAAAGCCACGCTGGCATCGGCATCCTGCAACACGCGCTGTATCAGGTCGGCATCCACCCATGCCATTTTCGCGGATTCCATGCGGGCGTAAATCAGCCCGCTGCTGCGATCGAGAAAATTAATCGCCGGCACGCGCGCGGCACATTTAACCAGGAAGTCCGCGTTTCGGGCCGCATCCATATCGGCTTCTGACGGGTAGACCGCCGCCGGATCATGCGCCTCGATGTTGATCCGGGTGTAACGCACGATATCGAACATGCTCTTGAAATCCAGAATGCTAAGTTCGCCATTGAGGCCAAAAGCGATCGTACGCGGCTGCTCGCCCCGCGGCACGCTGTTATCGAGAAATTCGTAGTAAACGATTTTGTCCTGGCGCAGGGCCCAGGTAAAAAACAGCGCCGGAATACCGGTGAAAGCTTCGACGTTATGATCGAGTAAATCATCGACAGCCTTGAAGCGACCAACTTGCAGACCCCGAATCCAGGCGCGTTCGACCGTGGCCTCGGGGGGCGTAACCATGAAGGTCAGGTAAACGGTGTGTCCGAAGCGGGTCAGAAGGTTACTGCCCTCCTCGGTATCCTTGCCCGGTGCGAAACTGTCGAAACGGAAGCGATCGATCAGCAGGTGGGAGATACGACCCTGAGCTGCCTTTTGCGCGATGTAACGATCGAGCTTCTGGTCGATGATCGGGATTTCGTCACCGACCAGGGTGCCGGCATACCTGTAGGCATCGCCGAGGGAGTCATAGTCGAGCAAAAACTTGCGCCAGATATCGGGGCTGATCAGGGCGAACTCGTGCCAGTTGATGCCGAGTTTTTCGGTATGAATTTTCTGCAACGGCCGCATCGTACTCTTGCCGGAAGCCGAAGCGCCCTTGACGTTAATGACGATCGGTTCATTCTGCGGCGGCAACAATGGAAATCCCTCGCTGTCGATTGCCTGCGCCACCATTGGCGCAATGGCATCGCCGATGACTTTGCTGCCATAGGCGTTGCAGGTAAGCCCTGCTGCAACCCTGACCAGCAAAGCCTTGTCGCCGAGCAGGCGGCCATGTTTGATGAAAATCGCGCGTGCGGCTTCGGTAAGCCCGCGTAGGGCCGCGGTCAGCAAGCGATCATCGGATGAATTCGCCGCGTCTTCCCACTGGCACAGAATTCGCTGGTCGCGCTGTTGCGGCGATTCCGTCAGCGCCGGTTTCTTACGCTTGCCGGAAGCGCCGAACAGGCGCGCCAGGCTGAATCCCGGTCTGGATTGGTTCACCGGCGCCTGCTGCGCAAATAAACTGGCGTCGAGTTCCTGTTCGATAATCTGCTCGACCTGTCGCGCGAGAGCGTCGTAGATCTCGCAAACTGCGGGCATTTCAGGCTCGATATAGCGAGACAGAATACGCTCGACCACGGCCCTGAAGTTGATGCCGAGATCTTCGTAGCGATTACCATCGTCGACGAAAATATCGGCCGATACGCGAATCAGTAATTCGTGCACGACCAGCCTTTGCGGCCGGAACACGATCAATTGCTGGATTGGCAGGCCGGTAAAGTCGGCAAGCTCGTTGGCGGTTTGGATCGTGGAATATACGTTTTCCTGACGAAACAGGGTCGACAGCGGCATATATTCCGACGGTAGCGTCGATTTGATGCCCGGGTGCCAGGCGTCCGGTTTCTTATCCGACATCGGTATAGTCCTGGCGCTCGCCGACCCAGTTACGCAGCAACTCGGCGCGTACCTCCGCATACTCCGGTTGTTGCATCATTTTCGCCAGCGCCTCGACCTGTGGAAACCACTTCTGATCGCGCATCAAATCGGCAATACGAAAACTCATTTCGCCGGTCTGCCGGGTACCGAGCACCTCGCCGGCGCCGCGCAGCTCAAGATCCTTCTCGGCGATGGCAAAGCCGTCCTGGGTCGAGCGAATAACCTCGAGCCGTTTGCGCGCCAGCTCCGACAGATCATTCCTGACCAACAGGATGCAGAAGCTTTCGCGCGCCCCTCGCCCGACCCGACCGCGCAACTGGTGAATCTGTGCCAGCCCGAGGCGTTCCGGGTTTTCGATGATCATGATACTGGCATTGGGTACGTCAACGCCGACCTCGATAACCGTGGTCGCCACCAGAATATGTGTCTGTCCCTGTTTGAACGCCAGGATCGCAGCCTCTTTTTCCGCCGGCTTCATGCGCCCATGCACCAGGCCGATCGATAACTGCGGCAGCTGACGGCACAGCGACTCGAAGGTCAGCTCGGCGGCCTCGCACTGCAACGCCTCGGACTCCTCGATCAACGTACACACCCAGTATACCTGGCCGCCATCTGCGCAGGATTTCGCCACCCGTTGGATCAGGCTCGCGCGCTGCTGCTCGGAAACAATCGAAGTCGTCACCGGCTTACGCCCGGGCGGCAGTTCATCAATCTGCGAATAATCCAGGTCGGCGTAAATCGACATTGCCATCGTGCGCGGGATCGGTGTCGCAGTCATAATCAGTTGGTGCGCCATTTCGCCATCACGGGTCTTGCGCTGCAGCGCAAGCCGCTGGTCGACGCCAAATCGATGCTGTTCGTCGAAGATGATGAAACCGAGCCGATTAAATTCGACACTGGCCTGAAACAACGCGTGGGTGCCAATGACGACCTGGGCTTCACCGCTGGCAATCTGCCCGACTTTTCGCTCGCGCTTCTTGCCCTTGTCCGCGCCAACCAGATTAACCACGTTTATCCCCAGCGGTTCGAGCCATTGGGTGAAGTTCTGGTAATGCTGCTCGGCGAGGATTTCGGTTGGCGCCATCAGCGCCGCCTGGTACCCCGATTCGATCGCCGGCAGGCAGGCCAGGGCGGCAACCACGGTCTTGCCGGAACCAACATCGCCCTGCACCAGGCGTATCATCGGCTTGCCCGCGGCAAAATCCTGCATCAATTCATCCAGTACGCGAAGCTGTGCGCCGGTCAACTCGAACGGCAGCGACTGACTGAGCTGCTGGCGCAGCCTGCTGGCCGGTTTTATCACGGGTGTTTTACGGCTGCGTATCTGGCGCCTGCGCTCGAGCAGCGCGAGTCGGTGTGCCGCAAGCTCTTCGACGATGAATCGATACTGCGCCGGATGCCGACCCGTTGCGATCAGTTCGCTGTCGGCTTTGTTTTCGGGATTGTGCAATCGAAGCATGGCCGTGCTGACATCGGGAAAGTCGTTGCGATCAAGCCAGTCCTGCGGCAGGGTCTCGGCAATTCCGTCGGTTTTCAGCTTGTCGATGACCTGTCCGAGAATTCGTTTGATCGACAGTTGATGCAGCCCCTCGGTAGTGGGATAAATTGGCGTCAGGGTTTGTGGCAGTGGTGACGGATCGTCGAGGTCGAGCCGTTCGGCTTCCGGGTGAATCATCTCCAGCTCACCCTGCGCAACCCTGACCTCGCCGTAGCAGCGCAGCCAGTTGCCTTTTTCGAACAGCTTTTGCTGGTTGGCATTAAAGTAAAAATAGCGCACCGAGAGGACGCCGGTATTGTCCCCCAGCTTGGCGGCGAGTACTCGGCGCGAGCGTCCCTGGCGGCGATAATGTACGCCGGCATGCAACACCTCGGCCTCTATTTGGCCGCGCTGGCCCGGCTGCAACGAGCCCACCGGGGTGATAAAGGTGCGGTCTTCGTAACGCAGCGGCAAATGAAATAGCAGGTCGCGTTGGCTTTTAAGGCCGAGCTTGAGCAGCTTTTCCGCTACCTTCGGCCCCACGCCCTTCAGGTAGCGCAGGCCCTGTTCCGACCAGTGTTCCATTCCATCCGCGGATTAATCAGTCAAGCACCAGTACCGCATCCATTTCGACGCCGACGCCCTTGGGCAATGCGGCCACGCCGATCGCGGCCCGCGCGGGATAGGGCTGCTGGAAATAGCGCGCCATGATTTCGTTAACCGTCGGGAAGTTGCCCAGGTCGGTCAGAAAAATATTGAGCTTGACCACGTCGGCCAGGCTGCCGCCGGCAGCCTCGGCAACCGCCTGCAGGTTATCGAAAACCCGGGTAATCTCGGCTTCTATACCGCCTTCGACCACCTCCATGTTGGCCGGATCCAGCGGAATCTGCCCGGAAATATACACCGTGTTGTCGACCTTGACTGCCTGCGAGTAGGTGCCGATCGCCTGCGGCGCGTCGTCTGTCTGAATAATGGTTTTCGCCATCGCAATGTCTCCAGCTCAAAGATGTCGGATTATGCGGGTATTCGCCACGCCCGCAACCGCTATCTGCGCCAGATGCGGTTAACGACCTGAAGCGAACGCAGCTTTTTCATGATACGCGCGAGGTGGATACGATCGGTTACGGTAACCACGAACTCGATGGTCGAGATACGGCCATCCTTTTCGGTCAGGTTAACGTGCTCGATGTTAGACGACATGTTCGCGATCGTTGCCGCCAGCGTTGCCAGCACGCCTCGTTGATTGGCGACCTGCACGCGCATATAGGCGAGATACTCGCCCTCGAAGTGGTCCGACCATTGTACCGACAGCTGCCGGTCTTCCTTCCCGCGCTCGGTGATGTTGGGACAACCACGCTGGTGAATGACGATACCTTTACCCGAGGACATGAAACCGGTGATGGCATCGCCCGGCACCGGCCGGCAACACTTTGCGAATGACACGACCATGCCCTCGGTACCCTTGATTGCCAGCGGCTTGCCGGCAGTATCGACGCCGGTGGTGTCATCCTCGATGTCGTACATTGCCTTCGCCACCAGGCTCGAATTGCGGTTGCCGAGACCGATTTCGGCAAGCAGCTCTTTCTGGTCGGACATGTTGTACTGCTTCAGTACTTTCCTGAACCTGGCCTTTGGAATAGCGACGTCTCGCCCCTTGATCTGGCTGACTGACTGTTGCAGCAGGCGTTGTCCCAGCGTAATTGCCTCGGCTTTTTGCAGCGACTTCAGAAAATGCCGAATATTCGTTCGCGCCTTGGCGGTATGCACGAAATCGAGCCAGCTCGGGTGCGGTCGGCTGGCCTCGGAGCAGATGATCTCGATAGTCTGGCCGTTATACAGGCGACTGCCCAGCGGCGACATCTGGTGATCGATACGCGCGGCGACACAGGTATTGCCGACATCGGTATGCACCGCGTAGGCAAAGTCGACCACGGTCGAACCGCGCGGCAGTTTCTTGATATCGCCCTTGGGCGTGAATACATAGATTTCATCCGGGAACAGGTCGACCTTGACGCTTTCGAGGAATTCCTGCGAGCTGCCTGACTTTTGCTGCATCTCGAGCAGGTTTTTAAGCCATTCGAGCGCGCGGCTCTGTGCGCTGGTAGCGCCGCCGTCACCCTCCTTGTAGATCCAGTGGGCGGCGATGCCGGACTCGGCGAAGTGATCCATTTCCTCGGTGCGAATCTGCACCTCGATGGCGACGCCGTGCGGACCGAACAGGCTCGAGTGCAGCGATTGATAACCGTTCGCCTTGGGTATCGCAAGATAATCCTTGAACTTGCCCGGCAGCGGCTTGTACAGATTGTGCATGACGCCGAGCACGCGATAACAGTCGTCTACCGAGTGCGTCATGATCCGAACGCCGAAGACGTCGGTAAGCTCCTTGAAGCTGAGCTTTTTCTCCTTCATCTTGCGGTAGATGCTGTGGATGTTCTTTTGCCGGTACTTGACCGTGGCGTCGATACCGGATTCCTTCAGCCGCTGGCGGATCGCGGCTTCGATGGTATTGAAGATTTCCTTGCGATAACCGACCACTTCCTTGCAGGCGCTATCGATCGCGCGATAGCGCATCGGGTAAGCCGCCTTGATCGACAGGTCGAGCAATTCATGGCGCATCTTGAAGATGCCGAGCCGGTTCGCGATCGGGGCGTAGATATCCATGGTCTCATGCGCTATGCGGCGGCGCTTCTCCGGTGGCATCGCGTCCAGCGTGCGCATATTGTGTAAACGGTCCGCCAGCTTGATAATGATGACCCGAATATCCTTGACCATCGCCAGCATCATCTTGCGAAAATTTTCCGCTTGCGCCTCGGCCTTGCTGCGGAAATCCATCTGGGTCAGCTTGCTGACACCGTCTACGAGTTCGGCAACTTCATCGCCGAACCTGGCGGCGATTTCCTCCTTTGCGGTGGGAGTATCTTCGATGACGTCGTGCAGGATCGCGGCGATGATGCTGTTGCTGTCCATGCGCATCTCGGCGAGGATGCGCGCAACCGCAACCGGGTGGCTGATATAGGGTTCTCCGGACACACGACGCTGGCCCTCGTGGGCCTCGGCGCCGACCAGGTAAGCCTTGTAGACTTCCTCGACCTGCACCGATTCGAGGTAAGTTTCGAGTTCGCTGCAGAGGTCGGAAATCCGGGTTTCGTCATCGCTGGCGCTGACATCGCCGGCTATGACTTCGAAAAGATTGGCGTAGTTCGCCCCCATTAAACCGTTATTCAACCATTAACGTTATAACAATGGGGTTTTATAACATATTTGCAACAGCCAGGCCCACACCGGTCGCACTGTCGAATGCGCCCGCGGTGAGGAAACAAGTTATTGAAACGGAAGGCCTACTCGGTGTTTTCTTCGGCTTCGAGACTGGCCTGGGCAATCTGGCGAATCAGGTCGTCATCGGTCGCGATCTTTTCGATTTCGGCCTGCGCTTCCATTTCGTCCATCGATGAAGAAGTAATCAGGTTTTCGGCAATTTCCCGCAAAGCCAGTACGGTCGGCTTGTCGTTCTCGGGCGGAACCAGCGGATCGGCGCCCTGGGCAATTTGACGAGCCCGGCGAGCCGCCAGCAACACCAGGTCGAAACGGTTTTCGACATGCTCGAGACAGTCTTCTACTGTAATACGCGCCATTGCTAAAACTCTCGGTCCAAAAAAAGGTGCGCAATCATAGCGAAAAACGCTGTAAATCTAAAGGTTTTGGCAAAAAAAAATGGTTAATCCGATTCGGCTGGAATCGACTCGATCAAGGCCCGGTTTTTGAGCCTTTGCCGTGCCAGCGTCAGCCCCTGCGTATGAATGATCGCATCGAGGTCGAACAGGGCCTGCTCGAAGTCGTCGTTGATAACGAGATACTCTGCATCGTGGTAGTGCGACATTTCCCGTTCGGCATCGCGCATACGCCGCGCGATGACGCTTTCGTCGTCGGTGCCGCGGTCGCGCAGGCGCTGTTCCAGCTCCTCACGAGACGGCGGCAAAATGAAAATACCGATGGTTTCAGGCATCTTTGCCTTGACCTGGCGCGCGCCCTGCCAGTCGATCTCGAGGATGACGTGTTTGCCACTGGCCAACAGTGATTCGACCGATGCGCGCGCGGTACCGTAATAGTTGTCGAACACCTGGGCATGTTCGAGAAACTCATCGTTTTCGACCATGGTGTCGAACTGCTGCGGCGAAACGAAGTGATAGGCTTCGCCGTCGACCTCGCCCGGACGGATTGCGCGGGTCGAGTGCGACACGCAGACCGTAACCGATTCGGCGCGCTTTTGCAGCAACGACTTGACCAGGCTGGTTTTGCCGGCGCCCGAGGGGGCGGAAATGGTAAACAGGCAGGCAGTATTCACAAAATTTTTCCGGGTAATACGGGTGCGGTCTCGGCGCGGCCACCTATTGTAATGACAGATGAACTATAGACCAATACACTGCGAGCACTAAGCAGTTTCTCGTTACCATGTTAAGCAAATCTTATCGACGGCGTTTTTCCGGACTGGCCAGGGTTTACGGCGAAGCCGCGCTCGAGCCGCTGCAGCACGCACATTTCTGTATCGTCGGCATCGGCGGCGTCGGCTCCTGGGCGGCCGAAGCCTGTGCACGTACCGGCATTGGCAATATCACCCTGATCGATCACGACGATATCGACATTAGTAACACCAACCGGCAGCTGCATACGACCGAGGAAAATCTCGGTCGCGCCAAGGTCGAGGTATTACGCGAACGAATACTGGCGATCAATCCCGAATGTGTGTGTCACGCGATCGACGACCTGGTCACTCGAGGCAATGTCGAGAAATTCGACTTCGCGCAATTCGACTACGTTATCGATGCAATCGATCACGTTAGCCACAAGCTAACGCTAATGCACTACTGCCGGCGCAACAAGATTCGCTGTATCTCCACTGGCGGTGCCGGCGGCCTGGTCGACCCGACCAGGGTCGTGGTCAAGGACCTGACCCTGAGTTACAACGATCCTCTGCTGGCCAAGGTACGCTCTACGCTGCGCCAGCAACTCGGTTACAGCCGTAATCCGAAGCGCCGTTATGCTATGGATTGCGTGTTTTCGACCGAACAGCCGATTTACCCGGTCGGTGACGGCACGGTCAGCCATCAGAAACCCGATATGGATGAACGCACCACGCTCGACTGCGCCACCGGCATCGGCTCATTTGTCGGCGTAACCGCCTGTTTCGGCTTCACCGCGGCCGCGCATGCGATCAAAAAATACCTGAAGACCCAGGCACAGGAGGGTGACGGTTCCCAGGCCGGCATTCACTAACAGGCCTTACAATTTTTCCGCGGCGCTCTTCGCCGACCTTTTTTTGTCATACGGCAGATTCCAATGAGTTGCGGTCCGCAGGCTGCGAAGATTATCAGAAAACCTTGCCGGCCTTGATTTCGGCGGGGTAGTACTGATCGCCTGATTTCCAGTAAAGGCTATTACCGATGACGGTTACCTGGTAACAGACCCAGCGCTCGGACGGCGGCCAGACCGAGCAGTAGCGGCCATTTTCATCGACACGCCAGCGCCCCTCGGTTTCTTCGCCGCCCCTTTCGCGGTAACGCGTAATACCATCGGGATCGAAGTACTGCAGGTAGGGATGTCCCGCCCAGATACCCTCCATGCTGTTACCGCTGAGCAGCTCGGTCAGTTGCTGTTGCGTCGGCTGGTAGGGTTCGTCCGCAAGAGCGCCGGGGGCGACCAGTATTATCGCCGCCAGTAGCGTTCCGAATCGCCTCACAACTCGATCGCGCCGAGATTGAGACCGTGCTCGCGCGCGCATTGTTTGGCGGCTTCATAGCCGGCGTCGGCGTGACGCATAACTCCGCTGGCCGGATCGTTCCACAGCACGCGCTTGATGCGCTCGGCGGCGGCATCGGTGCCGTCGCAGCAAATCACCAGCCCGGCATGTTGCGCATAGCCCATACCGACACCGCCGCCGTGATGGAATGATACCCAGGTGGCGCCGCCCGAGGTGCTTAAGAGCAGGTTCAACAGGGCCCAGTCGGAAACCGCATCGGAACCGTCCAGCATCGATTCGGTTTCGCGGTTCGGGCTCGCGACCGAACCCGAGTCGAGATGATCGCGGCCGATTACGACCGGTGCTTTCAACTCGCCCGACCTGACCATTTCGTTGAACGCGAGGCCAAGCCGGTCGCGATCTCCAAGCCCGACCCAGCAGATGCGCGCCGGCAGTCCCTGGAAGCTGATACGGCTTTGCGCCATGTCGAGCCAGTTGTGCAAATGCGGATCGTCGGGGATCAATTCCTTGACCCTGGCATCGGTCTTGTAAATGTCTTCCGGGTCGCCGGACAGCGCGACCCAGCGAAACGGTCCCACACCCTTGCAAAACAGCGGCCGGATGTAAGCCGGGACGAAGCCGGGGAAATCGAACGCGTTTTTGACGCCTTCGTCGTAAGCTTCCTGACGAATATTATTGCCGTAGTCTACCGTTGGTATACCCTGAGCGTGAAAATCGAGCATCGCCTGTACGTGCACCGCCATCGACTTGCGTGCCTCGCTCGCGACCAGTTCCGGATCAGAGGCGCGCCTGGTCTCCCATTGCTGCATCGTCCATCCAATCGGCAGGTATCCGTTGACCGGATCGTGCGCCGAGGTCTGATCGGTAACCAGGTCGGGTTTGACACCGCGGCGAACCAGTTCGGGCAAAATTTCACCGCCGTTTCCGAGCAGGCCAACCGACTTCGCCTCGCCCTTGGCGCAGGCATCGTCAATCATTTGCAGGGCTTCGTCGAGCGAACCGGCCTGTTGGTCGAGATACTTCGTGCGCAGGCGAAACTCGATGCGCGCGGGATCGCATTCGACACAGAGGATGCTGAAGCCGGCCATGGTCGCGGCCAGCGGCTGCGCGCCGCCCATGCCACCCAGGCCAGAGGTCAGGATCCATTTGCCACGGGTATCGCCAGCGTAATGCTGGCGCCCGGCCTCGGCGAAGGTTTCGTAGGTTCCCTGCACGATACCCTGGCTGCCGATGTAAATCCACGAACCCGCCGTCATCTGGCCGAACATCATCAAGCCCTTGCGATCGAGCTCGTTGAAATGATCCCAGTTGGCCCAGGCCGGCACCAGGTTCGAGTTCGCAATCAACACCCGCGGTGCATCGACGTGAGTCTTGAACACGCCGACCGGTTTGCCCGACTGGATCAGCAGGCTCTCATCGTCATTCAACTCTTTGAGGCATTCGAGGATCTTGTCGAAACATTCCCAGTTACGCGCGGCGCGGCCAATGCCGCCATAGACGATCAATTGCTCGGGCTTTTCGG
The DNA here is from genome assembly GCA_020354435.1 of Gammaproteobacteria bacterium. Classification (GTDB taxonomy): domain Bacteria; phylum Pseudomonadota; class Gammaproteobacteria. The sequence goes on from CP070646.1 coordinate 3,311,433, forward strand.
CAACCTCGGGATCGAGATTATTCTGGATCATGCGGTAAGGTGCTTCCGTAAGCCAGCTCTTGCAGCTTAGCTCATTGCCGCGTGGAGCGCGGATCTTACGGCTATTGTCGGTTCTGTCTAAAGGCATTTCGGGTTCCTCATTACTGGTCAGTTAACGCAGTTGATATTCATTGGTGGCATAACGGGCGCCAAGCTCGTAGCGATCCCCGGGGTAAGTTAGTGTCACGTAAGTAACGACACGCTCATTTTTCCAGGTGCGTCGTGTCAGTTGCAGACAGGGCTGGCCTGGCGGCATTTTCAATAGTTCGCGGGTTTGCTGATCCGGCAGCGTGGCGCGCACCCGGTGTTCCATTTCATCAGGTTTGAATTGCCGCAGCAGGTAGGCGGTCGCAGTCATTCGAGTAAAGTCCTGGCGGATGAAATCGGGCATCGCCACGGGATTGACGTACCGCGATTCGAGCTGCAGCGGCAAATCGTCCTGGTAATGCACCGCGCGCAGGCGAAACAACGGTGCACTCTCGTCGACCTGCATCAGTTCGTATACTGCCGGGCTGGCGTGAACCGATTCCAGGCTTAAAACTCGCGAGCGGTGACGCCCCCCGCCCTGCTCGATTTCGAGCGATATGTCCTGTAATTCGATCAGGCTCGCATGCCGCGGTCTCTCGGCGACGAACGAGCCGAGCCCGTGTACGCGGTTGATCAGGCCTTCCTGGGTAAGTTCACGCAGAGCGCGGTTAATCGTCATGCGGCTGACGCCGAGTACGGCGACCAGTTCGTTTTCCGAAGGCAGCTTTTGCCCGGCACTCCATTCGCCGCTGTCGATACGTTGTTCGATAAGCCGTTTGATCTGGCGGTATATCGGCTCCGGGGCGGCCTTGCTGATATCGTCGAAGCTGTCCAGCAGTGCGCTCATGACAGTCCCCCGCGGCTGCGCCAGCACCCGCCCTGCATGATCGCCACGCAGGGGTTAATGCCGATACGATAACTCAGCATCGCCGGTCGCTCGACCTGCCATAACACGATATCCGCCAGCTTGCCGGTCTCGAGCGAACCGATTTCCCGCTGCATGCCGAGTGCACGCGCGGCATTGATGGTTACGCCTCGCAACGCTTCCGCCGGGGTTAAGCGAAACAGGGTACAGGCCATGTTCATGATCAGCAGCAACGAGTGCACGGGAGAAGAACCGGGATTGGCATCGCTGGCTAGCGCCATCGGTACACCCTGTTCACGCAACGCATCGATCGGCGGAAGTTGCGTCTCGCGTAACACGTAAAATGCGCCCGGCAGCAGGACTGCAACGCTACCACTGTCGGCTAATCGCACGACATCGGCCGCATCCAGGTACTCCAGGTGATCGACCGAAAGTGCTCCGCGTTGGGTCGCCATCACCGCGCCACCCAGATTGGAAAGCTGCTCGACGTGCGCCTTCAGCGGCAAGCCCAGCTCCTGTGCGCGCGCCAGAACACGTTCACCCTGATCGCGGCTGAAGGCGATCGATTCGATAAACACGTCGACCGCGTCCACCAGCCCTTCGGCCTGCGCGCGCGGCAGCATTTGGTCGCACACCAGCGTAACATAGTCATCCGCGCGGCCAGCGAACTCCGGCGCCAGCGCATGCGCGCCGAGAAATGTTTTTTGTAGGCGCAGGCCGAGGGTCTCGCCGAGGCGTGCGGCCACGCGCAACATCTTGATTTCGTTGTCGCTATCGAGGCCATAACCGGATTTGATTTCTATCGTGGTGACGCCCTCGTCCATTAGCGCCTTGACGCGCGGCAGCGCCGCGTCGAACAACTCGGTCTCGCTGGCACTACGCGTCGCCTTCACTGTCGAAGCGATGCCACCGCCGCGAGCAGCGATTTCGGCATAGCTTGCGCCCTCGAGTCGCTGTTCGAATTCGTCGGCGCGATCACCGCCATAGACCAGATGCGTGTGGCAATCGATTAATCCAGGCGTCAACAGGCGCCGAGCGCAATCGATAACCTCGGCATCGCCCGCGGCGGGTCGTTCACCCATGTCTCCAATCCAGTCAATCCTGTCACCATCGACCAGCAGCGCGGCATTTTCACGCAATCCGTAGCCCGATTTGCCAGCGGATGTGGCAATGGTTGCGTTGATGAACAGAGTTTGTGACATTTAGGTTTGCTGTAGCCTATACTTGTATATACAAGTATGGTACGCTTGTTTCTGTGCAAACGCAACCGGGGCTCATGGCAATTATATGACAACAAAAATCTGGGCTGCTTCGGCCCTGCTGTCCACCGGCTGGGCGGATGCCGTTGAAATCAGTATCGATGAATACGGCAATATCGGCAGCATTTCGCCGGATTCGGCTCATGTTTCGGGGGATCGGGTCGAAGTTCTGTTACCGGCAATCCCGAACGTGCACTCGCATGCGCACCAGCGCGCGATGGCGGGTCTGGGCGAACGCGCCGGCGACAGTGAAGACAGCTTCTGGACCTGGCGCAAGGTCATGTATCACTACCTGCAACGCATCCAGCCCGAACACCTGTTCAATATCGCCGCACAACTGTACGTCGAAATGCTCAAGTCCGGTTATAGCTGTGTCGGCGAATTTCAATACCTGCATCACGATGTCGACGGCAAGCCATATGCCGACCCGGCCGAGATGAGCCTGCAATGCCTGCAGGCGGCGCGCAGCGCCGGTATTGGCTTTACCGCGCTGCCGGTTCTGTACCGATTCGGCGGTTTTGGCAGCATAGCGCCAGCGCAAGGGCAGAAGCGGTTTATCAATAGTGCCGAAGGTTTCATCGACATCGTCCAGCGTCTGCAGCAGGCGTGCGCCGGCGATGCCAACGCCGCGGTCGGCATTGCACCGCATTCGCTGCGCGCGATCGACCGCGAGTTGCTCAGCGAGGTGATCGATGATCTCGACGAAGTGCCGACGATTCATATTCATATTGCCGAGCAAACCAGGGAGGTCGATGATTGCGTCGGCTGGAGCGGTCAGCGGCCGGTGGCATGGCTGCTGGATAATTTCACTGTCGATTCCCGCTGGTGCCTGATTCACGCGACACACATGGAAGCAGACGAAACCGCGGCGATGGCGCGCAGCGGCTGCGTCGCCGGACTTTGTCCGACCACCGAGGCCAATCTCGGCGACGGTTTTTTCAACGCGGTCGATTACCTGCGGCAACAGGGGCACTGGGCCATCGGCTCGGACAGCCATATCTCGATCGACCCGGTGGAAGAACTGCGCTGGCTCGAGTACGGTATGCGCCTGCAGACGCGGCGGCGTAACGTACTGGCCTCGGCGACTGCGGTGAATACCGGTCGCAACCTGCTCGAAGGCGCGCTGGCCGGCGGCGCACAAGCCTGTGGTCGCGCCATCGGCCGCATCGCGCCCGGTTGTCGAGCCGACCTGCTGGTGCTCGACTGCGATCATCCGAGGCTCTACGGACGCCGCCGCGATGACCTGATCGACAGCTGGATATTTTCCGGCAACGAAAACCTGGTGCGCGATGTTTACGTTGGCGGTAAGCGCCTGATCGAAAACGGTCGACACGCCAACGAAGACATGATCGCGCGTAACTACCGTGATACGCTCGACGCACTGGCCGGTTAGGAGACGAAATTGAGCAAAGGCTTATTGCTGACACCGGGTACGACTCGACTGACCGAATTGCGTCATATCTATCGCCGCGATCTATGCGCCGACATCAACGAAAGCTGCAAGAACCGCGTCGATGCCGCCGCCAGGGTTGTGGCTGACGCGGCCCTTAGTGACGAACCGGTTTACGGCATCAATACCGGTTTCGGCAAACTCGCGTCGACGCGCATTCCAGCCGAGCAGACCTCGCAACTGCAGCGCAACCTGATCCTGTCGCACTGTTGCGGTGTCGGCGCACCGCTGCCGCGCGCGGTCGTGCGCCTGATCATCGTGCTCAAAATGTTATCGCTGGCGCGTGGCGCCTCGGGCGTGCGCTGGGAAATCATCGAGCGCCTGCAAACCCTGTTGCGTCTCGACATGATTCCATTGATTCCCGGACAGGGTTCGGTTGGCGCCTCGGGTGACCTGGCGCCGCTGGCGCATTTGACCGCGGCAATGATCGGCGAAGGCCACGTATTTTACCGCGACGACAAGATGCCGGCAGCCAAAGCGCTGCAGGCGGCCGGACTCGAACCGCTGGAGCTGGGACCGAAGGAGGGCCTCGGCATGATCAACGGCACCCAGGTGTCGACCGCGCTCGCCCTCGCCGGCCTGTTCGACGCCTGGAACCTGGCGCAGACCGCTCTCGTTTCCGGCGCGTTGACGACCGATGCCCTGATGGGTTCGCCGCGACCCTTCCGCGACGAAATTCACGCACTGCGCGGTTTGCGCGGACAGATCGATGCCGCACTGTGCCTGCGTGCGCTGCTCGAGGACTCGGAAATTCGCGAATCGCATCGCGAGCACGACGACCGTGTGCAGGACCCCTACAGTATTCGATGTCAGCCGCAGGTCATGGGTGCCTGTCTCGACCAGTTTCGCCAGGTCGCGCAAATGCTCGAAATCGAAGCCAACGCGGTCACCGACAACCCGATCGTGGTGGTCGACGACGAGGCGATCCTGTCTGGCGGAAATTTCCACGCCCAACCGGTCGCGTTCGGCGCCGACCAGTGCGCGCTAGCCATCGCCGAGATCGGCTCGATCGCGCAGCGACGCATCGCGACCACGGTCGACCCGGCACAAAACTTCGGCTTGCCGGCGTTCATATCACCCGACCCGGGTCTCAACTCGGGTTTCATGGTCGCCGAGGTAACCGCGGCCGCGCTGATGGCGGAAAACCGCCAGCGTGCAATGCCCTGCTCGATCGATTCCACACCGACCAGCGCCAATCAGGAAGACCACGTGTCGATGGCCTGTCACGCGGCGCGGCGGCTGGCCGAGATGAATCATAACCTGGCGCATATTATCGCCATCGAGTTACTGATCTCCACCCAGGGCATCGAGTTTCGCGCCCCGGTCAATACCAGCCCGCGGCTGGCACGGGTCATGCAGCGAATCCGTAGCGAGGTAACGCCGCTGCAGAATGACCGCTACCTGGCCGACGATATCGCCAGCGTCAAGCGGCTGGTCATGGATCGAAGCATCATCGAAGCGCTCGACGAATACGGCCTGCTGCCCCATCTGCAACCATGAAACCCGAAGTCATGCCCGGTCAGGGTCCACTACTGCTGGCGCAGCCTCACGGAGGTCTCGAGATTCCACAGGCGATCTTCGAAAGGCTCAACTCGACGGGACAGGCACGTGCCGACACCGACTGGCATATCTCGCGCCTTTACGATGGCCTGGCGGCAGACGCAACCGTCGTCAGAACCCCGCTACATCGCTACGTCATCGATGCCAATCGCGATCCGACGGATCAATCGCTCTACCCGGGACAAAACACGACCAGCCTGTGCCCGATCACGACTTTCGATGGCATAGGCATTTATCGCGAGGATCAGGCGCCCGACGCCGACGAAGTCCGCGAACGTCAGCAACGTTATCACCAGCCTTACCACGACGCGCTGGGCGAGCAGCTCGAACGGATACAGCTAAGGCATGGTTTCGCAATACTTTACGATTGCCATTCGATACGCTCAAAGGTGCCTTATCTGTTCGAAGGCAAACTGCCCGACTTCAACATCGGCAGCTATAGCGGACAAAGCTGCGACCCTGCCATCGAGAGAGCGGTACAATCGGCCTGCGATACTGCACCGGATTACACCACGGTCAGTAACGGCCGTTTCAAGGGTGGCTGGACCACGCGTCACTACGGTGCGCCGGAGAGTGGCGTGCACGCAATCCAGATGGAGTTGGCACAATGCAACTACATGCGGGAAGCGCCACCGTGGCAGTATGATGAGCGCAAGGCGCAACGGCTTCGTGTTATTCTGGCCACTATTCTGCAAAACCTGGTACGCGTCTTCGACTGATTATTGATGGAAGAGATTACCCGAGATCCTTTTGGCATCGGCAAGGAGCGCATGTGTTACGTGCATCCCGACGATCCGCGACTGGTGATAAAAATTCCCAAGTCCGGCAAGAGCCCGAAAAGCCGGGCCGAGATCCGCTTCTACCGCGGGCTCAAGAATCAGGCTGCCGTTACCGGAAAACACATACCGCGCTTTCACGGCAACTGTGAAACCAACCGCGGCGAAGGCATAGTCGTTGATCTGGTACGTAACTACGACGGTGAAATAGCGCGACCGCTGGGCTGGTATCTGGCCCACGGCTACCCGGTCGAGGAATTCGAGGACAGCCTCGAAGAGCTGCGCCAGTTTTTTCTGCAAAACCTGATCGTGTTCGATGCAGATTTGTCCATCCACGACCTGCTGGTGCAAAAAACTTCTGCCGCACGCTTTCGTCTGGTCGCAATCAACTGTCTCGGCGAGGCCGCCTCGGGGCTGTTCGCATTACGCGCTCGGCGAAAGATTCAGCGTCGCTGGAAAGGTTTTATCGAAGCGGTTTACTTCAGTCGCGAAGTGCTGCTGCAGCGCGAAGCCATGGCGCAGCAGACGCAATCCGATTGAGCACAGAAAATACCCGTTGCGGGAGAGTTCCGTTTCAATGAGCTGGATCGTGTTCCTGGCCGCGCTCGGCGCGGTGCTGATATTCGGCGGCTCGGCGGTTGCGACCAAGGTCGCGGTTTCGACAATCAGCGCCATCGATGTATCGGTTTTGCGCACCGTCATCGGCGGACTGGTGGCGCTGTCGCTGGCGCTGGTCATGCGCATCGAGCTGCCGGCCACGACGGCACAAAGGTGGCTGTTGCTGCTATCCGGGTTTTGCGGGTTCATCGCCTTTCCGCTGCTGTTTACCTTCGGGGTTAGCCTGACCTCGGCCAATCACGCAACCATGATTCTGGCTATCCTGCCGGTATCGACCGGCGCCATTGCGACGGCCTGGGACCGGCAATGGCCGAAGCGGGCGTGGTGGCTCGGTTGCACAATCGCGTTTGCCGGCGAGGTGCTGCTGATTTATGACCCGGCAGCCGACTCGGCCAATGCCAGCATCGACGGTGATTTACTGGTGTGGGCTTCCACCCTGTTCGCCTCGCTCGGTTATGTTGCCGGCGCGCGCCTGCAGCGCAGCGGTTACTCCTCGCGCGGCACGACCTTCTGGGGTGTCGGCCTGTTTGCCCTGCTATTGTTGCCGCTGGCGCCGCTGTTGCTCGATTTCGAGGGCCTGCTGACGGCCGGCGCTTATGCCTGGTCGGGTTTAATCTACCAGGCCATCGGTGTAACCATTGTCGCCTACATCCTGTGGTATTTCGCGCTCGGTACCGGTGGCATTGCTCGAGTCGGACTGTTGCAGTTTCTGCAGCCGGTTTCCGGCGTGGTTTTTGCCTTTATCATTCTGGCAGAGCCACTGTCGCTGATGTTCCTGCTGTCATCGATATTCATTATGCTCGGCGTCATTCTTGCGTTTCGCGCAAAATAACAACGCGTTAGACTGCTGCTCCATGTCCCCGTGTGAATACTTCCACCCGCCGGCGCAAGCCCTGAGCAAATCGGCTCATGAATGATCGCACTGGCCGGACTCGCCCTGCTGTCCACGATCGCCAACAGTCTCTATACTGCACTTGCCGACGCCAGCGCACGCGAGTCCGCCGTCATCACTTTCGTGATGACGGCGTCGGGCTCGAGCCTGTTTGCTAGCGGTTCGGCTTTTTTGAGGGCTAGTTGCGGATCTGATCGCAACCCGGGCGTTTAAACAAAAGATCTATAAAACGTGAAACATTTATTCCATCCAAGCCTGTACGATTTCAACCAGGCGCAACCGTCTTACTGGGAAGATACCGCGGGCGAGACGACGCTGAATAATGACAAGCTCGGCGGCTCGCAAAGTTGCGACGTGGCCATCATCGGCGCTGGTTACACCGGCCTGTCGGCGGCGTTGCACCTGGCGCGGGATTTCGACATCGACGTCTGCGTGCTCGAAGCCGGGCATATCGGCTGGGGCGCCTCCGGGCGCAATGGTGGCTTTTGCACCATGGGCATGACCAAGTTATCGCTCAAGGCGCAGCTGAAAAAATTCGGTGTCGAGCAAACCCGCGCCTTTCACCAGTCCCAGGCCGAAGCGGTAAATCTCGTGCGCGCGCTGGGCGAGGACGAAAACATCGATTTCCTGGCGCAGGGCGACTGCGAATTCATTGTCGCCGACAACGACGCCCATTTTGCCGAGATGCAAAAACAGGCCGAGATCGAATCCACGCTGCTCGGCCTCGACATTACGCTGCACAGCCGCGACGCGTTTCGCGAAATCGGCTATGACTCGCCGCATCAGCACGGCGCGCTCGCGCACCGCCCTTCCTTCGGCCTGCATCCGCTGCGTTACGCCCTCGGTCTGGCCGCGGCCGCGGAACGCCGCGGGGCGAGGATCCATCCCTACAGCGAAGTCCTGAGCTGGCGCAAGCAGGGCGAGACTCACGTGCTCGAAACCGCCGGCGGCAGTTTGCGCGCGAAACAGGTTATCCTGACCGGTAACGGGTTCATGCCGGAGCATCTGCACCGAGGCGTCGAGGGCCGGCCGCTGCCGCTACAAAGTGCCATCGTCGTCACGCGTCCGATGAGCGCGGACGAACTCGGGCAAAAGCGATGGTTTACCGAAAATCCGACGATCAATTCGAAGCACATGTTTTTTTATTACCGCCTGCTCAGCGACGGACGCTTCCTGCTCGGCGGACGTGCCAACCATATCGGCGACCCCGCCGGCGCCGAGGCGACCTATGCCGAACTGAAACAGTCGATCGCGCGCATGTGGCCGCAATTCGCCGGGATCGACTACACCCACCAGTGGCGCGGGCTGGTCTGTTTCGCGCTGAACCTGCGCCCGTCTATCGGGCGCATGCCGGAAGACCCGTCGGTTTACTTCGGCTACGGTTACCATGGCAACGGCGTCAACAGCGCGACCTGGAGCGGGCGCGAGCTGGCGAAATGGCTGGCCGGCAGCGAATCCGGCGGTGGCCTCGTGCCCAGGCATCTGCCGGCGCTGGTGCGCGGTCGTCCGCCCCGATTTCCGCTCGCCCGCCTGCGGCGCCAATACCTGCGGCTGGGGCTCTGCATTTACAAGCTGCGAGATCGTTTTGACTGGTGACGAGCCCGGTATTCTCGTGGTCGCGCTGGTTGCCTTCGGCGCGGGCTTGATCCGGGGTTTTACCGGCTTTGGCGGGCCGGCCTTTATGCTCGCCACGCTGACGCTTTTTTTCACGCCGGTCAGCATCCTTGCGAAAATTCTCGTGGTCGATTTTTTCGCCAACGTTTACCTGTTCAAGGTCTGTTATCGCCAGATCAAATGGCGCACGACCTGGACCATGGTCATTCCAACGCTGATCTGCATGCCGCTCGGCCACTGGTTGCTGCTGGAACTCGATCCGGCCTGGATGAAACGCGTGATGGCGGCGATCATTTCGACCGCATGCGTTCTGATGTTGATCGGGTTTCGCTACAAGCATCCCATGACCCGCGGCTGGCTGATATTCGCCGGTATCTGTTCCGGCGCCGTATTTGGCGGTACTTATATCGCGCTGGTGGCGGTGGCATTCATCCTGCTCGGCCCCTATGACAAGGACCAGGGTCGCACGCTGATCATTTCGTGGTCATTTTTCGCGGTGCTCGGTTTTACCCTGACCTCGGTGATTAGCGGTACCACCGGCGTATCGGACGTACTCATCGCAATGCCGGGCGCGGTCACCTATATGCTCGGTACCTGGATCGGCTCGCATGGCTTTCGCAAATCCAGCGAAAAGCTGTTTCGCCGCGCGGCGATTTCAACCCTGCTGGCGGTGTCCGTATTCAACCTGATTAGCTAACCCGCCTGTCGCGGGATTCGCCGTAGGCCCCCGTCAGGGTTCAACCGGGACTCCCTTTTCGTAGTATATGGTTTCATTGCCACCGTCCTTTTTAGTGACTATCCAGGCGCCCTGCTTTAATCCTTCGAAGTAGGCGCCTTTTTCCAGAATCTCTCCTTCATCACTCCAGGATGTATACAGGCCGTGCAGTTTACCGCTGGAATTGGTTTCTGCCCTAAGAATCAAGATGCCATTCTTGACCAGTTCCAGGGGACCGGTTCTGACGATAACATCGGGCTCTTTTTCCCACATGCAGGTGAGCATTGTTACACCTCCACCGATATCAGTAGCGACGGGATCCCCTCTTACACAATGGAGCCCGGTAGCACCGGCGACCTGCGTCAGATTGACCAGAAGCAAAAAAGAAATGGTTTTCAAAAGCCGCATATTAAGATTGTCGCCTTTCTTAAGCGACCTGGCTAAAGCCAGGTCGTTAAAACCTCTATCCAGTCACGAGACACAAAATCCGGGTAACGCCAGTTATGCTGATAAAAATTCCATCAGGGGTCAACAATAATTCCGTGTATCGGTTAGAATCGCGTTCCTAGCGGAAATTACCATGCAAATCGAACTATCCTCTGACGCCAGGCCGCTGAATCAGTACCCGCTCTACTGGGCCGAGTGCTTTGGCACGGCACCGTTTCTGCCGATGAGCCGCGTCGAGATGGAGCAGCTCGGCTGGGACAGTTGCGACATCATCATCGTCACCGGCGATGCCTATGTCGACCATCCGAGCTTCGGCATGGCGATCATCGGTCGCCTGCTCGAGGCACAGGGATTTCGAGTCGGCATCATCGCCCAACCTGACTGGCAGTCGGCGGAGCCGTTCAGGGCCCTGGGCAAGCCCAACCTGTTTTTTGGCGTCACTGCCGGCAACATGGATTCGATGATCAACCGTTATACCGCGGATCGCAAGATCCGCAGCGACGACGCCTATACGCCGGGCGACATTGGCGGCAAGCGACCGGACCGCTGTTCGATCGTTTACTCACAGCGCTGCCGTGAAGCCTATAAAGAAACCCCGATCGTCATCGGCGGTATCGAAGCATCGCTGCGCCGCATCGCGCATTATGACTACTGGCAGGACAAGGTAAGGCGCTCGATCCTGGCTGACGCCAAGGCTGATCTTTTGCTTTACGGTAACGCCGAACGCGCCATCGTCGAGATCGCGCATCGCCTGGCAAAGGGCGAGTCGATCGAAAACATCACGGACGTGCGCGGCAGCGCGTTTTTCATCAGGGATCTGCCATCCGACTGGATCGTGATCGATTCGACAAACGTCGACAAACCGGGGCGTATCGAGAACCGGCCCAACCCTTACGAAGTCATCGATGACAGTGTCTGCGATACAAGCCCGGACAACGACACGGCGCCCGCAGCAAACGTTCGCCTCGACGGCAAGCTCGCCAAAGTACAGCAAAAACTCGCGCAGCGGCTGAAAACCGTGATCCGCTTGCCGTCCTTCAATGACGTCAGCCGCGACCCGGTATTGTACGCGCACGCGAGCCGCGTGCTGCACCTCGAAACCAATCCGGGAAACGCGCGCGCGCTGGTACAAAACCAGGGCGGCCAAAAAATCTGGTTTAACCCGCCGCCGCTTCCGCTGTCGACCGAGGAAATGGATTATGTCTTCGGCTTCGAATACGCCCGCGTACCGCATCCGGCTTACGGTGATGCCCGCATCCCGGCCTATGAAATGATCCGTTTCTCGATCAATATCATGCGCGGCTGTTTTGGCGGTTGCAGCTTTTGCTCGATCACCGAGCATGAAGGGCGCATCATTCAAAATCGCTCACAGGCATCCATTCTGCGCGAGATCGAAACCATTCGTGACAGGGTTCCGGGCTTTACCGGGATCATCTCCGATCTCGGCGGGCCGACCGCCAACATGTACCGCATCGCCTGCAAATCGAAGGCCATCGAAAGCGCCTGCCGCAGACCTTCCTGCGTTTTTCCGGGCATCTGTGAAAACCTGAACACCGATCACTCGGCGCTGATCGAGCTCTACCGCGCCGCGCGTTCAACCGCGGGCGTCAAGAAAGTCCTGATCAGCTCCGGTCTGCGTTACGACCTCGCGCTCGAGTCACCGGCCTATGTCGAGGAGCTGGTCAGTCATCACGTCGGTGGTTATCTCAAGATCGCGCCCGAGCACACCGAAGCAGGGCCGCTGTCGAAGATGATGAAACCGGGCATGGCGAGCTACGATCGCTTCAAGGCGATGTTCGAAAAGTTTTCCAGCAAGGCCGGCAAGGAACAGTACCTGATCCCCTATTTCATCGCCGCCCATCCCGGCACCACCGACGAAGACATGATGAATCTCGCCATCTGGCTCAAGCAGAACGGTTTCCGCGCCGACCAGGTGCAGAATTTTTATCCGTCGCCGATGGCGACCGCGACAGCCATGTATCACAGCGGCAAGAATCCGCTGCGAAGGGTCAGGCGTGACAGCGAGGAAGTCATCATCGTAAAAGGCGAAAAACAGCGACGCCTGCACAAGGCTTTTCTGCGCTATCACGATCCGGCCAACTGGCCGCTGTTGCGCGAGGCCTTGAAATCGATGGGACGGGAGGATCTGATCGGTAACGGCAAGCAGCAGCTGGTGCCGGCCTATCAGCCACGCAGCGCTGACAGTTATCGCAGTCCGCGACGGAAAAACAGTAACCGCCCTCTTTCCGGGCGCGCGCGCAAGGGACGCTTCCTGACCCAGCACAATGGTCTGCCACCACGCAGGTAACCTGTGGGCGTATCCTGGAGTGACCGGTCCGGTATAACGCCTATCCCTTCTCGATCACCAGCGTGATCTGGCCGACCTCGAATCCCCACTTGGTCATGATGGACTCGTTCAGCAGCACATGCTCCGATACCAGGTACATGCGATCATCGATACGAACATCGATCGTGTCGCCACCGTAAGGAATGCGCAAGACGTAATCCAGGAACAGGCTGTTACCTGCCACCTGCAGCGCGGCCTCGCCGACAACATCGCCCGCGGTCGCGCTGTAACTGCCGTCGCCAAGCGGCTTCAGCTTCCAGACACGTTGCTGTTGCTCACCGTCGTCGAACGTGAACCGCTCGTCGAGCGTGCCGATCCCGTCCACCCAGTACGCATCGATGGTGGCACTGAAGTAGCGAATCACCCGGCCCGCGCGATTCTTGACGATACCATGGGCATAAAGCCTGCCGTCGAAAAACTCTTCGGCGACCAAACGCGGGCGATTGTCGGCGTATTCTTCGATCGAGACCGACGAACAGGAAGCGATCAGGGCCAGGCACAATCCGGCCAGGCCAGATTTAAGCAGGGCGGACATTAGGAGTCGCCGACTTCGGCGTGAGACCTCGTATCGGGCAAGCTCGAGCCAAGGCTCACGGCCTGCTCGCCAGCGCTGCAGGCCAGCGCGGGGATACTCTGGTAGTTATAGCGAATGTCGACCACCGAACCGTTACCCTTGCCATCACCGATGTTGGACAGTCCACGATAACGTCTCAGGCGTTGGTCCTCGGGATCGTAACCGAGCTCTATCGGCGCGACCAGCATGCGCAACAGCCAGTTCGAAAGTTCCAGCTTGAAACATTGGTCGGTTTCCGACGGGTAACTGCAGGCGGACTGCTTGACACGTAATTCAACCAGTTTCGAACGTTCTGCAAACGGGAACATGAAGCGCTTTTTTTCGCCGGCGAGCAGGCTATCCCAGTTACTCCTGATATAGCCGTCGAATCCCGCATCGATCACCACCGGCAGCTTGTCGCCGGCCCGGGCGGAATTGAGCTTTTTCGGTTCGTAACTGGCGGCGTCCAGTACCGCCATGCTGACTTTGCCTTCACGCAGCGCGACTTCGATCACTTCGCTGGAATAAAGATTGTGCTGCACGAATGACGGCGTTAACGAACCGGAACTGAAGTCGAGCCGTTTTCGCGCAATCGTGCGACCTGATTCGTTGTGATAGATGACCTCCTTTTCATCAGGTTTGCCATTGTCGCAATAGAACTCCCGATACAGCAACTCATTGCTTTTCAGATCGTAGGCCTCGCCGAGCGCATGCCCGACGCTGTCGCTGGCGTGGGCGACCGGCACCATTACCAGCACCAGCAAAACCAGCAGGTCAAAACATCGGTTCAACAGGCTTCCTCCTCTAATGCCTTGATTTTCCCGGCGTAGTACATGCCAAACGGAAACAGCACGGCCCAACCCACAGCCATCACCCCAAGGGAGGCAATTATTGGCGGATCCAGGCGTGCTTCGGTCAGATGAGTGCCGAACCAGTAACTGGCCGGCCCCAGCACCGCGGCAAAAACGGCTGCCAGCCACAAATATCGGTGCAGCCAGAAAAGGGCATGCATGAAGGTCGTTGCGAACAGCAGCCACAGGCATAGCAACCACAGCGGAATTCCAAGCAACGAGGCATTGGCATACTGGATGGTACCGGTTTGCACCATCGTGATATCCCACAGGCAACCTGCTAGGGCGATCATTACGATGAATCTCCATTCGCCCCGGTTGCCGAGAATCAACCAGTTGTGCAGCATCAGCGCGGGCAGCGTGAAAGCGACAGCGTAGAGATCACCGCCGATCACACAAACCGCCCAGCCGACCTGGAACACTAACAGATTGATCGCAATTTTCTTCATGCCGGTTAATCGATTTTCGATCAGGCCGCAACCGATCTGCGCCAGTCGGGTTTGGCCAGCAGAATCTGCGAAGTGCCGATGACGCGCTCTTCGAAGCCGCCCTGGCAGTAACACAGGTAGTAATTCCACATTCGGATAAAATAATCATCGAAGCCCAGTTCCCGTACCTGGTCCATTTTCGCCAGGAAGCGCTCACGCCAGACCTCGAGGGTTTTGGCATAATCCTCGCCGATCTCCTGCATGCCGATCATCAGCAGGTCGGTATGTTTTCTAACCGACGAAAGAATAGCCTCGTGGCTCGGCAGCGAACCACCCGGAAAAATGTAGCGCTGTATAAAATCCACCGACTTTTGCGCATACTCGAAACGCTGATCCGGGATTGTGATCGCCTGCAGCAGCATCAGGCCGTCTTCCTTCAGCAACGATGCACAACCGCTGAAGTACTGCTTGTAATACTCGTGGCCGACCGCCTCGATCATCTCGATCGACACTAGCTTGTCGAAACTGCCCTCCAGGTTGCGGTAATCTTCGAACAGAACCTTGATCTTTCCGTCCAGGCCCTCTTGTTTTACGCGCTCGCAAGCCGCCTGGTACTGCTCGTGAGAGATAGTCGTAGTGGTTACACGACAGCCATAATTTTTCGCCGCGTAAATGGCCAGGCCGCCCCAACCGGTGCCGATTTCGAGCAGGTGATCGGTTGGCTGCAGATCGAGCTTGCGGCAAATGACATCGAGCTTGTAGAGAGCCGCCTCGTCGAGACCCGCCTCCGCGTGTGGAAACATCGCCGACGAGTACATCATCTGCGGATCGAGAAATAGCGAGAAAAACTCGTTGCTAAGATCATAGTGCCGCGAAATATTGTCTCGCGCCTGTTTTTCGG
The DNA here is from genome assembly GCA_020354435.1 of Gammaproteobacteria bacterium. GTDB lineage: Bacteria > Pseudomonadota > Gammaproteobacteria. The sequence continues at coordinate 3,326,775 of CP070646.1, forward strand.
TATTGCGGTTCAACCAGTGGAACAGCTTGTCGGCAAAACGCTGCAACATCGGCCTGGCATCATCCATCTGGTTAAGAAAATCGATATTCATCGACATCAGGCGAACCACGTCGACCAGGTTGGGCGTGCTCCACTTGCCGAGCATGTAGGCTTCGGCGCCACCGATCGATCCGCCAAATGCAATATCACGATAAGCGCTTACATCTTCGATTACGATCCTGGCCTTGATGCCATTACTATCCTCGGGATCGCCGAAACAGAAAAATTCGTCGCCCTCCTCGATTAACAGACAGCCTCGAGGAATTTTCTCGAGATGCCTGAACACCTGGCGCCGGGCAAAGCTGCCGAGCCAACCGGAATCTGCGGGAGAATTGACTGTGGAGGTATTTGTAATGCTCATGTCTTCGTCTTTAGTCTCGTTATCGTTGGTTGATCCGGCCCATCCAACAGCTTGCCGGAAGGATGATCATAAAACGGGTTGCGCTTGATCCAGAGCTTCAAAGCCTGCCAGTAAATCGCGCCAGCGACCTTCGCCGTCATCCACGGGTGTTGCAGCAGTATCATGGTCAGGCTCGTCGCGTTGATTTCGCGCCGCTTCAGGGCCATAGTGGCGTCCATGTGGACTTCGCCATCCTTCCTGGTCTCCAGATTAAGACTCAGAATCGCAGAGGGATTGTTGCTGCACCACCGGTATTGCATATCCATCGGATTAAACGGCGAGACATGCAGCGATTTATCGAACTTGGTACGCAGAAAACGCTGCCGTGGATCACAGGGTAAAACGTAACTGACGCGTTCGTTCCACGGCGTATTGGTCACTTCGGCGACGACATAGCGCAAGGCGCCGTCGGCATCAAAACAGTAGTAGCAGCTGATCGGATTGATCACGAAACCATAATAGCGCAGGTTGGCGAGCATACGAATCGGACCATCATGCCATTCGCCGGTGACCTCGTGTATTCGTTGACGCACAGCCTGCTTCAGCGGCAGCTGCGCATCTCCCAGAAAATCGGCGCGACGGAAGTGCGCCGGGAACCAGGGTTTTTTCGACCACAATGGCGACAGCGCCAGAACCTCGTCGAGCTCGTCCAGATCGAGATACATCATGAACACCTCGTAGCTGAACTTGTGCGCCCGCGGAAGAAAGCGGCGATGGCGCACGTAACCCTGGTAAATGGCACTATGCACAGGCAACTTCCGCCAGTTCGGGCAATGCCTGGGCCGGCATCAGGCGGTTGATCGCGTCGGCCACGCGTCGGCCGCTGACGACACCGTCCTCGTGAAAACCATTGCCGAGCCAGGCACCGGCAAACCAGCTACGGTTGCGCCCGTTGATCTGATCGATCTTTTCCACGGCCGCGACGGACTCGAGAGAAAATACCGGGTGGCTGTATTCGAAGGTCTGAATAATCCGCTCTTCGGCTATCGATTCCGTGGCGTTCAGGGTTACGCAAAAGGTGGTGTCCGATTGCAGTCCCTGCAGGATGTTCATATTGTAGGTCAGTACCGCGCGTTGCTGGTAGCGTTCACGCAGCCAGTAATTCCAGCTAGACCAGGCCAGGCGTTTACGCGGCAGCAGCGAATGGTCGGTATGCAGCACCACTTCGTTGGACTGGTAGGGAATCGCCCCAAGCGCGTCGCTCTCGGCCCGCGTCGGATCTCCGAGCAAGCCGAGAGCCTGGTCGCTATGGCAGGCAAAAACGACCTGGTCGTAGTGCCGGCTGCGGCCGTTGGCCATGATCAATTCGACCGACTCAGGGCGCCGGCGAACCTTCGAAATATTGGCATTGAGCTGGATCGTATCGCGAAAGCCGCGCGTCAGTGGCTCCAGGTAACTCCTCGATCCACCCTTGATAACGTGCCATTGTGGCCGGTCATTTACGCTCAGCAGGCCATGGTTCTTGAAAAATCGGGTAAAAAAGAGCAGCGGAAAGTCGAGCATGGATTCGGTCGACGCGGACCAGATCGCGCAACCCATCGGCAACAGGTACTGGAACCTGAAGGCATCACCATAGCGATTGGCTTCGAGATAGTCTCCGAGGGTGGTTGCGGCGGAAATGCGTCCGCTCTCGAGATCGCGCACGGCCTCGCGATTGAAACGCAGTATATCACGCAGCATGCCGTGGAATGACGGTCGCAACAGGTTAAGCCGCTGCGCGAACAGGGTATTCAGATTATTGCCGCCGTATTCGAGTCCGCTGTCATCGCAACGCACGCTGAAGCTCATTTCCGTAGGCTGGGTACTGACGCCGAGGGCTTCTATCAGTTCGATAAAGTTCGGGTAAGTCCAGTCATTGTAAACGATGAAGCCGGTGTCGATAGCATACTGCCGTCCCGCGTATTCCACATCGATCGTCGCGGTATGGCCACCGATTCGCGGTTCTGCTTCGTAGATCGAAATATCGTGCCTGTGCTGCAGGTAATAGGCCGCGGTAAGACCGGAAATACCGGCGCCGATGATCGCAATTTTCATTCTCCAGTTCCTCGGTTGGATTCCGTGCTCCGATAGTCGTTTTTCGGGGCCAGCATTTTCTGCCAAAGACCCGGCATCAGCTTCGACAGCGCGAGCAAGACCGACAGGCGCAGCGGGAAGCTGTAGCTGCGCGGGCGCGACTCCAGGTTCCTGACGATGCGCCGCGCCGCCTGATCGGCATCCATCAAAAACGGCATGTCAAAATCGTTCTTGCGCGTCAAGGGTGTATCGACGAAACCCGGATTGACGACACTGACATCGATGCCCTCGGTCGCCAGATCGATGCGCAGGCTGTCGAAGAAATACTGCATTGCAGCCTTGGAGGCACCGTAGGCCTCGGCGCGCGGAAAAGGTGCCGCCGTGACCTGCGAAGCGATCGCGACGATGTGCGCACGATCGCTGGCCTGGCGCAGTAACGGTAAAGCCGCCTTGACACAATTGAGCGTGCCAAAGTAATTGATTTCCATGACGCGGCGGGCCGCACTCCAGTCTGGCTCGGGAAAGTCGAGATACTCGCAGTTGCCGGCATTCAGAATAACCTGATCGAGATGCAGCGAACCCTTTGCAATACGCCTGATCGCCGCTTCCAGCGAGACTTCGTCGGTTATATCGCATTCGATCGGGATGATATTGGCATCCAGCTCGGTCAGCCGATCGAGTTGCTGCCGATTGCGCGCGGAGGCAATTACGTGATTACCCTTTGCGGCGAGCGCCAGCGCAAGACTTCGTCCGAGGCCGCTGCTCGCCCCCGTGATCCAGATAACCTTGTTTGCCCGGGCTGCCATGGTGCTAGCTCGCCAGCCGCAACCTGAGCCAGCGCGTTACGTTGCCCAGCAGCGGCAGTTGTTCGTAAAGCATCGCGCCCATGTCGTAAAAATCCTCGTGGTATTCGATCTTTTCAGCGATTTTGAGGTGACTGACACCGCGCACGCTGATCAGGCGGTTACCGAGCTTCGGATGCTTGAAATGCATCAACCACTTGATGTAGGCAGCGTCGTCGTTAACCAGCTCGTCGAGGTACTCGAAACGACAGTCGCTTAGATCGGCACACATCGACGTGAAGTAGTCTTCCAGTTCGACCAGTCCACGTATCTCGTGCACCGGATCCTTGAAGACGATGCGGTCGTCATAAATAGAACCCAGTTGACTCAAATCGGAATCGTGCAGGACTTTGAAATAGTCCTTAAAACGCACTAAAAACGGCTTATTACTGTTCATTCAGGGTGTTCGCTCTCGAAAAAACTTGCAGATGATGTAGCGTTATACGTCTTCGAGCCTGTTTTGGATCAATCGGTGATCCAAAATCGCGCTTGCACCGTAAACATGCAAACGAAAGCAACCAGGGCGTATATAATGACGGCGATGAGTAACCGACAGAGTTCCAGCGAAAAGCTGATAGCGCTTGGCGCCTGCATATCGCGCGTAGCCAAGGAGCGCGACAAATCCGCTTTCGCTGAACTGTTCGACCATTATGCGCCTCAAATTCGCGCCTACAGTCTCGCGCGTGAGCCAGGCGCCGATCTCGTCGCCGACGAACTGGTGCAGGAAGTCATGACCCGCGTCTGGCTCAAGGCCGAAAAGTATAATGCCAGCCTGGCTAACCTGAACACCTGGATTTTCACGCTGGCTCGTAATTGTCGAATCGACTATTTACGTCGTAACGGTCGCTACGTCAGCGAAATCGATCCAACCGATCTCTTCAACGATATGGAAGACGAGGGTCCCGGCCCGTTTCAGCTGGCGCAGCAAAGCCGGGCCGAAGCAAGTATTCGCGAAGGCCTCAGGCAGTTGCCACGCGAACAGTCGGAAGTTTTAACCAAGGTTTATCTGGAGGGGAAAAGCCACCAACAGGCCAGCGAAGAGCTGAAATTGCCGCTGGGCACCGTTAAATCAAGGGTACGCCTGGCGTTGAAGAAACTCGAAGTGCTGGTAGAGAGGTAACAATGGATAGATCAAGCAACCACCCCGCATACGAATTGCTGGCGGCCTATTCCGCGGGCAGCCTGCCGTTGAGCCAGGCCCTGTGCGTGTCCGCCCACCTGGAACATTGCCATTCCTGCACCCGGCAGCTGCAACGCCTGAATCGCGTTGGCAGTGAATTGATGCAGCAGCTGAAGCCCGCAAAGGCATCGAACGATCTGAAGAACCGGTTGCTCGACAGCCTCGACTCGTTGACCGACGAGGCACCTGCTGAACAACCGAAGCGGTTCGATCCGTCGATTCCGCGCTGCCTGCACCAGTTTGTCGATCAAGGTTACGCCGAGCTGCCGTGGAAACGGGTATCTACCGATATTCACAGCGTCGAATTATGTCGAGACAACAATGGTGCCAAGGTCGAGTTACTGAAGATCAGGCCCGGCGGATCGGCCACGACCCATACCCATCTCGGCGACGAGTATACCGTGATTCTCGAGGGCAGTTTCTCCGACGAATCGGGTCTTTACAAGCAGGGCGATTTCGTGGTCAAGGACGCCCGTGACCGGCATACGCCGGTTGCGACCCAGGACCGCGAATGCATATGCCTCGCGGTTACCGAAGGCCCGATCCAGTTCACCGGTTTTTTCAGTCGCCTGCTGAATCCGCTGATTCGGCGCGGTTACGCCTGAACCGCCGCTGTTCGATCGTGACCAGCGAGGCCGCCGACCCTGAAACACGAGACAAACTGCTGATCGGCGTCAGCAGCTGTCGCGTTGGCGAAATGGTTCGCTTCGACGGCGGCCACAAGCAGAGTCGCTATATACTCGATACGCTCGGCAGGTTTTTCAGCTTCCGCCCGTTTTGTCCCGAGATGGCGATCGGCCTCGGTGTGCCGCGCGAAACGATTCGGCTGGCTGACATCGGCAGCCAGCGGCGCGCCATCGGCAACAAAACCGCGGATCTCGATGTGACCGATGCTCTCATCGAAAGCGCCCAGGCACAGCGCAACTGGCACCAGCAAATCTATGGCTACATCGTCAAGAAGGATTCACCGAGCTGCGGCATGGAGCGCGTGCGCGTCTATCACGGCGAACAGCCACAGCGTAACGGCATAGGCCTCTACACCGAGACCATGATGCGTAACTTCCCCGCCCTGCCGGTAGAAGAGGAAGGCCGGCTCGGCGACCCGGTACTGCGGGAAGGCTTCATCAAACGGGTTTTCATCTATAAACGCTGGCAGGACATGCTGGCAGATGGCATCGACTGGTCGGCGCTGACCGAATTTCATGCCCGGCACAAACTTATTCTATACAGTCATAACCAGGAGCTCGGACGAGGGCTCGACCGTGAATTGGCCGCGGCCCATGACCAACCGATCGAGGATTACGCGCCGCGGTACCTGAATCAACTGATGCAGTTACTGAAAATCTCCGCCAAGCGCTCGAATCACGTCAATGTGCTCGAGCATATTCGCGGTTACCTGAAAAAAGAGCTCGACAAGGACGACAAAAAAGAACTCAGCGACAGTATCGAAAAATACCGCCTGGGTCTGCTGCCGCTGATCGTACCGATCACGCTGTTGCGCCATCACTTTCGCAAGTACCCGAACGACTACATCGATCGTTCCTATTACATGCGGCCGCATCCGGACGAACTGATGCTGCTGAATTCGCTATAGCGGCGCCGACGTCACGAGGTCGATCCTTTGAACGGCAATCGTCTCAATCTGGTCTGGTTCCGCCAGGATCTCCGCCTGAGCGATAACCCGGCGTTGCGCGCCGCGGCCGCGTCCGGCGAAGTGCTGCCGATTTACATCCTTGACGATAACAATGCCGACAGCTGGCGTATGGGCTCAGCCAGTCGCGTCTGGCTGCATCACTCGCTAACAGATCTGAATCAGGCCCTGGGCGGTCAGCTGCGTTTTTTTCGCGGTGACGCACTCAGAATCATTGCCAGACTCGTCGCGAGTTTGCCGATCGAGGCAGTGTTCTGGAATCGGTGTTACGAGCCCTGGCGCCGTAAGCGCGACACCGAGATCAAGAATGCTCTCAAGGTCGAAGACGTCGAAGTCCGCAGTTTTAATGCGTCACTGTTATGGGAGCCCTGGACGGTGCAAAAGTCCGACGGCTCGCCTTACCGGGTGTTTACACCCTACTATCAAAAAGGTTGCCTGGCGCTGCCGGCGCCAGAACAGCCGCTATCCCCGCCGGACGAACTAATTTGCTACAGGCAAGACCTCGAAGACAGTGGGCCGCTGTCGACACTGGCGCTGTTGCCGGATGAGAACTGGCATCGAACCTTGATCGCGAACTGGACGGT
>CP070646.1:3333583-3377994 GCA_020354435.1 Gammaproteobacteria bacterium
GAACAGGCTTGCGACCATGTCGATGACGCCGTTTAATGCGTGATCTCCGCTGATCAGGTGGAGGCTGCAGTCGGCTTCCCTGGCATAGCGGATCGAGTGCTCTACCGGGATGATCTCGTCGGACCAGCCGTGCACGATTTCAATGTGCTTCGCGCGCGAGGGGTATTGCTGTCGTCGGTACCCCGGAATGTAAAGCGCCGGCGCTATCAGGAAGATTGCTTTCGAATCGGCGATTTCCGATGCGACCAGCGAAACGTAGCCGCCCATGCTCGAGCCGGCCAGTACAAAGTCCTCGGTTTCGTCCTGCAGTACGCCAAGCAGTCGCTCGGCCCTGAAGTCGGGATCCATCGAATCCGTGTAGTCGAGCGATTCGACGCTGCAGCCATGGGCCTCGGCGATTCTCGCGAGTCGCGTGATCTTGGTACCCCAGGGGCCGCTTTCCTTGCCGTGGGAAAAGTAAACTTTCATGAGTGTAACCCTGTTGCCAGGTTCAGCTTAATATACAGGTCATTGTAAGCACGGCGAAGCAATCTTTGGCGCTAAACGGTCGCTTGCAGCGTAAACGGTTGGGCAAAGTTGACGATCGTCAATCAAACAATCGATTCTGCTTATATGATGGTAAAAATACAGGCCAGGCAGAATTCCATGCGAGATATTGTTCGACAGCTAATTCCACGGGTGGGGCTCAGGGGGACCCGGCACCGGCAATGACGACGCCCCGCCTGACCATGGATCTCGACCGGATCGAGCACAATGCGCGTACGATCGTCGCTCTTTGCCAGTCGCATGGTATCGAAGTCTGTGGCGTTACCAAGGCGGTCTGTGGCGACCCCGAAGTGGCCAGAGCCATGCAGCGCGGCGGTGTTGCATCGATCGCGGATTCGCGCCTGGAAAACATTCGGCGCTTGCGCGCGGCCGGTATCGACACGGATTTCCTTTCGCTGCGGGTTCCGGCTGTTTCCAGTGTTGAGGCCATCGTCGATTTAACCGACTTCAGTCTCAATTCGGAACTCGCCGTACTCGAAGCCCTGTCGGCGGCGGCCCAACGCCGCGGCCGGGTGCATGCGGTAGTTCTGATGGTCGACCTCGGGGACCTGCGCGAGGGTGTCTGGCCGGACGACCTGTTGTCGCTGGCCGAAGCCGCGGCAAAACTCGGTGGCATTCGAATCAAGGGATTGGGTACCAATCTCGCCTGTTTCGGCGGTGTCGTCCCCACTGCCGAAAACATGAATTACCTGGCAAAGCTGGCAGGCGAAATCGAGCAGGCCCTGGGTCTCGACCTCGATTTAATTTCTGCGATCAATTCCAGCGGGCTCGAATTGATCGCCGCGGGCAAGATGCCTGACCGAATTAATCATGCGCGTATCGGCGAGGCCATCCTGCTTGGCCGCGAAACCACCCAACGCAGGCCCTGGCCCGATACTTTTCAGGATGCCTTTCTGCTGCATGCCGAGATCCTGGAGCTCAAGCGTAAACCATCGCTGCCGCTGGGCCAGCGCAGTGAAGACGCCTTTGGCGGATTGACCCAGTTCGAGGATCGCGGTGAAGAATTAAGAGCGTTGTTGAACCTGGGACGTCAGGACGTGGATACGGCTGGCCTCGTGCCTCGTAATCCGGAGGTGGTTATTCTGGGTGCCTCCAGCGACTACCTGGTCGTCGATGTAACCGGCGCGGCAGGATCGATCAGCGTCGGCGATGAGCTGGACTTCGTACCCAATTACAGTGCCTTGCTGTCGGCGATGACTTCAAAGTATGTGCACAAGGTCCACATGAGATCAGGCAAGCCATTGAGCAAGCAGACATGACAGCCAGGTGGGAACATCTCGATCATGGCGCCGACATTGGCGTCAGGGGTTATGGTGACAGCCTGGAAGATGCTTTCGTCCAGGCAGCGCTGGCAATGTCCAGCGTCGTCACCGACCTCGATAAAATCGCCCCTGGAGAATCGATCGCGGTCGAGTGCTGCGCCCCGGAACTCGATTTACTGTTGCTGGACTGGCTCAATGAAATTGTTTACCAGATGGCCACGCGCAATATGCTGTTTGGCGCTTTTGACGTGCGCATCGATGATCAACATCTGTTCGCGCAGCTGCATGGTGAGGTGGTCGATCGGGAAAAGCACCGGCCCGCGGTGGAAATCAAGGGCGCCACGTTTACCGAACTCAAGGTTTACCGCGCCGAAAATGGAGAATGGGTTGCGCAATGCGTTATCGACGTCTAGGCGGGAGGTTAATCGATGAAAATTGATCTGTTCAAGCAACGCGACGACACTACCTGGGAAATCCCGGCCAGCGGTCAAATGCGGGTTCCGGCAATTATCTATGCAGATCGCGCGTTGATCGAGGCCATGGATGAGCGGGTTTACCAGCAGATCACCAATGTTGCCACGCTGCCCGGCATCGTCGATTTCGCCTATGCCATGCCCGACGCACACTGGGGTTACGGCTTTCCGATCGGCGGCGTCGCGGCCTTCGATGCCGATGAGGGCGGAGTTATCTCGGCCGGGGGTGTCGGTTTCGATATTTCATGCGGCGTGCGCACGCTGCATACCGGCCTGGCCGCGGATGAAGTCGCGTTGGCCAAGGAGGCGTTGGCGGACGAGCTTTATCGGCGGGTACCGACCGGGCTCGGCAGTACCGGGTCGATCCATCTCGGGCCCCGGGAAATGGATGCGATGCTCGGCGGCGGCGCGTTATGGGCGGTTAAGCAGGGTTATGGCCTGGCTGAGGATCTCGAGCGCACCGAAGAGCAGGGATGCATGCGCGGTGCCGATCCTTCGCAAGTGTCGGAAAGGGCACGACATCGGCAGCGCAACGAAATGGGAACCCTCGGTTCCGGCAACCATTACCTCGAAGTGCAATACGTCGACCGGATCTACGACGAGCGCATCGCAAAGTTTTTCAAACTGCGGCAGGGTGATGTGGTGGTGAGTATTCATTGCGGTTCGCGTGGTCTCGGACATCAGATCGGCACCGAGTTCCTGCGTTTAATGGCGACCAGTGCGAGTCAACACGGCATTTATCTGCCCGATCGTGAACTCGCTTGCGCGCCGATCAAATCGGATATCGGCCAGTCATACCTCGGCGCGATGCGCGCGGGGATCAATTGCGCGCTGGCCAACCGGCAGATCATCACCCATCTGACGCGGCAAGCCTTCGAAGCGATTATCCCCGGTACTCAATTGCACCTGCTGTACGATGTTTCGCATAACACCTGCAAGCTCGAACCGCACAGCCTGGAGGGGCGCAAGCGAAACCTTTACGTCCATCGCAAAGGCGCCACCCGTGCTTTCGGGCCCGGGCATCCGGAACTGCCGTCGGCGTTGCGTGAAGCCGGTCAGCCGGTGCTGATAGGCGGTTCGATGGGAACCTGCTCCTACATTCTCGCCGGTACGAGCGAGAGCGAGCAGCGTGCCTTCAGCTCGGCCTGCCACGGTGCCGGTCGCGCGATGAGCCGGCGCCGGGCGAAGCGCCTATGGCGTGGTCGGCAGGTCATTGATGAACTGCGGCAGCAGGGCATAATCATACGCAGCCCATCGCTGCGGGGCGTTGCCGAGGAGGCGCCGCTGGCATACAAGGATGTCGCCTCGGTCGTGGACGCGGCAGACCAGGCGGGGCTGGCGCGTAAGGTCGCACGCCTGCGCCCGCTGGTTTGTGTCAAGGGTTAGGAGAAACGGTCGCCTGGGCTAGCGGAAATTACAATTCGCCGGCCGCGACCGACAGCGGTTAACCGACCGGATGGTGCTTGCCGACGACATGCACCGTGCTGGCCTTTGCGCCCAGCTCGCCTGCTTCTTCGGCAAACCAGACCTCGTCACCGATCTCGAGCGTATCGAAGTCGCCATCGACGACACTGTTGCGGTGAAAATAAATTTCCCGGCCGTCCGAGCTCAGAATTCGACCGAAATCCTGCATCGGAACGATTTCGCTGATTCTTCCGTGGGGCGGTGTTTCGTGCACCTTGATATCGCCGCGCTGTTTGCGGGCGTAGTCTTGCAACTGGCGCCGAGCGGCCTTGAAGGCGTCACGCACCGCAACGTAGGGGTCTTCGTGTGCGTGATGATCTTTTGGCCCTCGTTTGACGATAATTTCGCCTCGGGGCACGGTCAAATCGATCCTCACATGGTAAAGCTTGCCCTTGTGATGATGCTTGTGCGGCGACTCCACAATCACCCGGCAAGCCATGACCTTTTCGTAAAACTGATCCAGTTTGGCGGCTTTTTCGCGGATGTCCGCTTCCAGCGCTTCGGAGTGAGGGATGTCGCGGAATGTGATTTGCAGGGGCTGTTCCATAACGATATAAATAGATTCTGTGGTTTAAACGTATATCCCCGATTTTTAAACATGCATAAATCAGGCATCATTAGTTGCACAATTCTTTCGCAAAAACCGGTTCGGCTTCCTGATGCAGGTCAACAGTTCGGGTTGTGCATGACCCGGTGCCTGTTACGGGAGTAAGCTAAATTAATGTCAATACGGGTCGAATGTCATGCCGGATATCGCGGCGAAGAATATCCGCGCCGATTTTACCTCGGTGAACGCCGTGTCGAAGCCACCGAGATCCTGGATCGCTGGCTCGATCCCGAGTATCGCTACTTCAAGCTGCGTGGTGACGATGACGGAGTCTACATACTGCGCCACTCGGTCACCGAAAATAGCTGGGAAATGACCCTCTATAATGGTGGCGCCTGCAAACAGACCCGGCTGTCTTCAACCTGAAGTTACCCGCCCGTCAGGCTCGAAGCTCCGGTCGACTGCTGCGCCACGGTGTTCAGAAAATCCCCAACCGCAACCGGCCTGCAGAACAGATACCCCTGCATGACGTTACAACCCAGCTCCTCGAGGTATTCGGATTGCCGCTCGCTCTCCACACCCTCGGCAATAATGTCGATGCCGAGCCCTTGCGCCATGCCGACGATGGCCGCGACCAGCGCGGCGCCTTTCTTCGAGTGTTCGATCTCGGAGATGAACGAATAATCGATCTTGACCGTGTGCACGGGTAGTTCGCGCAGGTAGGAGAGCGACGAGTAGCCGGTGCCGAAGTCGTCGATCGCAATCGAGATGCCCTTGTTAGACAGCACCTGCAGCTTGTGCGTGCTGGCTTCGATATCGCTCATGAACATGTTTTCCGTAATCTCGATCTCCAGTCGGTCGGGCTGGATGCCGTGTTCGCGCGTCAGCGCCACCAGGCTTTCGGGGAATTCCTTGTGGCGAATATCGGAAGCGGACAGGTTGATGCTGACCTTGATGCCGCTGTCAATGAAATCCTGATCACCGAAGAGGTCGGTGGCGACGCGGTGCAGCACCCATTCGCTCAATTGCTCGATGATGGCCGATTCCTCTGCATGTTCGATGAAGTAACTCGGTTCGACCAGTCCGAACTGGGGATGATTCCAGCGTAACAGCGCCTCGACACCGACGATACGTCGCGTTTTCACGTCCAGCTGGGGCTGGTAGAAAATCTCCAGCTCGTCGTTTTTCAGCGCCTTGCGCAGGCCGCTTTCGATCGAGATCTTTTCCGCGGCGGCGTGCTCGAGCTTGTCGTTATAAAAGATATAACCGTTCTTACCGGTCGCCTTGACCTCGTACATCGCCATATCGGCATTCTTGATCAGCGTGTTGATATCCTGCGAATCGTCCGGATACACCGAGATACCGATACTGACATTAAGGTAGACTTCCTTGCCGCGCAAAAAAAATGGCTGCTGCAGGCTTGCGATCAGTTTTTGTGCGACGCTCTCGGCCTGGCCGCGCGTTGTCGGTTGCGGTAGCAGCAGCATGAATTCGTCGCCCCCCAGGCGGGCCAGCGTGTCGCCGGTTCTGATTTCGTTTTTGAGTCGATCGGCGACCTCGACCAGCAACTGGTCGCCGACCACGTGACCGAAGCTGTCGTTGATCAGCTTGAAGCGATCGAGGTCGAGAAACATGACGATCAGTGTCTGGCCGGTACGCGTTGCCTGGTTAATCGCGAGTTCGAGCCGGTCGAGCAGCATCGCCCGGTTCGGCAGCTTGGTCAGCAGGTCGTGGTAGGCCTGGTAGGTAATCAACTTTTCCGCCTGCTTGCGCATCGAGATGTCGCGCGCGACACCGTAGGTGCCCTGGTAGCTGCTGAGCTTTTTCGGGTCCTTGGAGTCGACCGTGTAAATTCCCATCGAGTTGAGTTCGATCGGGCAGGTCGAGTTCTGGAACGGTTTCGACGAGTTCGCGGTATTGCATTTAAGCCCGAGTTCGATAGTACGTTTCGTGCGGCTTTCGCGGCGGCGCTCGTTGAACAGATACTCCGCCTTCAGCTTATCCTCGTCGGCGATGAATTCGCTGTAGTGCCTGCCGATCAGATCGGCGCGTTCGTAGCCGAGCAGTTTTTTGACACTGTTGTTGACGAAGGTGAACTCGCCTTCCAGATTGAGGATGTAAATCAGATCGGGCGAATTGTTGACCATGTAGCGGTGCAGCTGCTCGGAATGCTCGAGTCGTTTCTGGATATGCGCCTTTTCTTCCTCGATGCGCAGCTTGTGGAGCGCATTGTGAATCGAGTGCTCGAGTTCGTCGAAACTATAGGGCTTGCGGAAGATGTCGTAGGCGCCCAGCCTCACCGCCTCGGTAACCTTGTTGATCGAGGTTTCACCGCTGATGACAATGACCGTGGTCTCGATCTTTTTTTGCTTGATGAAAGTCAGTACCTGGTCTCCCGACTTGCGCGGCATGTTGAGATCCAGAATGATCAGGTTGAACTGGCGTTGTTTGATCAGCGAAATCGCTTCGTCGCCATCGGAAGCCTCGGTGATATCGGGCCATTGCCGCTGCAGCAGCTTGACCAGGCTCTGCCGCGCGGGTATGTCGTCGTCGACCACCAGGAAGGAAGCCGGTTTGTCTTTCTGCTGAGATTTTTCTTCAAAATTAATCAGCGAAATTTCCATGAACAAAATACCTGTTACTGCTTAATGGATAACGGAATCAGCACTTCGAACAAAGCGCCCCCAACATCGTTTGGCATATACTTGATCTGGCCGTTCCAGGCCTTGATAATTTCGCCGACGACCGACAGGCCGAGCCCGCGGCCCGCGCCTTCCTTGGTGGTAAAACCCGGCGAAAAAAGGTTTTCCAGCGTTTTTGCGTCGATCCCGTGGCCGCGATCGGAAATCGAAAACTGCGCGTAGCGGTTGCCCGCGAGATTGACGAAGTGATGGCTTGACACAATGATTGCGGCATCTTTGACCTGCGCTTCGACCGCGTTTTTCACCAGGTTCAGCAGGATCTGGCGGAAAGCGTCCTGCCCGATTTCGAGCTCGGCGTCCTGCTCGTCGAGCTGCCAGATAATTTGCACCTCCTTGTCTTCGCTGGTGGACATTACGTAGAGCGGTATACAGCCCTCGAGCTCGGCGTTGAGGAATACCGTATCCTCGCCCGCAACCTCGCCTTCCTTGAAGTTCAGTACGATATTACGGATACGTTGCAGCTCGTTTTTGAGCACGTCGATCTCCTGGCTGCTCTCGCCGGTTTCCCTGGCATTGCTTTTCAGAATATCGATGTAGTTACCGATCACGCTCAACGGGTTGCTGATTTCGTGGATCAGCTTGTCGATGTCGTTGCGTCCCGTGGCCTCTGGCCGTTCTTCCTGGACTTCGCCGAGGCTCGCATCCTGGCGTGCCTGCAGCCAGCTATGGGCCAGGTTTTCGAGATAGTTCGTAATGATGTTCGACAATTTCTCGAGACGATTCTTTTGCGTCTTGTGGCAGCCGATCACGACCGTGCCGAGCGACTGCTCCTCGTGCATGATGGGCAGGCTTAGCGCGATATCGTGATGCAGTCGGCGGATGATCTGGCGATCCGCGATCGGTGATTTTTTCGGCTCCGCCAGGTCCGGCTCGATCCACAGCTCCTTTTTCTCGAGGAAGCTCCTGATCATCTGGCTCTTGCTGTTCTTGAGCGAGAATTTGCTCGCCGGACCGCTGTGGGCGACCTGGTGCAGGATCAAATGCTCGGGATCCTGTGGGTCATGGAACAGCAGAGCCATGTCGGAAATTGAGAAAAACAGCTGCATTTCGCGGCTGACCTTGAGCAGTAACTGCGCCGGCGCGTCAGGTGCCGTGCGGCGAATTTCCTCGGGATTGATAACCCTGATCAACGATGCGTCGCGGATCTTGCGAGCGAGCCGGAGGGTTTCCTTTTCGATATCCCGCGACAGGTGATCGTGCGTCAGACATCGTGCCCGCGGCAACGAAATGCCGAGGCTTTTGCCAACCTGCGTGACCTTGTCCTTGACGTGCATGTAAATGTCTTTCAGGTCCTTGTTAGTGACGAGCCTTGATTGCCAGTTGGTGTCGATCTTGCCCTCGGCGCACCAGTGGCGCGCCATCTGACCGGCCTCGGCTACGATCTGGCACAGCAGGTCGCAACCCTCGAGTTGCTCCTGCTCCTCGTGATGGAAGCGAACCGCGTCGGCGATGGCGGGATTTATGCTCGGCCATTGTTCCATGACGCAGGCGCCAAGCTCGGGATGGCTTATGCCCCATTTCGAGTTTTCCCGGGCCAGGATTTCGTCTTCGGTATTCTCGCTGAGGATCTTGTGGTATTGCTCGTGATACTTGGCGTCGAACACGATCTGGCCAAAATCGTGGAACAGGCCCGCGAGGTAAGCGTCGTGCGGTTTCTCGTAGTTCAGTGCGATTGCGAGATCGCGCGCGAAAACCGCGCAGTAGAGAGAATCCAGCCAGAAATTGCAGACGAACTGTTTTTGCGTTTCGATCAAACCTGCGAAAAGCTGCTGGATCGCCGTCGTCAGCGCCATGGTTTTGACCAGTTCGGGCCCGATCAGCGTCACCGCCTGCTCGAGGTCGTTCATCGGCTCCTCGAGTGCAAACGCGGGCGAGTTGATCGCTATGAACAGCTTGCTGGTCAGGGAAGTATCGATGCTGATGAAAGCGGCCAGCTCGCTGGCCGTGGTGTCAGGGTCGTGGCACAGGTCGAGCAGTTTGCTGAGTATATGCGGGGGACTGGGCAGCCGAACCAATTCCATTGATTCAAGAACCGATTTGGGCGGGCTGCCTAGTTCATACATTACTTCAATGTTATCGTTATTGGTTAACCGCATTGCCGAAGCGCCAATCATACACGAATTTACGGTAAGAGTTTCACCGCTTGTCGGATAGGAGTCAAAAAATTGTCGAGTCGGTCACAATGATTTAACCTTGATCAGAATAAAGCTGTCGAATTGCCGACGATTTTCCCGGAAAGGCTTGCGGAAACTGAAAAGCACCTTTCGGTCAGGTTTTCCAGGCTGGCGAAAGATGCGATTATACTGCCGGCGTCATTACAACCAGATTACTGAACCAGGAGGATGCTCATGCTTTTCATGGTGACAAACAGGCGAGTGGTTAAGGGCAAATATGGCGACGAGGAAAAGCCCAATAACCGCTTTCAGTACCTGTACGGCTACAACCGCAAACAACGCGGCAAGGACGCATTCGTAAAATCCGGCGAAAGAGGGTTTCAGATAGCACTGCTGGCTGAGCTGGAAAGGCTGAAGGCGGAAGAGGGGGTAAATACCCCGAAAGTGGGCATCTACCTGCACGGATACAACAATAACTACCAGGACAGCATCGACGAAATCTACGATCTCGAGCAAAACCTTAGACTGGTATATGGCCACAATCCGGTCGTGGTCGGATTTTCCTGGCCGTCTTCCGGCAAGGTGGTCAGCTATCTTTCGGACCGGGAAGAGGCCAGGGACTCGGTCGGCGCCTTTACCCGTTTTCTGCTCGACATCAATAAGCTTGCGACGCAAAACGAGCAGGATTGTTTCTCGACCACGTTTTGCATTGCGCATTCGATGGGAAATTATCTGTTGCGCAAGGGCATGGAGTATCTTTCTGACTACCTTGGCACCCCAACTGGCAGAATGCTGTTCGACGAAACCGTCATGATGGCGCCGGACCTGGCTTCGAAGGATATCGAAATCGATGGCAAGGGCAGCTATATCGCGGATTTTTCGCGGCGCGTACACGTGTATTACTCGAAGTATGATCGGGCACTGAAAGCCTCGAGTGCGAAACGTTTCGGCGGCAACCGCCTGGGCCGGCACGGACCGGACGATTTCGACAATCTGCCCGGTAATGTGGTTGCGGTCGACGCGAGAAAATATGCCAACTCGGATTCGATCGAGGGTCGGAAGGATCGCGAGGGCAACCAGGTTTCGGTGCATAGCTCGCACCGTTATCACCCGGAAATTCTGGCAGACGTAATCCAGGTGCTGTCGAGCATCGACCGCGATCAGATTACCGGCCGCGAGGCCTATTTCGATAACGGGGTGTCAATGAATAACCACTACAAGCTGACGTGAAGAAAACCGGGAGTCTTGCGTTCAGCCCCGCGTAAGCGGGGCCGAGCGCGGGTTGTTTCGTCAGCCTGATTCTGCCCGTGATTCGCGGATGAACGTGACCTCGTCGATGCCCGTCCGCGGTGGCTGGTAAAAGCCCGAGTAGTAGTTGAAGGCGTCGCGTATGATATCTTCACCCGAAAAAGAGTTAACCCCGCAGCGCTGCAGGAACGAAATCTGGTCGGGCAGGAAGTCGCCGCTAACCTCGAGGTCTCCGTTGAAGCCGACCTCGTCGCGCAGCAGGCGGGCGAGGCTGAAGACACGACCGTCGGTAAAGGTTTCGATCTCGATGACGATTTTTTCTACCGCGAGCAGTGAACTTAGCTGTGGGTGGTCGACTGGCAGATCGGTCGTAATTACCACGCTAACCTCGTAGGTTCGGCCGTCAGGGGACGGGCTGGTTACCACCGCATGCACCTTAAGCCATTCCTGCCAGCTCAATCTGAGTTGCTTTTGCGCTGGCTTTTTCGGTTTCGAAATTGATCGTGTCATGAAGATTTCCTCAGTAATGAATACGCGCCCTGCTTGAAGGGTTCGAGGCCCAGCCGGTCGAGCGCATCGATGAATGACTCGCCGTCTCGGCGCAGCGCGACATAGGTTTCGATAATGCGTTCGATCGCATCGGTGACGTCTTTGCGGGCCAAGGCCGGGCCGATACGCTGACCGAGGCGGGCATTCTCGGTGGCCGAGCCGCCGAGGGTTAGCTGATACCACTCCTCGCCTTTTTTATCGACGCCGAGCACGCCGATGTGGGCGACGTGGTGATGTCCGCAAGCGTTCATGCAGCCCGAGATCTTGATTTGCACGTCGCCAGTTTCGTACAGCCGCTCGAGCCTGGTGAAGCGCTGGTTGATTTCGAGCGCGATCGGGATTGCGCTGGCATTAGCGAGACTGCAGTAGTCGAGCCCCGGGCAGCAGATGATGTCGGTCACGGTGCCGATATTGGCCGTGTCGAAACCGTGCCGCTGCGTCGCGCGCCACAGCTCGAACAGATCGGCCTCGAGCACGTGCGGCAGCAGCAGATTCTGCGTATGCGTCGTGCGCGCCTCGCCGAAGGAATAGCGCTCGGCGAGATCGGCGGCGGCATCGAGCTGTGCAGCGGTGATGTCGCCCGGCGCCCGTTCGGGCGCTTTCAGCGACAGGTAGACCGCGCGATAGCCCGGCTGCCTGTGTGGTACCGTGTTTTGCATGAGCCAGCGCCTGAAGTGCGGATTGCGAATCAGTTCGAGATCCCGTGTCGCGCCATCGAGGCCCCTGACTAACGGTGGATCGCGAAAATGCGCGACCATGTTTTCGATTTCGTGCGCATGCAGCTGCAGCGAGGTTTCGCGGATGCGCTGCCATTCCTCGTTGACCATCTTGCGAAAGCGCTTGATGCCGAGCGACCTGACCAGGATTTTCAGGCGCGCCTTGTAAATATTGTCGCGCCGGCCTAGCAGGTTGTAGACCCGCAGGATGGCTTCGAAGTAAGTCAGCAAATCGGCTTTCGGCAGAAATTCGCGGATGACGACACCGATCACCGGCGTGCGTCCCTGGCCACCACCGACATAAACCTGGAAGCCGACTTCGCCTGCTTCGTTTCTAACCAGGTGCAGGCCGATATCGTGTACCTGCGATGCGGCGCGGTCGCGCGCCGAGCCGGTCACTGCGATCTTGAACTTGCGCGGCAGAAAGCTGAATTCGGGATGCAGCGTCGACCACTGGCGGATAATTTCGCAATAGGGACGCGGATCTTCGATTTCATCGGGCGCGATCCCGGCCAGGTGATCGGTCGTCGTATTGCGAATACAGTTTCCGCTGGACTGGATCGCGTGCATCTGTACTTCGGCTAACTGCTGCAGGATTTCGGGCGCCTGCTCGAGATCCGGCCAGTTGAACTGGATATTCTGCCGCGTGGTGAAATGGCCGTAGCCGCGATCGTAGCCTCGCGCCACCTGCGCGAGCTTGCGCAATTGTCGCGACGACAGCTCGCCGTAGGGAATCGCAACCCGCAGCATCGGCGCATGCAGTTCGATATACAGACCGTTCATCAGTCGCAGCGAACGAAACTGGTCGTCGCTCAGTTCGCCATCGAGATAACGACGGGTCTGCTGCCGAAACTCGGTTACGCGCTCTTCGATCAGCCGCTGATCGTACTCATCATACCGATACATGGGTCTGCCTCGTCTCGCGCGGGATATGCCCGTCTTCTTGTTTGATACCAACCATAAGGTCCTCGCTAAATTCAGTGGTTAAACCGGATTCAGGGGCCTGGTGGTGCAGAAAAAATAACGAGTCGACCCCTGATCTAAAGATCCGGGGAACGGCGGTATTGGCTTAAGGTCGTGTTGCGGGAGTGTTAGTTAAGCGATGTCAAACCAGTGCGCAATAGCCGGCGTTCCCCTGGATACAGGGGCAGCAGCAACGGCACATGAGGCTGGTTTGAAATGCAAACATCCGGTGATGCTAGCAACAGCGATTTGCAAAGGCAACATTTTTCTGGCCCGGCTCGCATTTCGCTATAATCCGGATTTTTCACCCGCAAAGGCGCACCGTGCTGCAGATTTCACGTAACCTAAGCATTGCCGACGATGAGGTAGAAATCGTGGCGATACGTGCACAGGGCGCGGGCGGGCAGAACGTCAACAAGGTATCGTCGGCGATTCATCTGCGTTTCGATATAGCAAAATCCTCGCTGCCCGAGAACTACAAGCAGCGCCTGCTGGCGCTGCATGACAGGCGCATCAGCAAGGATGGTGTCGTCGTCATCAAGGCGCAGCAGTATCGTACCCGGGAGAAAAACCGGCAAGCTGCGCTCGACCGGCTGCAGGAATTGATTCGTTCGGTAGCGGCCACGCGTAAGGCGCGCAAGCCGACCAGGCCGAGCAAAAGTTCGCAGATCAGGCGTCTCGATCAGAAAAGCCGGCGCGGCAAAACCAAGCAACTGCGCGGACGCGTTTCCGAACGGTGACTCGTTGGCCCGGGTCTCAGCCTGTCAGGCGGCGGTCCGACAACAACATCGGTGCAGCTCCCGGCTTGCACGCGGACTACTCCAGGTAGAGGTATTAATCGCTCGCCAGTTTGCGCTTTACCCGTCCGACGTTTTTGCTAGCCAGTTTCTTGATTTTGGCCAGTTGCTGTTTTTCCCAGCGCTGCCCGGCGGCGAGCATCATCCTGGCCCTTTTTTCACCCAGCTTCAATAAAGCCTTCTCGCGTTGCAGCGCGGCCTTGAGTTCATCTCTGACAGCGTCGACCTCGGCTTTGGCGGCGGCCCTGGCGAGCTTGAGTTCTTCCCTGGCGGCAATGCGTGCTGCACGCAGCGTGGCCCTGGTCGCTTTCAGGTCCTCGCGCAACTGCTTTAGCAGGGCTTTGCGCGAGTCGTTGGCAGCCTTGCGCCTGGCTCGAGTTGTACTCTTTTTGCTTGCTGCTTTTTTTACCGCTGCGGCCTTTTTCTTTACTGCCGCTTTCTTCTTTACCGCTACTTTCTTTTTTATGGCGGTCTTTTTCTTGACCGCGGTCTTTTTGACTTTGGGAGAAGCTTTCTTTGCGGCGGTTTTCTTCTTTGCCGCTGATTTTTTTGTCGTAGGCATATCTTAACCGTGAGAATTGGGGTGGATCTCCAGAGTACAGAAAAGCAGGCTCCGAATAAAGCGCCGCGAAAGATTGTTGTCGAAACTCGTCGAGCGGTTGATTAACGGCAGCGGCAAATGGGCAGGACTGAACAAAGCGATGCTCAGGCCAGCGCCTGTTGAATGGCGGCGAATGCGGCCAGGCTGTCGCGTTTGAAATCGGTGATCACGTAATCCGGCCAGGTGGAAAGCTTGACGATAGTCAGCTCGGCCTCGCGATTGATGTAAATCATTTGACCGAATACACCGCGCGCCATGAAATCGCCGGCAACGATATTGTTGTCCCACCAGAAATTGCTGTAGGCGCCGTCGCTGCGGATATCGGTGTTCGTTCGGCGGTAGACGCTGCGGTCACCGCTGGCGCAGGCGTCCACCCAGCCGGGCGGCACTACCTGGCGCTCACCGACCTGGCCGTTGTTCTGCATCATCTGACCGAAGCGGGCGTAGTCACGCAGGGTCGCGTTGAAACCGCCGTCGGCAAGTGCAGTGGCGGCACGGTCGACGGTGAAGAAAGCATTGTGTTCGGCGCCGATTTTTTTCCAGATCAAATTGCTGAGGAGCTCCGCCAGCGACTTGCCGGCGGCGCGTTCAAGCACCCAGGCGACGACGTCTGTTTCGACCGATTTATACTCGAACAGCTTACCGTGATCGCGTACCTTAGGCAGCGTCAGGATGATATCGCGAATGGTCGGCTGGGTTTCGTCTCGCGGCACCGGCCGCCAGCCGGATGCGATATCGATGCGCGTCATGTCCGAGCCCGGCATGTTGTAATCCTCGACGAAGCGAATACCGCTGGTCATGTTGAGCGCATGCTTGAGCTGCGCGTCCCTGTAACCGCAGCGTGCCAGTTCCGGCACGTAGCGTATCAAAGGCGAATCCTGGTCGATCAGGCCCTGGTCCTGCAGAATGCCGGCAAGCGTGCCGACGACCGATTTCGCCACCGATTGCGACAGATGAGGCGTGTCCGGCTGCATGCTGTTGAAGTACTGCTCGGTGACAACATTGCCCCGGTGTAAAACGAGGAAACCATCGGTATAGGTACTATAGAGAAAGTCCGACAGCGTCACGCGCCTGCCGGCGTGGTTTTCAAATTCGACCGCCGACAGGTCCTGCATCGCCGTTGGTAGCGCCTGCCGTTTGCTGTAATCGGTTTTAACGTCCACCGTTGGAAACAGGTTGCGAATATTCATGAACGACCAGCGATTGAAAGGCGCCAGGTCCCAGTTAGTCAGATCGGGGCGCTTTTCCGGCGGCGGCGGAAAGCCTCGCATGATGCCCAGTTCGGCGGCGGTTCTCGGTTTGAGCGCGGATTTACCCATCGTCTGTAACAACCGGTTTCGGAAAAGAGGGTGGGAGCAAACCGCGCTCCCACCCAGCACCGAGGAGTGGTTTACTTGTTAAGATTGGTCCAGATTTTGGAGTACAAATCTGTTACTTCCTGCGGACACGGCGGTACAAACTCGGGCGCCGGTGCGCCGGCCGGCATGACGATCTCGGGCGCCGAGGTCAGGTCCGCGTTCATGAACGGCTCGCTGCCGACGATGCCGTTGGCGTAGTTGGCGAAATTGGAGGTCATCGCCGCCGCTTCGGGGGTCATCATGAAGTTCATGAACAGCTTCGCATTTTCCAGGTTCGGCGCGCCCTTGAGTACCGCGACGTTATCCATCCAGCCGGTGAAACCTTCCCTGGGGTAGGCGTAGGCCAGCTCGGGGCGGTCCTTGCGCGCGCGCTTGGCTGCGCCGTTCCAGCTCTGCGACAGGTCGACGTCTTTCGAGGTCAGCTTTTCGATGACCGAATAATCCATCGTGCGCCAGTTGGCCTTGGCCTTGATCAGCATGGTGTTCAGTTCTTTCAGCTGCGCCTTGTTCGAGTTGCAGCGCGGGTAACCGAGGTAGCGCAGGCCGGCATTGATGACGTCGTTCATGTCCTTCAGCATGTTGATGCGTCCCTTGAGTTCGTCCGGCGGATCGAACATCAGCGCGAGCGTATTGATGTCGCCCTTGTAAACGGATTTATCGACGGTGAAGTTGGTCGTGCCCCACTGGTACGGAATCGAGTAGTTGCGGCCCTCGTCCCAGTAGACATCGACCCACTTGGGATCGATGTTCTTGAAGTTGGACATCTTGTTGGGCTCGACACGCTCGAGCAGGCCTTTCTTGATCATGATCGCGATCATGTAGTCGCCCGGCACGACGATGTCATAACCCGAGCCACCCTGTTCCACCTTGGCCAGCATGGTTTCGTTGGAATCGTAACCGTCGAGGGTGACCTTGACGTCGTATTCCTGTTCGAATTTTTTGACCATATCCGGGTTGGTGTAATTACCCCAGTTGTAGATATGCAGCTCGCCAGCGGCCTGTGCGCCGCCCATGGCAAAAGTCAGGCACATGGCCGTTATCATTGTCAATAGTTTTTGTTTCATTGCATTAACCTCAGTTAGTTGTTGCGTTTTGTGTTGCTCATCTTGCTCACCCATGTGAGTTACTGCTTCCCTTTGTTTTTATCTGTTCCGAAAAAGAAAATTAATGTCACCAGGATCACCGAAATTCCGAGAAAGACGGTCGATACCGCGTTGATCTCGGGTGTCACGCCGCGTCTGATTTGCCCCAGGATGTAAAGCGGCAGCGTGGTTTCGCCCGGGCCGGCGACGAATAACGTGATGATTACGTCATCCAGTGAAACGATGAACGCCAGCATCGCGCCCGCCATGATGCCGGGCATCAACAGCGGCAACGTGACCCGGCGGAACACCTTGAATGGCGGTGCATACAGGTCGGCGGCGGCCTGCTCCAGGCTCAGGTCCATGTCTTCGAGGCGCGCGCGGATCGGCATGTAGGCAAACGGAATGCAAAAAGCGGTATGCGCGGCGATCAGGTAGCCGATACCGGTGACGCCGGTGGCCTGCTTGATGATTGCGAAAAAGATCAGCGTCGCCACCGCGGTAACGACCTCGGGCACCATCAGCGGCTGGTTGATGGCCGCAACGGCAAGATTGAGTCCCCGGTAGGGCGGCGTTCGCGTCGTCACCAGCGCGGCCATGGTCGCAAGAATGGTCGACACTACCATTGCGACAAACGCGACTTCGAGCGAGATCCAGGCCGCGTGCTGAATACCTTCGTTCTGCGCCGCCTTGACGTACCAGTCGAAGCTGAACTCGGTCCAGACCGTGACCGAGCGATTCTGGTTAAATGAAAACAGCACCAGCACCGCGATCGGTGCATATAAAACCACGATACAAAACCACGCAATTTGGGAAAAACCGGGCTGGTGCTTGAGATCGATACCCTTGTGCGCTCTAGCGCTTGCCATCTCAGCCATGCGCGGGACCTCCCCTGCGTGCGCCGTAGCGCAGGTAGGCCAGTAGCGACAGCATGACCAGAACCATCAGCACCAACGCGATTGCCGATCCGAAGGGCCAGTTGCGCGCCTGGCCGAACTGCAGGTTGATCAGGTTGCCGATCATCAGCGACTTGCCGCCACCGAGTAGCGCCGGCGTGATGAAGGCGCCGAGGCTCGGGATCAGGACCAGGATACAGCCGGCCGCGATACCCGGCTTCGAAAGTGGAATAATGATTCGTTTCAGCACCTTGAAGCGGGTGGCGTAAAGGTCGTAACCCGCCTCGACCAGGCGGAAATCGAGCTTTTCCAGGCTGGCGAAAATTGGCAGCACCATGAACGGCAGGTAAGCGTAAACCAGTCCCAGACCAACCGCGAAATCGGTATATAACAGCGGCAGGGCTCGATCGATCAGCCCGATTTCGATCAGTGACAGGTTGATAACTCCCTGGTCGCGCAGAATCAACAGCATCGCGTAGGTGCGGATCAACAGGTTGGTCCAGAACGGGATCGTGATCAGGAACAGCCATGCGTTGCGCCGAGCCGGCGGCTGGGTCGCGATGAAGTAAGCCGTTGGGAAGCCGACCAGCAGGCAGGCGATGGTGGTAAACAGGCCGAGGCTGACCGAGCGAAAGAATATTTCCAGGTAATCGGTGGTAAACGACAGGGTTTCGTCGAAGATGTCTTCCTCGAACAGCAGTTGCACGTAGGCCTTGAAGGACAGTTCCCAGGTGACGCCGCCGAAATCGCCCGGTTTCAGGAACGAGTAAACCAGCACGATGGAAAGCGGCATGATGCCGATAATGAAAATTGTCAGTATGCCCGGTGCCAGTAGTCCGTAACGTGTATTGCGTAACCGTTTTTCCTCGGCGATGACCGCGGTGGAAAGCTGGGTACTGGCAGCGGCTGGTTCAATCATCGATCAGTCCGACAGAATCTGCATACTGTTGCTGCCGATAGCGATATGCACCTCGTCGCCAATGGCATAATCGTGCTGGTCGGCGCCGCGGTTCTGCAGCTGCAGCGTAAGGGTTTCACCGCTCGGCATCAGGATTTCGTAATCGAATCCCGAACCGAAATAAGAGACATGCTGAATTGAGCCGCTCAGGTCGGCCTCGATCGCACCGCCGACGAAGCTCAGCTGTTCAGGGCGAATCGCGACGCTGACTTCGTCACCGAGATCCTGGCTGTCGGTCGGCAGCCCGGCTTCGCCCTCGTAACCGGCTTCGAGTTTGACCCGGGCCCTGGTCCCGTCGCGGTTTTGAATTCGTGCGCGCAGGATGTTTATATCGCCGATGAAATCGGCAACGAAACGTTTCGCCGGCCGGTCGTAGATTTCATTCGGATCGCCAACCTGCAGGATCAGGCCGTCACGCATGACCGCGACCCGATCCGACATCGCCAGCGCCTCTTCCTGGTCATGGGTAACGAAGATGAAGGTGATGCCGGTTTCGTGTTGCAGGCGTTTGAGCTCGACCTGCATTTCCTTGCGCAGCTTGAAGTCGAGTGCGGACAGCGGTTCGTCGAGCAGCAGCACCTTGGGTCTCGGCGCCAGTGCCCGCGCCAGCGCGACGCGCTGCTGCTGGCCGCCGGATAACTGATCGGTCTTGCGCTCGGCGAGATCCTGCATCTGCACCAGGCCGAGCACCTCGTCGACTACGGGTTTGATTTCGGCAGCGGGTTTTTCCAGCATTTCGAGGCCGAAGCTGATGTTTTCCGCCACTGTCATGTGCGGGAACAGCGCATAGTGCTGGAATACCGTGTTGACCGGCCGTTTGTACGGCGGCAGCCCTTCGAGATGCTCGCCGAACAGCAGGATCTCGCCCTCGGTGGGTTGTTCGAAGCCTGCGATCAGGCGCAGCAGTGTAGTCTTGCCGCAGCCGGAAGGCCCGAGCAGGGTGAAAAATTCGTTATCGCGGATCGCCAGCGAAACCTGGTCGAGAGCGACGACGCCGGTCTCGCGGTCGCGGCCGTATATTTTGCTCGTGTTGCGGACATCGATTGCGGCTTCGGCCGTCTGTTCCGGCACGTTTGCTCCCCGGTTTTACTCGTTGTTATGCCGGCAAGCTTAATTCCCCCACAAATACGCTGTATATAACCTTAAAGGGTTAACCCCATGCGTCACCCCAGCGTGTTCAGGAATTTCAAAAATAGCTCGCTCTGCGACGAGATGCCGAGCTTGCGGTACAGATTACGCCGGTGAATCTTGACCGTTTCCGGGCTGATGTCGATTTCTCGCGCCAGCGATTTGGACGAATGACCCTTCAGGATACAGACGGCGACCTCGTGTTCGCGCGGTGTCAGCGCGGATTCGCCGAAACGTTCCAGCGCATACTGCAGGCGTTTTTCGTCGACGTTGCCGGCGAGACTTTCCTGGTTGTACGACGATTCGCCGAAATGTTGCCGGCAAAGCGCCGAGACGACCGGCAGGTCGCGACGCATCGCTTTGATGTCACGTCGACGGAAACGCAGTTCGTCAGCGCGACGGCCGATGGAAAAAAACAGGAAACGACCGTCGTGCAGGTCGGTGAAAATCGCCATTTCGTCCTGCAGCTCGATGTTTTTGTAGTAACGACGGTAGTATTCGGTCTGGTTGAATCGGTCGGGAGCGATATCTCGAATCAGTAGCGCATCGGTTTTGCGATGTTTGCAGAAATACGTATAAAACGGATCGAGCTGGTAGACACCATCGAGATACATATCGAGGTTGATGCGATACGGCGTGCGGATCGTGTCGTAGATATGGAATGGACGATTCTTTTCATCGAGCAACAGCAACAGGATGCCGACGTACGGTACGTCGACCCTGAGATAGTCGAGCAGGGCAGGCAGGAACTCGCCCTGCCCGATCGCGTCGATTGCCCGGGATAGACATTCCGTGCGCGCGAGCTCGCGATTTTTTGCGGACTCTGGCTTGGATTCTAAAGTGGACACGAAGGCTTGTTCTCGCCTGCCTGCAACAGGCCGCATAGTACCTTATCCCGGCCTGAATAGCTTTTCCGCCGGAGCTCGATAGCGCAGGGCGCAAGGCAGGTTTTAGCGACTATCGCCGGCTGCCCTTTACGGCAGGCATCGAGTCGGTGCTATTATGCCGTGGTCGTCCGTCGCAGTCTGTAAAACATGAAACCACTTTCCGATATCGGCCTGATTGAAGTGTGGCGGATCCTGCTATGACGAGGGTGCTAGTCGCGATCTGCGTCATTTCGTTCAGCTTCTGCAGCTTCGCCGCTGGCGACTTTCCCAGACTACAATTGCAAAACAGCGAAATGTCGGTCTCGCTTTACCTGCCGGACGCGGAGCGGGGGTATTACCGCGGCACTCGTTTTGACTGGTCGGGTATTATCGAACGGGTCGATTACGCCGGGCACGTGTTTTACGCCCCGCTGCACGTTTCGCACGATCCCCTGCGGCATGATTCGGTCAGTGGCCCCGCCGAAGAGTTTGCGATGTTCGAGCCGATGGGATTTGCCGAGGCCGTCGAGGGCGAATCCTTTGTCAAGATCGGTGTCGGTCTGTTACAGAAGGGTAATTCGGGGAAGTATCGCTTCCATGCCGATTACCACCTGATTCGAGCCGGCGAGTGGGACATCGAACAGGGACCCGATCGGGTCAGTTTCCTGCAGGATTTCAACGGCGAGCGCGGATGGGCGTACCGCTATCGCAAGACCATACGATTGTTACCCGGAAAGCCGGAGATGGTCATCGAGCACCAACTCGAGAACCGCGGTCAAAAGACCATCGATATCGATCATTACAACCACAATTTCACGCTTATCGATGGGATGCCTTATGGTCCGGACTACCGGGTCGAGTTCCCCTTCGCGGCGCCAGAGCCGATGCCGATAAAAGATCTGGCCTGGTTTCGCGGTAACGCAATCGAGGTCGATGAGCCCCTGGGTAAACGCTCGCTGTGGATAACGATTTTCGAGGGAGACGACCCCGGCGGTTACAATGCCGCGCTGGTGCGAAATTTACGCAATGGTGCTGCGGTCGAGTTCCGCGGGGACGCACCGATCACGCGCATGGTGTTCTGGGCGGTCGAACGTGCTGCCTGCCCGGAACCCTTTATTCGCATCTACCTGCCGCCCGGCCATTCTAAGCGGTGGTCCAGCATCTACCGCTTTTACGCTGGTACCGATTAACCGGTTTTAGATCGCCCAGCCGATTACGATTCGGCGAGCCAGTCATCGCCCTCGGTGACGATGATCAGGCTGGGGCCTGCGTGTCGCAGCGCGTTGTTCATCGCCTGTTGCAGGCCGGGCAGGCTGCTGACCCTAACCCCGGGGCAGCCGAAGGCGTCGGCGAGTTTTACGAAGTCGGGCGCTAGCGGGTTGACGCCGATTTCCGGAATGCCGCGTTTGACCATGCCGTCGCGAATCATCGCGTAGCTATGGTTATGCCAGATAACGATCGGGATGCTGAGCTTCTCCTCGACCGCGGTGGCAAGCTCGTTCACGGTAAACATGAAACCGCCGTCGCCGACCAGCGCGATCGCGGTTCGCTCCGGCAGGGCCAACTTACTGCCGATTGCGCCCGGCAGCGCGCAGCCGAGCGTGCCGAAGCCAGCCGGGTAAAACCAGCATCGCGGTTGAAAGGTTTTCATCGCGGCGGTACCGGTATAAACCAGCTGCGTGATGTCGCCGAAGATGATGGCGTTGTCGGGTAACAGATTCCTGAGCGCGTCGAGCAGGACCACATGCTGGCGCTCGATCGGGCTGAACTCGGCAACCTGTCTCGCGCGTAATTCTTCCAGTTCAATCAGGGCGTTCCTTTGCGTTGTTTTCAGTTCGCGTCCGTCGAGTACCGCGAGCAGCTGCTGGCAGGCGACGCGCGCATCGCCGAGCACCTCGACGTCCGCCGGGAAAGCGTCGCGGAAGCGTGCCGGATCGATATCGATGCGAATCAGTTTGCCGTTGATTTCGAGGTCGTAGATGAAACTGTCGGCTTCCGCGAGCTCGGTTCCGATCGCGAGCACGACGTCGGCAGCGGCCAGGTACTGCTGTATCGCCGGACTGATGATACCGCCGCCGAGACTCAGCGGATTGTGGTCGGAAACCACGCCTTTACCGGCATTTGACGAGATCACGCCGGCGTTGAGTCGCTCGGCCAGCGCGGTCACGCCGGCCGAGGCCAGCTGCGCGCCGCCGCCGACGACCATGACCGCTGTCTCTGCCTCGGCCAGCAGCTCGGCAGCGGCGTTGATTTCGTATAACGCCGGCGTCGGTAGTTTACCGCTCGCTTGCGCCTGCCAGTCTTCGTCCACCCGCATTTCCAGGACGTCGAGCGGGATCGCGATGTGCACCGGGCGCGGCCGCTGCGAGCGGAAAATGCCAAATGCCTGAGCAACCAGGCCGGGCAGTTCGAGCGGATCGAGCACCATTTCGCTGAAGGCGGTAATCGGTCGCGTGATTGCGCACAGGTCGGTGGTTTCGTGCAGGCGGCCCCAGCCGCGGCCGAGCGACGGGCTGTCGTTGGCACTCGAAATCACCAGCATCGGGATCGAGTCGGCGTAAGCCTGACCGATACCGGTGGAGGCATTGGTTACGCCGGGGCCGGTAATCAGCGTGCACACGCCGGGCTCGCCGGTGACGCGGGCATAACCGTCCGCCATGAAGCTGGCGCCCTGCTCGTTGCGCGGCGTGACCGCGCGCAGGTTACTCTTCTCGATGCCGCGGTAAAGCTCGAGCGTATGTTCACCGGGAATGCCAAACACGGTGGTGACGCCATAAGCTTCGAGCAACTGCATCAACGCTTCGCCGCAGGTTCGACTCATTTATTTACTCCGCCGTGTTCGGGTTCGATTACCGATGCTACGTGCGAACAGGGAGGCTCGTCAATCAGCTCGATCGCGACTAGAATGTCCGCCATGAACAGGCAATCCGGCGAATTGCTCGAGCAAATCAAATCGGTAGTCGGCGAGACCGGGATTCTGACCGGCGATGCGATTACCGGGCGTAGTGCCGGTATCTGGTCCGGCGAAACGCTGCAGGCACTGGCGTTGGTGCGGCCGCAAAACACCGAAGAGGTCGCCCGCGTGATGCGTTTCTGTCATCAAGCCGGGCAGGTGGTGGTGCCAGCCGGCGGCATGACCGGCCTTGCCGGTGGGCACCAGTCGAGCAGGTCGGAAATCGTGTTGTCGACCGAGCGCATGAATCGTATCGAATCGATGGATACGCACACGCGCACGATGGTGGTCCAGGCCGGTGTGATCCTGCAAAACGTACACGAGCGTGCGGCCGAGGAGGGCCTCATGTTCGCACTCGATCTCGGTGCGCGTGCCTCCTGTACCATCGGTGGCAATATCGCGACCAATGCCGGTGGCGTGCGCGTGCTGAGATACGGCATGATGCGCGAGCAGGTGCTCGGACTCGAGGTCGTGCTCGCCGACGGCAGCGTGGTGTCGTCGATGTTCAACGTGCTCAAGAACAACACCGGTTACGACCTGCGGCAAATGTTTGTCGGTTCCGAGGGCACGCTCGGCATCGTCACCCGTGCCGTGTTGCGCCTGCACGAAGCGCCGCTGGCGACCGAAACCGCGCTGCTGGCGGTGCCGACCTGGGATAAGGTCATGGAACTGCTGCGATATTTCGATGCTGTGCTACCGGGTGCGCTGGCTGCGTTCGAGGTCATGTGGCGTGATCACTACGTGCTCAACACCGGGCCTTTTTCCGAAATCGAGCCGCCGCTCGAGACCGAGACACCGTTTTACATTCTGTTAGACGTGTTTATTTCCGATCTTGACCACGGACGGGCGAAGCTCGAGGAGTTGCTGACAACCTGTCTCGAGCAGGGTGAAATCGCCGACGGTGCTTTGGCGACATCGGAGTCCGAGCGCGTGCGTTTCTGGCAGATTCGCGAAGACTTCGAACCGGAGCAGAAAAAGTTCGAGCGGATTTATGGTTACGATGTCAGCCTGCCGCTGGAAGCGATGCCGGATTACGTCGAGTCGGTCCGCGCTGAACTGACGACGGCCTTCGCCGATGCCGAGCTGCTCGCATACGGTCATATCGGCGATGGTAACCTGCATTTTACGATATACCCGGGCCAGGCTTGCGCTCGCGATGCGGTCGATGAAATGGTTTATTTTCCGCTCAAGGCGCTGCACGGTTCGGTCTCGGCCGAGCACGGCATCGGTCTCGAAAAAAAGGCTTACCTGGGATATACCCGCAGCGAGACCGAAATCGAGCTGATGCGCCGGACCAAGCGCATGATGGACCCGGAAAACATTCTCAACCCCGGCAAGCTTTTCGATCTCTGAGTCCAGCCATCATCGCGGGTCAGGTAATGGCAATGCCGCCCGGGTTAAACGCCGATATAATCGGCGTCTGCAAACACTTCGAAAATAGTTTTTGAGACTGGTGCGTGTAATCAGGTATTTACTCGGTACGACTGTGCTGATGTTGACGGCGACTGCCGCCATGGGCGAGGGCAGGGCGCTCGAGTTGCTGGATTTTACCGTTGAATCCTGCCGCGGCTGGCCCGTCAACGGAGCGCCGGTGG
Source organism: Gammaproteobacteria bacterium (assembly GCA_020354435.1). Taxonomy (GTDB): domain Bacteria; phylum Pseudomonadota; class Gammaproteobacteria. The sequence continues at coordinate 3,358,402 of CP070646.1, forward strand.
CGGATATTAGCGATGGTGAAATCGCACAATCGGACATTGTTTTTCGCCAGCGGCAAATCGGCACCCGCTTTCGTCTGCCTGTGGCTGCGGGCGGTTTGTTCGAACTCGATGTGCTCGATCGCACCGGCCGCCCGATGCGTTTCGTCGGCAAGGCCTTCAACGACTTTGGGGATCCGCTGCTGCTGGTGGTGCTGAGTAACGATTGCATGCAGCAAGTTGCACGACGCATCGAGTACGCCGAAAACAGTCAGGCGATTCGCATCGTCACGCTGAATGAAGAATGGCAGCCGCGCGGCGAACCAGAATGGCTGAATCCGCCGCTGGAGTTCGTCGAACGCCCGGCGGCAAAGCCGCTGAAGCACCCCGGCGAGGCGACACCGTTGCGCGTCGGCATGGTCGACTCGGGCGTGAACTACCGTTTGCCGGAGATCAATCGCCGCCTCGCGCGTGACGCCGGGGGTCAGCTCATTGGCTACGACTTCTGGGACATGGACCTGCAGCCGTTCGATGCCCATCCGGTTGACAGCGGTTTTTTCGTGCAACGTCACGGCACGCGCACCGCATCGCTGCTGCTGCGCGAAGCACCGGGTATCGAGCTGGTGCCTTATCGCTATCCGCGGCCGAATATGACACGCATGCATGCGCTGATCGAACATGCGGATGACAATGGAGTTGGCATTCTGGGCATGCCGCTCGGCAGCAACCGGCCGGAAGACTGGATCGCCTTCGCCGACAGTGCGCGCGCGCATCCGCACATGCTGTTCATCGTCTCCGCCGGCAACGATGGACGTGATATCGACGAGCATCCGGTATACCCGGCCGCGCTCGGCCTCGACAACCTGCTGGTGGTAACCTCGGCCGACGACTTCGTCAGTCCGGCGCCGCGTACCAACTGGGGCCGTTTGTCGGTGGATTACCTGCTGCCTGCGGAACGCGTCGAGGTCATCGATTTCGACGGCAGGCCGACGCTGGCCTCGGGTTCGAGTTACGCCGTTGCGCGACTGACCGCGCTGGTTGCGCGCATGAAAATGCAACGGCCTTATCTGCGTGCGGCGGATATCGTCGCCGAGCTTGAGAAGAAATACGGCAATGTCAGTGGAGCCGCGCTGGACTGGGTCGGCAGTGGTTATATTGCCGATCCGCTTGCGGGAGCCCCGGTGCGAAAATCCTTATTGGCGAAACTCGATCCCTACCCGGCGTTGACTGTTGGCGATTTAAGCCTGCCGCTGGAGGTGCTGCGGCTCGATGCAAGCAGGTCGCAAGCACAGATTAAAACGGCCCTGAGTACGGCTTTTGGCATTCTTGCGCAATGCGGTATTGCGCCTGGCGATGTAACGATTCATGCGGTTGAGGCTGCCGACTACTTGCGCGACCTGTCTACCGGCAGCGCGCGAACGCTGCTCGAGGCCGTCGGCGTTGCCGGCACGACCGTCGTCTTCGCGCGCGATACGCGCATGCAGGCGGCATACACTGGCGAGGCATTCGGTCTCGCTAATACGTCAATGCGGCCATGGCTCGCCAACAGCGTCTGGTTGATGCGCGACGTCGATGATCCCGGCATTGCACTTGCGCACGAGCTGTATCACGTGCTCGCCAATAGTGGCGAACATGTTACCGATCCCACCAACCTGATGCTGGCCAACACCCGTCCTGACGGCACCCGGCTTACGCCGCAGCAGTGCGAGCGAGCATTGAAGAACGGTGTCGCCAATGGCCTGTTGTTCGAGTAAAACCGGAATCGATTACTTCAACCCGGTAAGCCGGACTCAGGTAAATTGTTCGAGCATGCGCGCTCGCACCTGCCAGGACTGTAAACCGGAATCGGTCTCGACGTCGTCCAGGGTTACGACCGAGTCCCGTGCGACGGCCCGGGTCAGGCGGATGTCGCTTGCCAGTCCAATCGGCAGTGCGCCTGCGGCAACGCTGGCAGTGGCGGGCATTAGTTTGCCCCAGACCGTGTAGCCGCCCTCGCCATCGAGTATTTCACCAGGCGCGAGATCACGCTTGGCCACCGCGACCGCATCGGCGTTGAAACACACCGGGCTGCCGGTTGCACGGCCCTGCAGCGCCGCGCTCAGAATCGAGATATTAAGTTCGAGCCCGATTAAATGAAACGGTTTATACATTGCCGAGTAGCGCCCGCTATCGTCGGTGTTCATGCCGTACTGGCGGAAGCAGGCGGCGCTGTAATCGTTGGGTGCCTCGAACACGCAGTAAACACCCCAGCGCAGATCGCGCGGCACGTCTTCGCCGTTGCGCGCGAGACTGGAGACGACTTCGACCTGACCGTCGAACTCGAGCGTGCCGCCGGCGCCGCGTGGGCGTAAAACCCGGGCCAGCTCATCGGCACCGCAGGGTGGAAAGGCGAGACCCTGGCTCGGCGCTCTCAGGTTGGCGGCGTTTGCGATCGCGGCCATTTCGATCGCCGACTTGGTGCCGTCGAGGAATGAATTGAACATCTGGCTGCGCATGCCGGCCGCGGCCGCCTGCTCGGGGCTGAGGCCGTAGTATGACCACACCGTGTCCGGCGTCGAGTAATGGTACTCGGGCAGGTACTTGGTGCCCTTGCCGGCGGCGACGACGCGGAAGCCGCAGCTGCGCGCCCAGTCGATCATCTCCATTGTCAATGCGGGCTGGTCGCCGTAGGCCATCGAGTAAACGATTCCTGCCTGTTGCGCCTGCCGCGCGAGGTACGGCCCGGCAAGTACGTCAGCCTCGACGTTGACCATGACGACATGTTTGCCGTGTTCGCAGCACAGCAGCGCGTGTTTGATGCCGGCCGCCGGATGGCCGGTGGCCTCGACCACGACATCGATCGCGTCACTTCGAATCAATGCCTCGGCATCATCGCCGAATTCACAGGCCGAAGTACGCGCCTCTTCCCAGCCGACTTCGCTGCAATTGGCGCGAGCTCGATCCGGGTCCAGGTCGGCAATCGCGCTGACCACGAGCCCGGGTGTGGTCGGCACCTGCGCCAGGAACATCGAGCCGAACTTGCCGGCGCCGATCAGGCCGACGCGCACCGGGTTTTGTTTGTCTGCTCGCTCGAGCAGCGAGGAATAAAGGTACATGGGTATAATCTATGGTCTTAAGCGACGAGTTCGGCCAGGGTGTCGTCCGGCAGCGGCTCGATCGGGGTGAAATCGCGATGCGCAACCCATTCCGGACGCTTGAACTGGCGGATGTGGTTCTCCACGTGGCACAGCGACAGGTAGACGATGGTGCGGTCCATCGGGCTGATGTTGGGCGGGCTGGCGTGTACCAGCAGGCTGGAAAACATCAGCACCGAGCCGGCGTCGCCGGTGGGCGCGACGCAGCCGCCTTCCTGGTAGAGCCGGGTCACGGTTTCCCGGTCCAGCGTCCATAAAGGGTAACTCGTGGTTTCGAGGTCGTGGCCGGCATCGACCACGCCGTGTTTGTGACTGCCGGGCAGGAAGATCAGCGGGCCGTTGGCGGCGGTAACGTCGTCGAGAAACACGGCGATGTTCATCGCGCGTGGTTCCGGCATCAGGTCGTCGCGCGCCCAGGTGCCGTAATCCTGGTGCCACTGCCAGACGTCGCCGTCGAAGGCGGCCTTGGCGTTGACCTTGTACTGGTGCATGTAAACCGGGCCGCCGAGCAGTTGCATGACCGGCTCGATCAGGCGTGGATGGGCGCCGAGACGGCGAAAGGCATCGTTATAGGTATGCGCGGCGAATGCGGTGCGCGCAACACCGGACTTTTCCCGCCAGACTTCTTCACGCTCGAGCCGGTAGACCTCGTTGGCGGCCTGCTTCAATACGCCGACTTCGTCGCTGCTGAAGGCATTGGGGAAAAACAGGTAACCGCTTCGTTCGAATTCTGCAATCTGTTGTTGGCTAAGCTGCATCGGTTCGGCCCATCATGAATAGATCAATTTACTGGCGGTATAGTCTACCCTCGTTGCCGGGCTGTTCACAATTTGCCTGTTGTCGCGCATGATAGTGCCGCAGGATTTTGACGACGGGTATATCGTCGTGACGATGATAAATGCAGTAGAATATCGCCAAGTCCAAACTCGTTACCTAAAACAACCGAATCCGGAGTCGGTCATGAGTCAAGCGCCTGCAGACGCGGCCGCCCGCAGGGCCGCAAAACCCCTGGTTTGCTACCAGGTCGAGCAATTGCCACCGTCCAACCTCGAGCTGTATCAGCGTGCGCGGGAGGGCATGAAACAGGTGTCCGAGCTGACGCTGCCGCCGCGCGATGGGCGTTGTTTCGAAGTGCCGGCGGGATCTTTTTTTCGCATCGTCAGCGTCGATGGCCCGCAGGTCGGTGATTTGAACCTGTGGAATGCGCATGACCTGAGCGAACGATTCTTCAGCGGCAAGACGCGCCAGCTACACGCGACCCATGTCAGTACCGGCGACCGGCTGTGGAGCAGCCTGCCCGGCCTGCGCCCGCTGGCGACGATTACGCATGACACGCTCGACTGGTACGGCTGGGACGACGATGGTGGTGGCGTACACGACGTCATCGGCACGCGCTGTGATCCCTATACCAACTTCATGCTCAAGGGTGTCGATTACCACCATTGCTGCCACTCCAACCTGACGCGCGCACTTGCGGATGCGACCGGCATGCCGCCGGGCGAGGCCGAACTGCACGTGCACGATGTCATGAATGTGTTCATGTGTACCGGTTTTACCCGTGACACGCACCAGTATTTCATGAAGGCGAGCCCGGTGCGCCCCGGTGACTTCATCGAATTTTTTGCCGAGATCGACCTGCTAGGCGCGCTTTCGACCTGCCCCGGTGGTGACTGTGGCAGCAGCCATTCTGACGACAGCACGCCCTGTTACCCCCTCAGGGTCGAAATCTTCGAGCCGGTAACGGGTGCCTTGCAGGGCTGGACCTCGCCCGCACGCAGCGGTTACTCGGGTACGCACGGTTTGTAAGTGTTGAAACTGGTCACGCCAGCCACGACGGCGACGGCGGGCGCAGCGCCCGACAGGCGGCTTGCGCTGCCAATGCATTGCCGCTTCGAAGTCAATTTCATCGTCGACAGGATCCTCGGAGGGCGGCCGAAAGTCAGAATCCTCGTGATCGCCTGGCAGGACAAACGCGAGCACATCAGGCGCTTTCTGCTCGACTACTACGCACGATATCACCGACTGCCGATGGGTCGGCATGACCTCGGCAGCACGCCGAATTTTCGACTCGAGGTTGGCTTCATCGACTTCGGTGAAGTGAGGCGCGAGATTCGACATGATCTACAGCATCGGCATCGAGGCTGGCGTCGATGGCTCGGTTCCCGCCTGGGGTTCGGGTGAGTGCTCCGTCGGCGAGTGCGCCGAAGATCGTCCGCCAGTGCACTTGCATTCAAACCGATTTATCCCTACCTTGCCTCGAACGGCCGATCGTGCACGATTGTTATTGGCCTTTTAACTAATCTTGTGGGGACGACTGGTGCCAGACCGTGACTGAATCGAACGAAACCCATTCGCTTGCACACACGCTGCGCGATTTCATGAAACTGGAATCGGCGGGCGGCATTTTATTGCTGATTGCCGCCGTTATTGCAATGCTGATAGCCAACTCGCCTCTGATCGACCTGTACGACGACTTGCTCGAAACCACAGTGGCGCTAGAGGTTGGTGCCCTGGAAATTCGAAAGCCTCTGCTGCTGTGGATCAACGACGGTTTGATGGCCGTGTTTTTCTTCCTCATCGGGCTCGAGATCAAACGCGAGGTTATGGAAGGAGAACTGTCCTCGGTCAGCCAGGTCATCCTGCCCGGCATGGGCGCGCTCGGCGGCATGTTGGTGCCGGCGGCGATCTATGCCTGGCTTAACTGGCACGATACGGTAGCGCTCGACGGCTGGGCGATTCCGGTCGCGACCGATATTGCCTTTGCATTGGCGCTGCTCGGCGTTTTCGGTTCGAGGGTGCCAGTGGCGCTCAAGGTTTTCCTGCTGACGCTGGCGATATTCGACGATCTCGCGGCGATTATCATCATCGCGATTTTTTATTCCGACGCCCTGGCGGTAACCGCGTTGTTATTCGCCGCTGCTACGCTCGTAATCGGCGTCGCCATGAACCGCCTCGGCGTGACGCGGACTTCCAGTTACATACTGCTGGGTGTCGTGATGTGGATCGCGGTGTTGAAATCGGGCGTCCACGCGACGCTGGCCGGCGTCCTGATTGCTTTTTGCATACCCATGCGGGATAAGCAGGGGCAGTCGCCGTTACGCCGCCTGGAGCATGATCTGCATGGGCCGGTGGCTTTTGCGATTTTGCCGATTTTTGCGTTTGCCAATGCCGGGCTCGTGCTGGCCGGCATGTCCGTCGGCGATCTGACTCATCCGGTCACGCTGGGTGTTATCCTCGGCCTGTTTGCCGGGAAACCGCTGGGCATCATGTTATTCGTCGGCCTGGCGGTTCTGCTGCGATGGGTTCAGCTGCCTGCCGGGGTCACGTGGAAACAAATCCTCGGCGTGTCATTTGCCTGCGGCATCGGCTTTACCATGAGTCTTTTTATCGCCGGCCTCGCGTTCGAACACGGCAGTGGCGAGTACTTCGCCGGCGATCGTCTCGGTATTTTAATCGGCTCGGTGATGTCGGCGCTGATGGCGTACCTGATTTTGTATTTTTGTCTGCCGAAGTCCGAGCAGAAGGCCTGATCGTGCTGCCCGTGCTGATCCGTATCTTTGACCTGCTCTGTATTCCTTAGATAATAAGGCTAACTACAATGAATTGCGTTACGGCATGATGCCCGGCAAGCGAGCAGTCTGCGGCGAGAATGTGTCAGCGATGTTAATCCGAATGGAGGAGAGTTATATGGTCGAACTGAATCGGCAGAATTGCGAGGCCTGTCGCGCCGACGCCCCCAAAATCAGCGACGAGGAATTGAAGGTGCTGATGCCGCAGATTCCCGACTGGAGTGTGATCGTCGTCGACGGCATCATGCAGCTGCAGCGCGTATACAATTTCAAAAACTTCGAGCAGGCGATGGCGTTTTCCAACCGCGTCGGCGATATCGCCGAGGCCGAGGGGCACCACCCGGCGATCCTGACCGAATGGGGTAAAGTGACGGTGACCTGGTGGAGCCACAAGATCAGGGGCTTGCACAGGAACGACCTGATCATGGCCGCGCGCACGGACCAGGTGCTCGAGGCATGAGCCGTCCGTACTGTAAAAAACCATGTTGAATATTCGGTCGATTGCGGCAATTTTTATCGTCTTGATGGTGACACTGTCGAGCACGCGTGTACTCGACGACTATGTCGACGATTACACCACCAACTCGCTTAAAAACGCGGCCTTGACCTACGCCACTGCGCGCGGCATCAACGCGCTGGTGTCGATGATGCAAAGCAGCGAGATCGAGGCGGGCGTCGGCATCGTCTCCGGATCGATGACCATCGGCGAGCTGCTCGATCCGCTGAACGACATGATCGAACGCTTTTCCACCGTCATGACCTGGGTGCTGGCATCGCTGGCGGCGCAGAAGGTGTTGCTGCTGCTGGCGTCGCATAGCCTATTTCTGTACCTGGTTGCGGTGCTTGGTATCAGCGCGCTGCTGTTACTGTTTTACGGCCAGCCGCGCTCACAGAATCTTGCTTTCCGCACGTTCCTGGTAGTGGTTTTCATCCGCTTCGCGCTCGGGCTCGCGGTCGCGCTTAACAGCGGGGTCGATTACCTGTTTCTCGACGAGCAGCTGCAGAGCAACGACGCCGAAATCGAGAATTTTCAGTCGAAGATCATCGGCATTGAACCTGATGACGACTTCGATACCGACAGCGTACGCGACTCGGCCATTTCTTTCTGGCAGGGGCTCAGCCTCGACGAACTCGAACGAAAGATCAGCGATGGCATCGAAAATTTCATCAACCTGGTCGCGATATACCTGCTGAAAACGATCGTGTTCCCGCTCGGTTTCTTCTATGCCGCGTTTTATTTCATCCGCTTGCTGTGGCGCGTCGAACTCAATATCACGACGCCTTCCCTGAAAGCAGACACAACGGCCGGTTAAAGAATTGCCCAGAGCAGTAGCGAAAGGCACACAAACCAGATCAGGCCCACATTCCAGATCAGGACATTCCGCGTTGTCTTGTTCAACTGACGCAGGCATTCATCTTCGTCCGCCTCCGCTTCGACTCGCCACGGGAACCGGTTGAGGCTGCGATTGGCCATCTTGATGACATCGCTTTTATACTGCGAGAGTTCGCCCCGGTCGACGATTTCCCGGTAAGGGGTGATCAGGGTCTGGAATCGCAGCACGTTGCCCTCGAGCCAGACTCTGTCCTTGTATGCAAACACCGAATTCTCGAAATTTTTCGCGCTGCAGGCAACGTCGGGTTTCACCGGGTAATGGATTTCGATATGGTGCTCGCCGGCGCCAGGGGCGGTAATCTGTGCCGGAAAGCGCGTATCGGACGGTTCCGGGAAGGATCGATAAAAGCGGGTCGCCAATTCGATACGTTCATCGCCATGAGTAGTTTCCAGGTTCGAAATGCGGTACTTCTCACGGGTGACGAGGATGTTCCTGTCACGCTCGTCTTTAACCACCGCGACCGGTGAAATCACCTTCAGCTCAAGCTCGGTATCGTCGCGCGTGTTTTCCAGGTATTGCTCTTGCAGGCGCTGCAGATTTTGCGAGGCGAAGCGATGGCGCACATCGTCGGCACGGTGCGCCATGTACTTGCGTGTAATGCTCAGCGTACCGCCGTTATGGCCCCCGGTGCGGAAGTCAAAAATATGTTTCAGCACGAATACCTTGCGTGAAATATCAAATGGAAGACGCACCAGGTCCTCACCGTCTTCGTTCAGACCGAGCGCAAAACCGTAGTCGAGTTCAGCGGCGTGTTCGAAATTACCGGCCTGTTTTTGCACGGTCGGGTCGTAGTAGGTGTCCGCGCCGTCGATGCTCACGCGCACGATCATGTGGTTGAAATGCTGTGCCGAGGGTTTCAGCTCGCCGAGGCTCTTGCCGTAATCGGTGTTGACCAGCACCAGGCTGGACTCCACGCCAATCGCTTCGAGCAGCGCGCGCAGCAGGTTCGACTTGTCCTTGCAGTCGCCCGCGCCCTTTTTCAGCACCAGCAGTGGCGATTTGGGCGTATGCGAGTAAATACCGTGGTTCTGTCCGCGGTAGCGGATCTCGTTTTGCACGAAGCGGATAATACGCAACGCGTCTTTGCGCCGATCGCCGTTGAGTTCGATGCGGTCGACGCTGTCGATATCGATCTGGCAATCCAGCACGCCGATCTCGCTGTAGTAACGATGCAGGTGACGTGAAACCTGTTGCCAGGTCTGGTCGCGAGTGACCTGCAGGCAATCGCTCCACCACCAGGCGGGTGCGGTGTTCGCGAGCCGTTTCGGCAGCAGCTCGTGATACTCGCGTTCGAACTCCTGGCGCGGTTTCAGCAGGGCGAAGTCGTCCAGTGGCCGGCCCTCGTCGATACGGTGGTGATGCAGGTTGAGGGAGCGATCCGAGCGGTTGACGATGCGGATTACCTGCCGCACTACCGGGCAGTTCCAGGTCAGCCAGAAGGTCGTGAAAAAATGTTTCACCCACAGCGGGTGTGCGGTCGCGCGACGGGTAATCGTGACCCGAAAATCGAGCAGGTCGCCGACACGCAGGTCGTCGATTGACAGGCTGATGGTTTGCCGCTGGTTGGTAATATGCGATTCCAGCGAGGTTTCACGCCGGTAGACTTCGAGGTTTTCCGGGTCCAGCGCCGAAAAGCGCTCGCCGTTGCGAATGATATCGGCGCCGTGGAAGATCACGCGTTCACCTTCGGAGTGCAATTCCCTCAGGTACAGTGATGCGTCTTCGATTCGCGAGGAGTCGTTGATCTTTTCCACCGTGTGCGTGTAGCTTTCGATCCGGTCGTTGCGAACGTTTTCCTGGTAGTCAACAAGCAGGAAAAAGCAGGGCGCGTCCGCGTGGCGGGATTCGTCCGCGAGGCTGACCTCGCGGCGATCGACCCAGCCAGCTGGCTCCCGGATGTCGTACAGCGGTTCTACAAGAGTTCCCATTTTCGTATCTATCTCTGGTTTGATCGTGTCCGCATCGATTTACCTGCGCCGGACACGCGCGCGCAGGAATTCCATTTGATCGGCCAGAATGTTCTTGCTGTTCAGGATCAGGTGTTCCGCGTAGCAAGGTGCATAAGGCACCGCGATCAGCTCGACGCCCCATTCGGCCGGGGTACGGTTGTTCTTGCGCTGGTTGCAACTCCTGCAGGCGCTGGCCACGTTGGTCCAGACGTTACGTCCGCCGCGGCTGACCGGCAGGATGTGGTCGCGGGTCAACGCGCGCGCCGAAAACGGCTGGCCGCAGTACAGGCACAGGTAGCCGTCGCGCGCGAACAGGGCGCGGTTGGTCAGCGGAGCGGTGTAATCCCGCTGCCAGCGTCGTTGCTGCACGCGCGCATTGGTCAGCAAAATGCTGCAAATTTCGATACTCGAGCGCAGACCGCTGACGGCGTTGGTACCGCCGTAAATAACGCGCGAATGCCAACCCAGCGGAGCCAGCACCCGGTCGGTCGCGACCAGGTGTACCGCCATTTCATTGTCGAGCCAGGCGCTGGGATTACCCGCGCGATCGAGGGCCAGCACCAGGCTGTTGGCTTGCATCTCTTTCATTTCCTTTCCTTGTGGTTGTCATTGCGAGCGGAGCGAAGCAATCTCCGGAGTCCCGGCAGATTGCTTGGTCGCTGCGCGACTCGCAATGACCGTTTAATCAACAGCTTTTAGCAATCTGGAATACTGAATCGGTGAGAGATGAACCGGGCGGGGGAGATCCCGCCCGGCTCCAGGGTCGTGCGTTATCCCTTAACGCACAGAACCTGTTTTAGCGTATGCACGACATCCACGAGATCGGCCTGGTTTTCCATGACCTGGTCGATATCCTTGTAAGCACCAGGAATTTCGTCGATGACGCCTTTGTCCTTGCGGCATTCGACGCCCTCGGTCTGGCTCACCAGGTCTTCCCGGGTGAAGTGCTTACGCGCTGCGCTACGCGACATGCGTCGGCCCGCACCGTGCGCGCAGGAACAGAACGATTTCTCGTTGCCCTTGCCGCGAACGATGTAAGACCTTGCACCCATCGAGCCGGGAATGATTCCAAGCTCTCCGGCGCCGGCACGAATCGCACCCTTACGAGTAACGTAAATTTCGCTGCCGTCGTGAACTTCCCTGGACGCGTAGTTGTGGTGGCAGTTTATGGCTGCTTCCTCGAGTTCGAACGGCGGCAGCTTGCGCGCCAGTGCCTCGAGAACGATATCCAGCATTTCCTGCCGGTTACGGGCCGCGTACTCCTGGGCCCAGGTCAGGGCATGCCAGTAATCGCCGAACAGACCGGTTCCCTCGGTCAGCCACGCCAGATCACGGTCCGGCAGGCGGATATCGCTTCTTGCGATCACCTCCTTTGCCTTTTCGATGAAGTACTGGCCGATTTTGTTGCCGATACCACGGCTGCCGGAATGCAGCATGACCCAGACGCGATCCTCTTCGTCCAGACACAGCTCGATGAAGTGGTTGCCACCACCCAGGGTGCCGATCTGGCGCGCCCAGCTATCCTTGTTGGGTGACTTCGAGGTAATGCCGGGATGCCGATCCAGGATCTGCCTGAGTCCGGGTTCGACTTCGGCGGCCGCCTTGAAGCGCAGCCGACGATTGCTGTGCATGTCGAAACCAACCGGAACGTCGCGTTCGATCTGGTTTCGGACTTCGCGCAGCGATTCGGGCAGCTGGATTGCGGTTAGCGAGGTACGGACCGCGCACATGCCGCAGCCGATGTCGACGCCGACCGCGGCCGGGATAATAGCCGCGCGGGTCGGGATGACCGAGCCTACGGTCGCGCCCTTGCCCATGTGAACGTCCGGCATGACCGCGATATGGCTGTGCACGATCGGCAGATTCGCCATTCGCGCCAGTTGATCATGTGCAGATGATTCGACCTCGTCTGTCCAGACGAGTACCGGCGATTTTCCTTTGGTGAGTTTCATCTTGATCATGATCAATCTCCTCAAGTCTTTCAGTTTAAAGAAAATGGAACGGCCATGGGTGATGAATGCCGTTCCGACGAAAAATGGTGGACGCAGCGGGATTCGAACCCGCGAATGACAACAACCAGGGCATTACTCCCGGCCAGTACGGCACTTGGAAAACGCGCGCCAGCTGACACCCGCCGTAGAGCATCGAGCCTGCATCCGCAACCGTGCGTACCGAACTATTTCAATTGCCACCGATGTTACTCGGCCACCGGCTACTCTTCGTTTTCGGTGGTGGTGCCCCCTGTTCACCAGTGCGCCCTTGAATCGAATTTGGAGCTGGGTGTGAGATTCGAACTCACGATGGAGCATCATGCTCTTCTGCTTACAAGGCAGGTGCAATCGGCCGGACTATGCGAACCCAGCATGGTGCGCAGGGCAGGGCTCGAGCCTGCAGGGGCCTCAGGCCCACCAGGCTCTCGACCTGGCACGTTTACCGGTTTCGCCACCTGGGCAAATTGGTACCGGGGGTGGGGGTCGAACCCACATGACCCTGAGTCTGAGTCAGGGATGTCTGCCAGATTGCATCACCCCGGCATTGTGAAATTGGTGCCGAGAGCGGGGATCGAACCCGCAAAACCGCGATTTTAAGTCGCGTACATATGCACATTCCGTCACTTCGGCGTTGGTAGCTCCGGCTGGAGTCGAAACAGCAGTTTCTCCCTTATGAGGGGGCCGCTCTCGCACTTCCATGTGCTACGCGGCACCTGCACATCCACGTGCAATGAGTGCTTTACCGTTTAAGCGACAGAGCTGTTTTTGGGAGGCCCGGGAGGTTCCGCCCCTCCGACTCGAGATTCAAAGTCTCGCGTGTTGCTGCTTACACCACGGGCCCATGGCGCCCCGGGAAGGACTCGAACCCACAGATCCCGGAGTAGAAATCCGGTACCTTATCCAATTAGGCAACCGGGGCATGTGGAGCCCCCGGGAAGATTCGAACTCCCAGTCTCCTGGTTCGAAGCCAGGTGCCTTAATCCATTTGGCCATGGGGCAAATTGGTCGCTTCGAGTGGATTCGAACCACTGACCTCCCGGTTATCAGCCGAGTGCTCTTCACACTGAGCTACGAAGCGTTGGAGTGAGCGGGGAGAGTTGAACTCCCGTGATCCCGGGTTGCAACCGGGTGCCTCATGCCGTTCAGCCACGCTCACAAATATTGGCGCCTTCGACCAGTTTCGAACTGGCTACCTCTGACCTGACAAACCAGCGCTCTGCCGATTGAGCTACGAAGGCAATGGAGCCCCCAGGAAGATTCGAACTTCCAGTCTCCTGGTTCGTAGCCAGGTGCCTTAATCCGTTTGGCCATGGGGGCATTGGTATTGGGGTGTCCGACGGGACTCAAACCCGCAGTAGCCGGAATCACAACCCGACGCGTTAATCCTTTCGCCACGGACACCACGAATCGATTGACTGGTACGCCGCCCGGGATTCGAACCTGGATCTGCCGGCTTAAAAGGCCGGTGTTCTAACGCAATTGAACTAGCGACGCATGAAATTGGCTGGAAAGGCTGGACTCGAACCAGCATACGGCACGTTAACAGCGTGCTCACCTGCCGAATGGTGCACTTTCCAAAAACTGGTCTGGATGACTGGATTTGAACCAGTAACCTCGCGCTTCCAAAGCGCGTGCTCTTATCCGGTTGAGCTACACCCAGAAAAAAGATAGCCAGTTTCCAAAGATCCCGGATAAGTGATTACGCACTTTTTGGGGCACGTCGGGCCGCGCAGGCCCGTTGGCGTCGGCTACCAAATGTCCTTCAGGATGCGGGATGCCTGCTCGGCATCCCGCGCCCCTGGAACTGCACTCCGCCCTTGTATTGGAAACTCGGACTCAAAGCGCTCCCCCTTATCCCTAGCGCGTGTTGATCACTACCTCCAGCCGAGCTGAAGGCGTGGGGACGAGGTTTTTCCGGATCGACCCGCAAAGCTGTGGGCGGGGTACTTGGGTTTCCCCCTTTCGTCGCTTACGCCACCTATCTGTGCCGGACCACCAAAATCTGACGCTGCCGGCTGCTCTTTAGGGTTTCCGGCTTACCCGTTTCCGCTGACCCGATGCGCCTTTAGTTCACCCCCTCGGGTCCACGGGGGTGGCCTATCGACCGTCGCTGCACCGACGGCCAATTCAGTATTCCAGATTGTTAAAGAGCTACGCGCCGCCGAACCGGGTCGGCGCGGGGGTCTTTTTACTGCCTGAAAACGCAAAAACCCCGGTGATGCGTTTTGCTGGCACCAACCGGGGTTTTCGGGTGTTCCTCGAGAGGTGCCGTTTTATGCGGTCAGCCTCCCGGATGTAAACGGGCGCTTACCGCATGGTCATTCCTTCCAGATTGACTTCGGGGCGGAGATATACCGCAATACTGCCTGGCTTCCTGTCCCAGCCATGGGCACAGCCGCCCGTCAGGCTTCTTTGGCCTGTCCGGAAGATGGATATCTGTAGCTGTAATGAAACCACTGCTCACTCCAGTTAAGTTGGGCGCAACGCGCCGGAAATACGTGGCAGCGTATAATAATCAAAAATTTGGATATTGCAAGAAATATATCCAAGATATTTGGATTTTGTTAAACTCGTCGACATGCAAGTCAAAAAATCCTCCCCCGGCAAGGACAAGTCCGGGCGTAATCCGCTGTACGTCAAGATCGGCAAACGCATTCGCCAGGCGCGCCTGATGGCGAAGGAGAGCAACAGCCGCGAGCTCAGTCTGCGACTCGGCTGGAGCGCCGGGCGCATCCACAACTACGAAACCGGCCTGTCTACGCCCGGTGTCGACGAAACCCTGCAGTTTTGTGCCGCGCTCAACATCGACCCGGGCTGGCTGACCTACGGTATCGGCGCGCCGCGGCCGGCGGAAATGCACTCCAACCGCTACCGCCGGTTCATCGACGCGCTCGACCAGGCGGAAAAAAAAGGCATCCTGCCCGAGTACCTCGAGGCGATCAAATTACCGCTCGAACGCATGCGTAAATTCCGCAATAATCCGTACGCCAAAATCCCTGATATCATGGCCAGGCGCTGCGAGAAATTTCTCGGCAAGCGCCGCGGCTGGATCGACTCGCCGGCGGAAGGCGCCGAATCCGCGGCCTATCTCAGCGAAGACATGCAGGACTTGCTGACCCTGTATGCACAATTGACGCCGCGCGATAAAAAGAAACTCATTGCAATCGGCCAGGTATTGCTAGACCAGGCCTGAACCTCGATAACGGAGGCGTTACGATGAAAGCCCTGATCCCATTGCCGTTTTTACTTTTGCTGACACTGCCTGGCGCTGCGTCGGCCATTGCCGCCGACGAGCCGGTTACGCAAAAACGCCAGTTCATGAGCGTCAACGTCGACCGTGTCGTGATCGATACCGAGGGCCTGACCCGGGCCTCCGTCCGGCTGGCTGAATCGATCGACGAGCTTGCGCTGGCGCTAAACAAACTGTCGACCGACAGCGAAGCCCTGAGCGAGGAGGAAAAACAGGTCCTGTTGCAGGCCGTTGCCAGCGTTGAGCGCGCCAGCAACGCACTGGAGAAGCTCGCGATAGAGCTGCCGCAGACCGGGCAGCAGTTGAGCCGACAGATACCGCAGGTAGTCGAAAATGCACGCCAGCCGATCGCCGAGCTGTCCAGCGGGCTGCAATCGGCCCGAGACGGCATTTACGCGATAACCGAGTCTCTGCCGCAGGCTACCGACAATGCCAAGGACCTGGTCAACTCTGCCCTCGACTCGGCCCTGGTCAAAATCTCGACCTACACGGTTATCCTGATCTCGGTGCTTGCGCTGGCGCTGATTGGCGTTGTGTGGTTTATCTACCGACAGTATCTCGCGCCGATCGCGGCCAAACTGGAACCGCTGGCGGTCGCGCCCGAGCACTTCGCCGAGCTGTCGCGCCACATGAAGGAAACCTCTGACAACCTGCTCACGCTGCAGACCGCTGTCGCGGCTGAAAGATTACCTGCCACCGGGACGCCGAAGCCGGATCAAGGGTCGCGCTAATTTCGGATGCGGGACAAGATCTAAAGCCGCAGGCCGCCGTCGAGTTCGAGGATGCGGCCGCTGTAGTAATCGTTTTCGATGATGAACTCGACGCCGTGTGCGAGTTCCTCGACCGTGCCGGTGCGCTGTAACGGCACCGCGCTGGTAATGCGCTCGTGCGCTTCCGGTTTCAGCGACGCGACCATCTCGGTTTCGAATACGCCGGGTGCGACGGCGACGCTGCGGATGCGGTAACGCGCCAGCTCGCGCGCCCAGGTTGTCGACAGCGCGACCACGCCGGCCTTGGCCGCGGCATAGTTCGATTGCCCGGTGTTGCCGGCGCGGCTTATGCTCGAGATATTGACCATCACGCCGCCCTGGCCGTGGCGGATCATGTGGGTCGCGGCCTCGCGCCCGCACAGAAACACGCCGGTCAGGTTGATGTCGATGACCTGTTGCCACTGCTGCAGCGACATGCGGTCGACGATTTCGTCATCCTTGACCTTGACCAGCATGCCATCGCGTAAAATACCGGCGTTGTTGACCAGGCCGACGATCGGGCCGAGCTGTTCCCCGGTCAACTCGAAACTGCGGCTGACGTCGTTTTCATCGGCGACGTTACAGATAAATGCGCGGCAGTCGCTGCCGGCATGCCTGCAGGATTCGAGCGTGCGCTCGAGGGGTTCGGCGTTGACGTCGAGCAGCGCGAGCCTGGCGCCGTGGCTTGCCAGCCGCAGCGCGATGGCTTCACCGAGCCCCTGTGCGGCGCCGGTGATGACGAAGGTATTATTTTTGATTTGCAAGATAGTTTTCCTTGAGTTCGTTTTTCAGGGTTTTACCGGCGACGTTGCGCGGCATTTGCTCGACCAGGTAGACATCGGACACTTTCTGGAAACGTGCCTCGACGCGCTCGTTGATCCATGACTTGAGTTCGTCCGCGCTCGATTTCGATTCGGGCCGCAATACCAGCGCGGCTACCGGGGTTTCGCCCCACTTGTCGGAGTCGACGCCGAACACCGCGGCCTCGAGCACGGCTTCGTTGGCAGCGGCGACTTCCTCGATGTCCTGCGGGTAGACGTTGACGCCACCGGTAATGATCAATTCCTTCTTGCGCCCGGCGAGATAAAGAAATCCGGCTTTGTCGAGGTAACCGAGATCGCCGCTGAAAAGCCAGCCATCGCGAAAGGTTTCGCGGGTCAATTCGGGCTGGCGATAGTAGCCGGAAGACAGTACCGGTCCGCGGCCGACGATCTCACCGATTTCGCCGGTACCGAGATCGTTGCCGTCATCGTCGACGATGCGGATTTCGAAAGCCGGCGGCGGGCATCCGACCGAGCCGGGTTGCTGGTCGAAGTCGTTGCGGTCGAGAATGGTGACGAAGCCTTCGGTTAACCCGTACAGCTCGTAAAACCGTCCCGGGATTACCGCGTTGACGGCTTCCTTGTACTGTTGCTGCAGCGGCGCACCGATGGTCAGCAGCATTTCCATCGAGCGCATGTTTTCGGCGTTGAAGTTCGGGCTTTGCAGCAGGGCAATGATTTGCGACGGCACCATCATGATGTGCGTTACCTTTTCGCGCGCGACGGTTTCGATCATCGCCTCGACGTCGAAGTGCGGATGCAGAACGTATGTCGCGCCGAGGAAAAAACACGGCATCAGCGTGACGAAGGCGCCGTTGAACACGATCGAGCCGGTATGCAAAACCACGCTTTCGGGCGTCATGCGAAACGCCGCGGCAAAATGGCTGCCGTAGTTTGCGCGCACCAGGTGGCTGTGCATGATGCCCTTGGGCAGGCCGGTGGTGCCGCTCGAGTAAACGATGTTGAACAGGTCTTGCTGTTGCATTTCGGGCCAGGCGGGCGGCGATTCCGGGCTGCCGGCTACGAATGCCGCGAAACCGTCGTCCTGTCCGCCGACCACGATAGTGTCCTTCTCTTCGATCCGGTTGAGAGCGGTGCGCTGCGCGCCCAGTTCGGTCATCAGCTGCGCGGTCAGGAAAACCAGGCGCACGTCGGCATTGTTTAGCAGGTTGACCAGGCCGGCGGCCTTGAGCAGCGGCGAGAGCGGCACCAGCACGGCGCCGATCGAAACCGTGGCCCAGTAAATCAGCAGCAGTTCCATGCTGTTGGGCAGTGCGCTTGCGACCTTGTCGCCCTTGCCGATGGCGCGCGCCTGCAATGCGTTGGCGAGCCGGTTAACGCGCCGCTCGAACTGCTCCCAGGTCAGGCGTTCCTCGCCAAATACGACCGCGACATGATCGCCGCGGTAACGCGCATGGCGTGCAATCAGTTTTTCCAGCGTTGTTGGCAAAATGAAAATCCGCAAGCAAGGGGCTTGATTTTATTCGACCCGGCGATGCTTTTCACGGTCAATTCTTTTTCGTTTGATTTGCATCAATGAGTGTTTCAGCCTGCCGGCGTAGTTTCTTGAAACGGATAGAATAATGGCAGATATGACCAGGGTACTTGTCATCAATGGCTCCTACCGTGACGACGGCATTACCGACCAGGCGATTGCGGTCGCGGTCGGGGTGTTAAAAGGTGAGGGCGCGAATACCGAGGTCGTTAACCTGCGTGAATATCCGATCGAGTTCTGCAGGAACTGTCGCGAGTGCACCCAGCAGCCGGGCACCGATCCGGGTAAATGCGTGCTCGGTGACGGCATGTACGAGTTGATCGAAAAAATCGAGCTGGCCGAGGCCTATATCCTGGCGTCACCGACCAACTTCAGTTCGGTTACCGCGGTTTTCAAACGCTTCATGGAGCGGCTCGTGGCCTATGCTTACTGGCCCTGGGGTAAACCCTATCCGAAGTTTCGCAAGCAGGGTCTCAGGCAAAAAAAGGCAATGCTGATTTCGTCGAGCGCGGCGCCGGCGTGGTTGGGGCGCTGGTCCTTCGCTACATCCAGGCAACTCAAAATGGCTGCCAAAACCATAGGCGCGGAGCCGGTGGGGATATTGTTTACCGGTCTCTCCAGCATGGAAAAACACAAAAGGCTGACGCAAAAAACCATCGATCGCACGAGGATTCTTGCTTCCCGGCTTCTCGGTGCCGGGTAGCGACGATCGAGCTAACCGATTCTGAAATACCTCGCAAACTGCCGCTAGTCCCGATCGTGTCGTCAGGCGCTACCCTTTGACGAGGCTGTTGAAGTAAAATCAAGTTGAATTAAATGACGATCAAACTGTCTGGTTCTCCATGGGATATGTAAAAACCGCCGTCCTGTTGGTATTGATCGCGTTGCCGCTGGCGCTATACAGCTTCGGCACGCGCGGTGACTGGCGCACCGCAAGCCGCGAATCTGCCGGCATCGCGCCGCATCCGGACACGACCAGTGAGGCCGTGCTGCATGTCTACGGCGCCGATGCCTGGGGCTGGCGCGGCTGGTTTGCCATCCATACCTGGATCGCGGCCAAACGCAAGAATGAAGACTTTTACACGATTTACGACGTCGTCGGCTGGCGCGGCTACTACGGCCAGGCGGTCGTAGGCATTAACCGGGATATCCCGGACCGTCACTGGTATGGTGCCAGGCCCCGATTGCTCAAAGACTACCGGGGTGCCGCCGCGGAACCGCTGATCGACGCGGTCGATGCCGCCGCGCGGCGTTATCCCTGGCCT
>CP070646.1:3378094-3472330 GCA_020354435.1 Gammaproteobacteria bacterium
GTGGCGCAGTTTGCGCAGGGCCTTGGCTTCGATCTGGCGGATACGCTCGCGGGTCACGTCGAACTGCTTGCCGACCTCTTCCAGCGTGTGGTCTGTGTTCATATCTATGCCGAAGCGCATTCGCAGCACCTTGGCTTCGCGCGGCGTCAGGCTCGACAGGATTTCGCGCGTCGACTCCGACAGGCCAGCGTTGGTCGCGGTGTCGGCCGGCAGCAGCACGTTGGTATCCTCGATAAAATCGCCCAGGTTCGAATCCTCGTCGTCGCCGATCGGGGTCGCCATCGAGATCGGCTCCTTGGATATCTTCAGCACCTTGCGCACCTTGTCTTCGGGCAGGTCCATGCGCTCGGCCAGTTCTTCCGGCTGCGGATCTCGGCCGAGCTCCTGCAGCATCTGCCGCGAGATGCGGTTGAGCTTGTTAATGGTTTCGATCATGTGCACCGGAATACGGATGGTGCGCGCCTGGTCAGCGATCGAACGCGTAATCGCCTGGCGAATCCACCAGGTGGCGTAGGTCGAAAACTTGTAACCGCGGCGGTACTCGAACTTGTCGACCGCCTTCATCAGGCCGATGTTGCCTTCCTGGATCAGGTCGAGGAACTGCAGCCCGCGGTTGGTGTATTTCTTCGCGATGGAGATAACCAGGCGCAGGTTGGCCTCGATCATTTCCTTCTTCGCCCGCCGCGCCTTGGCTTCGCCGATCGACATCTTGCGGTTGATTTCCTTGATATCGTGGATCGACAGGTGCGAATCCTGCTCGATTTTCTTCAAACGCTTCTGGTAGCGCAGGATTTCTTCCTTGACGCCTTCGAGCGCCCTGGCGTATTTCTCGCCCGATTTCAGGTGGCCGTTAACCCAGTTCAGATTGGTTTCGTTGGCCTTGAAGGTCTCGATGAAGGTCTTGCGCGGCATTTGCGCGGTCTTCACGCAGAGGTCGAGAATCGTGCGTTCGTTCGAGCGAATGCGATTAATGACGTCCTTCAGGTTGATCGACAGCCGGTCTATGAACAGCGGTAGCAGCTTGATTTCCATCAGCTCCTTGACCGCACGGTTCATGTTGCGCTCGTAACCCTTCTCGTCGTTTTTCGGGATGCAGTTCATTGCGCGGTTGAAGGCGCGCTCGATCCGGGTGAAGCGTTTTTCCGCTTCCTCCGGATCGGGGCCGCCGTCGTCGACGTCGGCGTCCTCGTCATCGTCGCCGGCCTGCGATGCTGCCGGCAGCGGGATCGAGTCCGGGTCTTCTTCGGGATCGACGAAGCCGACGATCAGGTCGCTGAGCTTGGCCTCTTCCTCGCGGACCTCGTTGTAGCGTTCGAGAATCAGGCGCATCGTATCGGGGTAACGCGCGAGCGAACTCATGGCCTGGTTGAGGCCGTTCTCGATGCGACGGGCGATCTTGATTTCGCCTTCGCGGGTCAACAACTCGACCGTACCCATTTCGCGCATGTACATGCGTACCGGGTCGGTGGTGCGGCCAAACTCGCTGTCGAGCGAGGCCAGCGCGGCCGCCGCTTCCTCGGCGGCATCCTCGTCCGGCTCGGTTTCGGTGTCGCTGAGAATGTCGGTGGCTTCGGTCGGCGCGGACTCGTGCACCTTGATTCCCATGTCATTGATCATGCGGATAATGTCTTCGATCTGTTCCGGCTCGACGATGCCTTCGGGCAGGTGGTCATTGACCTCCGTATAGGTCAGGAAACCCTGTTCCTTGCCTTTGGCAATAAGTTCTTTTAGCCGGGATTGCTGATCTTGATCCATGGTGCCTCGAAATAGTGAATGTTGCGGGGTAACAGTACAGTATATAAGACTATTTTTGCTTTTTCCAAGCTAACTGCTTTCCCTGTGTTGATTTGTGAATAATTTTCTGTGCTCGATTTTTTCAGCCTCGGTCAGGCCCTCCCCGGACTGTAATTTCGTGATCAGGCGCTTCTGGCGGTGGTCAATATACTGTTTTTGCAGGCTTTGTAAACAGTCGGCGAACATGCGTTCGAGGTTTTCCTCGTTCTCTACCGGGGGCTCCATAGTCGCCAGCTTGTAGAGGTGCGTTTCATGTGCGTCGCCACGGAAGCGATCGAGCAGGTTTTGCGTGCTGATTTCCGGTTCGTCGTGAATGCGATCCAGAATCTTGAGCAACAGGTCAACCCCGGGTATATCGCTGTCGGCGAGCTCGTGATGGGTGCCGGTGCTATTGGCCAGCGCCGGTTTTTTCAGCAACAGGTTGATTGCAAGCCGGGTAGGGGTCCAGTGCTGCTCCGGCAGCCGCGCCGGTGCCGCCCTGGCCGGCCTGTCCTCGCCCAGCAGACGCAGCATGCGGCCGTCTATTTTCTGCCCCAGGCGCTGTTCGACCTCGGCCAGAATCTGGTCCTTAAGGCTCTGCAAAGGAATCTGGCCGAAGTAGGGCCGCAGGCGGTCGAGAAACTGGGCGCGGCCTTCGAGCGTGTTGATGTTGCATTCCGCAAGCAGCTTCTGGAACAGGAACTGGGTTAAGGTCGAGGCCTGATCCGCAAGTTGCTCGAAAGCGTCCTGGCCGAATTCGCTGATATAGCTGTCCGGATCCTGGCCCTCGGGCAGAAACAGAAAACGCGCGAGCCGACCTTCTTTCAGCGAGGTCAGGCATTCTTCGAGCGAGCGCCAGGCCGCCTTATTGCCGGCGGCGTCGCCGTCGAAGCAGAACACCAGGTTCTTGCAAATGCGGAACAGCGACTCGATCTGGCGGTTGTTGATCGCCGTGCCTAGCGTCGCCACCGCGGTCTGCACGCCGTGCTCGGCCAGCGCGACGACGTCCATGTAACCCTCGGTGATGTAGATGCGGTCAATATTGGTAACCGTCTTTTTCATTTCGTACAGGCCGTAGATTTCGTCGCTCTTGTGGAACAGCGTCGATTCCGGCGAGTTCAGGTACTTCGGGTTATCCTCGGGATTGATGACGCGGCCGCCGAATGCAATTGTGCGCCCGCGGCGGTCGCGAATCGGGAACATCAGGCGGTGACGGAACCGGTCGTACTGCTTGCCATCTTCCTTTTTCACCAGCATGCCGGTCTCGATCAGCAGTTTTTCGTCGCCCTCGAGGTTGTTCCAGCCCGGGGGCGCGTAGCCGATGCCGAAGGTTTTCGCAGTCTGGCCGCTGATACCGCGGTTCTTCAGATAATCGATCGCAACCTGCGACTGTTTCAGCTGTTGCTGGTAATAGGCGGAACACCGTTCCATCGACTGGAACATTGGTTCGAAGGTGTCCCTGGCCTGGCGTGCCGGTACGCTGCCTTTCTCGTAGGGGACTTCGAGACCGAGGGATGAAGCCAGCGACTCGATCGCTTCGACGAACTCCATGTGGTCGTAATCCATCAGGAAGCCGACCGCGTTACCCGATTTCTGGCAGCCGAAGCAATGGTAGAACTGTTTCGAGGGGCTGACCGAAAAGGAGGGGGTCTTTTCGCCGTGGAACGGGCAACAGGCCCAGTATTCGCGGCCCTTTTTCTTTAGCGGCACGCGGCTGTCGATAACCTCGACGATATCGACACGGTTGAGCAGGTCGTCGATGAAGCTGCGGGGTATGCGTCCAGCCATTTACTCGCGTATTTCGTCGGATCGGTTACAGGGCCGGACATTTTCGCATGATTCGCGCCAGGGCAGTAGGGCGTATGGGTAAATTTGCGATTGGCCTCAGGTCGGATCTGGCGCGACGGAAATATGATGTCATTGCGAGAACCGCACCAAAGCCTGTCATTGCGAGCGTGGCGAAGCAATCTTCCCAAGTTTTGGATGTTTGCCAAGATTGCTTCGGCCTCGCGGTCCTCGCAATGACGTTTTGTATTGGTAAGCTAACGGGGCAGTTCAGTCTGGCCCATCAGGAAGCGGTCGACCGAGCGCGCCGCCTGGCGTCCTTCGCGGATGGCCCAAACCACCAGCGATTGCCCGCGGCGGGCGTCGCCGCAGGCGAATACCTTGTCGACCGAGCTGCGGTAATCGGCTTCGCTGGCCTCGACGTTGCCGCGCTGGTCGAGCTCGACGCCGAGATCGGCCAACAGGCCCTCGTGAACAGGGTGTACGAAGCCCATTGCCAGCAGGATCAGGTCCGCTTCGATGGTGAATTCGCTGCCCTCGATCTCGGACATCCGCATTTGTCCGGTTTCGCCCTGCTTCCATTCCAGTCGAACCAGTTCGAGGCCGGTGACGATCCCGTTTTCACTCCTGATCGAACGCGTCGCCACCGACCAGTCGCGCTCGCAGCCTTCGTGGTGCGAAGTCGAGGTGCGCAGCTTGAGCGGCCAGTTGGGCCAGGTCAGCAGCTTGTCTTCGCGCTCCGGCGGACGCGGCATGATTTCGAGCTGGGTGACGCTGGCGGCGCCCTGGCGGTTGGACGTGCCGACGCAGTCGGCGCCGGTGTCGCCACCGCCGATAACGATGACGTTCTTGCCCTTGGCGAGGATGTCGTCGTCGCTGACTGCCTCGCCGCTGACGCGACGATTCTGCTGGGTCAGAAAGTCCATTGCGAAATGCACGCCCGCGGCTTCGCGCCCGGGGATCTCGAGGTCGCGCGGTTTTTCCGAGCCGCAGGCGAGCACGACCGCATCGTAGTCGCTTAGCAGGTCGCTCACGGGTACGTTGACACCGATGTGACTGTTGGGACGGAAACGAATGCCTTCCGCCTGCATCTGCGCGATGCGGCGGTCGACCTTGTCCGCTTCCATCTTGAAGTCGGGAATGCCGTAGCGCAGTAAACCGCCCATGCGGCGATTCTTTTCGAACACGGCGACCCGATGGCCGGTGCGCGCCAGTTGCTGCGCGCAGGCGAGGCCCGCCGGGCCGGAGCCGACGACGGCGACACGCTTGCCGCTGCGGCGCACCGGAACCTGCGGTTCTATCCAGCCTTCCTGCCAGCCGCGGTCGACGATCGCGCATTCGATGGTCTTGATCGTCACCGGCTCGTCGTCGAGATTCAGCGTGCATGACTCTTCGCAGGGCGCCGGGCACAGCCGCCCGGTGAACTCGGGAAAGTTATTGGTCGAGTGCAATACGTCGAGTGCCTCGCGCCAACGGTCGCGGTAGACCAGGTCGTTCCACTCGGGAATGATGTTGTTGACCGGGCAACCGTTGTGGCAAAACGGGATGCCGCAGTCCATGCAGCGCGCCGCCTGGTCTCGCGTGGCCTCGTCTCCGAGCGGAATGACGAATTCATTGTAGTGCTTGAGGCGATCGGCGACCGCGGCGTATTCGCGGTCGCGTCGGCGAATCTCGATGAATCCTGTAGCCTTACCCATGGTTAATCCTCACGTTATTGCTGCCGCGATCACGCGCCGATGGCGACGCTGACGCCCGCTTCTTCACGCACCTGATCCTGCATTTTCTGCAAGGCCTTGCGGTATTCGACCGGCATGACCTTGACGAAGCGATTGCGATAGTGGTCCCAGTTGTCGAGGATTTCGGCCGCCCTGGCGCTGCCGGTGTGAAGACGGTGTGTTTCGATCAGCGTCTTCAGCCGCTGCTCGTCGTGACGCGTCAGATCATGCATGATGTCCACCAGGCCGTGCCCCTCCAGATCGCCGCCCTGGTGGTCGAAATGCTCCAGAGCTTCGTCTTCGGCGGTGATCGGCTCGAGTTCGACCATGGCGAGATTGCAGCGCATTTCGAACATGCCGTCTTCGTCGAACACGTAGGCGATGCCGCCGCTCATGCCGGCGGCGAAATTACGGCCGGTATGTCCGAGCACTACGACGCAGCCACCGGTCATGTATTCACAGCCGTGATCGCCGACGCCCTCGACTACCGCGGTGGCGCCGGAATTACGCACGCAGAAGCGTTCGCCGGCGACGCCGGAAAAGAAAACTTCGCCGGATATTGCACCGTACAAAACCGTGTTGCCGACGATGATGTTTTCGTCCGCGTCGAATCGCGATTCGGCCGGGGGGTAGACGATGATGCGGCCGCCGGATAGTCCCTTGCCGGTGTAGTCGTTGGCTTCGCCGGCGAGTTCCAGCGTAATGCCGGCGGCGAGGAAGGCGCCGAAACTCTGCCCGCCGTTACCCCGTGTCTTGATGTGAATGGTGTTATCCGGCAAACCCGTGTGACCGTAACGGCGTGCGACTTCACCGGACAGCATCGAGCCGATGGTGCGATTGACGTTGGTGACCTCGACATCGTCGAGCACGACCGCTTCCCCTTTTTCGAGCGCCGCGGCCGATCTGGCGATGAGCTGGTGGTCCAGGGCCTGATCGAGGCCGTGATCCTGTTCCTCGCAATTGTAAATCGCGACGTTTTCGCCAGCCTGCGGCACGGTGAAGATGCCAGTGAAATCGAGGCCCTTCGTCTTCCAGTGGTCGACCGCCTTGCTGACGTCGAGGCGATCGGCATGGCCGATCATCTCGCTGTAGCTGCGGTAGCCGAGTTTCGCCATCCACTCGCGCACCTCCTCGGCGACGAACATGAAGAAATTCACCAGGTCTTCCGGTTTCGCGGTAAAGCGCTTACGCAGCTCCGGGTCCTGGGTGGCGACGCCCACCGGGCAGGTGTTGAGGTGGCATTTGCGCATCATGATGCAACCCTCGGCGATCAGCGCGATGGTGCCGAAACCGATTTCGTCGGCGCCGAGCAGGGCCGCGACGACGATGTCGCGGCCGGTGCGCATGCCGCCGTCGGCCTGTACCGCGATGCGTCCGCGCAGGTCATTCAGAACCAGCGTCTGGTGGGTTTCGGCCAGTCCGATTTCCCATTCCGAGCCCGCGTTCATGGTCGACGTCAGCGGGCTGGCGCCGGTGCCGCCCTCGGAGCCGGAAATGAGCACGTGATCGGCATGCGCCTTGGAAACGCCGGCGGCTACGGTGCCGACACCGATCTCGGAAACCAGCTTGACGCTGATGCGCGCCTGCGGGTTGACGTTCTTCAAATCGTGGATCAGCTGCGCCAGGTCCTCGATCGAGTAAATGTCGTGGTGCGGCGGCGGTGAAATCAGCCCGACGCCGGGGGTCGAATGGCGCACGCGAGCGATCCATTCGTTGACTTTGTGTCCCGGCAGCTGCCCGCCCTCGCCGGGCTTGGCGCCCTGTGCCATCTTGATCTGGATGTCGTCCGCGTTGACCAGGTATTCGGTGGTGACGCCGAATCGCCCCGAGGCGATTTGCTTGACTCGCGAACGCATCGAATCACCGTTTGGCAGGGTCGCGTATCGCTCCGCTTCCTCGCCGCCTTCGCCGGTATTGGAGCGCCCGCCGATGCGGTTCATCGCGATCGCCAGCGTGGTGTGCGCTTCCCACGAGATCGAGCCGAAAGACATTGCGCCGGTGGCAAAGCGCTTGACGATTTCGCTGGCCGGCTCGACTTCGTCGAGCGGCACCGGGTCACGGTCGAACCTGAACTCGAACAGGCCGCGCAGGTTTTTAACCCGGTCGCCGGGACGGTTCATCAGTTCGCTGTATTCCCTGTACTTTTCATAGTCGCCGGAACGCACCGCGTGTTGCAGCAGGGAAATGGTTTGCGGCGTCCAGGCATGTTTCTCGCCGCGATGGCGGTAGGCCAGTTCGCCGCCGATTTCGAGCGAGTTACGCAGCATCGGCTCGTTGCCGTAGGCCGCCCTGTGGCGACGCACCGTCTCCTCGGCCACCTCGGCGAGTCCGATGCCTTCGACTGCCGTTGCGGTGCCGGCGAAATACTTGTCGACGAAGGCGCTGTTAAGGCCAACGGCATCGAAAATCTGCGCGCCGCAATACGACTGGTAGGTCGAAATACCCATTTTCGACATGACCTTGAGAATGCCCTTGTTGATCGCCTTGATGTAGCGGCCATGCGCCTCGTCGACGCCGAGTTCGTCGTCGAGGCCGGGTAACATATGGGTAATACTGTCGAGTGCGAGGTAGGGATTGATTGCCTCGGCGCCGTAGCCGGCGAGCAGGCAAAAATCGTGCACCCGGCGTGCCTCGCCGGTTTCGACGACGATGCCGACATCGGTGCGCAGGCCGTGGCGAATCAGGTAGTGATGTACTGCACCGGTGGCGAGCAGCGACGGAATCGCAATCGAGTCGGTATCGACGGCCCGATCCGACAGAATGAGGATATTGAATCCGCTCTCCTCGACCAGTTTGCCGGCCCTTCTACACAAACGTTCGACGGCGGTCTGCATGCCAGCCGCGCCCTCGGTTGCCGGGTAGACGATATCGAGCGTGTAGGTTCTGAAGGCGCTCTGTTCGAAGTCCTCGATGCGGCGGATTTTCTCGAGATCGACGCTGGAGAGAATCGGCTGGTGCACTTCCAGTCGCCGGTGTTTGCCGCCAGACTTGAGGTCGAGCAGGTTTGGCCGCGGGCCGATCAGCGACACCAGCGACATGACCAGCTCCTCACGGATCGGATCGATTGGCGGGTTGGTGACCTGGGCGAAATTCTGTTTGAAGTAGTCGAACAGGTTCTTGGCCCGGTGCGACAACACGGCCGGCGGAATATCGCGCCCCATCGCGCTGACCGGGTCCTGGCCGGTGACGGCCATTGGTTTAAGGAAGAAATCCATGTCTTCGCGCGTGTAACCGAAGGCTTGCTGGCAATCGAGCAGCGTCGCCGAGTCGGGTACCATGGCGGCGACCTCCGCCGGTACGTCCTCGAGCTTGATCTGGGTTTTATCCAGCCACTGCTGGTAAGGCTTGGCGGTGGCCAGCTGCTCCTTCAGTTCCTCGTCGTCAATGATGCGGCCCTGCTCGAGGTCGATAAGAAACATCTTGCCGGGCTGCAGGCGCCACTTCTTGACGATTTTTTCTTCCGCAATGTCCAGAACGCCCATTTCCGAGGCCATTACCACGATACCGTCGTCGGTAATCAGGTAACGCGCCGGGCGCAAACCGTTGCGATCGAGCGTGGCGCCGATCTGGCGGCCGTCAGAAAAAGCGACCGCGGCGGGCCCGTCCCAGGGTTCCATCAAGGCGGCGTGGTACTCGTAGAAGGCGCGCCGGTTGTCATCCATCAGCGGGTTGTCTAGCCACGCTTCCGGAATCATTAACATGATCGCGTGCGCCAGCGAGTAACCGCCGGCGACCAGCAGTTCGAGACAATTGTCGAAGGTCGCCGAATCCGAGTTACCGTCGCCGATCAGCGGCCACAGTTTTTCCAGGTCGTCGCCGAACAGGTCGGATTGCATGTTGGCGCGTCGCGCCTGCATCCAGTTGATGTTGCCGCGCACCGTGTTGATCTCACCGTTGTGGCACAGGTAGCGGAACGGTTGCGCCAGCTCCCAGCTGGGGAAGGTGTTGGTCGAAAAGCGCTGGTGCACGAGGGCGAGCGCGGACTCGACGCGTTCGTCGCGCAGGTCGATGAAATACTTCGACAGGTTGCCGGCCAGCACCATGCCCTTGTACAGCAGCGTGCTGGTCGACATCGAGGCGACGTAGAATTCCTCGTGGGCCTCGGGTTTTATTCGGCGAATGCGAAAATGGGCGCTTTTGCGGATTACGAACAGCTTGCGCTCGAAGGCAGCGGTATCGGGGCAGTTGTCGCCGCGGCCGATGAAGAACTGCCGAATCACTGGCTCTTTCGGCTTGACGCTGAAGCCGAGACAGGCATTGTCGCGAGGTACGTCGCGCCAGCCGAGAACCTTCTGTCCCTCTTCGTTGGCGATTAGCTCGAGGGCGAACTCGCATTCTTTCTGGGTCGATTCGTTTTGCGGCATGAAAACCATGGCGACCGCGTATTCCCCCGGCGGCGGCAATTCGAAACCGAGTTCTTCGGCTTCAGAGCGCATCAGGCGATCGGGAATTTGTATCAGGATGCCTGCGCCGTCTCCGGCCAGCGGGTCCGCGCCGACCGCGCCGCGATGCGTCAGGTTTTCGAGGATCGTGAGCCCGTCGCGCACGATCTTGTGACTCTTGCGGTTCTTGATATCGGCGATGAAGCCGATGCCACACGAATCGTGCTCGTTTCGCGGATCGTACAGACCCTTTTCGAATTTGTTGTTTTCGCCGTTCAACATGCTACACCTTAAGTGCTGTTTCCCGGCGCAGTCTTTCTTGCCGAGCAACCGTGCCGGGGTGTCGTGCTCGATGGAATCTGCGTCGAGAATTTTTCAGAGGCGCCTTTTTGGGTAAAAACCGCCTTTCCGGGAACCCACCAGAATAATCAGAAACGATGCATTAATCCAGCCTGAATCGCGGTTTTGGCCACGGGCGAGACAGCGGGTGCAAACGGTCGAGGATTATATCAGCAGCGACAGATTGGGTGAAATCCGCGAGGCTTGCACGATTTTGGTGCAAAATTCCAATCAGGCAGCCAGGGTTTGTAGCAGTTTGTCGTGATCATAGTCGCCGGTAACACAGGCTTCTCCGAGCTTGCGCAACAGTACCAGCTTGATCGTACCGTCGACGGTTTTCTTATCGATCGCCATGGTCTCGAGAAATTGCTCCGGCGTCATTTCGGCCGGCGGCGCGGTCGGCAGGGCCGCGCGCCGGAGCAACTCGATACTGCGCTCGCGTACGCTTTCGTCAATCCAGCCCTGGCGGATCGACAGGTCGATCGCCATGATCATGCCGGCGGCGACGGCCTCCCCATGCAGCCAGTTGCCGTAACCCATCACCGCTTCGATAGCGTGGCCGAAGGTATGGCCGAGATTGAGGATTGCGCGCAGGCCGGATTCGCGCTCGTCCTGTTCGACCACACGCGCCTTGATCCGGCACGAGACCAACACCGCCTGTGCGAGCAAATCGACGTCACCGGTCATCAGGCCGTCAATGTTTTGCTCCAGCCAGTCGAAGAATTCGGCATCGTAAATCAGCCCGTACTTGATCACCTCGGCCATGCCCGCTGAGAGTTCGCGCGCAGACAGGGTGCCGAAACTGTCGATATCGGCGATGACGCATTGCGGCTGGTAAAACGCACCGATCATATTTTTACCAAGCGGATGGTTGACCCCGGTTTTACCTCCGACCGAAGAGTCGACCTGGGACAATAGCGTGGTCGGCATCTGGATAAAGTTTACCCCGCGTTGGTAAATGCTGGCGGCGAAGCCGGCGATGTCGCCGATGACGCCGCCTCCGAGCGCGATGATGGTGCTGCGACGGTCATGACGCTGGCGCAGCATCAGGTCGATAATCGACTCTACCGACGCCAGCGTCTTGAACTGCTCGCCATCCTCGAGAATCACCTGGTCCTGACGAATCCCGAGACTTTCGAGCGCAGTTTGAATCCGCGCCAGGTAGAGCGGGGCGACGGTGGTATTGGATACGATTAACGCGGAACTGCCGAGAATGTGCTGGCCGATCAGTTCCGCCTGGCCGAGCAGGTCGGTACCAATGTATATCGGATAACTACGCTCGCCAAGGTCGACGCCAAGCCGGTGAATAATCTTCATGTTTACTTCAGGTTGTCGGGTAACTGGTTGATGATATCGGCCGCCAGCCGGCGGGCCATGCGTTTGTCGGTTTTTACCGCGAGGTCGGCCAGATCGAGGTAGATCGGTCGACGTTCCTTTGACAGGGCCTCGAGACGTTCTCGCGGATTTTCGGTCTGCAGCAGCGGTCTTTTCTTGTCCCGGGCCAGGCGCTGCATTTGCTGGTTGACCGAGGTGTCGAGAAAAATAATGTATCCCTTCTGTTTGAGCAAACGCTGGTTTTCTTCGCGCAGCACCGAGCCACCGCCGGTGGCAATGACCCGGTTGTTACTGCTCAGCAGTTCGTTCAGCGCATTTGACTCGCGCTCGCGAAAACCTTCCTCGCCCTCGATGTCGAAAATGCGCGCAATGTCGACGCCGGTGCGTTTTTCGATGAATTGATCGCTGTCCTGGAATTCGCGGTGCAGCCGCTTGGCGATGATATTGCCGATAGTCGACTTGCCCGAACCCATGGGTCCGATCAGGATGATGTTGCGATGGCTCATGCGGTTATGATAACTCAATCCCGCATTCGCGGAGCCTGATAAAAATAAAAAAAGGGCAGCCCTCGGGCTGCCCTTTTCGTTTCTGTCCGGCCCTTGTCTAGCGAATATCGAGGTTCGCGCCCTGCAGGATCTTCGGTGTAACGAAGATCAGAAGCTCGGTGCGGTCGTCGACTTCAACAGTAGACTTGAACAGGTTGCCGATCAGCGGCAGGTCACTGAAAAACGGCACCCGGGTCACCTGGGTCGTATTCTCGGTTTCGTAGATACCGCCGAGCACCACGGTCTGGCCATTGTCGACCAGCAGTTGCGATTGCACTTCGCGGGTATCGATACTCGGCGCAAACAGGCCGGAGCCGAAGGCTACCAGTTCGCCCTGGTTGTCCTTGTGCACGTCCAGATCCATGATTACGCGGTCGTCCGGAGTGATTTGCGGAGTTACCTCGAGCGACAGCACGGCCTTTCTGAACTTCAGTGTGGCATCACCGTCATCCAGTTCGAGGTAGGGGATTTCGACACCCTGTTCGATGCGTGCCGTGTGCGAATCGGCGGTGATGACGCGCGGGCTCGAGACGACTTCTCCACGGCCTTCGATCTGCGCCGCGGACAGCTCCATTTCGAGCAAGGTACCAAGCGGCAACTTGGCCAGCGCCAGGGCAAAGCTACCGGCCGGGTTCTGTACCGGCAGGTTGACGTTGAGGCTGTCTAGCACGTCCAGAGTGTTATTGTTCGCCAGGTCGGCGACACCGTTCAGCGTGCCGGTAGTAATAGCACCTTTTCCGGTGGTATCGGTGCCAAAGCTGTCGTTGGTCACACCGAAACGGACACCGAGTTCCTTGCTGAAGTCGTCATTGGCGATAACCACGCGCGACTCGATCAATACCTGGCGTACCGGGATATCGAGTTCGGCCAACAGGGTACGTACGTTAGCCAGGCTTGTGTTGGTGTCCTTGACCAGCAGGGTGTTGGTGCGCTCGTCGACACTGACCGATCCGCGTGGAGACAGGATTGCGTTGTCCTTCAGCTTGAGCAGCTCGGCCATGTCGGCCGCCTTGGCGTAGTTGACCTTGATGAACTCGGTGCGCAGGCGTTCGAGTTCCTCGACCTGCTTGCGCGCCTCGAGTTCGAGTTTTTCACGCGCGGCGATTTCGTCTGTGGGCGCGATCAGGATGACGTTGCCAGCACGGCGCTGATCGAGACCCTTGGTCTTGAGTATGATATCCATTGCCTGGTCCCAGGGGACGTTCTTCAGGCGCAGGGTCAGGTTGCCCTCGACCGAGTCGGAAACCACCAGGTTGAGCCCGGTGAAGTCGGCCAGCAACTGCAGTACCGAGCGGACCTCGATATCCTGGAAGTTAAGCGACAGGCGTTCGCCTGTAAAACCGAATTTTTCCTTCTTTTTCTTCTCCTCCTCTTCCTTGGAGATCGGCGCCACTTCGATCGTGTAAACGCGATCGGTCTGGTAAGCAAGATGTTCGAAGTCGCCGGCGGAAACGATGCTCATGCGGATATTGGAACCATCCTGGATCGCGTCGATGTGGCTGATGGGTGTGGCAAAGTCACTGACATCCATGCGACGCTGCAGTTCACGCGGCAGTTGCGAACCGATCAGTTCGACATTGATGACGTTGTTTTCGCGCCAGACGTCGGTGCTGATCGAAGCCGTTGTCATATCGATGATGACGCGGCCTTCGCCGTTGGGCCCACGCTTGAAGTCGACGTTGGTAACGCCCTTGGCAACCGCGGAGATAGCCTGGGTGGGCTGGCTTACGCTGGCGGTAGTGCCGCTGGCTTCGGTCTGGCCGGTAGCAACTGCGGGCAGCGCGACCTGCTCGCCGCCGGCGATAGTCAGAGTCACCTGGTTGCCGCTCACGCTGGTGGTGTAGTTGGCTTTCTGTGACAGGTTTAGTACGACCCGGGTGCGGTTTTTCGATGCCGCCGAAATAATGCTTTGCATGGCGCCGATACCAACCTGCATGTTACGCTGCTCCAGCTTGTTTTCGGTGTCGCCGAAGTCGAGTGCGATGCGTGCCGGTTCGTCGATGGTAAAGGTTCGTGGGGCGACTGCGGTGTCGTCGAAAGTAAACACGACCTGGACCGTGTTCCCAGTCATACCCGAGTAATCGAGGCCAACCAGGGCTCGTGCTGACGCGTCGCCGAAGGCAAGCAGGCAAAGCGCTGTCAGTGAGACCTTGAATAGTCTTGTTATGTTCATTTTATTGCTAACACTTTTCATGGGTGTTTCCTCTCGTTACTCGATCAACGCGACCGCCGATGAGCGTTCGATATAATTTCCCAGTCCGTCCGGGACAATTTCTGTCAATTCAATAGCCTGGTCGGAAACCGAGATAATGCGGCCGTGGTTCTGGCCCATGTAATTACCTTCGATGACACGGTGTATGGTGTTGTCAGGTGCAAATATCAGACCCCACTTGATCCCGTCCTTGTCGTCGATGGTGCCTTTCAGCCGCAGCGTATCGAGCGGGAAGTCTTCCAGCGGTTCCTTGACGCGGTCGAGGTCGGGGCGTATTCCGCTGCCGAGTTCGGCAATTTCATCGGGTAACTCATCCGGGCGGCGAAAATCGACCAATTTGAAGGGGTCGCGCAAATCGTGCGAGGTGTACTCGAAATTCTGGTAGGGCGTAAATTCGGGGATCGGTTCGATACGGCCGGGCGGCTTCGACCTGATCTGTTGCACGAACTGTTGCAGGTCGCCCAGACCCTCGCCGCAGCCGCTTAGCCCGCCGACGAGTGCTGCGACCAAGGATAGTTTAAGCAGATTCTGCAATCGTCCTGTCATTGCTCATCCTCCTGCAGATACCGGTAAGTCTTTGCCGTGGCCGACATTTGCAGTTTGTCCGACTCGCTCTCTTCGGATTGTTCGAAGGGTTCGAGTTTCATGTCGCTGATGGTGACGATTCGCGGCAGCGCCGCAATACCGCTGATGAAAGTGGCGAGCTGGTGATACGAACCAGACACTTCGAGCGCGATCGGCAGTTCGGCGTAGAAGCCTTTCTTTTCTTCCGCGCTGGGTTTGAATTTCTTGATCTCGAGGCCAGCGGCGAGGCCGGTTTGGGAGACGTCTACCAGCAGCGATTCAACCTCGGTGGTTTCCGGCAGCTGCCGCAGCAGGGCGCCGAAGGAGGCTTCCATTTCGGCCAGTTGCTCCTTGTAGAGTTCGAGCTTGGCCGCCCGGTCCGCCTTGGTCGTGAATTCCTGCTTGAGTTCGAGCTCCTTCCTCTCGTGTGTCTCCAGCACTTTCAATTGCTCTTTCGTATCGAAATAAATGCCTGCGGCGATAATCGAGACGAACAGGACCCCGAACACGCCGATCTTTACGCCCATCGGCGCAGTGCCGATATTATCCGGCTCCAGGTGGTGTTGCAGTTCTTCCCAGTTCATTACTGCAGACCTCCATCATCCTGTTCTTCTTCGCCGGTCGCGTTGGGCGATGTTTGCTTCACGGTCAGGGTAAAGGTGCTGATGCGGTTGACCGTAATATCCTCGATCTCGATGACCGTCAGATTCGGATCCTTGAGCCATTCGGAAGCGGACAGGTTACGCATATAGGTCGAAACCCGCGCGTTCGATTCGGCCTGGCCGTTGATCAGCAGGCTGCTGCCGGTCTGGGCCAGCGACTCGAGGTAAACGCCGTTAGGCACGGTGGACACGATCTCGGAAAACAGGTGCACGATCGACGGCCGGCTGGCCTGCAGGTCCTGGATGACTTCCATACGCTCGATCAGGCTGCGGCGTACCTTTTGCAGTTCGCGGATTTCCTTGATTTCATCGTCGAGCTTCTTGATTTCATTGGTCAGGAACAGATTACGCGACAGCTGGTAATCGATCTTGGCCTGCATCTGGAAGTGGATCAGGCCGACGATGGCTGCGGCCAGCACCGCAACCATGCCCAGCATGACTGCGAAATCCTTTTTTTGCTTCTGGCGATGCTCTTCGCGCCAGGGCAACAGGTTGATCGTTGTCATGACCATTTGTATTCAACTCCTCGGATGGCTAGTCCAGCAGCAATCAGGAAGGAGGGCGCATCTGCTTCCAGGTTGGCCTTGTTGACCCGGCTCGATGAAGACATGTCGGCAAACGGGTTTGCGATCGTCGTCGGCACGCCAATGTGAGACTCGGTCAATTCGGCCAGATTCGGTAAAGAGGCAGTACCCCCGGCCAGCACCAGGTGGTCGATATCCCCGATCGGTCCGCCGGCGGAGTAAAAGAATTGCAGAAAGCGGCTGACCTGCTGGGCCGTGGTTTCCTTGAACGGTTCGAGTACTTCGGGTTCATAGTTATCGGGCAAGCCGCCCTGGCGCTTGGCGAGACCGGCTTCTTCGTAAGACAGGCCGTAACGGCGCATGATTTCCTCGGTCAGCTGTTTACCGCCGAAGTTTTGCTCCCGCGTGTAAATCAGCTGATGATTATGTATGACGCTGAGCGAGGTCATGGTTGCGCCGATGTCGACAATGGCAATGGTTTTGTCCATGCCTTCGTCGGGCATTTGCGAGGCCATTGCCGAAAATACGGTTTCGACGGTATAGGCTTCGATATCGACTATTTTAGGCGTCAGGCCGGCGAGTTCGACCGCGGCGACGCGGTCATCGACGTTTTCGCTGCGACAGGCGGCTAACAGGACGTCGACGGTTTCGGGATTGGTTTCGGTCTCGCCGATAATGTGAAAATCGAGGTTGACTTCTTCGAGAGGATAGGGAATGTACTGGTCGGCCTCGAGCTGAATCTGCCCTTCCATTTCGTCTTCACTGAGACTGGCTGGCATGGTAATTTTTTTCGTGATAACCGATGATCCGGATACCGCGATGGCACAAAATTTCGATTTTATTTTTGACTTGGCGAGCGCACGCTTTACACTCTCGCCTACAGATTCTACTTCGGCGACATTTTTTTCGACGACGGCATTTGCGGGCAGGGGCTCAACTCCGATACCCTCGATTCGGTAGCTGGAACCGGTTTTACTCAGTTCCATCAACTTGACCGATGTTGAGCTGATATCTAGCCCAATAAGCGGTGGATTTTTACGCGATAGAAACACCGATATCCCTCGTCAACGTGCCTGTTGTACTCAATCTTATATAACAAATTACATTAAGATCTAGTTGTAAGTATATAGAATGTTAAATTATTCTAATTAGCCAAAAAAGAGTCTAGTGCAAGAATTTAAACTTGTCGATACTTTTCAAGTGATTCGTGATGTATATAGCCTAACTTGATGAAAAAGCTAGTAAAAATTGTGTCATGGCTGTTTGCGGCCGGTTCGATCGTTCTGATCGCCGGTGGATTCTATATTTATGCCGTGATGGTGCCGGCCTTGCCGTCGATCGACCACCTCGAGGACGCCCAGTATCAGGTGCCGCTGCGCGTCTACGACAAGAACGAAGTCCTGCTCGCGGAGTTCGGCGAGCATCGTCGTATCCCGGTCGATTTCGACAAGATTCCGCGCTATCTGATCGACGCCGTGGTGGCGGTCGAGGACGACCAGTTCTGGAACCACGTGGGCGTCGATTTTTACGCCCTGCTGGCGGCGGCCTACGAGGTCGCCACTACCGGTCGCAAAACCCGCGGTGGCAGTACCATTACGATGCAGGTCGCGCGTAACTTTTTCCTCAGCCCGGAACAGACTTATACACGCAAGTTCAACGAAATCCTGCTGGCGCTGAAAATCGAAAGCGAGTTCTCCAAGGAAAAAATCATGGAGCTCTATCTGAACAAGATCTTTCTCGGGCACCGCGCCTACGGCATCAGCGCGGCGTCGCAGGTTTATTACGATAAAAACCTCGCAGACCTGACGCTGGCGCAGGCGGCGATGATCGCCGGACTGCCGAAAGCGCCGTCAAAGTACAACCCGATTTCCAATCCGGAAAGAGCGCTGACCCGGCGCAACTACATTCTCGGGCGTATGCGCATTCTTGAATATATCGACGAGGAAGAGTTTCAGCTCGCGTTGAACGAGCCGATTACCGCCGAGTTGCACAAAACCCGGACCATCGCCGACGCGCAGTACGTCTCCGAGCTGGTACGCGCTCAACTGTTCGAACAGTACGGTGAAGCAATCTACAAGGCCGGGCTCAAGGTTTTCACCAGTATCGACGGTGAAATGCAGGCGGTTGCCAATCGCACGCTTCGACGCTCGCTGCTCGATTACTATCGCCGCCACGGTTATCGCGGCGTCATCGGCAATATCGATCTGACCGAAGTCAACCAAGACCCCTTCGACGAAGACCTGGTTGTGGATAATCGTGTCGGCGGTCTGCGCAAGGGTATCGTGATCTCGGTCAACGAAGCGATGCCCATTGTCGGTGAAACCGATGACGAGGGCGAACCGAAGATGACCCCCGCCAGTGCGACGGTGCTGATTTCCAACTACGAGCAGATCGACCTGCCGTTCGAAGGCGGCATCGATTGGGCCCTGCCTTTCATCGACGAAGATAACCAGGGACCCAAACCGGAAAAGGTCGCCGATGTGCTCGCCGTCGGGGACGTGATCTGGCTGGAGGAGCGTGACGGCCAGTGGCTACTGGCCGACGTGCCGCGTATCGAGGGTGCGCTGGTTTCGATCAATCCTGCAGATGGTGGTATTCAGGCCATGGTCGGTGGATTCGATTATTTCAAGAACAAGTTCAACCGCGCGACACAGGCGCGGCGTCAGCCAGGCTCCAATTTCAAGCCCTTCATTTACTCGGCGGCGCTGGAAAAGGGTTATACCGCAGCAAGCATTATCAACGATGCGCCGGTGGTGTTCGACGACGACTCGCTCGAGGCGACCTGGCGGCCGGAGAATTACTCGGGCAAATTTTACGGGCCGACGCGCATGCGTGAAGCCCTGGTCAAATCTCGTAACCTGGTTTCGATCCGTATCCTGCAATCTATCGGTTTGCGTTACGCCACCAACTACTTGCAGCGCTTCGGATTCGAGCGCGACAAGATGCCCTACGATTTGTCACTGGCGCTCGGCAGCGGCAGCTATTCACCGTTGCAGATGGTTCGTGCCTACGCGGTATTTTCCAACGGCGGCTACCTGATCGAACCCTATATCATCAGTCGCGTCGAGTCGGGCAACGGTGACGTGATTTTCCTCAACAATCCGTTAACCGTGTGCCAGGGCTGCGAGGAAGAGAATCTCGAACTTCTGAGCGAGGCCGAGGCAGCTGCCGCGGCGGAGCAGGAGGCGGCGCTGGCGGCCGAGGCGCAGTCGTCGGTTGAACAGGAGCAGGTGCAGGTATCCGAAGTGGCTGAGACCGAGGTGCTCGCGAGTGACGACAGTGGAGAGCAATTGACCGCGTCCATAGAGGCCGAGGCCGAGGTCGAGGTTCTTTTCGAACCGGTCGAGGTCGAACTCGAACCGAGGTATGCGCCGCGCGTCATCTCCGCCCAAAACGCGTTCATCATGCGTTCGATGATGCGTGAAGTCGTGCAACGTGGCACGGCAGTCCGCGCCAAGGCGCTAGGTCGTTCGGACATTGCCGGCAAGACCGGTACCACCAATGATCAGATTGATGCCTGGTTCAGTGGTTTCAACGATCAGGTTGTGACGACTACCTGGGTGGGTTTCGACAATCAGCGCAAGATGGGCCGGCGTGAAACCGGTAGCCGCGCGGCGTTGCCAATGTGGATCGAGTTCATGAAGGTTGCGCTCGACGGGCGTCCGGAAAACCTGCAGGAGCAGCCCCAAGGCCTGGTGACGATTCGCATTGACGCCGAAACGGGTAAGCGCGCCGGACTCGATACCGGCCAAAGCCTGTTCGAGGTATTTCGTGAAGAGAATGCGCCGCGCGAGATTGCCGCGGTCGAGACTTCCACCAGCAGCGATGGCGGTAGCGTGATCGTTGATGTGCCCGAGACGGAAGAAGAAATCGTCGAGGACATCTTTTAACCGGGTATCCATGCCGTAACGGTAAAACACAACGACAATTGTGGCTCATGTGCGAGATCCCGGATATTTGCTGCGCAAATTTCGGGACGACCTGCGGTCGTTTTTCACGCTGGCGGCGTTGAAATCGTACTCGCTCGGTCATTTACCCAATCGTAAACTCCCTCGCTGCGTGCGATTTCGCCTTGCCAGCGTAAAAAATACCGGCGCGCAAGCGGGTTAAAAGCTTCCTGGGAATTTAACGTCATACCGCGGCTCTACCGCGGTAGTCAGCCCAAAGGAGTAAACGAATTTCGCTGTATCTCGCCGGTTCGACGTGTCGGATCGAGTTGCGGGCTATTTGCGGATGTCGAAGCCGAATTCGTGTACGGCGTCGATGAGCACGCCGAGGTGTTCGGGATTGACCGTTTGATGAATGCCGTGGCCGAGATTGAAAACATGTCCCGGATGATTGCCGAAGCGGGTAATGATCTCTCCGGCCTTGTCGCGAATCTTGTCCGGATCGGCGTAGAGTACACAGGGGTCGAGGTTGCCCTGAAGCGCGACGCGATCGCCAATGCGCCTGCGCGCTTCGTCGATATCGATGGTCCAGTCCAGCCCGACCGCATTACAGCCGCTATCGGCAATTGCTTCCAGCCATTGCGCGCCACCCTTGGTGAACAGCGTCACCGGCACCGGCTGGCCGTCGATTTCGCGCTTGAGTCCGGCGACGATGCGGGACATGTAATCGAGTGAAAAATCACGATAGGTCTGTGGCGTCAACACGCCGCCCCAGGTGTCGAATATCATGACCGCCTGCGCGCCGGCTTCGATTTGCGCGTTCAGGTAGGCGGTAACGGCCTGTGCCAGTTTGTCGAGCAGCAGGTGTAGCGTTGCCGGGTCATCGTACATCAAGCCCTTGATGTGGCGGTACTCCTTGGAGCTGCCGCCTTCGACCATGTAGGTCGACAGGGTCCACGGGCTGCCGCTAAAACCGATCAAAGGAACCTGTCCATCCAGTTCGCGGCGAATCAGGCTGACCGCATCGGTGACGTAACGCAGTTTTTCCGCCGGATCGGGTACGCCCAGACGCTGGATCGCATCCGCACTGCGCAGCGGGTGTTCGAACTTGGGGCCTTCTCCCTCGGCGAAATACAGCCCGAGGCCCATCGCATCCGGAATTGTCAGGATGTCGGAAAACAGAATGGCGGCGTCCAGCGCGAAGCGGCGTAGCGGCTGCAGCGTTACCTCGCAGGCGAGTTCCGTGTTCTTGCACAGGTCGAGAAAACTGCCGGCCTGTTTGCGGGTTTCACGGTATTCCGGCAGATAACGGCCGGCCTGGCGCATGATCCAGACCGGTGTGGTATCGGTGGGTTGCCGCAGCAGGGCCTTGATCAGACGATCGTTCTTGAGTGTCGGAAATCCCATCAGGCTTCCGTGTGATAGAGGATGCCCCGGACTGCCTGGCGCCCCGAGTAAATGGCGTTCACGACGTGATCGAAGGCGCCTGCCATGTCGCCGCCGGCAAATATTTCCGGATTGCGGATGCGCAAAGAAAGAGCATCCTCGTCGGCGCCTTCCCGCTGTTCGTGATCGCCATGGAATTGACCGAATTGCCCGAATCGAACGAATACCGGTTCTTTCCCGGTATCGGTGCGTTGTACCTCCAGGAACCGGAATACGTCTGACATTATTAAGGAGTACCGCTTGCCTAGCCGGAAAGCCGCGATTTGATCAGCTGGCTAACCTGGCCCATGTCTGCGCGACCCTGCAGCTGGGGCTTGAGCATGCCCATGACCTTGCCCATGTCCTTGATCGTGGCGGCGCCGGTGGCCGCGATCGACTGCTCGACGAGATCGTTGATTTCTGCCTCGGACAGCGCCTCGGGCAGGTACTCCTGAATGATTTCCAGCTCGGCCTGTTCGATCGCGACCAGATCGTCTCTATTCGCCTTTTCGAATTGCGTGATCGATTCACGACGCTGTTTGGCCATTTTATCGAGCACCGCCGTTATGCGGGTGTCATCGAGCTCGATACGTTCGTCGACCTCGATTTGCTTGATTGCGGACAACATGAGACGGATAACGCCCAGACGGTTCTTGTCACCGCCTTTCATCGATGACTTCATGTCAGCCTGTAGCTGCGACTTGAGGGTTTCCGACATGTTGCGATTAGTACAGGCGTTTGCGGGTACTGAAGTCCTTGGAGATGCGCTTGAAATTGCGTTTTACCGCGGCGGCTGATTTGCGCTTGCGCACGGCGGTAGGTTTTTCGTAGTGTTGACGACGACGAGTCTCGGTGAGTACACCGGCTTTTTCGCAGGAGCGCTTGAATCGGCGCAGCGCGAAATCGAACGGCTCGTTGTCCTTTACTTTGACTGATGGCATATTAAATAGTCCAGTTCGTTAACAATGGTGCCGGCTTGGCGGCCCCGGCTTCGGGAGCCGGCCAATTATAAGCAGGCGGCACCAAATATCAATCGCAATCCTAGACGAATCTCTGCAAAATGCAGGACCTGGATCAATTTAGCCCGGTTTTTATGAAAGTATTGGGAATCGAGACATCCTGTGACGAGACCGGTATTGCGGTCTACGACAGCGCCAGCGGCAGTATCTGGCAGCGGCTGTATTCGCAAATCGAAAAACATCGCGAGTACGGTGGCGTAGTGCCCGAGCTGGCGTCGCGCGATCACGTGGTCAAGGCGGCGCCGATGCTCGAGGAAATCCTCGCCGAAATCGGCAGTATCGACGATATCGATGCGATTGCCTATACTCGCGGGCCCGGCCTGATCGGTGCGCTGATGGTGGGAGCGAACCTGGCCCGGGGTCTTGCCTGGGCACTCGACAGGCCCGTGCTCGGCGTGCATCACATGGAAGGTCACCTGCTGGCGCCCATGCTGGCCGATGAAAAACCCGAGCTGCCGTTCGTTGCGCTGCTGGTTTCCGGCGGTCATACCCTGCTGGTCGACGTGCGCACGCTCGGTGATTACCGCATTCTCGGTGAAACCCTCGATGATGCGGTCGGCGAAGCCTTCGATAAAACCGCAAAACTGCTCGGTTTGCCTTACCCGGGCGGTCCCGAACTGGCGCAGTTGGCTGATTCTGTTAGTCAATCCCGTTTCGACTTTCCGCGTCCGATGACAACCCGCCCGGGACTCGAGTTCAGTTTTTCCGGGCTCAAAACCGCGGCATTGAACATCGTCAGGAAACATCAGCCACTCGATGACGCGTTGCGTGCCGAAATTGCGCACGCGTTTCAACGGGCCGTGGTCGATACGCTCAAGATCAAGTGCCGCCGTGCACTGACCGAGACCGGTTACCGGAACCTGGTCATCGCGGGTGGCGTCGGCGCCAACCGGCACCTGCGCGAGGCACTCGGCAAGATGACCCGGGCGCATAATGCGCGGCTGTATTTTCCGGCGCTGGAATACTGTACCGATAACGGCGCGATGATCGCCTATGCCGGTGCCCTGCGTCTGCTGCAGGGTCAGCAGGATATCGAGGTGAGTGACGTACTGCCGCGCTGGTCGCTGGAATCCCTGTCAGTCATTTAGCTTCTTCAAAGGGATCAGTGTCGATTGATTTGAAAATCAATCGACACTGATCCCGGGTTTGCTAGGACTCGGTACCGCTGATCAGGCGCTGAATGTTGCTCTTGTGACGCCAGACCAGGACCAGGGACAATACGGCAAAAACGAATGCAATCCAGGGATCCTGGGTGCGCCAGTAGATTACCAGCGGCAAGACGCTGAACGAGATAATCGCCGCCAGCGACGAAATCTTAAACACCTTGGCGAACAGCAGCCAGATAGCGATCAGGATTGCGCCCGCGATCCAGTCGAAGGCGACCGTTGCGGCGATCGCGGTGGCGACGCCTTTGCCGCCCTGAAAGCCGAAAAAAACCGGGAAGCAGTGACCAATAAAGGCGGCGAATCCGATCAATGCGAGCCACAACATGTCGACCTCGAGCAATCGCGCAAGCAAAACCGGAATCAGGCCCTTGAGAAAGTCTCCGAGCAGCGTAAAAAAAGCAGCCCTCCTGCCGGCAATGCGCAGTACGTTGGTTGCACCCGGATTATTTGAGCCCCCGCTGCGCGGATCGTCGAAACCCATGATCTTGCTCAACAGAATGGCCGACGAAATCGAGCCGAGCAGGTAAGCGAATAACAGTAAGGCGGTGGCTTCGAGCATTTCTGGTTTTTGTGTTTGCCTGGCGGCACTCTACCAGATAAGGGGTGAGCTTACAGCCGCCACAATCGATTACAATTTACCCATGAGTGGACAGAGCCTGATTTTACTGCACGGTTGGGGCATGAATCCCGCAGCCTGTCCGGTGACCTTTGGCGCCAGATCGAAGACGCTGGGCAGCCGGATAGTGGGGTGTTGCAATTCGTGCTCGATCTTTATGAAATACCAGGATTGCCGGGCGGACCTGGCGTTAATACGGATTCCGATCAAGTTGATACTCGGCGAACGCGACCGGCTGGTGCCGATCGAACTGAAGCCACGAATCGCTGATCTTGCTCCGGGGATTCAGGTAGAATCCGTCGCCGGCGCCGCGCATGCGCCGTTTTTATCGCATCCGACGCGAGTCGCTGCGCTATTATAAGGTGTGCCCGGCGAGGGCGCTTCAGATACGACCCGGGAGTAGTCTTGGACCTGCTTAATCCACCTCGGCTGGATAAGGAAATAGTCAAGAAATGCTTTAATCGTGCGGCTAAAAGCTACGATAATGCAGCTATCTTGCAGGAAGAGGTATTGGAAAGATTATTGCAGCGACTGCAGTACATACGTCACCAGCCGGAGACGATTGTCGATATTGGTTGCGCTACCGGCAAGGGTATCCGCGGCCTGCAACGGCAATACCCCGGGGCGCAGGTATAT
Organism: Gammaproteobacteria bacterium; assembly: GCA_020354435.1. Lineage (GTDB taxonomy): Bacteria > Pseudomonadota > Gammaproteobacteria. Next base: position 3,402,680 of record CP070646.1, read on the forward strand.
GCCGCCGATATCGCTTTTCAAATGCTACTACAGGCGCGTTCGCGCTACCGCCTGCTGACAAAAAAGCGCCTGATAACCGCCGACATGGAGCGATTGCCGTTCGCCTCGGCCAGCTTCGACCTGGTATTTTCGTCGCTGGCGCTGCATTGGAGCAATGACCTGCGCGCAACCCTGACCGAGTTTGCACGTATTGCCAAACCTGGGGCCTTGCTGTTGTTTACCAGTTTTGGTCCCGGTACCCTGCAGGAGCTCGCATCGAGTTGGCGCCGGCTGGACGATTATCCGCATGTGCATCAGTTCGTCGATATGCATGACGTTGGCGACGCGATGCTCGCCGCCGGTTTCGCCCAACCGGTGGTCGACGCCGAGACCATTCGCATGCAGTATCGCGATTTTCGTGTACTGCTGGATGACCTGAGGGTGATCGGTGCCACCAACGCCGACGTTAGCCGGCGGCGCGGATTGATGACGCCGGCGAAGCTACGCGATCTCGAGGCTTGTTATCGCGAAAACGGGTTCGAGGATGACCGGTTTATCGCCAGTTACGAAGTAGTGTATGGTCACGCCTGGGTTGACTGACCTAACCCGGCGGCAGCACGCCGTGAGGCTGGATCCAGCCCATGAAAAATGCCAGTGCTATGAAAACAAAGGTCGCGATGGACAAGGCGATGCGGAAGGTCAGGAATCGCGCTGTGCGGTTGGATTCACCGCGATCCTTGACCAGGCTGAACATGCCGGCACCGAGACTGAGCACGATGAGTAGCAACAAAACGAGGATGATGACTTTTACCATGGGCATGTGTGCGTTTGTACTTTGCGAAACCTGCATTCTACCGCTTCACGGGCGACTGTCGACATGATTCTGTTCGGTCGCCGATTCAAACCCGCCTGGTGGTCGACGCTTTTGACCAGTGCAGGCGTGATTTTGTTCCTTGTGCTGGGTAACTGGCAGCTCGAGCGCGCGGCTTACAAGCAATCGCTGAAGGACAAGTTCGAGGCTCGCCTGACACAGGATTACCAACTGTACAGGCCCGGTGACGAAACGCAGGATATGCAGTATCGCAGGCTGATCATGAAGGGAAAGTTCGACAAATCGCGCAATTTCCTGCTGGACAATCAGTTACACCAGGGCAGGGCCGGTTACCACGTGTTGACGCCGCTCGAGCTCGCTGACAGCGATCACGTAATCCTGGTCAACCGCGGCTGGGCTGCATGGGGCGCCTCGCGCGATCCATTACCGGAAATCCAGGCGCCCGAGCTGAGCAATCGCGTTGCGGGCATCATCAGCATTCCGAGCAAGCCACCATTGTTGCTCGGCGAATTCGGCGGCGCGGCAGGCTGGCCGCGGCTGATTCCCTATATTGATTTCGATATTCTGCGCGCGCAGTATTCGGATCAATTATTGCCGATGGTGCTGTGGCTGGCGCCGGAGCAACCGGGAAGATACGTGCGCAACTGGAATCCGGTCTGGTTGCCGCCGGAAAAAAGCCGCGCCTATGCGACACAATGGTTTGCGTTTGCCGCTGTCGCGCTGGTGTTGTTTATCGTACTGAATTTGCGGAAAGTCGAATGAGCGAGGAAGAATCGAACAAGCTGTTGTGGCATCGAATCAAGTTACTGGCGTTGATCGGAGTGTTCCTGGCGCCTTTTATTGGCGGCTGGCTGGCACTGTACGTGTTCGAACTGAGACCGGAAAGCGGCAACTACGGCAGCCTCGTGCAACCGGTCAGGAAGGTCGACTGGCCGCAGTTCGAGGCGAGCGATGGCAGGCGCTTCGACGGTGGTTTTGGGCGCAAGTGGACTTTCCTGCTGTTTTCCGGTGAGGCCTGCAACGATCTCTGCCGTAACAACCTGTTCTACATGCGCCAGATCAGAACACTGCTCGGGCGTGATACCCTGCGCCTGCAAAACGTCTTGATCAGCGCAACGCCGCTGGACGATAAAACCCGGGTATATCTGGGCGAGTTTCCGAACCTGATCGTGATCGAGAATTACCGCGATGAAAATCTTTACCGGCAGTTCCAGTTGCCAGGCAACGAAGAAGTGGGTGCCACCCCCAGGATGTACCTGGTCGATCCCGACCAGAACCTGATGATGCATTATCCGGCCGAACACGACCAGGATCGGGTGCTAGAGGATATTCGCAAATTGTTGAAGTTGTCACAGATCGGTTAGGTGGCAGCGTCTGTCTAGCCGTTGTTTCAGTCGTGGCGAAAATCGATTGCTGAGATTTGTGACCGAGTTCTGATATCATCGCGCAATTGAATCCGGGCTGGAATGTCTGTATAAAGGCCACCTTTTTTCCGACATTAACGAGAGCAGACGAGTTTTCATGAGCACGCTTACGCTGGCATCGTGGTCGCAGTATTACAACCTGACCAAACCCAAGGTGGTTTTACTGATCGTGTTTACCGCGATGGTCGGTATGCTGCTCGCGGCCGATGGCGCCGTGTCGCTGGATATTTTCGTGTTTGGTCTGCTGGGTATCGGTCTCGCTGCGGCCTCGGGCGCCGCGATCAATCACGTCGTCGATGAACATATCGACCGCATCATGGAGCGCACCCGCAACCGGCCGCTGGTCAGCGGTGAGCTCGATCAGAAATCGGCGCTAATTTTCGCGCTCGCAATCGGCGCGCTTGGAATTTCGATGCTGGTGGTGTTCGTCAACCTGCTGACCGCGATCCTGACCTTTTTCTCGCTGGTTGGTTACGCGTTGATATACACGATGTATCTGAAGCGCGCGACGCCACAGAATATCGTGCTCGGTGGAGCCGCCGGCGCCGCGCCGCCGTTGCTGGGCTGGACCGCGGTAACCGGCAGCGTCGACACCGAGGCGCTTTTGTTGTTCCTGATCATCTTTATCTGGACGCCGCCGCACTTCTGGGCGTTGGCGATTCGCCGGCGCGAGGAATATGCCAAGGCCGATATCCCGATGCTACCGGTGACCCATGGCGTTACCTTCACCAAGATCCAGATACTGCTGTATACGATCCTGTTGTTCATCGTCACGATGATGCCGTTTCTGGTGCAGATGAGTGGACTGATCTACCTCTCGGGCGCGATCGCGCTCGGCGTCGGATTCCTGTACTACGCGATCATGCTGTACCGCGAGAAACAGCCCAATGTGATCGCGATGAAAACTTTTGGCTATTCGATTTTTTACCTGAGCCTGTTGTTTGCCTTTTTCCTGGCGGATCACTACGCCCGCGTCTTTATCCGCGGCTGGTTTCTCTAGTTTTACCCGTCATTGCGAGCGCAGCGAAGCAATCTTTATGAGATTGCTGCGTCCCGCCACGGCCTTCGGCCTGGCGGTCCTCGCAATGACATTTGGTAAAGAATTCCTAGTTGCCGGTAAAATGCAGCACTAGCTGTACGACGCCGATCAGCGTCAATACGAACAGCAGACCAAAAAGCAATCCCATCCAGATAAAATGTGACATCTTGCCGTGTTTGAAATCGCGTTCGCGATTGGCGTTGCTCTGCACGCCGATGAAAGCCGCCATCGTGCTCTTCAGCAGTTGCCAGAAGCCGATTTGAACTTCTTCTTCCGGCGGTGTATTTTCTGGACTCTCCAAGGCTGTTATCTTTCTGTTTTACCGTGGCCGTTAGTCTGACGGGCAGAAGGTATGGATCAAATAGATCTTTGGTAATGGATTGTAAATCAAAATGATCAACATCGACAAAGTCAGTTCCGGTAATGGCTACCGATTCGTCATTTTGCCCAATTGCTCGATCAGTTGGCGGCAACTGGTCGTATTTTACCTGCTGACCTGCCTGCTCGCACTTGCGATTGGGCTGCTATTCACCTTTGGCGGCATGTGGCTGGTGTTGCCATTTTCCGGGCTCGAAATGATGGCGCTCGGTACCGCGCTGTACCTGACATCGCGCAAGGTCCACCGGCGCGAAGTGATTACCCTCGATTCCAACCGCGTTACCATCGAAAAGGGCGTCAGCCGGGTCGATCAGAGCTGGGAATTCAAGACCGCCGGAACCCGGCTGATCGACGAAAAATACGGGGCTGCAGGAAGCCGGCGGAAGCTGGTGCTGGGCGCTTACGGCAGATACGTTGAGATCGGCGAATTTCTCGATAATTTGGAGAAGGATGAGCTAGCGTTTCGATTGAAAGACTGTATAATTCGCGTTTGATTTTCAAGCGCCGCCTGACGATATGGGCCCCCTTCCGGGGTAGTTCGCGCAGGTGGCATTTTTATATTCAAATGCCGGCATATCTACCGCGGGCTTTTATAAATGCGGTAATTTGCAATAGGGGAGTTGATAATGACATTTGACAAGTTGCCCGGACGCTGGCTGGCGTCTTTGTCGGGCCTGATTTCGGTGCTGGTTGCATTTTCTGCACAAGCCGAATACGAACTCAACATGACCCAGGGGGTCACACCGATCAGCCAGGAAATCTATAACCTGCACATGATCGTCTTCTGGATCTGCGTCGTTATCGGGATCGGGGTGTTCGGGGCCATGGGCTGGTCTATCCTGTATCATCGCAAATCGAAGGGTGCGCAGGCCGCCAATTTCCACGAAAGCACCACGATCGAAATCGTCTGGACCGTCGTCCCGTTGCTTATTTTGATCGCCATCGCAATTCCGGCAACCGCTACCCTGCTCAACCTCGAAAACACGGATAACGCCGATATCGAGATACAGGTAACCGGTATCCAGTGGAAGTGGAAATATACCTACCTCGACGAGGGAGTTACTTTCGTCAGCAGCCTGGCGCAGGAAAGCCGTGATGTCATGAATAGCGACCCCACCGGTCATGAAAACTACCTGCTCGACGTCGACAAACCGATTGTTTTGCCTATCAACAAGAAGATCCGTTTCCTGTTCAACTCCGACGACGTTATTCACGCCTGGTGGGTACCGGAACTCGCGGTCAAGCAGGACGCGCTGCCCGGCTTCATCAACGATTCCTGGGCGATTATCGAAGAACCGGGCGTTTATCGTGGCCAGTGCGCCGAACTCTGTGGCAAGGATCACGGCTTCATGCCGATCGTCGTGCACGCCGTCGGTGAAGACGAGTACGCGCAATGGATCGCCGAAAAGAAAGCCGAAGCGGCCGAGGTCGCAGCCATGGCCGCTCAGGAATTTTCGATGCAGGATTTGATTGCACAAGGTGAAACCGTCTACCAGGCTAACTGCGCGGCCTGCCACGGTCCCACTGGTGCCGGTATCCCGGGTGCTTTCCCGGCCATGACCGGCAGCGCGATAGTAACCGGTCCGATTGACGCTCACATCGATATCGTCTTGAACGGCAAGGCCGGCACCGCGATGGCGGCCTACAAGGGGCAGCTCAGCGATGTCGATCTGGCCGCGGTCATCACCTTCGAAAGAAATAGTTTGGGCAACAGCGTGGGTGACCTGGTTCAACCCTCCGCCATCAAGAATGCAAGATAAAGGGGAGTTAGATGTCTACTGAAATTACACACGGCGACGTTCACGAAGAACATCACGATCACGGACCCGACAAGGGCTTGATGCGCTGGGTTACCACGACCAACCACAAGGATATCGGTACCTTATACCTGTGGCTGGCGTTTATCATGCTGCTGGTCGGCGGAGCGATGGCGATGGTAATCCGCCTGGAGCTGTTCCAGCCGGGCCTGCAGTGGGTCGAGCCGCAGTTTTTCAACCAGATGACCACTCTGCACGGTTTGATCATGGTTTTCGGTGCGATCATGCCGGCCTTCGTCGGACTTGCCAACTGGCTGGTCCCGATCATGATCGGTGCGCCCGACATGGCGCTGCCGCGCATGAATAACTGGAGTTTCTGGATCCTGCCGTTCGCGTTTACAATGCTCGCCAGCACGCTGTTTATGGAAGGTGGCGGACCGGCATTTGGCTGGACCTTTTATGCACCGCTGTCGACGACCTTCGCCCCTGACAGCACCGATTTTTTCATCTTCGCGGTTCACCTGATGGGTATATCGTCGGTCATGGGCGCGATCAACGTGATCGCGACCATTCTGAACATGCGTGCCCCTGGTATGACGCTGATGAAAATGCCGCTGTTCGTCTGGACCTGGCTCATCACAGCTTACCTGTTGATCGCGGTTATGCCGGTGCTCGCGGGCGTGGTCACGATGATGCTGACCGACCGCCATTTCGGCACCTCGTTCTTCGATGCCGCCGGTGGCGGCGATCCGGTCCTGTTCCAGCACGTGTTCTGGTTCTTCGGCCATCCCGAGGTGTACATCATGATCCTGCCGGCCTTCGGAATCATTTCGGCGATCGTACCGACCTTTGCGCGCAAGCCGCTGTTCGGCTACAGCTCGATGGTTTATGCATCGGCGTCGATTGCGCTGCTGTCATTCATGGTATGGGCTCACCACATGTATACCGTCGGCATGCCGGTAGCGGGCGAGCTTTACTTCATGTACGCGACCATTCTGATCTCGGTGCCGACCGGGGTTAAGGTTTTCAACTGGGTTGCCACCATGTGGCGTGGTTCGATGACTTTCGAAACCCCGATGCTGTGGGCGCTGGGTTTCATCATCATGTTCACCATTGGAGGTTTCTCCGGGCTTATGCTCGGTGTCGCGCCGGTGGATACCCAGTACCACGATACCTATTTCGTGGTTGCGCACTTTCACTATGTTCTGGTAACCGGTGCGTTGTTCTCGATCATCGCCGCGTTTTACTACTGGGTGCCGAAGTGGACCGGGCATATGTACGATGAGAGGCTCGGCAAGATCCACTTCTGGTGGTCGACGATTTCGGTCAACCTGTTGTTCTTCCCGCAGCATTTCGTCGGGCTGGCCGGCATGCCGCGCCGGATTCCGGATTACTCACTGCAGTTCGCCGAGTTTAACGCGATCTCGAGTATCGGTGGATTTGCTTTCGGTCTGGCGCAGGTGTTCTTCCTGTACATCGTTATCAAGACGATTCGCGGTGGCGTCAAGGCCACCGACAAGGTATGGGAAGGCGCGACCGGCCTCGAATTCGAACAATTGCCTTCGCCGCCGCCGTACCATAGCTTCACCGTGGCGCCGCAAGTCAAGTAAGGATGGAATGGATCCCGGTCGGCCAGGTGTCGGCCGGGTTTTATAAATGTCGAACAGGCAGCAGGTTCAGGATGAGGATACGCGCAAACGGCGGATGCGTCTGGCCGTTATCGTAATCGCCCATGTGCTTATAGTAATGACGTTTTTTGTATCATCATTTTTCTGGAATAAGTTTTCATGAGCAGGGAACAGGCAAATACGGTTCCCCGTTCGCAACTGGCCAAGATTATTCTGGTGCCGATTCTGATGTTTGGATTCGGTTTTGCGCTGATACCGCTGTATGACGTTTTTTGTGATATTACCGGGCAGAATGGAAAAACCGGTCGCATCGAGGCTTCCGCTATTGATGAAAGTGGCGTAGATACCTCGCGCACCATCGAGGTGCGCTTCCTGGCGCAAACCAATACCGGTTTGCCGTGGAGTTTCGAACCGGTGGTGAAAACCATGCAGGTGCATCCGGGGCAGGTTTACGAGGCCCACTACCGGGTACGCAGCAGCAGCAAGGATAAAACCCATGGGCAGGCGGTGCCGAGCGTATCGCCGGGGCTGGCGGCGCAGCATTTCAACAAAACGGAATGCTTTTGCTTCACCAGGCAGGAACTGAACGCATTTGAAACGCGCGATATGCCGCTGCGATTTATTGTCGGCAAGGACATCGCGGAAGAAATTAAAGAGATAACCCTGTCCTATACTTTTTTCAGTCTGGACCAGGGATAAGAGATTTCAATTTATTGGGAATTAAAAAGAGAGACGTTCCATGAGTAGTACTAGTAATCAAGACTATTATGTACCGCATGGCACCAACTGGCCGATCATCGGTTCGATTGGACTGACCCTGACGGTAGTTGGCGTGGCCAACTTTCTGCACGATACCTGGAGCGCGACTCCGATATTCGTCGGCCTTGCGATCGTCATTTTCATGATGTTCGGATGGTTCGGGCAGGTTATCGACGAATCGCTGAAAGGCATGTACAACCCTCAGGTCGACATGTCGTTTCGCTGGGGCATGGGCTGGTTCATCTTTTCCGAGGTCATGTTCTTCGGGGCATTTTTCGGCGCCCTGTTTTACGCGCGTCAGTACTCGATACCGTGGCTTGATGGTGCTTCCAACAACGCCGCTACGGCTGAACTGCTGTGGCCCGATTTCGAGGCTTCCTGGCCGCTGCTGAGCGTACCGCTGGCGGAAAAATTCGAAGAAGCCAAGCAAGCCATGGGTGCCTGGGGGCTGCCGGCGCTGAATACCGCTATTCTGTTGACCTCCGGCTGGACCGTAACCCTGGCGCACTGGGCGCTCAAGCGTAAGGACAATACCTGGCTGGTGTACTGGCTGTTTGCGACCGTCGCCCTCGGTTTCGGCTTCGTTTTCCTGCAGGGTGTCGAGTATGTGCATGCTTACGTGGATCTGAACCTGCGCCTCGATTCCGGTATTTATGGCAGCACCTTTTTCATGCTGACCGGGTTCCATGGTCTGCACGTGACCATGGGTGCGACCATGCTGTTGATCATCATGATTCGTGCTGCCAAGGGTCACTTCAGCCCTGAAAACCACTTCGCTTTCGAAGCGGTCGCCTGGTACTGGCACTTCGTGGATGTGGTCTGGCTCGGACTATTCATCTTCGTCTACTGGCTCTGACCTGCTGCGCGACGCAATAGCTGCGTTATTTTTTCCGGCGAACCGCTCACGTACAATCTGTACTGTTCGCGGTATCGCCGAAAAAAATGCCTTGCTCTTGCGTCGCTCGCGACGGTCAGGGAATTTTGTTCCTGATTAATTAACAGGCCCGGCTCATGCCGGGCTTTTTTTATGCCGGGTTCAGGCGGTATTTTTTGCAGTCCTGGATTTGTCGTGATCCGGCCACGCGGTCAGCAGATTTTCGAAATCGGCCAGCGGCAGCGGGCGCGAATAAAGGTAACCCTGGGCGAAATCGCAGCCGAAATCCTTTAACAGTCTTTCCTGGTTTTCGGTTTCGACGCCTTCGGCGACAATTTGGATGCCCATCTTTTTCGCCATCGCGATTATTGCGTCGCACAGCGCGAGATCGTTTTGATCGTGGTCGAGGTTGCGCACGAAGGACTGGTCGATCTTGAGGTAGTCGATGTCAAAACGTTTCAGATTGGGTATCGACGAGTAACCGGTACCGAAATCGTCGATCGAAATCTGGATTTCGGCTTCGTTGAAGTCGAGCAGGCGGTTGGTGATCTTGTCGCGCGCGTCCATCAATAGCCCCTCGGTTACTTCGATGCAGATGGCGTGGCCGCTGATGTCTTTCTTTCGCAGGTGCTCGAACCACTGGCTCATGGCGGCGGCTTCGTCGATCCACTGTTTCGCCGATGTATTGATGCTGACCTGAAAATCGTTATCGTACAGCTCACGCCAGCGAATGGCCTGCTCGATGGCGTGGTAAAAAACCCAGTTGCCGATTTCGGCAATGAGTCCGGTTTCCTCGGCAATCGGTTTAAACACGGTCGGGCTTATCAGGCCGGCCTCCGGGTGATGCCAGCGTAACAGGGCCTCGGCCTTTTGCAGCTTGCCGGACTGCAGGTTGACGATAGGTTGGTAGTAGATCTCCAGTTCGTCGCGGTCGATTGCCTTGCGCAGCTCGCCGATCATCTTGCGCTTGCGTAGCGCGCGTTGCTGTAACTCGGGCTTGAAGAATATATAACGGTTGCTGCCCTCGGCCTTGGCCGCGTACATCGACTGCTCGGCGCTGCGCTGCAGCCCTTCGGTATTCTTTGAATCCTGGGGGTAAAAGGTAACGCCGATGCTCGCAGTCAGAAACACCTTTTCGTTGTCGAGCTGATACGGGCGCGACAGGCTGTCGAGCAACTCCTGGCAGATTGGCTGGACCGCTAGCTGGTCATCGATATTACCGAGAATGATCGCGAACTCGTCTCCGCTCAGGCGCGAAACCGTATCGATTTCGCGTACGACTTTCTGCAGGCGTTTCGATATTTCAACCAGCAGCTGATCACCCATGACAAGGCCCAATGAATCGTTGACGTCCTTGAAACGGTCCAGGTCGAGATACATCAGCGCCAGCGACTGGTTGCTGCGATCGCAGGAGCGAATTTCATGCTCGAGATTCTGCAGGAACAGGTTGCGGTTCGGCAGGCCGGTCAGCGAGTCGAAGTTGGCCTGGTTCCAGATAACCGTTTCTGCATGTTTACGTTCGGAGATATCACGAATATAGGCGCTGAATTCCTGCAGGTCGGGCGAATCGATGACCGACACCGAAATCTCGACCGGGAACTCGTGGCCATCGCGGTGCAGTGCATGAATCTCGATTACATTGTCCATGACCGAGGTTTCCCCGTTCTCCAGGAATCGCTTCATGCCCTGCTCGTGGGCGGCGCGGTATCGCGGCGGAATAATCGTGTCGACGACTTTTTTATCGGCAATTTCCTCGGTGCTCCAGCCGAAGATTTTCTCCGCCTGTTCGTTCCAGCCGGTAATGTGGCCATCGAAATCCATTTGCACCAGAGCATCGATCGACGACCCGAAAAAGGCCTCGAGCTTGACGTGTTGCGCCAGGATGATTTCCTTTTTTTGCCGCAGATCGGTTTCCAGCGCCTTGACCCTGGCTTCGAGCAGGGCCTTATCGTCGATCTCGTCTGCGGGCGAATCGCTGTCCGGCATACTTGATAAATTCAATGACTGATTCGATTGAGTATAGTATTTCTACGGGAATAACCGGCACAAAAAAGCCCGGCAATGCCGGGCTTTAAATTTACAGGGCTGGAATCCTGTCAATTGGCAAACGATGATTTCATCGTTTTGAATGCATTGCTTTCGATCTGGCGAATGCGCTCGGCCGATACGCCGTACTCGTCCGCCAGTTCGTGCAGCGTCGCCTTGGGTTCGGTAAGCCAGCGGCGCGTGACGATTGCCTTGCTGCGTTCGTCGAGATTCTCGATGGCGGCGCCGAGCATTTGCATATTGTTCTGCTCGGTGTCCTGCGCTTCGAGCAGCAGTTCCGGCGAAGGCGTATTCGACGCCAGCGAGTTGGCCGGTGCCAGGTAGGCCGAATCCTCGTCTTCATCGCCGGACAAATCAAAGGCGATGTCGTAATTATTCAGACGGTTTTCCATTTCGATCACGTTTTCGCGAGTCACTCCGAGGGTTTCGGCGACGTGATCGATTTCTTCCGACTTGAACCAGCCAAGGCGGGTTTTCTGGCTGCGCAGTTTGAAGAACAGCTTGCGTTGCGCCTTGGTCGTGGCGACCTTGACGATGCGCCAGTTTTTCAGGATGTACTCGTGAATTTCTGCCTTGATCCAGTGCACCGCGAAGGAAACCAGGCGCACACCGACATCCGGATTAAAGCGCTTTACCGCTTTCATCAGGCCAATGCTGCCTTCCTGGATCAGGTCTGCGATCGGCAAACCATAGCCGGCATAATTATTGGCAATCTTGATGACAAACCGCAGATGTGGCAGAACCAGCTTCTGGGCCGATTCGATGTTGCCGGTTTCCTGTAAATCCTTTGCCAGTGAATACTCTTCTTCAGCGCTCAATACAGGCACGCTCCTGGCGGCCTGAATATAGGCTTCCAGGTTAGAGCTGCCCACTAATGCAGGCATGGAATTACTTGTATTGACCAGTTCTGTGCTCATAAATATCCTCGATTTCGTTTATTTTTAGCACTCATGCTGCTCGAGTGCTAGTTATTAGAGCATAAATATCGTTAAAAGTTCAAGTGTATTAGCAAATATTAATATACGTGCTAAATGTATGGTTATAAAAGAAAAATTATTTATACATACGGTCAAATCCGATCCCTGGATCAATCCGAATCCACGAATTTCCAGGGGACCGGATCAGACGGACTACTGACCAAATTAGACGAAACGCCGTGTCCCGGTCCTGTTATACTGGGATTTCGTAGAGTCAGGCCGACCAGCCCCATTTTTTGCCCCGCCTTTGCGTACCAGCATCCAGGTTTTCTCGCGGTTCAATCGCGAGCTTGGTGGAATTTCCGAATACTTGCCCCCATAGTCGGGCTTACAGCATGGGAAACAACATGACTATTGCAGAGCACAAAGTTGTCACGATTCATTACAAGGTTGTCGATTGCGACAGCGACGAGGTTATCGATTCTTCCGAAAACGGCGAGCCGATGACTTATCTGCACGGCGCGCGCAACATTATCCCCGGCCTCGAGCAGGCACTGGAGGGTAAGGCGGTCGGCGATGAATTCGAGGTTACCGTTGAAGCTGCGGATGCCTATGGTGAACACCACGCGGACCGCGTCCAGCAGGTGCCGATGGCGGCCTTCCAGGGGATGGAGAAAGTGGAGCCTGGCATGGCCGTTACCGCGCAAACCGATCAGGGGCCGATCAACCTGGTCATTACCGCTGTCAGCGAGGACGAGGTCACGGTTGACGCCAACCATCCGCTGGCCGGCAAGTCACTTAAATTCAACGTCAGTGTCGAAGAGATACGCGACGCCAGCGAAGAAGAGGTGGAGCACGGGCACGTGCACGGGCCAGGCGGTCACGACCACTAGCTCGCGGCAGGCGAGTGTCCGGATCGGCAAGCAGGGTGATAGTTCAGGGATTGAGCGCTTCGCTTTGACGCTTGATATTGACCAGGGTTTGCAGACGTGCGAGCAAATCGTCCTCGTCGACCGGCTTGGTAATGAAGTCGTTGGTGCCGGCACCAAAAATCGCGGTGAAATCGGTACGCTCATCTTCTCCCGGCTCGATCGTCATCAACAGGATCGGCAGGGTTAGATAATCGAGCTCGAGTTCGTTACGCACGGTCTGGATCAATTCGTAGCCGTTCATCTTGCCGGTTAGCATCAGGTCGGTAATCATGACGTCGTAACTGCAGTCACCGTCGTTGGCGATATCCTGTTTCAGGCAATCGAGGGCTTCGGCCGCGTCTCGAAAATGTACGAATTCGATATCGCTTTTGTCCAGTATACCGGTGGTGATCGCGGTCGAGGTTGCGCTCTTGTCGACGTAGAGAACTTTTACCGGCAGCTCGTTATGGGTGCCGAGAAAGTTGAGGATGAAGTTTACCAGTGATTTATGACCTTCAGCCTTGTCAAAGTAAGCGGTAACTGCATCCGTGTCCTCCAGGCCTGCACCCATGACGCGCGTCTCGGTATCGCCCGAGACCACGAAAATTGCCGTGTCCTTATTCTTCGGAGTTTGGCGGATTTCTTCGATGAGCTGGTAACCATCGGTGTCTGGCAGGGTAATGCCGGTGGTGATGATTTCGAACTCGAAACGTTTTACCGCGGTCATGGCTTCCTTGCCGCTGCCACAGGCAATGATATCGAGATCGGGCGCACGGCTGGATAACTCCTTGAAAAGGATGGTGCGTGCCGAGTCTGAAGAATCAATTAATAGTAACCGGCGTTTTCCAGGCATCTGTTGCTTTTTCAGGTTGATTTCTTGAGTTATGGCTGAACTGATTATAGCCGACGATTGCGCGCTGTGTGGTTTATCAGCTCGGTTCTATCTGACGCAGGTGCCGCGCGACGGCGATCCACGAGCCTGCAAGCCCAAGCAGTGTGCTGGAGGTAATAAGAACCACGAAATCCTGGAAGGAAAAGGTTATCAGGGTCATTTCCGACTGGTATAAAAGGTTCAGGCGTTGCAGTGGTCCCGAGATTGCGAGGTAGCCCAGCTCGACGATTAGCCAGGAAATAATGCCTCCGAGCAGCCCGTACCAGACGCCGCCGTAGAGGAAGGGGCGGCGGATGAAGGCGTCGGTTGCGCCGATCAGTTTGGTGACGATGATTTCCTGGTAACGGTTCTGGATATCGAGACGGATGGTGTTACCGATGATCAGCAGCACTGCACAGGCAAACAATATGGTGACAATCATAACCGATCGTTTGGCAATTTCGACAATCGTGTACAGTCTTTCCAGCCACTCGGTGTCGAGCTTGGCGATTTCCACCTCCGGCATGGCCTGCAGGCTGCCCAGCAGGTTGCGTACGGTGAAGGTATCTGCTTCGACCGGTTCGACGATAATGGTATGCGGCAGGGGATTGCTGGAGAGCGTATCGATACTTTTACCAAAGCCCGAGTTTTGCCTGAATTCCTCGAGCGATTGCTCGCGGGAAATAAACCGGGTCGACTCGACCTGGGCCATGGCCGCGATATCCTTGTTCAGCGCACGGGCGCGTTTTTCGTCTATATCGAGGTCCAGGTACAGGCTGATTTGCGAACTCGAGCGAAAATCGCCTGACATCGCGTCGATGTTTTTCAAAAACAGGTAAAACCCGCCTGGCAACGACAGCGTGATACCGATGACCGCGACCGTCATAATCGTCGTCGCCGGTGACTGGTAAATCTTGCCGAGGCTGAACACCAGCGATTGCAGGTGGTGCGAAAAATAGGCCGAAATGCGATTGGAGGCGGCCGGTTTAAAGCGCCGAATATTGCTACCAGCCACGCTCGTCCTCCTGCTGTTCCCCTTCCAGGTCGTTCAGAACCAGCTGGCCACGGTTAAGCGTCAGGCGGGGTTTATCCAGCTCCTCTATCAGGCCCAGGTCGTGGCTGGCGACCAGCACGGTGACGCCTACCTGGTTGAATTCGACAAATATCTGCATGATTTCGCGCGACAGCACCGGGTCGAGGTTGCCGGTCGGCTCGTCGGCCAGCAGCAGCATCGGCTTGTGCACGACTGCCCGCGCGATACCGACCCGCTGCTGCTCGCCGCCCGAAAGCGTAATCGGCATTGATTTTTCCTTGTGCAGCAGGCCGACCTTGTCGAGCGCGGCGCGTGTGCGCTTGGCTACTTCCTGTGGCCGAAAACCCTGTATCTGTAACGGTAGGGCGACATTGTCGAATACCGGCCGGTCGAACAGCAACTGGTGATCCTGGAAGATAATGCCGATATTCCGTCTGATATAGGGAATGCGGTGCCGCGATACCGTGTTCAGGTTAATGCGGTTCAACAGCGCCTGGCCGCGGGTGGGTTTTTCGATCAATGCGATGATTTTCAGCAGCGTGCTCTTACCCGCGCCCGAGTGCCCGGTGAGAAACGCCATGTCGCCGTCACCGAGATTCAGTGAAACATTGGTCAGGGCCTCATAGCCGCCTTCGTAACGCTTGGTTACGTTATGGAACTCGATCATGGGCGTAATACAGGCTCAGGTCTCGGCCAGCAGGGCATCGACAAATTCCTCGTTATCGAATGGCCGTAAGTCCTCGACCGATTCGCCGACTCCGATGAATCGAATCGGGGTTTGCAGCTGTTCGGCCACGTTAAAAATCATGCCGCCCTTGGCGGTACCATCGAGCTTGGTCAGGACAATGCCCGATATGCCGATAGCGTCGCGGAAATTGCTTGCCTGGGCCAGCGCATTCTGCCCGGTTACCGCGTCGAGCACCAGCAGGGTCTCCTGCGGCGCATCGGCGTCCAGCTTCGCCATCACGCGCTTGATTTTTTCCAGTTCGTCCATCAAATTGATCTGCGTATGCAAACGCCCGGCGGTATCGGCGATGAGGACGTCTATGCCGCGCGCCTGGGCTGACTGCAGTGCGTCGAAGATCACCGATGCGGAATCGGCCCCCTGGCCCTGCTTGATTACCGGAATCTCGAGCCGGTCACCCCAGCTCTGCAGCTGCTCGACCGCGGCGGCGCGAAAGGTATCGCCGGCGGCCAGCATGACCTTGAGTCCCTGGTTTTTGTAGCGTTGCGCGAGCTTTCCGACCGTCGTGGTTTTGCCAGCGCCATTGACGCCTACCATCAGGATCACGAAAGGCTTTTTCGCGGGATCGATAACAAGCGGTACTGCGCAGGGCTCGAGTATACCGGCCATGGTTCTTTTTAACGCGTCATACAGCGAATCACTGTCTCCGAGCTGGCTGCGCTGTAGCGATTCAGTCAGCCGGCTGGTGATTTTCTGGGTAGCCTGGATACCGACGTCGGCCATGACCAACTGCTCTTCGAGCTGCTCGAGGATATCGTCATCGATCTGCTTCTTTCCCAGCAGCAAATTGGCCAGTCCGCCAGTCAGGCTTTCCCTGGTTTTCGACAGGCGCTGACGCAGCGACGCAAACAGCCCTGAGGGCTTTTGCGGCTCGTCTTTGGCGGCAGATTTAAATCCGAACATCGTTTTTCCGGGTAGCAAAATTCAGGCACAATATGCTAACAGAAAGCGATTCCTTCTGTGCACCTGAAACCCACTTAAAACATCAATATGGCGGCTTCGAGGAAATCCCGAATCAGAATTATCGGTGGTAAATGGCGAGGTCGAAAACTCGACGTGATCGACAGCGAAGGTTTGCGGCCGACACCGGACCGAATCCGGGAAACCCTGTTCAACTGGCTGGCGCCGTATTGCCCGGGTGCCCTGGTGCTCGATTGCTTTGCCGGCAGTGGGGCACTGGGTCTGGAAGCCCTGTC
This sequence comes from Gammaproteobacteria bacterium, assembly GCA_020354435.1. Taxonomy (GTDB): domain Bacteria; phylum Pseudomonadota; class Gammaproteobacteria. The sequence continues at coordinate 3,419,069 of CP070646.1, forward strand.
GCGCGGTGCCCGCGGGCTGGTGGCGCTGGAACAGCAGCCGGCGGCGCTGGCCAGCTTGCGCGAGCTGGCGGAAAAACTGGCTCCGGATGCGATTGAGGTTATCGCCGGCGATGCGCTGACCTCGATTGCAAGTCTCGATAAAAAGTTCGACCTGGTGTTCATCGATCCGCCCTATGCGAGGCCGGAATTACGCCAGCAGCTATGGCGACAGCTCGAATCGCGGGATTGTCTTAAGCCCGGGGCGCGGGTTTACTTCGAGTGGCCGGTGTCAGAAGATTTCAAACTGCCTTCTGCGCAGCTTCACTGGGTAAAGCAGAAATCCGCCGGCCAGGTGAACTATGCTATAGCGGAATGGCAGGTAAGTCGTTAAAATCTGGCGTTTATTTTGCCCGGCAGCAAATGCCGAACAGCAGGTGTAATCCATGAAGGGAACCGCAATTTATCCTGGAACTTTCGACCCGGTAACCCGCGGGCATATCGATATCTGCCAGCGCGCATTGAAAATGTTCGACAAGGTTGTTATCGGGGTTGCCGATAGTCTCGTGAAGGAGCCCTTTTTCGATATCAACGAACGTTTCGACATGCTGGAAACGGTTTTTGACGATAACGATCGCATCGTGGTCAAGCCTTTTTCCGGCCTGCTGATCGATTTTGCGCGAGAATGCGACGCCGATGTCATTATCCGTGGCCTGCGTGCGATCTCCGATTTCGAGTACGAAGTGCAGTTGGCGGGCATGAATCGCTCGCTGGCGCCGGAAATCGAAACCGTGTTTCTGACTGCCGCGCAACGTTATGCTTTCGTTTCATCCAGCCTGGTGCGGGAAATAGCTCGTCTCGATGGTGATGTCTCCGAGTTTCTGCATCCCGAGATTTTGGCGCGCCTGACGGCCAAGCTGCAGGCCAGCAAGTAAATCGCCGACGGAGAACAAGCGCATGGCCTTAATGATCACCGACGAGTGCATCAACTGCGATGTTTGCGAGCCCGAGTGCCCGAACGAAGCGATTTCGCCCGGCGAGGAATATTACGAAATCGATCCCATGCTGTGCACCGAGTGTGTCGGCCACTTTGAAACCTCGCAGTGCGTCGAGGTATGCCCGGTAGACTGTATCCCGCTCAATCCCGAGTACCCGGAAACGCGCGAGCAACTGATGGAAAAATACAAGCGCCTGACCGGCAACGAATAGCTTGTTATTGCGAGCCCCGGATCGAGTCCGGGGCAGGCTGCGCGAAGCAGTCTCCGGAAGATTGCTTCGTCCCGCCGCTGCCTGCGGCCTCGCGGTCCTCGCAATGACTCGATCCGACGCAAGAAGGGAATCCTCGTAGTGGCCAGTCGCCATGTACTACTCAATAGCCGCCGACGGCACCCTCGCTACGATTATCGTATGCCGCCTCGAGATAGTTCTTGTCGTTCAGGCGCACCGCCTTGATTCGGCCCAGGTATCCCGGACGTTGTTCCACGGTTACGTGGCCGCGCTGCTGCAGGCCGGTCACGATCTCGGGCGAGAACTTGAACTCATCCAGATAAAGCTTGTTGGGCAGGAACTGGTGATGTACCCGCGGGAATTGTACCGCGCGGTCGATATCCAGCCCGGTTACGAGCACGCGATAAATCGTCTGAATCACACTGCTGATTATTCTCGGCCCGCCGGCTGCCCCCAGCGCCATGACGATCCTGCCGTCCTTTGCCACCATCGTCGGGCTCATCGAGCTGAGTGGCCGCTTGCCCGGTTGCACGCGGTTGCCGTAACCCTGCACCAGGCCGAACATGTTGGGCTCGCCGGGGCGGGTGGTAAAGTCGTCCATTTCGTTGTTGAGCGAAATGCCATATTTATCTGAAACCACGCCGGAACCGTAACTGCCGTTCAGGGTTACCGTCAGCGTGATTGCGTTGCCGTCTGCGTCCAGAACCGAAAACTGCGTGGTTTCGCTGGAATCATCGATGGCTTTGTCGACCAGCGGCTCGAGCTGCACCGACCGTTCGGGATCGATACTGCGGGCCATTTGGTCGAGATAACCTGGCGACAGGATTAAGTCCAACGGATTGTCATGAAAGTCCGGATCGCCGAGCAGCGCTCGACCGCGGAAAGACCGGTTCAGCACTTCCGCCATTAAATGGATCTCGTCGACGCTCAGTGGTTGCTGTTGATCGATGCCGACCTTGTCGAACAGTTCGAACGCGGCCTTGATCACGGCGCCGCCGCTGCTTGGCGGTGGCATGGTGTAGAGCCTGTGTCCGTGGAACTCGGTTTCCAGCGGCTGGAGCCAGCGCACCCGGTAGTTGGCCAGGTCTGCCGCGGTAATAACACCATCCTCGGCCTGTACCGTGGCGGCGATATCGCGGGCCACGTCACCGGAATAAAACCCGGCGGGACCCTGGTCGCGCAGCAATTGCAGCGCCTGCGCCAAAGCGGGTTGTTTCAGGACCTCACCGGGTTTGTAGTGCTGTTCCGGTGTTTTATAGAAATGCCGCAGGCCGGCGGTGTTGAAGCGATCCTTCTGACCTGCGGAGTAGCGCGACTCGGTGCCGGAAAACTCGATACCGTCCTGCGCCAGCCGGATCGCGGCGTCGAACAGCTGCGGCCACGACAGCTTGCCGTAGCGTTCATGCAGCGCCCAGAGCCCCGCGGGTACACCGGGTACACCGATTGCTGCGCCTCCGTTCCACGATGCGCCTTTGCCCCGTTTGACGTAAAAATCGGGCGAGGTTGACGCCGGTGCCATTTCCCTGAAATCCAGCACGTCGATCCCCTGGCCCATACTGACCAGCGCAAAACCGCCGCCACCGAGCGAAGCGTTGGACGGATTGGTCACGCTCAGGGTCAGGCCGACGGTAACCGCGACGTCGATCAGATTGCCGCCGCGCGCGTAAATCGCCTTGCCGGCCTCGACCGCGTAGGCCGATGGCGCCGAAATCATGATGCGAGTGCCCTCGGCCGGGACAGCCATTGCGGCGAATGAGAAAACCAGCGCGAACGCGGCAAGGCAGAAACGGCAATGGGTTTTCATCGGCTGTTCCGGCCTAGTCGGCGTAGCCCGGCATTTCGCGATCGAGCACGCGCTTCATGGCTTCGAAGTACAGCTGGTCGCGCCGACCCTTGTGGCGGTCGCTGTCGTCGGGCGTCTGCACCTGTTGTATTACGGCTTCCGATATTGGCGCCAGTTTCTGGCCGGTGCTCATCGCACGGATTTGTGCGCGGCAAACACGCTCGAGCAGATATAACCTGCGATAGGCCCTGGCGAGGCTATCATCGGCGACCAGTACGCCGTGATTTTTTAGGAATATGATTTCGCCATCGCCGAGCAGGCTGGCCAGTCGTTCGCCTTCTTCGAGCGTATCGGCGGTGCCCGGGTAGTGATCGTCGTAGACAATGCGGTTTGCGAAAAAAGCAGAGGTCTGGCAGGCGATGACAAGCCGATTATCTTCGAGCATGTTCAGCGCCAGGGCCCAGTTCTGGTGCGTGTGCAGGACCACGCGTTTGCCGCTGATGCGATGAATCGGTGCATGGATGCATTGTGCCGACAGTTCGACCGTACCATCGCCCTCGAGCGTCTCGCCGGCTTCGTTGAAGGTGATCATGTCGCTGGCGCGCGCTTCCGACCAGTGCAGGCCGAACGGCAGCACCAGGTAGCGGTCGTCGTATCCCGGTACGGTCACGGTGAAGTGGTTGTCGATACCTTCCTCGAGTTCGTGGTAGACCGCCAGGCGTAACGCTGCGGCAAGGTCGATCTTGGCCTGCGTTACCGCGTCGGTATTCGAGTCGATTGCGTGGATGGACATATTGTTTCCCCGGATCAGGTCGAGGGGTCGATGATAAAGCAAATTCTCGTTGATAGAAATTCCGGGCGGATAGCTATAGGGCTTCCAGGGGCACGGCTAGCGGGAGGGTTTTTCAGAAACGGCGTTAATACGTCCATGTAGCCTCGCGCGCCGGATGCGGAACACAACATCCCTGTTGTGCAGCGTTCTGAAAAACCCTCCCGCTAGCCGCGCTTCGGCAGTTGTCCCATCCGCATTCCAGTGAAGACGACTAGAGGGTTTGTGAGATCAAATAGGAGCTGCAGTGCTTGCGGGTTGAATTGCATGTCAGGTGGTCAGGCTGCGGTAGATTTCGGAGATGCGAAAAGGCAGCTTGTCGATGTCGTCGATTAGCACGTAAGCGGAGTCGCCATACATGTGCGGCAGGTATTCGCGCGCCTCTTCGTCGATAGTGATGCAGAACGGATGGATGCCGCGCCGTCGAGCCTCGAACAGGGCCATGCGCGTGTCCTCGATGCCGTACTCGCCGTGATACGTGTCATAGTCGTCTGGCTTGCCGTCGGACAGCGTGACCAGCAGCTTGGTGCGTGCGCGGACATTGTCGAGCAGATGGCTCAGGTGACGGATGGTGGCGCCCATGCGCGTATAATCCTGTGGCTCGATCGCGGCGATACGGGCACGGGTCTTTTCGTCGTAGACTTCGTCGAAAGTCTTGATCCGGTAAATTTCGCAACGCTTGCGCGTATTGCCCGAGAAACCGTAAATCGCGTAGCGGTCGTCGAGCGAGCTCAAAGCCTCGGCCAGCAGAATCAGCGCTTCGCGCTGCGCGGTATTGATCCAGCCCTTGGTCGAACCACTCATGTCGACCATCAGAATGACGGCGATATTGCGTTCGACGCGGTGCGCCTTGCGATATATGCGCGAAGTCATTTCCATACCGCTGCGGACGTCGGCGATGGCCTCGACCAGTGCGTCGAAATCCAGGTTTTCACCGTGCGGCTGTTTTTTAAGAATCCTGTATTCGTCGCGCAGGGCCTCGAAGCTGCGCCGCAGCGATTTGATGTGTCCACGGTACTTCTGCAATGTATCTGCTACAAAGCTGGAATCGTAATCCGGCTGGATTCCGCGTTCGCGCACGGTGCACCAACGCTTGCGGTGTGCCTTGCGCGTGCAGTCCCATTCATCGTAGAGGAATGCACCTTTTTCTTGATACCGGGCTATGCCGGCATCTTCCGGCTGATCTTGACCTGACTGTGCCTGCAAGTCGTCGTGATATCCGCTACTCGCTGCTGCCTGAAGATAATCGGGCGGTATTTCGCCGAGATCCTGCAGAATCGACGTCACCAGGCTGTCGACCTCTTCGTCCGCCGGCATGGGTATGCCCTCGAACTCGAATCCGGGCTTCGAATCAGGCCCGTGTCTGAAGTCGAAGTTGCGCTCGCGCTGCGCCTGCGTATCGGTTGTGGCGGGGTCATCCGGCGCCTCGATCCGCTGTTCCTCGGCGAGCCGTGTAAGGGCTGCCCGCAGCTGCTGCTTTTCACGCTCCAGGCGCGTTTCCACCTTCTGCTGAACGCGCTCGGGATCCAGTCTGCCCTGGTAAACGAAGGGATCAGGCCGGGGTTTGTCCCAGTGTTCGGCGCTAAGCCGAATGGAATCGAAAACGCTACTCGTCGGCTTGCTCAGTTCTGCCTCTATCTGTCGCCAGATTTGCGGGATTTCCGGCTGCAGGCTGTTGAGCTGGCGTGCCAGCCCCGGATAGTCCCGCGCGATACAGGCGTTCAGGCGCAGCGTCTCGAGAAAGTGGAAGGTACGCAGCATCGGTTCTTCGCGCGGAATATCGGCCAGCGCATCGGCTCGCCAGGTACCGTACCAGCATTGTGCCCACTGGTGTACCGCTATCGCCTTGAAACAGGTGAAGTTTTCCTGCGTACTGCCAAACTGGTCGATGACCGTCGGCAAACGCAGGGTCTCGCTATCGGTGTAAATCGAATGGCTGGATTCGAGCGTCAGTCGACGACCGTTGAGACCGTGCAGGAAATGCTGCATCAGGCCTCCAATACGAGCAAATTCGAGACCGCGCGAGCGCTTGCGCTGGTCGGCGACAAACTGCTCGAGATTCTTCAGGGCCAGCAGCGCCGGCTGTAAACCGCGCTCGAAATAAATGTCGAGGGCGGACTGGAGCCAGGCCTCGCAGCCTTCGCGGCCGATAGTCTGTAACGCGGTGCCGGCCTGGCTGGCGAACTGGTAACCGATTTCGGGCTCGGTTTTCGCAAGCGACAGGACCCAGTCGAGGACGAAACGCTGCCAGCGAGGTTCCAGCCCGAGGATGAAGTCGACGACTTCGGCGATCGTCCAGCTATTGAAAAAATAGGGCTCGAGCTGCTGTTGCAGGGACTCGCGTTCGAGTTTCATGACTGGCACTGCGGGCAGTAGTAACTGGATCTCTGCCCCAGCACGACGTGTTTGATCGGCGTGCCGCAAACTTTGCAATCGGCTTTATTGCCGTAAACCAGCAGCTCCTGGCGGAAATATCCCGGATTGCCGTCGGCCTGGGTGAAGTCCTGCAGTGTCGTACCGCCGCATGCGATTGCGCTGTGCAGGGTTTGGCGGACGGCTTCGACCAGTTTGGCGATACGAGGTTTGCTGACGCGCCGCGCCGCTCGGCCAGGGCGAATGCCGGCGCGATAAAGCGCTTCGCTGGCGTAGATATTGCCTACGCCGACGACTATGTGGCTGTTCATCAGTACGTTCTTGATTGCCGCGCTTCGCTGGCGGCAGCAGCGATGCAGGTATTCCGCATGAAACTGGTCGCCCAGCGGTTCCGGGCCGAGTTCGCGCAAAAGAGGATGTTGCAGCGGGCTCGTTGCGCTATACAGCAGTGCCCCGAAACGGCGCGGATCGCGAAATTTTAGCGCCTGGCCGTTGCCGAGCTGCAGCTCGACATGTTCATGCAACTGCGCGGCCGTGCCGACCGGTAGGACGCGCATGCTGCCGGACATGCCCAGATGCCAGATCAGGCTGCCTTCATCGAGGCGCATGATCAGGTACTTGCCGCGGCGCGATACGTCGAGTATGCGACGGCCTTCTAGCCGTGCGACTTCGGCGCTGATTGGCCAACGCAGGCGAGTTTCGCGCAGTACGACTGCGTCTATGCGCTGGCCGCATACCTGCGGTTCGATTCCGCGTCGCGTTGTTTCGACTTCTGGCAGTTCTGGCATCGGGTTAGCTTAGCGTTGATGGAACACCCAGGCCAGTGCGATTCCGCCCATCCAGGACTCGCGTTCCGTTACCAGCGGGCTGTCGTCGATCTCCGAGTCGCGCAGGTTGTCGTAGCGCAAAAACCCGCCGAGCCAGTAGTCGCCAAGGCGTTTGCTATAGGTGAATTCGCCGCGATACCCGCTGAAACCGCCGTCGGCGTCGTAAGCCGGACGGGTCGCGGTGGCATCGCCAGGATCGACCGAGTAAAAATAGTCATGATACTCGTCGCTTACGTATATTGGCCCGATGAGAAAGTGCAGCTTCCATTCGCCCAGCCGCGTGGCCGGTTTGCGCCAGGACAGGCGTGGCTGGAACACGCGGCCTATATTGTCAGGACTGCTGCCGAGCGCATAGGCGAAGCGTAGCGGCAGGTCGATCCACCAGCCGCTGTCCTGCAGGCGCAGAAACCGATAGTTTAGCGATGGGCCGATTTCGACAATCGCGTCCAGGTCATCCATGCCCTCGCGCTCGGGCGTATCGTCGTCGGTCGGTAGCGCAAAGTCGGCGCTCAACGTAAACAGCCAGTCGCTGCTTTCGTAGACGATACCCTGTATGCCCTCGTCGACCCGCAGCACTTCGCCACGGTATTTGATATAGGGGAACGGCAGGACGAGGGTTGAAGAGCTGGAAGAACCGCGATAATCCGGTGCGTCGAGTACGAACAGGCCGGCCCCGAGTTCGAGGCGCGGTAGCGGCTCCTGCGCCAGCGCGGTACTCGTCAACAATGCAAACAACAAGCTAAGCGGGATTTTCATCGCCACCTAGGGATATCAACTGATAGTAGAGATCATCGCTGAAATGATATTGCAGTCCGGTCTGCGGATTGGCGATGACGATTTCGGGATCGATCGACATCAGGTAAAGCTCGAGGGTTTGTCCATCGGCGAAGCGGGCTTCGATTTTCTGCCGCGGAGTACCCGTGGCCCTGTGAGGCTTTATGCGTGATGCTTCAAGCCCCTGCCAATTGTCAACCAGCTGTTGCAGCTGCCCGTGGTCGAAATCGGTGCCCGCTGCGCGCCATTGATCGCCAGCACGCTCGATCGGCAGGCCGGGCAGACGCAGCGCCTCGAGCCCCAGTTTTTTCGGCAACAGCCGGCGGTCGACGAAGCCAGTCAGGCCCTGGATAATAAATGGCAGATGCACATCGGGCAACAAAAACACGGTCGAACCGATCATCGTATAGCGGCGTTCACCGATATTATTGGTCGTACCAAAGAGCACTCGAGTATCGTTCAGGCGCAGCATGGCTTTTGGAAAATCGAGTCCCAGCGTCGACAGATCGATTGCGTCCGCTGCGAGTCGAGAATCGGTCCCGCTATTGACGATATCAAGCAGGCGTTCGACGTTGATATTGTTACCGGGCCAGCGAATCGGCGATTCCACGAGCCAGCCACCGCCGTCACGCCTGAGAGAGAGCGACCCGTCCGCGGTCCGGATTTCAATCGATTCTATCTCCGCGGCATCGAGTCCGGTAACGTTCGGTTTCGATTTATAGCCGGTTTCAACATCGTAACGGTTACCGATATAGGCAAACACCACGATCAGCACGATCAACACATAGTTGATGATCCAGCGTCGCGAAAACATTAGCGTTTGCGCCGCCTGAGCCAGATGCGCAGGCCACTGCCGAGCAAGCCCAGCGGCAGCAGTATCAGGAAAAAGACCGCTATCGCGATTTGTTCCGGCGGCGAAAACTCAAGCCGGGTATCCGGTGCCGGGCGAGGACTGATCGCGATCAGCTGGTCGTCGTGGCTAAGCCAGTTGAGCAGGTTGACGCCGATCTCCAGGTTGCTGCCGTTGCCGAGATAACGGTTCGACAGAAAATCGGCGTCACCGACGACCGCGACCCGCTGATCGTAGGCTTCACCCTCGTCATTTTGCTGGCTGCGCGCCAGCGTCAGACCGATTTTCAGCGGCCCCTGGTTTTCATCATCGTGATCGCCGTTGAAAATTTCGCCGCTTAACTCTCCGGTTTCATTCCAGCTACGACTATCGCTGTGCAGAAACACTTGCTGCTGCCAGCTGTCTTCGCCGTGAAATTCGAGCGCCTGGGCCTGCGGGAACAGTGACAGGCTGTTGAGATTTTGGGTCACCGGGTGTCGCGGGTATTCGCCCACGAGCGCGAAATCGATCCGGTTGAGACCCATCAGCTGGCTGTTGGGATCGACGATGATCCCCGGCAGGAATTCGATCGCGAGTTGATCCGCGAGCAGGTCGAGACCGTCGATCGCCTGTTCCGGGTCGGCCAGCCACAACAGGTTTCCACCGTCTTCTATATAGGCGCGCAGGATCTCGATTTCGCCCGGCAGCAGCGGTACCTTGGGACTTGCCAGTATGAGCACGTCGGTGTTTTGCGGAACATCGCTGGTCTGGGTCAGGTTCAGGTTTTCGATACGGTAGCCTTTGCCTGCCAGCTGGGTCGCCAGCAGGCTGTAGTCGTGATTCGCTTCGCGATAGGGATGGCGTTCGCCGTGACCCTCGAGAAATACCAGCCAACGCTCACCCTGGCGCAACAGGCGCTGGATTGCGCTGCTGACCGATGCTTCGGTGACCTGCGAGACTTTCTCGCTGCGGCCCTGGTACTCGAGCAGGACTTCGCCATCGTAGCGAATATCGTGTTTGCGCAACAGGTCAGGGTGCAGATCGGGATTGAGGCTGTCGAAGCTGATGTTGGGCTGTAGCGACTGGTAACGCTCGAACAGACTCTCGAGCAGCGGCTTGCTGTCGTTGATCGGCGATACGAACAGGGTTACCTGCAACGGCTTTTCGATTCCAGCCACCAGTCGCGCCGATTCCTGTGACAGGCTGTTGCGCGCGTTCGCGCTCATGTCGAAGGAAAGCTGGTAACGCTCGGTAAGCCAGGCCAGTACTGCCAGCAAGGCGACAAACAGTAGGAGGAAAACGCCGGACTGAATCCGGTACTGCAGGCGCGTGCGGGCATTCACCTTCACAGCAGGCGCTCCCGGTCGAGCTGACGGATAGTCAGCACCAGAAAAGCGCCGATCAGCAGCAGGTAGTAGACGATATCGCCCGACTTGAAAACGCCCTCGAGCATCGCCTGGTGGTGTTGCAGAATCGACAGGTAGGCGATCACCGATTGGCCGTTGCTGACCGATGAGCCAATCCAGTCGACGATCCATAGCATCAGCAGCACGCCAAAGGTGGAGACCGCGGCGATGGTCTGGTTTTCGGTCAGGCTCGACAGGTACAGGCCAATCGCGGCAAAGGCAGACAGGAGTAACAGCATGCCGAGGTAAATCGATAGCAGCTTGCCGCTATCCGGAGTGGTGCCGAGGTAAAGCGATAGCGGCATCAGCATCAGCATGCTGACCAGGATGACGATAAACAGGACCAGACCGAAAAACTTGCCGAGCACGATCTCGGTCATGCTTAGCGGCGCCGAAACCAGCAGGCTGAGCGTGCGATTGCGTTTCTCTTCGGCGAGCGAGCGCATTGTCATCAGAGGCATCACCATCAGCAGGATGATCGCGGCTACCTGCATCAGTGGGGTGACGACGATATCCGTAACCCCCGGGGTGTTTGCAATCTGGATCAGTTCTGGCTGCAGCAGGAAAAAGTTATCGAGGTTGGCCAGGAACATATAGCCGAGAATGGTCTGAATCACGGCCAGAATGATCCAGGCAAGCGGCGACAGGAACATGGCATAGACTTCGCGACGGGCGATGATCCAGATCATGCAGGATTGGCCTCTTCGTTTTGGGTCAACTCGATAAACAAATCTTCGAGCGACTGCTGTTCGGGGACGAGTTCGTACAAACCCCATTGCTGCTCGACCGACGTCTGCACCAGCGTGTCGGGATTCGTATCGGGCGAAAAAAAGACACGATAGCGGCCGCCATCGAGTTGCTCGGCATGTTCGACCCCGTCGATCCCGGTCAGCTGGGCTGTCTCGACCGGTTTACGCAGCGCGATCCTGGCGGAAGATTCGTGTCCCTGATTCAGCGACTCGATCGATGCGTTGTAAATCAATTCGCCGGCACGAATGATCAGGACACGGTCACAGGTCGCCTGCACCTCCGACAGAATATGCGTCGACAGGATTACGCTGCGCTCGCTGCCGAGCGAACGAATCAATTCGCGGATTTCCCGAATCTGTATCGGGTCCAGTCCGACGGTGGGTTCGTCGAGGATAACAACCGGAGGATCGTGGATGATGGCCTGGGCGATGCCGACCCGCTGCTGGTAACCTTTCGACAGATTGCCGATAAGGCGCCCGCCGACGTCACTGAGTCCGCACTGTTGTTTGACCCGCTCGAGCGCGGCGCCCAGCTGATCAGAAGCCAGGCCATGCAGCTGGGCGCAATACCTGAGGTATTCATCGACACTGGCATCGCGATAGACCGGTGGGTGTTCGGGCAGGTAACCAAGGTGTTTTTTGGCTGCGCGCGGCGCATCGATAATGTCGTGGCCGGCAATGCTGACTTCGCCCTCGCTCGGTGCCAGGTTTCCGCTGATGACCTGCATCGTGGTCGATTTGCCGGCACCGTTCGGGCCCAGAAATCCCAGGACTTCGCCCGCCTTCAGGCTGAAACTGAGACTGTTGACGGCACGGTTGTTCTGGTAGTAGCGGGACAGGTTTTCGACCTGAACAAGTGTCTCTGTCATGGAAGCCCCGGGGATTTATCTGGGGCTAATAATACCTGACTCGAGGCGATATGAAAGCCTCAAAAAAAGCCCGCTTCGAGACAAAAAAAACCGGCCGGCGCCAGTTTTTTTCGGATCGGTTGCGAGCGCTGGCCGCTTACTTGATTTTGGCCTCTTTGTACTCGACGTGCTTGCGCACGACCGGGTCGTATTTCTTGAACACCAGCTTGTCCGGTGTATTTTTCTTGTTCTTGCTAGTGGTGTAGTAGTGGCCTGTGCCGGCGGTCGAAACCAGTTTGATCAAATCTCTCATGATTTTACTCCTAGCACTTGATGCCGCGCTTGCGCATGTCGGCGATGACCGCGTCGATGCCGTTTTTATCGATGATCCGCATGCCCTTGGTGGAAACGCGCAGCTTGACCCAGCGATTTTCCGACTCCACCCAGAAGCGGTGGGTGTGCAGGTTGGGCAGGAAGCGACGACGCGTCTTGTTATGCGCGTGCGAAACGTTGTTTCCGCTAACCGGTTTCTTACCGGTTACTTGACAGACCCGGGACATGGTGGAACTCCGTTGAATTACAGAATACTTCGAGGGCGCGAACTCTACCAGAAGGCTATCGCGGATTCAAGCCGCCAAAGGTTAAAAATCTTTCCATTTTTCAGGGCTTTGGCGTTTCCCTTTAGCGCTGCCAACCGATCGCCTGCATATTGCATGAAGGCGGTAAAAATATTGAGGATAGCACATTAAAAAAGAGGGATTTTCCCTGAGTTTCGTTCCCTTCATGCAATATGCAGGCTAACATTGCAGGCTGCTGAAATAACCCGGATACGCTCGCGATGGACATCGTTTTTATTCAGGATCTGCAGATCGAAACCGTTATCGGAATCTACGACTGGGAACGCAAAATCAGGCAAACCGTCAGCCTCGATATCGAAATGGCGACCGATATTAAAAAGGCCGCCGAGTCCGACAACATCGAGGATGCGTTGAGCTACAAGGACGTCGCCAAGCGCCTGATCGAATTTGTCGAGAACAGCGAGTACGAGCTGGTCGAATCACTGGCGGAAGAAATCTGCCGCATCATTCGCGACGAGTTCGATGTGCCCTGGGTCAGGCTGATCCTGCACAAGCCCGGCGCGGTGCGCGGCTCCAAATCGGTTGGCGTTATCATCGAGCGTGGCGAGAAACAAAAATGAGCGCGCGCGTTTTTGTCGGCCTGGGCAGTAATGTCGATCGTGAAACTCGCCTGCGCCAGGCGGTTGCCGGTTTGCGCGAGCGCTTCGGTGAAATCGAATTATCCCCGGTTTACGATTCCGCCGCGGTCGGTTTCGATGGTTATGACTTCCTCAACCTGGTGGCAGGCTTCGATACTGCGCTCGAAGTGGAGCAGGTGGCTGCGGCTTTCCGCGAAATCGAAAACCTGCTGGGACGCGATCGCGGTCTGCCGAAATTCGCCAGCCGCTCGATCGATCTCGATATTTTGACCTATGGCGACTTCGTGCTCGACCTGCCGGGTATCAGGATTCCGCGACCCGAAATCCTGGAAAATGCCTACGTGTTGAAACCGCTACAGGATCTGGCGCCGGACACGCCGCATCCTGAAACCGGTGAAACCTACGCCGAGTTATGGCGACAAATGGAACCGACCGCGCCGCGCCTGGATCTCTACCCCCTCGATCTCTGATTTCCCTAATCGCCCGGCACCATCGTCCCAGGCGGCAACCGATTGTCCTTTTCGTGACTGACCGGGTGGCCTGCGGCTTCCCGAAAAAGAAGCAATTTTTAGGGGCAAGGCGAGAATCGACTTCCATGTCTCGGTCTCGCCACAGGCGACATCCATGTCGCCTGACCCCTAAAAATTGCTTCTTTTTCGGCACCCGGCCTTCAGGTCACGAAAAGGACAATCGGTTGCCTCTCAGATACCAAGCCGGGATTTGGAAAGACTGGGGAACTATTATCCAGTGTAATTCTGTTTGAAAGCCGCGTCGGAAGGACCTGCGCAGCAGTGTCGCGAGGCAATGTATGGCCTCGCGCCAAGCGATCCCAGGGATGGGCCGGCCAGCGCTCGCCGCTGGCCGGAAGCGTCTTCTGCGCAGGTCCTTCCGGCGCGGCGTTGGGATATCCCCGATTACGCGGGGATGACGCGCTAGGACAGGATTTTCTTAAGGGCCTCGATCAGCGCATCGCACTCGGCCTCGGTGCCGATCGTGATGCGCAGGCAATTGTCGATCCGCGGGGTTTTAAAGTAACGCACCAGGATGCCGCTTGCCTTCAGGCCGAGGTAGAGAGATTCGGCCGCGTTCGTCGGGTGGCGCACGAAGACGAAATTGGCGCTCGACGGAAAGACTTCGAATCCGAGCCCGGTCAGCGCCCGGGTAAGGCGTTCGCGGCTGGCGATAACACGCTGCTTGCATTCGTTAAAGTATGCTTCGTCGGCCAGCGAAGCGAGGCCGATGGCGCTGGTCAGGCTGTTTACCGGGTATGAATTGAACGAGTTCTTGATTCTTTGCAGCGCTTCGATCAGCTGTTCGTGGCCGAGCGCATACCCCAGGCGCAAACCGGCAAGGTTTCGTGATTTGGAATAGGTTTGCACCACCAGCAGGTTGTCGAACTCCGCGTTTAGCTGGCTGGCGGAGTCGGTCCCGAAATCGACGTAGGCTTCGTCTATGATGACCACCGCCTCCGGATTGTCAGCCAGCAATTCACGCAGCTCGGCAAGGCCGAGTGCAATGCCCGTGGGTGCATTCGGATTCGGTATGATGATGCCGCCGTTGGCGCGCCGATAGCCGGCGAGATCGATACGAAACGAATCGTCGAGCGCGATTCGATCAAAGTCGATCTCGTAGAGCGCACAGTAAACCGGGTAGAAGCTGTAACAGATGTCGGGGAAAAGTATCGGCTCGTCCTTTTTGAAAAATGCCTGAAAGGCATGCGCCAGTACCTCGTCGGAACCATTGCCGACGAAGACCTGTTGCGATTTCAGGCCGTGGTAGTCGGCCAGCGCAGCGATCAGTTGGCTGCTTTGCGGATCGGGGTAACGGCGCAGCCTGTCGATGGCAAAATTTTTCAGTACCTGTTCGACCCCGGGTGCTGGCGGATACGGGCTTTCGTTGGTGTTCAGCTTGATGTACTGCTGGTCCTGGGGTTGTTCGCCGGGCACGTAGGGATCGAGGCCACCAACCAGTTTGCTCCAGTATCTGTTCATATTATTCCCGTTTAATTCAGCATTCGGCCGCCATCGACGCGAATGACTTCACCGGTAATGTAGTCGTTGCAGGCGAGGAACAGTACCGTATCGGCAATGTGTTGCGGGTCGCCGCTGCGCTGTAACGGGATTCGCTCGAGAATCGATTGCTGCTGCGCCTCGGTTTCGCCGGATTCGGGCCACAGGATCGCCCCCGGGGCAATGCCGTTAACCCTGACCTCGGGCGCCAGGTCCAGCGCCAGCGATTTGACCAGCATCTGGTTGGCGGCCTTGGCGCTGCAGTAGACGCTGTGCTGCGCTAACGGCTTCGACGCGTAAATATCGATCAGGTTGATAATGCAGCCTGCCGATGTTCTTAGCGCCGGGTAGCAAGCCTGTGCCAGGAACAGCGGTGCGCGATAGTTGCTTGCAATTAAATCGTCCCACTGCGCCGACTCGATTTCACCGAAACGGGTTGGATAAAAACTGGAAGCATTGTTGATCAGCAGATCGAGACCGCCGAAGCAGCCGCAGGCTTCGGCGGCTAGCGCTTCGAGTTCGGTTTGCACGGCCAGGTCGGCGGCCATCGCCACGGCTGAGTCGGCACGCTCCCGGTTGAGCTCGGAAACCAGCGACTCCGCGGCCTCGGCCGAACGGCGGTAATGGATAATGAGATTTGCCCCGTTTTGATGTAGAGTGCGGGCGATCCGCGCTCCCAGGCGATCAGCCGCACCGGTAACCAGCGCGGATTTATCGGATAACAGCATTAGCCTACAGAAATCGAAAAATGCAATCATATCATTCCTGCAAGCAGACGCCAGGCGACGCGCAGATCTGGAGTAACGGTGAACCCGCCAACCGCTTTTGATCTATCAGGGCTCGAGCTGCCGCAACCCGACGTCGATGCGATAGAGCACAGCACAGGCCTGGTGCAAAAGATCCTTGCGCGCATCGAAAAAAATAACGGCGTGATCGGTTTCGACGAGTACATGCAAATGGCGCTGTACGAGCCTGGCTTTGGCTATTACTCGGGCGGCACGATCAAGTTTGGTGCCTTCGGTGATTTCGTTACCGCGCCCGAGATTTCACCACTGTTCGGCAACTGCCTGGGGCGCCAGGCGAGGGCGCTGGTCGCCCAGGGTTGTGCCGCGCGAGTCCTCGAATTTGGTGCCGGTAGCGGCAAGCTTTGCGCTCGGATTCTGCAGACACTGCCGAACCTCGAGCGCTACCAGATCCTCGATTTAAGCGCCGAGTTGAAACAACGTCAGCAGGGCTATCTGCGAAACCTGCTGGATAATGAACAATTCGACAAGATCGAGTGGCTAAACAGTCTGCCCGACGAATTCGACGGCATCGTCATCGCCAACGAGGTGCTCGATGCGATGCCGGTGCATTTGCTGTACAAACAGGATGACTGGTCCGAGCTTGGCGTCGCCTATGCCGAACAGCGTTTTAGCTGGCGTGACTTTGCGCCCGCTGATCACGTGCTCGAAGCGATCCGCGCGATAGAATCCAGGCTCGGTGAATTGCCCAGGGGATACCGCTGCGAGCTGAATTTAAACCTGCAGCCGTGGTTTCGCGCGCTGGCGCAAAGTTGTCGTCGTGCAGTGGTTATCATCATCGATTACGGTTACGAACAGGTCGATTACTACCACCCGTCACGCCGGAATGGCACGCTCGACTGTTATTACCAGCATCGCGTGCATTCCGATCCGTTGATTTATCCCGGCTTGCAGGACATCACAGCCTTCGTCGATTTCGATGCTTGTGCCGATGCCGCCGAAGCCGGCGGATTTTCTATTGCCGGCCTGGTTTCACAGCGACATTTTCTGATCGAAAACGGTTTGCTCGAAGACGCACGGCAACAGTCGGAGCAGGGCGATGTGCAGCAACGGCTGGCTCTGTCGCAGCAAGTCAAGACCCTGACCATGCCGGACGAGATGGGGCAGCGGTTCAAGGTGCTGGCATTACAGAAAAGTCTCGAACTCGAAATGCCGGCCATGCAGCGCAGGGGTGCCGATGGATAGTTTGCAGATTGTCCTGCTGGCAATCGTCCAGGGATTGACAGAGTTTTTGCCGATTTCGAGCTCGGCTCACCTGGCGTTGCTGCCGCAACTGCTGGGCTGGCCCGATCAGGGGCTGGTGTTCGACGTCGCCGTACACTTCGGCTCGCTGATCGCCGTGCTGTACTACTTTCGCGACGAAGTCAGGCGCATGCTCAAATCCTGGCTGCGATCCGTCAGTGGAGGTGAGGCCGACCAGGACAGCCTGCTCGCCTGGTGGGTAATCATCGGTACCCTGCCGGCGATTGTCGCTGGCTTTCTTTTGCAGGATGCAATCGAGAACAAGCTGCGCGATTACTGGGTGCTGGCAACGGCCTCGATTTTGTTCGGTCTGCTGCTATGGTTTGCCGATGTGCGCGCGCGGCGCGAGCGCAGCGAATATCAGCTCAACCTCAAGGATGTACTCATCATCGGCTGCTGCCAGGTGCTGTCGCTGATTCCCGGCACCTCGCGCTCCGGGATTACGATAACGATGGGCCTGTTTCTCGGATTGACGCGCAAGGCCGCGGCGCGATTTTCCTTCTTGCTGGCGATACCGGTTATTTTCGCCAGCGGCACGCTGCAGACGGTGCGCATGTTCACCGAGGTCAGCCCGATCGGCTGGTCTGATCTGATGCTCGGGGCCGTGTTGTCGGCGATTAGCGCCGGGCTTTGCATCCACTTCTTTCTTCGCCTGGTCGAAAGACTGGGAATGCTACCCTTTGTGGTTTATCGCGTGTTGCTGGGATTCGCGATTTTCGCCTTGCTGGGTTGAGTTCGGAGTTCGATGGCGGACACTGTAAACAGCAGCGAACCGGCGTCAGCCGGGCTGCAATTGTTGAAATTATGGTACCTGCTCGGCGCGCTGATGTTGTTATCTGTGGCTGCGGTTTCGCTGATGCCGGTGCCGCCGAGCGTCGGTGCAGGTGACAAGCTGTCGCATGCCGTCACCTATTTTGTGCTTGGCGGATGGTTTGCCCTGCTTGCAAGGGGCCGCCGGGTTCTGCTCTGGTCCGGCATCGGCCTGCTGGTTTTTGGCATGCTGCTCGAACTGCTGCAGGGTTTGACCGGATATCGTTACTCCGAATGGGGCGATGTGCTGGCCAACGGCGGCGGTATCCTGGCCGGCGCATTGCTGTATTTCACGCCCTTGACGCGCGTGCTCGCCTTTATCGATCGCAAGCTAGCTCGCTTTCTGTTGCGCTAGTTTCTTTTCTCGTTTTATCAGGCGCAACCGCGCCGCGTGAATTGCCTCGCCCATGTCCTTGCCGCTCAGGCCCTGCTGCTGAATGTCGCTGATATCCATGCCGCGCAACTTGTCGGCAAGCCGGGTAAGGAAATCAGCCTGCGGATAACCGTCATCCCTCGCGCCGGCACGACCCAGGACATCCGCCCGACAGGCGTCGAGCATCTTTTGAAAGCGCGCCGGTTTGCGCAGCGCATCCGCGCGCATTAGCAGTTTCAACAGGGTAGCCGGCTTGAGCTCCATCGAGCGGTGCGCAAGCAGGTGCAACTCGGTCGTAATCAGCGCCAGTTCGGTATGCGACTTGGGTACCCGCCAGCGTTTGCAAAAATTTTTTACCGGTTCACTACCGCGTGCCTCGTGGCCATGATGACTGGGCAGTATTTCCGCCGGGGTATGAGCCTTGCCGAGATCGTGCATCAGAACCGCGAAGCGAATTTCGTTGTCGTGACCAAGAGCGGCACTTTGCTGTAACGCCATCATGACATGCACGCCGGTATCTATCTCGGGGTGATAGCGGGCGTTTTGAGGTACCCCGAAAAGGGCGTCGATCTCGGGGAAAAGGCGCCAGAGTACGTCGCAATCCCGTAACGTCGTAATAAACACCGCAGGATCGGGCTCGTCAAGCGCGCGTGAAAGTTCGGTCCATACGCGCTCGGCGACCAGCGATTCCAGTTCGCCAGACTCACCCATCAGACGTATCAGTTCGCGTGTTTCTTCTGCCAGCCTGAATCCCAGGCGGTGAAAACGGGCGGCGAAACGCGCAACCCGCAGTACTCTGACCGGATCCTCGATAAAAGCCTCGGAGACGTGGCGCAGGCGTTTGTTAGCGAGATCCTTTTGACCACCGTAGGGATCGACGATATTTCCGTTTTCATCCTCGGCCATCGCGTTGATGGTCAGGTCGCGTCGCTGCAGGTCCTGCTCGATCGTGATTGTTGGATCGGCGTCGATCTCGAATCCGCGATAACCCGGGCCGGTCTTGCGTTCGCTGCGAGCGAGTGCGTATTCCTGTTTGCTATCGGGATGCAGGAAAACCGGGAAATCCTTGCCGACCGACTGGTATCCCAGCGCCAGCATCTGTTCCGGGGTGGCGCCGGTGATCACCCAGTCGATATCGTTTACCGGTAGTCCGAGCAGGCGGTCACGAACGCAACCGCCGACACGGTATGTTTTCACGAATGATCCCCGGGGCTTCCGCTGCGGGGGTAATCACGGCGAAAGCTGTCATAGTTGCGCTTGTTGCCGAACATGGCGGAAAGTCCGTGAATATACTGGCGCAGGCTGGTTTCGCAGAGTTCGCAATCGCTGCAGACGTTATCGGTCTGTAGCGAACGATAGTTATCCATTGTAAACAGCTTGCCCGGCAGATTCTGCAATACCAGTGCCTGAAGTTGCGACAGTCCCTTGCCCAGCGGCAGAATTCGCACCGGCAGCTGCAGGGCTTCGATGATCAGCTCGAGGATTTGCCGCAGGGTAAACACTTCCGGCCCGCATACCGGGTATCGCTTCGAGTAGCTTTGCGGATCGTCGACGGCATTAACGATGCGTCCGACCAGGTCGCCGACGTATACCGGTTGCAACTTGCTGTTCGGGCAGGCAAGCGGGAAATAACCGAAGTACCATCTGAGGATGCCGGCAAACTGGTTGACGAAATTGTCTTCCTTGCCGAAGACCACGGAAGGCTGGAAGCTCGTGACCTTCAGTTCACGCTGGCCGAAAGTATGCAGCAGGTTTTCACCCTCACCCTTGCTGCGCAGATACAGGCTACTGCCGCTCGCCTGGTCGGCGCCGAGCGCACTGACGTGCAGCAGGCGTCGAATACCGGCTGCGTTGCAGGCGTCGACTACGGTTTTGATGAAATCCACGTGATAACGACGAAAATCGCCTTTGCGCCGTTCGTGCAGAATACCCACCAGGTTTACCACCGCCTGCTGACCATTGCACAGCTCCTGCAGGTTGGCGGGATCGATGATATTACCTTCGAGCAGTCGAATGCGCGGGTGCACCAGCAGCGCGCGGTTGCGATGCGGCCTGCGGCTGGGCACGGTTACCTGCCAGCCGCGATTGGCGAGAGTAAAAGCGAGTTGCTTGCCGATAAACCCGCTGCCACCGAGAAGTAAAATGTTTCTGTTGCGACTCATACGGCCTTTTTTGTTCCCTGTTTTTGCTGCTGTGGCGATCCTTTTCCGCGACGTGACCGGTGCCGCCGGCCGTTGCCGGGTTTACCGCTGCCACCGGCTTTGCCGCCCCGGCCAGGTCTGCCGCCACGACCCGACCTTCCGCCGGACTTGATACGCCCTCCTTTCATCTTCACTGGCGGCGCCGGTTCGACCAGCAAATCGTTGCTGATCGACGCCGTTGGAATCGAGCGGTTGATGTAGGATTCTATATCAATCAGGTTCATCGCGTGATTCTCGCAGGCGAAGCTGATCGCGGCGCCGGACTTGCCGGCCCGTGCGGTGCGGCCGATGCGGTGCACGTAATCTTCACCCAGCTCGGGTAAATCATAGTTAAATACATGGGTAACGTCGGGAATATGCAGTCCGCGCGAGGCGACATCGGTCGCCACCAGGATGGAATACTCACCGTCATGAAATTTTTTCAGCAGTTTCTCGCGCTTGTTCTGATGAATATCGCCGGAAATGATGGCCGCCGAAAGCCCGTTACCCTGGAGGTACTCCCATATTTTGATTGTTGCGTACTTGGTATTGGCGAATATGATGCTGCGCTGCGGCTGCAGTTTTTTTATCAAACCGAGCAACAGCGGTATTTTTTCGTGGTTCGCCGGGTGGTAAACGCTTTGCTCGATACGCTCAACCGCGGGTGTATCGGCGTCGATCTTGATCAGCTCGGCATTATTCATGTGCTCGTAGGCCAACTCCATCACTTTTTGTGCCATGGTTGCCGAAAACAGCATGTTTAGGCGTTTTTCCGGGTGGGGCAGACGTCGCAGCATGTAGCGCACGTCGGATATGAAGCCCATGTCGAACATGCGGTCGGCCTCGTCCAGCACCATAACTTCGATCGATTTAAAGTTGTACAAACGCTGCTTGAAAAAATCGATCAGGCGGCCCGGCGTGCCGATGAGCACGTCGACCGGTTCGTCGAATTGTTTTTTCTGCTGTTCGTAGGCCTTGCCGCCATAACAGATCGCGAGCCTCAGCGGCAGGTCCTGGAAAAGCTTTTCAGCGTCCTTGTGAATCTGGATCGCGAGTTCGCGCGTTGGCGCCAGGATCAGCGTGCGCGGTTTGCCGGCCTCGGTAGCGGGCTGTTCGGAGGTCAGCAGCCGCTGTGCGCAGGCCAGCAGGAATGCCAGCGTCTTGCCGGTGCCGGTTTGTGCCTGGCCGGATACGTCTTTACCGGCCAACAGCAGTGGTAAGGATTTGGCCTGGATCGGTGTGCAAAAGTTGAATTCGAGCCGCTCCAGTGCTTGCAGCAGGCGCGGGTCGAGTTCCAGCGAGCGGAATCGCTGCTCGGTTAAATGTTGTTGCCCCATGAAAGGTAAATTCTCGTAAATTCCCTGATTAATCGGACTATGGTAGCAAATTGAATAAAAACCTGCGCTGTGATTTGAAAAAGCAATTGTATATCCCCATATAACGCTTTCGCGAGGGAAAAGATGGTTTGAGTCGCCTCCATTTTGCATTATTGACAGTTAATTCTGATGCGACTAAATTGTCGGTCTGTTTTGATAAAGCCCCGGGGCTGGAGACGTACGTGAGTGATAAAATTGTGTACCTTTCGGACGATAGTTTCGAAACGGATGTATTGCAGGCGGAAGGCCCTGTGCTGGTCGATTACTGGGCCGAGTGGTGCGGTCCCTGCAAAATGATTGCACCGATTCTCGAAGAAATTGCCGACGAGTACGACGGCCGGCTCACCGTGGCGAAACTGAATATCGACGAGAATTCGAATACACCACCCAAGTACGGAATCCGCGGCATCCCGACCCTGATGTTGTTCAAGGGCGGCGCTGTCGAAGCGACCAAGGTCGGTGCACTCTCAAAGTCCCAGCTGACGGCTTTTCTCGACAGCAATATCTAGGCAGAATCGCCTGCGAAATTTATCTGAAAAAGGGTCGTCAATCTGCTAGACGACCCTTATTTCATGTGCTAATCTCTTTTTAATCGTTGCCGCATTCCCTTCGGCAATCCCCTTTATAAAAAACCGAATAAGTCCCAACGACCCGTAGACCGTTCTTACGTCTTTATTTCCGCAACCCCGCATTAGTGCATCCCTGATATGAACCTAAACGAGCTGAAGCAACACACTGTCCCCGAATTAATCGAAACCCTGAAGGGCATGGGGGGCGATCATTCGGCCCGCATGCGCCGCGAGGACATTATTTTTAGCATCCTCAAGTCGCAGGCGAAAAAAGGCGAAGACATTTTCAGTGAGGGTGTGCTCGAAATCCTGCAGGACGGCTTCGGATTTCTGCGTTCGGCGGATAGTTCCTACCTCGCCGGGCCCGACGATATCTACGTGTCACCGAGCCAGATTCGCCGTTTCAACCTGCGCACCGGCGACACGATCAGCGGCAAGATCCGGCCGCCGAAGGACAACGAACGTTACTTCGCGCTACTCAAGGTCGATGAAATCAACTTCGATGTGCCGGAAAACGTCAAGCACAAGGTCCTGTTCGAAAACCTGACGCCGCTGCACCCGAACGAACGCCTGCAGCTCGAGCGCGGCAACGGTTCAACCGAGGATATCACCGCGCGCATCATGGACATGGTGTCGCCTGTCGGCAAGGGTCAGCGCGGTCTGGTGGTATCTCCGCCGAAAGCCGGTAAGACGTTGATGCTGCAGAATATCGCGCAAAGCATTGCCAGCAACCACCCCGAATGTTACCTGATTGTGCTGCTGATCGATGAGCGCCCGGAGGAAGTGACCGAGATGGAGCGCATGGTCAAGGGTGAGGTCGTCGCCTCGACCTTCGACGAACCCGCCAGCCGCCACGTGCAGGTCGCCGAAATGGTCATCGAAAAGGCCAAGCGCCTGGTCGAGCACAAGCGTGACGTCGTCATTCTGCTGGACTCGATTACGCGCCTCGCACGCGCCTATAACACGACCATTCCGTCATCGGGCAAGGTGTTAACCGGTGGTGTCGATGCGCATGCGCTGCACCGGCCGAAACGTTTCTTCGGTGCCGCGCGCAACATCGAGGAGGGCGGCAGCCTGACGATACTGGCAACGGCATTGATCGAAACCGGCTCGAAGATGGACGAAGTCATCTACGAGGAATTCAAGGGCACCGGTAACCTGGAAGTCCACCTCGACCGCCGCATCGCCGAGAAACGCGTATTCCCGGCAATCAACATCAACCGCTCCGGCACCCGCCGCGAAGAATTGCTGATGGACCAGGATGAGTTACAAAAGGTCTGGATCCTGCGCAAGTTTCTGCACTCGATGGACGAACTCGAGGCGATGGAATTCGTGCTTGGCCGCATGCAAACCAGCAAGACCAATCTCGAATTCTTCGACCAGATGAAGAAATAGGGGCCTGGTGACCCGGGTTCAATCCTTCGCGCCGGTCATCGGCACGAATCCCCGCGTTATTATTCTCGGCAGCATGCCGAGCATCGCCTCCCTGGAGGCGGTGCAGTACTACGCGCATCCGCGCAATGCTTTTTGGCCGATCATGGGTCGGCTGTTTAATTTTGATCCGGCAGCGGATTATTCCGATCGCATTCGCCAGATCGAAGCATTACCAATCATCCTGTGGGATTCGCTGAAGGCCTGTTACCGCCCCGGCAGTCTGGATTCGAACATCGACGACGGTAGCGCCGAGCCCAACGATTTTCCGTGGCTGCTGCAACAACATCCCGACGTTCGCGCGATTCTGTTTAACGGTGCCACGTCGGAAAAATACTTTCGCAAACTCGCTCTGCCACAGCTGCCGCAGTTCGAACACATCGAACTGATTCGCATGCCGTCAACGAGCCCGGCCAACGCGGGCAGGAGCTTCGAACAGAAACTCGCCGCCTGGGGCCGGATTCTCGATTACCTCTAGTTCGTCATTGCGAGCGGGGCCGAGCCCGTAAGCGGAGCAAACGCATTGGCCGCAGCGAAGCAATCTCTAGATCCCTTCGCTTACGCTCGGGACGCCTGTGGCGGATTGCTTCTTCGCGCCGCGGCCCTCGGCCTTGCGGTCCTCGTAATGATGGTTTAATCAGGATTTGAGCAGACGTTTGCGCACGTGAGCCATCGGGGCGTCGTCATTGTAGATGACGGTGAAGCCGTCGAGCTTTACACCGAGATCGCTCCATAGCGCGTCGAGATCTACGGGATAGGGATCGGCTTTCATTTTCTGGTAAAGCGGCACCAGCACGGCGACACCGGTGGCTCGGTCGCCGGCTTCGAACACCTGCATTACGGTGGCACTGGTGTGCATCGATATACCTGCATCGAGCATGCCGCGTAAAGCCTCGCGCAGGCTTTTGCGGTTATCCGTGAGTTTACGGATCTCGATATCGGCCAGCATGCAGAAGAGCGCACCGCCCCAGTAGGTGCGGCCCCAGGTGGGCGTCAGGTCGAGCCCGCGGTCACCGATTTTCGGCAGGCCCTGGGGCATGCGCTCGATGAAATTGCGCCAGATGAATTCCTCGCTCAGGTAGTTGCGCTGCGCACGCGCAATCGATTCGACATAGGTCGCAAGCCCCTCCAGCCACCAGCGATGATGGCGCGGTACATCGGCCATGGCCAGATGCACCATTTCGTGAACCAGGATCCAGTCGCGCAACAGCATCTCGGCTGTTATGTCTTCACCGACGACGACCCGGATAACAGGAGATTCGCCGCCAAACGCCTGGCCGAATCGAACCCCGTGGCCGCTTGTCACTTCGACATTGATAAAGACCGTTTTGACGGGAAAGCGGCCGTAATAGTGATGCACGGTCTGGGCCGAGTAACGCACCCATTCGAGCAACATGTCTTTTCTCTCGAGCAGACCGGGATCGCCGATTTCGATACTGATACGGCTATCGCCGAGATCGAAGGCGAATTCCCTTTCGCTGATGCTTTCGATTTTTGGTTCGACTGCGGCGGAACCGGAGACAGCAAAGCTGTAGCCCAATGCCAGCAGCATTAGCAGGTAACGAAACACGGTGACTCCCCTCTATTATTGGCTATTCAGATTAAGACTGGCCTGCCGGGTAAAGGTTCAGTAGAGCCGTACCGGCGCGATTGTTACAGGCCGCTTTGTAATCGGCTGATCGTATCGGCAGGAACTGGCGGTATTGTCACCTGGGCTCCGTTCAGGGGCCCTGGTCCTTATGCGGTGCCTTTAGACCTGCCTCGTACCAGTCGGCGCGGTCGCGCCAGAAGATATTGTCATCCGGTTCGATTCCGGGCGATTCGCCGAGGCTGCCCGCAGGGATGATCAATTTGCCGCTATTGAGGCTGGTATAGGGCACCAGCGAACCGCAATGGCTGCAGAAACACTTGGAGATTACGTCGGCTTCATCCGGTGTATACCGCTTGATCAGGTCTTCGCCCGAGAGCCATTCGATGCTTTCGGGGCTGGCGAAAATGTTGGCCGCGTGTGCGCTGCCGGTCGATCGGCGGCACTGGCTGCAGTGGCACAGGTGGAAAGCCTCGAAGGGGCCGGATACCTGGTATTGCACGCGGCCGCAGAGGCAGGCACCTTTGATCGGATTAGTCATTAAGGTTCTCCCTTTACTGGCTTGCGATCAGTCGGGAAATCACGTCCTCGAAATGGCTTTCGTGGACGTTGGCAAAGGCCAGGCGGACGAACTTTTCCTGGTCCTGACCGAAGTAGCTACCGGGAAGGCAGACGATTTCCTGCTCCTGAATCAATTTTTTAACCACGTCGCGCGCGCTTGCGGAGAATGGATGCTCGACGTAGGCAAAGTAGGCGCCGGCGCTTACGAGGCGGTATTTCAAATCGGGATGAGAAAATGCCTGCCTGATTGCAATCGCGCGCTGAGCCAGTTCCTCGGATTTTTCGACCTTCCAGTCGTGCAGGTTTTGCAGGCCATAAAGCGCCGCTAACTGGCCTGCATGCGGTGCACAGATCGCGGTGCAGTCCTGGATTTTTTTCAGTTGCTCGATCAGCGCCGTGCTTGCGACGACCGCGCCGGTACGAAACCCGGTCAGGCTGAAAACCTTGGAAAAACTGTACAGATGGACAAAGGTCTCGCGCCAGTCGTCTCGCCCGAATAGTCGATGTGGCAGCTGTTCGATATCGATGAAATCACGGTAGGTTTCGTCGACGATCAGCGCCAGGCCGTGCGCTTTGGCTACCTCGAAGAACTGCTCGATGCACTCCGGGCTGTAGATCGCACCGCTGGGATTATTCGGTGTCACCAGCAGGATTGCGCGCGTGCGCTCGTTTATCAGGCCGCGCGCCTCCTCCGGGTCGGGCATCGCGGTGCGGGGGTTGAACGACAGGTAGCGCGGTGTAACCGCGCGCGTTGAAAGCCACATCTGATGATTGAAATAACAGGGCAGGGGTACGATTAACTCGTCGCCGGCCTGGCATAAGGTATCTACTACCGAGCAAAATGCCTGGTTGCAGCCGGCCGTGATCAGCACATCGGCTTCGTCGACCGTGCCCTGGTAGCGTTGGCTGATGTTGGCGGCTAGCGCTTCGCGCAGGGGTGGGATTCCGCGAATATCGGTGTAGGTTGCGCCTTCCCCGGCCTTGATCGCGTCGCCGAGATAGTCGCGTAGCGATTGCGGCGGCAGGTGTGCAGGCACCGCCTGGCACATGTCGATCAGCCGCTCTGAGGTCGGGTCTTTAACCCAGGACCAGGCCTCGGCAATCGGTGCGGCGGCGCAATCGAGAACGTTCGGATTGAATTTCATGATTTCAACTTGCCGTTTTGCGTGGATCTTAGTGAATTCCGTCGTCGCATGCCAGTCTGCCCGAATTTCATCGACGGCGCGATAGGCGCAGGCCGTACAGCTATGCGATACTAGCACGTGATTTATCACAGGATGCTGCCATGAAATATTTACACACGATGGTGCGCGTGCACGATCTCGAACACTCGCTGGAATTTTACCGGGACTTGCTGGGCCTGATCGAAACCGATCGCTATGAAAGCGAGGAAGGGCAATTTACGCTGGTTTACCTGGCGGCGCCGGAGGACCTGGAGCAGGTCAAAGCCGAGCGCGCGCCGTTAATCGAGCTGACCTACAACTGGGACGGCGAGGTTTACCAGGGCGGGCGCAATTTCGGGCACCTGGCCTTTGCCGTGGACAATGTTTACGACGTATGCCAGAAAGCAATGGATGCCGGCATTACCATTAACGTGCCGCCGCGCGACGGGCACATGGCGTTTTTCCGCTCTCCCGATAATATCTCGATCGAGCTGCTGCAAAAGGGCGATCCGTTACCCCCGGCAGAACCCTGGGTTTCGATGTCGACTAGCGGTGAGTGGTAGCCTTGGAGCGCTATCTCGAAGGCAGGGTGGCGATCATAACCGGCGGTTTTGCCGGTATCGGCAAGGCGATCGCGCTGGCGCTGGCCGAGCGCGGTGCACTCATCGCCGTGGGTGCTCGCCGGCAACCCGATGCGGCGATCGCCGAGCTTGCGGCGGCCAGCGACGCGCTGTTTTACCAGTCACTCGATGTCGCCGATATCAACAGTGTCGAAAGCTTTGTGGGTCAACTCGAGCAGCAGCATGGGCCGGCCGACATACTGGTCAACTCGGCCGGCGTTTCCACGCATGAACACGTCTGCGGTCACGACGAAAAAAGCTGGCTTGAGGTGATCGATATCAACCTGAGCGGGCCGTTTCGCATGATTCGCGCCTGCCTGCCAAAAATGATCGAACGTCGCTGGGGGCGCATTATTAACATTGGCTCAACCGCGGCCACCACCGCGACCGCCGATCATGCCGCCTACTGCGCGTCGAAGTCGGGATTACTCGGCCTCAACCGGGCGGTCGCGCTCGAGGGTGCGCCGCATGGTGTCAGCTCGGTCGTCATCAGCCCAACCTGGGTGCAAACCGAAATGATGGATAACAGCATGGCGATCCAGGCGCGTACGGCCGGTACCAGCGTCGAGGAAGAATACGCCCGGGTTATCGAAGACCAGCCGCAACAGCGGCTGGTGCAACCGCGTGAACTCGGTGCGCTGGCCGCCTTTCTTTGCCGTGACGAGGCCGTCGGCATCACCATGGAAGACATTCAGATCAATGCCGGAGCCCTGTGGTAAGCTAATGCGATGTCTTTTCTGAACCTGCAGGCCAGCTATTTCGCCATCGAGAATCCGCTGCGCTTAGTCGGGCGATGGGTTAACCGTCCACGACACCATGCGACCGTGCGCATTAACCAGCGTGAAGTCGAACTTGGCTGGAGCGAACGCGCCGAGGTCGAAATGCGGCGATCCGACAGGACACTGGTCGTCGAATTGCAGCTGTACTTTTCCTGCGTGGTGAAAAAGCGGGTGTCGTTTCATCGGCAGCCGGTCGATTTCGAAACGGTCAGGGTCAACCACCGGCTTCAGCTCGCGTTCCGACCGATCGCGTCGGCGATTTGTGATCCGCGCGAGTTTGCCGAGAGTTATCCCGCGGGCCGCGAGTTGACCGCGGCCGCTCGCATGGTGCCCCGGAAGGTTCAAATCGATTACCGGCAGGGTCACTGGGAGGGTCATTTCCAGTATTAGTCCGATGGGCATATATTAGAGTTGACTTATATAAGTGAGTCCTAATATACTCCGCCAGAATTTTCCCAAGGAGACAATCATGACCATCGATCGAATTGTAATGATGTTTGCCGGCACGGTAATTCTGATCAGCCTCGTGCTGTCCCAGGTGCACCATGTTTACTGGCTGTTTCTGACCGCTTTCGTCGGCGCCAACCTGTTGCAGGCTTCGTTCACCGGATTTTGCCCGCTGGTGAAGATACTCAAGGCGTTTGGCAGTAAGCCTGGCGCGGCATTTTCCTGATCAGTTCGCCGGGCGGCGCCGGTCTGGTTTCGCCCCGAGACTTCCTCGAACATATCCTGCCGCCGAGGTTCTGCGGTAATCTCTGTTCGGCAAACCCGGATGACATCGAGCCATCCAGGTAGTAGAGTAGCGCCAACTCCGGAAACACGGTCTTAATTCATCTCTTTGCACGAGGGCTGGTGAAAATGCTGGATACCATCGACGAACAAAGGCTTGCCCGGCTGGGATCCGACGATATCTCGGATTCGCTGGAGCGAGGATCGATCGTCTATTTTCCGCAATCCCCGGTGGCGCTGCCGGCAGCTGATGATTTATCGTTTCTTCGCCAGGAATTGCCGCAATTGTTAAAGCTGAAGAATATCAGCTACCACCCTGAGGCGGATAGCGTACGCGGTCTCGATAGTGAAGATGGCGAACTGATGAATCGCGTCACCCGGATCCTGAAGTCGGTTAGCGACGACATCGCCGCGTTCCTGTCGAAAGCCGCGCCGCGATTAACCGATAACTGGACCGTCGGCACCTGCAGTTTCCGTCCGATCCAGGAACAGGGCCGCGACCTGAACGCGCATGCCAGCAACGAACTGGTGCATATCGATGCCGGCGCCTATGGTGCGACCAATGGTGATCGCATCCTGCGTTTTTTTATTAATGTTAATCCTGACGAGGACCGGGTCTGGGTAACCAAGGGAAATTTTCCCGATTTGCTACAGGCTTACGGTGAGCGAGCCGGGCTGGGTTACGACTCGGCTGGCCGCGACTATCTCAGCAAGGGGCCGCTGGATCATGCCTGGACCGGTTTCGTCAAAACGCTGTCGCAGCTTGGCCTGCCCACTGCCAGGGTGCTGGATTCGTCGCCGTATGACCGTGAAATGCGCAAATTTCACAATTACATGAAAGATACGCCGGAATTTCAGCAGGCTGAACAGGGCCACGAGGAGTTTCGTTTTCCGCCGTTTTCCGCATGGATGGTATTTACCGATACCGTTAGCCACGCCTGCCTTTCGGGCCAGTTCGCCTTTGTCCACACCAGCCTGGTGCGGCTGGAAAACTGCCGCCTGCCCGAACTCGCGCCGATCAACGTCTTACGCCAGGCCGCGATTGCGGGTTGAGCTCCAGCCGAGACGTTCAATCGCGCGTTCGAGTTTTTCGATAACCTCATCGACCTCGATCAGGTCCATCACACCGTCTTCTTCGATGCGAGTGCCCCAGCGCAGGTCCTCCGGTTTTTTTTGACGGAATATCTGCGCCGCCTCGGCGAACTTGTCGACGCATAGATCGAGCGAAGAATAAGGTCCGCTGCGTTTCGACCAGGTACTCGCATGCAGGCCGATGACTATTGTTCCCATTGCGTTAGCCAGGTGTGCCGGCCCGGAGTCGGGGCTGAGCACGATGTCGGCACGTTGTAACAGTGCGACCAGTTGCGGCAGCGTATCCTTTCCGATCAGGTTGATCGGCCGGTTTTGCATCGCCTGTTCGATGGTTTCGCCCATTGCTGCTTCCAGTGCAGATGGACCCCCGGACAGTACCACGGTCATGCCGTGCTTATTCGCGGCGTAATCCGCAACCGCGGCATAACCCTCGGCATGCCAGTTTCGCGCCGAGTGGCTGGAGCAGGGCGATATCACCAGTACCCGTTCGCGGCCGGCAAGCGTCTGTTCAACAAATGCCGCGGCATCCGCGGTTACCGGAAAATTCCATTCCGGTTGGTCGACCTCGAGACCGATGGTGCGGGCGAAGGAAAGGTGGCCGAGTAATTGATGTTCGAACCTTGTCGGGGGTACCGTGTGGGTCATGAACAGGCGATGAAAATCACGCGCCCGGTACCTGTCCCAGCCGAGCTTGATTTCGGCTTTGACGCAGGCGCCGGTAGCGTTAGCTCGTGCCGAGGTCTGCATTTGCAGCATGACGTCAAATTTTTCGTCGGCGAGCTGGCGCCACAGTTTCCAGTAGCCTCGCCAGCCCGCGTTTTTGTCGATGACGACGAAAGTCACGCCGTCGAGTAGTGACAGCAGCTTGTGCTCGAGACTGGAGGTGATCCAGGTGACCCGGGTCTGCGGCCATTGGCGCTGGATTGCCCGCAGTACCGGAACGGCATGCGTGACATCACCCAGGGCCGACAGGCGGATGATACAGATTTTTGCGGGTGGATTATCCAGGGGTAACATCGGCGCAATCTTATCTCAATGCGCCAACCGCTGCAGGCGCCCATAAAAAAGGCCAGGTATCGGGATATGGGGTATCCCGGGTACCTGGCCGAAGGTTACAACCGAAGAGCGCGTGTAACACTAATTCTCTGTCCCGCTTCGGCGGACCGCCGTGGAAGCGGGGACCTTGTAACCCTTGTATATTCCCGCCGGGCCGTGCAGGCTTTCGCGGCGGTCCGCCGAAGCGGAATTAACCAAGAATTTTAGTCCCAGTTCAATGCGCCACCGGTTTGATACTCGGTCACGCGGGTTTCAAAAAAGTTTTTCTCCTTTTTCAGATTCGCCTGCTCGTCCAGCCACGGCAGCGCGTTTTCCGCTCCCGGGAATGGAATCGTGTGATGCAATTTATTCGCGCGCCGGTTAGCGATAAAGCGGAACTGCGCGATATGATCGTCGGCGCTGTAACCCAGGATCGGATCAGGCAGCAGGAATTTTGCATACTGCATTTCGGCCGCCTCCGCTTCTTCCCACATTTGCTGGATGATTTTCGGATCGAGCTTGATGTTTTCCTCGGTTACGATCTGGTTGCAGACGCGAATGCCGAACGATGCGTGCAGCACTTCGTCGCGCATGATGTACTGCAGTTGCTCGGCGGTACCCTTCATCAGGCCGCGGCGCTGCAGCGCGAAGATCGGGCTGAAGCCGTTATAAAACCAGGTACCCTCGAAGACGCCGGCAAAGAAGGTATAGGCCAGCACGAAGTTTTCCAGCTCGTCGCGATCGTTCAGGTCGATATCGGGGCGTAATACCGAATCGAGACGCTGGTTGCACATCTGGATCTTGTGGTGAATCTCCGGCACGACGCGGTAGCGATTGTAAATCTCGCCCTGGTCCAGGCCTATGGTTTCGATACAGTGCTGGTAGGTCCAGGTATGCATGGCTTCCTCGTAAACCTGGCGCGCCTGGTAGATCTGTAATTCCGGGGCCGACATCTTTTCCATGACTGCAAGTCCGATATTGCGCATCGCCAGAATATCCGACGTGGTCAGGTAAGACAGCACGTTTTCGTAAACGTGACGCTCTTCCAGCGTGAGTTTGTGCAGATAATCGTGCACGTCCTGCGTCATGTTGATATCGAGCGGTGTCCAGTGATTGCGGTTTGCGTTGAGGAAATATTCCCAGGCCCAGGGGTACTTGAAGGGCGCGAGCTGATTAATGTCGGTCAGGCCATTAACGACACGCTTGTCTTCCGGGTTGATAGGCTTCGCCGAGGTGGGCATCGGTGCGGGCTCGGCAATCCTGCCGGTTTGCGTATCTGCGGCTGGAACTTCACCTGCGATCGGTGCCGCTGCGGGTTGAATGCCGGTCGCCGGTGCCGTTTCCGGTGCTCGCGGCTGCGGGGCTAATGGTTCGTCCCAATTCAACATTTGATTCTTCTCCTACGTATTATTTGTTGCTGTTTATTGGCATGCTTCGCAATCGGGGTCGAGTATCGAACAAACCTTGGGCTCGTCCTCGACCGCCGGTTCAGGCGTGCTGGTTGCATGTTTTTCGACCGCGGTCGCGCCGAGCGAACGCAGGTAATAAGTCGTCTTCAGGCCGCGTACCCAGGCCAGCTTGTACAGGTTGTCGAGCTTTTTGCCGGAAGGTTCGGCCATGTACAGGTTCAGCGACTGGCCCTGATCGATCCACTTCTGGCGCCTGGATGCGGCTTCGACCAGCCAGCGCGAATCGATTTCGAAAGCGGTGGCGTATATCGCCTTCAGGTCTTCCGGAACTCGATCGATATGCTGCAGGCTGCCGTCGTAATATTTCAGGTCGTTGACCATGACGTCGTCCCACAGGCCGCTCTGTTTCAGGTCATCGACGAGATAAGGATTGATTACGGTGAACTCGCCCGACAGGTTCGACTTGACGAACAGATTCTGGTAGATCGGCTCGATCGACTGGCTGATTCCGCAGATATTCGAAATGGTCGCGGTCGGCGCGATCGCCATCGTGTTCGAATTGCGCATGCCGATACTCATGACGCGCTGACGCAGGCTGTCCCAGTTCATGCGCGAGCTGTCGTCCTGCTGCAGGTAGTCGCCGCGCGCCTCGCGCAGGCGGGCCACCGAGTCGATCGGCAGTATGCCCTGGCTCCACAGCGAGCCCTGGTAGCTGGAATAGCTGCCGCGTTCCTCGGCCAGTTGTGTCGAAGCCTGGATCGCGTAGTAGCTGACCGCCTCCATCGACTCGTCGGCGAACTCGATCGCGGCTTCCGAGCTGTATGGGATGTGCTGCTTGAAGAGCGCGTCCTGGAAACCCATGATACCGAGCCCTACCGGGCGGTGGCGCAGGTTCGAGGTACGCGCCTGCGGCACGCTGTAGTAGTTGTAATCGATGACGTTGTCGAGCATACGCATCGCGGTGTTGATGGTTTGTTCGAGCTTTTCCAGGTTGAGCCCGTTTTCGTCCACATGCTGTGGCAGGTTGATCGAACCCAGGTTGCATACGGCGATTTCGGTATCCGACGTATTCAGCGTGATCTCGGTGCACAGATTGGATGAATGCACCACGCCGGTATGCTGCTGTGGTGAACGGATATTGCACGGATCCTTGAAGGTCATCCACGGATGCCCGGTTTCGAACAGCATGCCGAGCATCTTGCGCCAAAGGTCGGTTGCCTGCATGCGGCGGAAATTCTTGATTTCGCCGCGCTCGGCCTTTTCCTCGTAAGCCGCGTAAGCAGCTTCGAAATCCGGACCATAAAGGTCGTGCAGGTCCGGCACCTCGCAGGGCGAGAACAGCGTCCACTGGCTTTCCTCGGCAACACGTTTCATGAACAGGTCGGGAATCCAGTTGGCGGTATTCATGTCATGCGTGCGGCGGCGCTCCTCGCCGGTATTCTTGCGCAGGTCGAGAAAGTCCTCGATGTCGAGATGCCAGGTTTCGAGATAGGCGCACATCGCGCCCTTGCGCTTGCCGCCCTGGTTGACCGCGACCGCGGTATCGTTGGCCACCTTCAGGAATGGCACCACGCCCTGTGACTTGCCGTTGGTTCCCTTGATGTGCGAGCCCATGCCGCGCACGCGGGTCCAGTCGTTGCCGAGGCCACCGGCGAACTTGGACAACATGGCGTCATCCTTGATCGCGCTGAAGATGCCATCGAGATCATCGGGCACCGTGGTCAGGTAGCAGCTCGACAGCTGCGGACGCAGCGTGCCGGAGTTGAATAACGTCGGTGTGCTGCTCATGAAGTCGAAAGACGACAACAGGTCGTAAAATTCGATCGCGCGCGCTTCGCGCTGTACTTCGTTGATCGCCAGGCCCATCGCCACGCGCATGAAGAACGCCTGCGGCAATTCGAAGCGGGTATCGTGGTGGTGGATGAAGTAGCGGTCATACAGGGTTTGCAGACCGAGATAGGTGAACTGGTGATCGCGCTCCGGCTTGAGCGCGTTGCCGAGGTATTCGAGGTCGAATTTGAGCAATTCCCGGTCGAGCAATTCGAGTTCGGTCGCCTTTTTAATATAGTTACCGAAATAATCGCCGTAGCGCTCCTTCATCTCGCCAAAGGTGGCGCTGGGAGGACCGTCGTTGATAAAGCTCAGCGATTCGGTGCGTAACTCGTCGAGCAGCAGGCGTGCGGCGACCTGCGAATATTCCGGTTCGCGATCGATCAGTCCGCGTGCGCTCATGACGACCGTGGGGCTGACATCCTTCTGCGGCACACCGTCGAACAGGTTCTTCAGGGTATCTTCGTATACCTTTTCGGCGCTGACGCTTTCGAGGCCGGTGCAGGCTTCGCCGATGATGGTTTGCAGGCGCAGGGTGTCGAGCGGCGCAATACTGCCGTCATCGAGCTTGACCGTGAGTTCGATCGATTCTTCGTCCTCCGGCCGGTTATCCGGATGCGGTATGTGCTTTGCGCGGGCAGTCGCGCGTTCTTCTCGATAGAGCACGTAGGCGCGTGCAATCTTCTGTTCGCCGTTGCGCATCAGCGCAAGCTCGACCTGGTCCTGGATATCCTCGATGTGGAAAGTACCGCCATCGGGTTGGCGCCGCGTCAGCGTCGCGACGACGAGGTCGGTCAGGTGTTCGACGGTTTCGTGGACCCGTGTCGAGGCCGCGGCCTGGCCGCCCTCAACGGCCAGGAAAGCCTTGGTCATTGCGATTGCAATCTTGTTTTTGTCAAAGCTGGTTAACTTGCCGTTACGGCGAACGACGTTGTAGTTGGTGCCGAGAGAACTGCTGTTGTCTGTGGCAACCGGTGGCTCTGCTTCAACAGGTGCAACGGCCGCGTCGGTTAAGGGTGATTCGATATTTTGCATTTATTGCCCGATCCGTAAGTGTCCAATGTTTTATTCGGATGAGATCCGTGTTGATTACCCCCGGCTAGTTCCTTCCCGTCGATAGTTAAAGTGATTTGTAACTATCGGTCCCAAGTCTTTGGTCGTGCGTGAATTGGAATGAACCAGCCAGCCTTATTTTTTAATTAAGGGTGAAAAACTCACCAGATACACAATATAATGTGTTTTGGTTCTAGGTCAAGTACATTATATTGTGTATGGATCTGTGGAGAGGGCGGGAATAAGCTGTGGATAAGTCGAGGATTCCGATTAGAAATGGCGTCAGCAAAGGCTTCTAGTACACTGATTTCACCTACCTCGAAATTCCATGAATAAAAAACTATTATTTTGTGAAAATACCCATAAAAAATTTTGATTCACCCGTCGAGTTATAACCACGGCAGGGGAGCAAAGATGACACTTAAACTGGGAATTGACCTGGGTGGCACCAAAACCGAGGTGCTGGTTCTGGATTCCGCGGGGCAGGCGCTTTACCGTCAACGCGTCGTAACGCCGGCGCATAGCTACGACGCCATTCTCGACCTGATCGTTGCCCAGGTAGAGGCCACCGAGGCCGATCTTGGCCAGCGCGCGAGCATCGGTATTGGCATTCCGGGCGCGTTGTCGCCCGCTACCGGGCTATTGCGCAATTCGAACACGGTGTGCATGAACGGCCGTCCGTTTCGGCAAGACCTCGAGCGCAGGCTCGAACGCGAAATTCGCATCGAAAACGACGCCAATTGCTTTGCCTTGTCAGAAGCGTTGGGTGGTGCGGCGCGTGGTTACCCGGTTGTGTTTGGAGTCATCATCGGTACCGGCACTGGCGGCGGCCTGGTGATCGACGGCAAACTGATTAACGGGCCGCACGCGATCAGCGGGGAATGGGGACATAATCCGTTGCCATGGCGGCGCGATATCGACGGCAATCCATCCTGTTACTGTGGTAAGCACGCCTGTATCGAGACCTTTCTGTCCGGACCGGGCCTGTCGGTAAATTTCCAGCAACGTTTCGGCGAGGCCCGCTCGAGCCACGATATTATCACCGGCGCGAGCGCCGGCGATGAACGCTGCTGCGCCATGCTCGAGCTCTACTACGATCAGATGGCGCGTTCGCTCGCACAGGTGATTAATATCGTCGATCCGCACGCGATCGTTCTCGGCGGCGGTATGTCGAATATCGAGTCGATCTACGACGAAGTGCCGAAACGCCTGCCTGACTATGTATTTTCAGACTTCGTCGCCACACCGATACTGCGAGCCGAGCACGGTGATGCCAGCGGGGTTTACGGTGCGGCCCTGCTGTGGGATTAATTTTTTAAATAATATGTCCCCAATTATTGATTCCGGGCTAAGGATAATTGGGTGCGGGTCGATCCAGATTAACGTGTAACCCAAAATTGCAACCAATGCATCAACCCTGGCCAGCGTTAATCCCCTAGTAGTCACCGCGGCCCAGGGTCTGCACGGACTCGAGGCCGCCGGGCAGACGCTCGAGGTCGTGCGTCAGTTCATGAACCACTGACCCGATATTGCAGCGCGATTGTACGGCGGTCGCAGCGGATCCCTCGCGAGACATGCAGTTTAACCCATCACCAGCGTCGCCAGGCCGAGAAAGGCGATGATGCCGACCACGTCGGTTACCGTGGTCAGAACCACGCCGCCGGCGATCGCGGGATCGACACCGATCTGCCGCAAAATGACCGGGATGAGTGCTCCGGCCAGCGCGCCGGCAAGCAGATTGACGATCAGCGCGAAGGCGATGACCGCACCGATATTGAAGTTCTGAAACCAGACGATCGACAACGAGGCGACCACCAGCGCCCAGATCAGTCCGTTCAGCAGACCCACCGAGATTTCCTTTTTCACCAGCGAGCGATAGTTCGAGCTACCCAGTTGACCCAGCGCGAGGCCGCGGATCGCGATGGTCAGGGTTTGCGAGCCGGCAATACCACCCATGCTGGGCACGATCGTAATCAGGATCGCAAGCGCCACCACCTGGTCGAGAATATCTTCGAAAAAGCCGATCACGTAGGCCGCGAGAAAGGCGGTTAACAGGTTGATGCCGAGCCAGATACCGCGCCGGCGCGAAGTGACCATAACCGGGGAAAACATGTCTTCTTCCTCGGACAGGCCCGCCATACCCATGATCGAATGGTCACCCTCGTCGCGAATGACGTCAACCACGTCATCGACTGTGATACGCCCAATCAGCCTGTGCTCCTCGTCGACCACCGGCGCGCTGATCAGGTCGGAATTCTCGAACTCGCGCGCAACCTCGGCGTCCGACATGTGCACGTGCATCGCATCGATGTCGGTGCGCATCAGGTTGCTGACCTGTTCCTCGGGGTCGTTGGTCAGCAGGTCGCCGAGGTAGAGCGCACCGAGGTAATGATCGTGCCGGTCGGTAACGAACAGCTGATCTGTGAGATCGGGCAATTCGCCGCGAATACGCAGGTAACGCAGGACCACGTCGAGAGATACGTCGGCGCGAATCGTCACCTGGTCGATGTTCATCAGGCCGCCGGCGGTATCCTCGCTGTAGGATAATACCGATTCGAGTTTTTCGCGCTTGTGAGCGTCCAGCGTATGCAGGGTTTTGACCAGCTTGTCGGTCGGCAGCGCGAGGATGATATCGGCCTGGTCGTCGACGTCGGGCATGGTTTCGACGATGGCCGCGATTTCCTCCGGCTCGAGCTGTTTCAGCTTGGCGTCACTGACGTCGTCCAGGGTTTCCAGCAGCACCGCGCCCATGTCGGCAGGTTCGATCAGCGGCCAGATCGAATCGCGCTGTTGCGACGGCAACGAATCGAGCAGCAGCGCCGTCTCGGCGACGCTGATGCCGCTCAGGATTTTCGACAGCTCGACGCTGTCTTCGGCGTCGAGCGCAACCGATATATCCTGGCGTAACTGTTCGATTTCGTCTTCTACCATATCCCTTTATTCGCTTTCGCCGAAACGATCGTTAATCAGGCTGACGAGGGCATCACGGCAGGCCTGTTCGTCGTTACCTTCGATTTCGAGCTGGAGTTCGACACCCTTGCTGGCGGCCAGCATCATAACGCCCATGATGCTCTTGGCGTTAATCCGGTTTTGCTTGCGGCTGATGAAAACATCGCTTTCGAACTGGCTGGCACAGTTGACCAGCTTGGATGCCGCGCGCGCGTGCAAGCCGAGCTTGTTGATGATGGTGATAGTTTCAGAGATCATAGCCTGCCCTTCAGAATCCCGTTACCAGCGCCAATCAAAGCGGTGCGAGTGAACTCCTACAGTGATTGTTGCGTGTAGTTTAATACACGTAACCGTATCGACAAATTGATCCCGCTCATGCCTCGGGCATGATGGTCAGGACTAAAGTATCGTGCCGGCTCGTCGGGTGTCGTGCCAGACAGGTCGGTTAGCACGAGCAGCAAGCCGCCGCTCACGCCATGTCCCGGTGGCGGATAGATATGTTTTCTCGTTGTTTTCGCAGTTCTGCGGCGATACGTTCCGCCAGGTAAACCGAGCGGTGCTTACCACCGGTGCAACCGAGGGAAATGGTCATGTAGCTGCGATTTTCTTTTTCGAACAGCGGCGTCCAGTCGGCTATGAAGCGGAAAATCGAGTTAAACATGTCTTCCACCTGCGGGTAGTTTTCGAGGTACTTGACCACCGCGCGATCGCAACCGGTCAGCGGCCGCAAGTCCTGTTCCCAGTGCGGATTGGGAAGGCAGCGGACATCGAAGACAAAGTCCGTATCCGCCGGCACGCCGTTCTTGAAGCCGAAAGACTGGATCAGAATTCCCATTTCTGCTGAGTTTTGCGCGAGTAACCGGTCGATAATCAATTGCCGCAGTTCGTGTACGTTCAGGTCCGTGCTGTCGATCGCAAGGTCGGCATTGGCCTGGATATCGCCGAGCAGTTTCTTTTCCTGCTGAATCGCGTCCGCCAGCGGCAGGCCCTCGCGCGATAAGGGGTGCTTGCGACGGGTTTCGCTGAAACGCTTCAGCAGGCGCGAGGTACTACAGGTCAGGAACAGGATTTGCAGCTGCAGTGGATGCGCGGCGATGTGGCGCATGATTTCTTCGAAGCGCGCCGAGGAGTCGACACCGCTTCTGGCATCTATCGCGATGGCCACCAGGTCGTAAGGCTCGGGCGTGGTATTGATCATATTGTCGATCAGTTCAGGCAACATGCCGAGCGGCAGGTTGTCGATGCAATAGTATCCCGCGTCCTCGAGGGTGCGCAGGGCCACGGTTTTGCCGGAGCCGGAGAGGCCGCTGACGATTACCAGATTCATATAAGTCTTACTCTCGCCGGGTCAAATCGTTAGCCGCTTTTCCCGCTTGATTGCCTGGTTTCGACACGGCGAGAATCCGCATGCCAGCTGGTGCAACAGTCCGACCCCGCAGCGGTCGCCGGAATGCCGGTGAGCGGAGCGGGATCTTTGTTTGTACGGGTATCGCGGTGGTTCAGTAGGGGGCTCATTGCTCGGCCGACTGAATGATTTGCGCAATTTCATCCTTGCTGGCGGCGTTACGGATGGCATCGCAAATCTCTTCCCGCGAGAAGATACTGGCCAGGGATGACAGGATCATCAGATGTTCCTCGGTGGCTTCTTCTGGAATGATGATGGTGAAAACCAGATCCACGGGTCGATTATCGGGGGATTCGAAGTTGACCGCCTGCTTGAGGCGGAAAAAGCAGCCAATCGTCTTGTCGAGATCATCAACCCGGGCGTGGGGAACGGCGAAACCCTGGCCCAGTCCTGTACTGCCGAGGCGTTCGCGATTGAGCAGGTTGTTGTAAATCGAGGATTCCGACAAATTGGTGCGATCGGCGACTATATTGGCGATCAATTCCAGCAACTTCTTTTTACTCGTGATTTCAGTATCTATGAAGATGGACTGTGGCGACAAAAGAGCTGAGATTGTCATTGATCTATAGACATATTGCCTGAAAGCGATGCGCGAATCTTATTCAAATTATGCAAGTATGCAAGTGTAAAGAATCTCGCTCTCGGCCAAATAAAAAAGGGGGGGAGCTGAACCCCCCCCGGCTTTTTTCATGCCATTTCCACCGC
Organism: Gammaproteobacteria bacterium; assembly: GCA_020354435.1. Lineage (GTDB taxonomy): Bacteria > Pseudomonadota > Gammaproteobacteria. The sequence goes on from CP070646.1 coordinate 3,459,617, forward strand.
GGCGCCCCTGTGGCGATGGTTTTTCATTTTTTCCTTGTGCTTTTTTCCCTGGCGATCAAGTTTATCGACGAGGCCATCGATGGCGGCGTACATATCCGCCTGTACATCGTCGGCATGCAGGTTGCCACCGCTGACGTGCAGGGTCGCTTCGGCCTTATGCTGCAGCTTTTCCACGGTCAGGACGATATGGATATCCAGCGCGTGATCAAAATGGCGCTCGAGCTTGGCCACCTTTTCGTTGACGTAGTTGCGCATGGAATCTGTGATTTCTACATGATGGCCACTTAAACTAACTTGCATCTGTAACCTCCTAGGCTGTGTGATCCGCATCGCTGCGAATCGTTAATGTCTCAAAAGAGACGTTTACGTTCATTGGATGGCGGTATATTTAACGCTTCCCTGTATTTGGCTACGGTTCTCCTGGCTACGTTAATACCCTGTTCACCCAATAGACTTGCAATCTTGTTGTCGCTGAGCGGCTTCTCCGGTTTCTCCGCGGCAACGAATTTTTTGATAATCGCGCGTATCGCCGTGGCCGAGCATTCGCCGCCATCGGCGGTGCTGACGTGACTGGAAAAAAAGTACTTGAACTCTAGAATGCCGCGCGGGGTATGCATGTATTTTAGCGTGGTTACCCGTGAGATCGTGGATTCGTGCATTTCCAGCTGTTCTGCGATATCGCGTAAAACCATCGGCTGCATGGCTTCCTCGCCATACTCGAGAAAGGCATGTTGACGCTCGACGATGGCGTTGGCCACCCGCAGCAGCGTATCGTTGCGGCTTTGCAGGCTCTTGATGAACCAGCGTGCTTCCTGCAGGTGATCTTTTAAATATGTATTGTCGGCACTGCTGTCACTGCGCTTGATCAGTTTCGCGTACTGGTCGTTGACGCGCAGCCTGGGTGCGTTGTCGGGATTGATGCTGACGCGCCAGTGACCGGCGGTTTTATTGACGTAGACATCGGGCACGATATATTCGGCGTGGTTCTGGCTGATGCTGTGTCCCGGGTGCGGATTGGTGGTCTGTATCAGCTTGATGATCTCCGTCAGTTCGGCATCGTTGGCCTGCAGCCGGCGTTTCAACAACGCGACATCGTTGCCGGCGAGGTGTTCGAGATATTTATCTACCAGCACCAGGGCCTTGTTCAGATGCGGCGTATCCGGATTATATTGCCCCAGTTGAATCGCCATGCATTCGCCGGGGCTGGAAGCAGCCACACCGACGGGATCGAAGCGTTGCACCAGGTGCAAAACCGCCTCGACTTCGTCCAGTTCGAGGTCCTCGTACTGCGACACCAGACCCTCGTAAATATCCGAGATAGGTTGGGTCAGGTAACCGCTGTCATCGATGGAATCGATGATGGCCAGGCCGATATCGTAATCCTTTTCCGGCAGGTGCGAGCAGTCCAGTTGCCAGATCAGGTGGTTTTTCAGGGTGTCTTCTTCACCGGCCTGGTTTTCGAACAGGTCGCGGGTATCGAAGCCTAGCGTTGCCGATTGCGTCGGCGAATTCGGCAGATTGTCGTAGATCTGATCCCAGCGCGCATCGATCTCGAGATCGTCGGGTAGCTGTTGTTCCGCGCGGTTTTCGGCAATCGTACTCTCGGGTGCCTTGAAATCGGCAGCATCCTCGCTGCCAGTGGTGCCTTCGCGGCTCGAATCAGCGTCGAAAACCGTGATTTCGCCGAGATTATCGTCCTGCTCGAGCAGCGGATTGGTTTCGAGGGTTTGCTGGATTTCGGTCTGCAGTTCCAGCGATGAAAGCTGCAGCAGTTTGATCGCCTGCTGCAACTGAGGCGTCATCGTCAGGCTTTGTCCTATGCGCAGCTGCAGGCTTTGTTTCATAGGCGGGTTGTGTCCTTTAGGCTATTTCTAGCAGGGTATTTATTATCTCCCATTTGTGTAGTTATAGCTTAAAATCGTCGCCCAAGTAAATCTTTCTAACCATTTTATTCTCCAGGATCTGCGCTGGATTGCCCTCGGCCAGAATACCGCCTTCGCCCATGACGTAGGCACGGTCGCATATTCCAAGGGTTTCACGCACGTTGTGGTCGGTAATCAATACGCCGATGCCGCGTTCGGCCAACTGGCGCACGATTGACTGGATGTCGATAACCGATATCGGATCCACGCCGGCGAAAGGCTCGTCGAGCAATATAAAATCAGGTTGATTGGCTAACGCGCGCGCGATTTCCACCCGGCGTCGCTCGCCGCCCGACAGCGATATACCCTCGGTGTCACGCAAATGCTCGACCTGGAATTCCTCCAGTAACAGCTCCAGTTGCTGGTTTCGTGCCGGTCGGTCGAGGTCTTCGCGCAATTGCAGGATCGCGAGGATATTCTGCGCTACCGTCAAGTTGCGGAACACCGATGCTTCCTGCGGCAGGTAGCCGATACCGAGGCGGGCGCGGCGATGCATCGGCAAGTGATCGATGGCCTTGCCGTTTAGCCGGATCTGTCCGGAATCGTTGTCGATTAAGCCGACAATCATGTAAAAGCAGGTGGTTTTGCCGGCGCCATTGGGTCCCAGCAGGCCGACGATCTCGCCACCGGCGACCTGTAACGAAACCGATTTGACAATCTCTCGCTTCTTGTAGGATTTAGCGAGGTCGGCTGCCTCGAGCAGGTTGTTACTGTTCATGCGGGACTAATCCTGGCTGTCGGTGTTTTTACGCGGCTGGATCAGCATTTTGACGCGTTCGTCGGTATCCGCGCTGCCGGCCTGGATACTGTTGTCCTCCGTATTGATACGGATGCGGTGACCCTCGATGGTATCGCCGGCATGGCTGAAACGCGCCTCTTGCAGCAGTTCGAGCACGGATTCGGCTTCACGGTAGTTAATGCGTCGCGCCTGTCCCCGCATTTCCTGTTGTTCGTCGTCGAGCCGGCGCAGGCGGGCGGGCGCACCGGTCATTTCCATCAACTCGAGGTCACCGGCATCGTTGAAATGAATCACCAGGCGGTCGGAGTTTATCTCCAGGCTACCCTGCGTGAGACGGACGTTGCCTTCATAAATACTGATGTTTTCCTGCTCGCGAAGTTCGAGGCTGTCGGCCTCGACCGCTATGGGTTGCTCGGAGTCGTCGTCGAGTGCCCACAGTGGCGCCGCTAGCAGCAGGGCCAACAGCAAGCTGAATCTAACTGTCTTCATGATAATAAATTGCCCTGGTGCCGGTGAGGCGGTAAACCTTGCCGGCGAGGTCGAATTCTGCCGCATCGGCCTCGATACGGGCCTGTGGGCTCTGTAGCAACACTCTGGAATCGATGCTGACCAGGTCGTTCTCCGGATCGAATCGAACACTCTCGGTTTGCAGTTCAAATGGAATCTCGCCGATCCTTTGCATCACTACCTGTTGGCGCAGCCACAGCAGGTTAGGACCATGCTGCAGTTCTCCCATTAACGCATTGACTCGCCAGTGGACGGATTCACGGTAGATGTTGAGCGCCGGCACTTCGATCAGGCTGACGTCGTTGAGTGGCCGATGTTCCAGCCGGGGACTGCTGAATTCGTAATCCAGCTGGCCGCTGGCACCGATCGCGCGGTAGTTCAGGTTGGTCAGAAAATAATCAATATTGTCCGGGATCTCGAGTTTCGCGGGTTTTATCCTGGAGCTCAGCTGCGACTCGTAAATCCAACCTGCCGCGATAGCGATAAAGCCGAGAACCAGCACGAATATCAGCAGGCGGGATTTCATTTGAGGTAACTGTTCTGCCTGTCCTCGAGCAGGCCCTGGGCGTGCAGGATAAAGTCGGTTACTTCGCGCACCGCGCCGTGACCACCGTAAGCGGTGGTGACCAGGTCGCAATGCTGCTTGACGAAGCCGTGAGCATTTTGCACCGCGACGGTAAAGCCGACACGCTGCATGATAGGCAGGTCCGGCAGGTCGTCGCCAATATAGGCGGCCTGTGAAGCCTCGATGCCTGTATCCTGCAATAATTGCTCGAAGGCCGGCAGCTTGTCTCGATTCCCCTGGTAAATATGTCGTACGCCCAGGTCGCCCATGCGGTGGTTGACAATTTTCGACTGGCGCCCGGTAATGACCGCGACTTCGATACCGCATTCGAGCATCATGCGAATGCCGTGGCCATCGAGTGAATTGAAGGTCTTGTACTCTTCGCCGCGATTATCGAAATGCAGGCCGCCATCGGTGAGCACGCCGTCGATATCGACGATGAGTAAACGCACAGGCTTCGCTTTTTCGCTGGCTAAGGTCGTCATGGATGTTCCTATACTACTCCCGCTCTTAATAAATCGTGCATGTTTAACGCACCCTGAACGAGGCGATTCTCGTCGACCACCATGAGCGCGTTTATCTTGCGGTCGTGCATCAGCTTGAGCGCTTCGCTGGCGATGCGTCCGGCCTCTATGGTTACCGGATTCCGGGTCATAAATTCCCGCACCTGCGCGGTTTCGATATCCGGCATTTTTTCAAAGGTGCGGCGCAGGTCGCCGTCGGTGTAAATACCGACCAGCTGATTACTGTCGGCGTCGATTACGCCGCTGACGCCAAGGCCCTTGGCGGTCATTTCCAGCAGCGTTTCCTTGAGCGTGCTGGCGCTGGTCACCAGCGGTATCCTTTCGCCGGTATGCATGATGTCGCTGACGTGTAACAGCAGGCGCCGGCCGAGATTACCACCCGGATGAGATAACGCGAAATCCTGCTCGGTGAAACCGCGCGCTTCCAGCACCGCGACCGCGAGCGCATCACCCATCGCCAGCGTCGCGGTGGTGCTCGAAGTGGGAGCCAGGCCCAGCGGGCAGGCTTCCTGGCTGACGCTGACATCGAGGTTGATATTGGCGCTGCGCGCCAGCGTCGATTGCGGATTGCCGGTAAGCGTAATCAGCGGAATGCCGAGGCGTTTCAGCAAGGGCAGCAGCAGCGTGATTTCGCTGGTTTCACCGGAATTGGAAAGCGCTATGACGAGGTCCTGCGCGGTAATCATGCCGAGGTCACCGTGGCTGGCTTCGCCCGAGTGCATGAAAAAAGACGGTGTTCCGGTGCTCGCCAGCGTGGCCGCGATCTTGTTACCGATGTGGCCCGACTTGCCCATGCCGGTGACGACTATCCTGCCTTCGCATTTCAGCACCAGGTCGCAGGCATCGTAAAAGCGCTGATCCAGCCGTGACGTCAGGTCGGAGATGGCGGCAGCTTCGGTTTGCAGAACGGCAAGGCCCAGCTCGATATATGCGTGTTTTGTCATGATTCGCTTGACAGGCGGGAGCTATCCCACGGCGACCTCATAATACAAATATAACTGGTAAATCACAAAAGCCGAAAACAGGAATATGCCCTTGACGCGGGTCAGGTGACGCGGCAGCGCGCCCGGGAAACGCGACATCAGTATCAGCGCCAGGGTCAGCAGGATACAGACCGGCAGGTCGCGTGCGCGAGCCGAGGGATCGATGCTGAAAGTCGTAAAAACCGCCGGCAGGCCGACGACCGCGAGCGAGTTGAACAGGTTAGAGCCGATCACGTTGCCGACCGCCAGATCGGGCTTGTTCTTTTTAAGGCTCGCGATCGAAGCGGCCAGTTCCGGCAGACTGGTGCCGAGCGCGACGATAGTCAGGCCGATTACCAGTTCGCTGACGCCGAGCTCGCGGGCGAAGTTCGACGCGCCCCAGACCAGCAGCTTGGAACTCGCCACCAGCAGCACCAGTCCCAGCAGCGACCAGCCGATCGCCGCCGACATCGACATATCGTGGACCATTTCCTCGCTTTCGTGTTCTTCACGGGCATAGGCTGCCGGATGCCGCCGATGCTCGCGCACCAGGTAGTACAGGCACAGTACCAACAGGCCGAGCAGGGCGAAGCCGTTGACCAGGTCGAGCCGCAGATCGTACAAGGCCCAGGTCATAACCGCGGTGCCGAGCAGCAGCAGCGGATACTCGGTTTTGAACAGGCGTGTCACCACCGGCACCGGCACCAGGATAGCCGTAATACCGAGGATCAGTCCGATATTGGCGATATTCGAGCCGATCGCATTGCCGATCGCGATATCAGGGGTATCTTGCTGCACGGCTACGATGGAGACCACGATTTCGGGTGCCGAAGTGCCGAAGCCGACCACGGTGATGCCGATAATCATGACCGACACGCCGAGCAAATGCGCCAGCGCCGCGGCGCCTTCGACGAATTTGTCGGCGCTCCAGATCAGCAGGGCCAGTCCGGCAATGACAGCGGCAATGAAGCTAAGCATTCAGGGTTGGCTTTGGCGGATTGATCAAAAGTCTTCGGTCGAGGTAAATAAACCAACCCGAAGGTCGCGCGCGCTGTAGATTTCCCTGCCGTCGACCTCCATCGACGCATCGCCGATACCCATGACCAGCTTGCGCATGATCACGCGCTTCATGTCGATGCGATATGTTACCAGTTTGGCGTCCGGCAGCACCTGGCCGAAATACTTGACCTCGCCGGCGCCGAGCGCGCGGCCGTGACCCGGGCCACCTTTCCAGCCGAGAAAAAAACCGATTAACTGCCACATTGCGTCCAGACCCAAACAGCCGGGCATAACCGGATCGGTCTCGAAATGGCATTTGAAAAACCACAGATCCGGGTTGACGTCGAGCTCGGCGATGATCGAACCTTTATCGAATTTGCCGCCATCTTCGTTGATCTCGATGATGCGATCGAACATCAGCATCGGAGGCAGCGGCAGTAACGCGTTGCCGGGGCCGAATAAATTGCCTTTGCCGCATTCGATGAGTTCATCATAGCTGAAGCTATGTCGATCGGTCAGAGGTTTGGACATAGAACTGTTGTTATCAGATTGTGAGCTTGCGAACACTAACGATTATGCGTCCAATTTGCCAGTAAATTTATGGAATCATCAGCAAAAGCCGTCAGCAGCGTTCACTTGTGCAGCCGGAACCGATAGACTCTGCGTGAATTTAGTGCCTTACAGCGGTTAGAGTCAGTCTCTGTTCAGCAAGGTAATGGAATCATCACGGCTATGAATACTACTATTTCAAGGTTTATCGGGCTTTGCGTTTTACTGCTATCCACTTCGGGAGTCATGGCGCAGGACAAGTTGAGCCTGGAACAGGCGATCGAAATGGCGCTTGCGCATGACGCCCGCATCGACGAGAAACAGGCTTTCGTGCGCCAGGCCCAGGGTATGCTGCAGGAGGCCGAGGGCTCGGAGGGATTTCGTTACCAGGTCGACAGCTTTCTCGCGCTAACCACCGGTCTCGACGGCGGCTTCTACGACGGCGGCTCGGATAGCTGTTCGGCCGATTGCTCTCCGCGCGACGATGCCTATGATTTAGATGACGGCCTGTCGGTATGGACCGGGCTGACATTCGCCATCGTCAAACCGCTGGCCACCTTCGGCCGCCTGGAGAACTACCAGGAAGCGGCGCAGGACAATATCAAGGTCAAGCAGCAGGATGTCAAACTGCAGCGCGACGAAGTCGCCCTGCAGGTGGTCAAGGCCTATTACGGTTATCTAACCGCACGCGATAGCCGTCTGCTGCTCGAAGACTCGATGCGCCGGCTGCAGGCCGCGCTCAACCTGGTTGAAGAGTGGCTCGAGGAAGGTTCCGGTAACGCCAAGCAATCCGATAAATACGCGCTCGAATCGGGCCTTGGCCTGATTGAAAACTTTCTCTCCGAAGCAAGCAGTCTCGAGAAAATTGCCATGGCCGGTTTGAAGTTTCTGACCGGGCATGACGACGACCTCATCGAACTGGCTGACCGCCGCCTCAAGCCGGTCGAGCTGCCCGAGGAGAGTCTCGACGACTGGCTCGAACTGGCGCTGGCCAACCGCCCGGAGTTCAAGCAGGTCGAAGCCGGCCTGTCGGCGCGGCGTGCGCTGGTCGAAGCCACCCGCGCGGACAGTAAACCGATCGTGTTTGCCGGTGTTGCCGGATCGCTGTCCTATGCGCCGGAGCGTGAACGGCTGGATAATCCGCACGTCTACGATCCCTTCAATCACGTCGCCGCGTCCCCGCTGATCGGTATGCGCTGGCAGCTGGGTCCGGATGCTCAGGAAGGTCGGGTAGCCCAGGCGCAGGCCGAGCTGGATGCGCTGGTGCACAAGGCGAGCTTCGCGCGTGAAGGCATTCCGTTCCAGGTGCGAGAGCAGTATTACTCGATGCAGGCCAGGCACAAGGCAATCTCGTCGATGCGTCGGAGTTCGCGCTCGGCGCGGCGCTGGATGATTGCCGCTTATTCCGACTTCGAAGCGGGGCTGGAGGAGGCCGATGACGTCATCAACGCCCTGCAGGTCTATGTCCTGGCCTATGCCGAGTATCTGCGTGCAGTGAATGATTTCAACAATCTTGTGTCCAAGATGAGAAGCGTCAGTGGGGTATTTCAGTGAAAAGAATATTTGCCTTCGTATTGTTGCTGGTAATGCTGCCGGCCACAGCGGCTACCGGGCCTGAAAAACTGATCAGGGATACCTCGGAAAAGGTTATCGCCGAGATCAAGGCCAACCAGGACAGTTATCAGCAGAATCCGGACACGATACACAGGCTGGTTGACGAGGTGGTCTTGCCCCATTTCGATTTCAATGCGATGACCGACCTGGCGCTCGGCCGTTACAAGGACAAGGTTAGCGGTGAGCAGAGGCCGACTATCGTCATGGAGTTTCGTCAGCTATTGGTGCGGACCTATAGCTCGGCCCTGCTGGAGTATACCGACCAGGAGTTGATTTACCTGCCGATGGAAGGCAGCGAGGCCGACGGCGAGGTGGTGGTCAGGACCGAGATCGAGCAGGCCGGCGGGTTTCCGATACCGATCAACTATAGCCTGCGCCTGGGTGATGACGGCTGGAAGGTGTTCGATATCAGCGTCGACGAGGTCAGCCTGGTAACCAATTATCGGTCGAGTTTCGCGCGCGCGATCAAGAAGGACGGCGTCGATGGCCTGATCAAGACCCTGCAGGACCGCAACCAGGAATAATAAGCTTAACATTTGCCTACCGGTTGGACCGGTCCCATCAAGCGGCAACCGAGGCGGCTACTTGCGACTGAAAGGTTGGCCTGCGGCTTCCCGTAAAAAGCGCGATTTCGCAGGGCAAGGCGAGAATCGACCTCCTTGTCTCTGCTCGCCACAGGCCGCATCCATGCGGCCTGACCCTGCGAAATCGCGCTTTTTGCGGCAACCTTTCTTAAGGTCGCAAGTAGCCGCCTCGGTTGCCGCCGATATTCTGGGTTGTTGAGATACTGGATTTTTTCGTTTAATGGTCATTGCGAGCGCAGCGAAGCAATCTATTTAGAATGGCATCGCCGGTTCGCTTCTCGAAATGAGCCGACACAAAGAGAATGCGCCGGCGAATGTCGGTGACCGCGCCCTGACGCCCTCGAACAGGCTGTGAAATACGTCACTCGCTGGAGCCCGCAAAGATCTATACTCCCGGCGCGCTTCTGTTAGAATGGCCGCCCCTGAATCTAGTGGCAGTGCATGAACAAACTAATCATCAAAGGCGGCAAACCCCTGTCCGGGGAGGTGCGCGTGTCCGGCTCGAAGAATGCGGTGTTGCCGATCCTCGCCGGCACACTGCTCGCCGATAGCCCGGTGATCGTGCGCAACGTGCCGCATCTGCATGATGTCACCACGACGATGGAGCTGCTCGGCCGCATGGGTGTGTTGCTGACGATCGGCGAAAAGATGAGTATCGAGGTCGATCCTACCTCGCTGGAAAATACCTTTGCTCCCTACGAACTGGTCAAGACCATGCGAGCCTCGATCCTCGTGCTGGGTCCGCTACTGGCGCGTTACGGACGGGCCGAAGTCTCGTTGCCCGGCGGCTGTGCGATCGGCGCGCGCCCGGTCGACATGCATCTGAGCGGACTCGAGGCCATGGGCGCCGATATAGTCGTCGAACAGGGATACATCAAGGCGCACTGCAAGCGTCTCAAGGGTGCGCGCATCGTCATGGACCAGGTCACCGTGACCGGCACCGAGAACCTGATGATGGCGGCGAGCCTGGCCGATGGCACCACCATTATCGAAAACGCCGCACGTGAACCCGAAGTCGTCGACCTCGCAGATTTTATCAACGCAATGGGCGGCAGGGTCGAAAACGCGGGCACCGACATGATTACGATTCACGGTGTCGAGCGTCTGCACGGCTGCGATTACTCGGTCTTGCCGGATCGCATCGAGACCGGCACCTACCTCGTCGCCGCGGCGATTACCGGCGGAAAAGTCCTTATCAAGCGTACCGATCCGCGCCTGCTGGATGCCGTCTTGGCCAAGCTGGAAGAGGCCGGCGCGGTCATCGATGTCGGCGACGACTGGATCGAGCTGGACATGGAAGGACGCAAGCCGCACGCGGTCAATATTCGCACCGCGCCTTATCCCGGTTTTCCAACCGACATGCAGGCGCAGTTCTGTGCGCTCAACGCGATCGCCGAGGGCACCGGCTCGGTCACCGAAACCGTGTTCGAAAATCGCTTCATGCATATCCAGGAGTTCATGCGTCTCGGCGCCAATGTGCACCTCGAAGGCAATACCGTTATCATTCAAGGCGTCGACGGCCTCAACGGAGCCCAGGTCATGGCAACCGACTTGCGCGCATCGGCCAGCCTGATTCTGGCCGGCCTGGTCGCCAGAGGTGAAACCGTGGTCGATCGGATTTATCACATCGACCGCGGATACGACCATATCGAAGAAAAACTCGCGGGTCTCGGCGCGCAGATCCAGCGTGTACCGAACTAGGTCCGGTGTCAGACGAGTTAACCATAGCGCTGGCCAAGGGCAGAATTCTGGATGAAACCCTGCCGCTGCTCGCGCGCGCCGGGATCAAACCGGGGGACGACCTCGCCAGCAGTCGCAAACTGGTGTTCGCGACCAATCACGACAATATCAAGCTGGTCCTGATACGTTCCGCCGATGTCCCAACCTACGTGCAATATGGCGCGGCCGACCTCGGCGTCGCCGGCAAGGATGTGTTGCTCGAGCACGGAGGCGAGGGCCTGTACGAGCGTCTCGATCTGAAAATCGCGCCCTGCAGGCTGATGACGGCAGGTTTTGTCAATCGCCCGCTACCGCGCACGCGTCTCAAGGTCGCGACCAAGTATCCGCGAATCACGCGCCAGTTTTTTCTCGACCAGGGCAGGCAGGTCGAACTGATCAAACTGTACGGCTCGATGGAGCTCGCACCCGTGGTCGGGCTTGCCGATATCATCGTCGACCTGGTGGATACCGGCAATACGCTCAAGGCCAACGGCCTGACGCCGCTGGAGCACATCGTCGATATCAGTTCGCGGCTGATCATCAACCGCGCCTCTCTGAAGATGAAAAACCAGCCGATCCGGGAGCTGGTGGATAAAATCGAAGCGGCGGTGGCGTAAGCATGCAGATTAATCGGCTGAACAGCGGCGACAGCGGTTTCAAGACCGCGCTGGAGAAGTTGCTCGCCTGGGAATCGGTGTCCGACGACGCCGTTGCGACCACCGTCAACGAGGTTTTAAACGCGGTTAAAACCAACGGCGACCAGGCTCTGCTCGAATACTGCCGCCGCTTCGACGGGCTCGAGGCCGACTCGGCGGCGCAACTGGAAATGCCGCTGGCACGACTGGAGCAGGCTTATCGCGATATCGATGCAGTCGAGCGCGACGCGCTGCAGCAGGCGGCGGATCGCATTCGCAGCTACGCCGAGCATCAAAAGATTGAGTCCTGGAAATACACCGAGGCCGACGGTACGCTGCTCGGCCAGCAGGTCAGCCCGCTAGACAGTGTCGGCCTCTACGTGCCGGGCGGCAAGGCGGCCTACCCGTCGTCGGTTCTGATGAATGCCGTTCCGGCGGCGGTAGCCGGTGTCGACGAACTGATTATGGTGGTGCCGACACCGGGCGGCGTGGTCAACGAGCTGGTGCTGGCGGCGGCGCACATTGCCGGGGTCAGCCGCGTGTTCACCATCGGTGGCGCCCAGGCCATCGCCGCGCTGGCCTACGGTACCGAGAGCGTACCCGCTGTCGACAAGATCGTCGGGCCCGGCAATATCTATGTCGCCACGGCGAAACGCCAGGTGTTTGGCACGGTCGGTATCGACATGGTAGCCGGGCCGTCCGAAATCCTCGTGATCTGCGATGGCAAAACCGATCCCGACTGGATCGCGATGGACCTGTTTTCGCAGGCCGAACACGATGAGGATGCGCAGGCGATCCTGTTGTCGCCCGATCGCAACTTCCTCGACGCCGTGCAGCAAAGCATCGAGCGCCTGATCGAGGACATGCCGCGCCGCCAAATCATCGATCGCTCGATGAGCACGCGCGGCGCGCTGATCCATGTGGCGGACCTGGACGAGGCGGCCGAGGTTGCCAATTTTATCGCGCCCGAGCACCTCGAGCTTTCGCTCGACGATGCCGAAACGCTGGCGCGCTCGATTCGTCACGCCGGGGCTATTTTTCTCGGACGTTATACCGCCGAGGCGCTGGGCGATTATTGCGCCGGCCCCAATCACGTACTGCCGACCTCGCGTACCGCGCGCTTTTCGTCACCGCTCGGCGTTTACGATTTCCAGAAGCGCTCCAGCCTGATCGGCTGCTCGGCCGAGGGCGCCTCTGCGCTTGGTCGTGTTGCGTCGACGCTGGCGCGCGGTGAGGGGCTGGTCGCGCACGCACGTTCGGCCGAAAATCGGATCAAGTGACGCCGTCATAAGCGGTGTCGTTAAATCGGGTTACTAATGACCAGTTCGACCGTTTCAGCGAAGTTCGAAGGAATGGAATCCGATAGCTGCTCGTAATCACCCTGTCGTCTTTCGG
>CP070646.1:3472430-3482036 GCA_020354435.1 Gammaproteobacteria bacterium
GCCGGCCTTTTCGAAACGGTCGTAAATTTCGCCAATCACGTTTTTGGCAACCGCATCGGGTTTAATGATCGAAAGAGTGCGTTCGACAGCCATTTTAAGAATCTCCACGGATGAAAAATGCTGCGAATGATACTCCTTAGGGTACACTTATGCGACTTCTTTTCAGGCCCCGTTCATGAAAACCGATCAACACAAGCGAAAGTACCTAAAGGACTATCGGCCACCCGATTTCGCGATTAGCCGAACCGATCTCGTGTTTATACTCGACGAGTCCCGCACGCGGGTCAAAAGCCGGTTGCAGCTCGAGCGCAGGACGGAGGATCGCGACGCGCCCCTGGTCCTCGACGGCATCGAACTCGAGTTGATCGAGCTGCGCCTCGACGGCGAAATTCTCCAGCCGGACGCCTATCACCTGACCGCCGAAACCCTGCAAATCGACAATCTGCCCGATCGCTTCGAAATTTACAGCGAGGTCGAAATCGATGCGGCCTCGAATACGCGCCTCGAAGGCCTGTACCTGTCCAACGGTAACTTTTGCACCCAGTGCGAGGCCGAGGGATTTCGCTACATCACTTATTACCTCGATCGACCCGACGTGATGTCGGTGTTTACCACCGAGATTCACGCCGACCGCGAGAAGTACCCGATTCTGCTGTCCAACGGCAATCCGTCGATGCGCGGCGAAGCGGACAACGGCCACTGGATCAGGTGGGAGGATCCTTATCCCAAGCCGGCCTACCTGTTCGCGCTGGTCGCCGGCGACCTGGCCTGTATCGAGGACCGTTTCGTTACCCGATCGGGACGCGACGTCACGCTGCAAATTTTCACCGAACATCATAATCGCGACAAATGCGATCACGCGCTGCGCTCGCTGCAAAAAGCGATGCGCTGGGACGAGGATGTTTATGGCCTCGAGTACGATCTCGATCTTTACATGATTGTTGCGGTTGACGACTTCAACATGGGCGCGATGGAAAACAAGGGTCTCAACGTGTTCAACACCAAGTACGTGCTGGCTAACGCGCAGACCGCGACCGATGACGATTACCTCGCTATCGAGGGTGTTATCGCGCACGAATATTTCCATAACTGGACCGGCAACCGGGTCACCTGCCGCGACTGGTTCCAGTTGAGTCTTAAAGAGGGCCTGACGGTATTTCGTGACCAGGAATTCAGCGCCGACATGTTTTCACGCGCGATTCAGCGCATCGGCGACGTGCGCGTATTGCGCAACCATCAGTTCAGCGAAGACGCGGGGCCGATGGCGCACCCGGTGCGGCCCGCGTCTTACCAGGAAATAAACAACTTCTATACCGCGACCGTGTACAACAAGGGTGCCGAGGTCGTACGGATGATGCATTGCCTGCTCGGCGCAGAGAATTTCCGCAAGGGTATGGATCTTTATTTCGAGCGCCACGACGGCCAGGCGGTTACCACGGATGACTTCAGACTGGCGATGCAGGACGCCTCCGGCATCAGCCTCGAGCGTTTTCAGCGCTGGTACGAACAGTCCGGCACGCCACGCATCGATATCAAGCGCGAGTACGATACCGCCAGCGGGCAACTGACGCTTTGCGTCTCGCAACAGGCCGGCACCACCCGTGGCGAGCTCAACCGGCCATTTCACATGCCGATGCGGCTGGCGCTGTTCGACCGCGACGGACAGGCGCTCAGGCTCGATGCCGACGGCAGTCTTGAGCAGGTCGTCGATATCGATGCGCACGAAGACAGGCTGCAGTTCGACCGCATGCCAGAGCAGGTATTGATTTCGGCTTTCCGCGGTTTCTCGGCGCCGGTTATTTTGACCACCGACCTCGAAAACGACGAGCTGGCTCGTTTGATGGTTTGCGATACCGATCCGTTCAACCGCTGGGAAGCGGGGCAGCAACTGGCCTGCCGCGTCATGCTGTCGATGCTGGAGCAGGATAAAAGCGACTGGCCGGGCTTGCAGCAGCCGCTGCTCGACGCCTTTTCCGATCTGCTGGCAGAGCCGCATCCGGAACGAGCGCTGCTGGCCGAGATAATGGTGCTGCCGGGAGAAAAATATATTGCTGAAATGCTCGAACAGGCGGACCCGCAGGCAATACACGATCTACGCGAAAGCCTCAAGCGCGCAATTGCCGAATCAACCGAAGCGGAGCTAGGCCGGCTTTACCGCGACAACCAGGAGCAGGGTGAATACCAATTGCATGCGGACGCGATCGGGCGTCGCCGGCTGAAAAATATCTGCCTCGCATACCTGTTGCACTTGCAACGGCCCGAGTATTTCGAGTTTTGCCGCGAGCAGTTCGACAGCGCCGACAACATGACCGACCAGATTACCTGCCTGCGGGCAATCGTGCATTATCGGCATGATCTGCGTGAGCAGATCGTATCGCGGTTTTACCAGCAATGGCAGGATACCGCGCTGGTGGTCGACAAATGGTTTGGCGCGCTGGGTTCGAGCACGGTCGATGACGCGCTGAACGAAATCGAGCCTCTTTTCGATCACCCGGCATACAGCCTGCATAATCCCAATCGGGCGCGTTCATTGCTGGCGCCAATGATGGCTAATCCACGCGCCTTTCACCAGGCGGATGGCGCCGGCTATGCTTTCGCCGCGCAGCGTATCCTGCAGCTGGATGCAATCAATCCACAGGTCGCGGCGCGACTCGCCAACCCCTTCGTGCACTGGCGTAAGCTGGTGCCGGAGCTGGGATTGAAAATGAAGTCGCAGGTCGAAAACATGCTGGCCAGCGGTTCGCTTTCCAACGATTTGAACGAGCTACTGACAACCAGTCTGAAGGATTAATTTTAACGTGGCCGGTAAAATCGAGCTGGTATTGCCCGGACTGTTCGATCTGCCGCTGGTCGAAATCGAGCCCGGGATAAGTGCGCAGCTCGGCGGATTGAATCGGATTCTGCGTCTGGCAACGGCAGTACCCAACAGCGCTTTCAGTATCGACGCCATACTGCGCCGAATGCTCACGCTCGAATCACCGTCCGGCGAGCCCACGCACGGTCTGCCGCTGGCGCAGGCATTTGCTTCCTCGTCGACGCGGCAGCCTGATCGACTGTTGTTGTTCAGGGCGGTGCACCTGCAGCCGGACTTGCATAGTGCAATCGTCGTTCCGATACAGCACAACGATAGAAATATAAGCGATATTTCTATAATAATTAATGATTTAAAGAATTTATTTAAAGTAGATTGTGATATAGTTGCAATCGGCGACGGGTTATATTTGATGGCGTTACGCGAGTTCGACGCACCCTCGCACTATCCCCATTTGCTGTCGGTGCTGGGCAAGGCCGCTAATCCTTATATCGAGCAGTCCCGGGAAAACCTCCGCTGGTACAAACTGCTCAACGAAATGCAGATGTTCATGCATCAGCACGACGTCAACCAGCAACGCCAGCAGCAGGGACTGTTGCCGCTGAACAGCCTTTGGTTCTGGGGCGGGGGCGAACGGCCACGCCAGGTCGACGACCGGTTTGCCTGGTTTTGTGATGATCCGGTGCTGTCCCGCTTCGCCCGCAGCCTTGAATGCGCGATCGCGCCGACCCGCGATATCGCCGGGCTCGAGCCGTCGGCCGACGCGCTGGTCGTCGATCTGCGCCTGCTCGAACTGTTGAAAACGGGGGATGCCAGCGATATTGGCCCTTTATTGCTGGAGCTGGAGAAAAATCTGTTGCAGCCGCTGCTGGGCATGCTCGAACGCGATCGCAAACAGCTTTACCTGCGTGCGGGTTACGACTTCGATTTTAAACTCGGTCCGCGCGCAGCGCTTAAATTCTGGCGGCGTTCGAGCAGCCTCGAAGACTGGCTCGGTCGGAATCAGGAGTTCTGATCGAAGATATTCTTTAAGCCTCGACTGTGCGAAAATAAGCCGAATTTTTCGAGTTCATTCCATGTCAGCCAAGATTCAGTTACCCAATTTCAGCAGTGTCGAGGAAGTTGTCGACGAGTTGAAACCGGGATACCCGGTTTACTGCCTGCGCCCGGCAGAGCTCAAGCGCCAGGCGGAATACTTTCTGCAAAATTTCCCGGGACGTGTCATGTACGCGGTCAAGTGTAATCCGCACCTGACGGTGCTGCAGGCACTGTACGACGCCGGTATCCGGCATTTCGACACCGCGTCGCTGGCTGAAATCGCGCTGGTGCGTGAGCATCTGCCGCAGGCCGACTGTTATTTCATGCACCCGGTTAAGCCGCGCGCCGCGATTATGACAGCGCATCAGGTTTACGGTGTCGATCATTTTGTGCTGGATCATGAAAACGAGCTCAACAAGATAATCGATGTTACCGGAGGCGGCGATGGCAAGGTCGTGCTGGTACGAATCGTAACCCCGGTTCATGATGCCCAGTACCAGTTGTCCGACAAGTTTGGTGTCGCCGCCGAGGATGCACCGGCGCTGCTTAAAAAAGTACACGACGCGCATTTCCAGACCGGTGTGGCGTTTCACGTCGGTTCACAGTGCCGTAATCCGCAGGCCTTCGTCGATGGCGTCAACACCGCGCTCGACGTCATCGAGCAAGCCGGGGTACCGGTGCATTATCTGGACGTAGGCGGTGGATTTCCGGCGTTGTACGAAGACGATCGCCCGCCCGAGCTAAGCGCCTACTTCGAAGCCATTTTCGAGGCATTCGATCAGTCCAGGCTGCGCCGCGATTGCGTGTTGATGTGCGAGCCCGGGCGAGGGCTGGTAGCCAGTGGCTGCACGCTGCTGGCGCAGATCCAATTGCGCAAGGAAAACAAGCTGTATATCAACGATGGTGTCTACCAGAGTCTGTCCGAAACCCTGATGGGTAAGATGAAGTTGCCGGCGCGACTGATTAATCCGGCGCGCAGCATTACCGACGAATGCCAGGATTTTACGATTCTTGGGCCTACCTGCGATAACCTCGACATTTTACCGGCACCGTTTTACCTGCCGGTGGATGCGGACGAGGGTGACTGGATCGAAATCGGTCAGACCGGTGCTTATAGCAATTCCGCGGCAACCCGTTTCAACGGCTTCTTCCCGGAGACCTTCGTTTCGGTGGATGCGCCACCACTGCTACCTCGCTCTGACTAGGATTCGGCTATAATCAGGAAATCAAACTGCCAGCAAATTCATGTCGCAGGTATTGAATCCGCAACCCCTCAGGTTTTCCAACGCCATCGTCGCCCTTGGCGGCGGAATCGCGCTGATGATGATTGCAATCCTGGTGCAGGGCTTCGGCTTTGGCTTCGAAAAGATCAGCGTTCTCACCCTTACGGTTCCATTTCTGGTCGGTTGCGGTCTTGCTTATTTCGTCTCCCATCTGTTGCGCTCCAACCTGACCCGCCTGCGCGGCGAGCTAGAAGACGAGTTTTATAGACGCACACGAGAATTAAAGCAGACCGAGGATCGTTTCCGTCAATACACCGAGTCCTCGAGCGACTGGTTCTGGGAGACCGACGCGAATAACCGCTTCGTATTTTTATCGTCGCACCTGTACGATGTTACCGGCGCCAGACCCGAGGATATACTCGGCCATACCCGTGAAGAGATCAGACTCGAAAGCGAAGGCCCCGAAGAAGACAGACACTGGGAGGAGTACCGTTACTGCATAGAAAACCGCCTGCCATTGGCGGATTTCGAGTACCGTGGACGCATTGCCGACGGTCGCATTATTCGCTATCGAATAAACGGCAAGCCTTATTACGACGATACTGGCGAATTCCTCGGCTACCGCGGATCTGGCTACGAAGTTAAGAATAGCCCCGAACAACAGTCCCGGCATTCGCATTCCCAGGATCTGATTTATACGGCGACGCAACTGCTGAACGATGGTTTCCTGTTATTCGATGCCGATGACCGTATGGTCATGTGCAACGATCGCTATCGTCAGCTTTACTCCGTGATCGCGGATAAACTCCAGCCGGGCACGAGTTTTGCCGAAATTGCGCGTGCCTATTCCGATTCCCAAAGTTTTGCCTCGGCAGAGGAAAAGGAAACCTGGATCGAGGACCGCATCGAGCGGCATAAGCATCCGCGAGAGCCGTTCGATCAACAGCTCCCCAGCGGCGACTGGGTGCGTGTCATCGACCAGAAGCTGCCGGGTGGCGGAACCGTTGGCTTGCGAGTCGATATTACGAAAACCAAACAGCTGGAAGAAGAACTGGACCAGGCGCAGCGCATCGCCAAGATTGCCAGTTTTCGCTGGGATGTCGAGCGGGACCGGATGATATCCTGTTCGCGGGAGTTTACCCGGTTATTCAATAATTCCGTCGAACAGTTGAAGAAATCTCCCTGGGACGAGTACAAGAAGAAATTCCATCCGGATGATCTGGAAAAGATTTCCAAAGCCTACGAGCGCAGTGATAACCACGACGGCGTGACTGAAGTCGAATTTCGCATGAAAGGGCCGGACGGCGGCTACAGGAACATTGTCGAACGCATTGCACCGTCATTGTGGCGAGACGGCAGGATTGTCGAGCAGATCGGCACGATGCAGGATGTCACCGAACGCAAACGCGCCGAGCAAGAAAAACTCTCCAGCGATGAAATGCTCGAAGCCGCGATCGAAAACGTACCCGGCGGTTTTCTCGTGGTCAACGCAGACGGCATCATCGAGCGTTTCAACCGCAAGTTTTTCGATCTCTACCCCGAGCAGCAGTTTTTCATCAATGAAGGCGTGCCGTTCAACCGGTTCCTGCAGTCTGGTATCGATCGTGGAGTTTACCTCGAGGCACAGGTCAATCCCGAGGGCTGGCTCAAACGAAGGCTGGAGCGTCATATGTCGGAATCCATCGAGTTTATCGATCGCCTCTCCGATGGCCGTTCGATCAAGGTCGCGTTGCGACGCCTGCCCAATGGCATGGGCGTCGGTATCCACTTCGACGTGACCGAGCTGCAGCAGGCGCGTGAGGCCGCGGAGCAGGCCAACGAGGCCAAGTCCGAGTTTCTCGCCTCGATGAGCCACGAGTTACGCACGCCGATGCACGGCATACTCAGTTTTACCGAGCTCGGGCTCAAGCGGCTGGAGACGCTGAGTCAGGAAAAACTGAGGCAGTATCTCGAAAACATCCAGATCAGCGGAACGCGACTGCTGTACCTGTTGAACGATCTGCTCGACCTGTCCAAGCTCGAGGCCGGTAAGATGCGGCTCGATATGACTCCGGTCAAGCTCGCCGACGTGGTTCGGGCCTGCATCACGGAACAGGATTTACGCCTGCGCGAAAAGAATCTGCGCTGCGAGTTCGAAGTCGACTCGGTCGACAGGACCTGTGTTTGCGACCGCAACCGGATTATGCAGGTGATTACCAACATCTTTGCCAATGCGATCAAGTTCAGCCCCGAGGGCGGTGAAATCAGAATTCAACTCGATCACGGCGAAACCGGCTGCCGCATGCAGATATCGGACGAGGGTATCGGTATCCCGGAGAACGAGCTCGACGATGTCTTCGGCAAGTTTTACCAGAGCACGGGCAACCGTAACCAGGCCGGCGGCACCGGCCTCGGACTTGCGATTTGCCGTGAAATCATAGAGTTACACCGCGGCAGTATCTGGGCGGAGAATAACCCGCAAGAGGGCGCCAGTATCCTGTTCGAGCTTCCGCTGGAGCAAGCGCAGCGCGAGTAGTGTTACTTGTCGGACAATGCCTGTTGGAGGGCTTCGAGGCTGTCTTCGTCGAGATCCGGCACCCTGATCTGATCCTTTTTCTTGTCGCTCAGGCTGGCGATCGTAGCCTCGGCCTCGACACAGGTCGCGTGCATCGCGCGTAGCTGCTCAGCCAGGCTTGAAGCCGCTTCGAGCGCGGCTTTGCGGCTTTCGAGTTCAGCTTCCAGCTTCGTCTTTTCCTTGCGCATCGATTGAATTTTGGTTTCGGCCTGGGAGCGCCCCTTGGCTTCGTCCATTTTCTGCTTTTTCAGCGTTTTCAGCTTGCGCACGACATTTTCCGGCGTGTCGGCCAGCGCCTTCGATATCGCCTTGAGTTTATTTTGCTTGTCGGTCACCTCGGCGCGAGCTTTTTTCAGGGCCTCGGCGTTGTCGGCCTTGCCCTTGGAGAGGGCGTGCTCGGCCTGGCTGCGGGCTTTTTCTGCCGCTTCGACTTTTTCTTCAGCCTCGGCGCGGGCCTTTTCCGCGGTTTCCGCCTGTTTTTTGTACTCGGCGATTTGCGATTCCGCCTGGCTGCGGGTTTGCTGGATATTGATATCGGCGTCTTTGGCACGCTGAATCGCCTTGTTCAGCGCTTGCTTCAGTTCTTCGGTGCTGCACTCCGCGTCCAGTCCAAGCGCATCCGTTGCTGCCCCCATCAGGATTTGTTTACTGATTGCCAGGTCTTTCCAGACCTGCAGCTGCATATCAACATCTTGTGTCACTACTTACCTCGTAGTCAGAAAAATTGGCGGCATATTCTAGCCCAACAATGCCCGGAAAAATAGAGCCGGGCGGGTGATATTCTGCAGATAGATCGGGTAGAATGCGCCTTTTTTCAAGAGCGAGCGATCAGCGTGGAAACGAATCATATTTTCCAGCAAATCGAAGACCTGAATTCCCGGGTTGAATTGCTACGGGGGTATCTTTGACTACGACCAGAAACGTGAAAAACTGGAAGAAGTCATGCTCGAGCTGGAGAATCCGGACGTCTGGAGCGATCCGGAGCACGCCCAGTCCCTGGGCAAGGAAAAGGCCAGCCTAGAAGCCGTAGTCGCGGGCCTGGATCAGAGCGCGCAGTCGCTGGCGGATGCATTCGAATTGCTGGAACTGGCATCGATCGAGGAAGATGAAGACACCGCGTCCGAGGTCGAGGCCGATCTCGCAAAGGTGGAAAAAAACGTTGCCGGGCTCGAGTTCAGGCGTATGTTTTCCGGCGAACTCGATGAAAACAACGCGTTTCTCGACATTCAATCGGGCGCCGGTGGCACCGAGGCGCAGGACTGGGCTGAAATGCTGCTGCGCATGTACCTGCGTTGGGGCGAAGCCAAGGGATTCAAAACTGAATTGATCGAGGTCTCGGAAGGCGATGTCGCAGGCATCAAGAGTGCCACGATACGCTTCGAGGGGCCCTACGCCTTCGGCTGGCTGCGTACCGAGACCGGGGTGCATCGACTGGTGCGCAAATCGCCGTTCGATTCGGGCAACCGGCGCCACACGTCATTCGCGTCGGCCTTCGTGTCGCCCGAGATCGACGATGAAATCGATATCGAAATCGATCCCTCGGATTTGCGTATCGATGTTTACCGCGCCAGTGGCGCCGGCGGGCAGCACGTCAACCGTACGGAGTCGGCGGTACGTATCACGCATCTGCCGACCAATGTCGTGGTGCAGTGCCAGAACGATCGCTCGCAGCACAAGAACAAGGCGACCGCGATGAAGCAGCTCAAGGCCAAGCTGTACGAACTCGAGGTGCAGGTGCGCAACGCCAAGGCGCAAAGCATCGAGGACCTGAAGTCCGACATTGGCTGGGGTAACCAGATTCGCTCCTACGTGCTCGACCAGTCGCGCATCAAGGATTTGCGTACCGGCGTCGAAACCGGTAATACCCAGGCCGTGCTCGATGGCGACCTGGATCCTTTTATCGAAGCCAGTCTGAAGAGTGGCGCTTAATTTTTATTGCTACAGGTAACGAAATGAACCAGCACAGCGACGCTGAGCAA
>CP070646.1:3482136-3507080 GCA_020354435.1 Gammaproteobacteria bacterium
GCGAGCGCAGCGCCCCTCGGGTCATTGCGAGCGCAGCGAAGCAATCTAGCGCAGAACGCTAGTCCATATGGAGCTTGTTTCGACCCGCAGGGCCTAAAGGCACTTCGGGCCTCGCGATGACGTTCGCTTCGCCGAGTGGCGGCTATGCCTCACGAAAGGGCGCCAAAGCGTCACGCATCAACTCCGACAGGCCTGATTTCTGCCTGCCGTCGAGGTCGAAATTCGAATCGTCCAGCCAGGCTTCGAAGGCAGCTTTCGCTGCCGGCCATTCGCGGTCGATGATCGCAAACCACGCGGTGTCACGATTGCGATTTTTGTATATGACGGCCTGGCGAAAAAGGCCTTCGAACAGGAACCCCAGCCGCCTGGCGGCGTTACAGGATGGCTGGTTCAACGCATCGCATTTCCATTCATAGCGCCGATAACCCCAGACGTCGAACACCTGTCGCATCATCAGGTACATCGCCTCGGTGGCAATCGGTTTGCCCTGCATCAACGGTGAGAAATGAATATGCCCGACTTCGATCACGCCGTTGACGCAATCGATCCGCAGGTAACTGGCGACGCCGACCGCCCTGCCGCTGGTAGCGTCGATGACGCTGAAAAAACACGGATCGTCGCCGAGGCAGGTAGCCTCGATCCAGTCACGCAGTTCCGCTTCCGAGCTGAAGGGCCCGTAAGGCAGATAGGTCCAGTTGCGATGATCCCGATCCTGGCTAAAGGCTTCGAACAGGTCGCCCGCGTGCGCCTGCGCATCGATCGGTTCGAGTCGGCACAGACGTCCCTGCATGCGCGCATTGCGGGGATGTTCACAGGCACGCCAGTTTTCCACCGGAAAACCGATCGGCTGACCGAGATCGTTATAATCTTCGTTCACACTCTCCCCGGGTAAAATTGCATTGTTAATGCCAGCGCGATTTGAGTACACTCCAAACCGCTGGCAGATTTTTGAGTCTACTGCCCCACAGGTTTAAGAACAATCTCATGTTGATGCTCGACGCCGACAAACTATTGCACTGCCTGCCGTTCACGACCCTGGTCGACGAACTGGCGTCGATGCATCGTGATCCGATCGGGCTGGTCGACGAAATGCTGATGGAATCGGTCGACGACAACGACAGTGTCAGCCACTTCTTTATCCGCACCGGCTGGCAACCGGAAAAAGCCGTCGGCGCCAAGGTCATCACGGTGTTCCCGCGCAACAATCAGACCCGCGAATATCCGTCGATACAGGCGGTTTATATCCTTTTCGAAGCTGTCCACGGCAGCCCGGTCGCTTGCCTTGACGGTACCGCGCTGACCTGGCTCAAGACTGCCAGCGACTCGGCGCTGGCCAGCAAACTGCTTTCGCGCGAGGATATCGAATCCATGCTGATGATCGGTGCCGGGCAGATGGCGCCCCATTTACTCGCCGCGCATTGCGAGGTGCGACCATCGTTGAAAAGGGTTCAGGTCTGGAATCGCACCGCCGAAAAGGCACAGCAGCTCTGTAAAGAAATGAAACAGAAGTTCCCGGGTATCGATTTCAGCGCGGTCAGCGAGATCGAGGCGCCAGCCCGAGAAGCCGATCTGATCTGTTCGGCCATCGGACGCAAGGATCCGATCATCGAAGGCGTCTGGCTCAAACCCGGGGCGCACGTCGATCTGATCGGCGCATTTACGCCGGACATGCGCGAAGCCGATGACGAAGTCATGCGGCGCGGCAGCCTGTTCGTCGATGCACGCGAAACCACGATTAACCATATCGGCGAGTTGATGATTCCGCTCGCCAGCGGCGTCATCAGCGAGGCCGACGTGCTCGCCGATTTATCCGACCTGTGCCAGCAGCGCCATGCGGGGCGCAGCAGCGAAGACGAAATCACCGTGTTCAAAAACGGCGGCGGCGGGCACCTCGATTTGATGTGCGCGCGTATCCTGCACGATCACTGCTCGAATTGATGGCGCCGGCAATCACCCTCGACGATATCAAGGCGGCGCGTGAACGCATCGCTGCGCATATCGTTCCGCTGCGTATTACCCCCTCGCCTTCACTCAGCAGCCGCTTCGGCAAGGACATCCTGCTGGCGCACGAATACCTGCAGACGACCGGCGCGTTCAAGCTGCGCGGTGCAATGAATTCGATTCTGCAACTCGAGCCCGGCACCACCGGCGTGACCGCGGTTTCTACCGGTAACCACGGCCGCGCGCTGGCATATGCCGCGAAAAAAGCGGGCGTGCCGTGCATCATCTGCATGTCGAAGCTGGTGCCGCAAAACAAACTCGACGGCATTCGCGCGCTCGGCGCGGAAACCCGCATCATCGGCAACTCCCAGGACGAGGCTGAAGTCGAGGCCAGGCGCCTGGTTGCCGAGGAAGGTTATACGATGGTACCGCCATTCGACCATGCGCATGTCATCGCCGGCCAGGGCACGCTCGGACTGGAGATGCTGGAACAGGTGCCCGACCTCGATACCGTGCTGGTGCAGCTGTCCGGCGGCGGCCTGATCGCGGGCATCGCGCTCGCGCTCAAGCTGCAAAAACCCGACGTGCGCGTTATCGGCATTTCTATGGCGCGCGGGGCGGCGATGATCGAGTCGCTTGCGGCCGGTCATCCGATCGAGGTCGAGGAAATGCCGACCCTGGCCGATTCGCTCGGCGGCGGCATCGGTCTCGATAACCGCTACACCTTCGAGCTCGTACGCGACTATGTCGACGCGACCGTTACCCTGAGCGAGGAAGAAATCGCCGCCGGTATCCGTCAGGCTTATTTCGAGGAACAGGTCATCGTCGAGGGCGGCGGCGCGGTCGGTCTCGGTGCATTGCTCGCCGGCAAGGTCGAGCCCGGTGAAAAGACCATCGTGCTGTTGAGCGGCAGGAATATCGACATGGAAAAACACCGCCAGATCATCAATCAGGAGGTATAGAACCGAACCATGCCCGATATACGTATCCTCACCGAATCCGAACTGCGCAGCCTGGTCCAGCTCGACCTGGACACGGTCGAATGCGTCGAAAACGCGTTTCACGCACTCGCCACCAAGGCGGTCGTGATGCCGCCGATCATGCGTCTCGATATCATCGAGAACAATGGCGAAATCGACGTCAAAACGGCCTATATTCCCGGCGTCGACAGCCTCGCGATCAAGATCAGCCCCGGGTTTTTCGACAATCCCAACCTCGGATTGCCCAGCGTCAACGGCCTGATGGTGCTTTTCAGCACGCGCACCGGGCTGGTCGAGGCGCTGCTGCTGGACAACGGTTACCTGACCGACGTGCGCACCGCAGCCGCCGGCGCGGTCGCGGCCAAGTACTTCGCGCGCGCCGACAGCCGACGCGCCGCCATTCTCGGCGCCGGTGTACAGGCCGGGCTGCAGCTGGAAGCGCTGACGCTGGTGCGCGACATCGACTCGGCGACAATCTGGGCGCGTGATCCTGGCCGCGCCGAGGCCAGCGCGGCCAGGCTCGGTAAACGTCTCGGCATCGACGTGACCGCCTGCACCGATGTCGCCACGGCGACCGCCGAGGCCGACATCATCGTCACCACGACGCCGTCGACGGAACCGATACTGCTGGCCGAACACCTGCACGCCGGGCAGCACGTGACCGCGATGGGCTCCGACGCCGAACACAAGAATGAAATCGATCCGCAGGTGTTCGCCAGCGGGCTGCATTATTTCTGCGATCGCCTGGCGCAAACGAGACTGCTCGGCGAACTGCACCACGCCATCGAAAAACAACTGGTCGCAGCGACTGCCGAGTTTCCCGAGCTCGGCCAGGTTATCGCGCAGCAACAGCCGGGGCGCCGGGAAAGCGCCGATATCACGCTGTGCGACCTGACCGGCACCGGCATACAGGACACCGCCATCGCGACGCTCGCATTTCAACGCTGCCAGCAGCAACAGGCCGGCACCAGCATCGCTACCTAGAGAATCCGCTCATGCCCAAAGACGCCAAACTCAATTTTTCGCTGGCCGAATA
Source organism: Gammaproteobacteria bacterium (assembly GCA_020354435.1). Lineage (GTDB taxonomy): Bacteria > Pseudomonadota > Gammaproteobacteria. The sequence continues at coordinate 3,486,094 of CP070646.1, forward strand.
CGAACAACGGCTGCAACGGACCCGGGCCGCGATGGCAGCGAAAAACATTGACTGCCTGATCGTCGTCGATCCCTCCAACATGGCCTGGCTCAGCGGCTACGACGGCTGGTCTTTTTACACCCACCAGTGCCTGATCGTGCAGCACGATGCCGAACCCGTCTGGTGGGGACGCGGCATCGATGCACCGGGCGCGGTACGCACGACTTACCTCGAGGCCGACAATATCCTCAAATATCCCGACCATTTCGTGCAGTCCGACAGCTGTCACCCGATGGATCACCTGTCCGGGGTATTGCGCAAAATGAAACTCGACCGCGGCTCGGTCGGCGTGGAAATGGAAAACTATTACTTTTCGGCAGCGGCGTTTCGCGCGCTGCAGACGCAGCTGCCGGCGGCAACGCTGATCGACGCCACCGCGCTGGTCAACTGGCAGCGCCTGGTCAAATCGGAACAGGAACTCAGCTACATGAAAAGCGCCGCGCGTATCGTCGAGAATATGCACGCGCGCATCTATGAAATCATCGAACCAGGGTTACCCAAGAACCAGCTCGCGGCCGAAATTTTTCACAGCGGCATCGCCGGCAAGGATGAGCACTGGGGCGACTACCCGGCGATCATGCCGCTGTTGCCGAGTGGCATGGACGCGACCGCGGCACACCTGACCTGGGACGATTCCTGCCTGCAGCCAGGAGATATTACCTTTTTCGAAATCGCTGGCTGCCACCGGCGTTACCATTGTCCGCTGTCGCGCACGATATCGCTGGGCAAGCCACCGCAGAAATACCTCGACGCCGAACAGGCCGTGCTCGACGCGATGCACGCCGGGCTCGAAAACGCACGCCCCGGCAAACTTTGCGAAGATGTCGCCATTGCCTTTTTCGAGCGCCTGGAAAAACATGGTTTCCACAAGGAAAACCGCACCGGTTACTCGATCGGCCTGTCCTATCCGCCCGACTGGGGCGAGCGCACGATCAGCCTGCGGCGCGGCGACAAAACCGAGATCCAGCCCAACATGACCTTCCATTTCATGCCGGCGCTGTGGCTCGACGACGGCGGTCTCGAAATCACCGAGTCGATCGTTATTACCGACAATGGTTACCAGAGCCTGGCCAACGTCGAACAGCGCTTACTGGTGAAATAGTCATGGCAAATCCGATATCAGCCACCATCGACTTCGAACGCAATGGCCTGCAGCACGGTTTTCTGCAGATACCCCATTCGCGTAACGACTCCGCCTGGGGTTCGATTATGCTGCCGCTCAGCTATGCCAGAAACGGCGATGGCCCGGGCGCGATCCTGACCGGCGCCAACCACGGCGACGAGTACGAAGGCCCGATCGCGCTGCAGCATCTGGCCAACACGATCGACGTCGACAGAATTCGCGGTCACGTCTTCATCATACCGATGATGAACTACCCGGCCTTTCTTGCCGCAACCCGCGTGTCGCCGATCGACCAGCTCAACATGAACCGCATTTTTCCCGGCAGCGAGTCGGGCAGCATCACGTTACTGATCGCCGATTACTTCACGCGCGAGTTGCTGCCGCGCTGTGAGTACGTGCTCGACATCCACTCCGGCGGCAAGACGCTCGAGTTTCTGCCGTTTGCCGCCTACCACGAACTCGAGGACAAAAACCAGCAGGCTGCCTGCGAGGCAGCAACCCGCGATTTTGCCGCGCCCTACTTTCTGAGCCTGCTGGAAATCGATGCCGGCGGCATGTACGACACCCAGGCCGAGGCCATGGGCAAGGTTTTCGTCTCGACCGAACTCGGTGGCGGCGGTAGCAGTACCGCGCACACCGCGGAAATCGCCAGGCGCGGGGTGCACAATTTTCTCGTGCATGCCGGCATACTCGATGCGGACAGAATCGAACCCGCCGAGGCCAGCATCAAGCTCGATATGCAGCAAGCCAACGCTTACGTGTTTTCCGAGCATAACGGTCTGCTCGAACCCTGCGTCAATCTCGGCGATGCGGTACAATCCGGCGACCTGCTGGCGCGAATTTACAGCAGCGAACGCACCGGCACTGCGCCGGTCGAGTATCGCGCGGCCAGCGACGGTATAATCATGGGCCGTCATTATCCATCCCTGGTCAAGATCGGCGATTTCATGAATGTCATCGCATCCATTGTTCAGGAATAACTCAACCTCTAAGGAAATCCAGATGAAACTGAAATTTTATGTGCTGTCTGCACTGCTGCTGGCGCTCGTCGCTTGCGAGAAAAAAGAATCCGCGCCAGCGGAAGTCAACCTCACCACGGAGGACGATCGCTTCAGTTACGGCCTCGGTATGGTCATCGGCGAACGCGTACTCAAGGAGTACGGTGAAGTCGACTACGATCTCGTGCTGGCGGGCATGAAAGCACAGCACAAGGGCGAGACCACGTTGATAACCGTCGACGAGGCCGGCAATGCGGTCAACGCGCGCATGGAAAAACTGTTCGCCGAGCGCACCGCCGCCAACCGCAAGCGCGGCGAAGACTATCTCACCAGCAACAAGGCCAAAGAGGGCGTCCAGGTGACCGAATCGGGTCTGCAATACTCGGTTATCACCGATGCCGAGGGCCCCAAGCCGAAACCCACCGATACCGTAACCGTGCACTATCGCGGCACGCTGATCGACGGCACCGAGTTCGACAGTTCCTATTCGCGCGGCGCGCCGACCAGTTTCCAGCTCAACCAGGTAATCCCCGGATGGACCGAGGGTGTGCAGTTGATGAGCGTCGGCGCCAAGTACCAGTTCGTCATTCCCCATGATCTGGCCTACGGTGAGCGCGGCGCCGGTGGCCAGATCGGGCCGTTCGAAACCCTGATCTTCGAAGTCGAACTGATCGAAATCAACTCCTGATCGGGAGCCGACAGGTTTCGGCAGGTTATCGCTGGTAGATGCCGGGCCAGCCGTTACTGCTGCGTTTCGCGCCGCTGCTGTTCGTGTCGCTGTGGAGCACGGGTTTCATCGCGGCCAAGTACAGCATGCAGAACGCGGATCCGTTCGTTTTCCTGTGCCTGCGTTTCAGCATCACCGCGGTGGCGCTGGTACCGATTCTGATCGTGCTCGGGGCCGCCCTGCCGCGTCGCCTGTGGGCCTTTCGTCACGACATGGTAACCGGCGTGCTGCTGCACTGCGGTTACCTCGGTTACCTGTTCTGGCCGATTAAAAACGGGGTGCCCTCCGGTATCGTCGCGATCATTATCGGTGTGCAACCGATCCTGACCATGGCGCTGGCGACGCTGTACATCGGCGAGCATCTCGACCGGCGCAAGCTAGCCGGCCTGTTGATCGGTTTCATCGGCATCAGCGTGGTCATTATCGGCAAGTACGGCATCAACCTCGGGCTTTCCGGTGGACTCGACCTGCTCGACCTGCTGATGTGCCTGGTGAGCCTGTTTTCGATTGCGACCGGCGTGTTTTACCAGAAAAAGTTCTGCGACCAGTCGCAATTGTTACCGGGCACGCTGATGCAGTATGTCGCCGGTTCGCTGGCCACGGCTGGCTTCGCCCTGCTCTTCGGCGAGACCTGGGCTATCGACTGGACACCGACTTTCGCCATCGCGCTCACATGGCAGGTGCTCGGCCTGTCGATCGGTGCGGTCATGCTGTTGATGTATATCATCAATAACGGCGAAGCCGGCCGCGTCTCCAGCATGTTTTACCTGGTGCCGCCACTGGTCGTGGTCGAGGCGCATTTCCTGTTCGGTGAAACCCTGGGACCGTTGTCGATCGCCGGCATGCTGATCTCGGTACTCGGCGTTTACCTGGTCAACCAGCCAGTCGCCAGAAATACTCGCCTGAATACGACCCGCTGAGCGCCATTGCGGAATGCATCCGGCGTCTGCCTGCGTTTTTCGACTACAACCCCAGCAGATCCAGCTTCAGCCCGGGGCGGGACTTGATGACGCCGGTTCCCAGCTCCGAGCGAATACGCCCCGCCAGCACATCGACCGCGTCCGGCTCGCCGTGCACCAGTGCGAGCGGCGGCCGATTGCGAAAATTGCCATACCAGTCGACCAGGCCGTCCTGGTCGGCATGCGCCGAAAGCCCGCCGACCGTATGGATCTGCGCCCTGACGATATAGGTTTCGCCCCACAGACGGATGCGGTTGGCGCCGTCGACGAGCATGCGCCCGGTGGTACCACGGGCCTGGTAGCCGACGATGACGACATGGCAATCCTTGCGCCAGATGTTGTGCTTGAGGTGATGTTTGATGCGACCGCCGGTACACATGCCGCTACCGGCGATGATGATGGCGCCGGAGTGGATAGCGTTCAACCGCATCGACTGGTTGGCGGTACGCGTCAGGTGCAGGTTTGGCAACAACGGCCGCTGCTTGTTCTGCCGCCACAGTGCCCTCGATTCAGCGTCATAAAGATCGGCGTGGCGCGCATAGACCTCGGTCGCCTCGATCGCCATCGGGCTGTCCAGAAAGATTTGCCATCGGTCCAGTCGCCAGTCGTCGAAATAGCGGGCAAAGGCGTAAAGCAGGTGCTGGGTGCGTCCCACCGCAAACGCTGGAATGATGATGTTACCGCGCGCCTTGCGCGCCTGTTCGACAATCGCGACGACTTCCTCGCGCGTCTGTTCCGGTGAACGATGCAAGCGGTTACCATAGGTGCTTTCCATCAACACCAGGTCGGCGTCTTCGATCCGGCTCGGGTCGTGCAGGATGGGCCGGTCGACCGCGCCCAGGTCTCCGCTGAAAACCAGCTTGCGGTGAACACCGTTTTCCTCGAGCCACAGCTCGACGATGGACGAGCCGAGGATATGACCGGCGTCGAGCAGGCGCAGCGTCACGCCGGGCATAATTTTTTTGCTGACGTCGTACTCGATGCTTTTGAACCGGCTCATGGTTTGACGCACATCCTGCATCGTGTACAGGGGTTCGATCAGGCCGAGGCCCTTGCGTTCGCGCTTGCGGTTTTCCCACTCGGTTTCCTTTTCGTTGAGGTAGGCGCTATCGCGCAGCATGATGCGGCACAGGTCGCGGCTGGCCCGATGCGTGTAAACGCGACCCCTGAAGCCGGACTTGACCAGGAACGGGAGACGCCCGGAGTGATCGATATGGGCATGGCTGAGCACAACCGCGTCGATTTGTGCCGGATCGAAATCGAACGGCTCGGCGTTACGCTGCAGATCCCGCGGGTCGCCCTGCACCAGGCCGCAATCGAGCAGCAGGCGCCTGTCGCCTACCGTGACCAAATGGCAGGAACCGGTTACCTCGCCGGCGGCGCCTATAAATTCAAGCTGCATCACGTCTCCGCTGACACGATTGATTATATCGAAACGGTCGCGCTAGCCCCGGTAACACGCAATTAAACAGACCTGGTAGCACCATTTATTCGAGCCCGGAAACCGCGTCACCGATCAATGCGGCGAGCGCAATCCGGTTGCTTTGGTGGCTCACGCTGTCGGTACTCCAAACATCATGCACACCCGCGTCGACCAGCTGCCGCAGCGCGTCAGCGCAAAACAGGGCATGCGTAACCAGCACATCGACACGGGCGGCGCGCCGTGCCAGGCAGGCGCTGGCAGCGACCGCCAGCGTGCGACCGCTGCTGGCGACATCGTCGACCAGAACGATGGCACGCCCGTCGATATCGATCTCAGGCAAGCTGATCTGGACCTGCCTGTCGCCGAGCCGGTTTTTCGTGCATACGCCAAAATCCCATCCAGCGGGTGCGGCGACCGAACTGACCCATTGTTTGGCTTCCCGATCCGGTCCGAGCAGCAGCGGATTATCGAGCCGTTGCTGCAGGAAATCCGCCATCAATGCTGTCGCCGTTAAAGCCACGGCATTGTTCGAGGGAACCGCGTCACCCAGCTGACGAACGCGATGCAGATGCGGATCGACGGTAATGACGTCGTCGAACAGGTCGGCCAGGAATCTGCCGACGATCGGTTGGCTAACCGCTTCGCCGGGATGAAAGGCCTTGTCCTGGCGCATGTAACAAAGATAGGGAGCGACCAGGGTCAGTCGTTGCGCACCCAGCTCGCGCGCCGTTTTCGCCGCCAACAGCAGTTCGATCAGCTTTTCGTTAGGCCGATCGAGACTGCGGCAAACCACGACCCGTGGCGGCAGTTTCGAAGGTAATTCGAGTTTGAGTTCGCCGTCCGGGAATCGGTGCACGTGGATTGTTTCGAACGGCATATCCAGTACCGTCGCAAGCCCGCGGGACTGAGCCTCGTAATCGGAAAATCCGAGCAGCATCAGAATTCCACGTAGGCCTGGGGTATTTGTTCCTCGCGGCCAATCCGATAACCGCTTGCTGATTCGCTGAGGCTGCGCGCGAAACTGAAGTCGGCCGGAAACTGCGCGTGGATGCGGTAAAGCGGTTCACCCCTGGCAACGCGATCGCCCAGCTTTTTGAACAGATCGACACCGGCGCCCTTGTCCATCGGCGCACCGGCGAAGCGTGCGATATGGGCCATTTGCAGGTTATCGATATTGATGACGACGCCATCCTCCGGCGACAGCACATCATGCACCAGCTGCCCGGCCTGGTATTTTTCAGGTTGCGTTCCCTGCGCCTCGATGATCGTATTCATCATCGTCAGCGCGCGTCCCGAATCGAGAATATCGCGCGCAATCGAGTAACCGCGTCCGCCGCGCACATCGGGATCGAACTCCAGCACCCTGCCGGCGAGCCGAAGTGCCTTCTGGCGCAGATCGTTGGGCGCCTCCGGCCGGTTTTGCAACACCTGCATGACGTCACGCGCCTCGAGCACCGGTCCGATACCGCAACCGATCGGTTGTCGGCCATCGGTAATGATAACTTCGAGATCGATGCCGAGCTGATCGCCGACGAACTCGAACAGCTTGCGCAGCCGCTGCGCCTGGCGCATGTGACGCACCTTGGCCGTCGGACCCACGGGAATATCGATCAACAAATGCGTCGAGCCCGCGGCCAGTTTCTTCGACAGGATGGATGACACCATTTGCCCCAGCGAATCGATGCCGAGCGGCCTCTCGACCGCGATCATGATGTCGTCCGCGGGCGACAGCTGCGCGGTCCCGCCCCAGGCCAGGCAGGCGCGGTGACGGCGCACGATATCGTGCAGCCTGCCGATGTCGAGGTCGACATTGGCCAGTACCTCCATCGTGTCGGCGGTACCTGCCGGTGACGTAATTGCGCGGCTCGATGTCTTGGGTATCAGCATGCCGTGCGCGGCCACGATGGGCACGACCAGCATCGAGGTCCGGTTTCCGGGTATCCCGCCGATACAGTGTTTATCCACCACCAGCGGTTCGTTCCAGTCGAAACGCTCGCCCGATTCCAGCATCGCCCGCGTCAGGTAAAACACTTCGTCCCGGTCCATGTCGGTTTGTCCCGAGGCGACCAGGAAGGCGGAAATCTCGGTCTTGGAATAACGCTTGTCGGTGATGTCGCGGATGATCGCGTGGAAATCGTCCTGATTCAGCCGCTCGCCGGCAATCTTGCGCCGCACCGCCGCCATCGATACCGGCGGTTCGGCATGCTCGATACTGACCTTGTGACCCTCGTCGAGCCCGAGCTTGGCAAAGGCTTCTTCCGACAGCCCGATCTCGGCGGGCGTGACGATGCGCTCGTCGTCGACGACATTCAGCACCGCGAGGATACGCCTGTGGTCGGCGCAGATTTCCACCTTCGACAGGGCCTGGAATCCCTCGGCCCGGTACAGTTCGCATTCGCGATGCAGATAAACCACGTTTTCGCGATAGGTATCGATGCCCAGGCGACGCAAGCTGAGCTTGTTTCTTTCGGACGGTAATTTCGATTTCCTGGCCACTGCCTTCAGCTCCACCGATACGGCTAACATCCTGGATAAAACACACCCAGTTTAACCTTAATCCGGGCTGCAATTGTACTGCTTTGATTTTTGTTCTGGGCCATGAAGGGCCGGCTGGAGCAAATATGAAGCCGTTCATCCGCTAAACCCCGCAACGGCAGCCATATCACTGCTGCCTGCTATACTCGAAAGATGCGCAAAAAATTCATCTTTTCCGCACTAAAACCGTTACTTGCCTGCCTTTGCCTGGCTGCGCTGCTGACGAGCCCGGCAAGCCTTGCGGAGCTCTACAAGTGGGTCGATGACGCGGGCAAGATACATTACGGCGACAAGCCGCCGGAAAACGCCAGGCTGAAAAAAATTACCGGAAACGTATCGAGCTTCAGCTCGGTCAGCGTCGAACCCTTCGTCTATAACCCGGGCCTCGTCAGCAAACGCAAGAAATCCAGATCCGTCGTCATGTATTCGACCAGCTGGTGCGGTTACTGCAAAAAGGCGGCGCGTCACTTCCGTAAAAACAAGATTCCGTTTACCGAGTACGATATCGAAAAATCCGCCAGGGCGGCCAACGAGTACAGGAAGCTGCGCGGCCGTGGCGTGCCGATCATCCTGATCGGTGACCGCCGTATGAATGGTTTCAGCGCCAAAACCTTCGACAGTATTTATTACGGCCAATCCTGACGATCGCCGAGTCATGCCCACGCCGCTGACATCAATGGCGTCCTTCCGCAAAGTAACGCCAACGGCGTCATCCCGGGAGTTGCGCAGCAACTATCCGGGATCTCCAGACGTTTCCCTGCTGGCAATTACGGCCTGCAGGAGATCTTCGCTTGCGCGGGGATGACTTTTGAAAATCGCGCGCGATTTTCAAAAGTCAATTGAGCATTAGCGTTATTTCTCCTAGAATATCGCCCCTTCATGTCGGGGTGTAGCTCAGCCTGGTAGAGCACCACGTTCGGGACGTGGGGGTCGTTGGTTCGAATCCAGTCACCCCGACCAGCTCAAAATATTACAGTCGCCCTGGTTGCACCGAGGCGACTGTATTTTTTTCGGCCTGATCGATGATGGGCGCGCCGCCTGGCGTTAAAGCAACTTGCCAAACGATTCCGCTCGATTATCATCGATCAGGAACAATCTCACAGGACTGTCTTCATGGGCCGTTTTCTCGTAACCGGTGATAACTCGAATCGACCCGCCAGCCCGGGCAATTCACGCTAATCCGGTGGCCAGAATACATATCAAGCGGCAGCACGACCTCGATCACGAAACTGTCCGCAGCGAAATCGAAGGTCTTGCCAAACGTTTGGCCGACGAATTATCGGCGAGCTGCATCTGGAAAGGCGATCGGCTTGAATTCAAACGCGCCGGTGCCAGCGGTCATGTCGATATCGACGGCCGGCAAATCGAAGTCGATATCAGGCTCGGCGTGCTGTTAACGCCGCTGAAATCGACCATTGAATCGAAAATAAACAGTTATCTCGAGCGCGCGCTCGGCTAGACTGAATTCACTATCACTACCAGGCCTTATCCTTGTGGAACTCGCAGCGTTGCCGTACTTCTTTTCCAGTTAACGCAGCGTGAAGTGCGCCCGCGCGATACTTTGACAATGATGCATGAAGGTCGTATTAATCGTGATCTCATTGGAGATTTCGCCGTTCCTCGATCCCGATCATGACCCTGACTCAACCACCTCACACCCTGGACATCGATACGGTCGCTGCCGACCTGGAAGTCAATCCGGCACATGGATTGAACACGGACGAAGCATCCGCACGTGCCGGGGTATACGGCCTCAACACCATCGAGGCGAGCGCCAGAACTTCGTTCGCGAGAAAGTTTCTTAACCAGTTTCGCGACCTGATGATCGTTATACTGCTGCTGGCGGCGGGACTTGCCGGTGTCATGGGCGAGATTCATGACACCATCGTAATTCTGGTCATCGTCATTTTGAACGCAATCGTCGGGTCGGTGCAGGAATTTCGCGCCGAGCGCGCAATCGACGCGCTCCGCAGGATGACGACACCGGCGATAAGCGTGCGCCGAAACGGCCACCTGCATCGCATCGATACCGAGCACCTGGTACCCGGCGATATCGTCTATCTCGAGGCAGGTAATATCGTTCCCGGGGATTTGCGCCTGTTCGAATTGGTCGATTTCGAGGTCGACGAAGCCCCGCTGACCGGCGAGTCACTTGCGATTCGCAAAACTATCGAACCGATTCCCGATGCGGATATTATTCCGGGAGATCGATACAACATGGCCTTCAAGGGCACTAACGTTACCCGCGGGCATGCGATGGGCATTACCGTCGCAACCGGTTTTCAGACCGAACTGGGACGTATCGCTACCCTGTTGACCGAATCCGAGCAGCATTTAACCCCGCTGCAGGTTCGGCTGGGTCGTTTCAGTCGACGCCTGGCGCTCGCCATTTCCACGGTTGCCGCGATCGTGTTCGTCAGCGGCCTGATGCGCGGCGAAGAATTGATTCTGATGCTGCTGACCTCGGTCAGCCTCGCAGTAGCCGCCATACCTGAAGCCCTGCCGGCGGTGATTTCGATTTCGCTGGCAATCGGCGCCAACAAGATGAGTCGCCACGACGCGGTAATGCGGCGACTGTCGGCAGTCGAAACCCTGGGTTCGGTAACCTATATCTGCTCGGACAAAACCGGAACGCTGACGCTGAACGAAATGCGTCTCGCGGTTATCGACGCAGACGGCAAAGAGGTCGAAAGTCTCAGCGAAAGCGGCGACGGCGATGAACCCTGGCGCCTGCTCGGACTTGGCATGGCGCTGTGCAGCAACGTAGTCAGGGGTGAGGGACAACAGGTAACGGGAGATCCGACCGAAATCGCGCTCTACCTGGGCGCGCTAGAGGCGGGCTTTGACAAGACCGAGCTCGAATCCCGTTATCCCCGGCTGGCGGAACTGCCTTTCCATGCCGACCGCCGCATCATGTCGACATTGAATCGACTCGACGATGCGGTCGTGGTTTTCAGCAAGGGTGCACCCGAAAGCATGCTACCCCGCTGTCGCGCGCAGCTGACCAGTGACGGTGAACGCGAAATCGATACCGATGCGCTGCTGCAAAAATCCCATTCGCTTGCGCAACAGGGTTATCGCATGCTGGCGCTGGCGATCAAACGTTATCACGAACTGCCGACTAACCTGTCTTCCGAAGCGGTCGAAACGGAACTGGTATTACTCGGCCTGGTCGGCCTGATTGACCCGCCACGAGACGAGGTTTACCAGTCCATCGTCGAATGCAACAACGCCGGCATCACACCGGTCATGATTACCGGCGACCATCCGGGCACCGCGCTCGCGATCGCGAGCAAGCTCGGCATCAGCACGGACAATGGCGTGCTTACCGGGGAAGACCTGGACCAAATACCGTTCGAGGATTTCCTCGACCGCGTACAGGACATCCATGTTTACGCCAGGGTCTCGCCCGAACAAAAAATCAAAATCGTCAGTGCGCTGCAGCGATGCGGCGAGTACGTCGCCATGACCGGCGACGGCGTCAACGATGCGCCCGCGCTGAAGCAGGCAAACATCGGCGTATCGATGGGACTGAAAGGCACCGATGTGGCCCGCGAATCGAGCGACATGGTGCTCAAGGACGATAATTTTGCAACCATCGTACGTGCGGTGCGCGAGGGCCGGCGCATCTTCGACAACATACGCAAGTTCATCAAATACACGATGACCAGCAACGCCGGCGAAATCTGGGTTATATTCCTCGCACCTTTTGTCGGCCTGCCGTTGCCGCTACTGCCGATTCAGATCCTGTGGATCAACCTGGTGACCGATGGCTTACCGGGGCTCGCCCTGTCGGCCGAGCCCCATGAAAAGGGCATCATGCGCCGTCCGCCGCGACAACCGGAGGAAAGTATCTTCGCCCACGGCATGTGGCAGCACGTGATCTGGGTCGGTTTACTGATCGGCGGAATCTCGCTAGGTGCGCAGGCCTGGGCTTACCATGGCGGTTCCGAAAACTGGCAGACGATGGTGTTTACCGTGTTGACCCTGTGCCAGCTGGCGCATGCAATGGTCATCCGCTTCGAGCGGGAATCGCTGTTTAGCCAGGGTATTTTCTCCAATTTACCGCTACTGGGTACGGTACTGCTGACAATTGGATTACAAATGCTGGTAGTTTACGTACCCTTGCTGAACCAGATTTTCCATACCACCCCGCTGACGGCGCATGAACTTGGCCTGTGCTTTCTGTTACCCTTGATCGTGCTGTTTGCGGTTGAAACCGAAAAATGGCTGGCCAGAACTGGAAAAATTTATCGCACCCCGATCGAGCATGGGTCCAAAGCTACCGATTAGATAAACAGAATACGATGATATACCGCCTCCTGGTAAACGCAGCCTTCCTCGCGGTTGGTTACTACATCGGCAAGGAAGTCGGCCGTCTGTCTCGCGCCGAAGAGGCGCAGAATGCGCCGCGCACGGAAGATGCTCCGCCGCCTGAGCAGGATTCGGCGTCAGCCGACGACAACGAGACCGCCTGACCCGGATTCCCCCGCAAACCGACGATCGGCCGCGCGGATTACTTCTTTTTCGCCCGCGCTTTTTTGGCTGCGGACTTTTTGGCAGTTGATGCTTTCGCGCTGGAGGACTTCTTTTTGGGTGCTGCCTTTTTCGCCGCAACCTTTTTCTTTGTTGCAGCTTTTTTCTTTACTGCCACCTTCTTTTTCACTGCTGTCTTCTTCTTGACCGCTGCCTTTTTCTTTACTGCGGCTTTCTTCTTCACCGCAACCTTCTTTTTAACCGCGGCTTTCTTCTTGACCGCGGCTTTCTTCTTGACCGCCGCTTTCTTCTTGACCGCCGCTTTCTTCTTGACCGCGGCTTTCTTCTTCACCGCGGATTTCTTTTTCGCCGAAACCTTTTTCTTAGCGCCGGCTTTGGCGGGTCGTGCTTTGCCGGCTGCGGTCTCGCGCAAATGGTTAAAGCGGTCACCGATACCGTCGATAATTTCTTCCGCGACATCCTCTACTTCATCGACGAGTTTTTGAAACAACTCCGCAATATGCGCCTCGGCAATGGTTTGCTTGACTGAAACGCTCGCGTCGGATGCTGTTTCGGCGAGCGAGGAGCTTACCGACGAGGTAGCATCGGCGGCGGCCTTGCCGGCTGTTTTCGCCTTTTTCGAAACAACCGCAAATGCTTCCTTGAGTTCGCGCTCAACAACATCCCTCGCCTTGTCGATTTCTGCGGTAACCGAGGAGGTGGTCATACTGACAGTGCTTTTTATCTTGTTCAAACCGGAAGCACTGGCCCTGGATCTGGTCTTTTTGGTGGCCATTTTTTAGTTCCTGGATAGATGGATTTGTAATGGAACAAAAGTATGATGCGGCGACAGTAATGTCAACGTAGACGAATTGAGATACGTCAATTTATCAGAATATTTTTCGAGTCTTTAACCCGAATGAAACAAATCCTCATGCATTCCGAAACTCGAAAACATTCACAGCGAGCGCTGTATGACGTTAACCGAGAAATCGAGAAAATTCGGCAGGACGATTCCACGACACGTCCTGGGTGGAGCACGCAGCAAAGTTGTTGATCTTCTGTCGCGCCGACAAGCCACAGCCCTGGATCATTCAGGGCTACAAACCCGGACTGCTGTTCATCCCCTTTGCGCCAGAACCTTGAGCTGAAACAGCGTGTTGCGTTCTTCTTCTTCCAGCGTGGCCTCGACGTAACTGATGGTGCGCTCGAAGCGCGGGATCACGTTGTACCTGAGCGCGTTGACACGCTTCTGCGTCTTACGCTGTTCTTCGAGCAGGCGCCACAGGGCGGTTTCAGCCTCGGCCAACTGCGCTGCCTTGACCACCATTTCGGAGAAGCTGGCGCGGGTTTCGTCGAGACTGGCATCGGTACCGAGTATGCCGACCGGCAACAGCGGCAACTGGCGGATTTGCACCGAGGGATACTGCACGCTCATGTTTCTGCGCGGCAGCACCCTGGCTTCGAACGCCTCGGGCATGCCGATCGCCAGCTGCTGGATACGCTTGCTGCCCATGCGCATCTGCGTTACCGCGAGCCAGCGGTAGGCGCGTTTCATGCTTTCGCGGGCGGTCTCGTTGAGCGTTCTATATTCAGCAAGTTTTTCGTACACCAGGCGCGTCAGCAATTCGCGTTTGCGCTCGAGCAGGCGATAGCCCTCGTTGAGAAATTCGAGCCGGCGCTTGAGGTCGAGCAGCGAACTCTTGGTCGGCGGAATGTTCAACCGGTCCTGCATTAATCCGACTCTTCCCAGCTGTGGTACTTGTGCAAATCCTCGTCGGTAACGCGTGACAGCGCGCTCGGCGGCAGTAACGACAGCAATTCCCAGGCGAGGTCGAGGGTTTCGATAATATTGCGTTCCTGGTCCTCGCCCTGGCGCACGAAATCGGTCTCGAAGCGGTCGGCGAACTCGAGGTAGCGGCGATCGCGGCTGGACAATTCTTCCGCGCCGATTATCGACGCCAGGTTGCGGGCTTCGAGCGCACGCGTGTAAGACGCATACAGCTGACTGGCGACCCGCGGGTGATCTTCGCGCGTATCGTCCTTGCCGATGCCGTCCTTCATTAGCCGGGACAGCGACGGCGGCACGTTCACCGGCGGATACACCGATTTGCTGTGCAACTCGCGGCTCAGCACGATTTGCCCCTCGGTGATGTAACCGCTGAGATCCGGAATCGGATGCGTAATATCGTCGCTCGGCATCGACAGGATCGGAATCATCGTGATCGAGCCATGGCGGTCGCGCAGGCGCCCTGCCCGTTCGTAGATTTCGGCCAGATCCGAATACAGGTAGCCCGGGTAGCCCTTGCGCGATGGTACGTCGCCCTTCTCGGTTGCCACTTCACGCAGCGCCTCGGCGTAGTTGGTCATATCGGTGATAACCACCAGTACGTGGCGGTCGAGGTCGTAAGCCAGGTACTCGGCCGCGGTCAGCGCGGTTCGCGGCAGGATCAAACGCTCCATCGGCGGATCGTTGGCCAGGTTGGTGAACATGACGACGTTACGCAATACGCCGCTGGACTCGAATTCTTTCTCGAAAAAACGCGCGTCGGAATAGGAAACCCCCATCGCGGCAAACACGATGACGAAGTTGGTACTGTCGCCGGGCAGCCGCGCCTGGCGCACGATTTGCGCCGCCAGCCGGTTGTGCGGCAGGCCCGAACCGGAAAAAACCGGTAACTTCTGTCCCCGCACCAGCGAATTGAGACCATCGATCGTGGAAATCCCGGTTTGAATAAATTCTCGCGGATAGGCGCGAGCGGCCGGATTCACCGGTGCGCCGTTGACGTTGCGGCGCACGCTGGAAATTATCGGTGGCCGGTCGTCGCGCGGCTCGCCGATACCGTTGAAAATTCGCCCGAGCATGTCGGGTGACAGCGAGATCTCGAACGGCTCGTCGAGGAAACGCACCCAGGTATTCTCCAGGTCGAGATTCTCGGTACCCTCGAATACCTGCACCATGACCAGATCCCCGGATGTGCGAATGACCTGCCCGTTGCGTCGCCGGCCATCCTTGTCGCGGATCATGACGCGGTCGCCGAGCCCGATACCGGCAACGTTCTTCATGAACATTAACGCACCGTGAATCGAGTCGACCCGGCGGTACTCGAGTTGGCTCATGACTTGTTCCCCTGATTGACGCTGTACTCGGTGCGCATCGTGTCGAAGGACTCGCGCACCCTGCTGGCAAAGTCATCCAGAGGCTGCAAATCATCGTTACTCACCGCCGACTTCAGCCGCCGCAACTCTCCGCCATAGGGTAACTCGGTCAGAGACTCGACCGGCACCCCAAGACTGATCAATTCAGTGCCGTCGAGGTGATAGGACAGCACCAGGTCGAGCAATCGGAACTGCTTCTGCGGCGAACAGTAGCTGTCGATCGCATCGAGCGCGCTTTGCTGCAACACCGCCTCCTTGATCAGGCCCGAACTTTCCAGCACCCAGCGCTGCGAGGCCGACAGCGCCTCGGGTCCCACCAGGTTGACGATACGTTCGAGTTCATCGGCTTCGGTCAGCAAGGTCAGCGCCTGCTGTCTGCGCAAAGCCCAGTCCGGGCTGACCTCGTCCGCCCACCAGATGGCGGCACGCTCGGCGTAATCGGTGAAACTCTCGAGCCACGACACCGCAGGATAATGGCGCGCATCGGCCAGCGGTTTCGATAATGCCCAGAAGGTGCGGATGATTTCCTTGGTGTGGCTGGTCACCGGTTCGGAAAAATCACCGCCGGGCGGCGATACCGCGCCGATCAGGCTGACCGATCCATTGCCGCCGGCCAAGGTATCGACGTTTCCGGCACGCTCGTAAAACGCGGCCAGTCGCGAAGCCAGGTAAGCCGGGTAACCTTCTTCGACCGGCATTTGCCCGAGCCGCCCGGCGACCTCGCGCAGGGCCTCGGCCCAGCGGCTGGTGGAATCGGCAACCATGACCACGTCATAACCCTGGTCACGGTAGTACTCCGCCATGGTCACACCGACGTAAATACTGGCCTCGCGCGCAACCACCGGCATATTCGACGTATTGGCAACGAGAAAGGTGCGTTCCATCAGCGAACGTCCGCTTCGCGGATCGGTTAGTTGCGGAAAGGTCTGCAGTATCTCCACCAGCTCGTTACCGCGCTCGCCGCAACCGACGTACAAGACGATATCGGCATTGGCCCAGCGCGCGATCTGTTGCTGCACGATGGTTTTGCCGGCGCCGAAGGGTCCGGGTACCGCTGCCTTGCCACCTTTGAGCATCGGGAAAAAGGTATCGAGTATACGTTGACCGGTAATCAGCGGCAGGCTAGCACCGGCGCGCGCGCGATAGGGGCGCGGTTGGCGCACCGGCCAGTGATGGTACATCTTCAGGTTTTGAATCGAGCCGCTCTCACCTCTGACCCGGGCGACGATTTCTTCGATGGTGTAATCGCCCTCCGGCGCATGCTCGATGATTTCACCGCGACAATCCGGCGGCGCCAGAATTCGATGTTCGATGGTCTCGGTTTCCTGCACCGTACCGAGGATTTCTCCGCCCTCGAACCGGGTACCGACAACGAGGCTTTCGTGCGGCACGAAATGCCAGCTTTTATCTCGGTCGAGCGCCGACAGTTCGAGCCCGCGGCTGATATGCTCGCCGCTCATGTGCATGATCTTGTCCAGCGGACGCTGCACGCCGTCGAAGATCTGCCCCAGCATGCCGGGACCGAGTTCGACCCTGAGCGGATGCCCAAGGCCAGTCACCTGTTCGCCGGGCTGCAGCGATTCGGTCGACTCATAAACCTGCACCAGCGCATCGTCGCTGCGAATGTGAATCACTTCGCCGATCAGTCCCAGTTCTCCGATCCGAACCTGGTCACCATTTCGGACCCCGGGCTGGCGGATGGTCACGATCGGCCCGTTGACTTCGCTGACTTCACCCATCGAATACCGTTCCCTGGGTCGCCAGTGTCGAAAACAGGCGCTCGAATATCAGGCGTTGCAAGACCTGTTGACGCCGCTCGATGATGCCTTCGAAGGTATTGTCGATCATGATGTCACCCTGCTCGCTAACCAGCCTGACGCCGCCGCTGCAGTCACAGGCCTCGGGTGAAAGTTTCACCTCGACGCCTTTGGCGCAGCTGGCCTTGACGATGGCCTCCCAGTTATCCTGGAAGCGCGTGCGGTCGTCGTTACTGATCGACGCCACCAGGCTGCTTCCAGCAATCGTCTCGACCCCCTGGCGCAGCAGGTTTTTAAAAATCTTCTCGTATCCGGCCTCGTCATCGCGCAGCGCAATCAGCTGCTTCAGCAACCGGTCCATGACCGCCTGCACCAGGCCCCAGCGGTTACGATCGAGTTCGGCCTGGATGCGCAGTTCACTGGCCTGTACCTGGCGCTGATACTCGCGATCGGCATGCACGCGCGCAGCGAGTAACTCCTTTTGCTCCATCAGTTTGATCTTTTCGCGTGCGTCGGCAATGATTTTCGCGCGCGTCAATTCTCCCTGCGAAACGTGTTCGGCCGATAATTCCTGCGCGCGCTCGAGAATCGCCCGCTGTAAAGCCTTTACCTGGTCGCTTTCAGTCGCCAACTTGCCGCTCCAGCATCGAAGATCCGAGCACGCGCCCGATCAGTTGCTCGACCTCGGGTTGATAATCATCGACCGCGTGCAGGCTCGGGATTTCACAAAGCAGAATCGATCCACCCTGAATCCGCAACTGCTGAATCATCGGAATATCGGCGGACATCAAATCCTGCTGCATGAATATCAGCGCTCGCTCGCGGTTACGCACCAGCCGGGTCAGCAAATCGTTGATCGCTTCGGCGTCGAGGTCGGCGTGGGCTTCGATGCCGAGCAGCGCAAAACCGTCCATCAACGCGGCACTACCGAGCGCGATGATTTTCATCAAATCCTGCCGAGCAAGAGAATGCTGACAACCAGGCCGTAAATCGCGATACCCTCGGCCAGACCCAGGTAGATCAGCGTACGGCCGAACATTTCCGGCTTTTCGGTAATGACCGCGAGCGAAGCCGAGCCCACCGAACTGACGGCAATACCGGCACCGATGGTCGCAAGCCCGGTCGGCAGGCCGACACCGATCAGCGCGAGGCCGAGACCGAGGCTGATATCGCCGCCGCCGGTGGCCGCCTCCTCGGCCGCCATAACCTCGTTAATGCCGCCAATCAACAGCCCGGCAACGCCTGCCGCGAACAGCACCATGTTGAGCACCAGCCCTCCTTTCATCAGGCGTCCATTGAGGCGCCTGCCGGCATCCGGGGACAGCAGCAGGTATAAACCGAGCGAGATAAGGCCCAGCGCGCTGAAGGTGAGTAACACGGTTATGATTGTCATGACATGCTCCAGTGATTGTTCGTCCTCAGCTTTCGAGCCTCAACGGTTCGAAAGCCTTGCCCTTGCCGGTAAAAAAACGCGAAAAACCCTCGTAATACTCGAGTCGCAGGCACTGGATAGCGACGATGGCGCCCTCCAGCACGATAATGAAAACATTGCCCAGCACGACCGTCACCCAGTGACCGACGCTATCCATCATACCGGCGATCGCGAATACCGCCGCCGCCAGGGCGATATGATTCAGGCTGAAGGCCGCGACCCGCAGAAAAGAAAGCGTGCCGGAAACGTTGCTGATAACGTGTTCCAGCCCCTCGATGAAAACCACCAGGCCGCGTTCGAAGCGGGTACCGGCCGACTGCCGCCACTGGAATCCCATGATAATCGCGAGCGGCGCGAACATCAGCAGATAATCGAACCAGCCGGCACCTCCGCCGGCGACGGCCATATAGGCGAGATAACAGGCGGCAAGATAAAACGCGAGCCCGGCGACGCCCTTGCCACTGTAGAGCGCCTGTGTCATTTGGCCGCTGGCGACGAAATTACGGATCGCGAGCAGGTTGGCAACGATGATAAAACTGGCGCCCCAGATCACCGCCAGCAGCAACACCCGCGGCGGATCCTGCATCGGCGACATCCATAACGGATGGATCACGTGCTCGTAACCGAACAGGCTGCCGTAGAGGTAACCGAAAAGCATCGAGGATAAACCGGCGAATCCGGCGACGATGGTTACCCCGGGATAACGTTTCCACAACAGCAGACCGCCGAGGGCGATAACCGCGCCGTGGCCGATGTCGCCGAACATCATGCCGAACATCAGGATATAACTGAGCGCAAACAGGCCGCTGGGATCGACTTCCTGGTACCCGGGAATGCCGAAATTCCTGACCAGGGCCTGGAAGGGCTTCAATACCCACGACTTTTGCAGCAGCGACGGCACCGCTTCGTATTCGGATATTTCGGGATCGGTAAACTCGGCATAAAACGGGTAGGCAAGCTCGCTTTCGAGTCGTTGTTGGATTTCCGCCTGCCGTTTTGCCGGCACCCAGCCCTGCATGAAGACCAGCCCGCCCTTGCCGCGCAGCACGCCGGCCAGACTGGCATAAGGCTTTGCCAGGATGAGCAGCGCATGCGCACTTTTCAATACCGCCCGGTGTTCCAGTAATTCATCGGCCAGTTCGCTTTTTATCGATCTGAGCGCCTGATTGATCTCACTAATCTGCCGGTTCAGGTCGGCCTCCAGCTGCGCCGGGCTGCCGGAAAACTCCTGTGGTACGGTCAGGCCGCGAAAATCGGCTGAATTCAGCACATCCTGCACGTCTTCCTGTTGCAGGCTCGAGCCGAAAACGACAACGTTATCCAGCCCCTCGCTGGTAAAAAACGATTTGGTCATGAAACCGGTCAACGTCAGCGCGCGTCTGAGCTGGTCGAAGTTGGCCGATGGCACCGTGCCGACGAATATCCTGAGGAACCGGCCGCGCCGTCTCAACCGACTCAAATCGAGATCCAGCGAGGCAAACTTTTGCAGACTGCCGGACAACTGCCGCAGCGCGTTCTTTTTCTCGCTTTGCCGGCGTAACTGTTCCTCGAGATCGGATACGCGGGCCCACAAGATCCTCAGATCATCATCCAGTTCGCGTAACTGGTCCAGCGTAACGATGTCGTCGACGGCGATTTCGTCGCCGAACGGTTCGCGGACATAACCGATAATCTTACCGAAGCGCGAGTTCAGCTCGTGGTAAACCGCATAATAATCTTCGGCCGGGAATTCCTGCAGTTCGGGCTCGACCTGGCGCGATTCGAACGGGTGAATCACCGACATTTGCGCCAGCGTTATCGCCGCCCGCTGGGCATCGGCATCAACCATGTAAAGGCTGATTTTTTTCATCGGCATCGGAGCATTCAGCATCAGTGAGATACCCCCACAGCCTTGCCGATCAGTTCCCGGTCGAAACCGAGTTGTTTACCCTTGATCAGCGCCTGCAAAAACCTGACCTCGGCCTCGCGCAGCAGCACGTACGAGAATGTCCGTGCCAACAGGTTGGATTTCCTGTGCAGCATTTCGGCCGCGACGGACAGGCTGTAGTATTCCATCACCGTTTCCATTTCCGAGATCGAAGCGCTGCGCGCCAGCAGCGACTGGTAGGGCTGCGGCAGCGCGGACACGATTTCCTCGATGCTTTCCATCTTCGCCAGGCGCATCAATTCCGCAGAGTGCAGTTTTTTGCCGGTCGCGGTCAGCAGGTAAAACGACTTCGCCGCCGACAGCCCGTAGGAAAATCGGTAACGCAACAGCCACAGCAGGTTGAAACGATCCAGCAGCCCGCCCATGACCCGGCCGACAAATTCACTGTCGCGCGGCTGCAGAAAACGCGCGCGTTGATAAAGATCGATGAAA
>CP070646.1:3507180-3522184 GCA_020354435.1 Gammaproteobacteria bacterium
GGACCTTTGCCGCCCAGGGGCTGCTGCTGGTGCCGGCGGTCTATTTTCTGCTGGGCGGCGGGTCGTCGACCAGGGTCGATGTGGCGGCCGAACGAATTCCGCTGGTGCGCCTGCTGTTGCTCGGCGCCTCGATCATACTGGTGTCGATTTCGGCGGCCTATTACCATCCGGCCGGGTCACCCGTGCTGGTTTTGCTCGGATGCCTCGCGCTGGTGCTGTTCGTTTTCCGCGACGTAACGGCGGCGTCGGGGCGCATGCTGCCGAGCGAGGTCACGGACCTGTCGCACGCGATCGGCAACGGCATTCTGGCGACCTTCCTGTTATGCGTCAGCATCATGTCGTTTATCGTTTACGGCCCGCTGATCCTGATCGAGCTTTACGGTCTCAATCCGCTCGAGGCCGGCTTTATCGTGCTGCTGGAATCGCTGGCCTGGGGTAGCGCGGCGATCCTGTTTTCCGGTACCCGGGCCGATGCCGAAGCGTGGTTGATTCGAACCGGCGGTATCTGCGTGTTGGTGGGTTTGATCGCGTCGGCGGTCTTGTTTCCGCGGGTTTCGCTGGCCGGAATCGTGGTCGCGGTTATCGTGTTGAACGGTGGTATGGGCATGATGTGGGGGTTCATTATCAAGCGGGTCATCGCCGCGGCGCCGACCGATGAAAAGGATCGCACCTCGTCGTTGCTGCCGATTACGCAGCAATCCGGATTCGCCATCGGCGCCGCGTTATCCGGCCTGATCGCGAATGGTCTCGGCATCGAGCACGACCCGGCTGCGGAGACGCTGAAGCTGGTCGCGTTCTGGATGTTTGCAGGATTCGTGCCGCTGGCGCTTGCCGGTAACATCATGGCCTGGCGTTTCGTCGGCCGCCAGTCCGTTGCCGGCCAGGATCAGGCGGCGTCGAGATAGGGACCGCCGAGCAGCAGCACGGCAACGCCTGTGCCGGTCGCCAGCACGACATTGTTACTGTGCCACATGATCAGGACGACGCAGGCCATGGCGATGATTTCGCTAAGGCTGCCCTGGCGGATGGCCGGTACCAGGATCGCCATGAAGGCGCATCCGGGCAGGGATTCCAGTATCGGCTGGATGCCGCGGATGTGACGCAGCTGTAATCCGACGAAGTAACCGCTGATCCGGGTCAGGTAAACCACCAGCGCCATGATGCCGATCGCGGCCAGGATTGCGGATTGCTCAGGCATAGCGACGCACCTGCACGATCGCGACAATCAGCCCGGCCAGCACCGCACCCAGCAGTACGACGTAATCCGGCACGCCCAGTTCAAACAGAATCAGCGCGGCGATGCCTGATACGATCCACGGCGTCGGCGGTGTTTTCGATCCCTTGAAAAACAGCATCATCATCGTCGCTATCACCAGCGGTCCGGCGAAGCTGACCGACCCGAGATCGAAGCTGGCGAACAGGTGCGCCGCACTGAGGCCAATCAGGGTCGATGTCAGCCAGCTTGCCATCATCGACAGGCCATAACCGGTGACGTAACCGAGTCGGTCGACACTGCCGTCCTGGCGGAAGCTGTTGACCACGCCCGGATCGTTCAACATGAACAGCCAGACGATGCGGCGCTGCAGGCTGTGGCCGTCGAAATGGTGCGTCATCGCCATGCCGAGCAGCAGGTTGCGCGTGCTGACGAGAAACACCGACAGCGCGATCGTGCCGAGCGGTAAAGGTGCCTGCCAGAACTCGAGGGCGGCAAATTGCCCAGAGGCCGTGAACACCGATGCGCTCATCAGCAGCGCCTGCCAGTTTTCGATGCCGATCGCGGCAGCGGTAATACCGAACATGAGACCGAACATGAAGGTCGACAGGAAATAATCGCCCGAAGTTCGAATGCCGTGTAATGCGCTTTGCCAGGTCGTCATGACTCCGCCAGAGCCAGTTTTTCGAACATGAACAGCGAAGCCAGCACTAACGCGAAGCCGGCCCATTGCAGCGGGCTGAAGGTTTCGCCGAAGATGAGCCAGGCGACCAGCGCCGCGAGTACGGGTTCGAACAATGTAATCATGCTCGCGCGGGTTGCGCCGAGGATGCTGGCGCCGGCGAAAAAAGCCACCCAGGAAACGCAGTAGGCGACACCGTTGCCCAGCATACCGCTCCAGCCCAGCGTGGTCTGTGGTGGGCTGAACTGGCCGAAAACGAGGATTGCCGCGCCGAAAAGCAGCAGAGTCCACAGGCTCATGTACAGGTTGGCAATCAGCGAACCGGTCGTATTCACGATCCTGACGTTGACCAGCGTAATCACCACCGAGGCAAACATCGCCAGTCCCGCCATGGTCACGCCGACGAAACTGATCTGGTCGAACCTGACGCCGAGAATCATCACCAGCCCGGCCAGAGCGGAGAACCCCCAGATCCATTGCGCCGACCGAATGCGGGCAGCACCGGAGACGTGCTCCCAGGTTGCGATCACCAGCGGATAAAGAAACAGGATCAGAAGCGCGAGGCTGATATTAATCGTCAGGATAGCGCGGTAGATGCCATAAACGAACAACGCCGCGGCAATGCCGACGACGATACTGGGCAGCAGCTGACGCCGCGGCAGGCGCAGATTCAGGCCGAGCATCAAGGTAACGAGCAACAGGATCAGCGTGGCGACGATACCGCGCGCGAACGCGACCGACAGCACATCGCTGCCGCCTTGCAGCGCGAACTTGGCCGTCGTCGGCAGGAAAATGACCCCGGTCGCGGACAACGCCATGTAGACATAACCCATCGACGTGCGTTGCGCCAACGCCGGGTCGTTTACCTGACTGGACAAGTTGAATGGCCTGAATCTTATTGGTTGTTGATTGCAGGCGCGACGATAGCACAGTAACCGCTAAAGTATGACGCAAATTTCTATCGGCCACTGTATAGTTTTTGCCTGTATAGAATGCATTTTTTTTCAGCTCAAGAAACAGGGTGGATTAGTCGATGCATAAGTATCCTTTTAACACGATTCCCGGGGAGCTCGAACCCTGGCCATTCGATAATCCGGCATCCGATTACAAAATTCTGCGCGGTCAGCCGCGTGCGTCGGGCAGGCTCGACTACGGCGGGAGCGATACCGGCAGTCGACTCGGGATCTGGTCCTGCACCGAGGGCGCTTTCGAATGCACCGAGCTCGGCGACGAGTTGCAGACCATCATCGGCGGGCGGCTGATTCTGACCCGGGTGGGCGGTGAATCGATCGAGTGCGGCCCCGGCGACAGCATTTTCACTCGCAAAGGCGAGCGTGTCGTCTGGGATGTCCGAGAAACGGTGACCAAGGTTTTTTTCACCGATCTTTCGAGTGGTGTAGATTAGTTCCTTCGACGCGAATGTCATCCTGGAAGATGCATCAGCATCTATCCGGGATCTCCAGATGGCACGTGGTTGATATCGGATCCCGGCGCCGTCATTACAGGTTCCGGTCACGCCGGACCGTCGCCTTCGCAGGGATGACCTGCGAATAAAGGGGGATGGCCCGTATAAAAAAAGGCCCGCTCAGTGGCGGGCCTTTAATCGTTCTAACCAGCGCGATTACTGCATGACCTTGGTCCAGACCTTGTCGATCAGGGACTGGGCCTTGGGCGAGCAGGTCGGCGCGAATACCACATTCAAATCTGATGGTGGATTTACTTCCGGGGCAGATTTCAGTTCTTCAGAATAATACTGTGCCGTGCCCTTAATGGCATCACCGTAGCCCTGGTTTTCCGTGAGTATGGCCATGTTGACCGGGTCCATCATGAAATTCATGAACTTCCGTGCGTTTTCAACATTTTTAGCACTGGAAGGCACGACAAGGCTATCGAACCAGCCCACTACACCTTCTTTAGGGTAGGCGTAATTAATTGGCGCACCAGCCAATCGCCCCAGCCTGGCATATCCGTTCCAGTGGTTGGTCATGAGCGCTTCGCCGCTCGTTATCAGGTCGCTCATGGTTTCATTGTTATAGGCAACCACAAATTCTTTTTGAGCCACCAGCAAGTCCTGGACTTTTTTCATTTGTTTCGCATCTTCGGAACAAAACGGGATGCCGAGATAAATGTTGGCAAGACTAACCACCTCGTCCGGGGTCGGGAAAACGCTTAACCGCCCGCGGAGTTCTTCGCTCGGCTCAAAAAATTCTTTGAGAGACTCACCTTTTCCGGAATAGTCATTATGGTAGGCAAAAGAGGTCGTACCCCATTGCCAGGGTGCGGTGTATTCGTGCTCCGGATCCCATTCCGGTTTTTTCCAGCTCTCTACGTAGTTTTTGTAGTTGGGCAGGTCGTAGACAGCCACTTTCTGGATCAGGCCTTCTTTGATCATAATCGGCACGAAGTTCTGGCTGGGAACGACGAGATCGTAACCGGTAGCGCCGGCCTGCAGTTTGGCCAGCAGGGTTTCGTTTGAATCGTAAGTGTCAACGGAAACCTTGATTCCGGTTTCCTTCTCGAATTTTTCAACGAGCTCCGGCGGCGTGTATTCCGTCCAGTTGTAGATGAACAGCTCGCCTGAGGCCTTTGCCGACCCGAGGGTCAGCATCGCGGCGGCCGCGGCGAAAATGGTTAACAGACGTTTCATTGATGTTACCTCCTCTGGGTACGATGGGTTTTGACTGTAAATTTTACCTTCACTTTTAGGTTCAAGTCTCCGTCTTTCTCGACATGATCCAGTAGGCCGTCACGATTGCGATCGAGACCAGCAGCAACAGGGTGGAGACCGCATTGATTTCCGGTGTCAGACCGCGCCGGATCATCGAATAAATATAAACGGGCAGGGTGGTGGAGCCGGCCCCGCCCACCATCAGCGTAATGATGAAGTCGTCCATCGAGATCACGAACGACAGCATCGCGCCGGCGAGAATGCCGGGCATCAGCAGCGGCACGGTGACGTAGCGGAAGGTTTCCCATTCCGATGCGTAAAGATCTCGTGCGGCCTGTTCCAGCGACGTGTCCATGCCTTCCAGCCGCGCGCGGATGGGCATGAAGGCAAACGGAATACAGAAGGTGGTATGGGCGATGATGACGTTACCGAGGCCCCAGTTGAGACCGATGGCGGCAAAGAAGATCAGTACCGCAACTGCGGTGACGATCTCCGGCACCATCAGCGGCAGCGTAATCAATCCGAGGGAGATGGTCTTGCCGCGGAAGTTGCCGCCGCGGGCCAGCACCAGCGCGCCGACGGTGGCGATGGCCGTGGCCACCACGGTCGCCACCGTCGCCACCACGAGCGAGTTCCATACCGCGCTCTGGATATCGTCGTTCTGAAAAGCCTTGATATACCAGTCGATGCCGAATCCGCCCCAGTTCATGACCATGCGGTTGGCGTTGAACGAGTAAAAGATCAGGACCACGATGGGCAGGTACAGAAAGACGAAAAAAACGACCGTCCAGGAAGCGAGCCCGCGATAGTGACCCACGGGCAGCGCTTTTTTGCTCTTGCGCGGCGAGGTCGTGTTTTCCATCGGCACGCTCGACATCAGGCGGTTCCCTCCATGGCTTCGCGCTTCTTCGCCGCGCGGGCGTAGAAAATCAGAACGACGACCACCGCGGACAGCAGCAGCATCGACAGCGCCGAGCCGAACGGCCAGTTGCGCGCCGAGGCGAACTGGAACTGCACCAGGCTGCCCAGCATCAGTTTTTTGCCTCCGCCGAGCAGGTTCGGCGCGATGAAGGCGCCGATGCAGGGGATGAAGACGAGAATACAGCCGGCGATGATCCCGGGTTTGCACAGCGGAATGACGACCTTGGTCATGACTTCGAAGCGGTTGGCGTAGAGGTCGCTGGCGGCCTCCAGCAGGCGGAAATCGAGCTTTTCCAGGCTGGCGTATATGGGCAGCACCATCAGCGGCAGGTAACTGTAGGTCAGGCCGATGGCGATGGCGCCGTCGGTATACATCATGCGCAACGAATCCTCGATGATGCCGGCCCACAATAGCGGCGTTTCGATCACGCCGCCGCGGCCGAGGATGATGATCCAGGCGAAAGTGCGGATCAGCAGGTTGGTCCAGAACGGGATCGTGATCAGGTAAATATATAAATTGCGCCTGTTCTCGGGTTGCAGCGTGATGAAGTAGGCGACCGGGAAACCGAAAATCAGGCACAGCAGGGTTGCGCCGAACGATAGCTGGAAGGAACGCAGAATAATATTCAGATAACCGGGATTGAAGACCAGGTTGTCTTCCAGGTCGTATTCGAAAAAGAGCTTGACGTAGGCGTCTAGCGACCCTACCGGCTTGACGCCGCCATAGGGATTGGGTTCCAGGAACGAAAACACGCCCATGATCACCATCGGCACCAGCATGAAAATGCCAATCACGAAATAAGAGGGAGCGAGGCCCAGCCAGCGGCGCCCGGCAGCGCTTTTGGGGAGCCAGTTGCTCATTGCGCCAGTACCCGCAGGGCCCGTGCCGAGAAGCCGACCGCGAGCGAGTCACCGACGGCGAAGGGCAGTTTGCCGTCCTCGCGCGGACGCGCCTGGGCGGTCAGTTCGACACCATCGCCCATGTCGACGGTGTAGGCCGCCTGGTTGCCCAGGTAGACGATGTTGGCAACCGTGCCAGGTCGGGATTCCGTGCTGACTGCATCATCCGGGGTCGACAGCCTGATTTTTTCCGGTCGCAGGAAAAGCGTAACCCGATCACCGACCCTGTGGCCACCGCTGTTTTCAGCCTCAAACATACTTTGCTCGCCGATCCTGCAGGTGACCAGGTCTTCGTTGAGATCCACGATTTCGCCATCCAGAAAATTGGTATCGCCGATGAAATCCGCGACGAAGCGATTGAGCGGATGCTCGTAGATGTCGGTTGGTCCGCCGATCTGCTGGACCTCGCCTTCGGACATGACTGCGATGCGGTCACTCATGGCGAGCGCTTCTTCCTGGTCGTGGGTGACGAAGACGAAGGTAATACCGGTCTCTTTCTGCAGCTGTTTGAGCTCCTCGCGCATCGCCTGGCGCAGTTTCAGGTCGAGCGCCGACAGCGGCTCGTCGAGCAGCAGTACCTTCGGGCTCGGCGCCAGTGCACGGGCCAGCGCGACGCGCTGCTGTTGTCCGCCGGAGAGCTGGTTGGGACGACGGTCTGCCAGATGTTTCATCTTGACCAGGCTTAATACCCGCTCGACGGTTGCTTTGATTTCCGGCCTCGGTTTCTTCAGGCGTTCGAGGCCGAAAGCGACGTTCTGGGCGACCGTCATGTGCGGAAACAGAGCGTAATGCTGGAACACGGTGTTTACCGGGCGCCGGTTCGGTTCGAGATTCTCGATCTCGTCATCGAATAACATGATTTCGCCGCCGGATACCTGTTCAAAGCCGGCGATCAGGCGTAACAGGGTCGTCTTGCCACAACCGGAGGGGCCAAGCAGGGTAAAAAACTCGTTATCGTTTATGGTCAGGGAAACATCGTCGAGCGCCTTGACGGGCTGGTTCGAGCCGGGATTGTAGATCTTGGTGACACCCCGAATGTCAATTGCAGCAGTCATTTGATATCTTTACGCTCGCTGGTTTGCCGATGATTTACGGCCAGAGACGATGGCGAACCGATGTGGTTCGACCGCGCAAAGAGATGGCTGACCAAAGTACAGAACACGATACTCTCGATTTCAGGCGAAATCCGCCCGAGGCGCTAACCAGGTGGATTGTGTCGCCGACCCGATTGAAAACATCGGGCCCGCTGACGGTTCCGATACACTGTACTTCAGACACGCTACTCTCCGCCCCTCGATTATTCCCGGTGTTTGTGATCACACCGTATTCGAGATATTAAACCGCAGATTAAAAATAATGAAAAGCACTGATTGGCTAAGTTCTGGATCAGTTTTTATGAAGCAAATTGTCGATTCGCAGAGAAAAGCCCGAGCCAGGTGGCAGCAGGGGTACTCATTTTTGCCGTCACGATTTACGCTCAAGCCGGTTCGACACGGTGTTTTCGAAAACCTATGACTGTTGGAGTAGAATTCACCTGCGCCAGAAAAGACCGGATCAGAGGAGATAACGAAAATGGCACAAGATGGTTTACCCAACGACAGCCACGGCGAGCTGGATCGGATTCTGACTAACGATAGCCACCACGTTCATTCGTTCGCCGATCTCTGGGCGCTCAGGCAGCAAGGTGAGACGACTGTTATTTCCAGGGGCGAGGGGGTTCATGTTTACGACGCCTCGGGAAATCGCTTTCTCGACGGCATCGGGGGCCTGTGGTGCGTCAACGTGGGGCACGGCCGCGACGAAATCATCGATGCGATCGCGGCGCAAATGCGCGAGCTCGACTACTACTCGACCTTTTACAACCTGACTCACCCGCTGGCTTCGGAGTTGTCGCAGAAAGTCACCTCGATGGCACCCGGCAGCCTGAACCATGTTTATTTCGCGAACTCCGGCTCGGTCGCGAATGACAGTGCGGTGCGCATCCTGCATGCCTATTTCAACCGCCTGGGCAAACCCCGTAAAAAGAAAATCCTGTCGCGTATCGGGGCTTATCACGGTTCGACTTACCTGGCGATTGCGATGACGACACCGGAATACCGCAAGGGCTGGGATTCGGCGGAAGAACTGGTGCACCACCTGGTGTGCCCGAATGCCTACCGCGAAGCCGATGGCATGAACGATGACGAGTTTCTCGATTTCCTCGCCGAAGACATGAAAAACGCGATCGAGAGAATAGGCGCGGAGAATATCGCCTGCTTTATTGCCGAGCCGATCCTGGGTGCCGGCGGGGTCATCGTACCTCCGGACGGCTACCATCGGCGTACACGCGAAATCTGCAGCGAATACGACATCAAGTATATTTCCGATGAAGTGGTTACTGCCTTCGGTCGCATCGGTCACATGTTTTCTTCGCAGGCGGTATTCGGTATAGAACCGGATATTATTACCACGGCCAAAGGCCTGACCTCGGGCTACCAGCCGATGTCGGCTACGATCATTTCCGACGAGATTTTCGAAGTCCTGTCCGCTCAGGGGGCAATGTTTTTGCACGGCATGACTTACTCGGGGCATCCCGCCTGCGCCGCCGCGGCGCTGGCGAACATAGCCATCATGGAGCGGGAATCGATTCCTGAAAGGGTGCGTACGACTGGAAAGATTTTCGAGCAGGGCCTGCGTCAACTGGAAGATCTGGACATCGTTGGCCAGGTGCGCGGCAGCCATTTTATGATGGGTCTGGAGTTTGTTCGCAACAAGCAGACCAAGGCGCTGTTCGACGAGGAGGTGAAAATAGGCGGCCGCGTCGCCCAGGCGGCCCAGTCGCGCGGGTTGATCATCCGCCCACTGGGCAACATGGTGGTCATGTCGCCGCCGCTGGTATTAACGCAGGAGCAGATTGAGGAAATGATCGCCGTATTGCGAGACAGCATATCCGCGGTCATCGAGGACCTGAAAAAGGATGGAAACCTGTGACCCGCAATCGGGTTGGCGGCTTAACTATGGAATTAACCCCTGCGCTACTTTTTCATTTATTGAGCGGTGAAGGCTTACTAGCTGAGCCGGATAAACGGATTATAACCGGGTTTTCGGTTTGCAAAAACAGGCTCTCAAAATAAACGCCCAGGTCAGCTGGGTTTACACCCATGAGCTCGATTCTACAGCGATTTTTTATGCCGATCTGCTGGGTCTGGAATGCTGCCGTGACGAGGGTGGCGCGCGCATATTCAAAACCGGAGACGGTGCCTTTATCGGGCTGTGCCAGGCCTTCGAGGACCGGGTGGTCGAACCTGCGGGGGGCATGATCAGCCTCGTCACCGACGACGTCGATGCCTGCTACCAGCGCCTGCTCGAGAATGGCCTGCAAATCGACAGTCCGCCCCGGCGTCTCGACCAGTTCGGGATTTACAGCTTTTTTGTCAGGGATCCGAACGGCTACGTGATCGAATTCCAGTCGTTCGAGCGCTGACCAGAGCATTGTCTTTTGGCTCAACCGCTTTACGCGGCACGACCGGGTCAACGATTTCGGAAGCCATCGCCGCCTGCTGTTGCGCTGCACCGCGCTCGAATCCGGAATCTTCCATGGTTGAACAGTGCGCCCGACGAAATAAAACAGGTGAAAGAGGGGCGTAATACGAGAATTTTGGGAAATATTTACCACATTTGGGTAATGCCATGCAGTATGCCGGCTTGCTAATATAGGCGAATTACCAAAAAAAAAGAGAAGTAATATGGCACGAGTAATCCAAAGGTTTACGGCATTGGGTCTTACTATCGCGCTGTCGATCGTCCTGGTTTCCTGCGGCGGCGGTGGCGGCGGTTCCAGCAATTCCAGCAATGAAGCCGTGGGTAGCGGCACGGTCGGTATACTTTTAACCGATAAGCCGGCCGATCCCGATATGTTCGATTCGATTAACGCGTTTATCGAGAAGGTCGAGCTGCTGGGCTCCGAGGATAACGGTCGCGTGGTGCTTTACTCGGGGCCGGTCAAGGAATTCGATTTGCTCAGGCTCAGAAACGAATCGATTCCGCTGACTTTCAAGGACGGTGTGCCTGCGGGAGTTTACTGCAAGATCCGATTGACGTTGCGCGATCTCGAACTGGTGTTGAGCGACGATACGCCGGACGATTCCAGCGACAACGAAACCTATCACCCCAAGTTACCGGGCAACGGCAAGCTCGACCTGCTGGCGCGCGGCTGCTTCACTGTTCTGGCCGACAGGGTGTTGACGCTGCAGGTCGATATCGATGCGGGTAATTCGTTTCATATCGTCGGCAACAGCAACGGGTTCAATTTTCGGCCGGTTGTTTTCGTCGACGTGATCGACGAGGAATTCGACAGCAAGCTGGTGCGCCTCGAGGGGGAAATCACAAAAATCGACAGTGTTAAGCAGACGCTGCTGCTGTGCGATGCAATCCCCACCGAAAATATGAAAAACCTCGGTTGTGTCACGGTTCATTTTGGCGACGAGTCCGCCTATTTCAATAACCAGAAAGTTGGTGGTTATGGCGGCATGCCCCGGCCCATCGCCGAACTGCTGGCGCCAGACAAGCTCGGTCTAAGGCTAACCGTTGTCGGTTGGCCCCGCTTCGACAAGAGTTCGCATGACCATGATGAAAGCGATTACGAGCATTACCCGCTGATGCAGCTGGATGCCCTGGTCGCGGAACTGGGCGAATTCCTGCAGGTCGAGGGCAAGGTTGCGGTCGATGGCGATCAGGACGGATTCGCGATGTCCGTTTCGGCCGGCGGGCCGGTCATCAGCGGCGACAATCTCGCGGTTATGCTGCAGCCGGGCTGTATGGATTCCACGTGCGGTGAGAAATTCAATGGTACCCGTATCGTATCGAAGTCAGGGGAGTTGCTGATGCCGGACGATATCGATGTGCCCCTGCCGGTACAGGTCGATGGTACGCTGCAGGTGATCTCGGGCAGCGATCCGATTTTGCAGGCCGCGCTGGTTATTGTCGATAGAGCTGCGGCCAATGCCGAACAGGTAACCGGCGTCATCGTCGCGGTCGGAACCGATAGCCTGACGGTCGATCCCGACGCTGCAACCGTCTGCGGTATCGCCACCGACAGCCTGCTAGTCGATCTGACCGATGGCACCGAATTTCTGACCGTGACCATAACCAACAGCGGCAGCCTTATCGCTCCCGGCGGGAATCCCGCAATCGGGCAGACCGTCGGTATGAACGGCAGCTGCAAGCCGGTCGGCTACACCACCGATAACGTGGTTATCGTCGACGACCAGAGAATCTAGGTCCTGCGGTAATTGGGGATGGATTACCAGTGAGTTTTGCCCGCATCAGGCGGACGAGGCTCACTGGTTACCCCGCACCTTTTTTACCTTCAGCGTGAGCCAATTCACACTAATCTCATGGCGATCCGTTAAAAATGATGCTTCTGCAGCTGGAGGGGCGTTTCGATGCATTACCCCGAGGAAACGGAAAAGAAAAAGAAAGAAAATACCGATATGTCCGAGCAACAGAAACTGGTTCTGGATGGTACGGCAAATCTGGATTACTCCGATGACGAGCAAGTACCGCGGGTCAAGGGCCTGATCGAATTGCTGAACCAGTATTTCGGAAAAAAATCGGGATAGTCATCCAAAGCCTATCGATTCGTACCGGTACTCTTGTGAGCCGGGGAGATTGCTTCGTTGCAGCCAGGGCATTCGCTTCGCTAGTGGGCTGGGCCCGCTCGCAATGACTGTGACGGGATGACTCAAGGGGTAAGGCGGTACCGGTGCAAATGTTCGTAATGTGGTAATACCGTCTGGTAGATTTTTCTGACACGATCGGGTGCGTCGGCAACATCGATGTGGCGTCGCGGCTGTGGCTTTAGGCCGTCGGAATCGCGCAGGTTGGCGTGCCACGAGCCGCCGTCGTACCAGCTCACTTCGGCGCGCTCGCCGGGCTCCCAGGACAGCGCTTCCTCGATAAACGGAATACCGACCGCGTTGCAGTAGGCCGCAACGATGCCATGCGGGTCCTCCAGCAGATCGTCGCTGTCGATAACCGGCGGTGGCGCGCCGAGCCTGTCGCACAGGCGGTCGAACAGTTCGCGCTGTTCGACGAAGGCGACTTCCTTGAGCAGAAAATCCGGCCAGTGCCTGTACATCGAGGTCGTCACCTTGGCCGGGTCGCGGATCAGGAAGCTGTGGTTGAAATGATCGAGGAATTCATCGTTCCACAGGTGCTCGATATAGTGCGGGAAGTCCTTGGAAAACACCGGACCGCTTGCCGCGGTGCACAGCAGGTTTTGCCAGACGCTGTCGAAAGTCAGGCCTTCGACGCGCTCGCTGTCGGGCCGGATACGCGGCCAGCGTGCGTCGTCCCCCTTGTACCAGGCTTCGCCGAAAGGTTCGTGGAAACAGGTCATATCGCCGCGCATGCGCATCATCCACTCGAACGCGGTCGAAGTGGAACGCGGCGTGGCCCAGAGGACGAGAATCTTATGCATAGTCGGCATCCGCAGGGGTGACTTGCAGACGAAACGCGTGCAGGTGCTGATAATGCGGCAGGAAATCGCGGTAGAGGCCCTGCAGCTCCGGCGGTAGCTCGGACACATCCGCCGACCTGCGCGGCTGCGGCTTGAGGCCGTCCGAATTTTTCAGGGTTTCGTGCCAGATATTGTCATCGCTGTCGTACCATAGCACCTCGTTACGGCTGCCCGGTTCCCAGTGGAGCGCCTCGGCGATAAACGCGATGCCCATTGCCTCGCACCAGGCCGAAACCATGGCTTCGGGATTTTCCAGCAGGTCGTCGCTGTCGATGACTACCGGTTTCTCGCCCGATTGTTGGCTCAGCAGATCGAACAGCCGGCGTTGTTCGTCGAAGCCGATTTCATGGCGCGTGAAAACGTTGCGGTAATCCGATTTCGCCCAACTGCGGTCGAGCGAGGCGAGCACCTTGGCCGGATCGCGAATCAGGAAGCTGTGGCGGAACTGGCCGAGAAAATCGGCATCCCACAGGTGATCGGTGAACTGCGGCATGTCCTTGACAAACACGGGTCGTTGCCGTGCCGCCTGATGTAACTTTTGCAGCACCGAGTTGAAGCTCAATCCCGGCTTGCGTGGGCTGTCGGCGCTCAGGCGCGGCGCGCGTGCGTCGTCGCCCTGGTACCAGGCTTCGCCGAAAGGTTCATGGAAGCAGGCCATATCGCCGCGCATACGCATCATCCACTCGAACGCGGTGGAAGTGGAACGCGGCGTTGCCCACAAGAGCAAAATATCGTGCACGCTATTAATGCCTATTGCAGCGAGGACAGCAAGCGGCCCTGTTCACCGATCGGTGCGGTACCGAGGGTTTTGAATATGCGCCAGTAGAGCGCCGTGTCTGAGGCGACGATCGGCTTGTCGATGGCGGCCTCGAGTTCGCGGCTGAGCGAGACGAAACGCTGCGGCAGGCCGTCGGCGCGTCTGAAATTGCACATGCCGTTGGCGACGATGGCATCGACGTCGGGCACCTGCTCGACGACATGGTTCATCGATTTCTGCGCCAGATCGCCGTCGAAAATCCAGATGCAGTCGTTGCATTCCTGCTGGGTCTCGAAAAAACCCTGGTCGACGAAGTTGCCTGCATAAACCAGGTCGAAACCGGCCTCGCGCAGGAAACGGGCGTAGCCGTCGCGCCAGTCGGGCCAGTAATACACCGAGTTCAGCGCGATGCGCCTGGCGCCCATTTCGCGCAAAGCTTCGACCACGCAGTAGCCGGCCATGTGGAATGGCGTCTCGTACTTGTCACCGATGCGTTTGCAAATATCGTCGATTTCGTCCGGCGTCGTGCCCTGGCAGTGCACCCAGTTGGTGCCGACCTGGCCGCAGACGTCAGCGCCATTGTTCGACATGCAGTGCACGAATTCCTCGAGCAGATGGAAATTGTCGACGCGCTGAGACAGTTCATGGGCATAGTCGGGCACGTGCAACATGCGCCCGTGCGCGCCGACGTTATCCGCGCTGATGCGCAGGAAATCACTCGGCGCGGCATCGAAGTCGTGCGGCGGCGAGGTAAAGCCAACCTGGTAGGTGAACAGCTTGTTTTTCTGAATCTTCCAGCGTTCGGGTTTCATGCCGCTTCTCCTGTGGAAATATCGAGTTTATGGGCGAGCAGATGCTCGTAGTATGGCCGCGAACGTTCGTATAAATCCATCAGACGGGCATGGTTCTCGAGCGGCGGATAACTGGTTTCTTGTGGTTTGATACCTGAACTTTGCCGCAGCGTATCGTGCCACGGCCCCGTACCTTTGCCGTACCAGCTGACTTCCTTGCGCTCACCGGGTTCCCACTCGAGCGCGTCGGCGATGAATTCGATGCCGACCGCTTCACAGTAAGCGCGCGTGGTCGCGGCCGGGTTCGCCAGCAGGTCGGCCGATGCCATCACCGGCGGCGCCGCGCCGTTTCGTTCGGCGATGTGATCGAACAGGCGCGCGAGCGATTCCAGCCCGACCTCCTCGAAGCTGCAGTCAGGCCAGTGATTGGCAAGCCCCTGGATTACCTTGTACGGATCGCGGATCAGGAAGCTGTGGGTCATGCGATCGATTTTGTCATCGTCGATGAAGTGTTCGATCGAGTAGGCGAAATCTTTCAGGAACAGGTTGGCTTCGCTGGCCTGGTTTTCGAGG
>CP070646.1:3522284-3528365 GCA_020354435.1 Gammaproteobacteria bacterium
TGCTCGAAGACCTCGGCCGTCGCCTCGCGATCCTCGACCGCGCGCTCGATTCCTTTACCCACCCGGCACTGGAGCGGCCGCTGCTGTGGAAAATGGAAAACGCACTCGACGTGCTCGACGCCTTCAAGCCGCTGTTGTCGAGCCCGGCACAGCGCGAACTGGTCGAACACTTCGAGAGCGGTTACCGGGCGCGGATTTTACCGGCGCTGCCCGGCCTGCGTCGGGCGCTAATCCACAACGATGCCAACCGCGCCAACGTACTGGTCGACGAATCCGGGCAAAACGTCGTCTCGATCATCGATTTCGGCGACATGATCGAAACCTGGCTCGTGATCGAGCCCGTCATTGCCGCGACCTATGCAATGCTCGAACGCAGCCAGCCATTACAACCGGCGGCCAGCGTGCTGCGCGGTTACAGCGCCGAGATTCCGCTGCAGCCGGGCGAAATCGATTCGGTGTTCGATTTTATTTGTATGCGGCTGTGCACCAGCGTCTGCATCAATGCGCACCAGATAGCGCTCGAGCCCGACAACGAGTATCTCAATATCGACGTCGAACCGGCCTGGGAATTGCTCCACTATTTGCGCGATATCGATCCTGCGGTAGCCCGTGAAGCACTATTCCCCGAGTGACGACCCACTGCCCCGGCATGAATGCTCGCGGGAAGCCAGATAGACAAAAGATTGCTTCGCTACAGCCAAGGCATTCGCTGCGCTCATGGGCTGGGCCCCGCTCGCAATGACGTTGGCTCGGTTAAGGCGTCATTGCGAGGACCGCGAGACCGCAGGTCGCGGCGGGACGAAGCAATCTTCAAAGGAGCACTATCGATCTAAAAATGGCCGCGGCTCACGCGACAGGCAGGGCTTACTCGAGGACTCGTTTGCGATAACTGCTACGGTGGATATCGATGATTTCGACGCCGACGCTCGACACCCCGGGCAGCATTGGCTCTATTTTGCCGAGAATCCCGTCGGCAAGCGCACTTTTCTGCGCATCGCTGCGCCCGTCCAGCAGATGCAGCGCAACGTGCACGAATGCGTCTCGCGTCTGCCCGGTGCGGTGATATTGATAAGCGATGGCGCGGGTTTTGATGTCATACTCGGGGAACAATCCGGAATCCAGCGTGGCCTCGTGCACCGCGTTCAGCAAATGCTCGACTGCAACCTGGCCTGCTACCTCCTCTGAGTATTCTATAATCACATGTGGCATTGTTCTCTCCTAAGAGGACAAATTGGAGGGAACGGACTTTTAAACGGGTCTGTTCCCTTTTTTATGCCGTAACCGCAGCACATCCCGAAATTCACATTATTCCCGTTAAAGCCGGCACAGGCCAGCTTCTCATACGGCAACCGTAACAGGCTCTCCCGCCCGTCAAGACGCCTGAAAAAAATCCCGGCACGTGCGATGTATTTTTTGCCCCGCGAAAAATGCATCGGACGGGCCACGGAGTAATCTCCACCCATGTAAAAGTTTGCCGGGGATAATCCTGCGACACGGATTTCATGGTGCTGGGGTGTTCTATCCGTCCACCTTGCCATAAAGAGACAATGTCAGTTTTTCAGGAGATCCCGGATAGCCGCTACGCGGCTTCCGGGATGGCCATTTGCGCTTCGTGCAATCGATTTAAATCGTTGAATCCGCGGGAGGTCCCGGCTTGTGCCGGCGGCGCGTCCGGGATGACCTTGCCGGGCGCAAAGCGCCCGGCAAGGTCACATATTCGGATAGGTCGGACCGCCACCGCCCTCAGGCACGGTCCAGTGAATATTCTGGCTCGGATCCTTGATATCGCAGGTTTTACAATGCACGCAGTTTTGCGCATTGATCTGTAGCGCTGGATTGCCCTCGATTTCGACAATCTCGTAAACCCCGGCCGGACAGTAACGCTGCTCGGGCGCATCGTATTTTTCCAGGTTCAGCGCAATCGGCACGCTATCGTCGCGCAGTTTCAGGTGCGCCGGTTGATTATCGTCGTGATAAGCGCCCGACAGGTAAACCGACGAAGAACGGTCGAAACTGACTTCGTTGTCCGGCTTCGGGTATTCGATTTTCGGGTAGTCGTTCTTGTTGCCGATCTGCTCGTGATCGGCGTGATGGCCTAATGTCCAGGGTGCCTTGCCGCGAAAAACATAGGATTCTAGCGCGGCGTTGAACAGCCCCCACCAAAGACCTTTCTGGAATCCGGGACGGATATTGCGCACCTTGTGTAATTCCTGCCACAACCAGGACTTTTTCAGCGCCTCGGGATAGGTGCTGGCCTCGAGTGCGGGACCTGGATTTTCCTCGTCGTACTCTGCCGGCAGCAACTCGAAAACGGCCTCGGCGGCGAGCATCGCCGACTTCATCGACGTATGCGTTCCCTTGATTTTAGGCACATTGAGGAAACCGGCGGTGTCACCAACCAGTAACCCGCCCGGGAAAGTCAGCTTCGGGATCGATTGCAGACCACCCTCGGAAATGGCGCGCGCGCCGTAGGCAACGCGGGTACCGCCCTCGAAGATCGGCCGAATGTCGGGGTGGTTCTTGAAGCGCTGAAATTCCTCGAACGGGCTCAGGTGCGGATTTTTATAATCGAGACCTATAACGAAACCGACGGCGACCTGGTTGTTTTCGTTGTGATACAAGAAAGATCCACCGTAGGTATCCGATGTCAGCGGCCAGCCAATGGTGTGCAGAGTTGCACCTTGCTGGTGTTTTTCCGGTTTTACATCCCATATTTCCTTGATGCCGATGCCGTAGGTTTGCGGCTCGGCGCCGTCGCGCAGGTTGAATTTCTGCATTAACTCGCCGGTCAGCGAACCGCGGCAGCCTTCAGCGAAAATCGTCTGCCGGCCGATCAACTCGACCCCGGGTTCGTAGTTATCGGTGGGCTCACCGTCCTTGCCAATACCCATATCGCCGGTGGCGACGCCACGCACGGCACCGTCTTTGTCGTAAAGCACCTCGGCCGCCGCGAAACCCGGAAAGATTTCAACACCGAGTTCCTCGGCCAGCTCGGCAAGCCAGCGGCAGAAGTTACCGAGGCTGATAATATAGTTGCCCTCGTTATGCATTTGCGGCGGCGTCGGCATCGAAATTGAACCCTTTTCGGTCAGATACTTGAACTGGTCCGATTTAACCGGCACGTTGAGCGGCGCTCCCTTTTCTTTCCAGTCCGGAATTAACTCGTTGAGCGTACGCGGCTCGATCACGGCGCCCGACAGGATATGCGCGCCGACCTCGGCACCTTTTTCGAGGATGCAGATCGTCAGTTCACGCTCGTTTTCCTGCGCAAGCTGTGCCAGGCGGATGGCGGTGGTCAATCCCGACGGCCCGGCGCCGATGATGACCACGTCAAAATTCATTGCTTCTCTTTCCACGATGATTCCCGGTTACTGGTTATCGAAAACAGCCGCCGAATTATATCTGCGCCCTGTTATACGGGTCCACGACGGACTCGCACAATATACCCGGCCGCCGCAGGTTTCTTGCTGATATACGACATCGACGTCGCTAGCGCGACAGCGCGCTGCTGACAAGGCTGCCAACAGGTCGTCTATCGGCTCGTTGTCACTCCGTCGTGGGGGTGCGTGATTCGAGCCGGACCCGGCATCCTTATCGCGCCGGAAGCAATGTCGGCGAGGAACAGTACCCTTGCGAGAATCGGGTTCTCAGATGGTCATTCGTTGCATAATTTTCTAATATCATTAGTATGATGTAAAAAACACATTAAAAGACACAATTAAACATGCAAGATTTTTCGAATGCCTTTGGCCTCGCAGCATCGCTGATATTCAGCGCCGACGCTGACCTGATCGAAATCATCGCGCTTTCGTTGCGCGTCAGCGTCTCCGCGGTTGTACTCGCAGCACTGATCGGATTCCCACTGGGGGCATTGACGGCGGTGGCGCACTTTCCCGGGCGACAGACTCTCACGGTTACGCTGAATGCACTGATGGGACTGCCGCCGGTCGTCGTCGGTCTGCTGGTCTACATGGCGCTGTCGCGCGCGGGGCCGCTCGGCTGGATGGGTTTACTCTACTCACCGACGGCGATGATCATTGCACAGACAATCCTGGTGGCGCCGATCATCGCGGCACTGTCGCGGCAGGTCATCGAGGATATACACAAGGAGTACGATGAACAGTTCCGTTCGTTGTGCATTCCGGCGCATCGGGTCATGACGGCACTGATCTGGGATTCGCGCTACAGCCTTTTAACCGTCATGCTGGCGGGATTCGGTCGCGCCATTGCCGAGGTCGGCGCGGTCATCATCGTCGGCGGTAACATCGACCACCTGACCCGCGTCATGACGACCGCGATCGCACTCGAAACCTCCAAGGGCGATCTTGCCCTGGCGCTGGCGCTCGGATTCGTCCTGTTGATCCTGGCGTTATCGGTTAATGCCGCGGTTTACAGCCTGCGCGCAAGCGCCAGGCGCCTGTCCTATGCCTGATGCATCGAGACCCATGCCTGGCGCTGCTTCATTACTACCGCTCGAAATCAGTTCGCTGCGCTATGACGTCGGCGAAGACAGGTTAATCGATAACATCAGCCTGACCATCGATAGCTCAGGCATCAGCGTGATCATGGGCGCCAATGGCGCCGGCAAGAGCTTGCTGCTACGCCTGATTCACGGGCTGCTGAGACCCTCCGGAGGCGATGTCCGCTGGAATGGTTCAGCGCTCAATCTGGCGACCCGGCAGCGCCAGGCGCTGGTGTTTCAAAAACCGGTGCTGATGCGACGCTCGGTCGCGGCAAATATCGACTTCGTCCTGAAATCTCGCGACGGCCAGGACCGGCAACGGCGCGACCAGCTGTTGCAGGAGGCCGGGCTTTACCGTCAACGCCAACAGCCCGCGCGCCTGCTGTCGGGCGGCGAACAGCAAAAACTCGCACTCGCGCGCGCGCTCGCAACCGAGCCCGAGGTATTGCTGCTCGACGAACCCTGCGCCAGCATCGATTCGGCATCGACGCTGCAGATCGAGAACCTGCTCAGGCAAACGCGCGAGCGCGGGGTAAAAATCATTCTCGTGACCCACGATATCGGCCAGGCACGCCGTCTCGCCGACGACGTCGTCTTCATACACGCGGGCCGACTGCGCGAGTACCAGCCAGCAGCTACTTTTTTTGATTCCCCGAAGAGCGACGAAGCCGGCGCCTATCTCCAGGGACGAATCGTAATCTGATCATCAATCCACGGAGAAACATCATGAAATCCCGCACCAGACTCGCGGCGCTACTGACCCTGCTGTCGTTATTCGGCGACAGCCACGCCGTGGCCGATTCGATTATCGTGCAATCGACGACCTCGACCGCCAATTCGGGGCTCTACGATTACCTGTTGCCGTTGTTCAAAAAGGATACCGGCATCACCGTCAATGTGGTCGCGGTGGGTACCGGCCAGGCGATCAAGAACGCGCGTAACTGCGACGGCGATGTGCTGCTGGTACACGCGAAGTCGGCCGAGCAGAAATTCGTTGTCGACGGCTATGGCGTCTCTCGCCACGACCTGATGTACAACGATTTCGTTTTTGTCGGTCCACCAACCGATTCGGCCAGAATCGCCGGCGGCCGCTCTGCCATCGACGCGTTGAGCAAAATTTCGACCCATAAAGCCCGATTCGCGTCGCGCGGCGATAATTCGGGCACACACAAAAAAGAAATGGCGCTATGGAAAAAATCCGCCATCGATCCGACCAGCGCGAGCGGTAGCTGGTACCTCGAAACCGGATCCGGCATGGGCGCGACGTTGAACGCCGCCGTCGGCAGCGGCGCCTACACGATGACCGACAGGGCCACCTGGATCAGTTTCAAGAACAAGCAGGATTACTCGATCCAGGTCGAGGGCGATAGCGAGCTGTTCAACCAGTACGGCATCATCATGGTCAACCCGGAAAAATGCGGCCAGGTCAATCAGGCAGCGGCACGGCAGTTCGTCGACTGGATGCTGTCAGCAAAAGGACAGGATGCGATCGCGGCATATCGGCTAAACGGGCAGCAGCTGTTCTTCCCCAACGCCAACTAGAATCGTTGCTCATTGCGAGCACATCGGCAATCACCGCGTCATCGCGAGCGCAGCGGAAATCATCGCGTCATTGCGAG
>CP070646.1:3528465-3530626 GCA_020354435.1 Gammaproteobacteria bacterium
GTTCTCTATATCGAGTACGGCATCGACTGGGCCTGGCGGCAAATTGCCGCCGCCGGAAACTTCGTCACGCTGGGAGTAACCCTGGTTGTCTGTAAACTCGCGGCTTTGTACGATTCCAGTCTGGCGGCCAGGCTGCGCGAAATATTGCTAGCGCGCAGTTTTTTGATCGCGAGCCTGGTGCTGATTGCGATCCTTATGCTGCTCGATGCGCATAGCGATATTTTTGGCAAGTTTCCGCGCGACTGGGAGTACCGTTTCCGTACCCCGGTCAACCAGTACATGGACGAACTGGTAACCAGCAAGGTTTTTTATGCAATCACCACGGCGATCAAGGAGGGCCTGTTTTACGGCTTGATCAATCCGCTGAATACCTTCCTCAAGGGTTTACCCTGGTGGTATACGGCGGCGGTGTTCGTCGTCGGCGCCTGGTTGTTCAGCGGGCGTGCGCTCGCAATCGGAACCCTGTTGGGATTTCTCTTCATCGGCGCGACCGACCTGTGGATCTTCGGTATGAAAACGCTATCGACGGTCACCGTATCGGTGCTGATCTGTTTTATCTTCGGCGTGCCACTCGGCATCATGGCGGCCTACAACAAGACCGTCGATACGCTGCTGAGACCGGTGCTCGATACGATGCAGACGCTGCCGGTGTTCGTCTACCTGGTGCCGGTCATCATGCTGTTCGGTGCCGGCCAGGTATCGTCGGTTATCGCCACCGTGATATATGCCTTGCCGCCACTGGTGCGTTGCACCACGCTCGGAATCCGCGAATTGCCCGAACAGATCAACGAGGTTTCCAGTTCCTTCGGCGCGTCACTGGTGCAAACGCTGACCAAGATCAAGATTCCGATGGCGATCCCGGCCATCATGGTCGGCGTCAACCAGGCCATCATGATGGCGCTGGCGATGGAAGTGGTGACTCCTTTGATCGGTGGCCAGGGTCTGGGCATGCAGGTATTCGACGGTATGAATCGCGCCAGCCTCGGCATTTCGCTGCAGGCGGGCGTCGGTATCGTGCTGCTGGCAATCATCCTCGACCGGCTTTCGCAGGCCTGGACCCGGACTCAACGAGAAGCCATGGGGCTGGCCTGATTCCGTCTTAAACCCCAGACTCGACAAGGGTTTATGCACGCAGTATTATCAACCCATTCCGCCATCCCGATGCGGAAAAAAAAGACATCCGAAGAGAGGAGAGAAACATGTCATTGAAGTTCAAAACAGTGCTTGCCTGTGCACTATTGGCGCTGGGCATGAGTTCTGCGCATGCAGCCAAGCGTTTGACCGCGGCGGATCCGGACTGGACCGGCGGCCTGGTGACCTGCCTGGTGGCGCAGTACATCATGGAAAACGAGATGGGATACAAGATTAAACGCGTTACCATGCCCTCGGGTCCGGGCGTGTTTGAAGGCACCAAGTCTGGTGATCTCGATTTCGCCTGCGAATCCTGGCCGTCTTATAATCCGGCTGGCAACAAGTACATCGAGGAGTTCGGCGGTGATGGCTCGGTCAAGTACCTGGGCGCAACCGGCATCGTCGGCAAGAGCGGTTACTTCGTGCCGCGTTACGTGGTCGAGGGTGATTCTGCCCGCGGCATTCCGGCCTCCGCGCCGAATCTGAAATCCTACAAGGATCTGAACCAGTACGCGCACATGTTCAAGAGCCTCGAGTCGGGCGACAAGGGTAGCCTGATCGGCTGCCCGGTAGCTGCATGGCTATGCGAGGACCAGAAGCGTCTCGATATGCTCGGCGTTAATTTTCACGCGCAGGCTCTCGGTTCCGAAACCGCGCACTGGGCCGAGATCCAGGCCAAGTACAAGCGTGGAGAGCCTTTCGTGGCCTACGCCTGGGCGCCGCACTGGATCCACGCCGCGCTCGACCTGATCGAGGTGGAACTGCCGCCGCACGACGAGGCCAAGTGGCCGGCGACCAACTGGGCCCAGGACGTGACCCATTTTCACGGTAATCCGAGCATGCTGTCGGATCATCCCGACGTGGTCAAACTGCTGCA
The DNA here is from genome assembly GCA_020354435.1 of Gammaproteobacteria bacterium. Classification (GTDB taxonomy): domain Bacteria; phylum Pseudomonadota; class Gammaproteobacteria. The sequence continues at coordinate 3,530,474 of CP070646.1, forward strand.
AAACATGGATCTGACCAACGACATGCAGGCCGGCATGATCTACGATATCGACGTCAAGAAGGGCGATGCCGAGGAAGTGGTCGAAGAATGGATGGAAGCCAACGAGAGCATCTGGCGCAAGTGGATGCCCTGATTACCTGAATCGGTTCGAAA
>CP070646.1:3530726-3549367 GCA_020354435.1 Gammaproteobacteria bacterium
GGGCCTGATTTAGGATGAGTGCAAGGCGTCCGCGCGCGCAGGACCGCAGTGTATACAAACATACATGAGGATCCGAGCACGCGGACAACGCCGCAATCGCCTAAATCAGGCCCTGAGAAAGGTATCCGAAGCGCCCGTAGCTCATTTGGATAGAGCATCGGCCTTCTAAGCCGAGGGTAGCAGGTTCGAATCCTGCCGGGCGTGCCATATTATGGTGGGTGTAGCTCAGGTGGTTAGAGTGCAAGATTGTGATTCTTGATGTCGTGGGTTCGAATCCCATCACCCACCCCACATACCCGGCGCTCGCGTTGCGGGCGCCGTTATTCTTTCCCCGGCACTGGTGATATCGGCTTTATTTTCTATAATTGGTGCCTGGGAAACCCGTGCGAAAGTGGCGGAATTGGTAGACGCGCCAGATTTAGGTTCTGGTATCTTTACGATGTGAGAGTTCGAGTCTCTCCTTTCGCACCATCTTTTTTCGAGTCCTGAATCCTCACCCGCGGTCCGGCGGTTACAGTCGGCTGCGGGTCCCCTGTATCCCGTCAAAGAGGTCCGCCAGGCGGTGTTTTGCAGGTTTTTCCCGGGATAAAAACAGGCTGACAACTGGCATTGACGTGGGTATAATCCGCGCCACTTTGGGGCATCCCCCGGTTTCGCACCAAATTCCCGATTTCGGCAAATATATCGACCGATCGTAGTTATTTTTAGCGCGCAGCTTGGTAAATTCACGAGATTTCAAAATGCAAGTATCAATCGAAACCCTTGAGGGCCTGGAACGCAGAATGACGGTACAGATTCCGTCAGCCCAGGTTGACGAAGCGGTGGAAAAAAAGCTCAAGGACCTGAGTAAAACCGTCCGTATCGACGGCTTTCGTCCAGGCAAGGTTCCACTGAAGGTGGTGCAGCAAAAGTTCGGTGGACACGTACGCCAGGAAGTGATCGGCGACGTCATCGAATCCAGCTACCAGGAAGCCCTGATCCAGGAAAAGGTGCGACCGGCCGGCATGCCCAGTATCGATTCGGTCAGCAGCGAAGAAAAGCAGGATATGTCGTTTACCGCGACCTTCGAGGTTTACCCGGAAATCGAACAGCTCGACTTCGAGAGTATCGAGGTGGAGAAGCCGTTGGTCGAAATCACCGATAAGGATTTCGACGAGATGCTGCAGAAATTGCGCGAGCAGCGCAAGACCTGGAAGGAATCCAAGGCCGCGGCCAAGAAAGGTTATCAGGTCATGGTCGATTTCGAAGGCCGCATCGATGGCGAGATTTTCGAAGGTGGGGCCGGTAAGGACATGGCGGTCGAAATCGGCGCCGGGCAAATGTTGCCGGAGTTCGAGGCCGGGCTGGAGGGTATCAAGGCTGGCGATGAAAAGGTGGTCGAGGTCAATTTTCCCGAGGATTATCATGGCAAGGACGTGGCCGGAAAAACGGCCCAGTTCACGCTTAGAGCCACCCAGGTTTCAAAACCGGAATTACCTGAAATCGACGAGGAATTCGCCAAGGGTTTCGGCATCGAGGATGGTGACCTCGACAAGATGCGGGCGGATATTCGCGCCAACATGGAAAAGGAGAAAAGCGATCGCCTCAAGCTGGAGCTGAAAAACAGGGTTTTGGCCGGCTTGCTCGAGCACAACGCGATTATCGCTCCCAGTGCCATGGTTGCCGAGGAAATCAAGTCCCTGCGTGCGCAGGCGGCCGGGCGCATGGGCCAGGACCCCGCCGCGCTCGACGAAAGCAGTTTGCCGGACGAATTGTTTCGAGAAGAGGCTACTCGGCGGGTGCAGATGGGGCTGTTGATTGCAGAGGTAATTAGCAAGGAAAAAATCGAGCTGGATCAATCACTTGTCGATTCCACCATCGAGGAAATGGCGATTGCCTACGAACAGCCGGAGCAGGTAAGGGATTATTATCGACAGAACCGGCAAGCACGATCCGGGATCGAGAACATGGTGCTTGAAGAACAGGTTGTTGCCCATATTTTAGATCAGGCCAGCGTTTCCGAAAAAGAGGGAAGTTTCGAAGACCTGATGAACGGTAAACTTTAATCCACTGACAGAGATCCCGCTAACCCATGAAAGATAATCTTCGCAGTGCCGAACTAAGCTCCATCTATACAGGTATTATGGAGCCTCAGGCGAATCTGGTGCCTATGGTCGTAGAGCAATCCGCTCGCGGCGAGCGCGCCTACGACATTTACTCCCGCCTGCTCAAGGAACGCGTTATCTTCGTCGTCGGGCCGATCGAGGATCACATGGCCAACCTGATCGTGGCCCAGCTGCTTTTCCTCGAATCCGAGAACCCGGACAAGGATATCTCGCTTTATATCAACAGCCCGGGTGGCTCGGTAACCGCCGGCCTGGCGATATATGACACCATGCAATTCATCAAACCCGATGTCAGCACGCTTTGTACCGGCCAGGCGGCGAGCATGGGCGCGATCCTGCTGGCCGGTGGCTGCGCCGGCAAACGTTACGGCCTGCCGCATTCACGTGTCATGATCCACCAGCCGCTGGGTGGCTTCCAGGGCCAGGCGAGCGATTTCGAAATCCACGCCAAGGAGATACTGGCGGTTCGTGCCCGGCTGAATAAACTGCTTGCCACGCATACGGGGAAGAAGGAAAACATCATCGATAGCGATACCGAGCGCGACAATTTCATGAGTGCCGACGAGTCCGTCGAATACGGAATTATCGATAAAGTTTTGTCCTCGCGTGCCGAACCTGATGAGAAAGGCGCCACAGAATAGATAAACTTCCACGCCAGTTCTGTGGATGGTTGATCAAAAAGCGTTTTTTTCGGTTGTGCTTGGCGGTTCGGTCTAATATTATCGAATCAATTGGGCACTAGAATTCGGTAGTTGAGTATGAGTGACGATAGATCCAAGAATAAGGACGAAAAGCTGCTTTATTGCTCGTTCTGCGGCAAAAGTCAGCACGAAGTAAGAAAACTGATTGCAGGGCCTTCGGTTTTCATCTGCGACGAGTGTGTCGACCTCTGCAACGACATTATTCGCGAGGAAATTCACGAAGCCGGCGAGGACGCCGAAAGCAAACTACCCATCCCCCATGAAATCTTCAAGGTGCTGGACGAATACGTCATCGGCCAGAGCCGCGCCAAAAAGGTGCTTTCGGTAGCGGTTTACAACCATTACAAACGACTCGAAGTAGGGCATATCAAGGACGATATCGAACTGTCGAAGAGTAATATTCTGCTGATCGGTCCGACCGGTTCGGGTAAAACTCTGCTTGCCGAGACGCTCGCGCGTCTGCTCAACGTGCCTTTCGCCATCGCCGATGCGACCACGCTGACGGAAGCGGGATATGTCGGCGAGGATGTCGAAAACATCATCCAGAAGTTGCTGCAAAAATGCGATTATGACGTCGAAAAGGCGCAAACCGGTATCGTTTACATCGATGAAATCGACAAGATTTCGCGTAAATCAGATAATCCCTCGATCACCCGTGATGTTTCCGGCGAGGGTGTACAGCAGGCGCTGCTGAAACTGATCGAGGGCACCATTGCCTCGGTGCCGCCCCAGGGTGGCAGAAAGCACCCGCAGCAGGAGTTTCTGCAGGTAGATACCGGAAAGATTCTGTTCATCTGCGGTGGTGCATTTGCCGGCCTCGACAAGGTCATACTGAACCGCTCCGAAAAAGGCGGTATCGGTTTCGGTGCGGACGTCAAAAGCAAGGACAAGAAAGACCTGTTTGGTGAAGTCATCAGCAAGGTAGAACCGGAAGACCTGATCAAGTACGGGCTGATTCCCGAGTTTGTCGGTCGACTGCCGGTGGTGGCAACACTGGAAGAGCTCGACGAAAACGCGCTGGTGCAGATTTTGACCGAGCCCAAGAACGCGATTACCAAGCAGTACCAGAAAATGTTCGAAATTGAAGGCTGCGAGATCGAATTCCGCGCGGATTCGCTGACTGCGGTCGCGAAGAAGGCGATGGAGCGAAAAACCGGTGCGCGTGGCCTGCGCACCATCCTGGAAAATACCCTGCTGGAAATCATGTACGACCTACCCGCGATGGACAATGTCAGCAAGGTCGTTGTCGACGCCGCGGTCATCGAAGGTCATGCCCAGCCCTACGTGATATACGAGGGCGGAGAAATGCAGCGCGTGGCTTCGGACGAGTAGGCCTCGACCGCTGGGTTGAGAGCCGGGTTGAAAACGGATTTTCGACTCCCATATAAACTCGAGACTTAAGCATTGGGGCATTTATGTCAGACTTTCAAAACAATCTCCTCGCCGAACAACAGGAAAGACAGTTGATTCCGGTTTTGCCGCTGCGTGACGTCGTGGTCTATCCACACATGGTCATTCCGCTTTTCGTCGGTCGCGAAAAATCCATTCTGGCGCTCGAAGCCGCGATGGCCGACAACAAGAAAATCCTGCTGCTGGCGCAGAAAAATGCCGAGGTCGACGATCCTGGCCAACAGGATCTGTACCAGATCGGCACCTTGTCAACGATACTGCAAATGTTGAAGCTGCCGGACGGCACCATCAAGGTACTGGTCGAGGGTGGAGACCGTGTCGTTGTCGAAAGTCTGCTGGAAACCAATGAATACTATTCGGCGGCGATCAAGACGCTGGAAAAGTCCAGCCTGGTCGACGAGCGCGAGGCAGAAGTCCTGCTGCGCTCGGTGCTGAATCTGTTCGATCAGTACGTCAAGTTGAACAAGAAGGTGCCGCCGGAAATCCTGACATCGCTGTCCGGTATCGACGATCCCAGCCGTCTGGCGGACACAATCGCGGCACACATGTCACTCAAGCTCGATGAAAAGCAGGAGATTCTCGAGATTCAGGATCCACGCGAGCGTATCGAGCACATCATGAGCAAGATCGAGGGCGAAATCGATCTGATGCAGATCGAAAAGCGAATTCGTGGCCGCGTCAAGCAACAGATGGAAAAGAGCCAGCGCGAGTACTATCTGAACGAGCAGATGAAGGCGATTCAGAAGGAACTCGGCGACATGGACGACGCGCCTAACGAAGTCGAGGACCTGCAGCGCAAGATCGAAGAATCGGGTATGCCGAAAGAGGCGCGCGAAAAAGCCGACTCGGAACTCAACAAGCTGAAAATGATGTCGCCGATGTCCGCGGAAGCGACCGTCGTGCGCAATTACATCGACTGGCTGGTCAGCGTACCCTGGAAGAAAAAATCCAAAATCCGGCGAGATCTGGCGCAGGCTGAAAAAGTCCTCGAAGAAGATCATTACGGGCTCGAGAAGGTCAAGGAAAGAATTCTCGAGTATCTCGCCGTACAGCAGCGTGTGCGCAAGCTGAAAGGGCCTATTCTGTGCCTGGTGGGACCGCCCGGGGTTGGTAAAACCTCTATCGGGCGTTCGATTGCGCGCGCGACGAATCGCAAGTTTTCACGCATGTCGCTAGGCGGCGTACGCGATGAAGCCGAAATACGCGGCCATCGGCGCACCTACATCGGTTCGATGCCGGGTAAAATCATCCAGAACCTGTCACGCGTTGGCGTGCGTAATCCGTTATTCCTGCTCGACGAAATCGACAAGATGGCGATGGATTTTCGCGGCGATCCGGCCTCGGCGCTGCTCGAGGTTCTCGATCCCGAACAAAACAATACCTTCGCGGATCACTACATGGAGGTCGAATTCGACCTGTCGGACACGATGTTTGTCGCGACTTCGAACAGCATGAATATTCCGGGACCGCTGCTTGACCGTATGGAAGTTATCCGCATCCCCGGCTACACCGAGGACGAAAAGTTGAATATCGCCCTCAAGTACCTGATTCCAAAGCAGGTCAAGGAGAACGGTCTCAAACCCGAAGAAATCGATATCAAGCAAAACGCGGTGCTCGAAATCATTCAGCGTTATACGCGCGAGGCCGGGGTGCGTAACCTCGAGCGCGAAATTTCCAAGATTTGCCGCAAAGCGGTCAAAATGATGCTGCTCAAACCGAGCACCAAAAAGTTGACCGTTACTGCGAAAAACATCGAAAAATATCTTGGCGTAAAACGCTTTCGTTTCGGCTCGGCCGACGAGAAAGATCAAATTGGCCAGGTCACCGGGCTGGCCTGGACCGAAATCGGCGGCGAACTGTTGACCATCGAATCGGCAGTCGTCGACGGCAAGGGCAAATTTGTTCAGACCGGGCAGTTGGGCGACGTAATGAAAGAATCGATCCAGGCTGCGATGACTGTCGTGCGCAGCCGCTCCGCGATTCTCGGAGTCAGCCCCGATTTCAACGAAAACAAGGATATCCATATTCACGTGCCCGAAGGTGCCACGCCCAAAGACGGACCCAGTGCCGGTGTCGGCATGTGTACCGCACTGGTTTCGGCGCTGACCGAGATACCGGTTAAGGCCGAGGTCGCCATGACCGGCGAGATTACCCTGCGGGGTGAAGTGCTGCCGATCGGTGGCCTCAAGGAAAAATTACTGGCCGCGCATCGCGGAGGAATCACCAAGGTATTGATTCCCGAGGAAAACGAAAAAGACCTGGCCGAGATTCCCGACAACATCAAGGCCAAACTGGAGATCATTCCGGTACGCTGGATCGACCAGGTGCTGGAGGTGGCGCTGGCGCATCAGCCGACACCCCTACCCGAGGGCCAGGAAACCGAAGCCGACGCACCCAAGGCAAAGGCGAAGGACAAGAAGTCCTCCAGCGTCAGGGCTCACTGATTCCTTGTGAAATAATGCGATTTATTTGAAGTTTTTAGCTTTTTAAGGTTGACCGTAAAGGCCGCTATTGGTTTAATTCGACGCTCTGGACGGGGGATACGCGAGCCGAAAAAAGCTCGCTCAATAGCAACGATAACAAGCAAAATTTACACTTGTGTTGCCTGTCCGCCCTTCGGGCTATAAATATATCAACTTAACCAAATGGAAGAATCAAATGAATAAATCTGAATTGATTGATGCTGTTGCTGGCGCGGCAGATTTGAGTAAAGCCGATGCTTCACGTGCTGTCGACGGCGTTGTTGCAGCAGTAACCCAGGCACTTAAATCAGGTGACCAGGTCACCATTGTGGGCTTTGGAACCTTCCTTGTCCGTCGCCGTGAAGCGCGCGCGGGCCGTAATCCTCGTACTGGAGCAACCATTCAAATAGCGGCTTCAAATAACCCGGCATTTAAGGCTGGCAAAGCTCTAAAAGACGCTGTAAACTAGCGCACCTTTTTTAGCGACACGGGTGCTTAGCTCAGCTGGGAGAGCATCGCCCTTACAAGGCGAGGGTCGGCGGTTCGATCCCGTCAGCACCCACCACCTAATCAGGAGTGGTAGTTCAGTTGGTTAGAATACCGGCCTGTCACGCCGGGGGTCGCGGGTTCGAGTCCCGTCCACTCCGCCATCATTGAAAGCGCTCGTCCAGAGCGCTTGATTTGGATGGCAGCCTTAACCTGTGACTACAAGATAAATGCTGCAAGCAATTCGAGAAAAAGTAACTGGATGGATTGCCTACGGCATTATCTTTCTGATCAGTATTCCTTTCGCGCTCTGGGGAGTTAATTCTTACTTCGGCGGCGGTGAAATCGCTCCTGCTGCGATGGTGAACGGTGAAGAAATCACTGCTCGCGATCTGGATCAGGCCTACGCCAATTATCGACAGCGGTTGTCACAACTGTTCGGCGGGGTGATCCCCGAATCCTTTGGCAATGAAACCCTTCTGCGCGAGACGGTACGCGACCAGTTGATCGAAGAATTTGCGTTGCGTCAGTATGTTCAGCAACAGCGCTACCGCATTGGCGATAGCGAGCTGAACAGGATGATTCGCAGCATGGATGTGTTTCAGCGAGACGGCCAGTTCGACACCGCGATCTACGAAGCCCAATTGCGTTCGCTTGGCTATTCACCACTGGGATTCGAACAGGAACTCAGAACAAACGGCGCGATGGGGCATTTTGAAACCGGTATCAGGGCAACATCGTTTGTGATTCCGGCCACGCGCAAGCAGTTCACCAGTCTGGGCAACCAGACGCGCAAGATCAGAAGCCTCAGGTATAGCACCGAAGCCGATAGCATCGAGATCGCTGAAAGCGAAATCGAGCAGCACTACCAGTCGCAGGCCGACCGATATCGTACGCCCGATCAGGTCAAAATCGACTATATCGAAGTCAGCCTGGACGACATCAAAAAGAACGTCCAGGTTAACACCGAAGACGTTCGCGCACGGTACCAGGATAATCTCGAGGCTTATTCTTCTGCGGAAATCCGGGAAGCCAGTCATATCCTGATTAAAGCTACCGGAGATGAAGACAGCGAGCAGGCGCTGACCAGGATTACCGAAATTCGCGAGCGTATTGTCAATGGCGAAAGTTTTGCCGAGCTGGCGCGTGAATTTTCGGAAGATCCTGGTTCGGCCAGCGATGGCGGTAACCTGGGTGAGATCGAGCGCGGTGTCATGGTGCAAACCTTCGAGGCGGAGCTGTTCTCGATGCAGGTAGATCAGCTCAGTGAACCGGTTAAGACCGGGTTTGGCTGGCACCTGATAAAACTGCACTCGATCAGCGGCGGCGAGACCAAATCCTTCGAACTGGTGCAGGCCGAACTCGAGGATGAAATCAGAACCGAGCTTGCCGAAAGCCAGATCTACGATCTGGTCGAAAATCTGGCCAACCTGGCCTATGAGCAATCCGATTCACTGTTGCCGGCCGCAGAACAGCTCGATCTGCAACTGCAAACCAGCGACTGGTTCGACCGTAATGCAGGTACCGGCATTGCCTCCGAGAGACAGGTGCGGCAAGTGGCTTTCTCTGCCGAGGTTCTGCAACAGGGTCTGAATAGCGAGGCCATCGAGCTGGGTAACAATCGTATTGTTTTTATCCGGCTCAACGAGTTTAAATCCTCGCAGCAGCAGCCTTTGGATGAGGTGCGCCATGCGGTTAAGAAAGAGCTCGGCGTGATCAAGTTGCGCGAGCTAAACGATCGGGCTGGTAGCGAAGGGCTGGCCGAGCTCAGGGCGGGCAAGACGCTGGATGAACTGGCGCGTGAAAATTCGTTGGAGATCGTGGATCATGGTTTCGTAGCGCGTCAGCAAGGCGAAATCGACAGCGTGATCAGGCAGCGTGTTTTCAAAATGCCGAAACCGGAACAGGGCGCTGTTTACGACGGCCTGTCGGTAGCGGACGGAGATTACGTGATTTTCGAGTTATCGGCGGTTTTATCGAATGATACGGAAGCCGATCAGCAGTCGATAGACAGCTTTGTAGAGGCCAACAGCAGCGCCGAGTACCAGTCGGCAATGAAAATGTTATCGGGCCGTGCAGAGGTCGTCAGGACGCCGCTGGAGGATATTTAAACCAAGGGTACAGGGTTATTCGAGCACACCCATGCTGACGATGTTGTAACCCGAGTCGACATATATATTCTCTCCGGTAATGCCGGCCGACAGGTCCGAGCACAAAAAAGCCCCCACGTTGCCAACATCCTCAATGGTCACGTTGCGCCGCAGCGGCGCGTTGGTTGCAACCTCGTCGAGAATCTTTTTAAAGTCGCCGATACCGGCCGCGGCCAGGGTTTTGATAGGGCCGGCTGAAATCGAATTGACGCGGATTCCCTGCGGTCCCAGTGCGGCCGACAAATAGCGCACGTTTGCCTCGAGGCTGGCCTTGGCCACGCCCATGATGTTGTAGTTGGGCAAGGCTCGTTCCGCACCCAGATAAGTCATCGTGATGATTGCACCATTAGTGTTTTGCATCATTGGCCTGGCCGCCTTGGCCATAGCCGCGAGACTGTAGGAACTGATGTCGTGCGCGATGCGAAAACCCTCGCGGTCCAGGTTCTCCAGGTAGTCGCCGGCGAGCGCCTCGCGCGGTGCAAAGGCTACCGAGTGCACCAGCGCATCGAGCGACTCCCAGCGTTTGCCCAGTTCTGCAAACAGGTTCGTGATTTCGTCGTCACTGCTTACGTCGCAGGGTAAGACGATCTCGGAACCGAACTCGGCAGCAAATTTTTCGACCCTCGGTTTCAGCTTGTCGTTAGCGTAGCTGAACGCGAGTTCGGCGCCTTCCCGATGCATTGCCTGCGCAATGCCGTAAGCGATAGATCGATTGCTGGCGATGCCGACAATGAGTGCTTTCTTTCCGGCTAAGAAACCCATTTTTGCTCCTGAAAATAGAAACTATTTTGTCAGCCTACCGGGTTGCATGCAATCCCAAATGAGAGCGCCTGCTGTCATCCGTTATCGAACAGGCGGGCCAGCGCCTCGGGCAGGTAAGGTCGACCATTTTCGTTTACCGAGGTACCGATGATTCGGGCTGCCAGCATCAGGCACTCGTCGGGCAGGCGGAATATATCCTGCTGAAACTCGAAGCGAATTTTGGAGACCTGGCGCAGGCGGCTGCGGATGACGAAACGGTCGTTGCTGACAAGGGACTTTTTATAATCGAGCTCGGCCCGGATAACCACCAGGTTGATTCCGGCATCGGTCATATCCGCGAAATTGATGCCGTGTGCCTGCAGAAATTCATGACGCGCGTGCTCGAGGTAATTCTGATAGACCCCGTTGTTGACCACAGCCTGCATATCGCATTCGTAGTCGCGTACCTTGAATTCCAGTTCGTGACTGTATTGCATGTTGTTCCCGAGTTCGATTGCCGCAGATGTTGCCATATAGAATTTGCCAGTCAACCTGTAGCTAGATCATGAAAAGCTTTAAAAACGGTTGCATTTTTTTCGAATGCTGTCCGTAATTGTCGTATCGACGATAAAAGCAACAGGTTACGATGAATCTTTCTGATTTTGGAGAGCGCTTTCGCGGCTACTCCGGCATTACCCACCTGATGGATGATTTAAGCGAGGGCCTGGCACAGCCCGGAGTCGTCATGCTGGGAGGCGGTAATCCTGCTCAGATCCCCGAAGTCAAGGCGGTGTTCGAGCGAATTCTGTCGGAGCTGCAGCAGTCTGGCAGGTTGGTCGATACCCTGGCCAACTATGATGGGCCGCAGGGTAAAACCGGCTTTCTCGAGACCTTGGCCGATTTCTTTCGGCAACAGTTCGGGTGGGATATCAGCAGTAAGAACATCGCCCTGACGCATGGCAGTCAGAGTTCGTTTTTTATCCTGTTCAATTCCTTTGCGGGGCAGGCGGGAGCAGTCAGCAAGCGCGTTTTGATTCCGTTGGTGCCCGAGTACATCGGCTACAGCGACGTCGGTATCGACCCCGAGTTGATTGTCAGCCAGGAAGCCAGAATTCAGCATCTCGAAGATGGATTCTTCAAGTACCAGATCGATTTCGATCACCTGCGCGTCGATCAGACTACCGGATTGATCTGTGTCTCGCGTCCTACCAATCCCAGCGGTAATGTTCTGACCGACGCCGAATGCCAGCAGCTCGATGCCATCGCACGTCGTCACGACCTGCCGTTGCTAATCGACAATGCCTATGGCACACCGTTTCCGAATATTATTTTCAACGATGTCAATCCTTTCTGGAACGACAACTGTATCGTCTGCATGAGCCTGTCGAAACTGGGATTGCCGGGTGCGCGCACCGGAATCGTGGTTGCCAACGAGGATGTCATTCGCTTTTTCTCGAACATGACCGCGATTACCAGTCTTGCCCCCTCTGGCCTTGGCGCCGAAATCGTCAGTCAGTTGATTGCCGATGATGCCTTGTTGAGCCTTTGCAACGATTTGATCAGGCCCTTTTACCGGCGACGTGCGGAGCTTGCCGTGGAGCTGTTACGATCCGCAATTGATGCACCGGGTTTGCATATTCACAAACCCGAGGGATCGATGTTTTTGTGGTTATGGTTCGAGGATCTCGGTATTACCACCAGCGAGCTGTACCAACGATTGAAAAACAAGGGTCTGCTGGTTGTACCCGGGAAGTATTTCTTCCCGGGACAGGCGCAGGCCAGCGAGCATGCGGAAAGCTGTATCCGCATGAACTACGTACAGAGTGAGGACGAGCTGGCGCGGGGTATCGAGATTCTGGCGAATGAGCTACGCGCCTGCTGGTAGGCAGTCTTGCTATCGATTATTTACTGGTATGTGTGAATACGCCGTCCCATTGTTCTCCAGGAGGATCTTTGCGATAGAATGCGATCCGATCCATGTATACCTGGTACAGGTAGCGATCCGGATTGGTGCGGTTCAGATTGAAGAAATCGACTTCGGCCTTGTCCCAGGCCTGAGCACGGAAATTCAATAATGCCTGCTTATAGGCGGTGAGTTCTGAAGTCACCGATTTTTCCAGGTCGTTTTTGTGGCCTACCGGTTCGAAGATTGCGACCGGTTCGGTCTTGCCCTTGACTCGAACCAGATCGAGTTCGCGAAAGACAAACTCGGGAATGGCGTTCTTGGTGGTTTCACTGACGATAATATTGACGCCGTAGTTTTTGGTCAGGCCCTCCAGCCGCGAACCCAGGTTAACCGCGTCGCCGAGCACGGTGTATGCCATGCGGAATTCAGATCCCATGTTGCCTACGTTCATGTCGCCTGTGTTCAGGCCAATTCCGATATTAACCTCGGGCCAGCCGCGCTGCCTGAAGTCTTGCTGCATGATTTTGAGTTCTTGCATCATTTCCATGGCCGCGTAAAGCGCGTGGCGTGCGTGCTCCGAATCGGCCAGAGGCGCACCCCAGAAAGACATGATTGCGTCGCCCATGTATTTGTCGATGGTGCCGCGGTTCTTGTGAATCACCCGGGTCATCGGTGTTAACAGCGCGTTCATCATCTGGGTTAGCTGCTTCGGATCCATGCCTTCGGAAATTGATGTAAATCCCCGCACGTCGGAAAATAAAACCGTCATCTCGCGATTTTCACCCTCGAGCGAATACTCGTCCGGAGACACGCTCATTTCGTCGACCAGTTCCGGCGGTATATATTGGCCGAACAAATGCGCCAGTTGGCGCTTGCCACGTGATTCGATGAAGAATCCGTAAGACATGTGCAGGATGAACAGCAGCAGGATTAACAACAACGGGCTTGCCAGCGGCAGAATCAGGTTACTGTTCCAGGCGATAAAAGTGCCGGCCAGTACGACCGCGGTAAGTCCAAAAGTACCGGCTGCCGCCATTAGAGGAGACAGGAGCGGCAACAGCAGTGCCATGGCAATCGCGATGACGATCAGCAGGACGAATTCGTAGCCGACGGTCCAGGCCGGTTTGTGTTTGATGCGGTCGTCGAGAATGCCCGAAATAATGTTTGCGTGGACCTCGACCCCCGGATAGATGTTCTGTACCGGGGTGGAGCGCAAATCGAGCAGGCCGGGCGCCGTGGTTCCCACCAGCACTATTTTGTCTTTGAGTATCAGCTGATCCGCTTGCCGGTTCAGGACTTCGTGCGCCGAGATATAAGGGAAACTGCCTTGCCTGCCCCGGTAAGGCACGAACACGGCGCCATTAGCGTCAACCGGAATAATATGCTGTTTCAGGTTGATGGTTTCGAGAGCGTAGTAGTCCTTGTCGCCGCGCGCCCCCCCGGTTTCGACCGCGAGCTCGATACCGGCATCGTCGAAATGCGCCTGTGCGGTCGCCAGGGCCAGCGAAGCAAACAGGTAACCCTGGTAGGATTGTATCAGCGGGACGCGTCGAAAAACGCCGTCAGCGTCGACAAAGGGATTGTCGAAATAACCCCCTGATTTGGCCGATGCCTGCAAGATTTCCAGATTGCCTCCGTAACCGGCCGCTTCGTTGATCGGCAGGCGTTCAATCCATTGCAGGTCCATTTTTGTAAGTGCGGGTGGTAACAAACCGGTTACACCAGATTCTCCCTCCTGTAGCCTTGTCTTGAAGTAGTAACCCAGGATAACGTTCTTGCCAATCAGGCTGTTGGCGAATATCTCGTCGTGCCTCAGACTGGGTCTTATTTCGTCCAGGGCCTGCAGGTACAGGGTGTCGTTTTCGAGCGTGGTGCGCGCCAGCTGTTCAAATTTTTCCAGACCGGAACTTTCATCCTTCTCGGCGAACACGATATCGAAGCCAAGCACTTCAACTTCGTAGAATTCAAACAGGTTGTCGACGATCCGGGCCAGCTTGTCTCGACCCCACGGCCAGCGCCCGACCTCTGCCAGAGAAGTTTCGTCTATATCGACGATGACGATACGGTCGTCGATGTTGTCAGGTCGGGTAAAGTTGAGCCTGGCGTCGTAGGTCCAGTTTTCCAGCTGCTTGATGAACGGGTATTTATACAATCCCGAGGTGTCGATCAGCAGAACAAGCAGAATCAATGCGCTCAGTGCCAATCTGACTATGCGCTGCAGGTGCATTTATGCTCCCGGTTTAATTCGGACGAGCAAAGTAGGGCTTTTACTTGAGGTAAAATTCCATTTTTACGCCAGCGACCTCGATAATGTCGTGGCTTTTGAGTTCATGTGCGTTAGAGCCGATTGGCGAACCTCCGACCTTTGGCACACTATTGTTCGGTCCGCCATCAACGTGGATCAGGAAAAAACCCTGCGGACGGCGGGTAATGGCGGCAACCTGCACGCCGGGCTGTCCGATAGTGGTGAGGGCCTTCGTCAGGACCAGCTCCTTGCCGGCATTGGCGCCGCTGAGCAGTTGCAGGCAGGCCTCCTTGTTCGCCATTGGTGAAGCGGCCGTCGTTGCTGCTTCCGAAGCAATTGCCGCGGAAATTTTTTGTACTGATTTATCGATTTCCTTGCCGCCGGCTTCCTCGGGCATGCCCGCTTCGCCGGGACGAATAATCATGGTTTGCTCGAAATCCTGTTCGCCAGTCCCTGCAGCGTTCTGATAGGTAATTTGATACTTGCCGAGGGTAATATTGTCGCCATTTTCAAGTGCATGTTTTTTGACCAGCTTGCCATTGACATAGGTACCATTGGTACTGCCCAGATCTTCCAGGAATGAATCTTCCAGAATGGTTATGACCTGGGCATGCCTGCCGCTGACCGACAGATTGTCAATTTGAATGTCATTGCCGGGTTTACGCCCGATTGTAGTTGTTTCGTTGACCAACTCGTACTCGGTTTTTTCGCCCGTACTTGATGTAGTGATCAGTTTTGCGACCATTTTATTAACCAGCCTCTTAAGAGTAGTTTCTACTGGGTGTAATCCGTTAATCAAACCAGGCAACAAACGTTTTGAACCAGCCTTGTTTGGTGGAAAAATCTTCGTCTATTCGGCATAACATTACCGAAATATTGTCCTTTCCACCATTCTGGTTTGCCTTTGTAATCAATTGCTTGGCAGCTTCTTCTAGATTAGCACTAAATTCTTTAATAGTGTAGTATATATCTTCGTCTTCAACCAGATCGGTTAATCCGTCTGAACATAGCAGATATATATCATTTTTCAGGACTATATCTTCCTGAATGTCCGGCATGACGATCGGATCGATGCCCAGGGCCCTCGTAACGAGGTTTTTATTCATCGAATTTCGAGCCTCTTCAGGGGTATAAAAACCCCGATCAATCAACTCCTGTAACAGCGAATGATCCTTGGTTATTTGCTCTAGTTTGTCGTTCCGCAGCCGGTAGCAGCGTGAATCACCGATATGCGCGAGAGAAAAGGAATTGTTGTAGAACTGCAACACCACGATGGTGGTGCCCATACCCTTTTGTTCAGGGTTATTTTCGGCCGTCTGGTAGATCAGCTCGTTGGCGGCAACTACGGCATCCTGAATACAGATCGATTCCAGGGAAAAACCACTGGCTTCGTCCACTTCGCCGGTATTGATCTCGGGAATACTTTTCTGCAAAAGTTCGATAATGGTATCGACGGACATGCTGCTGGCAATCTCGCCACCGCGATGCCCGCCCATGCCGTCAGCCAGCACTACCAGGCCGAGCGCGCTATCGTAACCTATCGCATCCTCGTTTTTACTGCGCACCATGCCCGTATCCGTCAAGCCTTTTATCGTTATTTTGTTCTGTAAATTCATCTAGATGCCGGGACTAGGTCTTCAAAAACGCCCGTAGCGCTCTGGCAAATTCAGCGCCTGTCTGAAAACGCTTGTCAACGTCCTTGGTTAATGCCTTGTTAATGACTGCTGCCAGGGACTCGGGAATTTCGGTGCGTATCGTGCGTACGTCAGCTGCTTCTTCGTTGGTGATCTTGAACATCAGGCTGGCCATGGAGTCCGCCTTGAACGGAAGTGAACCCGATAGCATTTGATACAGCATCACGCCCAGCGAAAACAGATCGGAACGACCGTCCACCTTTTTGCCAGCCAGCTGCTCGGGTGACATGTAAGATGGAGTACCGAGTACCGTACCCGTCTTGGTTTTACTCGAATCGGTTATGCGGGCGATGCCGAAATCGGTAATCTTGATCGTATCCGATTCGGGCTCATACATTATATTTGCCGGCTTGATGTCACGGTGCACGACATTCTGCTGGTGGGCAAAATCGAGTCCTTCGGCCGCCCGCGCAACGATGCTGAGCACGGTGCTCATCTTCAGCAGGTTATCCGGTTTACAGTATCGGGTGAGGTCGTGGCCCTTGAGGAACTCCATTGCGATATAAGCCAGGTCGTGCTCTTCACCGGCATCGTAAATGGTCACGATGTTGGGATGATTGAGACGCCCGGCCGTTTCGGCCTCACGGAAAAAGCGTTGCTTGACCTCTTCGAGTTCATCCTCCTCGAACTCTTGCGCCAGCGCCAGGGTCTTGATCGCGACCACGCGACTGATTTTCGGATCCCTGCCGAGGTAAACAATACCCATGGCGCCTTTGCCGAGTTCCTTTTCAACCTCGTAACGCCCCAGCATGGGTTTTTCGACGCCGTCCTGATTCAGTGCGAGGGTGCCTCCGGCGTGTCCGCCTGCAGCCCCGAGCATAATCGTATCCTCCATCCTCTGCGCCCGCTCCATTCTCGTTTCGATATCGCGAAATCCCTTTGCGTGGCCGGACATGTACTGGTAGACCGAGATTGCCTTGTTAAACTGGCGCTTGCGTTCAAAATCCAGTGCCAGATTATACATTGCTTCAAGCACCTGCTCGTCTACCGGGCTGCACTTGCGAAATTTTTCGAAGGCCATATCCAGCTGCCCCTGGGTCTGGAAGGCAATGCCCAGCATGCGGTTGCTCTCGGCCGACTCTTCATCAGACCTGGCCTTACCCCGCTCGGTAACGAGGAAGCGTTTCGTAGTAATCAGCAAATAGCCGATGACGAGCAGGGCTCCCGGCGACATCAATTGAATCCACATAGCGTAGTTTGTCATCAACAAATAGTGCACGGCCACCATTGTCAACACCAGTAACAGCGAGACCACGAAAGCGACACCGGCTTTGAGTCGCGGCATCAGTATCATCAGATAAAGCGCAACCAGCAGGAAGGTGGCCAGGCGTGCCCACACCCCCCATTCGGGCTCTATGAAAAAGTCTTCGTTGAGAATACTCGATACCGAGTGTGCCAGGGTTAGTACAGGAGCCATCGATGCATTGATCGGGGTAACCTGGGGACTGCCAACACCGGTTGCGGTGGGGCCGATCAATACGATTTTATCCTTGTATTTTTCGATCGGAATCTTGCCGGTAAACACGTCGTAAAAAGAATCTACCTGGAAAGGCGGGAAACCCTGAACGTCGGAGTAGTAGAAGGTATTCATGCGTAACTCCGAATCGGTCTTGATCGTCAGCGAACCGAGTTCCACACTTTCCGCCAGGTTGACCCGGATATCATTGACATCGAGATTCAGGCTGCGGGCGGCGATCTGCAAGGATATGGATGGATAGTACCGGTCATAATGCAGCAGGACCAGAGGTTCCGATCGTACACCGCCATCGATGTCAGGCACGGTGTTCAGGTGACCGATCGCTGCCGCATAGCGACCGATTTCGTCTATCGGGGGCAGGGCGTCGATGCTGGGAATCGGGTAATAACCGTTGGACTGTGCAGATACACGGTCACGCACCTGGCTGATCGAGTTGTTGAGTACGAAGGCGGGCAGATTCTCGTCCGGCTTGCCGCGCGGCTCGCCGAGGTAAAACACCATCGCCAGTACGACGTTTTTCGCCTTCTCTATACTGCTTGCAAGCTTGGCGTCGGTATTCAGGGCCTGTTCCGCTTCGAACAGGCTTGACCTCAGGGTTTCGATGTCCTGCCTGAGCCGGGTATTCATGCTGGACTGCAGATAGAACTCCAGAATTTCGGCAACCGCCCTGTCCTTGCCCTCGAACTCGAGCATTGCTCCAAGCGCATCGATATCCGCGGGTACGTCGTCGAAACTCGCATTGGAGAAAAACTCGATTAGCTCACGAATATAAAGCGTACCCGGATCGACCTGTGGCTCGAGAAAAAAAACGGTTTGACCAATGACCTTGGCGCCGCCCTCGCTGAGGCGGTTAATCAGCTCTGCATGCAGATCACGAGGCCACGGCCAGCGGCCGATATTGTTGATGCTTTCATCATCGATTGCGATGACGACGACTTTTTCGGAGGGCAGGCGGTTGGTCGAGCGGACGCCCCAGTCGTAAAAAGAGCGCTCCAGGCTTTGCAGCGGGGCCGAGGCTGACAGTACGACAACCACGATAGAAATCAATAGCCCAGCAAACCAGTCGCTACTCCAAAAACGGGTTTTCATACCGTCTCCATACTAAAATTATTATTAGCCGCCCTGCTGTGTGTCGTGGTTTTCAACAGGGCAGGCGATCGGACAGTGCAGATATCCAAATCTTATAGTATTCAATAGTTTAGGCTATCACCTTGAACTGGTTAACAGCTTGAAGCTTGCCCCGTCTCCAAATGCATCGTGCTGG
>CP070646.1:3549467-3551319 GCA_020354435.1 Gammaproteobacteria bacterium
TGCCAGCAGCGGCGTTGATTTTGCCGCAGGGATCGAAGGCCTCGGCAGCGAATCCATATTCGCGCGCAGCCTCGGCGGCGAAATCGATCGCGGCCCGGTTCATTGCAATGTTGCGCAAATCGGAGGATCGATCGCCGGCATAACCGCCGCTGGTAAGCGCATGCGGCAAATCGATCATGAAACCGGAATTACGCCCGGCCGGCCCGGCTGCCACTTCGCGCGCTTCGAGTACGACAATGCTCGCGTCGGCCTCGAGTTGACGCAGACGGCGGGCAGCGGCCAGTCCGGCGAAGCCGGCGCCGACCACGAGATAGTCGCATTCGATGTCCTGCTCGAGCGCGGCCCGAGGTTTGCGCCGCGGCAGGATCTCGTTCCAGCCGCTCTGGCCGAGGTCTGCCGGTTTCAGGTCAACCACGGGCATGGCTGGTTCAGTCGACAGCTTCCTGCGTATTGCGGTCGCTCAGGTCGACCCAGATGGTCTTGATTTCGGTGTACTGGTCGTGCGCATGCAGCGAGTTATCCCGGCCGCCGAAGCCGGAGTGCTTGTAACCACCGAACGGAGTCGTGATATCGCCTTCTCCGTAGCAATTGATCGTGACCGTGCCGGCACGGATTTCGCGCGCGGCACGCAATGCCTGCTTGCCGTTGGCGCTGAACAGGCTGGCGGCGAGTCCGTAGTCGGTGTCGTTGGCGACAGCGATAGCCTCGTCGGTCGAGCGCACCGTGATCACCGCGAGCACCGGGCCGAACACTTCCTCGCGCGCGAGCCTGTCACCCGGTTTAACCGCATCGATGATGGTCGGTAATACATAACATCCCTTTTCGGTCTTGCCGCCGACCAGCGCCTTGCCCTTTTTCAGATAGCTCGAAACCTTCCTGAAATGCTCCTTGTCGACCAGTGCGCCGAGATGATGACGCGGATCCAGCGGATCGCCGGTTTTCCAGTTTCGCGTGCGCGCGAGAATGCGCTTCATCAATTTATCCTTGACCGCCTCGTGCACGATCAGGCGTGAACTCGCCGAACAGTTCTCGCCCATGTTCCAGAAGGCACCATTGACGACGTGTTCGGCCACCAGGTCGAGGTCCTCGGCATCCTCGAGCACGATCGCGGGATTCTTGCCGCCGCATTCGAGTACGATTTTCTTCAGGTTGGATTCGGCCGAGTATTGCAGGAAACGGCGCCCGGTCTCGGTCGAGCCGGTAAAAGAAATCATGTCGATGCCCGGATGCCGGCCCATCGGCTCGCCGACGTCAGGGCCCATGCCGGGGACGACGTTCAGTACGCCGCGCGGCAGCCCGGCCTCGGCAGCCAGCTCGGCGATGCGCAGCGCGGTCAGGCTGGTTTGTTCGGCCGGCTTGACGATGACCGAATTGCCGCTTACCAGCGCCGGACCGATCTTCCACGCCATCATCAGCATCGGGAAATTCCATGGCAGCACGCAGCCGACCACGCCGATCGGTTCACGCACGATCATCGCCATCGCATCCTCGCCGACCGGTGCCGATTGATCGTAAATCTTGTCGGCCGCCTCGGCGTGCCAGATCAGGCAGTGAATGGTTTCTTCCAGGTCGATGGTTTGACAATCCCGCACCGGCTTGCCGGAATCGATGCATTCCATCACCGCGAGTTCGTGCCGGTTGCGTTTCATCAGTTTGGCCAACCGGATCAGTACCTCCTTGCGTTCAGCGGGATGCAGCCTGCTCCAGCGGCCGTCGTCGAACGCCTCGCGCGCTTTCTTGACCGCGAAGTCGACGTCCTTGCCATCGCAGGCGGCGATTTTGGCAATGGTCTTACCGGTCGCCGGATTGACCGAGGCGAAAGTCTTTTTCGATTTCGCCGCCTGGTACTTGC
>CP070646.1:3551419-3563541 GCA_020354435.1 Gammaproteobacteria bacterium
GCGATCATTGCCGCGGCGATGGCGCTGGTATGGACACTGGTAGCGATTTTCCTCGGCAACCGCTACGACAAGTCCGGCGAGCGGCAGAAATCAAGCGAACAACTATTATCGGAGGCCTGATATGAACCAGAAAACGACCGGCTTGTCCCGTCGCCAGTTCCTGCGATCCACCGGCGCCGTTGCGCTGATGAGCGCACTGGCACCGGCTGATATCGCCGCGCTGGAGTCGGCTGTCATCAAGAAGGCGATTCCGGCCAGCGGCGAAAAACTGTCGGTCATCGGCCTCGGCACGTCGCGCACCTTCGACGTCGACAGCAGCCAGGCCGCGCAGTCGCCGCTGGTCGAGGTGATGCAGGCTTTCTTCGCCAACGGCGGGCAGTTGATCGATTCGTCACCGATGTACGGCAGCGCCGAAGCCGTCACCGGCGAGCTATTGCGCGCGGTCAAGGATAAAAGCGGGCTGTTTACCGCGACCAAGGTCTGGACCTATGGCAAGCAGGAAGGCATCCAGCAGATGCGGCAATCGATGCGGCGTCTCGGCGTGGATCGCATCGACCTGATGCAGATCCACAACCTGCGCGACTGGGAAACGCATATCGAAACCCTGCGCGAGTGGAAGACACAGGGTAAAATCCGCTATCTCGGCATTACCACCTCGCATGGCCGCTTCCACGCCGAACTCGAAAAAATCATGCAGCAACAGCCGCTCGATTTCGTGCAGTTGAGTTACAACATCCTCGACCGCACGGTCGAACGGCGCCTGCTGCCGCTGGCGCAGGAGCGCGGCATTGCAACCCTGATCAACCGGCCGTATCAGCGCGGCAGCCTGTTTCGCAAGGTCAGGGGCAAATCCCTGCCTGCCTGGGCGGCCGATTTCGACTGCGCCAGCTGGGGCCAGTTCTTTCTCAAATTCATCGTTTCGCACCCGGCCGCTACCTGCGCCATTCCGGCAACGTCGAAGCTCAAACACATGGTCGACAACATGGCCGCGGGTTTCGGCAGATTGCCCGATGCGAGTACGCGCCAGCGCATGATCGACTACGTCGAATCGTTATAGTCGTCGCAAGCCGGTCGCAACAGACGGCTCCCGAGCACGATGTGATGTAACTGCTCGATACCGATCATGTTAATCGCACGGATAATGCTGTCCACCGGTTCGGGAAACGCAAAGTAAGCGCTTTGATCCCGCGTTCATTGACGCACGTCAACGGCAGCACGATTTGTTGCATTAAGATGGGAAAAGCCAAAATCAGGAGGTTGATATGAATATACTCAATGTGGTGATCGTGATTGCCCTGTTAATGACGGTTGGATTGATCGGAACCGGTATCTGGTCGATGGCTCATGGTGGTGAATTCGATCGCAAGCATTCGACGCAACTGATGGTTGCACGAGTCGGTATGCAGGGAATCACGTTCATACTTTTACTATTGGCGTTTTACCTGGCAAGCTGAAGCAATTCGGCTCGGCTTGCAGTTTTCAACACCCACGTCGGGATTTTAATATTCGATCCCGATAGCGGTTCTTTTTTTACACTCCGAATCCCGTAGTATCATAAATCCCCGTTTCTCCCACTGCATGATTCGCGTGTATGCTTACTGCTCAAAGTAAATTTCCGACAGACTGGCACGGCTGGGCGGAACTGTTGCCGCAACGCCGGACCACAGCGGCAGTCAACGGCAAACGACGCGTACCCTGGACCGTGGTCGGTGCCGGGTTGACCGGTCTGGCATGCGCGCGCCGACTGGGCGAACTGCATCCCGGGCAGGAAATACTACTGCTCGATGCCCGCATTGTCGGTGCGGCCGCTTCCGGACGTAACTCGGGTTTCGTCGTCGCCACCAGCCATTTCCCAGGCGATACCGAGTTGCGCGGGATCGACAACTATCGCCGCATCAATCGTATCAACCAGCAAGGACTCGAGCTCCTGAGCCGGCAGGTTGCGCAAAACAAAATCGATTGCCAGTGGGCGCGGCAGGGTTTTTACCACACCGCCGTGGGCGAGATGGCGCAAAGGGAACAGGGAAATTTTCTGCGTTACCTGGAGAAGCTCAAAGTCGAGCACGAACCGCTCGATCGTGCCACGCTGCAGGCCCTGCTGGGCACGGAATACTATCGAACCGGCACGCTGATCGGTGACGGCGCCCTGGTTCAGCCGGCAGCGCTGGTGCACGGCCTCGCCGATACGCTACCGAACAACGTCAGCCTGCACGAAAACAGCGCCGTGCTGGAAATCGACGAAGGCAAACCGCTGCGACTCCGTCTCGACAATGCCGAAATCACAACCGACAAACTCATCCTGGCGACGAATTACGAGGCGACCAGGCTCGGCTTCCTGCGTTCCTACATCGTCGGCAGCACGCTGGCGGGCAGCTTCACGCGGGTATTGACCCAGGCCGAGCGGGACAGCCTCGGCTCGCTCGGCGAATGGGGCGCAATTTCGCTGCACAGCGGCGGCGCGACGCTGCGCCTGACCCAGGATCATCGTATCAGCATACGCAATACGGCCGAATATCACGGCTCCAGGCTGTTGACCGACGCGCAGTTAAGCCGGCGCCAGGTTACTCACCGCAATGCCTTCGAAAAACGATTTCCACAGCTAAAGCAGGTGCCTTTCGAATTTTTCTGGTCCGGCGTCGAGGGCATAACCCGTAACGGCACCAATTTTTTCGGCCGGCAACGCAATAATATTTACCTGGCGGGCGGTTACAACGGCTCGGGCGTGAGCCGCGGCACCGCCTTTGGTAATGCCATCGCCGACTATGCCAGCGGCGTGGATTCGTCAACGGTAAGCGATTGCCTCGCTTCGGCGCCAGCCGCGTGGATGCCGCCCAGACCCTTGCTCGATGTCGCCGCCTTTTTTACCGTGCGCTCGCGCTTTCGCGGGGTTGGCCTGGATCGTTGACCGTCGCGTCTCGTTAAGGGGTTATTCAGGCCGGTAAAACAAACCGGTTTTGGGCCAGGGAAAGGCTTTAATCCACGCGCAAATTTCCCGCTTACCCGATCTGCATCGGCGGCATCGGGCAGTCGAGACAAGTGGAGATCGTGCGCACCAGTTCGATACCGCGCGTGGTCGCGCGACCATCGTGCATGATGAGCGTGACGCAAGCCTTGAGCAGGCGCGGCTTTGCCAGCGGTTTGAGTTTTGCCAGTTCGTCCAGCGCGCTATCCAGCCGCTCGAGCTTGAAAGCGGTTGGCGGCAACAGCCGCAATCCCTCCAGCCCGGTCTCGCCGGTACCGGCGGCAAAGGCCGCCCCGGCTGCAGTTTCGTCCTTGTGTTCGACGTAGGTAATCAGCGACAACAGGATTTCAACCTCCGCGCTGACCGCGGCCAGGCTGCCGTGTTTCATTCTCGCAGGCTGGCGAAAGCCGAAATGCAAATCCAGCTGCTGCATGACGAAACGCTGGATCACCCACTCCCTGAGATTAACCGATTTATCCGAGACGATGATGTTGTGCGCCGCGGTCTTGAACTGCACGAACTGGTTGGGTGACATTTCCCTCAGCGAGTGTACGCAAAGTTCCAGCAGCGGCAGCTTGAAACGATCGTCCAGCTTTTCCAGCTCGGGCAGGTAGCGCTCCACCAGCGCGCGCATATCCGGGTCGACGCTGCCGCCCATGGCTTCGAGCGCCGCCGCCCGGTCTTTTTGCAGGTAGATCAGGCCGGCATGGACGACCGCCCGCGCGCTGTAGGCATCCTGCGCCGCCTCGCGCAATACCAGCGGCATTGCGACGATGAGTTGATGCACATACTCGATATTCTCTTCATTGAGCGTACCCACCTGGCTGATCGCCTGCTCTGCCGAACTCAGAATGGCCGCGGTCACGGCGAGATTATCGAACCCCGATGCGGGCGCCGCGACGGGCTCTGGCTCGACCGTGCGCACGACTTCGGACGGCAGAAAGCGGCCATCCCAGCCCGGCTCGATGCGACTGATACGTTCTTCCAGCGGGGGATGGGTGGCGAACATCGATTGCCACAGGCTACTGATGCCGTTGGCGAAATAGGCATGACTGTACTCGGGTGCGGACGGCGAACCGAGGTAAGAGCCGACCGCACTGCTGCCGCCGATTTTTTTCAGCGCACCGGCAATGCCTTCCCTGTCACGCGTAAACTGGACCGCCGAGGAATCGGCCAGGTATTCGCGTTGCCGGCTGACGACCGCCTTGATCCACTGGCCGAAAAACGTACCGGCGTAACCGATGATCATCAAACCAATACCGAGCGCGACGATGGCGAGAATGCCGGCGCCGCCCTTGCCGCGCGAGCGGCCGGCATAGCGTAGCGAGCGCACCAGGAAATAGCCGATCAGGCCGATCAGCAGGATGCCGTGCAGGATCGCGATCAGGCGAATATTAAGGCGCATGTCGCCGTTGGCGATATGACTGAACTCGTGCGCGATCACACCCTGTAATTCCTCGCGATTGAGCCGCGTCAGCGCGCCATCGGTGATGCCGATGACCGCGTCGGCCGGCGAGCGTCCGGCGGCAAAAGCGTTGATCGAAGCGTCACTGAGGACGTAAACCTGCGGAATCGGCATGCCGGCGGCAATCGCCATTTCCTCGACCACGTTGAGGAGTCGGCGGTGCAGCGGATCGGTAGTTGAATTCGGCAGCAGGCGTCCACCCAGCATTTCAGCGACGCTCGGGCCACCGCCGACGAGCAGCAGCATCTTGTACAGGCTGCCACCGAGAATCAGCAGGATGACACCGACGGCAACCGCGGAAAAGACTTCCCAGGAGTAATGCCGAGAAAGCGCTTCCGGCGAAACCACGATCTCGTTGGTTTGCAGGTAGCGATACAAGCCGAGCAAAAACAGGTTGGTCAGCAGTATCAGCCCGACGACCGCGAGCGTGAACAACAGCACCAGCCAGAACGTATTTCGGCGGGCCTTATCCTGGGCTTCGAAAAAGTTCAAGCTAAACCGGCTTTAGCAGTAGTTAAAACGAAACCTTTGGTGCGGCCTGAATCTCGGCGCTGTCCTCGAACTCGAGCAGGCTGGCGTCGGCGGCGTGCCCGAACATGCCGGCAAAGATATTCTGCGGGAAGGATTGCTTGTAAATATTGTAAGCCATGACCTGGTCGTTGAACGACTGCCGTGCGAACGCAACCTTGTTTTCGGTCGCGGTCAGCTCCTCGGTCAACTGCATCATGTTCTGGTTGGCTTTCAGATCCGGGTAAGCCTCGACCAGCAGGTTGAAGCGGCCAAGCGCGCCGGCGAGCGTGCCCTCGGCCTGTCCCAGGCCCTGCATGGTCGCCGGATCTCCCGGCTTTTGATGCGCCGCCGACAGGTTATCGGAAGCCGAGTTGCGCGCCTTGATCACCGCGTCGAGGGTTTCGCGTTCGTGCTGCAGGTAGCCCTTGGCGGTCTCCACCAGATTCGGAATCAGGTCGTAGCGCCGCTTCAGCTGTACCTCGATCTGAGAAAACGCGTTTTTGTAGCGATTGGCGAGCGCCACCAGCTTGTTGAAAATCGCGATGATGTACAACAGGATTGCGCCGATGATGACGAGTACCACGATGGTCGAAACTTCCATAATTCCTCCAGCCAGGGGAAAGGTTTACTGGTCTGGACCGATGGTTAAAACCGGAAAGCTTGCGGACCAGGCCCTGAGATTATCAATATAGTCGGGATCAACCGATTTATCACCCTCTGCGCCGGCATCCCTGACCTGCGCGATTGTTTCGGCAGCGTGAGCGGTGGACAACTATTGCAAATACCGCTCGCGCTGCTTGTCGGTCAGCGCTTTGAGGAAACTGGCGATATCGCTGACCTGTTGTTCATCGAGATCCTCGTTGAGCTGCAGCTTGCCCATCTGGCGGATCGCCTCGTCGAGGGTGGCGATTTTGCCATCGTGAAAGTACGGTGCGGTCAGGGCCACGTTGCGCAACGGCGAGACCTTGAAAAACATTTTATCCTCAATCCTGCCGGTGACCTCGAACTGGCCCTGATCGGCCTGGTTTTCATACGGATTTTCCTTGCCCAGCGGTTCAAAGGTTTCACCGCCGAGCAGCACACCGTCGTGGCAGGAATTGCAGTCGAGCCTGAGGAAGGTATTCAGGCCGCGCTGTTCGGCCTCGCTCAACGCGGTCGCATCGCCATCGAGGAAATCGTCGAAACGGCTGGGCGTAATCAGCGTGCGCTCGAAGGCGGCGATAGCCTCGGCGATATTCTGATAAGTGACCGCAGGTTCCTGTCCCGGGAAAGCGGCGGCAAAATCCTCGCGATACTCGTCGATACCACGAATTTTGTGCACCACCGTATCTTCGTCGGGCATACCCATCTCGATCGGATTCAGGATCGGTTGTTTTGCCTGCTCGACCAGATCGTCGGCACGACCGTCCCAGAACTGGGCCACCTGCCAGCCGGCGTTCAGCACCGTCGGACTGTTGCGCGTGCCGATTTCGCCACGCGCACCGGGCGAGGTCGGCAGGTTATCGACCCCGGCGAAGCCGTCCTCGAGCTTGTGACAGGAAACGCAGGCCTGGCTGTCGTTGATCGACAGGCGCTTGTCGAAAAAAAGCTTTCTGCCAA
Source organism: Gammaproteobacteria bacterium (assembly GCA_020354435.1). Classification (GTDB taxonomy): domain Bacteria; phylum Pseudomonadota; class Gammaproteobacteria. Next base: position 3,557,956 of record CP070646.1, read on the forward strand.
GCACAATACGTGCCTGGGTATCGTTTTCGGACCCCGGCATGGATTCGGGCAGGACCTCGAAGAAACGGTTCGCGCGCCGCATCAACAACTCGCTGCCGTCGGCGCCAACACCGCCTGCCGCCAGCGATAACAGGAAAACGAGACTCCAGAGAAAAGTCTTCATGGTGAGTTTGCTCAGCTGAGTTTAATAGTTACCAGATTACACATGAGCACAAGGCTGTCAAAGATAGCGTTCACTGGTCGACATTCAGCCCGGCCTGCCGTCGATTCGTGGCCGGCACAGAATCGGCGCGTAAACCACTACATAGAGTAAAAATGCGAGACACCATAACAGCGCGGCCAACTGCAGCCAGGGTATGCCGGCGGATGGCAGCAGCATGGGTCCGAACACGCGTACCAGGGCAGCACCGGTGAGTAAAAAATAGGCGATCACTACCGCGCCAGGAGTGACCAACGGCCGACCGGTATGGCCGAGTGCGGCCCGGCTCATGATGCCGAGAATCATCGTCGCCATCGCACCCGCGGTCGCGGCATGCAACCAGCTGCTGCCGGAAACCGACAGGCCTAGCAGGGTTGCCGCTTTTAGCGCGAGACAAATCGGCAACCAGGCATAAGCCAGGTGCAAGACCCAGACGATGGGCATGGATAGCGTCCGGTGCCCCTGCCAGTGACCTAGCTGCACCGCTAGCAGAACCGCGGCAACTGCGGCGAATGCGACGGCAAACATCGTTGCAGGCAGGATCAGATCTACGATGAGTACCGCACCGACCGCAAACAGGACAGCCTTATCGAGCGGCTGGTAACGCCGAATACGCACATCGAAACCGAGCTGCTTGAGTGCGGACGACGTAAATGCGGGCACGACGCGTCCGCCGAGCAGAGTCACCAGAAACAAAACAGCGTTCGTGCCCAGTAACAGCGGTGCCGTTTCGAGCGCACCAGCCAGGTGAAAATGCAGGTTCGACGCAAACAGAATCGCCAGCATGCCGATAAAAACCAGGTTACGGCGGTTACCCGAGCGCAGCAGCGCCGGCAGCAGGGTTAGCGCCAGCGCCGGCACGAAGGCGAGATCGATCACGGCAATCCAGAGTGACGGCAGTCCCATCGGTATTGTGATTACCACCCGGCCGGCGAACCATAACAGCACCAGCATGGCCAACGGCGCACCGGCATAACCGCGCCGGTTAGTCCAGCTCGGCACCGCGGTTAACAGGAATCCGGCCATCGCCGCGGCGATGAAACCGTAGAGCATTTCATGCGCGTGCCAGACCGGCGCCGGCACAGCGGTCGGCGGTAACTCCAGGCCGTAGACGACGGCAATCCACAGCGGTATCGCGATGGCTGCATGAACACCCGCGAGCAGGAAGAAGGGTCGAAAGCCATAAGCCAGCAGCGCAGGATAAGTCCGCGAGACCGGTTCGGGATCCGGTTGTGGCTGAACCAAGTTAAGCGGCACCGACGATTTCAATTGCCTGACCTTTTGCAGAATTGTCGAATTTTTCGAAGAAATCAAAACTACCCGACAATCGAAGTTTCACCTATGACTAATGTCAATTTCCGAAGCCGCGCCAGCCAGATCGATACTGCTACCGTGTTTTTTGACAAGACGATTAGCTTCGGTGCTATGATGCGGTGAATAACTCGACTGCTACCCATGTATTACCGGCTGGTCATCGCCCTGCTCCTGACACTGTGCCCGGTTTGTTCGTTGCCGCTCGCGGCGGCGGACCCGCCGCTGGTCGCGGCGGCATCGGGCATGCAGTTCGCGCTGCGGGAAATCGTTAAATCCTACGCCGCGGATAGCGGCTCCGAGGTACGTCTGACGCTGGCGTCGTCAGGCAAGCTGTTTCGGCAAATTGAAAATGGTGCGCCGTTTCAAATGTTTATCTCCGCGGATGCCTCGCTGGTGCAAAGGCTCGAGGCCAGCGGCTTGACGCAGGGAAAGGGTTTTATCGTCGCGCGCGGTCGCCTCGCCATCCTGGCGCCGGAGGGTTCACCGTTCGAGCCGGACGCGGATCTGCAGGGGCTTCGCCAGGCGCTTGCCGCCGGGCAGATCAGGCGCTTCGCGATCGCCAGCCCCAAGCATGCGCCCTACGGCCAGCGCGCACGCGAAGCGCTGCAGTCGGCAGGTTTGTGGGCGCATCTTCAGGACAAGCTGGTAATCGGCGAGAACGTCGCCCAGGCCACCCAGTTCGCGCTGTCCGGCGCCGCGCAGGGCGGCCTGGTTGCACGCTCGCTGCTGTCGACCGAACAGACCGTCGAGCGCGATCGTTATGCACTGCTGCCCGAGACATGGCACCAGCCGCTACTTCATAGTATGGTGCTGCTGAAAAACGCGGATCGAACCACGATGAAGTTTTTCCAGTACCTCAAGTCACCAGCGGCGCAGCAGATTTTTTCCCGCTACGGCTACTCGACGGGATTCTGACCGGCGAACGCTGACATGGACTGGGACGCATTCAAACTCTCATTACAGCTCGCGCTATACACCGTGTTGTTGCTGCTGCCGCTGGCGATACTAACCGCGCGCTGGATGGTCACGCTGACGGCGCGGCGCAAGGCCGTAATCGAAGCAATGCTGACGATACCGCTGATCCTGCCGCCGACGGTCATGGGTTTTTTCCTGCTGGTCACGATGAGCGAAAGCCAGCTGCCCGGCCGTATCTGGCGCGCGCTGTTCGACCAGACCCTGGTGTTTTCCTTCGAGGGCCTGCTGCTGGCCTCGATCATCGTCAATATCCCGTTCGCGGTGCAGCCGGCGCTGCGGGCCCTCGAGTCGATCGGTAACGATTTACGCGAGGCGGCCGAAACCTGCGGCATGAGCCGCTGGCATGCGTTCAAACGAATCGAGCTGCCGCTCGCCTGGCCGGGCATACTGACCGGCGCGGTTCTGACTTTCGCACACACGCTGGGCGAGTTCGGCGTCGTACTGATGGTCGGCGGCAACATACCCGGTGAAACCCGCACCATTTCGATTGCGATCTATGACCAGGTACAAAGTTTCGACAACCGCTCGGCGGCAATCATGGCCGCCATCCTGCTGGCGATTTCAGTGCTCGCGATCAGCATTACCTTCCTGTTAACCCGAAAACCCTATGTCAGGATCCGGGCATAAACAATCCTCGAGCGTCGGCATAGAGGTCGCGATCCGGCTGGTCGAGCCGGTTTCGCTGGATGTCGACTTCGCCGCCCGGGCCGGTGAACTGGTAGCGCTGGTCGGGCCATCCGGCGGCGGCAAGTCGACGATACTGCGTGCCATCGCCGGTTTCGAAAAGCCGGTCATCGGCAGAATAGCCGTCGGCGGTCAGCCGTGGTTCGACAGCGAGCGCGGTATATTCGTACCGCCGCGGCAGCGGCGCGTCGGCATGGTTTTCCAGTCTTACGCGCTGTTCCCCCATCTCAGCGCACTGCAGAATGTAGTCGAGGCGATCAGCGCGCGTCCGGAGGCCGACAAAATCGAGCTGGCGAACGAATACCTGGCGCGAGTCAACCTGAAGGGACTCGGCAATCGCCACCCGGCGCAAATGTCCGGCGGACAACGCCAGCGCGTCGCGGTAGCGCGCGCTATCGCGCGCGAACCGGATGCATTATTGCTGGACGAGCCGTTTTCGGCGGTCGACAAGGTCACGCGCATCCGCCTGCAGCGCGAACTGGTCGAGTTGCGCTCGCACCTGTCGGTGCCGATCGTTCTGGTAACGCACGATATCGAGGAAGCCGCGCGCCTGGCCGACCGCATTGCCGTATTGCACGAAGGCAGAATCCTGCAAATGGCGACGCACGATCAGTTGTCGAGAGCCCCGGTCGATAGCTCGGTCGCCAGGCTGGTCGGCATTCGCAATATATTCAGCGGCAGAATCACCGAGGTTGTGCACGATCGGCAGTTGCTCAACCTGCAGTGGGGCAACAGTCTGCTGGAGGCACCGTACCGTGACGGACTCAGCGCGGGCCAGGCGGTAACCTGGTGCATTCCGTCGGACGGCATCGTCGTGCACCGGCGTGACCGGCCTTCGCGCGGAGAGCACGAAAACCCGGTGTTCGGGGTGGTCGACGAAGTATTTCAATTCGGCCAGACGACCGAACTGACTCTAAAGGTCGAAGATCCGGACGCGCACCCGCTGCATTGCTCGGTGCCGACACACGTTGCCGCGCGTAACGAAATCGTCGCCGGCGCCGATCTCGGGGTTTCCCTCAAGGCGGACATGATTCACATCATGGGGTAAGCGCAAACGGAAACCGTGTCACTACTTACGAGGGAGTTCATAAAAAAACCCCTGTAATTAGATGCTTACTCATGCTCAAAACCTTGCGCCCGGCAGCAGCAAGGTAACCGTTCTCGTAAACCCGCGGGAACCATGATTTTTCTTACCGATTTCCCCGGTTAGCATTTAACACCTCGGCAAGCGGCTCTCCGATAGAACCCGATGGCGGCTTTACGCCGACAGAAGCTGACAGCGTCGTCGCGATATCGTAAGGCGTAACCGGACGGCTTACCGTTGCCGCTGGTAGACCGGCGCCGGCAAACATCACCGGTACAAAGGTGTCGTATCGCCAGGGCGAGCCATGGGTCGAACACACTATCAGGCCATCGAAATTATTGATGAAAACATTGGGCTCGAATACCAGGTAAATATCACCGGAGCGCTTGGCGTGGAAGTTTTTGCGGATCGACCGCACCATTTTTGTATCGGGCAAGTTGCCTGTCCGCAGCGCCGAACTGGATACCGCGTAGGCAACTCCGCTGAATTTCTTCAGCTCGTCGACAATCGCTCGTTCGACTTCGGCCGGATCCAGTTTCTTTTCACGAATCAGTTCCTGGTTCAGATAAAGATAGGGCGGGAAGAAAGCTTCGATCAATTCTTCGCCGACACCAAACTGTTTCTTCAATGCCGTGATGGCGGGCGTTTTGTCCAGCCCCTCGACATCGAAGTAAAAGCCCTTGCCGATACCACGTTCAAGCAAATGTCCCGGCGCTTCCGGTTGACCGTGATCGGATGACAGTACGATCAGGGTATTTTCCAGTCCCACCTTGTCATCGAGGGTGGCGAATAAACGCGCCAGTATTCTGTCGAGATGCGCGATGTTGTCTTCGCTTTCCAGGCTGGAGGCGCTAAAAACATGACCGACATAATCGGTCGATGAAAAGCTGATCGCAAGATAATCGGGAATATCGTCCTGGCCGAGCCGCTCTTGTTCCAGCAGCGTGCTGGCAAAATCGAGGGTCAGCTCATCGCCGGCCGGACCGAGGGTTAGCCGCGTGGTGAAGTATTTATCGTCTGCCTCGCCATAGGCGTGGGGAAAGGTCCGGCCAAAACCCGGGAAGTCTGTCTCGTATTCGCGCTCATCGGCATCGCCGAACAGGTAGCGCTCTGCCGGGTGCAGCAACTCCCAGGATTTGCCCGCATAATCCAGGGCGGGCTTGTCCGCGTTCCACTGCTCGACCCAGTCGGGATACTTTTCGTAGTAATAATTACTGGTCACGAACCCGCCGTTCTGCTTGGAAAACCAGAAGGCCTTGCCGGCATGCCCGGCCATCGACACCGCTCCCCGGTCCTTGACCGATACCGCGAAGATCTTCGACTTACCGGC
>CP070646.1:3563641-3571756 GCA_020354435.1 Gammaproteobacteria bacterium
GTCTGCGGAAGCGGCAGCGTTTTCAGCACGTGACCACGTTCGGCGTGATGTTGGCAATGCGAATCGATCTTCTCTTTGGCCGCTTTGTCGATAACCGGACCGACGTCGGTCGACAGGTACCATGGATTTTCGAGTACCAGTTCGTCCATCGCGCCGAACAACATTTCCAGTACCTTATCGGCCACGTCTTGCTGCAGGTAGAGCATGCGCAGCGCCGAACATCGCTGTCCCGCGCTTTGAAAAGCCGAGGCCAGCACATCGCGCACCACCTGTTCGGGCAAGGCTGTCGAATCGACGATCATGGCATTCAGACCGCCGGTCTCCGCGATAATCGGCGCTTCCGCTGGCAAATGCCGCGCCATGCTGCGGTTGATATGCATCGCGGTCGTGGTCGAGCCGGTAAAACAGACGCCGGCAATGCGACCGTCGGCGCAGATTGCTGCACCGACGATCGAGCCGCTGCCGGGTAGCAGCTGTATCGCAGATTCTGGAATGCCGGCCTTGTGCATCAGATCGACGGCAAAAGCCGCGATCAGGCTGGTTTGTTCCGCCGGCTTGGCGATGACGCAGTTACCCGCTGCCAGCGCCGCCAGGATCTGTCCACTAAATATCGCCAGTGGAAAATTCCATGGCGAAATACAGGCGATAACGCCACGGGCCTCGCGTTCAGCTGCCACCTGCGCGGCCTGGCTGGCGTAATAGCGGGCGAAGTCGACGGCCTCGCGGACTTCACCGACCGCGTCCAGCCAGGTTTTGCCGGCTTCACGCGCAAGCAGGGCAAATAACTCGGGCGCATTTGTTTCATAAAGATCGGCAATTTTCTGCAGGCACTGGATTCGGCTCTCGACAGGCGTTTGCGACCATTCGGCAAAACCCGATACGGCCGCCTCGATTGCATTTTCGACAGTCTCCGCGGTGGCGTCGAATACCGTTCCGACCGCATCTTCGGGATCCGCCGGATTTATAACTTCCCGGCCGCTTCCCTGCTGCAATGAAGTCGCGACCCGTGCTTGCGCCTGCCAGGTTTTGCCGACCAGACTTTCACGCTGCTGGTGCAGTTCGGAAAGAGTCGTCAGGTCGGTGATATCCCAGCCTTTCGAATTGAAACGCGCGGCGCTGTACAGGTCCAGCGGCATGGGTATGTTCGGATTAGCGATCTGTTCGAGCTGTTCGATGGTTGTCATCGGGTCCTGTGCGATCGACTCCGGCGTGATGCTGGTGTCGACGATCTGGTTGACAAAAGAGCTGTTGGCGCCGTTTTCCAGCAGGCGCCGGACCAGGTAGGCGAGCAAATCCCGGTGCTCGCCTACCGGCGCATAAATCCGGCAACGGGTCTGGTGATGACGATGGACGTCATCGTGCAGGGCTTCGCCCATGCCGTGCAGCCTTTGAAATTCGAACGCGTCTCGATTGGTTGCGAGATTCAGCACTGCCGCCACCGAGTGGGCATTATGCGTGGCAAATTGTGGATAAATGCGGTCCGTCATCGACAATAGCTTGCGCACACAGGCGAGATAGCTCAGATCGGTGTTGACCTTACGCGTAAACACCGGGTAACCGGCCAGACCCAGAACCTGCGCGCGCTTGATTTCGGTATCCCAATAGGCACCCTTGACCAGGCGCACCATGATACGACGGTCCAGTTTCTGCGCCAGCGCATACAGCCAGTCGAGTACCGCAGATGCGCGTTTTCCGAAAGCCTGAACCACGACGCCGAAACCATCCCAGCCGCGCAGCGCGGGATTGGCCAGCACCGCCTCGATCACATCCAGCGAGATATCCAGTCGGTCGGCCTCTTCGGCGTCGATGTTGAAGCCCATGTTGGCCGAACAGGCCAGCATCGCCAGCGATTCCACCCGCGGTACCAGCTCATCCATGACCCGCTGGTACTGGCCGATTTCATAGCGTGGATGCAGCGCCGACAGTTTGACCGAGATGCCGGGATTATCGCGCGTATCCGGATTGCTGCAACTGCCGGCAAGCGCGGTTATCGCATCGGAATATGCCAGATGGTAACGGCGCGCGTCGGCTTCGGTGCGGGCAGCTTCGCCGAGCATGTCGTAGGAATAGGTATATCCCTGCTTTTCCAGCTCACGCGCTCGTTTACTGGCCCTGTCGATACTGGTACCGAGTACGAAATGTCGTCCCATCTCGCGCATCGCCTGTGCCACCGCGTTGCGTACCAGTGGTTCGCCCAGTCTTTTAACCAGGCCGTGCAGGGTTAGACGCAGCCCGGTCTCTTCCTCGGGCGCAATGATTTTTCCGGTCAGCAACAGTGCCCAGGTCGAGGCGTTGACCAGCGCCGAGCCGGAATGCCCAAGGTGTTCGCCCCAGTTACCCGGCGAAATCTTGTCCTCTATTAACTCGTCGATGGTCTTCGCATCGGGTACTCGCAGTAACGCTTCAGCCAGGCACATCAATGCCACGCCCTCGCGTGTCGTCAGACCGTATTCGGCAAGAAAGTTCTCCATCATGCTGGGATTGCTGCTTGCACGCACGCGTTTCACCAGATCCGCCGCCATGCTGCCGATTTCACTGCGATCCTGTTGGCTGAAATCGGCCTCGGCGATCAGGTTGGCGATAATTTCAGTCTCGTCGGCAAGATACAGCTGGCGTATTCGGCTTCTGATCGGATCACTTGAGACTGGAGGAATAACCGCTTGTGACATAGGTACGGACAGTTTGCTTTGTCTTGAGGGCATATTTTAACCGGCTTTTTCGATAAAGATTCAATATTATTTCGGTAATCGGTTTACAATACCGCCGGCCAGAAAAATAAAACGGGGGACGGTCATGAACAGATGGTATCAACAGCTATTCAGGCAGGTCGAAACCAGCCCGGGCCTGGGAAAACTGAAAATAAGCGAACAGACCTTTTCCGAGAACTACCAGGGTGACTTCGCCGTCAGCGACGCTATCCCCGACCTCGAAGTGCTGGCCACCATTAATACCAAAAACCGGGCGCAGGCGCGGCTGGTGAAGATTGCGCGCGATCCGAAAAATTATTCGATAAAGCTTTATACGCTGAGGGATTCGATTCCGCTGTCACAATCGATGCCGGTGTTCGAATCCATGGGGCTCGAGGTCCTGATCGGTCGCCCGTATCGCATCCGTCTCGGCAATCGTAACTACTGGATCAATCATTTCACCCTCGGCAATGGCGCCAACATCTGCAATGTCAACGTGGAAAAGATACCGCGCTATTTCAGCGAACTGTTCGAGAGCATCTGGCAACAGCGCAGTGAAAACGATTCTTTCAACCACCTGTTGTTCAGCGCCTGCATCAAGGCGGAAAACATCCAGATCCTGCGGGCCTACACGGCCTATCTGCAACAGATCCGTTTTCCTCACAGCCGTGAGTACATAATCGAAACGCTCAATACTTACCCTGATATCACGCTGTTGCTGGTGCGCAGTTTCCTGCAAAAATTCGATCCACAAAGAATAGAGCGAGATTCATACCTGGAACTGTTTCAGAAAATCCAGCAAAGGTTGCATGATATCGAGTCGCTCGATCATGACCTGATCTACAAGCGCATGCTCAATCTGGTCGACGCCACCGTGCGCACCAATTATTTCCAGGAGGACAGGCTCGGCAGCGGGCACATCAGCTTCAAGCTCGATTCGCAGCGAATCGAACGCCTGCCAAAACCGAGCCCGCGATTCGAAATCTATGCCTATGCGACGCGTTTCGAAGGTATTCATCTGCGCGGCGGTCGCGTTGCCCGCGGTGGCATACGCTGGTCGGACCGACGCGAGGACTACCGCACCGAAGTGCTCGGGCTGATGAAGGCACAGATGGTTAAAAACGCGGTCATCGTACCGGCTGGTTCCAAGGGCGGGTTTATTACCAAGCAGATTGCCAACGTGCCGCCAGCCGAAGTTTATGCCGAAGTACAGGCCTGCTACTCGTTATACATCAACGCCTTGCTCGAAATAACCGATAACCGGGTGGGTACGGATGTCGAGCAGCCCGGACAGATCCGCGTGCACGACGAGCCTGATCCCTATCTGGTAGTGGCTGCTGACAAGGGCACGGCCGCATTTTCCGATGTCGCCAACGGCATCGCTGAAGAGCACGGCTTCTGGCTCGAGGATGCTTTCGCATCCGGCGGCTCGCAGGGTTACGACCACAAGAAAATGGGGATTACCGCGCGCGGAGCCTGGGAGTCGGTCAAGCGCCATTTTCGCGGTCTCGGGAAGAACATTCAGAAAGAGAAATTTACCGTGGTGGGTATCGGAGACATGTCGGGCGACGTATTTGGCAACGGCATGCTGCTGTCGCCGTTTATCCAGCTGGTAGCCGCGTTCAACCATATGCATATCTTCATCGACCCGAATCCGGATGTTAAAAAGAGTTACCAGGAGCGGCAGCGCATGTTCGGACTGGCGCGCTCGACCTGGAACGACTACAACAAGAAATTGATCAGCAAGGGCGGCGGGGTTTTTTCGCGCAGGGCGAAACGCATCGACCTGACGCCGCAGATGCAGCAGTTGCTGCAGTGCAGGGAAGAGCACCTGACACCGGACGAACTGATCGTCTATATTCTCAAGGCGCCGGTGGATCTGATCTGGAACGGCGGCATTGGTACCTATGTCAAGGCCGCCAACGAAACCGACGCCGATGTTTCCGACAAGAGCAATGACGCCATTCGCATCAATGGCCGCCAGGTGCGCGCGAAAGCGATCGGCGAAGGCGGCAATCTCGGCGTGACCCAGCGCGGACGCGTGGAGTACGCACTGGCCGGCGGTCTGCTATATACCGATTCGATCGATAACTCGGCCGGGGTTGATTGCTCGGATAACGAGGTCAACATCAAGATTCTGCTGTCGCAGCTGGTTAAATCCGGACGCCTGAATAACAAGGAGCGCAACCAGCTGCTGGTCGATATGACCGACGAGGTCGCGCAGAAATGCCTGTTTAACAACTACCGCCAGACTCAGATCATCGATTCCATCGAAAAACACGCCGCGCTCAACATGTATCAGCATGCGCGTTTCATGCGCCACCTGGAAGCCGGCGGCATCATGAACCGCAAGCTGGAAAACCTGCCCAGCGACAAGCAGATCACGGATCGTATCGCCAAGAACCAGGGTCTGACCCGGCCGGAACTTTCGATCCTGTTATCCTACAGCAAGCTGACCTACAAGAATGCACTGCTCGAGTCATCATCACTGACCGAGGAATGTTACGACGCACTGCTGCTGGGTTATTTTCCGCGCCTGATCCGCGATCGCTACGCCGATGAAATTCTGCAGCATCCGTTGCGCAAGGAGATTATCGCAACCATCCTGAGCAACCAGATCGCGAACAACATCGGTATCGGCTTCGGCTACCGAATTCGCGAAGAGACCGGTTCCACCATCGAGGATATTGCCAAGGCATACGTGGTCTGTGTCGAGGTATTCGACCTTTACACCACCTGGCGCAAGCTGGAGAAACTGGACAACGTGGTACACGAGCAGGACCGCTACGAGGTTTTCCAGGCGGTCAGCGGGCTGCTCGAACGCTCGATCAGCTGGCTGCTGCGTAACCAGCCGTCAGACTTCGATGTCAGTCACGTCATCGAGCGATACAAGACCGATACCGCAATTCTGTGTCAGGTCATTTCCGACGCGATGGCCGGTCAGTCGCGTAAAAACTACCTTGCGACCAAGCGTAACTTTGTCCGCTACAAACTACCGCCGGCGCTGGCCGAGGAGCTGGTCGACAAAACCACCCTGGCCTCGGCTTTCGATATCATCGAGATCAAGTCCAAGCTTTACAGCGATACCGAAAACGTCGCCAAACTGTTTTATGCCCTGTCGGAGCGATTGCAGCTGCACTGGATCAGAAACGCCATTTCGAAAACCATCGTGCGCACCCACTGGAATCATCTTGCCATTCTCAATCTGCGTAACGACCTGCACGCGAATCAGCATAACCTGACCGAGATCGTATTACAGATCGTCGATAATAAACGCCACACGAGCAAGGCGATGGCGATCTGGGAAGAACATCACCGTGATGCCCTGGCGCGTTACGATGGTATTCTCAACGAGTTCAGCGCGATGCGCAGCTGCGACTTCCCGACCATCAGCGTGGCGGTTTCGGAAATGCGCCGGCTGGTGCAGTTGAGCAAGCGCGTACATTATGGCCACTAGAATTAGAAAAGCTCATATATTTCAGATATTTATTATATTTTCTTAAAATAAATAATAGCTTTTCGCCTGGATTGGAATCACTAAATTTTCGCCATGAACCGGTTTCAGGACAAATTTGATCCGCGCGTCTGGGAAGTGGTCGCCTCGATTCCTCCCGGGCGCGTTATGGGTTATGGCGAGGTCGCCCGAGCGGCCGGTTTTCCGCGTTACTCGCGCATGGTCAGCGCTTCGCTCGGCCGTTCTCCCGAACCCCTGCCCTGGCATCGCGTCGTGCGCTCGAATCGCACGCTCGCCTTTGAACCCGGAAGCAGCGCCTATCGCGAACAGTCGCAACTGCTGAAACAGGAAGGGGTGCGTTTCGACGGCCTGAAAATCATCGAAGTGGAACCGGACGACAGCCTCGACCGAATACTCTGGGGTCCGCAGGATTAATTGGTGTTTTTCTGTCGGAGCATTTTCGACAGGCCCCGATTTTCCCGAAATCGTGCCGCCGTCGCGACAGAGAGTAATAAATTAACGATAAAACTGGTAAAGTGCGCGCGGACCAATCACTGGAACCGATAATGAGCAACGAATTCGACTATGACCTGATAACTCTCGGCGCCGGCAGTGGCGGCCTTTCGATCATCGAACGCGCCGCCAGTTACGGCCAGCGTTGCGCCGTGGTCGAGCGCGGCCGTATCGGCGGTACCTGCGTCAATGTCGGATGCGTGCCGAAAAAGATCATGTGGTTCGGCGCAAATCTGGCGCATATGCTCGAAGACGCCAAGGCTTACGGCTTCGATCTGGCCAACAATGGCTTTGACTGGGCCGCGCTGGTCGCCAGGCGAGAAGAGTATATCGACGGCATCAACCGTTGGTATCACGGTTATATGAAGGAACTCGGGGTAGACGAGATCGACGGTGAAGCCAGTTTCGTCGATGCCCACACCGTGGCGGTCGATGGTAAACACTATTCGGCCAAACACATCGCGATCGCGACCGGCACGCGACCGCGCCTGCCACAAATCCCGGGCATCGAACATGCCATCACATCGGATGGTTTCTTTGCGCTACGACAACAACCGATGCGTGTCGCCATTGCCGGCTCGGGTTACATCGCGGTCGAACTGGCCGGCGTTTTGAATGCGCTCGGCAGCGAAGTCATCCTGTACCTGCGCAAGAATCACGTGCTCGGTGAATTTGATCACCTGCTCAGCACTACCCTGTTCGACGAAATCGGCAAATCCGGCATCGACGTGCGTTGCCAATCCGAAATCACGTCCATCGAGGCCGATGCAGCGGGTCAGTTGTCGTTACGGGACAACCAGGGTCGCGCTCTCGGTCAACTCGACCAGGTCATTTATGCCATCGGCAGAGCGCCCGAGCTGGATGACCTCAGGCTCGACAATGCCGGGGTCGAGGTAAATGCCCGGGGTTATATCCAAACCGACCTGTACCAGTGCACCAACCAGCCACATATTTTCGCTCTCGGCGATATCACCGGGCGCGCACCGCTGACGCCGGTCGCGATTGCCGCCGGCAGACGCCTGGCGGATCGCCTGTACAACGACCAGAGCGATCGCCATCTCGACTACGAATGGATTCCCACCGTTGTTTTCACCCATCCTCCAATCGGTACCGTCGGCATGACCGAAAAAGCGGCGCGCGCCGAATACGGTGAGCGAGTGCGCGTCTACCAGACCCGTTTTACCGCAATGTACAACGCAATCAGTGACCACGAGGTGCCGACCGCGATGAAGCTGGTTTGCCTCGACGAGGAAGAAAAAATCATCGGCTGTCACCTGATCGGACCTGGCGTCGACGAAATGCTGCAGGGCTTCGCGGTTGCGATTCGAATGGGCGCCTGTAAAAGGGATTTCGACGATACCGTGGCGATTCATCCGACCAGCGCGGAAGAGCTGGTGACGATGCGATAATCCGGTCAGGCGGATTTCAGACTGTATTGAGTATGTAATTTGTCTTTAATAA
>CP070646.1:3571856-3577720 GCA_020354435.1 Gammaproteobacteria bacterium
CGGCAGTTTTTGTCATAAAACTGTTACATAGCATTAATAGGCTGCTGCTGGTATTCCCGGAATCTAATCGAAATGAACATCATCGTTGTTGAAGATGATCGCGATATTCGCGAAATGGTTTGCCAGTCTCTGGCGCAAAACGATTTTCATACCATCGGCTGTCCCGGCGTGCAGGAAGCCAAGCAAACAATCCAGGATAATAATCCCGATTGCCTGGTGATCGACTGGATGCTACCTGACGGTTCAGGTATCGAGCTGGTTCGTTGGCTACGTCGCACTGAAGCCTATAGCCAGACTCCCATATTAATGCTGACTGCGCGAGCGCAGGAGAGCGATATGATTACCGGCCTCGAATCCGGCGCAGACGATTATCTGACCAAACCGATGTCGCTGCGGGAACTGAATGCACGCGTCAAGGCGCTGCTGCGCCGGCCCGCGGTTTACCAGGAGCAAAAGGATACCATTCTGGCCGGTCCGATTAGCCTGAACTACCGCACCCACGAAGTCTATGCCGGCAAGCAGTTACTCGACCTGACCAAGACCGAGTTCAGGCTGCTAAAGCTGTTTTTGCAAAATCCCGACAAGGTCTTCAGCCGCGAGCAGATACTCGATGCCGTCTGGGGCCTTAACACCCATCTCGGCGATCGCACCGTCGACGTGCATATCCTGCGACTGCGCAAGCTATTGAAGCCGCACGGTGTCGACAAGATGATCGTCACCGTGCGCGGAAGCGGCTATCGTTTATCGCTAAAGGGGCGCTAGTCGGGGCATAATCACACGATGGCTAACATCTGGTCGACCGAAGCCTGGGCGATTGTCATTACGGCCTGCGCGCTGATACTGCTGGGAGAGCTAAGCGGCAACTGGTTTTTCGCCTGCGCGCTAACCCTGGGGGCGTATATTGTCTGGTTATATCATCGGCTACTAAAGCTGGAACACTGGATTCGCAAGGGCACCAAGGCGAGCCAGTTTTACAACGACCGTGGATTCGTCGGTATTATCATCCACCAGCTCTACGAACAGAAAAAAGTTCAGAACCGGCGCAAACGGCGTACCAAGCGTCTCCTGCGGCGACTGAATCAGAACATTTCGGCCCTGCCCGACGCCACCGTGCTGTTAAACGGGGATCTTCAGATCGAATGGTGTAACGAGCCGGCCCGCTACCTGCTCAATCTGCGCTCGCCGCAGGACCTCGGAAATAAAATCAGCAATCTGATCCGCGATCCGGAACTGTCGACCTACCTGAACGATCCGCAAAGCCGGGAATACATTGAAATCGGCTCGCCGGTCGATCCGGGCATCGTCATCCAGATCAAGATCGCGGCTTTCGCCGGCAACCAGTTCCTGTTGATCGCAAGAAACGTCAGCGACCAGAAGCAATTGCAGGAAAGCCTGAAAAACTTTGTCGCCAATGCCTCGCACGAATTGAAATCACCGTTGACGGTAATCGCCGGGCACCTCGAAATGCTCGAGAACGAGAACAATCTCAGCGAGTCAGGCCAGCGTTCACTCGAGATCGCCGAACGACAGACCGAGCGCATGAAAGAATTGATCCAGGGCCTGTTGCTGCTGTCCCAGGTGGAAAGTCGCCGCCTCGATCCTGGCGAGGGAGATAATATCCCGGTCGCGGAACTCATGGTCAACGTGATGGCCGGGCTCGATAAATACGAGGATCGGGATCGCATCGAGCTACATTACCCCGATGACCTGTATTTACTCGGCATTAACGTCGAGATCGAGGGCATCTGTATCAACCTGATCGAAAATTCCCTCAAGTACGCAAACCCGGAAACGCCTGTTCGGGTTCGCTGGGAAACCTTATCCAACGGAGAATTCGCCTTCAGCGTCGAAGACCTGGGCCCCGGAATCGAAGCAGAGGAAATACCGAGAATTACGGAACGTTATTACCGCGGCGCCAAAAGCAGGGTCGAGGCCACGGGTTCGGGTCTAGGGCTTGCGATCGTCAAGCATGCCGCAAACAAGCACGGTGCGAGGCTCGAGATCGAAAGTACGCCTGACCACGGCAGTCGCTTTTGCGTGACCTTTCCCAGCTACCGTTGCCAGCGCCAGGCGCACAAGCCTTCACGGATTGTCAATCTTGCCGAATACTAGAGGACATCGGCATCCAGTCCCGGAAGACTTTGTAATACAGCCTTCATTTTCAGGGTTCATAACTTAACCTGAATCTCATTAACAACCCTGACTGAAAGCAGATTCTTGAAAAAAGTATTCACGCAATCGCGTTGAAGGTTGGACTCCCTGCCTTCGCCCATGCCGCGTACCGAGACAAAACTAGCGTCTCTGGCTCGTCAAAGGATGAACCTTTTTGTTAACTTCGTGACCGGCAAATGGCGGATATCAAGCACAGGGGTATGGCGTAGAAGCCCAACCTGGGAAAACCTCGGAAAGGTGACTTATGAACTCTCCGCTCCGCTCTTGCGTTTGCTGGATTTCCTAATTTCCTTTTGAATCAGGCGCAAGATCCAGTTGGAAAGGCTCCTGCCATCATTTTCTGCCAGCTTTTTCGCCTTTTTCTTTAGTTCGGCATCAACCCTGATATTGATGATTTTTTCTTTGGCCATGAACGTACGACTAAATTTTCGAAAAAACAGTAGTAACGAAACCTGTTACAGCATTCTAATCTTTACCATGCCGCATACTACATTGTGTATATGCTCGATGTATAGCAAAGCTAACAAGCGTTGAACAGAATCCACGAACCGCCTCCAAGCCAGGTCTGCCCGGTTGCAACAGCCATTTCATTTGACCTTAACTTATGATTGCCATCGAAGTCACGTTACTGTCTGGTTGAATTTGCCATTAGTTATAGAAACCTGGCATTTCGAACCGTTTGTAACACAAATGTCACATTCGAGCCTTAAAATGACCTGCATCAATTATGGCTTGTTCCGGTTGGTTAGCATGTTTTAAACAATGGGCGATTATTCCTGCTGATAAAACCGTATCAATAACCAGAAAAATGAGGACGTAATACATGAAAATTGCAAGATTCATTGCTGTTTCCGTAGTCGCTGCGGCTACCTTCAGTATGGAAAGTATGGCGGCAGACACCCTGATCCAGAACAAGGGTTCCGATACGCTGGTCAATGTCGCCCAGGCCTGGGCCGAGGAATACAAGGCAGTCAAAACCGACGTCGCCGTCGCGGTATCGGGCGGCGGTTCCGGCACCGGTATCGCGGCGATGATCAACGGTACCGTGGATATCGCCAATGCGAGCCGGCAGATGAAGAAAAAGGAGCTGCAAAAAGCCAAGGAAATGGGCCAGAATCCGATCGAGCATGTTGTCGGTTACGATGCACTTGCGGTCTTTATCCACAAGGATAATCCGATGACATCTTTTAGTTTCAATCAGCTCGGCAAGATTTTCGGCCGCGGCGGCGATTTCACCAAGTGGTCAGATCTCGGTATCAGCGTTCCGGGTTGCAGCAGCGACAAAATCGTCGTCGTCAGCCGGCAGAACAACTCCGGTACTTACGCCTATTTCAAGAAAGCGGTGCTGAAAAGCGCAGCCAAGGCCGGTGTCATCGTCAAGGGTAGCTTCCGCCAGGGTACACTCGACATGCACGGCTCCAAGGACGTCGTCGACCTGGTCGAAAAAACGCCCTGCGCTATCGGCTATAGCGGCCTGGCTTACGCTACCGATCATTTGAAACTGGCCTGCATAGCGCAGGAAGAAGGCGGCCAGTGCGTCATCCCGACCGTCGAGACCGCGAGCGATCGCAGTTACCCCATAGCGCGTCCGTTGTTAATGTATACCAACGGCGAACCCACCGGAGTAATCAAGGATTACATGGACTGGATCCTGTCCGATGCCGGCCAGTGTATCTTGACAAAGAAAGGTTATGCCCCGGTGCGCGACGTCAGTTGCCCCTAGGGCTTGAATCGGAGCGGGAGAGCAAGGCGAGTATCGCTGCTCTCCCGGTTTAAATAACAACCGGGAACAAAAATGTCACACCTCGAAGAACGCCTGGAGCACGATCTAAACGAAATCCGCGATCATATCGCGAAAATGGGGGCCGAAGTCGAACAGTCCCTCGACGGCGCATTTCGTGCGTTGCAGAAACACGATGACAAACTGGCCTTTAAAACGATCCTGTCAGACCTGCCGATCAATCGGCACATGCGCCAGATAGATCGCCTTTGCCATGCTTTCATCGCGGTACATCTGCCGAGCGCCGGACATTTGCGCCTGATCTCGTCGGTGATACGCGCCAACATCATCCTCGAACGCATCGGCGATTACGCGGTGACCATTGCGCGCGAGGCGGTGCAGCTCGGCGACGTGCCCGAAGGCTACATGTCGTCGGAGTTGAAAAAGGTCAGCGCCGAGGCGATGGCGGTGTTGAGCGAGGCGATCAGTTCGTTCAATTCGTCCAATGCGGAGCGTGCGCGCCACGCGATCACGATGGCAGGACAGGTCGAGCACGAGATGGACGGTATCTATGCCGAATTGCTCGAACACGGCGATGCCGAGGGCGGCTATGGCCGCAACACGATGATTTACCTGATTCTGTTCAGCCAGCTAAAGCGGGTCGCCGATCAGGCCAAGAACCTGGCCGAGGAAGCCATTTTCATCGAGACCGGCGAAACCAAGCAACCCAAGGTATACCGGATCCTTTTCATGGACGAAGACAACAGCTGTCTCGGCCCGATGGCAGCGGCAATCGCGGACAAGGCTTTTCACGATCTTGGCCAGTTCACGACCGCCAGCGTACAACCGGCAGACAGTCTCGATTCCAACATGGTCGCCTTTATGCAGGGCCGTGGTTTCAGCCTGTCCGAGGTAACCCCGCGCAAACTGGATACCAGCCGTGAAACGCTGTCTGAATTCCATGTCATCGTCGGACTGAACCAGAAAGTCATGAAGGCGGTTGGCAAGATACCGTTCCGCACCTCGGCGCTCAACTGGATGAAACTCGAGATTCCCGCAAACGAGGATGCCGACGCCTGGGAATCGCTTTACAAAACCCTGGCTTTGCAGATCAGGGAATTGATGGAACTGCTGCGCGGCGACGAGGCCGCCTGAGATGAGCGACCTGGCTCGACGACAGTCCGGCAACCTGCCCGACATCAACCAGCGCAACACGGCCTGGTACATCGATAAACTGGTCCAGTACCTCGTATTCCTGAGCGGCATTTCCGCGATCATCCTGATTGTCGGCATCTTCGTCTTCGTTACTATCGAGGGTTTCGGCTTTCTGCTCGAGGATTTCAGCTTCCGTGAATTTTTCCTGTCGCCATGGTGGGAACCAACCGACGAAGATGAACCCACTTACGGTATTCTCGCGCTAATGGCCGGTACCGCCAGCGTTACCGGACTGGCGATGCTGGTGGCAATACCCTTCTCCCTCGGCAGCGCGATTTACGTGGCAGAGTTCGCGACTGGTAAGACGCGGGAATTCCTCAAGGTGCTGATCGAACTGCTGGCCGCGATCCCGTCGGTGGTGTGGGGCTTTATCGGCCTGTCGATCATGAATCCGCTCATCATCGACGTGTTCGATGTCCCGGTGGGACTGAACATCCTCAATGCCGGCATCATCCTCGGCCTGATGGCGGCACCAATCATGACGTCGATCTGCGAAGACGCGCTCAAGGCCGTACCCGATCGCTACCGCGAAGCCGCCGAAGCGCTGGGCGCAACCCGCTGGCAAGTGATCTACAAAACCGTACTGCCGGCGGCCAAGAACGGCCTGCTCGGCGGCGTGCTGCTCGGCGTCGGCCGCGGTTTCGGCGAAACCATGGCGGTGCTGATGGCCACCGGCCACGCGATCAACATCCCGGGCAGCGTGTTCGACTCGGTGCGCGCGCTGACCGCAACCATCGCCGCCGAGCTCGGCGAAACC
>CP070646.1:3577820-3586960 GCA_020354435.1 Gammaproteobacteria bacterium
GACGGAAACTTGCAGAACATCGTCGCCAGTTCGGGTTCGCCGATGTCGGCCTCGCGAATGTGGTCCATGTAGTTCAGGCCGATCGCGACCACCTTGCTCGGATTCGGTACCGGGGCGAGCAGTCGCACCGATTCCAGCGGCAGCTCGCCGTCGACCCGCGCCAGCGTCTCGCGCGCGGTCTGCATCGCGCCGCTGCCGAGCTGCAGAAATCGCAGCATATCGTCGGGCAGCGCGTTATCGCTGGCCTGCTTCAGGTTGACAACGCGGTCGCCGTCGAGGGCGCCGAGATGAATCTGGTTATCCGATAACTGGTAGCTGACCAGCTTCATGTCGCTTTACTCCTGCGCCAGCCGACTGCCCGCGGACAGGCTCGACACGGCACTCGATCACTAGTTTAAAATGCGGTTTCAGCCAGGACCGGTCGATTATCCGATTCTGACAACTGCCTGGCAGCGGTCAGGCTGCCAGGCCGGCATCGAAGTTAACATATTTTGTCGGCCCGCCGAGAGCAAAATCCAACAGTTGGTTCCGTTAGCCGGTGTTGCGCAGGCCGGCGGCGATCGCGTTGATGGAACTCAACAGCGCGGACTGCCACTGCAGGCGATCGGCTTCCGGCTGCGATTCGTCACGATATTTTTTCAACAGCTCTACCTGCAGGTAGGCCAACGGATCGAGGTAGGGGTCGCGCCGCGTCAGCGACAGCGTCAGCACCGGGTCGTTGGCCAGCAGGCTGTCGATTTCTGCGACCTGTAAAACGGCGGCGATACTGCGCTCGTTTTCGTGGCGAATCATATCGTAAATCGAATCGGCGAGTTCCGTATCCGCGCTCAAGCGGCTGTATTCCAGTGCGATCCGCATGTCGGACTTGAACAGCGACATTTGCAGGTTGCTGATCATGGCGGCGAAGAACGGCCATTCGCGGTACATCACCCGCAGCTTTTCGAAGCCGTCGCTGCCGGCTTCGGTCCAGCCATCGATGGCGGCGCCGACACCGTACCACGCCGGCATGGTCGTGCGCGACATGCTCCAGCCGAACACCCACGGAATCGCGCGTACCGATGACTTGGACAAATCGCCCCGGCGCCGGTGCGACGGGCGCGAACCGATGTTCATCAGGCCGATCTCGCTGACCGGAGTGGACTCGTAAAAGTACTCGAAAAAGCCGGGGGTTTCGTCGGTCAGCTTGCGGTAAGCCTGTTCCGACAGGTCCGACAATTGCTGCATATCGGCGTGGAAACGGCTGTAGTCGGCCTCGGTCTGGCGCTGCGATATCATGCTGGCCTTCATCAGGCCGGTAATACCCATCGCCAGCTCGTAGTTGGCGGTTTCGGCATTGCCGTACTTGTGCGACAGCACTTCGCCCTGCTCGGTGAACTTGATCTGGCCCTGCAGCGTATGTGCCGGCTGCGCCATGATGGCATCGTGGGTCGGCCCGCCGCCGCGCGTAATCGTACCGCCGCGGCCGTGAAACATGCGGCACTTGACCCCGTGGCGCTGGCTGATGCCGACCACTTTCTGTTGCGCCTGGTACAGCCCCCAGGCCGCGGACAGGATGCCGCCATCCTTGCACGAATCGGAATAACCCAGCATGACTTCCTGGGTGCCGCCGGTTTGCAGCAGCAATTGCTTGTAAACCGGCACCTGCAGCAGGCTGTCGAGCACGCTGTCGATATGGCCGAGATCTTCGATGGTTTCGAACAGCGGCGCGATTTCGAGCTCGCAGTAGTAATCCTCGCCGCTTTTACCGGCAAGTCCGGCGAGCGATCCGAGGTAAAGCACTTCGAGGATGTGACTGGCGCGATGGGTCATCGAAATAACGTAAGCGCCGATCGCGCGGCGGCCGACCTGTGCGCGTGTTTCGCCGATGACGTCGAATACTTCGAGGGTTTCGCGGGTGTCGGCTTCGAGCTGAACGGGATCCAGTTCGGGTTTTGCCGGCGATACGATGCGCTGCGCCAGCACCTGCAGCCGCTGTTGTTCGTCCAGCTGTTCGTAGTCGAGGTTTTCCGTGAGCCGCAGGATTTCGCCGACGGCCTGCGTGTGACGGCTCGATTCCTGGCGCAGGTCGAGGGCGACCAGGTGAAAGCCGAAAGTTTCCGCGATGCGGATTTCATCCTTGAGTTCGGCATTGGCCAGCGCGTATTCGCCGTGGCTGATCAGCGAATCCCGAATCGAGTAAAGATCGTCGAGAAAATCCTGTACGTCGGTGTAGGCGTGATCGGCATCGGGAGTTTCCATGCCGCGCATCTGATTGCGCACAACCGCCAGGTTTTTCTTCAGTCGGTAGTGCATGTGGTAAAGCTTGCGGCGGTAGATCTCGTCGGCGAACTGGGCGCGCCGCTCCTCGAAGGATTCGATCCCCATGGCCTCATCGTTGGCCAGGCGTTGCAGGAACTCGTCGCTCGGCGTGAACCAGCGATCGGACAGGGTCAGGATTTGCGCCAGGTGGTAAACCTGACGGA
Organism: Gammaproteobacteria bacterium; assembly: GCA_020354435.1. Taxonomy (GTDB): domain Bacteria; phylum Pseudomonadota; class Gammaproteobacteria. The sequence goes on from CP070646.1 coordinate 3,580,283, forward strand.
TGTGTTCGCCGAGTATTTCCGCGGATTGCATGCGTACCGCCAGGCGCGTGGTATCGGGCGTGACGAAGGGATTCCCGTCACGATCGCCGCCGATCCAGGAGCCGAACTGGATGAAGCTCGGAACCGTTATCACCGGATTGCCGAATTCGTCTTCACCGTAAACCCGCGTCACCGCGCGCTCGAGGTGACGGTAATCGATCTTGATCGCATCGAACAGGCTGCGCCTGAAGTAATGCAAACCGTTCTTGATTTCGTCGGTGACGGTAGGCTTGCTGCCGCGAACCTCGTTGGTCAGCCACAGGATTTCGATCTGCAGCTGCAGCGCATCGACCAGGTCATCGCGCTCGAACTGGCTCAACCGCGGATCGGTCAGCCGGTCGATGATCTTGAACACTTCGCGCTGGTGATGCATCACCGTGCGCCGCCGCGATTCGGTCGGATGCGCGGTAAACACGGGTTCGAACAACAGGCTGTCGAACAGCGTCTGTAGTTCTTCCTCGCTGACGCCCTGGTCCTTGAACTCTTCGATCGTATGGCTGAAAGAACCCACCCAGGCGGCATGACCCTGTTTCTGCACCGATACCCGGCGCAGGCGGTGCAGGTAATCTTCCTCGGCGATGTTGACCAGGTTGAAGTAAATCGCGAACGCACGTATGACCTGCGTCATGACCGCCGCATCCAGCCCCGAGATCAGTTTCAACAATTCCCGTCGCCTGGGTTCGCTGTCGCGTTTACGCAGCTGAATGAAGCCGGTACGCAGCGATTCCACGGCGTGAAAGACTTCGGCGCTTTCGTGCTTTAACAGCACGTTGCCGATCAGTTTGCCCAGCAGCTTGACCCGCGAGCGCAGCTGCTCGTCGGATTTCGCGTGAAAGCTTATCGCCGGGATTGTCATATTCGCATCCGTGTTAGTCGATCGCGCGAGTATATCAAAGCGGATCGCGCGCTTTATATCAAAACCGCACCAGCCGTATGCTTTAACGACGTGGAAAAATACTCCGGTGCTGGCTTTGCGACCATCGCTGCGGTATAAATCCGGGCATGTTTCTTTATTCCCCGGAAAAGGTTTACCAGCTCGACCAGGCGGCGGTGAAGGTCGACGGTTTCACCGAAGTCGAACTGATGCAGCGCGCCGGCCGCAGCGTCTGGCGGGCGCTGTGCCTACGCTGGCCCGCGATCGAAAAGATAACCGTGTTTGCCGGTTCCGGTAACAATGGCGGGGATGCCTTCGTCGTCGCCCTGTGTGCGCGCGAGCAGGGCGTCGAGGTACAGCTACTGGTGCAGGGCGATCTGTCGCGGCAGTCCGGTACGTCGCGTCATTTCGCGCAGTTGTGGCAGCAGGCCGGTGGCAGTTACGAAGATTGGCAGGGGCAGTCGATCAGCGGCGATATCATCGTCGATGGCCTGCTGGGCATCGGCCTGCAGCGTGAACTCAATGACGAGTGGCAGCAGTTGATCGAGGTGATCAATCACCAGCCGGTACCGCGAGTCGCGATCGATATTCCGTCGGGGCTCAACGGCCTGACCGGTAATCCGCAACCGGTCGCGGTCGAGGCCGATCTCTGCGTGACTTTCATCGGCGCCAAGACCGGTCAGTACCTGGCCGATGGGCCGGACTATTGCGGTGAGCTGATCTTCGAGGATCTCGGCGTTTCCAGCGCGGCCCGTGCCGGGATCGAAACGCGGCTTGAAGTTATCCGCTCCTGCCAGTTACCGCCCACGCGCAAGAAAAATACCCACAAGAACCACTACGGCAACCTGCTGATCATCGGTGGCGACCAGGGTATGAGCGGCGCGGTGACGCTGGCGGCCAGGGCAGCGTTGCGCAGCGGTGCCGGGCTGGTAACCGCGCTGGTGCATCCAGAGTGCCGTACCAACCTCGCCGCCTTTCCGGAAATTATGGTGCTGGCCTGGGATGCGCTGGCGGCGAAGTTGCCGCAGGCCAGCGTTGTCGTCATCGGTCCGGGCCTTGGTGACAGCGCGGCGGCCGGGAAAATACTCGAAGACCTGCAGCAGGTGGACCTGCCCGTGGTCGTCGACGCCAGCGCGCTCAAGGCCGATTTCCTCGAATCTATGGAATCGGCGCAATTACTGATTACGCCGCACCCGGGCGAAGCCGCGGCGCTGCTGTCGAGTTCTAGCGCCGAAATACAGGCCGATCGCCTGGCGGCCAGCGACAGCCTGGCGCAGCGTTTCGGCGCCACCTGCGTACTCAAGGGGTCAGGCACGCTGATCGCCGAGAGCGGCCGCCTGAGCGCGATCAATGTCCATGGCCATGCGGGCATGGCCAGCGCCGGGATGGGCGATGTGCTCAGCGGCATCGTCGCCGCGCTGATCGGGCAGGGGTTGTCGCTGTTCGAGGCGGCGCGTTCGGCGGTACTGATCCATGCGCTCTGTGCCGAGGACTTCAGTGCCGAGCAGGACCAGAGCGGTCTGATCGCCGGCGATATCATCGAACGAATTCCGCGGGTAATCCGGCAACTGCGGGACCAGGGATAATCCTGTCTTGCTGATTCGTGACGAACAGGAAATGCGCCGGCTGGGAGCGCGCCTGATCGCCGCCTGCGAGCACGGCGGGGTGATTACGCTCAACGGAGAGCTCGGCACCGGCAAGACGACGCTGGTACGCGGTGCGCTCGAAGCAGAGGGCGTCAGCGGCGGCGTGCGCAGCCCGACCTATACGCTAGTCGAGTATTATCCGCTCGAGCGCTTCGCTGTCGCGCATTTCGACCTGTATCGACTGGCCGATGCGGAAGAGCTCGAATATCTCGGCTATCGCGATTACCTGAACCCACAAACCCTGTGCCTGATCGAGTGGCCACAGCGCGCTGCCGAGTACCTGCAGGCGATCGATCTTGAAATCGAAATCGATTATGACCCCGATGGCCGTCGCGTCGAATTGACGCCGAAATCGGACTGGGGCCACGAGCTGGTTTCACGCCTGAACTTGCCGGTTTGATCCTGATTCTTCAGACTTTTTTTAGAAAGAGGCAGTATCTATTTAATAAATATAGAAAAATTGTTGATTTTTGATCCCGATTTTACTATAAATGGGCCCCAGGTAAGGGCATAGAGACGGGGATCATGGACCCATTTGCAAGCGCCAGGCGTCTTTTTCTCAAGCGAATATCTCGCTACGGCTTGTCACTCGCGCTGTTGGCAGGCGCGAAACCCGCCTTATCCAAATCGGTCACGGCGCTGACCGGTATTCGCATTTCCCAGTCGGCAGAAGATCACACCCGGGTCGTTTTCGACCTCAGTGGAGGCATCGAGCATCGGCTGTTTACGCTGGACGATCCGCATCGCGTCGTCATCGACCTGCATAATACGCGCGAGAGCGAGGCGATCGACATCAACCGTAAGTCGACCAACCTGATGCGCGGTATCCGTTCGGCCAGCAAGGATAATGGACGCCTGCGCGTGGTGCTCGACCTGAAAGGCAAGGCGCGGCCGCGCAGCTTCGAGCTGAAGCCTGACGGCAAGTCCGGCCATCGGCTGGTGGTCGATCTGCACGCGACCAAACTGAGCCCGACGCCGATTATCACCAGTCAGCAGGAACGTAAACAGCGTAAAAAGCAGTTCATCATCGCGCTCGATCCCGGCCATGGCGGCCGCGATCCCGGCGCCATCGGCAAGAAGGGTACGCGCGAAAAAGACGTGGCGTTGTCGGTCGCGAAGAAGATGAAAACCCTGATCAACCGTACCTCGGGCTACCGCGCGATTCTGACGCGCGAAGGCGATCGCTTCGTCAGCCTGCGCAATCGCGTGAAGAAGGCGCGCGAGGCCGAGGCCGATATATTCGTTTCGCTGCACTCGAATTCATTCCATAGTCCCAATGCCAAGGGCGCCTCGGTTTACGCGCTGTCGTTAAGGGGAGCGAGTTCCGAGGCTGCGCGCTGGATCGCGGAAAAAGAGAATGCTTCCGATCTGATCGGCGGTATCAGCCTCGACGACAAGGACGACCTGATCGCGTCGGTGCTGCTCGATCTGTCGCAGACCGCGACCATACAGGATAGCCTCGAGCTGGGATCGGACGTGCTCAGGCACCTCGGCAAGATTTCGAAGCTGAACAATAAAAAGGTGCAACAGGCGGGTTTCGCGGTGCTGAAGGCGCCCGATATGCCGTCTATCCTGATCGAAACCGCTTTTCTGTCCAATCCCGCCGAGGAAAGAAAGCTGCGCAATCCGAAGCACCAGCACAAGCTCGCCAAGGCGGTCTTTTCCGGTATCAGGAACCATCTCAAAAACCGTCAGACCTAGGCTCGGGAACCCGGGCCAAGCCCGATAACGAAATTTCGCACGGCCTCCCGGTAGTCGGGAAAATCAACAATATTATTATGCGCCGCACCCGCGATCATCTGGTATTGCAGCGGTGCGCGGGTAAATTTTCGCTTCAACGCCAGCGTGTGCGGCAGTTTGACTTCGCGATCGAACTCGGCGCTTGCAATCAGTACCGGTTCGTCGATATCGCCGGCGCGCGCTGCCGAGTCGAAACGATCCTTGAGCAACAGCCGTACCGGCAAAAACGGGTATAAGCGCTGCGCGATTTCGGTGATGCTGTCGTAAGGGGTCAGCAGGATCAGCTTGGCCAGCGGCCGTTCTGCCGCCAGGTAAACCGCGACGCCGCTGCCGAGACTGCGGCCGTAGGCGCTAATCGATTCGTGCCGATGGCTGAGCTGGTCGTAAATCGCGAGCGCATCGGAAAACAGCGCGGCTTCGCTGGGACGGCCTTCGCTGTGGCCGTAGCCGCGATAGTTGATCAGGTATACGCTGTAATCGCCGAACACGTCTTCGAAGAATCCGCGTCGATGCGTAATCAACTCCGAGTTGCCGCCAAAATAGATCAGCGCGCGCGGCTGGTCCGGATTCAGAACCCAGCCATGCAGGCAGACGCCGTCATTTTCGACGGTCACCTCGTCGGCGCTGAAACCCGGATCTACCGGCACCGGAAAGTAAATCAGCTTGCGCTGATAGAGGTACAGGAAGACCGCGATCAACAGGTAAACGCAGACTAAAACCAGCACGATGGAAGTGATTTCTTGCATGGATAAATATGATAATCCCGAATCGGAAATTCTGGTATTCTCTGCGTGCAAATTCCGAGCTCAACAATCGTACGCGGCATCGAAACATGAACAAACTCGAACAGTTGAAATCCATGACCCAGGTGGTCGCCGATACCGGTGACCTGGACGCCATGGTTCAATACCAGCCACAGGATGCGACCACCAACCCGTCGTTGCTGCTGAAGGCGGCCGATCTGCCACGCTATCAGCCGCTGCTGGACGAGGCGCAGCGCTGGGGGCGCGAGCAGGGCGGCAGCCCGGCATCGCGTGCGGCCGCGGCCTGCGATTACCTGGCGGTCAGCATCGGGCTCGAAATTCAGAAAATTGTACCGGGCCGGGTATCGACCGAGGTCGATGCACGCCTGTCGTTCGACCGCGAAGCCACCGTCGCACGCGCGCGTCGCCTGATCGACCTGTACGAAAGCCGCGGCAGCAATCGCAATCGCGTGCTGATCAAAATAGCCTCGACCTGGGAGGGAATCCAGGCGGCCCGCGAACTCGAACAGGACAATATCAATTGCAACCTGACTCTGCTTTTCAGCTTTGCCCAGGCGGTGGCCTGCGCCGACAGCGGGGCTTACCTGGTTTCGCCGTTTGTCGGGCGCATTCTCGACTGGCATCTCGCCGCCAGCGGTCAGTCCTCGATTCCGCCAGAACAGGATCCGGGGGTGTTATCGGTCGCCCGGATCTACAATTACTACAAGCAGCACGGCTATAAAACCGTGGTCATGGGCGCAAGCTTTCGCAATACCGGCGAAATCGAGCAGCTGGCCGGCTGCGACCGTCTGACGATCAGCCCGCAGTTGATGCAGGAGCTGGCGGAGGACGATTCCCTGTTGACGCGCAGGCTCGATCCGGACCAGGCCGGCGACAGCATCGAAAAGTTGAACCTGGATGAAAAATCCTTTCGCTGGATGCTGAACGAGGATGCGATGGCGACCGAAAAACTGGCCGAAGGAATACGCCTTTTCACCCGCGACCAGGAGAAGCTGGAATCACGATTGGTGGCCTGATTTACCCTTGGCGAAAATCCACACCTTACCTTCCCACCTGATCAACCAGATAGCCGCTGGCGAAGTGGTCGAGCGCCCCGCGTCGGTGGTCAAGGAACTGGTCGAAAACAGCCTCGACGCCGGCGCCGGCTCGATCACGGTCGAAATCGAGGCTGGCGGCACGCGTATGATTCGAGTCAGCGATGACGGTTGCGGTATCGATCGCAATGAGCTCGTCAGCGCGCTGTCGCGCCATGCCACCAGCAAGATTGCGAGTCTCGAAGACCTGGAAAACATTGCCTCGCTGGGTTTTCGCGGCGAAGCCCTGCCGAGCATCGCCTCGGTCTCGCGACTCAGCCTGGTATCGCGCGTAGCCGGGGCCGATTGCGCCTGGCGACTGCAGGCTCGCGAAGGCTCGGATCCGGCGCCCGATGCGCTGCCCCAGGGCACCCAGGTCGAGGTGCTGGAGCTGTTTTACAACGTACCGGCGCGCAAGAAGTTCCTGCGCGCGGAGAAAACCGAGTACAAGCATATCGAATCCCTGTTCAAGAGCATGGCCCTGAGTCATCCGCCGGTGGCTTTCAGGCTGATTCATAACCAGAAAGTGATTTACCAGCTGC
>CP070646.1:3587060-3618914 GCA_020354435.1 Gammaproteobacteria bacterium
CCGGTGCTGGTCGATTTCTGGGCGCCCTGGTGCGGGCCCTGCAAGATGATGGCGCCACAGTTCGAGCAGGCGGCGCGCGAACTGGAGCCGCGCATCCGCCTGGCCAAGGTCAACACCGAGGTCGAGCAAGTGCTCGGCGCGCGCTTCGGCATACGCAGTATCCCGACGCTGGCACTGTTTCGCAATGGTCGCGAGATCGCCCGACAACCGGGCGCGATGGGTGCGGCCGACATCGTGCGCTGGGTACAGGCGCATCTTTGAACCCCGAAAACTCGGGGACAGTTTACTTATTCCGCCTGGGAAATCAGTAAACTGTCCCCGAGTTTTAGCCCGAATTAGTCCTTCCAATTAGTCCAGATGGGTGGTTCCCCCCCCAAAAAGCTAGATTCCTGATTTTTTTCAAAATCTCCCGTTATTCTGCTTCATATCAATAACTGATAAAAAAAATTCTTTAGCCTGTCCAGTTTGGCCCGCGTTTTGCTGGTTATCTCATCGCTTTAATCGATGAGCATTTTCACGATACTAATAAGGAGGACATTTCATGACTATCAAACGCAGATCTTTTCTGGTCGCCGGTTCGGCATTGCTCGCAGCCAGCATGCTGACGCCGGTTACCGCGTTCGCCGCGAAGGAAAGAGTGGTTTTCAGCGGCGGTCCCGCCGGCGGCACTTTCCAGGTGGTTGCCAACGCGGTTCAGGTTTACGATCCGATTAAAAAATCCCAGAACTTCCGTGTCCGGGCTCAGTCTTCCGCCGGTTCCGTGGAAAACCTGCGCAAGGTGAATTCCGGCAAGGCACAAATGGGCGTGGTGTATTCCGGCCATGTTTACCTCGGCCGCAACGGCAAGATGAAAAACGACACTAAACAGTACGAAGATGTCATGGCGGTTGCCTGGCTGTACGGTGCGCCGGCCCAGTTGGTGGTGCGCAAGGGTTCGGGCATTAAAAGCACCAAGGACCTGGTCGGCAAGAAGGTCGGTGTCGGCAACGCCGGTTCCGGTGCATTCGCCAATTGCGAACTGTTTTTCAACCACATGGGTGTCTGGGACAAGGTCGAGCGTAATGCCATGGGATATAACGATGCGGCCCAGGCTTTCGGCAACAACCAGCTGGATGCTTTCTGGTTGTTCACGGCATTCCCCAGCGGCGCCGTTATCATGGCCGCCCAGACAAACGACATCGAGCTGATCGATCTGGGTAAGGATGCCAAGGACAGCGGTTTCTTCGACGAATACCCGTACTTCAGCCAACTGTCGGTTCCGTCGGGTACCTACCGTGGTGTCGATACCGAAACGCCTTCCTTCCAGGACTCGGCCCTGTGGGTAGCCAATTCCAAGGTATCCGATGACACCGTTTACCAGATGCTGTCCACCATCTATACCGATGAAGGCCTGGCCCATATGAAGGCCCAGAAAAAGACTTTCAAGAACATGAGCCTCGAAACCGGTACCCAGGGCGTGGTTACCCCGTGGCATCCCGGTGCGGTCAAGTTCTGGAAAGAAAAAGGCATGATGTAAAAACGTTGTCAGGGCGAGGCTTGCCTCGCCCTGATCCTTCACATCGCCGGACTAATAAGCCGAAATGGCGATTAAAATAATATCGAGGGGGACCGGATCATGCTGTCCGAAAAGCTAAACAAGGTCGAACGCCTGATGTTCGATGCCATGGCTATCGGCCTCGTGCTGTTTTATTCCTATTCCGCCGTGCTGCAACCGGCGGCCACCCAGTACCACCGCGGCATTTACGTCATCATCACCTACGTGCTCGTGTTCCTACTTTACCGGACGCCGGGGCTGGCCGGTCGTATCTGGGACTATTTCTTGATGGGGGTGTCCGTCGTCACGCTGGGCTACTGGATCATCAACTTCGAAGCCATCAATTACCGTGCCGGTGCGGAAACCGAGCTCGATCAATGGGTCGCCATGGCTGGCGTAGTGGTCGGTGTCGAGGTGGCGCGCCGCGTGGTCGGCACCGTATTCGTGGTCATCGGCGCCGTGATGTTGCTGTACGGTGTATTCGGTGACAGTGAATTGATTCCGGAAGTCATACAGCATGCGGGCGATACCTTCCCCTATCTGTGCACCAGTATTTTTTACAAGAGCGACGGTGTTTTCGGCATCATGGCCAATGTCCTGGCGACCTATATCATTCTTTTCGTGATTTTCGGCGCCTTTCTGGAAAAGAGTGGCGCGCAACGATTCTTTATCGATTTCCCGCTCGCCGCCGTGGGACACAAGATCGGAGGGCCGGGCAAGGTTTCGGTCATTGCCAGCGGCCTGTTCGGATCCATTTCCGGCAGCGCGATCGCCAATACGGTATCCACCGGCGCCTTTACCATCCCGATGATGAAAAAGGCCGGATTTCGACCACACGTGGCGGGGGGTATCGAGCCGGCTGCTTCCATCGGCGGTATGTTCATGCCGCCGATCATGGGTGCCGGCGGTTTCATCATGGCCGAGCTGACCGGTTTGCCTTACTCCCAGATCATGCTGGTGGCGATTTTTCCGGCACTGATGTATTTCTTCAGCGTCTTCATGATGGTGCATTACGAAGCCAAGAAGGAAAATCTCGTCGGTGAGAAGTCCAAGGAAAGCGCCAGGGAAATTCTGCGCAAGGAGTGGTTTTACATATTACCGCTGGTGGTGATCACGATCCTGATGCTGATGGGATTTTCGCCGGGTTACTCAGCCATCCTGGGTATCGTGACCTGTATCGCGGTGAGCTGGTTCCGCAAGGATACGCGAATCGACCTGAAGGGTTTCGTGGATGCATCCCGTTCCGGTGCGGAAACCAGCCTCAAGATCGGGGCCACGGTCGGTGTCATCGGCATTATTATTGGTGTGCTGACCTACAGTGGCCTGATACTGACCTTTGCCGATATCGTTATCGACCTGGCAGAGGGCCGGCTCTGGCTGACGATACTACTGGTGGCGCTCGCTTCCCTGATCCTGGGTATGGGCGTACCGGTGACGGCGGCTTACCTGATTACTGCCGTGGTTGCGGTGCCGGCGTTGACGCACCTGGGCGTTAATGAAATCGCCGCGCACATGATCGTCTACTGGCTGTCGCAGGATTCCAATATCACGCCGCCGGTCTGTATCGCCGCTTTCGCCGGAGCGACGATCGCCAAGGCCAACATGTGGGCGACCGCATGGATTGCCTTCAAGTTCGCCAAGTTCCTTTATCTCGCGCCCTTTATTTTCGGCTACGTGCCGGCTTTCTCCCTGAACGGATCGGCGATGGATATCCTGATCACCTTCGTCTTGGTATTTTTCGGCACCTGGGCCTACAGCTGGTTCCTGAGCGGTATCTGGATGAAGCGTAAACCGCAGGCTGCTGCAGGAGAACAAAACTAATGTCGAGGCAGAATCCTCTAAAGCAGATCGATTACGGAAAAATACTCTATGTCACCGACCTGTCCGAGTCCGGCCGGCAGGCGTTTCCGCATGCGGCCGCGATTGCCCGGCGCAATAACGCGCAACTGACGGTTTTCCACGTGGTCGAAAACCGCGACCTGCAAAGCCTCGAGGGCTATATGAGTAACGAATTGTGGGAAGAACTGACCAGCAGAAACCTGGAGGACGCCAGAAATATCATGCTCAGCCGCCGACCGGAAGATTTCGCCATCAGGAATATCGAGCAATTTTGTGAAGAATGCCTGGCGGACCAGCCCGAGCACCCGGTGCTGAGCTATGAAATCAAAGTCGGGACCGGCGAGCGCCTGGAAAAAATTCTCGAGGAAGCGCATGACGGCGGATACGATTTACTGGTCATCAGTAAACACGGCAACCGCGCATCGGTAAAGGATGCCGTCATAGGCGATACCACTCGACGTGTTATTCGCCGAAGCCGGATTCCGGTGCTCGTCATACCGCTGGACGAGTAAGTCGACCAGAAAAAATAAAACAAAAAAGGGTACTAAGGGATTATTTTTTTAATCCCTCCGTACTCTTTTTATTTTTAAATTAATTTATGAAGAAGTTTCGTTAACAGTTTGATTTATATGCTGTTACAGGCTCCGATATAGATCGCGAATTTTCCGAGCGATCGACCCCTCCGACGACTGTGAAATGCGTCACCTAAATTAGACGTGGTTTTTGCCCAATCTTGACTATTATTAATCAACGTCTATGCATATTACTCACGGATTCCGGAAACGACATAAACTGACCCATGTTCGCTAATAAAACTGAAACGAATAAGACAAAAACGATCGATGCATTGATTCCGATGATCGATCTGTTCGCCGTGCTCGCGATCGTGTTCATGATTTACTCGAGCGATGAAATTATCGCCGAGCAGGAAAAAAGTCAGAGAACGATCGAGGAGATCGCCACCGAGTACAAGAAACTGCAGGAAGAGCTTGCCGCGGCTGAAGAAGCCCGCGAGCGGCGCCGCGAGATGCTAGCGCAAAATGCGGTCAAATCGCTGGAAGAGATCGAGGCGGAGCGCGAGCAGAAAGCGAAAGAACTGGTCCAGCAGTTTACGCAAATGATGGAACAACAGCAGGCCCAGGCAAAACTGGAGTATGAAACGCTCGTCGCCAAGCTCGAACTCGAGCAGGAGAAAGAAGTGGAGCGGCAGAAGGCCGAGCTCGAGGAAGAAAGCCAGCAGGAAGTAGAAATCAAGATCGCTCAGCTGGAAGAACAAAAGGAAATCGAGATATCTTCGGCTAAACAGACCTTCGAGCAGCAGATGACGGCTCAGCAAGAGCAGCTCGAAACCACCACGCAGGCGATCATCGCCGCCGAGCTCGAACGCGTGAACGATCTGAACCAGCAACAGCAACAGATGCAGCAGCAGCAACAGATGCAGATGGCGATGATGCAGCAGCAGAAAATACAACAGCAGCAGCAGCTGACCCAGCAAGCCCAGCAACAGCAGCAGCAATTGACCGAGCAGGCCAGGCAGCAACAGGCGGAGGCGCTGGCGCAGCAAAAAGCCGAACTGGAAGCACAGAAACAGGCGGCAGCACAGGCAGCCGCCGAGCAAGCCGCGCAACAAGCCCGCCAGCAGACGGCTGCCGAAGCCGAACGTCAGCTGCAGCAAGAGCTTGCCGCTCAACAAGCCAAGCTAGCGGCACAACAGGCGCAGCAATTGGCGGAGCAGCAGGCTCAACTGGAGGCGCAGAAGGCACAGGAACTCGCTGCGCAGCAGGCGCAAGCAGAGCTCGAGGCCCAGCAATTAGCCAAAGCAGCAGCCGAGGCGGCGGAAGCCGAAGTACGTAAGACGGCCAAGCAAGATGCGCAGGCCGAGGTTGCAGACGAGCACGCCAAGGAGCTGGCGGAACAGCTGGCCAAGCTCGAAGCAGAGAAGGATGCGGAAATGAAACCGTTCCTCGACGCCGAGAAGGAAAGGCAAGCAGCACAGAAAGTCAGGGAACAGATTGTCGACAACCTGCTCGAGAACTTCAAGGATTCGGATGAAGACGACGTCAATATCGACCAGAAGACCGGCAAGGTTCGGATCAACTTCCAGGAGTCTTATTTCGTGCGTGGATCGGCCGAGCTGTCGAACAGCATGAAAGATTTGCTGCGGGTCATGATTCCGAAATATGCCAAGAGCATTTACGAAAACGAAGGGGCGGCCAAACAGGTCGAGTCACTCAAGATTTCCGGTTTGACCTCGCCCATTTTCCGCGGCAAATACTTCAGTATCAACGATACATCGCCTGAAGGCGAAGAAGCGCGCGAGTTCAACCTGAAACTGAGTAACGACCGTGCGCTCGCGATGTATAACTTTATTTTCGACGAGGCCGAAATGGGTGATTACCCGCATCGGGCCCAGCTGAAAGCCGACCTTGGCATCGAAGCGCTCGGTTACCGGACCGCAACTCCGGTGCCCGAACACCTGGTCGGTCAGCTGGCAACCTGTATCGAATACGACTGCAAGAAGGAGCAGGCGTCAATTCTGGAATTTAAGCTATATTCAGAGGAATAAAACCACTTTTTTTACCCTGACGATGGGTTAGAGAGCAATCATGTTTAAGTACGTATTTTTGGGCATTATCGCAGCGACGGTGTATTTCGTGTACTTCCTGGAAGTGGAATTCACCAATCAAATGATCGGCAAGCTGTTTATCAGCGGTATCGGGGCATGTTTTATCGTGTTCGGTATTTTCAAGTTCGGTCTGCACTACAAGATCGCATCGGTCGGCCGCTTCGCGACGGCATTCTATTACGCGGTGTTCGAGTACAAGAAGGTGCAAACGACGCCGTCGGACCTGGAGTACGTCGACAGCGTGCGGCAGCAGGCCGAGGTCGCGCTCGCGGCCAACTTCGATCCGACGTTGTCGGCCCACCAGATGGCGATCCCCGTAACCCTGTATTCGGGCAAGGATCCTTACCTCGAGGAATTGCGCATCAGGATCAAGGAGGCGGAAAAGCTCAAGCTTCAGTCGCACCAGCTCGATGCCAAGGCGAACATCCTGCTGGATAAAACCCAGGAAGACCTGGTCGAGAAAAACCTGGTCACCGGTGAAAAGCCCAAGATGTTCGACCGCTGGTTCGACATGGTCGAAGGCACCGAGGCGATCATCGAGCTGACCACCAACGAGGTGAAGGAGCAGGGCTACGGCCAGTCGCCGGACTACGAAATGATCAGCCGTATCGCCCTCGACCGTAATCCGTTTTTTGCCACGACCTATAGATTCTTCGATTCGGAGGCGATTGCCGGCATCATCGCGCGCGCGCCGTTCATGATCATCCTGATCGGTATTATCGGTACCTTTGCGGGATTTTACCTGGCCCTGGCCCAGGGCGGCGATATCAAGGCCGGTGCCGCGGTGGCGATCATCAGCTCGCTGGTGGGATTGCCGACCGCGCTGCTGATGGAATACATCAACACCCTGTTTCCGGACAAGGATAGATACCAGCGGGCTTTCAACACCTACAAGGTCGCCCTGGAATTACTGTTCAATCACGAACAGGAGCTCTCCAGCATCCGCCAGGATCGCAGAAGAGAGGATAAGTTACCGGGAGAGTACAAGCCCGAAGACAGCGATGCTTCGCGCTTTTCCAGGGGGCCTAACTAGCGCCTGACATCACGCGCTTTCGAGACAGAACGAAGAAAAAGCGACGGAGGGATCTTTTTGATCCCTCCGTTTTTTTTTGAGTTCGCTTGCGTTACGGGACTTTACAAATTGGCGATGCCGCCTAATTCCCGCCAGATCATCACCATCGCGAGGGTGTCCAGCCTGCAGTAGGCGAGTAACGAGTTGCGGATTTTCCGTTTTTCCTCGATATCGTTAACCTGGTCCAGGTCGGCATAAATCGCCGAGGCCATATCGCCCGCCTGGATGTCGAGGTTCTTGTAGTCGAGTGCATCGTCATCCGGAAACATGGCCGGCAAGATCGATTTGATCGAGAAGCTGCCATGGAAATCCGGGTGGTAATACATCAGTTGCTGAAACGGTTTCAGCAGGTCAATGAATCGATCATCCATCGCGGTCAACGCTTCCGCGTGTTCGGCAGACTCGGCGGCAAGGCGTCTGATAATGGATTTTTCCGTTGCCTGGCTGAAAGCGACTATGGAGCCCTCGGCAGTGACGTCCGCGGCCAGTCTTGCCGCAATCTCCGGGCGCGGATCCCGGCTTTCGTCCGCGAGGAATTCCCTGTGCTCGATTTCTCCGTCCTCGTGCAGGATGTGCAGTGAGTACTGAAACGGGATCGCGGTGCGATAGGGTTTTTGCCCGACGAACCTGGGTATTGCGTTATTGAAGGTTTCGAAGTCCAGAAAGTTGATCGGATAGACGGCACTGTCGACGAATTCCCTGATTTTTTCGTGGTCGATATAAATCTCCCCGGAAAGCGCCGAGTCGACCTGCAGTTTTTGCGTTTGCGTCAATGTCAGGTTGCAGACGTCCGCGTAACTGACCTTGCCGTCATGGAATAGCTCGAATTTTTGCCCGCCGTTCATGCGGTACAGGTTGAACACCGAAGGATAGGGGACATCCCTCCAGCAGTAATCCTTGAAATCGCATTCGTAGGGACTGGTGCATTGCGGGCCTTTGCGAATCTCGGGCTCGCCTCCCTGCAGCATGGCTTCCATCGAGGCCAGGTTTTGCCCGATGCCTGCCTGCAAATCGAGCACTTCGTCGGTGATGTCCCTGATTGAAAACAGGGCGGAGACGTCGAGCTCGCCCGTAAACACGTAATCACTGTTGACATGCACGATGTGCGCCTTGCCCATCGGCAGCTGGTCTTTTATCACATACCACTGTATCGCCGCGTCCGGCTTGTGCTGGGGTTTGGCATCGCTGGAGGATTTCACCTCGTACAGGTCCCAGGCTTCGCCGTTGCGCACCAGGATATCGGCCAGGATCAGAACGTTTCGGCTTTTGAAAGTCGCCTCGTAAATAACGTCCTGGCCACGGTCGATCAGCAGCCGGGTTTTTGCGATCATGCCGTCGTAATCCCCGGGGTCGAATTCGATTTCGATCCCGCCCGGGAACAGCGTTTGCGCGAGTTTACCGACGCGATTGCCGGTCTCGAAGATAAATTCCTTTTGCGGGCTTGTCGGCGTTATTGTGTCTTTCCTGTGCTTGTACAACCATAGCGATTTATGACACTGAAGACCGCGGACATATTGTGATTTCGACAGTTGCATGTCTTCCCTTGTTACCGTCTTTCGGGGAAAGTATACCCGTTTGCTACCTTCCTCGAGACCGAAATGGGTATACTGTTGCCGGAATTGACTCCATCACGGGAGGGGAAGGTGGTAGCTAGTTCATTATTGGCCGATCTGGAAAGAGCGCTGGATCTCTTGAAGCAGATCGATGAAGGCAGGCTGGATTTCGCGCCCGATCCCAGTGTCTCTGACGACATACGCGAGCTGACGGGTGTGCAGAGTTACCCGGTAGATTCTCACCTGGCGAATTTGCGCGCCAGGCACAAAGCCGTCGTCGAAGCAGGGGATAAACTTGATCCGCGTGAACCCTCCGAATACGTATCGAAACTCATCGTCGCCTGCGTAAGGCTGGCCCCGCCGAGCGACGATTGAGGGTACCGGGGGCAACCCCCGCCTTTTTCAAACTACTGGCCGTTCATTCGGCGGCCGGGCGATAAATGTCTGAAGTCGAAATTTTCGCGCTTGCGCTACTTCTCCTCGATATCGGAATCGTTGTTTCGATTATGCTGCGCGTCATCGTAAAACGCCGCCCGCCAGGGGTCTCACTGGCCTGGCTAATACTGGTGATCCTGCTGCCTTATGTCGGCGCGGTGCTGTATCTGCTGGTGGGGGAGCGCACGCTGGGTCGTAAACGGGCCCGGCGCGCGAGACAATTGTTGGCGCCGCTCGAGGAATGGCTGGCGCACATATCGCCCGCCAGCGCCGTGCCGCGAGAAGGCGAACCGATTATCTGGGAAAAACTGCAGCGCTTCGTCGCCGGTGATATCGGTTTGCCCGCGCTGGGAGGCAACCAGATGCAGCTCATCGAGGGCGCCAGCGCCACGCTCGAGGCAATTATCGAGGAGATCGACGCTGCGCACGAGACCTGTGACATGGAGTTTTATATCTGGCATCTCGGCGGGCTTGCGGATGACGTTGCGCGCGCCCTCATTCGCGCCCAGGCGCGCGGCGTGCGTTGCCGGGTGTTGATCGATTCAGTCGGCAGCGCCGCTTTTCTGCGAAGCCGGCTTGCACGTGAAATGCGACAGGGCGGGGTCGAGATCATCGAGGCCCTGCCGGTGGGGCTGTTGCGCAGCCTGTTCGTTAGGGTCGACTTGCGTCTGCACCGAAAGATCGTCGTGGTCGACGGTTCCATTGCCTTCACCGGCAGCCTGAACCTGGTCGATCCGCGATTCTTCAAGCAGGGTAACGGCGTGGGTGAATGGGTTGACGCGATGGTACGCGTCACCGGACCAGCGGTAAAACTGCTCGAACTGGTGTTCGTTTGGGACTGGCTGCTCGAAACCGGTGAGACGCTGGAAAGCCTGATTCCCGTAAGCGGGGCCGATCTGCCGGAACCCACCGGCATCGCGGTGGCCCAGGTGTTACCGTCGGGCCCGGTTTACGAGGGCAGCGGAGTCTACCAGGTTTTGCTTACAGCGATCTATTCGGCGCGGCGTGAACTGATCATGACTACCCCGTATTTCGTTCCCGACGAGCCGGTACTCGAAGCACTGATGGCCGCGGCACGGCGGGGTGTGGAGGTAACGCTGATAGTGCCCGAGCGCGTCGACTCGGTGCTGGTACGCTATGCCAGTCGCGCCTATAACGACGACCTGCTGAGTGCCGGCGTGCGCATATTGCGGTTTCGGGGCGGTTTGCTGCATACCAAGAGTGTCGTCGTCGACGGCGACACGACGCTGTTCGGTACGGTCAATCTCGATATACGCAGTCTGCGTCTCAACTTCGAAGTGACGGTAATTGCCTACGACGCGCCATTTGGCCATGCCGTACGCGAGCTGCAGATGAGCTACGCGGCGCAATCCGAACCGATCGATTTGCAACGCTGGCGCCGGCGCCGCAAGTCCGTGCGATTGCTCGAAAATATGGCGCAGCTCATGAGCCCGCTGCTGTAGGAAAAACCAGGCTATAGCGGACAGACCACTTTCTTACGAGTTACAGTTCGTTCATTCTACGGCGCCGGCTTGATCGCCCGGAGGCTGATAGTACACGCTCGAGCGCTCTCGTCGCACCAGCCACCAGCCATATTGCGTCGGCCAGTCCTCGAACTCGGGATCGGCACCCAGCGCTGCCGCCGCGTGCAGTGCCCAGTGGGGGTTGTTCAGCGCCTCCCGCGCAATTGCGATCAGGTCGGCGCGCTGCTCGCGCAGTATCTCTTCCGCCTGCAGCGGGTGGGTAATCAGGCCGACCGCCTGGGTTATCAAATCGGCGTCCTTGCGGATGCGCTCGGCGTACGGCACCTGGTAACCCGGCTGACGTTTGACTCCGGCGGCGGTCGCCGCACCGGAGATGCCGCCCGACGAGCAGTCGACCACATCGACGCCCAGCGCCTTGAGCTCGCGTGCGAGCACTACTGAATCGTCCAGGTTCCAGCCGTTTTCGGCACCATCGACCGCGGAGATACGAAAGAATAGCGGTTTGTCGTCGGGCCATACGGCGCGCACGGCTTCCGAGATTTCGAGGGGCAGGCGCATGCGCCCGGCGCGATCGCCGCCATAGCGGTCGCGGCGCCGATTGCTGATCGGCGACAGGAAGCTCGCCAGCAGATAGCCATGCGCGCCATGGATTTCCAGTACGTCGGCGCCAGTTGCCAGCGCGCGTCGTGCGGCCGCGACCCATTGCTCGATCAGCGCGGGGATTTCGTCGCTAGCCAGTTCACGCGGCAGCAGCCAGCCCTCGTCGACCGGGATCGGGCTGGCGCCGACGATCTCCCAGGGGAGATCGCCGCGTGCGCGGTCGGTGTCATCCAGCGGTCCGCTGCCGAACCAGGGCCGCTGCATGCTGGCCTTGCGCCCGGCATGGGCGATCTGGATCGCGGTCCGGGCGCCGTGAGCCTTGACAAAATCGAACACCCGCTTGATCGGCGCGATTTGCTCGTCCTTCCAGATACCGACGTCACCGTGGGTGATACGGCCGCGTTCCTCTACCGCGGACGCCTCGCAAAACACGAGCCCGGCGCCGCCGATAGCGAACTGCCCCAGATGGGCGAGATGCCAGTCGTTCATCATGCCGTCTTCGGCCGAATAGGTGCACATCGGGGAAATCACGATGCGGTTGCGCAGTTCCAGTTCGCGTATTCGCAACGGTGTCAGTAATAGCGGGTGTTCGGTCATGGTTGGCTCGTATTTAGTGGTGAATTCAGGGACCCTGGTCGGCACCTTCCTGATTCGGCCCGGTGAAAGCCTTCATGACATCAATCGGTAACGGAAACACGATCGTCGTCGCATTCTCGTTGGATATGTCGTTAAGCGTCTGCAGGTAACGTAGCTGCAGGGTCTGCGGATTTTGCGACATGACGTCCGCCGCCTCCAGCAGCTTCTTCGAAGCCTGCAGCTCACCCTCGGCATGAATCACCTTGGCGCGGCGCTCGCGCTCGGCTTCGGCCTGCTTGGCAATGGCGCGGATCATGCTCTCGTTGAGGTCGATATGCTTGATCTCGACATTGGTGACCTTGATCCCCCAGGAAGCGGTCTGTTCATCGAGGATAGTCTGAATATGGGCGTTCAGTTTTTCCCGTTGCGACAGCATTTCATCGAGGTCGTGCTGGCCCAGCACCGAACGCAGCGTGGTTTGCGCGAGCTGGCTGGTGGCCTCGAAGAACTGTTCCACCTGGATAATCGCGCGCTCCGGGTCGACCACGCGGAAATAGAGTACCGCACTGACGCGCACGGTCACGTTGTCGCGCGATATGAGGTCCTGGGTCGGGATGTCGTAGGTGATGACGCGCAGGTCGACCCGCACCATTTTCTGGATCAGCGGGATGACGATGATCAATCCCGGGCCCTTGACCTTCTGAAAACGGCCGAGGAAAAAAATCACGCCACGCTCGTATTCCCGCAGGATGCGAATGGCAGAGCCAATAATTACCGCGAGTATGATCGCGGGCGTCAGGTATTCCAGTAAAAACATGTTTATTCCTCCTCGGAAGACTCTTCGACCGGTTCGACTTTAAGTACCAGTTTATCGACGGCGGTGACGCGCACCATTTGACCTGCTTCTAACGGAACGTGGGTTTCCGCGATCCAGTTTTCGCCATCCAGGTCGATCCGCCCGCGCGCGTCGAAGGCCTCGCGCACGATGCCGATATGGCCGATCATGTATTCCTCGCCGCTGACCACCTGGGCGCGCCTGAGCGTGGCGAAGCGTCTGAGAATCCACAGCATGAATCCGGCGCCGACCAGCGCGGTGCCGCCGATCATCGGGATCGACACGGCCAGGTAATCGTCGTCGAACAGCATGATCGAGCCGACGGTAAACGCGGCGACGCCGCCGATGCCGAGTATGCCGCCGCTGGTGACGAATATCTCCGAGACCATGAACGCGATGCCGATGGCGAGCAGCGCGAGCGCGGCATAGTTGACCGGCAGCACCTGGAAAGCATAGAGCGCCAGCAGCAGGCAGATGGCGCCGGTTACACCCGGCAGGATCGCCCCCGGGTTGGAAAACTCGAGAATCAGCCCGTAAATCCCGATCAGCATCAGCACGTAGGCGATATTGGGATTGGTGATGATGGCGAGCAGCTCGGAGCGCCAGTCCGGGGTGATGCGTTCGACGACCATGGCATCGGTGTCGAGTACCACGATGCGTCCCTTGACGTTGATTTCGCGCCCGTCGAGCTGCCGCAGCAAGTCATTCAGATCGGCCGCGACCAGGTCGATGACGTTCATCTCCAGCGCTTCCACCGCGCTTAGCGAAGCGGCCTCGCGCACTGCCTGCTCGGCCCACTGCTCGTTGCGGCCCCTGAGTTTCGCCAGGCCCTTGATGTAAGCGATAGCGTCATTGAGGATCTTGCGTTCCATGTCGGTCTTGCCGTCGTCCTCGGGCTTTTCTTCCTCCGACCGCGGCGGCTGGGAAGGCAGTTTGGGTAATCCGCCGATCTGCACCGGCGTCGCCGCGCCCAGGTTGGTCGCCGGGGCCATCGCCGCGACGTGGCTGGCGTACAGGATGTAGGTGCCGGCACTGGCGGCGCGCGATCCCTGCGGCGAAACCCAGGTGACGACCGGTACGTGGGCATCCAGGATGGTCTTGATGATTTCCCGCATGGAGTGATCCAGGCCGCCGGGCGTGTCCATTTGCAGGATAACGACCGCGGCGCGCTCCTCTTCGGCTTCGGCTATACCCCTGGTGACGAGTTCCTGGGTGACAGGCCCGATTGCACCCGCGACCTCGATCAGGTATGCCTTGCCTGCTTCGTTGGCGCCGGCCGGTGCGGTTATGCACAGCGCGGCCAGTAGCGGGATCAGGCGGAATAATGACGCTAATATCTGCATCGCAAATTTTTGAAGCACTATGCCTTCAATTGGCAAAGCTTACAAACAGCTGGCCGGCAACTAGTTGATCTGTATCACCTGGACGGGAATACGGAGTTAGTGGGAATACGGACTCAGTGTTTTACAAAGACTTCAACCTTGCCCTGGTCGTCGAAAGTCATCACGTCGTAGGAATGCTTGCTGTTGCCTCGTTCCATGCCGGGCGTGCCGATCGGCATGCCGGGGACCGCGATACCCGTGACCTCCGGCCGGAACAGTAACAGCCGCTTGATATCCCGGTGGGTAATATGGCCCTCGATGACATAGCCATCGATGACCGCGGTATGGCAGGCGGCCAGATTTTCCGGCACGCCGAGACGCTTCTTCACCTCGGACAGGTTGCGGGTGTGCTCGATCGTCACGTTGTAGTCGTGACTTTCCAGGTACCTGACCCATTTGGTGCAGCAGCCGCAATCGGGATTTTTGTAAACCACGATGTCTTTTACCAGGTCGTCGCCGGCAATGGCCGTGCTCAGGGCGAAGATGCTCAAAGCGGCTGCCAGTAAAACCGATTTCATGCCGATACTCCTGTCGATATCGAATGCCAGATTTAAATATAGATTGCAGCCGTGATTAATCCAGTTGCCGCCAGCCGGTCTTGTCGGCTTACGCCTGCTTCAGCGCAACTGCGACTGCACCAGCTCGACCCAGAAATCCGCGCCGATGGTGAGAATGGTGTCGTTGAAATCGTAGGCCGGGTTGTGCAGGCTGCAGCCGCCGACGCCGTCGACGCCATTGCCGAGTAACACGTAGGCCCCTGGCCTGGCCTGCAGCATGTAACCAAAATCTTCCGATGCCATGATTGGTCGGCTGTCACCGATGACATTGTCAGGGCTGACGACCGAGGCAGCGACTTCGGCTGCGATCTGCGCTTCGGCGGTGGAGTTGATAGTCGGCACGAAATTGCGCCGATAGTCGAAGCGGTAATCGACACCATGGGCGGCGCAAACGCCCGCGACGATGCGTTCCATAGTGGCCTCGATATGATTCTGTACCGCCGGCGTCAGCGAGCGTGTGTCGCCCTTGAGCACGACTTGCCCCGGGACCACGTTGACGGTGCCGTTGGTGACGAATTCGGTAAACGAGACCACTGCATGGTCCATCGGATTCAGCGTGCGCGCGACCAGCGTCTGCATCGCCATGACGATTTCGCAGCCTATGACGATCGGGTCGCGGCCCAGGTGCGGCATGGCCGCGTGGCAGCCGATACCGTCGATCGTGATTTCGAAATTGTCCTCCGCCGCCATGATCGAACCGGCGCGTACCGCGAAGTGCCCGGTATCGAGCGAAGGGAAGTTGTGGATGGCATAGACGTCGTCGACCGGAAAGCGTTCGAACAGACCGTCGGTGATCATCGCGCGGGCGCCGTCGCCGTGCTCTTCGGCCGGCTGAAAAATGAACACTACGGTGCCGTCGAATTCGCCTTCGGCGGACAGCTGCCGGGCGGCGCCGAGCAGCATCGCGGTATGCCCGTCGTGGCCGCAGGCATGCATCTTGCCGTCGTGCGTGGAGCGATGAGGAAAGTCGTTTTGCTCGTGGATCTTGAGCGCATCCATGTCGGCGCGCAGGCCGATTGCACGGCTGCCGTTGCCTTTTTTCAGCACGCCGACGACGCCGGTTTTGCCGACCTCGCGGTGCACCTCGATGCCCCACTCGGTGAGCAGGTCGGCGACGATGCCCGCGGTGCGGTTCTCCTCGAACGCGAGTTCGGGATGGCGATGAATATCGTGACGCCAGTCCTGCATTTGTTGCTCGAGATGGTGTGTATGGCTGGCTTTTGCTGGCATGTTAAGACCTGTTGGGTATGAATTATCAGACGCTATTATATCCGTGCAATGGCTGTAATGATCTAATTAGTGCGGAGGTTGCTTCGCTTCGCTCGCAATGACTCCGGGACTAATAAGGGTGCGCTCGCAATGACCGGGGCTCACAGGGGTGCGCTCGCAATGACCGGGGCTAACAGGGGGCGCTCGCAATGACCGGGGCTAACAGGGGTGCGCCCGGGTTGAGAAACCCGTTTGATAGTTCTTTAGTCCATTGCGCCTCGTTGAATCCGGTATGCGCTAAACGGGTATACTTGCGACTGATTTGCGCTGAATGACTGCTACCGCCAGGCAAAATAGCTGATGGAACCGGACGATAACACGGATAAATCCGCCCCTGGCAGGGGCGGACTGAAATGGATTGTGTTTTTGCTCGCCCTGTCGGCATTTGTCGCGGTTTACTGGAGCTGGCCGCAAGCAGAGCACAACCAGGCGGTGGTCGCAGCGACGCTGGTCACGGTCGTCATCCTGTGGGTTTCGGAAGTGATCCCGCTGTTCGTGTCCGCGCTGATCGGTTCTTTTTTGCTGCTCGCGATTGGCGATTTTTCCGCCCAGACCGTGTTTCAACCCTATTTCGACCCGGTGATCGTTTTGTTTTTCGGCGGTTTCATTCTTGCGCAGGGAATGCAGAAGTACGCCATCGATTACCGCATAGCGCACGAGATTTTAAAGCGCATGGGCGACCGGCCGCTCTTTTTCGTCCTCGGCCTGATGCTGGTGACCGCATTTCTTTCGATGTGGATGTCGAATACGGCGTCGGCTGCGATCATGATTCCGATTTCGATTATCGTGCTGAAGGAAAACCATCTGTTTCACGTGCATTCGCGGTTTGCCAGGGGCGCGGTGCTGGCGGTTGCCTACGCCGCCACCATCGGTGGCATCGGTTCGCTGGTCGGCAGCCCGCCCAATGCGATTGCGGCAAAATTCCTGAGCGAGAACGATGTCTCGCTGGATTTTGTCGAATGGATGCTGAAGGCGTTGCCGTTCGTACTGCTGGCGCTGCTGTTCACCTGGCTGCTGCTGTGGCTGTTCAACAAACCGGAAATCGATAAAATCCGCTTTACCTACCATGAGCGCAAGCTCGACCGATCGCAAAAGCTGATTTTTCTGATTTTCGCGATTACCGTGATCGGCTGGCTGACGACCAAGTTTACCGGCCTGTCCGCCGCTACCGTGGCGCTGGTACCGGTCGTCGGATTGTTTGCCCTGGGATTACTCGAGGTCGGCGATCTGGCGAAAATATCCTGGCCCACGCTGCTGTTGTTCGGCGGCGGGCTGAGCCTGGGTTCCGCGGTTAATCAGGTCGGCATCGACAGCTGGCTTGCAGCCCTGGTACAGGATTCGATCACGGGTATTCCGCTGTTCGCGACGCTGCTGATGCTGGTGTTTTTCGGTATCGCCGTGACCATGGTCGCCAGCAATACAGCCTCGGCGGCGATCCTGATCCCGCTGATGTTGCCGCTGGCCGACGAGCTCGGGCTCGACATAAAGTCGATGGCGATGCTGATCGCGATTGGCGTGTCGCTCGACTTTATGATGCCGGTGGGCACGCCGCCCAGCGCGATTGCCTATTCCACCGGTGTCGTCAATGTGCGTCAAATGATCAAGAACGGTTTTCTGGTTAACCTCGGCACGGGTCTGATCCTGGTGCTGCTGTATTATTTTGTTTATCTGTAAGCCAGGGCGGTTCATTTCGGCCTAAGGTACAGAGAACCGCGGGCGCCCTGGTTTACGCATAAGATGCCCTGCCATGATGTCGGGGCTCAACCATCCGCCAGGCGAGTGCGCATGCGCATGATGGTTTTCTCGAGTTCCTTAGCCGCACGATTGCGCACCAGTGCCGTTGGAATCAGGAAGCCGACATCGACGTAGGACTCGTAGACGATTTCATGCAAGTCCTCGCGAGGGCCCGGCAGGATCATCCAGGCGCCCGAAATCACGCGAAAATCGCCGCCGGTGCGACGCCAGGTGATCAACTCGTATGGCCGCACGTAATCTCTTTGCAGCGTGTAAGCGAAGGTGAGGATCCAGGCCTTGATCGTATAGCGTACCCGAGCGCCGCGCTCGTCTTCGTCGATGATTTCGATATGGCGTATTCCCCTGAAGGTTTCCTTGAAGCGGTCGTAATCGGTTAATAGCGCCCAGATAGCCTCGCGGGAGGCTTGCAGCTGGAAGGTTGCGCGCAGTCCATGCACCCCCCGGTCGTTGGTCACATCCTCTATCAGGATCGAATCTTCCGAGGCCACTGTTTCGAAGGCTGCGAGCGTCACCGCCAAGAACAGCAGGACGAGGGAAAATTGCGCGCGCCGGATTTTATCGTTCACTCAATGCCCCAAAGGCGAAAATTCAGGGGACAGTATACCTTTTTCGTTTCGCTTGGCCGGGTGATCGCTACAACGCAGCCTGCATTCGATGGATCGGATCGAGCGCCTGGCCGTAACGGCGAAATTCGAAGTGCAGGTGATAACCGGTGGCATTGCCCGAGCGGCCGATCCGGGCGATGACCTGGCCTTGCGACACGCGCTGCCCCCGCGCGACCAGGTTGCGCTCGTTATGCGCATACGCGGTTTCGATTCCCTTTCCGTGATCGATCACGATCATCCGGCCATAGCCATTTTTATGGCCGGAGAATTTTACCCGGCCGTCGGCGGCGGCGTGAATCGGGGTGCCGCGCGGCGCCCTCAGGTCGATGCCGCTATGCAGGCGGCCGCGGCGGTTGCCGAAATGGGACGATACTTCGAAATGGCGCAACGGCCAGACGAATTCGGCCGAGCGCAGCTGGATATCTTCCGGTGCAGATCGCGGCTGGCCGAGATTATCTGGTTCGAGAGTTGCCAGGTCGTGGTTCGGTAGCTGCCGGGGAACCGACAGGCGCATGCCGGGCTGCAGTGTGCCCGAGTTGGCCCACGGGTTCGCGCGTTGCAATTGTCGCGGCGTGGTTTCGAGCAGGAAGGCGATTGAATGCATATTGTCGCCGGGCTGGACGATGTAATAACCATCCGACGTGTTTTCGGGGTACGGCTGAAACGGGGCGCAGGCGCTGATCGTAATCGCAGCCATCAACGTAATCGCGTGTTTTGTCAGGGAAGTAATGATCCGCTAGCCTCGTCGCAACCTGAGTCGAAGTCCCATTCTGCCGATGGGGGCTCAAATACTGCTGAACGGTTAATGCCGGTCGGGGCAGTATTTGACACCGTTATACCTGAGTGTAGTACACCGGGCGGAGTACGGGGTGGGCCACGGATTAACGCAATTCGGAGTCAGACCTTACATCCGTCGTTCCTGTTCGAAAGATTTCTCGTCATTCGCTACTCACCATGAGGCTGCAGCAGCCCCGGAATCAAGGCGGGAAAGGATTACCTGAAAATTGTAAAGTGCGAGACCTGACGCCAGATACTTGCCAATGACGGCACTATCATGACCAGGCCGAGGACTGCCGGAACCGAAGCAGGCTTCGTGTTCAGGGTCAGAGCACTTGCCATGAACGACTTGAATTCGTTGTGCCTGGCGACACGTCCAGCCGCGTCATAATATGCGTAATCGATGCTGCCATCCTGTAACCGCCTGATTTCTTGTGTCTTGTTCGCTTTCATCTGATTGCTCCGGGTTGACTGTTGTCAATATCGACATACTGCCGCGATCGCTTTTTGGCCGCATGAAGGAAAGCTTGTGATTTCCTTGTGTTTTCCTGAATTGATTGATTTTATCGGCTCCGACCGGCACGCTACTGCCGAAGAGGCCATTTGCACACGGGTGGATGAAATACCGCTTTGACAATTGCGAGCTGGATAATGATTCCGGGGAACTCAAGCGAAACGGCGAACCGATCGCCGTCGAGCCCCAGGTTTTCGACCTGCTCGTCTACCTGATCGAAAACCGTGACAGGTTGATCGATCACGAGGCTCTGATCGAATCCGTGTGGAATGGCCGAATCGTGTCCGATTCGGCAATTGCCGCGCGTATCAGCGCGGCGCGTAAAGCGGTTGGCGATAGCGGCAAGGAACAGCGGGTGATCAAAACCGTATCGCGCAAGGGATTCAGGTTCTTACCGACGGTCGAGTGTTTGAACGATGATGCTGCGGGATCCGCAGGTACGGAGCACGGCCCGGCCGCTGAAATCCAGGCTCTTGATCATCAGCAAATACAAATCTGCAAATCTGCCGACGGCACGCGTATCGCTTACGCCAGAACAGGACAAGGCCTGCCGCTGATACGAACCGGGCACTGGCTGACTCACCTGGAGCACGACTGGCACAGCCCAATCTGGCGTCCTTTCCTCGACCGGATGGGCCGGCACTTCGAAGTGGTTCGATACGATCAACGCGGTTGCGGTCTTTCCGATTGGGAGGTGACCGACTTCGCTTTCGAGCGTTTTGTCGAGGATCTCGAGGCGATTGCCGACGCATCCGGATACGAGCGTTTCGTGCTCTATGCCACGTCCCAGGGCGTGCCGGTGGCGGTCGACTATGCGCTCAGAAATCCAGCGCGCGTCAGCCACCTGGTCTTTCTCGGCGGGTATGCTACCGGCAGGCTGGTGCGAGACAACGCCGCCGAGGTCGAACAGGGTGAAGCCATATTGAAACTGATCGAGCATGGCTGGGGCATCGCCGGTAGTCCGTTTCTGCAGGCGTTCACGACGATGTATATTCCCGACGGCAATCGCGAGCAAATCGATTCCCTGGTCGAATTGCAACGGTTGACGACCAGCCCAGCGAACGCCGTCGCCATCCGTCGGGCGGTGGATTCGTTCGATATAGCCGACCGCCTGGCTCAGGTGGCGGTTAAAACGCTGGTCTTGCATGCGGCCAACGACGGCGTACACCCGGTGGCGCAGGGTCGCGAAATCGCCGCCAATATACCCGGTTGCGAATTCGTATTACTGGATTCCGCGAATCATGCGATCTTGCCGCAGGAAGCGGCCTGGGAACGGTTTTTTGGTGAGCTACTTCGCTTCGCGACGTCTTGAGTCGCGCCAGCTGCGGAATTACGGGGCCAGCTCATACCACTCTAACTGCCGTTAGTAAGAGGTAATCGGTATCCCGAACCAGATCTGCCGAAAGCGGGTCTAAATTGCTGCGAGGTTTGCCTCGATCCCTTCCAAATAGGGGACAGACCACGTTTTAACTTATTGGTTAAAACGTGGTCTGTCCCCTTAAATGAAACGTGGTCTGTCCCCGATTATTGCGATACCGATCGCTAATCGATTTTAGTTGTTCGTGCAACTCCGGGCCAGGCTGTTTTGCTTCGGTGGGACTGGCCGGTTCGAGCTGTTCGAGCATGGTGCTGATGGATTCGTCAAAGAAATTTGCTACCGCGGAATTTACCTCACCAGGCACTGAAAAGGAAAGGCCGTGTTCCCGAGCTTGCCTTTCTCGACGCGCGGAAATAAGGGGTGGAGTACCTGTATGCGTTCCGCTAGAAACGAAGGAAGCCGTTGACGAATGCGCCGTCGTACTCCAGATCGGAATCGAGATCGTTGACGTCGTCCAGTTCGAGCGAAAAAGTTCTCAGCCCGCCCTCGATACCGAGTCTGATTCCCGATTGGTAACCCAGATACACGGCTATGTCGTCGGCGCTACTGTCGTCCAGGCTCAGGCTGCTGATATTGGTTCCGAGGTAGAGCCCGCTCAACGGCAAATCGAATCGGGCAGACAGATAAAGCAAAGGTATAGTCTCGTCTACGTCGATCGAGCTTTCAGTGGAATTGGTGCTGCCGACCATCGATACCTCTCCGTCGAAAAGTTTCAGGTTGAGACCAATATCGAGGTTTACCCAATTGTCGAGTACCTCGTAATACAGAACGATATCATCATGCGATAAATCGAACTCTGAGCGGACGGTTTCGCCCGCGGCATAGGTTTGTCCTTCGAAGCTGATACTGTTGCTGAGCTGGTTTTTGCCGTCGCTGTCCAGTTCCAGGTCCTGGTACCTGATATTCGGTAAAAGCGGTACCGGATGTTCCAGGGTTATCACGTAAGACGATGACGTCGGGTCGTCAACGTCGAGGTCATCGGACAGGTCGATCTCCGAGCCGCCGGTGCTGCTGAAGTCTCCGGACAGTTCCGGGCTCCAGTAGTATGCTCCAATACTGAAACCGACAACATCCGCGTGAGTCGGGGTTGCAAATTGCAATGTCAATGCGATTACGACCGCAAGGTTTGTAAGAACTTTCATGTGCATCCGTTCAAACGTGTAATTTCCAATACTGAGTATAGTCAAGCTAAAAGGGGACGGAGGGATTAAATAATAATCCCTCCGTCCCCTTTTTTTGCGCGGTGAGTCCACCGCCTGGCGATCACTTGCGGATGACGTAGTAGTCGTTCTGGAAATCGTGGTCGAGCCGGTGTATCGCGACCTGGCTGAATCCCGCTTCGGCCAGCATTTGCCCGGCTTTCTCCCGGCCCCACATGGTTCCGAGGCCTTCGCCGTCCTGCGCCAGAGATACCGTCATGCAATGCGTGGTCGACAGCGTGTAGAGCAGCGGCCCGATCGGGTGATCCATGTTGTTCTGCACCTCGCTCGATGCGTGGATGTCCTGCATCAGGTAGTAGCCGTCGTCCTTGAGCGCCCGGCATATTCCCTTCAGCACGTTGGCCGGTCGTGCCTGGTCGTGTACCGCGTCGAAGGTCGTGATCCAGTCGAATTGCGCCGCGCCCGCTTCGCTGTCCAGCTCGGATACGTCGCGGGCGATAAATTCGACATTATCGAGTCCCATGCGTGCGGCCTCGGCGGTGGCGTACTCGATCGCCTCTGCGGAGAGATCGATTCCGGTAAAGCGGCTGTTCGGGTAGAGTTTTGCCAGCAGGTTCATCGCGCGACCGCGGCCGCAGCCGACGTCGAGCACGTCGATGCCCTGCTCGAGCCGCCCGGGCAGCCCGGGCACCAGCGGCAGGATATGTTGCTGCAGCGACGACAACACGGTCTGGCCGCTGTCTTCCGCCATGACTTCATGGAAGCGGTCGTACTTCTCGTAGGGCACGCCGCCGCCCTGCTCGAAGCAGGTGACCAGCTCGTCCTCGACGGTGCCCATCATCGGGATGTACTGCATGAACACGGCGATATTGCCGTCTTCCGATTCTCGCGTCAGCCAGTTGGCGTGCTCGCCGGGCAACCAGTAGGTTCGGCTGGCCGCGTCGTATTCGACGATCTCGCCGACGACAAGCCCGTTGAGCCATTCGCGCACGTATCGTTCGTTCAGGCCGGCCCGATGGGCGACTTCGCCGCTGCTCATCGGTGCCTGGCCAAGCATGGCGTCGAACAGCCCGGTGCGATGACCGATCGACAGCATGACGCACAAAGCACCCTCGTTCAGCATGCCGACGAGGCGGTCGGCAAAGGCGTCGGCGCGACTTTGATCAAATTGAGTAATCTGGCAATTCAAGCACATGTTTCCTCCTGTTTCGTGGTAGACGGTTCGGGTTTAGAGATGCGAAAAATTCTAGGACACCGGCCCGCGAAAAGCAGTGGACCGGCGGTACTGACTTTTCAAGAAATTTTTAATCGTAGAATCAATTACTTAGGGTGAGGTGAGACCGAGTGGACCGGGGTTCGGTTAAAAAACTATACTGTTGGTACAGTTTTTCGGGACCCGGGGGTACGAGCAATGGGTGAAAAGGCGATTAATACCCGCGATCGCATCATGACGACCGCTGAAAATATCATCCTGCAAAAGGGGTTTGCCGCAACTTCGCTCGACGAGGTGATCACCGAGTCGCACATCACCAAGGGCGGCTTCTTTTATCACTTCAAGGGCAAAAACGATCTCGCGCTGGGATTGCTCAAGCGTTACCTTGACGCGGACGAATTATTTTTTAACCAGTTGTTCGAAAGGGCGCGTGATTTAACCGAGGATCCGCTGCAGCAAATGCTGGTGTTTCTGAAACTGCTGGCCGAAGGCATGATGCAGGTCGAGGATAGCCACCCCGGATGCCTGGTTGCCGCGTTTACCTACGAAAGCCAGCAATTCGACGACGACGTGATCCAGCTTACCCGCGAGGGCACCCTGTCTTGGCGGCGGATATTCGCGGCGCAATTATCGAAGATCGAACAACGCTATCGGCCCTGTTTCGAGACCAGTACCGACGATCTGGCCGACTTGCTGTCGGCCTGCCTCGAGGGCGGGATAATCCTCTCCCGAATTCTGAAAGACCCGCAGGCCGTCGGTAGACAGATCCTGCATTACCGCGATTACCTGCGACTGCTCTACGATGCCGATAGTTGCCGCGCAGCGGCTGGCGAAGCGAAACCGAACTAGGTTTGTCGTTATCGGGATAAAAACGGGTAACCTGCCTACAACATTGACGAACATGGTAAATCATGGAATTTAAAGAGCTAATTTCAATCGCCGGCTACGCTATCGAAACCATCGGCGTACTGGTCATCATTATCGGTTCGGGGATATCGTCGATTCGCTTTTTGGCTCATTACCGCGAGGAACCCGAGGGGGCTGCTTACGGTACCCTCCGGCGCCAGCTGGGACGTTCGATCATTCTCGGCCTGGAGTTTCTCATTGCCGGAGACATTATTCGCACGGTAATCGTTGCCGATACCTTGACCAATGTGACCATATTGGGATTGATTATTCTGATTCGAACCTTCCTCAGTTTTACCCTGCACTTCGAGGTGGAAGGGCGCTGGCCGTGGCAGCAGGCAAAATCGGAGGAAACAGGATAATCGGTAGCATGGCTGACGCGGATATAGCTTCGGGCACTTCGGGTGCTGTGGGTCTTTGCGGGGATCGGGTATGATTTTCGAATCGATTGACGCGGGGAAAGTAAATGGTTCTTGTTAAAAAGCTTGTGCTCGATGTGCTCAAACCCCACCAGCCGAACGCGCTCGAATTCGCGCAGGCGATAGCGAGTGCCGGCGGTGAATACCGGGTAAGCGTCAACGTCCTCGAGGTTGATGAAAACACCGAAACCTTGCAGGTCGTCATCGAGGGCGATGCGATCGATTTCGAAACGATACAGTCCGGCATCAACGATCTGGGCGGGTCCCTGCACAGTATCGATGAAGTCGAAGTTCAGGGTAAGCGCGAAGACCGTTAAGCTTGATGAACCTGCTGGAACAGGCGAGCTTTTTACTGCGCATCACCCGCTCCAGCGATATCGTGCGGCGCTATTTCGTCGTCAACGGATTCGACGGGGCGCTGGCGATGCTGGGCCTCATTATCGGTTTTCTGGTCAGTGACGCCGGTGATCTGACGGTGATCATAAACGTTTGCGTCGGTGCGGCCATTGCGCTCGGCATGAGCGGTCTCAGCAGCGCTTACGTCAGCGAGGCGGCCGAACGCCGGCGTGAGCTGGGCAAACTGGAAGAGGCCATGATCACGGATTTGCACGACAGCGCCCACGGCGAAGCCGCCCGCGAAGTGCCGCTGCTGATCGCGCTGGTCAACGGACTGGCGCCGCTGATCATATCGCTTTTGATCCTGCTGCCGCTGTTTCTGCATCAGGCCGGGTTTTCGCTGCCGCTACCGCCGCTCTACGCGGCAATCGTCGTTGCATTACTGGTGATATTCCTGCTCGGCGTCTTCCTCGGGAGGATCTCGGGCGTTTCCTGGCTGCGCAGCGGTATCCAGACCCTGTTGGTCGCGGTTGTAACCGCGGCGCTGATTTACCTGTTTACCTGAAATCTTACCCGGGCCGGCAGGGCTTTGCCCCTATTTATATCGGGCGTTGCCTGAACTGATTAAGGATGATTCCGGCTCTCGGATGATGTCGGCATGATGAACCAGATTGCGGTTTAGCCACAAACTAGGCTGTTATCATACTCAACCTGTAATTGTTTCAATAGCTATACTGCTCCCCGAGTTGAGCGCTATCATACTCGACCCGGGTTTCGAAACTCGATTGTTCTGGCCGTAAACATATGTTCGTTCAAAGAATTAAGATGCTCACCGAGCGCATGTGCGAGCGGGGAGTCGATCTCGCCCTGATCACCGACGACGACTCGGTTTATTACTTCACCGGCTTCTACGACTACCTGCACATGGAGTTCGGCCGGCCGACGCTGCTGCTGGTCTGGCGCGATGGCGAGACGCTCCTGATCACGCCGTCGATCGATTACAACAGTGCGCTGGATCACGCCCGGGTGGATCGCATCGAACCCTGGAACGACGGCATGGGCAACGAGTGGCGCGAGCATTTGCCCGCTGCGATCGATGGCGGGGCCCGCATCGCGATCGAACCCGATTTGATGCCGCCGCCGGTGAAGGCGTATGTCGAATCCTTGACCGGGGGCAGGACTTTCGACGATATCACGCCGATCATTGCCGATATGCGCATGGTCAAGTCCGATGAAGAATTGCAGCTGGCGCGTCATGCCGGCGAGGTGGCGTCGGCGATGATGCAGGCGGGCCGGGACGCGATAGGGCATGGCGTGCCCGAATTCGAGGTGGCGCTGGCGACTGCCGAGGCGGGTACGCGTACCGCAGCCATGCTGCTCGAACGACATTACCCGGAAACCGCGATGTCACCGAACACGCATTTTCTGCAAATCATGGCCTCGGGTCCTGAAATCACCCGTACCCACCATCGCGCGTCTAACCGCGTCATGCAGCGCGGCGAGCCGGTATTCCTGTGTTTTTGCGGCATGACCAATTTTCACCGCTTCAAGCTGGGCTTCGACCGTACCTTCTGGATCGGCGAGATCGGCGGCGATCACCAGGAAGCCGTCTACCGGGTCGCGGTCGAAAGTCAGGCTGCCGCGCTTGCCGAGCTGCGGCCGGGCGTGCTCGCGGAGGACGTCCATGCGGCCTATGCCGAGGTCATTCAATCGGCCGGCTACGATTACCCGTTCCGCTGTGGCCGCGGCACCGGATTCAGCTTCCTGGAAAAGCCGCAACTGGTGTTCGGCGATAAAACCGAGCTGCAGGCGGGCATGGTGCTGGCCGTCGACGGCTCGGTCAACACCGACGATTTCCGAGCCCAGGTCGGTGACAGTTTCATTCTAACCGACCAGGGTCCGGAGCCATTGACTTTTCATTCGAAATCGCTCGACGACGTAATTCTCAACTGAGGACAGGCCATGTACCAACCGGGACAGCGAATCCAGTCGAAACAGAGACAGGTGGAATTTGACAGCGGACGCCATCATCGGGCCAAGCTGGGCTTCATCCTTATGTCTACCGATCTCGCCGCCGAGGCCGATTTTTTCGATATGGCGCCACGCGACGTGGCGGTGCATATTACCCGTCTCAAAACCGACGATTACACCACCAACGCAACACTGTCGAAGCATATCGAATTCATGGCCGATGCGGCCGCGAGAATTCAGCCCGACGTTAAGCCGGACGTGATCAGTTACAGCTGTACGTCGGGTTCGATCGTCATCGGCGAGGAGCCGATTCTCGCGGAAATCAAAAAGGGCGCACCCTGGGCGATTCCGATGACGCTGGTGACCGGGGTGGTCGATGCATTGCGTGAGCTCGATGTGAAAAACCTGGTCGTCGGCACGCCGTACCTGGATGAGATCAATACCAACGAAGCGCGCTTTCTGCATGACAAGGGCTTCGGGATTCTTGATATCCAGGGCCTGAATCTCGAAACTGGTATCGAGTTCGGTACCGTGACGCCGGATTACTGGAGGCGTTTCGCGCTCGAAATCGACCGGCCTGACGCCGAGGCCATATTCCTCAGCTGCGGTGGCATTCGCGCGCTCGAGGTGGTTGATAAAATCGAACAGGCTGCCGGTAAACCTGTCATCACCAGCAACCAGGCGCAGATGTGGAGCTGCCTGCGCCGTGCGGGCGTGATCGACGCCATCGAAGGTTTCGGGCAGATTTTCAAGTGCGAAGGACGTTCGCTGTTGCCCTGATTCATGATGCAAAATCGCTGCTCGCCTGGTATCGCCTTTTTGTCAAAAGGGACGAACCCGATTATCCGCGTCTCCTGGCCCGCTTGTGTTCTGCGCTGAAATTGTTAAGATCGAGCTTCCGATTAATGCGGAAGGTAGAAAAAGTAATAGTATGCAATCGATACTCGCGATGACGAAGCATCGAATCCAGGGCGGATCTGAATCCCTGCCCCGGTTTGTTGCCTATTACTTTTTTGGTTATTGATTCTACCTTCCCATCGCGAAGGTAGTTAACGCTGCCTTCGGCATGAAAACCCCGTCAGGCAGCGCCGGCGGGGTTTTTTAATGCCGCCGGGAACGATAAGACAAGGTGAAAAATGAACAAGCTGGAAAACGTCAACATCAAGTCGGAACAGGTGCTGATCACGCCCGAGCAATTAAAAAGTGAACTGCCTGTTTCACCCGCCATCCAGGACAAGGTGCAGCGGGCACGCAAAGCGGTCAAAGACATTCTGCGGCGCGATGATCCGCGATTGCTCGTCGTCGTCGGTCCCTGCTCCATCCATGACGTCGACGCGGCGCTGGATTACGCTGCGCGCCTGGCACAACTTTCGCGCGAGGTCGAAGACAGCCTGCTGCTCGTCATGCGGGCCTATTTCGAAAAACCGCGCACGACGGTCGGCTGGAAAGGCCTGGTCAACGATCCGCACCTGGACGATACCTTCGAAGTCGGCGAGGGCCTGGCCCTGGCGCGCCGCCTGTTACTCGATATGGCCGACATGGGTTTGCCGTTGTCAACCGAGGCGCTGGACCCGATTACGCCACAGTACCTGCAGGACCTGATCAGCTGGACCGCGATCGGTGCGCGCACCACCGAGTCGCAAAAGCACCGGGAAATGGCCTCGGGCCTGAGTTCAGCGGTCGGTTTCAAGAATGGCACCGACGGCAGCCTGACGGTCGCGTTGAACGCGCTGCAGTCGGTCGCGAGTCCGCACAGTTTTCTCGGCATCAATACCAGCGGTCAGGTCGCGGTGATGCACACCCGTGGCAATCGGGATGCACACCTCGTGCTGCGCGGCGGCAGCGATGGTCCGAACTACGATGCCGACAGTATCGCCGCGGCGGAATCCGGGCTGATCGAGACCGGGCTCGCGCCCAACATCATGGTCGACTGCAGCCACGCAAACTCGAGCAAGGATCACAACCGGCAGCCACTGGTCGCGCGTGATATCGCAGCGCAGATCGCGGCGGGCAATCGCTCCATTATCGGTCTCATGATAGAAAGCAATATCGCGGCCGGCAATCAATCGCTGCAGCCCGAGCGGAGCAAGCTGCAATACGGCGTTTCGGTCACCGATGCCTGTATCGACTGGGACACCACCGAGCAGCTACTGCGCGAGATTGCGACCACCGTTGCGCCAGGCCTCGCCAGGCGAGAGCGTGTCGCGCAATCGGCCTGAGCGGGAACGGAAACGCCCGCAGCGAT
The DNA here is from genome assembly GCA_020354435.1 of Gammaproteobacteria bacterium. Classification (GTDB taxonomy): domain Bacteria; phylum Pseudomonadota; class Gammaproteobacteria. The sequence goes on from CP070646.1 coordinate 3,616,102, forward strand.
ATGCATTGCGCATCATTCGCGTCATCCCCTCGAAAGCGGGAATGATGTCTAATTGTTACAGCATCGAAACCTGGTCTGTCTCTTTTTTCAATCGGATTAATCCGGTACCAGCACGATATCGAAGCGCCCGAACAAAATGGTTTCGCCCTTGACGGTAGACTCCTCGAGGAAAATCGGCTTGCCTTCTTCGTAATGGTGTTCCAGGTTCGGATCGCCCTCGAACAGGATGCTCATGTCGAAATATTCCCAGCCGTCCTGGTAAACCGTCACGTGCACATGCCTGGCCCCGAAATCATTGTTGGGCACGACCGATCCGAACTGGTAACGTCCCTTGGCGTCGGAGACCAGGGTGGTGCGGTAGCGTTCGGTATATTCGCCGTCGCCGTTTGCCTGCCGAATGGAAATAAAGATGCCGGCTAGTGGCGTGCCGTCGAGACTGGTAACCCGGCCGCGGATATTCATGCGCTGGCCCGAATCGCCGGGCTGCCACAGGTCGACCAGTTTCGCTTTCTGTTTCGTCTCGGGTGTCGAGCTCGCCTCCTGCGCGACGATCAAATCGCCAGCGTGTAGCGACAGGCTGGCGAGCACACTGGCAATGGCTATCGATACGGTAATCCTGAATCTTTGTTTGAACATTTCGGGTCCTCGCCAGACGATGTATTTCCGGCAACCTATACTATTTATCCCGAGCGGATATGGCAACGAGCGACCCCGCAGGAACCCGGTGCAGAACTGCTTCGATGATTTTCGGGACAGAAACGGGTAACCGGTATCGACACGGTTAAAGGATTATCCGGGTTTTTCGTGTTGTGTGACGAGCGTCCGTATCGGCTGGATTTACTAATAGCGTAAACCCTGTAAGATGGCGGGGTAGCGAAATAGTCTGGGATTAACGATCACCGAGGTTTGAACGATGAAGTATGTTGTCGCAATATTTTTTTCTTTTTACCTGTCATCCGCGCTTGCAGGAGATGAATTCTGGCGACAGGGCATTACCGAGGATAATTATGAAATCACGGTCTACCGAAGTGCGACCTGTGGCTGTTGCAAGGGCTGGATTGCCCATCTCCAACAGCACAATTTCGCAGTCAAGGATGTCACCGTGGACGACGTAAACCCCTACAAACAGCAATTGAATGTTCCGACAGGCGCGGCATCCTGCCACACCGCGGTCGTCAATGGCGTTGTGGTCGAGGGACATGTTCCGGCGCAGGATATCAAGCGACTGCTGTCGAGCGAACACGATATTCGCCTGTTAGCCGTTCCGGCGATGCCGTCGGGAACGCCCGGAATGGATACGCCCGGTGCCCCCAAACAGGACTTCAAGGTTTACGCTGTCAGCAAGGAAGACGAAGTCAGCACCTACAACAGCTACTCGAATTACTGAGCCCGGATTTACGACTGCCCTTCGAGCGCCTTTTCACGCGCCTGGCGCGACCGCTCGAGTCCCTGGTAGGTAACGTAATACTTGTAGATATTACGCACGTAGGAAGCCGGTTCGCCACTCACCGCGCGATACATGCCGATCTCGACGTTACCGAACCAGCTGTCGGGGTCGAAGCCCAGTCTTTCAGCACGCTTGCGCGCCCGCCTCATGTTGCCCGGACCGGCGTTGTAAGCGGCGAAGGAGAACAGCACGCGATCGAGCGGTGGGATCGATTCGTCCGAGTAATAGGTCTCGCGCAGCCAGTGCAGGTATTTGACCCCGGCATGAATGTTGTTTTCGATCGTCGAAATGTCGGGGATATCGACCGCCTTGTCCGCGGCCGTGGTCGGCAGCAACTGCATGACGCCGACTGCACCCGCCGGACTGCGCTTGCTCTGGTCGAAACGCGACTCCTGGTAAGCCTGGGCGGCGATGACCAGCCAGTCGAAATCATATTGATCGGCATAGCGCTTGATGATCTCTACGGTTTCCTCGTAACGCTTGCGGTCCTCTCCGGCAAGCACGTTATCGAGCCAATTGGTGTTACCGAGGTAGCGCTTGATGACGATGTTGCCGAGCAGCGTTCCTTTCTTGACCGTGTCGGCGAAGGCGGTAACCGACTGCATCAGGCGTGGGCTGTTCTTGCGCATGGCCCAGGCAATCTGGTTGCCGGAATGCACCGACAGGTCGCGGTGCACTTCGATCTTGTCGAAAACCTGTTCCCAGAAGGCTGCCTTATGGCTGTCGACGACGATGGCTGCGAGCACGCCGGCATTGACCATGTCCAGCAGGTCGTAGTCCTCGAGGTTTTCGTCCGCCTCGGTGATCGGAATCGGCCGCTTGCCCTGTGCCTTGCGCTCCGAGTTCAACGTCTGCAGGTGTTCGAAATAGCTGCTTGACCGGCGCACGTAGAGCCCGGTTTTGACCAGTTCGTCGAATGACTCGATATTTTTCGCGGCCGGCCCGGTGATTACCAGTTCATCGACGTCCTGGTGCACCGGCGGGCCGAAATCGACCCGTTTCTGCCGCTCGGGCGTGATCGTCAGGTTACCCATGACGAGATCGCCGCGGCCCTCGAGCAGAGCCGGTATCAGTTCGTCACGGCCGACCGGAATCAGCACGATGGTGGGCGAGCGTACGCGCCCGATTTCCTCCGCCAGATGCTCCTCGAAAAAGCCGGCCAGCTCAGCGACCATGCCTTTTTGATCGGCACCGTCGAAATGGAAAAACAGGGGATTATGCACGGTAAGAATGCGCAGAAATCCCCGTTCGGTGATGCCGTCGAGATCCCCGGTCCAGGGTTCGTTGGCATGCTCCATGATCTCGTTCAACTCTTCCAGCCCGATTTCCTCGGGGGCAGGCGAAGTGTCCTCGCCGACGAACAGGA
>CP070646.1:3619014-3651555 GCA_020354435.1 Gammaproteobacteria bacterium
GGCCGACAGGCGCACCTCGCGAATCGGCACTTCGTGGCCGGTCGGCGCACCCATCAGCGCCGGGTCGGTGGAAAAGCTGTACTGGGTCTTTGCCATGCACACCGGGAAATGGCCATAGCCGTCGGCCTCGAATTTGGCAAACTGATCGCGCACCTTTTTGTCGGCGATGATGTCGTCGGCGCCGTACAGCGAGCGGGCGATATGACGCGCCTTGTCCCACAGCTTCATGTTGTCGTCGTACAGCGTATGAAATTGCGCCTGGCCGGAATCGGCGACCTCGGCGACGTGCTGCGCCAGTTCCCGGGTACCCTTGCTGCCGTCGGCCCAGTGGTTGGCATCGAAAGCCTTGACGCCGAACTCGGTGCAGAATTCGCGAATCGCGTTGAGCTCGCCCTCGGTATCGGCGGAAAAGCGGTTGATCGCGACGGTTACCGGTACGCCGTACTGCTTCAGGTTACGGATATGGCGACCGAGGTTTTCACAGCCCTTGATGATCGCATCGACGTTCTCGCCGATGAGTTGATCCTTGGCGACGCCGCCGTGCATCTTGAGTGCGCGCGCGGTTGCTACCAGTACCACCGCATCGGGCGACAGGCCGGCCTTGCGGCACTTGATATCGAAAAACTTCTCGGCCCCGAGGTCGGCGCCGAAACCGGCCTCGGTGACGACGTAATCGGCCAGCTTGAGCGCAGTTTTGGTCGCGATCACCGAGTTACAGCCGTGCGCGATATTGGCGAACGGGCCACCATGGATGAAGGCGGGGTTGTTTTCCAGCGTCTGCACCAGGTTCGGCATGAACGCATCCTTCAGCAGCACGGTCATCGCACCGGGGGCATTGACATCGCGCGCGTGCACCGGCTTCAACTCGCGGGTGTAGCCGACGACGATGTTGCCGATGCGGCGCTGCAGATCTTCGAGGTCGGTGGCGAGGCAGAAAATCGCCATGATTTCCGAGGCCACGGTAATGTCGAAACCGCTCTCGCGCGGGGTGCCGTTGCCGGGGCCGCCAAGACCGATGGTGATATCGCGCAGGGTGCGGTCATTCATATCCAGGACGCGCTTCCAGGTAATCCGGCGTCCGTCGAGGCCTGCCTTGTTTTCCCACTGCAGATGATTGTCGACCAGCGCCGACAGCAGGTTGTGCGCGGTACCGATGGCATGGAAGTCTCCGGTAAAGTGCAGGTTGATGTCTTCCATCGGCACGACCTGGGCATAGCCACCACCGGCGGCACCGCCCTTCATCCCGAAACAGGGGCCGAGGCTCGGCTCTCGCAGGCACATGACAGCTTTCTTACCGATGCTGTTGAGGCCATCTCCGAGACCGACGGTGGTCGTGGTTTTACCTTCGCCTGCCGGCGTCGGGGAAATTGCGGTTACCAGGATCAACTTGCCATCCGGCCGGTCTTTCACCGAATCGATGAATTCGGCGGTCAGCTTGGCCTTGTCGTGCCCAAAGGGTTTGATATCTTCGGCGGATATATCGAGTTTCTGCGCTATTTCCGTGATGGGTAAGAGAGTTGCCTCACGGGCAATTTCGATATCACTTTTTGCCATTTTTGTCTCCAAAGCGTGGAAATCAACGGTTCTAAATGCCGTTATGCGGCTATTTACCTCCATGCCGATTCCCGAAGGCCGGCAGGATCCCAAGTCGCGGTATCATATGGCCTGGAAAGCGGCGAAAGTATCGCGAAAGCGACATTTAGGTAAGGCTAGAGTCGCAAGAATCAGCGTTCGTCGCGCCACAGCGCACGCCGCATCGGCGCGTACAGGAACTCGCTCAATCCCGCCAGCGTAATCAGTCCTATACCGGTCAGTTCACGCGCGCCCAGCGGTTCGTTGGCCCAGATCGCCGCGGTAATACCACCCACGCTGAGTTCGGTCATGAACAGCAGTCCGACGACCCCCGGGTTAAGGTGCGGCGCGCCCCAGAAAGCCGCGTAAGCGCCCGGTATCACGATTACTGCGATGGGCAACGCCCACGGCAGGACGCCGGCGAAAGTCGACCATTGCGGAATTTCGATTTTTCCCGCCATCGGCGACAGCGCCAGCAGGATCGCGGCGACCACGCCGTAAAAGAAATAGACCGAGCAGATTTCCATGCTGCGGCTGCCGTCGTCCCGGCGTAACAGCACGGCGGCAACGGCCCAGCCCATGGCGCCGATCAACGCCATCCAGTCACCGATGTTTTTCGGCCACGGGAAACCACTGTCAATATCGAACATGACCAGCATGCCGGCCAGCCCGAACAGAATCGCCAGCACGCGCGCCGCGGTAATTTTTTCGCTAAGTACGATGCGCGCCAGCAGCAGTGACCACACCGGTGTCGTGTAGTACAGCACCAGTCCTCGTACGACCTCGGTGTAGAGCAACGCATTGGAATAAAAGGCAAGCGAGATACCGGTGGCGATACCGATAAACTGCAGCGACCAGCCGCAGGCAAAAATGCGCCTCCAGTGGATAATTATCCAGGGTGAAAACAGTGCCAGCGGCACGCCGTAAAACATGACCGTGGCCCAGGCATCGGTTACGCCGGCGCGGTCCATGCCGCGCAGCGGGATCCAGAACAAACCCCAGGCAACGCCGCTATAGGCGCAAGCGAGGCTCGCCTTCGCGCGCAGACTCAGGCCGGCAAACATGGACCTTGCGAAAAACTCGGGGACAGTTTACTAGTTTCCGTCATTGCCAGGACCGCGAGGCAGAAGGCCGCGGCTGGACGAAGCAATGTTTTGAAGATTGCTTCGCTGAAAAATCAAAGGGGTCAGTGTCGATTGATTCCACTCGAATGCCGGGCATGCAATTGATGGTGTCGGAATCAATCGACACTGACCCCTTTGAAAAAAATTTAGCAGTCGAGGGTGTTTTCGCGTTCCCAGGAACTCAGATGCGTCGAATAGCTGTCCCAGGCCTGCATCTTGAGCTTGACGTAGGCGTCGACCAGCTCGTCGCCGAAACCCTCGCGGATGACCTTGTTCCTGTCGAACTGGCGGATCGCGTCGAGCAGATTCAGCGGCAGCATGCGTGCGCTCTTGGCGCGGTGACCTTCCTCGTACATGTTCAAATGCGTCGGCTCACCGGGGTCGCGCTTGTTGGAGATACCGTCGAGCATCGCCATCAGCACACCCGCCTGCAGCAGGTACGGATTGGCGGCGCCATCCATCAGGCGTAATTCGAAACGGCCGTCTTCCGGCACGCGAATCATGTGCGTACGATTGTTGCCGGCATAGGTGACCGCATTCGGCGACCAGGTCGCGCCGGACATCGTGCGCGGGGCGTTAATGCGCTTGTAGCTGTTGACTGTCGGATTAAAAATCGCCGCCATGTCGGAGGCTGTATGCATGATGCCGCCGAGCGCCTTGTAAGCCAGCGGCGACAGGCCGAGACCGCGCGGATCCTTGCGATTGGTTGCGAACAGGTTTTTCTTGCCGGCGCGGTCCCACAGGGATACGTGCGCATGGCAGCCGTTGCCGGTCAGGTGCTTGAACGGCTTCGGCATGAAGGTCGCGCGCATGCCGTGTTGCTCGGCAATCGATTTAACCATGAACTTGAAGAATACATGCCGATCGGCGGTCTTCAGCGCGTCGTCGTAATCCCAGTTCATTTCGAACTGGCCGTTGGCGTCCTCGTGATCGTTCTGGTACGGATTCCAGCCGAGCTTGATCATGCAATCGCAGATATGGCCGACCACCGGGTACTGCCGCATCAGCGCGAGCTGATCGTAGCAGGGCTTTGGCTGGGTATCGTGGCTATCGGCAATGTTTTCACCATCCGGCGTGATCAGGTGATATTCGCACTCGACCCCGGTCTTCATGCGGTAGCCTTTTTTCTGCGCCTTCGCCAACTGGCGTTTCAGCGCCACCCGTGGCGATGCCTCGACCTCCTTGCCGTCCATCCACAGATCGCCCGCAACCCAGCCGATCTCGGGATTCCACGGCAATTGAACCAGGCTGTCCGGATCGGGGATCGCAAACATGTCCGGATGTGCCGGCGTCATATCGAGCCAGGCGGCGAAACCGGCAAAGCCGGCACCGTCTTTCTGCATGCCCTTGATCGCACGCGTCGGTACCAGCTTGGCGCGCAACACGCCGAACAGGTCAACCCAGCTGACCAGGAAATACTTTATTTTCTTGGATTTTGCGATCGCTTCGAGATCTTTAGCCACTATATGCCCCCTTGAGAATTATGCTTATATCGATGCCGGCCATTCTATGCCAGATCAGTGTCGATTCAAACTGCCTGCCATCGGCACGCCGACGGCATGTGACGCCGTAAGCGTAACCGCACGCAAATCCTCCGGCTCCAGGTTGTGCACGTTGGTTTTGCCGGTACAGCGCGCCATCATTGCAGCCTCCGCGTTGAAGGCCTGCAACAGGTTGAAGCTGCGTTCCTCGCGCTCATCCCGCTCGAGGTCGGCACTGAACACCGGTTCGCCGCCAGAAATATCGGCGCCGAGCGCAATCGACGCGGCCGCGCCGATGACGACGGCGTTGGCACCGAGCGCAAGCAACTTGGCACTGTCGGTACCGGTACGCAAGCCGCCAAAATAGACCAGGTCGATATCTTCCTCGCGATTCATACCGCGCAGCTGGCTGATGGCGTGATTCAGTATGGAAATATCCGGCGCGCCGGTGAGTTCGGCACCGATTCCCGGCAACCCATCGCCGGCATCGAGCAACAGAAAATCGACCTCCTGCAGCAGCGCAAACGGCAGCGCCTGCGTGAGATTGTGGTTATCCACCATCAACCCGACCGGCTGCGCCTCCCGTGCCCGCTCGACCTTGCCCTCCTCGAGCGCCCGCTGCGCGCGGAACACGACGGCGTCGGCCGCAGCGTCCGCATCGCGGTCGACGATTTGAATCCACTTGGCCCCACCGCCTATAGGCGCGGCGCCAATATAGGCGGCGCCATGCTGCGTGATTGCCTTCGCATAAGCGGCCCGGATTTCTTCCGGCGCGCTATCGAGCCCGGTAACAACGAACGGAATATCGAGCCGGATACTCTGGATCGCGCCCAGGTCGGTCGCGGTTTTGCAGTCTTCACGGTAAGGATCTATGACCAGCCGCGACAGGTTCGCCGGCAGGAATACGAGATCGTCCAGCGTTGGCACGTGTTCCTCGCCAAAAGGATTGTCACGATTCTTCAGACGCCCCTGCAGTATGCTGACCTCGAGCTCGACGTCCTTCGGCGTAATACGCGACATCGCGAAAATTGACTCGCGGCTGCTTACCGTGTAATCGGCCGAGCCGGTTTCGGCGTCGCAACGAAAGCAGCGCGCGGCCTCGAACTTCGCTTCGTCGGCGGTATAGGTCGATTCGATCTCGGGAAATTCGACCGGCACCTGGCCGAGACCGTGAAACTGCTGTTCCACGCGCGGGTTGAGTTCCCAGGCCGGGTCGTTGCAAATCGATACCCGGCGGGTTCGGTACGGCGTGCGATAGGACAATGGACTGTCGTTGCCCTCGAGATAAGCCTTGATGTAATAGGCGGCACGATGGCCCTGGTACATGGCCTCGACAATGGTGGACCCGCCAAAAGCGCCGTCACCGGCGGCGAAGACCTTCGCCTCCGTGGTTTTCATACCCTCGAGCTCAGTGCGCACGCGATCCCAGTCCATCATGCCTCGACCGTCAAGCTCGGCGTTTTCCGCCTTTTGCCCGACTGCGGCAATGACCAGCCCGCAGTCGATATCGTGCTCGGTACCCTCGACGTTGATCGGCCGACGTCGGCCGTCCTCGTCGGGCTCGCCGAGCTCGGTGCGCACGCAGCGCAACGCCTTGCCGTCGATGACCTCGACCGGCTGCGTGTTGTAAATCACCTCGATGCCCTCTTCCATCGCGCCGTGTAACTCCTCACGGCGTGCGGGCATGGCGTCGTAGTCACGACGGTAGACCACCTTGACGTTTTTCACACCTGGCAGGCGTTTAGCCACGCGGCAGGCGTCCATGGCAACGTCGCCGCCGCCGATAACGAGAACGGTTTCCGGCAGCGTCGGCCGCTCGCCGTCGTTGACGCGGTACAAAAAGCTGACGCCATCCTCGACAAACGGCGCTTTTTCGCCGGGAATGCCCATGGGTTTGCCGACGAAGGCGCCGATGGAGAGCAGTACCGCGTCATGTTTTTGCTTGAGCTCGTCGAGCGTGACCTGTTCGCCGAGCGCGCTATTCAGATGCACCTTGATCCCCGGGCAATGCGCCATCATGCGGTCGATATCCTGCTGTACCGCGGATTCCGGCAAACGGAATCGCGGAATACCCCAGTACATCATGCCGCCGAGTTTGCCCGTCGCTTCGTAGACGTGCACTTCGTAACCGGCCTCGGCGATATCGTGCGCCGCGGTGAGCCCGGCCGGGCCGGCACCGACGATGGCGACGGTTTGATCCTGCGTGACCTCGACCGGCGGCAGCGCGTAGCCGGGGCCCAAAGCTTCCAGCACGTAGCGCTTCAGGTTACGAATCGCGATCGCGCCGTCGCTGTCGGCGCGACGGCAGGCCGGCTCGCAGGGCGCATCGCAGACACGGCCGCAAATGGCGCTGAACGGATTGGTCGCGGTGATCGCCTCGAGCGCCTGCTCGTTGTTGCCTTCCCAGATATAGGCGATGTAAGACGGCGCATCGGTACCGATCGGGCAAGCCACCTGGCACGGCGCCGGAACGAAATGGATATCGCTGGTGTCGTCGTCGAGGTCCGGCGTCGCGGTTATCGAGAACTGGTATTCGGCGTCGTTCAGTTTCATTTTCAACCCGCCTTCCGGTCGAGGAGCTCGAGCCCGGTCAAAGGCCGCCTGGTTTGCTTGTGCTCGGGTGCATGCGGCAGGCCGGTGATGTCGGCCGCTTCCGGCGTCAGCGCGACCATGTCGCCGCGGTTGACCTTGTGCACGTCGTCGTAACCGAGCGCCTTGGTGATCGCGGCAATCTGCCAGCGCAGCGATTCGAAGTAGCGGTGCATGTTCATCGCCTGGCGGTCAAGGTCATAGCGCGCCTCGTGTTCCGGGTCCTGGGTGGCGATGCCGACCGGGCAGGTGCCGACATGGCACTGCATGCAGGCGATACAGCCGCCGGCGATGATCGCGGCGGTGCCGACCGAGGTACAATCGGCGCCGAGCGCGAGCATCTTGACCACGTCGACACCGTCCTTGATGCCGCCCATCATGACCAGGTCCATGTCGTCGCCGGCGTCGATTTCGTGCAGACCGTCGATGGCTTCCTGCACCGCCGACAGGGTCGGTATACCGACGTTTTCCAGCACCTCGGTGCTGGCGGCGCCGGTGGAACCCTGCAAACCGTCGAGTTCGACGAAATCGAAGCCGTCCTTGTAGGCGATCTTGATATCGTCGTTGACGCGGCCGGCACCCATCTTGATACCGATCGGCACCTTGTGAAAAGTCGCCTCGCGAAATTCCTGCAGCTTGATGACGAGGTCGTCGGCGCCGAGCACGTCCGGATGGCGCGACGGCGAGCGCAGATCGATACCGACCGGAATACCGCGGATCGCGGCCAGTTCGGGCGTTACCTTCTTCGCCATCAGCTGACCGCCCAGACCCGGCTTGGCGCCCTGCGAAATGTAAATTTCGATCGCATCGGCGCGCTGCATGTCCTTGACGTTCCAGCCCAGCCGTCCCGACAGGCACTGGAAGATCAGCTGGTCGGCCTCGGCGCGCTGTTCGTCGAGCATGCCGCCCTCGCCCGTGTTTTCGGAAATGCCGGACAGTCGCGAGGCGCGCGCGAGCGCGATCTTGACCTTGCGCGAGAGCGCACCGAAACTCATCGGCGCAATCATGACCGGCATCGACAACGACAACGGTTTGGCGCCGAAACGTCCACCGACCGTGGTTTTCAGATTGATATCGCCGAGTTCCTTGGGATTGGGCGCCACGCTGGAAATATCCCGCGTGAAGGCGATGTCGTTGAGATGCGGCACCGGCTTCGACGCGCCGTAACCGCGGATACGGTAACGCCCGACCTCGCCCTTGATCCAGATATCTTCCTGCACCTTCGGATTCCAGTAATGACTCGACTTCGACGACACGAAAAACGGCTGCGGCCGCGTGCGCGGCTCGGCATTGGCGTAACGCAACTTTTTGCCGGCATTGACGATCTTGGTGAAATCGCCGCTGTAGCTGAGCTTGTAGCGCTCCAGGAATTCCATGATTTGGTCGCGTTCCTGCGGCTCCATGTCGACGATCATGGTGTCGTTGCCGAGGCTTTCGATCTTGCCGCCGACAAAGATTTCACCGGCGCTCATGTCCTGGCCAACTTTGGCCGCGGCATCGCCGAGGATAATGATACGCCCGCCGTACATCATGTAACCGGCCATGAAGGCGGCATTGCCGCCGCAGCACAGCGTACCGGCTTTCATGACCTGGCCGGCGCGGCTGCCCATGTTGCCGCGGACGACGATTTCCGCGCCGCGAATGGCGACGCCCGGAATCGCGCCGGCGTTGCCGCCAACCACGACCGAACCCTGGTAAATATTGTCGCCCACGGCCCAGCCGGCGTTGTGCTCGATTTCGAAATGCGCGCCGTCGGAAAGGCCGCCGCAGAAATAGCCGGCCGAACCCTTGACGCGCACCGTGATCGGTTCGACCAGGCCGACACCGATGTTGTGGCGCGCATCCGGGTTGACGATTTCGACGTCGACCCGATCCGCGCCATAGGCACGAATCTGCTCGTTCGCCTCGGTAATGCCGGTATGGCTTAAATCGATCGTGACCATGTCTTGTGCGTCCCCGGCGCGGGTTCGGTGGAATTGATGGACTGACCGGGAAACAGCCGGTTGAGGCTGACTTCCTCGGACGCGATCGCAATCATGTCGTCGGTCTCGTAGAGCACCATAGGTTTGGCCGCGAGGTTATCCTTGGCGTAACCGATCTCGTTTTTGGTCGATACCAGAAATGAAAAAGTGCCGTCGAGATCGTCGATCGCGGTTTCGAGCACACCATCGAGCGTCTCGCCCTGTTCCAGCTTGTCGGCGAGATAAACCGCGACCAGTTCGCTGTCGTTGTCGGTGTGGAAAGTGAAACCGCGGCGCTCGAGGCGGCGGCGCATCTTCCAGTAATTGGTGATCTGACCATTGTGCACGATGGCGATATCCTCGAAGCCGGTGGCCCAGAACGGGTGCGCGGCCTCCGGCCTTACCGCCGATTCGGTGGCAAGGCGCACGTGGCCGATGCCGTGAGTGCCAGTAACTTCACCGACGTGGTAAGTCTGATCGAGTTCATGCGCGGTGCCGTCGTCCTTGATGATGTCGAGCGTATGGCCAACCGAGACCAGCTTGGCGTGCTCCTCGATGTCCTTGGTGAAGCCGAGCAGATCGCCTTCGAAGTTGACCGCGATCTGGTAGGAGCAACCAACCGACTGTTCGCTTTCGATGGTGGCGCCGTGCCTGGCGAGCAAGGTGCCGATATTGTCGATCGCCTCCTGGCGCGCGACGGCCTCGGTCGGCACGATAAAACGCAACTGCAGCTGATCCTTGTCGTCACCATAGAGGGCAAACCCGGTACTGTCGGGTCCCCGGTGCTGGCAACCATCGAGCATTTCGATCAGCGTTTTGCCAATTTCATGCGAACCCTGTTGCTTAAACAGGACACCTGCGATTCCACACATTAGCACGCGCTCCCAAGGTAGTTTTTTGGACCTTCCGAGCTTACGGCATGCGCGCACAGGTGTCAACTGCAATGAAATTTTGTTTCCTTACAGGAAACAGCCTAACTCGAGGTCGATTCGGAAACGATGATCGAAAGGTAGCGACAGGGCAGTTTCAGGATCTCATCGGGCCCGTGCGATGACTCGGCATCGAAAAAAAGCGTGTCCCCAGGCTCGAGCGTGTAGGTTTTGTTGGCATGACGGTAGGCGACGCTGCCCTCGAGCATGTAAATGAACTCCATGCCGCTGTGTTGAAACACAGGAAACACCTCGGACTCGTCGTCGATCGTAATCAGGTAGGGTTCGACGTTGTAAGGCTTGCCGATGGTATGCCCTAGCAGGTGGTATTGATGGCCGGCGCCGGAGCCGCGGCGCTCGATCGGTAATCCTTCCCCTGCCCTGATGAAGGTGACATCGCGCTGCTCTTCGTAACCGCGGAAAAACGACGTCACCGGCACCTGCAGCGCGTTGGCGAGTGACGTCAGTGTCGCCAGCGACGGCGAGGTCTGGCCATTCTCGATCTTCGACAGCATGCCGGTCGACAGCTGCGCCTGCTTGGCCAGCGCGGCGACCGTCAGGTGCAGGCGCTTGCGTGACGCGCGCACCTGCTTGCCGATCGCAATCTCCAGTGCCTCGACGCTGTGCTGTTCATTGGTCGATTCGATGCGGTCGAAATCTGGTTCGGCGTCGGTCATGACTGTTTTGCTGGATTCGAATCCCGCTATCAAAACCCAGGATGCTCGCTAATGCAAATCTGCAAACCTGTCGCGTGGATGAACAGGACCAGATGTATACCAATAAAACAGCCTTCCACGGTTGACCCTCGCGGCGTTATTGCCTACTCTTGAAAGCTTGGAATTACAACCGTTTCATAATAACAAAATTAATTAAAATCAATTAGTTGGAGGACACTATGTCGAAGCGTGTAGCAGTGATCGGTGCCGGTCCAAGCGGCCTGGCGCAACTCAGAGCATTTCAGTCGGCCAAGGAAAAAGGCGCCGAGATTCCGGATATCGTCTGCTTTGAAAAACAGGAAGACTGGGGTGGCCTGTGGCGCTATACCTGGCGTACCGGGCTCGATGAATACGGCGAGCCGGTACACGGCAGCATGTATCGATATTTATGGTCCAACGGTCCCAAAGAGGGCCTCGAATTCGCCGACTACTATTTCGAGGATCATTTCGGCAAGCCGATCGCCTCCTACCCGCCGCGCGCGGTGCTGTTCGACTACATCGAGGGCCGGGTCAAGAAAGCGGGTGTTCGGCCGTGGATTCGTTTCAATACGCCGGTGCGCCACGTCACCTACGACGATGCATCAGCTATGTTCACGGTCACTGCCTACAGCGAAAAGGAAGACAACGAATACAGCGAGGAATTCGATCATGTCGTCGTCGCCAGCGGCCATTTTTCGACGCCGAACGTGCCCTACTTCGAAGGCTTCGAAACCTTCAACGGCCGCGTACTGCATGCTCATGATTTCCGCGACGCGATGGAATTCAAGGACAAGGATATCCTGATTATCGGTACTTCTTATTCAGCCGAAGACATTGGCTCGCAGTGCTGGAAATACGGTTGCAAATCGGTCACGGTTTCGCATCGTACCGCGCCGATGGGATACAAGTGGCCGGACAACTGGAAAGAGGTACCGCTGCTGCAAAAGGTCGAAAAAAATACCGCGACCTTCAAGGACGGCTCGACCGCCGAGGTCGACGCTATTATTCTGTGCACCGGTTACCTGCACCATTTTCCGTTTATGGCCGAAGACCTGAGACTGCGCACGGCCAACCGCCTGGCCGCCGCCAACCTCTACAAGGGCGTAGTCTGGTGTGACAACACCAGTTTGTTCTATCTCGGCATGCAGGACCAGTGGTATACCTTCAACATGTTCGATGCGCAGGCATGGTACGTGCGTGACATCATCATGGGTCGCATCGAGGTGCCGGCAGACAAGGAAACGCTACTCGCCGACGTCAAGGCGCGCGAAGACGCGGAAGATGCGCTCGAGGACGATTACGCCTGCATCCGTTACCAGGGTGCCTATACCCAGGAGCTGATCGACGAGACCGATTACCCGAGCTTCGACATCGAAGCCGCCAACCAGGCCTTCTTCGAGTGGAAGAAACACAAGAAGGAAAACATCATGACGTTCCGCGATCATGGCTACGTCTCCCCGATGACCGGCACCAGGGCGCCGCCGCATCACACGCCGTGGAAAGACGCGCTCGACGATTCGCTGGAAAGTTATCTCGCCGAATCCTGACCTCAACGGTTGATCGTAATCAAACGGGGTGTACCAGCCGGTACACCCTTTTTTGATTCACCGTAAAGAGAGTCGGGACAGAGCTTTAGTCGGCCCCGCCAGTCCCGGTCACCGTGTCGCGCTTGAACAGGATGACGTTGCCGTCTTCATACTGCATCAATAACCCGCCGTTTTGCACCTCTGCCAGAAAGCCGAACCTCAAGTCGGCGATGCCGATCTGGCCGGCAATTCGATCTCCGAAACGCCTGGCGTTGAGCGGAAGTTTCTCGCTGCCGGTCCGATATACCCCGTCGTACTGCCCGCTGGCAAATCCGGATATCGATAGATGGTAAGTTTCGCCATCGCGGGAAGCGCTGAATTCACCGGTGAAAAGATCTGCGGCGGCAGCCTCCATACACAGTATGACAAGCAACAGAATTTCATATCTCAAGCGTGATCCTTGCATCCGTCGTCCCCGCTGGCGCATAGCCTGTGGATTAACCTGTCAATATTGCGCTCTCCGGTTCGCGATTAACAGTGCAGCAGTTCACCTTGTGGATTTGATGGTCAGCATTGAATACACCAGCCACGCTTGAATTTAGATCGAAATCAATCGACACTGCCGCGATCAATATCAGCTGGTGATACGGAGCGCCTGGGAAACATGCTAGACACGAAACTGAGAGCGGTTATCAAGACCGATGGCGGCAACTTTATCCCTTACGACCGTTACGGCGAGCCCGTTGCGGGCATGTCCTGGTTGCCGCTGAGCGGAGAACGGCTGAATGGCCAGTTCGAGTGCTTCCTGCTGAGCATGGAGCCCGGGTCTCGCTCGCTTCCACACGAGCATACCGGTTACGAGGAATTCCTGGTCATGGACGGGGAATTCATCGATTACGATGGAACCCGCTACGCTAGCGGGGACTTCGTGAGTTACTCGCCAGGATCCAGGCACAGTTCGCACACGCCGAACGGCTGTACCCTGCTGGTCATGCTGCGTGGCAACAATCGACCACTCAGCGAGGCCGAAATCGAGGCGAATTCGTAAGCAGCCATTGCATCCTCAAATCGGTCGACCCACGACGGGGGTAAACGACGGCTGATTTGCTAAGGCAAGGAACACCGGGAAGACGCTTTTGTATCAGTGCCAAACAAAAAACCCCGCCTGTCACCAGGCGGGGTCAATTACTCGTGCACCCTTTTTGTTACCTTTTTTCGACGCCGTGGGTACTGTCACTGTCACCTTCACGGAAAGTATGGTGCTTTTCGTGATGATTTTCCGTCTTCAGCGTGATGAAAAGCGGCACGATGCATAGCAATACCGCCAGCCAAAACCATAGACTGGTCATGCCGGACCCGGCAAAGGAGTAGAAAACACCCGCGCCGTCCCAGCTCTCGATTGGACTCGAATTAAACATGTCTTACTCCTCCTAACTGTTGGTCTTGATTTCTTCAGGATAGGCCATGGCCTCGATCTCGACATCCATGCCGACTTCCTGAACACCGTCGCTGGCGCGCAGAATACCCATTGCCTTGAAAATCCACGCGAATACGAAACCGGGTACAAAGCCGAGCAGGAACATGACGATCATACCCTTGAACTGGCCGCCGAAGGTAATCGACGGGACGTTGTCCGCGAACTGAGGGTAACCGCCGAGGAAGATACCGGCGAACAGCAGGCCGAGTATACCGCAGGTACCGTGTACCGAGACCGCGCCAACCGCGTCGTCGATGCCCATTTTCTCGACGAACTGCGCCGAAATCGGGCCAATCACGCCGCCAACAAAGGCGAGCACGAAGGCGAGGCCGGGATAGTAAAGATCCATACCCGCCGCGACCGAGATAACGCCGCACAGCGCGCCTGACATCATCCAGAACGGATCGCGCGTCTTGGTGTAGGCGCCGATCATACCGCCGGCAACACCCATCAGCGTATTGAAACAGATCGTCGACAGGGTTGTCGGCATACCGTAGATATTGGTCCACTGGCCGATACCGGTCGGACCGCCGCCACCGTAGAACAGGCAGCCACCGAGGAAGCCGAAGAAACCGGTCACGATCAGCATCAGGCCGACCATCGTCATCGGCAGGCTGTGGCCGCGGATCACGTTGGCGGAGCCGTCGGCATTGAATTTACCGATACGCGGGCCGAGATGAATCAACACACCGAGGGCGAAGAAGCCGGAAATCATGTGCACCACGCCGGATGCGCCGAAATCGTGATAACCCCACTCGGTGACCATCCAGCCGGCGTAATGCCAGCCCCAGGACGCGGACAGGATCCACGCGACCGAACCGAGGATGACCGCGAGGATGATAAACGCGGTCATGCGAATACGTTCGATGACTGCACCGGACATGATCGATGCCGTGGTGCAGGCAAACAGCGTGAACGCGCCCCAGAATACACCGGAAGCGTTATCCTGCAGGTTCGGGCCCATGCTTTCGCCCCACGGTACGCCTCCGGCGCCGGCTTCCCAGTCGGGCGTGAATCCGTTGTACATGGCCAGGTAGATCCACCAGCCGAACATCCAGAAGGTCGGGATCATGTAGGCAAAGGCAAGAATATTTTTGGTACCGGCAGCGAGCGTGTGTTTGACGCGTGATGCGCCCATCTCGTACATCATGAAACCGGCGTGAATCAGTATCATGATCGCGGTACACCAGTAGTAATAAACCTCCAGGTTTATCGTATTGGCCCACGTTAACGCGGACTCGAGTTCTTCAGGTGTCATATTAGACCTCCCCCTTTGGTTAAGTAATGAAACCTGTTCTCCGACAGGGTTACTTGTTACTTACTTTGACTGTGACTCGTTCCCTACTCTTCTGCCGCTTAAACGGCAAACGCAGCTCGTCCGTGGGTCGTTTTATTTTTTATCAGTCCGTCTTGATAATTGCCTGGACGCACCAGATACAATCATATCGAAAGTCTTAAACGATAGCTATCGTCTTGTTTTAAAACGAATTTTTGCACCAAAATGGTGCTTGAGGGATGTCGCCAGTATACCTCCGGTTAACCAGAAACCGGTAATCGAGCGGTTACGGCAAAAGCGTCCTCGATTACCTGAAGGCCGCTGCAAACGTATCGAGTCGTGCTCGGGAATGACTAATCCGGAACCGGAATTCCGTTCAGGCGGCAAGCCTGCTGCAGCGTATTGTGCAACAGGCAGGCGATCGTCATCGGGCCGACACCGCCGGGCACCGGCGTGATCGCACCGGCAACCTTTTCCGCGCTGTCGAACTCGACATCGCCGACCAGCCTGGTGCCGCCATCCTCGGTTTCGATGCGGTTGATGCCGACGTCGATCACGGTGGCGCCGGGTTTGACCCAGTCGCCCTTGACCATTTCGGGGCGCCCGACCGCTGCCACGAGGATATCGGCCTGACGGCATTCACCCGGCAGGTCCCGCGTGCGCGAGTGCGCGATCGTGACGGTGCAGCTTTCCTTCAGCAGCAGAGCCGCCATCGGTTTGCCGACGATATTCGAGCGGCCGACGACAATCGCCTTCATACCGGACAGGTCACCGAGATGATCCTTCAGCATCATCAGCGAACCCAGCGGCGTGCAGGGTACGATGCCGTCGGCGCCGATAGATAGCTTGCCGACATTGGACAGGTGGAAACCGTCCACGTCCTTGTCCACCGAAATCGAATTGATCACGGCCTCCTCGTCGATATGCCCGGGCAAAGGCAACTGCACCAGGATGCCGTGCACGTCGGGATCGTTGTTGAGCCTGTCGATCAGCGAGAGCAGGTCGTCCTGGCTGGTGTCTGCGTCGAGCTTGTGCTCGTAGGAATTCATGCCCGCCTCGACGGTTTGCTTGCCCTTGCTGCGCACGTAGACCTGGCTAGCGGGATCCTCGCCGACCAGGACCACGGCGAGACCCGGGGTCAGGGAATGATTCTGTTTGAGTATTTCCACCTTGCGCGCGATTTCGCCGCGCAGGTTTGCCGAAAATGCTTTTCCGTCGATGATTGTTGCCAAGGTTCTTACCTCCAGGAATCCAGTTGCCGGGGTGGCGGTATCCTTTCCGCAACAGCGTTACTACCTGCCCGCGTATTTTACGATTATCGATTGTGCAAAACATCGATAAAGCGACACCTTTCGAACCGATTTCGCGAGTTGCATCAGTTTTTCAGCGTCAGCGTCAGTCCACCGCTGTCATCGAGTTTACGTCGGACATCGAACACCGCCTGTTCCGGCGTCAGATTGTCTTTCGGAACGTGAAACTCCAGCTCGTCGCCACGCAGTTCCATGTACCTGACTATCTGCCCCTGCTGACCGAAAATCATGACCGTCAAAAGGCCGGACTCAAGCAGTTCGTCTCGTTCACCGCTGGCCCAGTTCCAGTCCAGCGGGCAGGATGCGCTGACGGTACCCGGTTTTACCCTGGCAACGATACGCACTTTGTTCCATGCGAAATTGGTAAAATCGGCGAGCCGAAACTGCGCCGGCAACCCCAGCGAATGGAGGTGCTGCTTAATCTCGGCGCGGGTATTTTTGATATCGACGCATTGCTGGTACCGATCACGATAATACAGCGACAGCACCAGCACGATGAGAACTGGCGCAATGAACAGCGCCGGTTTCGCCGGCAAGGCGGAAAGCGCGTCCTTGATCATCGCCATGAGATTACCTGCGCGGGAATGAAAACCCCTTCGACCGCGGCGGCCGAAGGGGTTTCGTTACAGCATGTTTTCAATGATTCAGCAGGACCTTACTGTCCAACCTGATCCTCGATTTCACGCCGGGCTTCGTCTTCCAGGACTTTACCTGGACCTCCCTGCCTGGCGATATTTTCTATATCGTTCTTGAACTCGGTGTTTTCCTTCTTGATCTGGATGATGTGCCAGATGATCCAGAAGGCGTAACCGAGAATTGCCAATAATACTTCGGTACCAACGAACGGATAAATCGCGCCGAAGGTATCGACATTTAGCCAGTTATCAACTTGACCTGTAGCCATGGTAATTTCTCCTCAATTTTTCGGTTTTCGATTCATCCGGATCAGGCGCCGGCTTCTTCGCGGATGGCCGCTGCAACTTCGTCAGCATCCGCTGCGCGCGCCGATTCAAAGTTGATGTCAAGACCCACCATTTCGATTTCACGCGGAATGCGTAACATGCCCGCGCCGTTCAGGATCTTGGATACGATCCATGCCGGAACGAATCCGAGCACGAAGAACATGATGATCGCGCCGATGAAGTTACCCCACGGAGAAATCGTGGCGTAACCTTCGAACGGAGACGACGGGTAACCCCACAGCATGATACCGGCCATAACGATTCCGTAGAAACCGGCATAACCATGCACCGCGACCGCCCCGACCGCGTCGTCGATCTTGAACTTGTTCTCGACCCAGTAGTGCATCTTGTAGGCGATGAAAGCGCCACCGCCGCCGATCAGCATGGCCTGGATGGGATGGTACAGGTCGTTACCCGATGAAGCGCCGATAACACCGGCGAGGCCGCCCGAGTAAGTCCAGAACGCATCACCATCGGATACCAGGTAAGCCACCATCAATCCGCCCGACAGCGACATCAGGAAGTTGAAGGTGATCGCTGACAAAGTGGTCGGCTGCAGGTAGATGTTGGTGGCACTGAAGTAAGACTTGCCTTCGACGTCGAGCATGGCGCCGCCGTAAACATCGATGACCGGGATGTTACAGGCCACATAGAATCCCCAGAAACCGGTATAGATCAGGAACAGCCCGATCGTGACCAGCCACGGATTATGCGGGTTGATGTTGCGCGGCGTGCCGTCCTTGCGGAACTTGCCAATGCGCGGACCCAACACCAGCAAAATACCGAGCGCAAAACCGCCGGCAATCGCGTGGATTACGCCAGAAGCGTAGGCATCGTGGTAACCGAGATCCTCGACCATCCAGCCGTTCCAGGACCAGCCCCAGGCCGCATCGATGATCCAGGTGAAGGAACCGATGACGACTGCCAGGATCCAGAACGCGCTCGGGCGAATACGCTCGATGACGGCGCCCGATACAATCGAGGCCGCGGTCCAGGAGAATAGCAGGAAAGCTGCCCAGAAGACGCCGTTGATGCGTGACCACCAGCCGTGATCGGCGACGGTCAGCCCTTCCTGGTGCACCGCGTTACCCATGTGCGTGCCCATCAATTCGCTCCAGGGCGTAGCATGGGGCGCCTCCACCAGCGGGCCGCTAATCCACGGGCCGTTGACGAAGGCAAAATAAATCCACCAGCCGAAGAAGAAAAACGTGATTGTCACCAGCGGGATCAGCATGGTGTTCTTCATCAGGGTGTGCGTATGGTTCTTGTATCTCGAGGCGCCAACCTCATACATACAGAAACCGACGTGTATCAAGAACATGAACACGACGGTGACCCAGTAATAAAACTCGGTGAAAATTACCACCAAGGACGATAGCTCATTATCCATTGTTCCCCCCTTCTGTTTTGAGATTTGTAAATTATTAACCAGATCCTTCCGGCATTATCTTCGCAATGTATAAAACCCCCTTAGATTTCACTCTCAGGAAACATTTACTACCCGAAAGAAAATCATGAGTCTTTATACCTTTAAACCCCACAATCATCAATGTTTATTGCACCATGCTGGTGCTACTAAATTCCTTGCCGAAAAAAGGATTGCCGGTTTCCCGAGCAATCCTTTTCTTTTTTGTCAAATGTCGCTCAGGTCATGCAAATTTCTCGTATGCCTTGCGCAAATCCACCATCGGATGCGATTTCGCCATTTGGAATTTGACCAGCAACTCGCGCGCGATCATGTCTCGATCCTGCTGGTTGTCCGGCAGCTCTATGTTATCCGGAATCGTGACCCAACCGTTGATGTTGCGATCGAAAACCGCCGGGTTGCCTTCCTCGTAACCCATGTGCACATCCTCCAGCCAGTTCAGGTCCGACCAGCCCATGATTTCCATGTACTTTTTCAGAAACGGCGTGCAGCGATCCATGTCGGGCACGAGGTTGACATCGTAACGGTAACCGATGTGCTGACCGATGATTTTCTCGCGCTCGGTGTCGACACCGTCGCCCTCGAGGAAATGGTTAATGCTGAGTTCAGTCATATCGACCTCCTTAGAAACGAGTCATGTCGGGCCGGCCGACGGTGTACTGCGTACCGGCCATCGGTACCTGCGCGCAGGCCGAAGCCTCGAGCGTAAGCGCCGCCAGGTCTTCCGGTTCGAGCGAGTGGATATTGGTCTTGCCGCAGGCGCGCGCAAACAGTTGCGCCTCGATCGTCAGCGTGTGCAGGAAGTTGTAGACCCGCTCCGCGGCTTCGTCGGGATCGAGGCGCTTGCGCAGTTCCGGATCCTGCGTGGCGACGCCGACCGGGCAACGACCGGTATGACAGTGATAGCAGTAACCCGCTTCGACGCCCATTTCCTTTTCGTAATCCGCTTCCGGAATATCCTTGTTGCAGTTCAACGCCATCATCACCGAGTGGCCGATCGCGACCGCGTCGGCACCGAGCGCGATCGCCTTGGCCACATCGGCGCCGTTGCGGATACCGCCGGCGTAAACCAGCGAGATCCGACCGGACATGCCGACGTCGTCGAGCGCCTGCCGCGCCTGGCGGATCGCGGCGATTCCGGGCACGCCGGTATCCTCGGTCGCGAGGTGCGGACCGGCGCCGGTGCCGCCTTCCATGCCGTCCATGTAGATCGAGTCTGGCCCCGTTTTCGCGGCCATGCGCACGTCGTCGTAGACGCGCGCGGCGCCGAGCTTCAACTGGATCGGGATCTGGCCGTCAGTGGCCTCGCGAATTTCCTGGATCTTCAACGCCAGGTCGTCCGGACCCATCCAGTCGGGATGGCGCGCCGGCGAACGCTGGTCGATACCGGCCGGCAGCGAACGCATTTCCGCAACCTGGTCGGTGACTTTCTGGCCCATCAGGTGGCCGCCGAGACCGACCTTACAGCCCTGGCCGATGAAGAATTCACAGGCGTCGGCGAGACGCAGGTGGTTCGGGTTAAAGCCGTAACGCGACTGGATGCACTGGTACAGCCACTTCGACGAATAACGACGTTCGTCGGGGATCATGCCGCCCTCGCCGGAACAGGTCGCGGTGCCCGCCATCGTCGCCCCGCGTGCGAGCGCGGTCTTGGCCTCGTAGGACAGCGCGCCAAAGCTCATACCTGTCACGTAAATCGGAATGTCGAGTTCCAGCGGCCGCTTGGCCTCGGGACCGATGATGGTCTTGGTCAGACATTTTTCCCGGTAGCCTTCGATGACGAATCGGGTCAGCGTGCCGGGCATGAAGGTCAGGTCGTCCCAGGTCGGGATTTTCTTGAACAGCGAGAAACCGCGCATGCGGTAGCGGCCCAGTTCGGACTTGACGTGAATATCGTTGATAACCTCGGGCGGAAAGATAAAGCTCTTGCCGAGGTTATATGGATCTTTCTTGGTATCAGACATCTGTATTCTCCAAATTCCCGGTGATGCTTAAAGCACCAGCTTTTTCTCGGTGGGCTCGAGGTTGTCGTAGTTCCACAACTGCTTGCCCGAAGTCAGTTTGACGATACTGTCGATACCGTTGGGTGCCTCCATATCGTAAAGCTCGAGCTTGCCCTTGAGGTATTTCTTGTCGAGATCGGTGAGTTCGGTTTCGACACAGTCGACGCCGAGGCTGGCGATCTTGCCGGCCACGTAAATCGTGCCGTCGTACATCGAATCACCGAGGTTGTCGCCGGTATCGCCGAGAATGATCATGCGACCGCGCTGCATCATGAAACCGGTGAAAGCACCGACGCTGCCGCCGACGATGATCGTGCCACCTTTCTGGTCGATGCCGACGCGCGCACCGGCCTGGCCTTTACAGACCAGATCGCCACCGCGGATGGCAGCGCCGAACAGCGAACCCGCATTCTTTTCGATGACCACGGTACCGGCCATCATGTTTTCGGCGCAGGACCAGCCGACGCGACCGGAAATGCGTACATTGGGTCCGTCGATCAGACCGCACCCGAAATAACCGAGACTGCCTTCGAAGTTAAGATTCAACCGATTCAGAATACCGACCCCGAGCGAATGCTTGGCGCGCGGATTTTTCACCGTAATCGTGCCGTGACCCGACTGCATCAGTTCGCGGATCTTGACATTGATCTCGGCGATACTCATATCGGCCGCGTCGAAATCGGCGGCCTTGTTAAAATCGACCTCGTAAGACCACGGATAGGTGTAGTTCTCTTCCTCGGTCGCCGAGAAAAACATTTGCTGGGTCCGCCCCCGCAGCTGCTCCTCATGCAGACCCATTTCATGGGATGTACTCACGCTGCCCATACTTTTACCTCCCCTTGATAAGGATCCCAGGTGTCAATTTCACGCGGGAAAATACTGCGAATAGCCACTTCTTCCGAAGCCAGGCCGACAAATTCGTCACTCTCGTAGAGCACCATCGGCTTGGCCGCCATGACGTCCTTGGCCATGCCGAGCTGGTCGCTGGTGGCCACCAGATAGGTGAATACGCCGTCGAGTTCGTCGATCGAACGCCGCATCGCGGATTCGAGCTCATCGCCCTGATCGATGCGATCAGCGATGTAAACCGCAATCAATTCCGAGTCGCAATTCGACATGAAGCGATGGCCGCGCCGCTCGAGATCGCGGCGGTTGGTCCAGTAATTGGTCAACTGGCCGTTGTGCACCACCGAAACGTCGTTGAACGGGTACGCCCAGTAGGGGTGAGCGCTACGGATATCGACGTCCGACTCGGTCGCCATGCGCGTATGGCCGATGGCGTGCGTGCCAACAAAACCATTGAGGCCGTACTGCTCCGAGACGACGGTTGCGTCACCCAGGTCCTTGATCAACTCGAGACCCCTGCCTACCGACAGGATTTCAACGCCCTCGATATCTTCGATAAAATCGATCAGGCGCTTCAGGTCACCGCTGAATTTAAAATGATAGCGATAGGCGTACTCGGTCGCATCTTCGCGCCCGGTGACGTCGGCGCCCATTTCCTCGAGCCGGGTGTCGACCTCCGCCTTACGCGCGATGACCTGCTTGTGAATATCGAAACCGGTCGCCATGTCTTCCTGCTCGGCCACCTTGAAACGCAATACGTATACGCCTTCCTCGCCCTTGCCATAGAGCGCGAAACCGGTCGAGTCGGGACCGCGATGCTTCAGCGCCTGAAGCATCTGGGTCATCTCGCTACCGATATCGCTGGTGACGCCGCCTTTCCAGATAAGTCCAGCAATACCACACATAAGAATATCCTCTTAGAGATTTAAAGATCGGACCGCCGTGGCAACCCGTAATTCTGTTGCCCGGCGCGGGACTGGCCCGCGCCGGGGTAAATTTACAAAAGGCCTATGGCAGACAGTCGAGGTACATCTCCAGATCCCACTCGGTAGTGGTATGCATGAACTTCTCCCACTCGTCGTTCTTGTACCAGTGGTAGATCTTGTACATTTCGTTCGGCATAGCCGACTTGATGACCTCGTCTTCGGCCAGACGGTCGAGCGCCTCACCCAGCGACATCGGCAGTTTCTTGACCTCTTTGCCGGCTTCCATCGCCTGGTAGATATTGCGGTTCTCCGGCTCGCCCGGATCGATATCGTTGTCGATACCGTCCTCGAAAGCCTTCAACAGGCCGGCGCCCATCAGGTAAGGATTCACCATGGAATCAACCGAACGGTACTCGAAGCGACCCGGCGCCGAGATACGCAGGCCGGTGGTGCGGTTCTGGTACCCCCAGTCGGCGAACACCGGCGCCCAGAAGCCGGTATCCCACAGACGGCGATAGGAGTTGACCGTGGAGGATCCGATCGCAGTCAGCGCGCCGAGGTGGGTGACGATGCCGCCGACACATTGCAGGCCGATCTTGCCAGGCATCTGCGGATCGTCGGTATCCGGCATGAAGGTGTTTTCGCCACCGCTGCGGTAGGTGAACACGCCTTCCATACCCGGCAGCGGATCGTTGTGCAGCGCATTGATGCTCTCTTCACCGCCCTTCCACAGGGAAATATTGGTATGACAACCCGAGGCCGAGACGCCCATGAACGGCTTGGTCATGAAGCATGCGATCAGGTTGTTTTCGCGCGCGACCTGGGCGCAGATCTGGCGGTAGGTCGACAGCCGGTCGGCATTGCGCAACACGTCGTCGAAGGTCCAGTTGAGCTCGAGCTGGCCGGGCGCGTCCTCATGGTCGCCCTGGATCATGTCGAGGCCCATCGCGTTACAGTACTCGATGACCTGCATGAACACCGGCCGCAGCGATTCGAACTGGTCGATGTGATAACAGTAAGGATTGGAGAAACCGCCATCCGGCTTGCCGTCTTCACCACGCTTGAGCCACATCATTTCCGGCTCGGTGCCGACACGGAAATCCATGTCGTACTTTTCCTGGAATTCCTTGTGGAAACGCTTGAGGTTGCCGCGGCAATCCGAAGTCAGCGCGCCACCCGGATTTTCGCGCTCCTCGCGATTGCGGTAACAGGTACAGAACACGCGCGCGACACGCTTGTCCCAGGGCAGCTGACAAAAGGTTTCCGGATCCGGGATACCGACCAGCTCCATCGCTTCCGGGCCGTAACCGATGTAATCGCCGTGGCGGTCGATAAACAGGTTGGCAGTGGAGCCATACACCAGCTGGAATCCGCGCTCGGCAGTACGCTCCCAGTGATCGGCCGGAATACCCTTACCGACGATACGCCCCGTTACCGAGATAAACTGGTAATAAATGTAGGTGATGCCGAGTTCGTTGATTTTTTCCCGAACCTGCTTTACCAGTTCGGCGCGGCCTGGTGCTTCGACGCATGCTTCTAAATCAGTCATTTTGCCCTCCACGGTTTTAGACCAATATTTTTTTCTCTTCGGTTCCGCGATGAATTCTCCCGTTTTGTCGTTGTATTCGCGGGAAACTCTCCTGCTCGCTGCCCAGCGTGGCTTGTGGGTGAACCAGACAGGCCGCCATGTTATACCCATAGGGATAGACAAAACAAGACCTTTGGAGGGTTTTTTTGGACAATTTATCCAAAAAATTGCTTTTTTACTGGACCAATTATGAAACCAAGGTTCAGCAGTTTCGTCTCTCATTATCACGTGCTGCCAAAACACAATCTAATCCGATGCAAAGACAAAAAAATAAATTCTTTATATTCAAATATTTAAATAATTTTTATGATTCGAGAGCGACCCTCCTCCCGAATTATTCAGGCTACATACAAATTCGGAACAATAATGCCAATTTCATGCGGGTTAGCTTAAATTGAGGCCCATAATTTGAATAACAGGCTTGATTTGAATCTCTTTATGAAGCATTATTGTACCAATTTACAGTACCATAATAAGACCCATTTACTTGAGGAGTCCAACGGCGTGAAAGCGGCTGAAAGCATCGCCCCTGCGGCATCAGACACGGAGGTAAAGTCCGCTCGTAAAGGCAGCGGTAACCGTGTCGGCGTCACCACCAGCAATGTCACCGCGCAACTACGGCGCCGCATTCTCGAAGGCGAATACGCCTACGAGGAACGCCTGCCGGCGGAACGCAGCCTGGCCGAGGAATTCGGTGTGGCACGCGGCACCATTCGCTCGGTATTGCAAATTCTCGAGCAACAGCACCTGGTGACTCGGCAGATTGGAAGCGGTACCTATGTCACTCACCGCGAGACGACCAATCAACAGGAGATTTCCAGTATCACCAGTCCGCTGGAAATGAATGAAGTCCGCATTGCGATCGAACCGCAAATGGTGCGCCTGGCAATCGCCAACGCAAGCTCGCGCGAACTCGACGAATTGCGTGATGCGCTGCGCCAGTGCGAGAACTGTGGTGGTGACCCGGAAAAATTTGCCCGCGGCGACGCCGCGTTTCACATGGCGCTGGCGCATTGCTCGCGCAACAAGTTGATGTACTGGCTGTACGAGCGTATCAGCGAGGTACGCCAGTACTCGCAGTGGCGCACGATGAAGGCCAAGCTGCTAACGCCGCAGCGAATCGACTATTACAACGGCCAGCATCGCAGGCTTTACGAAGCGATCGTTGCGCGCGACACTTCCAGCGCGGTAAAACTGATCAAGAATCACCTCTACGGCGTGCACGACGATCTGCTGGAGACCGACTGAATTATGAACGCACCCCTGTTCGTTTCGCCAGTGCGGGTGCGCGAACCCGGTCTCAATGCGCTGCCCGCCAATACCGAACGTTACCCGGTCAGGGCCGGCGGCAGCGTTGCGTTATTATTGCGAGCGGGTGACGAACTCGAACTGGTGAGCCCCGAGGGTTTACAGCCCGGAGAAATAACGATCTTCGACCACGACGGCCGCAGCGATGCCGGCCTGATCGGCGCAGGTAACACGGGCACCAGCGAGGGACTCAAACGAATTCTCGCCGACGCAGGCCCGAGCGCGCAAATCCTGGCCGCGGCATTGGCCGAGCGACAGCTGATTATCGACCAGGCCAAAAGCACCGACGTGTTTCTCGAGCACTCGCCTGCCGGCGACTCGATCAGTTTCACTGCGGGGCAAAATGTGACCTGCGTTGTCGTCGCGCCGGCGCACGCCATGCTCGCGAATCAGCAGGATACTAGTACAGACCTGGTCGCCTTCGTCTATCGGCAACCGGGTGCAAGCGAAAAAACCATCGTCCGCCTGCCGGATCCACTGGCCGATCCGATTGCCGACGTGCGCATCCCGGCACGCACCGCCTATGCCTACGAGGTCAAGGCCGGCGACTATATCCAGATCATCGACGTCGAGGGGCGCGAGTGCTCGGATTTTCAGTGTTTCGATGCGCCGATGCTGGAAAAAGGCGTTGAACGCTGCCTCGATGTCACCAGCACGCGTCACGTCGTCGGCAGCGCATACCCGGCACCGGGACTTTATTCGAAGTTTTACGATCAGAATTTCGAAGGCATGATCGAGGTCATCCAGGACACCTGCGGGCGTCACGATAGCTTCGGCGTTGCCTGCACGGCCAAGTATTACGACGACATGGGTTACCCGGGGCACGTGAATTGCTCCGATAATTTCAACATGGCGCTGGATCCTTACGGTGTCGAGGCGCGCAGGGGATGGATGGCGATCAACCTGTTTTTCAACACCGGCGTCGACGATGCCAACCAGATGTACTTCGACGAACCCTGGTCACGTCCCGGTGACTATGTACTCATGCGTGCCCTGAAAGACATGGTTTGCGTGTCCTCGGCCTGCCCCTGCGACATCGACGCGGCCAACGGCTGGAACCCGACGGATATCCACATGCGCATCTACCCGGGCAGGAATTCATTCAACAAAGCGACGGCATTCAGAATGACAGCAGATGCAGACAAACAAATGACCAAAGAGACCGGTTTTCACAGCCGCACCTCACAGCAAACGCGTAACTTCACCGAATATGCCGGTTACTGGCTCGCCAATAGCTATACCAGGCATGGCGCGCTGGACGAGTACTGGGCCTGTCGAGAAAAAGCGGTCGTGATCGACCTGTCGCCGCTGCGCAAGTACGAAGTTACCGGCCCCGATGCGGAGCTGCTGATGCAGACTTGCGTCACGCGTAACGTCCGCCGCCTCGCGGTCGGTCAGGTGGTTTACACCGCGATATGTTACGAAAACGGCGGTATGATAGACGACGGCACCGTATTCAGACTCGGCCAGGACAATTTTCGCTGGATCGGCGGCAGCGACGACAGCGGTATCTGGCTGCGCGAACAGGCGCAAAAGCTCGGCCTGCAAGCCTGGGTGCGAAATTCCACTGACCAGTTGCATAACCTTCAGGTACAGGGTCCGAACAGCCGCGACATCCTGAAAAAGATCATCTGGACGCGCCCGGATCAGGCCACGGTCGAGGAGCTGGAGTGGTTCCGCTTTTCGATCGCGCGCATCGGCGACGAACACGGTATTCCGCTGGTGCTGTCACGCACCGGTTATACCGGCGAGCTCGGCTACGAAGTCTTTTGTCATCCAAAGGATGCACCAGCAGTCTGGGACGCGATCTGGGAGGCGGGAGAAGAGTACGACTTGACGCCGCTCGGGCTGGAAGCGCTCGATATGCTGCGTGTCGAGGCCGGCCTGATCTTTGCCGGATACGAGTTCAGCGACCAGACCGACCCGTTCGAGGCCGGGATTCCGTTTACCGTGCCATTGAAAACCAAGGAAGACGATTTCATCGGCAAGGCCGCGCTAATCGAGCGCAAGACGCATCCGCAGCGGGTGCTGGTGGGACTCGAGCTCAACGGCGACGAAATGGCCGCCAACGGTGATTGCGTCAATATCGGCCGTAACCAGGTCGGTGAAATCACCAGCGCGGTGCGCTCGCCGATCCTGCGTAAGAACGTGGCGCTGTGCCGTATCCAGGTCGAACATAGCGAGCTCGGCACCGAGGTCGAAGTCGGCAAACTCGACGGCAAGCAGAAACGCCTACCCGCCAGGGTCGTCGGCTTTCCGTTCTACGACCCGACCAAGTCACGCGTACGCGACGTACCGCCACCGGACTAAAAAAAAGTCGGGGACAGTTTACTTATTTCCGCTCGGAAATAAGTAAACTGTCCCCGACTTTTTTAACGGATGACGAGGCAGTTGACGTCGGTCAGATCGAGCAGCTTACGCGATACGCTACCCATCGACGCGGCTTTCTGTTTCGACAGGCCACGAGTACCAACGACGATTAAATCGATATTGCGCCGCTTGGCAAAGCCGGCCAGGCTGGTCGCCGGATCGCCGCTGCCGATCGCGGTCTGGATGTTTTTAGCACCGCTTTTTTTCGCCTTTTTTTTGGCTTCGCCGAGAATCTTGTCGGCAATCTGGCGCATCAGGTCTTCGCGCGCGTTGTAGAAGGATTCAAACTCGGGGGCTTCCTTGAGTTCGGCCGGCAACTGCATGTCGCGAATCACGTTCAGTATCAGTAGCTCAGCCTCGTGAACGACCGCCAGTTGCGCCGCAATACTGACCGCGCGACCCGACGCAGCGGACGCATCGGTGGCAACCAGAATTTTCTTGATCATACTCGAACAGGCACCGCTTCAGCCCAGGAAAGTGCGTATTAAGCCTATAAGTACGGCAATCTGCAAGCATTTGTAACCTAAATGTAACATTCCTCTAAATCGGTTCCGGCGACGCTCGCGGCCGTGACAGGCCGATGCATGAAGATTAGATTATTGTCGCCGGCGCGGCGCCACGCTGCGACGCTGATATCGAGCGGGCTCGAGCCGGAAAAATTCGGCTAATAATCCTGAAATCAGCTCAAGAAGCCCGACTCGCGATCAGCCAGGGTTAAAGCTGGGTCTCGAGCGGCAGCCCGGTAGTGTACTTGATCCGGGTTACCGCGACATTGGAATTAACATCGCGCACCAGCGGAATCTGAATCAGGTGCCGCCGCAAAAAGCGATCATAGTGCTTGATATCCCGGGTAATGATTTTGAGATGGTAATCGGCCGATCCGGTCACGGTGTAACATTCGACAACCTCGGGGTAACGGCTGACCCGTTGCTCGAAGTCGTGCAGCGAAGCCTCGTCGTTCTTCGACAGGCTGATACGCGCAAAAACCACCAGTCCCAGACCGAGCTTTTCTGCGTTAACCAGCGCCACTTTTTTTTCGATGATGCCCTCCTGCTCGAGGCGATTAATGCGCCGCCAGCAAGGCGAAGCCGACAGGTTCACGTGCTCGGCTATTTCGGCCGCGGTCAGCGAAGCGTCCTGCTGCAGCAATGCCAGAATCTTGATATCAATTGGCGAAAGATCCATAGAAATTAGAATATTTTCCTAATAATATATATTTTTTTAAAAAATATTTCTAATTAATTTCCGATTCAAGCTAATTGCGAAATTTATTTGCCGGTTAGTCGGTCTAAAATTACCTCTACTTTTCGCGCTGGTTTGGTGGTGTCATGAAAGTCTCGCTCGACGATAAATATACACTGGACAAGGGCCGCGCCTACATGACCGGCATCGAAGCCCTGGTCCGACTACCCATCCTGCAACATCAACGCGATCTCGACCGCGGACTCAACACGGCCTGTTTCATCTCGGGCTATCGCGGCTCGCCGATCGGCGGGCTCGACCAGGCCCTGTGGAAGGCGAGGAAATTCACCGAGGCGCACAATATCCACTTTCTGCCGGGGATCAACGAAGACCTGGCGATGACCGCTGTCTGGGGCAGCCAGCAGGTCGGCCTGTTTCCCGGCGCCAAATACGACGGCGTATTCGGCCTGTGGTACGGCAAGGGACCCGGACTCGACCGCAGCATGGACGTGCTCAAACACGCCAATGCCTTCGGCACCTCTCCTTACGGCGGCGTGCTCGCCGTGGTCGGCGACGACCATGCCTGCAAGTCGTCGACGCTGCCGCACCAGAGCGACCACATGTTCGTCGGCGCCACCAGCCCGGTGCTCAACCCGGCCGGCGTGCAGGAAGTGCTCGACCTCGGCATCTTCGGCTGGGAACTGTCGCGCTACAGCGGCTGCTGGGTCGGCCTGAAGGCGATTACCGAAAACATGGATGCCGCGATCTCGGCCGAGATCGATCCCGGCCGGGTCGTGGTCAAGCTGCCTGACGATTACGAGCTGCCCGAGGATGGCGTGCACACGCGCTGGCCGGACTCGCCGATGGCGCAGGAAGAACGCCTGCAGCGGCACAAGATTTACGCCGCGCGCGCCTTCGCCCGCGCCAATAATCTCAACAGCATCGAGC
Source organism: Gammaproteobacteria bacterium (assembly GCA_020354435.1). Taxonomy (GTDB): domain Bacteria; phylum Pseudomonadota; class Gammaproteobacteria. The sequence continues at coordinate 3,648,514 of CP070646.1, forward strand.
TCGACAGCGACAATGCGCGCCTCGGCATCGTCACCACCGGCAAGTCTTATCTCGACACGCTGCAGGCGCTGAAGGATCTCGGCATCGATGAACGGCTGGCGGCAAAGATCGGCATCCGCCTTTACAAGGTCGGCATGAGCTGGCCGCTGGAACCGGTGATGACGCACAAGTTCGCCCAGGGGCTGGAAGAGATCCTCGTGGTCGAGGAAAAACGCAGCGTCATCGAGGACCAGCTGACCGGCCAGCTCTACAACTGGCCGGTAGACCGCAGGCCGCGCGTCGTCGGTGAATACGACGAAGACCGCAACCTGCTGGTGACCAATCTCGGCGAACTGACCCCGGGCATGATCGCGCGCGTGATTGCGTCGCGCATCGCCCGCTTTTTCGACAGCGAATCGATCCGCCAGCGGCTGGCTTTTCTCGAAGCCAAGGAAGCCGCACTGGCGAAGCCGCGCGCCCGCGCCGAACGCAGACCCTGGTTCTGTTCCGGCTGTCCGCACAACACTTCGACCGTCGTACCCGAGGGCAGCCGCGCCTACGGCGGTATCGGCTGCCACTACATGGCGACCTGGATGGATCGCGGCACCGAGACCTTTACCCAGATGGGCGGCGAAGGCGCGACCTGGCTCGGTCAGGCGCCGTTCACCGAGACCAAACACGTGTTCCAGAATCTCGGCGATGGTACCTACTTCCATTCCGGCCTGCTGGCGATTCGCGCGGCGGTCGCCGCCGGCGTCAACATTACCTACAAAATTCTCTATAACGACGCGGTGGCGATGACCGGCGGCCAGCCCTTCGACGGCAACCTGTCAGTGGGCCAGATCGTCGATCAATTGCGCGCCGAGGGTGTCAGGCGCATCGCCCTGGTATCGGATCAGCCCGAACTTTATCGCAGCACGCCTTACGCGCAATATGACGGCATTTCGGTGCTGCACCGCCGCCAGCTCGATTCGATCCAGCACGAACTGCGCGACACGCCCGGCTGCAGCGCGCTGATTTACGCGCAAACCTGTGCCGCCGAAAAACGCCGCCGACGCAAGAAGGGAATCATGCCCGATCCGCCCAAACGCGCCTTTATCAATGCCGCGGTCTGCGAGGGTTGCGGCGATTGCGGGGTGCAGTCGAACTGCCTGTCGATCATCCCGCAGCAAACCCGCCTCGGACGCAAGCGCGCGATCGACCAGAGCGCCTGTAACAAGGACTTTTCCTGCCTCAGGGGCTTTTGCCCGAGTTTCGTAACCGTACACGGCGGCGCCCTGCGCAAACGCGCCGGGGTCGACGAAAAGGGCAGCTGGGCCGAACCGCCGCAACCGAAACGGTTACCGATCGATGACACTTACAGCATTCTGATCACCGGTATCGGCGGCACCGGAATCCTGACCGTGGGCGCGATCCTCGGCATGGCCGCGCACATCGAAAACAAGGGCGTTTCGGTGCTTAATCAGACCGGCCTGGCGCAAAAGTTCGGCGCGGTAACCGGGCATGTGCGTATCGCCGCGAGGCAAAAGGATATCCACTCGGTACGGATTCCGTCCGGCGAGGCCAGTCTCGTGCTCGGCGCCGATCTGATCGTGTCGGCCGGCAACGATGCGCTGGCCAAGCTAAACCACGAACATTCACACGCGGTGATCAACAGCCACCTGTCGCCAACCGCTGATTTTACCCGCGATGCGGATGCGGTATTCCCGATCGACGACATGCAGCAAACGATCACGGATGAAATCGATCCCGAGCGCGGGCATTTCGTCAACGCCACGCGGCTGGCGACGAACCTGCTCGGCGACGCCATATTCTCCAATTTCCTGTTGCTCGGCGTGGCTTACCAGCACGGCCTGGTACCGCTCGAGGCAGACTCGATTCTGCAGGCGATAGCTCTTAACGGGGTTGCGGTCGAAAAAAACCAGCAGGCATTCCTTTGGGGACGCCGCTTCGCGCAGGATGCCGAGGCCGTGCGCCACGCCGCCGGCTTCGACCAGCCGCACCAGACACCGTCCGAGCAGACCGACCTCGACGAGATTATCGACTACCGCGAGACCTGCCTGGCCGACTACCAGGACAAGGCTTACTCGGGGCGCTATCGGCAACTGGTGGAGCGAACGCGCCAGCTCGAAAGCACATTACGCGAAGAAGACGAAAATCCCGAGTTGCCGCTAACCGAGGCCGTCGCGCGCAGTTATTTCCAGCTGCTGGCATACAAGGACGAGTACGAAGTCGCCCGCCTCTACAGCAACGGTGAATTCGAAAAGACGCTTTCGGAACGCTTCGAGGGCGATTACCGCCTGCGATTTCACCTGGCGCCGCCGCTGCTGGCAAAACGCGACAAGATCACCGGCGTGCCGCTCAAGCGCGAGTTCGGCAGCTGGATGCTGCCGCTGTTTCGCCTGCTGGCCAGGTTCAGGGGCCTGCGTGGCAGCGCGCTGGATCCGTTCGGCTACAGCGCCGAACGCAAAATGGAGCGCCAGTTGATCGCCGATTTCGAACGGGATATGGCACGACTGCTCGATCGCCTGAACCGGCAAAATATCGGTACCGCGGTAACCATTGCGCGCCTGCCGCAAAAGATCCGCGGCTTCGGCCACGTCAAGCAGGCCAGCATCGAAACCTTCCGCCAGGCACGCGCGGAACTGCTGCGAAATTTTGACGCTGACGACGGCGTCGATGGCTACAAACCTTGACCTGCCCCGGCAAGAGGCCCTAAGTTAGGGTATCGAATTCATGACCGGTGGGGCCGGCGCCTAAATGTCAGTTAAATTTCGCATACCGATTACCGCGATCACCGTGTTCGGCACCAGCAGCCTGCTGGCCTTTACCGTCGGAATCGTCATGTTTCTCGGTTTCGGCCAGGTGGTGGATACCACGAGTCAACTCTTGGCCGAAAAATCGGAAGGCCTGATCGATACGATGGAACAAAGTCTCGACACGCGGCTGCAGCCGATACGCGCCCAGGCGCTGTGGATTGCCCGCGATATCGACGACCTGTCCAACCCACAGGCGCTCGACGACTACATGCTCGGTGCGCTCGCGGCGACCCCGCAGGTCGCC
>CP070646.1:3651655-3654416 GCA_020354435.1 Gammaproteobacteria bacterium
TACTGCTGCAGCCGCCCAGGGTTGCGTTCGAATCGCTGGCCAAATCGAAATCCGGAAACCGTGTCGACTGGGTCAAGGCGCTGCAGAATAACGAGATAGCACCGCGCTATGAACGTCTCGACGACGAGGCTCGGCCGGTGGTGATGGACTTGAACATCGTGCGCGAAGTCAAGGGCTCGATGCCCGATGTGGTGTACCCGCACAAGCAACACACCGAGTGGCTGGATTGCTCGAACTGCCACCCGGCCATATTCATTCCGCAAAAAGGCGCCAACCAGATCTCGATGGCGTCGATACTGCTGGGTCAGAAATGCGGCGTTTGCCATGGCAAGGTTGCATTCCCGGTGTCGGAGTGCCGCAAGTGTCATTCGAAACAGAAACCGGCGACGGGCGGAACCAAAACCAGTGCGAAGAATTGATCCATGAAACTAGTGACGCACCTGCCAGTCCTGATACTCGTACCGATGCTGATCCTCGGGCCGGACCTGGTGCTGTCACAGGAAGTCTCCGGTCCCGCCGCGGCCGATGTCAAAAGCGTGCAGGAAAAGATTGCGCAGAAAATCAAAATGGTCAACCGCATCCTCAACAGCCCGGACCTGTTGCAGCGCGTGGAAACCAGCGGAGATCAGTTGGCCCGGGATTTACTCGCTCGCGCCGCGCAAAATTTTTCGACCGGGGAGGAATATTTCGACCGTGGTCAATACCTCGAGGCCGAAGCTGTGCTCGATTACGTGTTGCGTGATCTGAGTGCAAGTTCTCGTCTGCTCAGCATGCCGCAGCAACAGCGCAACGAGTACCGCAAATTCGTCGATCAGCTGGATTCGTTTGTCTTGCCGGAATGGAGCAATCTGAGCGACGAAGAGAGCGAACTGCTGCAGGTCGAAATGGCAAACGTAAGCCAGCTCCGCGACCAGGCCGCACGTTCTGCGGCGAGCGGCAACTATGGCGAGGCGATTGCGTTACTCGAACAGGCATACCTGATCAAGGTGTCGCTGCTGGATAAGGTCAGGCACGAAACCACGATTGTCTATGATCTTAATTTCGAAACGATCCAGGACGAGTACCGTTACCTGATCAACCGGACTTACCACTATCTGGAGCTGGTACAGACAGCCCTGACGCAAAGCGAGCTCGATGAGCAAACCCGCAAGCTGACCGACAAGTACCTCTATGGTTCGATGCTCAATCTCGAGCAAGCCGAGGACTTCGAATCGCAGGGACAGTTCTCCGAGGCTATCCCGGTGCTCGATAAATCTATCGATCAGCTTACAGCAGTGCTGAAGATACTCGGGATCACGATTTAACCGGCCTGGCATGATTACAAAATACTTTCAAATTCTGACAATCCTTGCCCTTGTTGCTTCGGCTGGAAACGGTTACGCGCAATCCGGGGTTAGCGAGCGCCTGCCAAATATCGACCGGCTGTTAAACCAGTCCTCGGGCGCCAGGCAGGTTATCGACAGCGACAGCCCGCAAGCCCGGGCGAAACGCGAACAGGCCCTGGAGGCGTTTCGCCAGGCTCAGCAAAAACTGGATGCTGGTGACGAACGCGCCGCGACGCAATTGCTGGACCAGTCGTCCCGGCTGATGTTCGAAGCCATCAAGCTGGCAACACCGACCTCGCTCGGCGACAACAAGGAAATCAGTAACTACGAGCAGCGCAGGGAATCGGTGGTTTCACTACAGCAGGCCTTTAATCGTATATCAGAGGAAAGTAATGAAACCGAGTCCAGGGACAAGGTCAACCGGCAACTCGCTGAATTGACCAAGCGCGCCGATCTTTCGCTGAAGCGGGGCAATAACGCCGAAGCCCGGACTGAACTCGACAAGGCCTATCATCTGCTCAAGGTCTCGATCGAATCGATACGCTCCGGGGAAACTCTGGTGCGTTCGCTGCAGTTCGAAAGCAAGGAGGCCGAGTATCACTACGAAATCGATCGTAACGACACGCACTCCATGCTGGTTGGCCTGCTGATAGACGACAAACAAGAATCGGAAGCGATGAAGCAGCGGATCGTCGAATACGTTTCCGAGGCCCGCCTGCTGCGCCAACAGGCGGAAAACTTCGCCAGCCAGGATGCTCATGAGCAGGCGATCGAACTGCTCGAACAGTCGACCCGCCAACTGGTCCGCGCGATCCGCAGTGCCGGGATATACATCCCGGGATAACCAGGTGGCCGCAGATGATTTCCGCACGCTCTATCTTTATCGGCTTACTCCTGCTGGCTTTTCCGTTGCTGGCGGCGGACCCGGGCTGGAAACCGTTGGCCGAAGACGGCCTGCACGATCCGGCGAGCCCCGCGATCGGGGTGCTGCAGGAACCGGCTGAGGCGTTGTCGCTGTTGCCGCCGGATACGGCCGGCAACCGGGTTTCGTGGGTTCGGGCGCTGCGCGAGCGATACATCGCGCCGCGCACCAATATTTTTCCCGAGACCAATATCGAGATTCTCGATATGGACATCATCATGGACCAGACCGGCGAATTGCCGCTGGTACTGTTTCCGCACAAACCGCACACGGAGTGGCTGGACTGCGCCAATTGTCACGACCGGATTTTCGTCGAGAAAGTCGATGCCAACCCGATTAACATGTTTGCCATCCTGTCGGGCGAATACTGCGGACAGTGCCATGGCGCGGTCTCTTTTCCGCTGACCGAGTGCAATCGCTGCCACAGCGTCGTGCGAAGAACCTTTACTGGCAAGCCGGGGGTGCAGCCGAAACCCGAACCGGATTAACCTCTTAGCTCAAAGCCTTCGCCCGA
>CP070646.1:3654516-3672446 GCA_020354435.1 Gammaproteobacteria bacterium
GCCGCGCGCAGGCAGTAACCTGGTTGCAGGTGCGGTTGCACGATTTTCATGCCGCGCAGGTTGCGCGCAACCAGGATGTCCTCGATTTTGCGGCTCAGAGCCAATTCTTCGCTTGGGGTCATTTCTCTCGCCTCAACAGGGTTGCGGAGTGGTCCGTGCAAAGCGTGCCTGTTCGAGGCAATGTATGTTGTGAGCCTGCTCGATGCTGATCTTTTCGAAGCGTACGGTTGCACCCGGCGATAGCTGCGCCAGGCGTGCCGTGTCGAGCGGAATCACTGCGCCGATTTTCGGGTAACCGCCGATGGTCTGGCGGTCGTTCATCAAAACGATGGGTTGGCCATCGGCCGGAATCTGGATCGCGCCATGACAGATACCTTCGGACAACATGCTGACCATGCCCGAATGAACCGTCTCGCCTTCCAGGCGAAAGCCCATGCGATCGCAACGGTCAGTCAGGCGGTATTCGGAATTGAAGAATCGCCATTGCTGCAGCGGATCGAAGGCAGCCTGCTGATAACCGGTCACGACCCGGAGGCTTGCGAATTCACCATAGCTCGGGCGCTCGTTCTCCGGCAGGCGGCAGTGGCCGGCGAGTTTAACCGCGCGGCAGGGCAGGTGGTCGCCGGCCTGCAGTTTATCGCCGTTGAGGCCGCCGATTTTTTCGCGCACCACGGTCGAACTGCTGCCAAAGCTCGGCTCGATGTCGAAACCACCGGCAACCGCCAGGTAAATCCGGGTGCCGCGGCTGGCAAAGCCGATTTCGAGCTTGTCGCCGCTGTTGATGTCGAGGGTTTGCCATTGGGGTATCTCGCTACCATTGAGCTTGCACGGCGCCTCGGCGCCGGTAATCACGAAACTGGTATCGAGATTGGCTTCCAGCACGAGGCCGCCGAAACTGACCTCGATACAGGTTGCAGCGCTATCGTTGCCGAGCAGGCGGTTGGCCCAGTCGAAGGCGATGTAATCGAGCGGTCCCCCGGTAGTCAGGCCGAGATTGTGGGCGCCGTAGCGGCCGTGATCATGCAACAGGCTCAGCAGTCCCGGCTGGGTAACGGTCAAGCCGCTCACAATTCACCACCCTGGGCGAGAAACTCGTCGCGGCCAATCGCGCTGAAGCGGATGCGATCGCCGACCTTGACCGGCATGCTCGGTGTCCTTGCCGGATCGAACATGCGGGTCGGGCACAGGCCGATCAGGTTCCAGCCGCCCGGAGATACCGCCGGGTAAACCGCGGTCTGGCGATCCGCGATCGCGACCGCGCCACGCGGCACCTTTTGCCGGGGTGTCGCTAATCTCGGGGCGGCGATGCGTTCGTCGACTTCGCCAAGATAGGCAAAACCCGGGGCAAAACCGATCGCGTAGACCCGGTATTCCTGCTGCTGGTGGATCTCGATAACCTCGTCGACGCTGATCTTGCCGCGCTCGGCGATTAACTCGAGATCCGGCCCTGATTCACGGTCGTAGTAAACCGGCAACGTGATCAGCTCGCCGGCGCCGGCGTCGATGCTGTCGAGATCGGTCAATGCGGCGCGCAGCTTTTGCATGACGGCGTAATGGTCGCAGCGGTCGATATCGAAGATGACCAGCAGCGAGGCATAAGAGGGCACCAGGTCGATGATGCAGTCCTGCATGCTGGCCTGGATATTGTTGACCGCGGCCTGAATTTGCGCCGAGACAGTGGCACTGGTGTGCTCGGCAAAATACACGATAAACGCGTTTTGCCCGGCAATTTCGATTCTCATAAGATGATCAGGAGTTAACGATTTTTCGAATTTCCTTGATCGCGGCAATACCTTCCTCGTTATCGCCATGCACGCACAGGGTATCGGGATTGAGTTCCAGGGTATTCCCGCTAACCGAAGTTACCGTGCCCTGGTTGCAGATCTGCTCGACCTGCGCCAGCATTTTATCGCGCGTGTGCACGGCACCCGGCTTGCTGCGCGACAACAGCTTGCCGTCATCGTCGTAACAGCGGTCGGCAAATGCCTCGAACCACAGTTCGATACCGTGCGCAGCCGCTTCTTTACGGTGCAACTCGGCATCCGAAGTGGCCTGCAGCATTAATCTTACCGGCTTGTGAAAATCGGCAATTGCCTTGAGGATGGGCGCACGTACTGCTTCACGCGCCATCATGTCGTTGTACAGCGCACCGTGCGGTTTGACATAGGCCAGCTCCAGACCCTGAATCTTGGCCATGCCCTCGAGTGCGGCAATCTGGTAGTGCATGAAGGCCGAGATTTCTTCCGGCGAGCACTGCATCGGCCGGCGGCCGAATCCAACCAGGTCGGGATAGGCAGGATGCGCGCCGACCATGACGTTGTTCTGCTTCGCCATCGCCAGTGTGCGTTCCATCACCAGCGGGTCGCCACCGTGGAAACCGCAGGCGATGTTGGCCTGATCGATGTGCGGCATGACTTCGTCGTCGCGGCCCATTTTCCACGAGCCGTAACTTTCACCAAGATCACAATTGAGCATTAACATGATTTTCTCCGCTTACATGACCGCGAGGTGGCTATTGGGCAAATCGGAAACCAGCATGCAGCCGGGCGAATGGGTAATGCAAAACGGCGGCTGCGCCTGCTCGACCGCGACCTGGGGCGTAACCCCGCAGGCCCAGAAGACCGGCACCTCGTCGTCGCGGATCGTGACCGCGTCGCCGAAATCGGGTCGGTTGATATCGCCAATGCCGATTTTTGCGGGATCACCGAAGTGCACCGGCGCGCCGTGCACCGCCGGGAATCGAGTGCAGATCTGGATAGCGCGGATCGCGTCGGACGGAATCATCGGGCGCATGCTGACGACCATCTTGCTGGCAAAGCGGCCCGCGCTGGTGCAATCGATGTCGGTGCGATACATCGGTACGTTAACCCCCTCGCTGACGTTGCGAATCTCGAGACCGTCGTCAATTAGCGCTTCCTCGAAGGAAAACGAGCAGCCGAGCACGAAGGAAACCAGGTCGTCACGCCAGAGGTCGGTAACATCGTGCACCTCGTCGACCAGTTGACCGTTCTCGAAAATGCGGTAACTGGGGATGTCGGTGCGAATGTCGAGATCCTCACCGAGTTTCGGAATACGATAATCGCCCGGGCTTGCCGCCATGCCGATCAGCGGGCAGGGTTTCGGATTGGACTGGCAAAACTGCAGGAACTCGCCGGCGTAATCGGCGGGCAGGATACACAGGTTGCCCTGTACGAAACCGCGCGAGAAACCCGAGGTGTTGCTGGTGAATTCGCCGCTGCGGATTTTATGCCGTAATTCGCGTGGTGATATGTCCTGATTCATAAGGATCTAAAATAAAGTGGTAAGCGAATTTTTACAACGCTTTGGCGCGCTCGCGCAATACATTTTTCTGAATTTTACCGGTCGCGGTCTTCGGCAACTCACCGAACACGACTTTTTTCGGACGCTTGAAGCGAGCCATGTTGTCGGCGCAAAAATCGATCAGTTCCTGTTCGCTGACCTCGGCGTCGATTTTAAGCTCGACGAAGGCACAGGGGACTTCTCCCCATTTCTCGTCGGCCAGCGCGACCACAGCGGCTTCGCCGACAGCCGGATGCCTGTACAACACGCCCTCGACCTCGACCGAGGAAATATTTTCACCGCCCGAGATAATGACATCCTTGGCCCGGTCCTTCACCTGGATGTAACCATCCGGGTGAATCACGGCGATGTCGCCGCTGTAAAACCAGCCATCGCGGAAGGACTCCGCGGTCGCGTTCGAATCTTTCAGGTAACCTTTCATCACGGTATTGCCGCGAATCACGATTTCACCCATGGTCTCGGCATCCCAGGGTACCGAGGCGCCGCTGTCCGGATCGATGACATCGACCGCCTCGGTCATCGAAAAGCGCACGCCCTGGCGCGCCTTGAGTTCGGCCTGGCGCTCGATCGACTGCTTTGCCCAGTCGTCCTGCGGCGCCGAGTGCAGGATATGCCCGTAGGTCTCGGTCAGCCCGTAGACGTGCATGACCTCGAAATTGAACTGCGCCATGCTCTCCAGCACCTTGGCCGGCGGCGGAGCGCCTGCGGTCATCGCGTATACCGTCTGTCCGAATTTCTTCTGCTCCTCGGCTGGCGCGTTGGCCAGCATGTTGAGCACGACCGGCGCGCCGCCGAAATGCGTGATCCGGTGTTTTTCGACCAGCTCGAAAAACAGTTTCGGCACGAAGGCACGGATGCAGACCACGGTCGCCGCCAGCGCGGTCATGGTCCAGGCGTGACCCCAGCCGTTGCAGTGGAACATCGGTACCGTGTACAGGTAGCGCGGGTGCGGCGGCAATGCCCAGGAAATCACTGTTCCCATGGTCATCAGGTAAGAGCCGCGATGGTGGTAAACAACGCCCTTGGGGCGCCCGGTGGTACCGGAGGTATAGTTCAAGGTCAGCGCCTGCCATTCGTCCTCGGGCATTTGCCACTGGTAGGTGTCGTCGCCGCGATCGACCAGGTCTTCGTAAAAGGTAAAGTCTGTATCCGTCGGCAAAGCCGGTTTTTCGCTTGCGTCGGCATCGTCGATGATGACGATTTCCGGGCGCAGTTGGCAATGTTTGAGTGCTTCCTCGAGCACGGGCCAGAGCTGGCGATCGCAGATAAACATCTTCGATTCGCCATGGTCTATGATGTAGCCCACCGTATCGGCGTCCAGACGGGTGTTGATCGTATTCAGCACGGCACCGGCCAGCGGGACCGAGAAATGGCTTTCGAACATTTCCGGGGTATTGAAAGCGAACACCGACACCGTATCGTTTTTGCCGATGCCGCGCGCTGCCAGACTCGAGGCAATGCGCACGCAGCGATTACGCGTTTGTGCCCAGGTGTAGCGACGGTCATTGTATATCAGTGACTCGCGTTGCGGGTAAATATCGGCGGTACGGTGCAGGAAGGATAACGGTGTCAACGGCACGAAGTTGGCGGCGTTGGTCTCGAGTTGGTCGTATTCGATTGTCATTTCACACCTCAGTAACTCGCATTGCACCTGCGTAAGCGGGTACTTCGTAATCATGGCAAATTCTGCAGATCCCGGATAAGTGCTGGCGCACTTTCCGGGATGATCCCCCTGCGCTTAGGGTGCAGGGAGATCAGTTCCTGACCGGCGAACCGGCATCCAGCATGCTGTTGATGCGCTCGCGGGTTGCATCAGTTTCAACCAGGCTCAGAAAAGAGCGGCGCTCGGCATCGTAGAATCCCTGCTCGCTGCAAATCGTGCCCGGATCGACATCGCCACCGGTCACGATACGGGCCATTTCGGTGCCGACCCTGACATCGTGCGGCATGAACAGGCCCTTGTCGCGTGACTCCTCGAGCCATTTGACCATTTCTTCGAACAGGGGTCTACCGGGCAGGGCAAGATCGGGTCGCGCGAAAGCCACCTGGCCGGCGCTGTCGTCGATGGCCTTGATTGCCTCGCCGAGAATACGGTCGCGGTTGATGACGAAACGGTCGTTGGCCCGCAGCATGGCCTGTTTCCTGGCGATGATCGGCGAGGTTGCGGTTTTACCGTAGCCGAGATTCATGAAGGCTTTCCAGCAGGCCTCGCTGATATCATGGCCGCATTGCAGCAGTTCGATCCAGCGGTACAGGGTTTCCTTACAGCCACCGCCGCCTGGCACCACGCCAACCAGCGATTCGACCAGCCCGGTTACCGAATTGGCATGACAGATGACCTGCCTGGCGTGCAACACGACCTCGAAACCGCCACCGATAGACATGCCCACCGGCGCCGCGACCACCGGAAACGGTGCCGTTTCCATGCGGTAGACGGTTTGCTGGAAGTCAGCCAGGAAGCGGTCGAGCCCATTCATATCCTCGCGACGGAAAAAGTCGCGTACCGTCTGCAGGTTGACCCCGCAGGAAAAATGCTGTGCATCGTTATGGACGATAAGCCCGCGCATGCCGTCACTTTCGACATGGTCGAGCGCGTCGGCCAGGATCGCCATCGAATCCGCATCGAGTGCGTTCGCCTTGCTGTGAAATTCGACCAGCGCGATGCCATCCAGGTCGTACCAGCTGGCGACCGCGCAGCGATTGCATGGTTTAAGGGTCTGGCGTTTTTCGCTGAAGCGGATTACGCCTTGCGGGCGCTCGATTGCCTGCCAGCGGCCGCCGTGCCGACGCGCCTGCAGCACGCCGTCGTCGACGCGATAGAAACTCGAACCCGCGGCCTCGGCCAGGAAAGGCGGTATTGCCAGGCCATCGGCCTCGAGGCGGGCAATAAAATCATCGACACCGATTTCGTCGATCAGTTCGAAGGGTCCCTTGATCCAGTTGTAACCGAGCTTCATCGCGTCGTCTATAGCAACCGGATCGTCGCCGACCTCGGGAATAAGAGAAGCAGCGTAAGTCAGCGTGCGCGACAGAATGCGCCAGGCGAACTGTCCGTAGCGTGCGTCATCTTCGAGCAGGGTCCGGACACCCTCCTGTTCGGCGCGTTCGGCCAGCGGCAGGTTCAGGCGTGGCGCATCGACGTAGCTGGCGGTTTCCAGGTTGAGCACTTCGCGCCCGCTGTCGCCGTCACGGTAAAATCCCTGGCCCTGCTTGTTGCCGGTTTGTCCATTGGCGATCATATTGCTCATCAGCTCGATTTTGGCTGCTTCAGCGTGGAAGGCGTCGTCGGGCGGCAGTATGTTGACCAGGCTTTGCACAACGTCCGACATCAGATCGATGCCGATCAGGTCGTAGAGACCGAACACGCCGGTCTTGGGGATGCCTATCGGTCGGCCGAAAATCGCATCGGCTTCGAGCGGGTTCAGGCCGAGTTCAAAGGCAGCATGCAGCGCGCACTGAATCGCGAACACGCCAACACGGTTGCCGAGAAAACCGGGCGTATCCAGGCAGGGGACGACACCCTTGCCGAGCTGCTGTTCGCAGAAGTCGGCCAGCAGCCCGATGATCGCAGGATCGGTATCCTCGCCACGCACCAGCTCGAGCAGGCGCATGAAGCGTACCGGGTTGAAGAAATGGGTGATCGCGAAACGCCGGCGGAAGGCGGGCGGCATGTCCTCGACCAGTAACCGGATTGGAATCGTCGAAGTGTTCGATGTAATGATTGCGCTGTCCTTGCAGACTGCATCGAGACGCTGGTAAAGCGCTTTCTTGATGTCGAGGCGTTCGACTACGGCCTCGGCGACCCAGTCGCAAGCGGCCAGTTGCTCGAAATCGTCGCGGGTATTGCCGAGGTGAATAAAGCTTTCCGCCTCCTTGCTCACCAGGCCCGGCTGGTTCGGATCACGCAGCCGCTCGAGGCCACGCTGGGCCAGTGCGTTCGGATTATCGTCGCTCGGCAAATCGAGCAGCCAGACTTCGATGCCGGCGTTGGCAACCTGGCCGGCAATACCGCAGCCCATGGTGCCGGCGCCAATCACGGCGACTTTATTGATACTCATTCAGTTATCCTCAGAATATGGGGTCATTGCGACTAGCGAAGCGACCACGCAATCCGGTAAAGATTGCTTCGCTGCGCTTGCGATGACAACAGGTATTGCGCCATTCCGGTAATCCTCGGAGCTAGCCGCCGTTTTCCAGCGAACCGATCAGTTCGCGAAGTTTCTCTAAGGTCTGGCGCGGTGCCTCGATTGGCAACATATGTCCGTAACGATCGATTACCGTAACCCTGGCGCCGAGTGCTTCGGCAAAGGCCATGCCGGCCTTGAGCGGGGTCAGGCGGTCCTTGCGTGCCAGGATCATTTGCGAGGGCAGGTCGATGGATTTGGCCGCTTCGCCGCCGTTTGCATAGTTAGCGCAGGCGACCAGATCTTCGTACAGCGGGTTGCTGGCCATGATCTGGCGCCCGATCGCGATCGGTTGCATGCCCGGCACCGCGCTGATGCCATACTGCGCGTCGGGCCCGAAACCCCACATCAGAAGCATCTCGGCGGCATCTCCGGCACTGTTTCTAGCGGCATCGATCAGCGCCGGATTGACCGGAATGGCGCCGGCGGTACCTACCCCGGTAATCGACTTGAGTAACCCGGGCGCCTGGCTGGCAAGTTCGAGCACGTCGAGGAATCCCTGCGAATGCCCGACCGCGTGGACCCGCTCGGCGCCACTGGCGCGAATAAAATCGGCCAGCCACGCACCCATGTCTTCGATACTTTGCAGGGCCTTGCCTGCGGACAGGCTATGCCCGGGCAAATCCGGCGCCAGCACCGAATAACCGTTATAGGCGAACCATCGGGTCTGTAGCGCCCAGCTGCGATGATCCAGCCCGCTGCCGTGCACGAACATCACCGTCGGCAGGGCGGGATCGAAGTCCTTGCCGCCGGTGGCGGCGTAGGTTTTGTTGCCGCGTACGTCGAGATACATCAGCCTGCCTCCGCGACGCGTTGCGCCGCGTTGAAGCCGCGCTTGAAATCGGACTTGATGTCGGCGATGTCCTCGATACCGACCGAGACGCGAATCATGTCCTCGCTGATACCGGCGGCCTGCATGTCTGCGACCGTAAGGCGTGAGTGTGTCGTACTCGCCGGATGCAGCACCAGCGTACGCGCATCGCCGACATTGGCAAGGTTGGACGCCAGCTGCAGCGAATCAATGAAGGCGGCGCCACCGGCACGGCCGCCGACCACGCCGAAGCACAGCATCGAGCCCGCGCCGTCGGGAAACAGGCTGGCGGCGAGTTCATGACTCGGATTCGATTCCATGTCCGGGTAATTGGTCCAGGTCACCGCTTCCTGCTGCTGCAGCCACTCGAGCAGGGCTCTGGCATTGCCGACGTGCTGTTTCATGCGCAGGTTCAGGGTTTCGATCCCCTGCAGAATCAGAAAGGCGTTGTGCGGGCTCATCGCTGCGCCGACGTCGCGCATCGATTCGGCGCGCATTTTCATCGCCAGCGCCGACGGTCCGAACTCCTCCCAGAAACGAATTCCGTGAAACGGTGCATAGGGTTCGGTCAGCTCGGGGAAACGCCCGCTCTGTTGCCAGTCGAACTGGCCGCCATCGACGATGGCGCCGCCGATAGCGATGCCATGCCCGCCCATCCACTTGGTTACCGAATGCACGACGATATCGGCGCCGTGATCGATCGGCCGGCACAGGCTGGGCGTGGCGAAGGTTGCGTCGACCACCAGCGGAATGCCGTTTTCGTGCGCGATCGTGCTGATGCCCGGCACGTTGGCGATTTCCAGCCCCGGGTTACCGATCGATTCGCAGAAGACCATCTTGGTATTGGGCTGAATGGCCTCGCGCAGCGCCTTTTCATCGTTGATCGGGATAAAAGTGCAGTCGATGCCGAGGCGCTTGATCGTATGCTTGAGCAGGGTTGCGGTAGAGCCGTAGATTTGCGTTGCCGAAATCATGTGATCGCCGGCCGAGCAAAGCGTAATGAAAACGGTGAATAACGCGCTCATGCCCGATGCGGTGCAGATGGCGCCGCTGCCACCCTCGAGCGCGGCGATGCGCTGTTCCAGCACCGCAACGGTGGGATTCGTGATGCGGCTGTAAATATGCCCGCCCTGTTCGACATTGAACAGCGAGGAGCCGTCGCTGACGCTTTCGAACACGTAGGACGTCGTCTGGTACACCGGTACCGCACGCGAGCCGTGATCGCTTTCCGGGACGTAACCGCTGTGCAGCGCCACGGTATCGGGTTTCAGGTACGAGGATCGACTCATGGCTTAGCCCTCTTTAAGAATTGCGTCGAAATCGAATGGCAGATCGACGATGTTACCAATTTTGCCATCGACTTTTACGCTTTTGTGTTCGCGCAGGTAATCTCGCCGCATCATCGCCATTGCCAGGTAACGCTGGTAGCGCGGTGACCAGACCTGCGAGCGTACGTCACCGACCTTGCGCCCGTCGGCGCTGACCGCGAACTCGACGAAGTTGACCGCCTCGTCGAATACGAGCCCCACCAACTGGTTTTCGTGCTTACCCCTGATTTGCCGTAACGCCGGTAGTGACATCGATTCGATATCGGCGTCGAGGTCGATAAAGGCGTCGAGACCGCATTCGAAAGGGTTATGTTGGTAGGTCATGTCATTACCGTAAGACAGCAGGCCGCTCTCGATGCGTTCGATCAGGTTTGGGCCGCCGGCGCGCACGTTCAGATCCTGGCCCCGGTCGAACAATTCATCCCACAGCGGTTCGGCCAGGTCGGGATCGTTCAGGTATATCTCGAAGCCACCCTGTTTGCTGTAGCCGGAACGCATCACCATCATCGCCTTGCCCTGAAACTCGAGCATTTTCGAGCGGAAAAAACGAATTCCCGGGACTTCATCGCCGAATACCCGGGTCACCAGTTGTTCCGCTTTCGGTCCCTGCACCGCGAGTGGCCAGATTGCCGCTTCGCGAATCGTCACGTCGAGCCCGAGACCGTGAGCCAGCCCGCGCGCCCACAGGCGCACGTCGCTGTCGGCGATCGATATCCACCAGTCGTAATCGGCAAACTTGATCAGCACCGGGTCATTAACCAGTCCGCCGTTTTCGTCGCAAAGCGGTGCGTACAGACCCTGGCCGACCACGGCCCTGGAAATGTCGCGCGGCGTCATCAGCTGGATCAGGCGCTCGCTGTCGGGACCGAAGACCTCGATCTGCCGTTCGCAGGACACGTCCCAGACCTGCACGTCGTTGCACAGGCTCCAGTAATCCGCCTCTTTGCTGTCGAAGAAGGTCGGCAGCAGCATGTGGTTATAAACGGTGTAGCCTTTAACGCCGGCAGCCTCGACGCGACGGGTAAACGGGGTCGAGCGCGTGCGGCGCGAAATACTCAGAATTTTGTCAGTCAAAACGGGCTCCCGAAGTTTAATCAAACGGCGGTTGCAGTTTATCGAAGCGCAGCAATGCTAGTCTTTTTTGATTTGTCTTACAAATAAGAAATTATCTCCAGCCCGCTTGTTTTTGCCTGATTGCGACTCAGGCGGGATAGCGCGGGTTCGTAGCCTCGATTTCGGCCACCCTGGGACCGTAATGCAGAATACTGGATTCCGTGCTGCCGTACAGATCCGGCTGCGTGGAATAGCCCATGATAGCCTGGATTCGCTGGCGCTTTCCCACCACCGGGGTGACCCGATGCAGAGAGTAATGCCCACGAAACAGCGACAGCGTGCCGGCCTTGAGCCGGTTCTGCAATACGCGATCGCTGTTGCCGTCGAGCACTGCCTGTACCGCGTCGAAATTCTCGTCGCTGTCGGAGCGGATTGCCGGTGCATATTCGAAAACTCCACCGGACTCGGGTTCCTGCAGCAGCAGTGTCGTAACCATGTTGCCACTGTCGAAATGCCATTGCTGGCAGCCGCCTTCGTTCATTATCGAAATATTGAGTGACTGGTAGGGATCCTGGTTGCGATAAATCGGCTTGCCGGTAAGCGCAGCGAGGAAATCGAGCATTAGCTGACTCCGGTACAGCTGGCTTAACAGGTAATCGCCGGGGATCAGATCAGCGGCGACCTGGGCAAGGTTGCGCTTACCCTTGCGCCTGAGCGGGTGGGCGTCAGGCAGTTCCTCAACTTCGCCCAGCCGGTAGTTGAAAAAGTACGCCGATACCTCGGTCGGGCCGGGGTAGGCAAGGTGCGCTATCGATAACGCCTGCTGCGCCATGATTGCCAGCGCTTCGGCCTCGACGAAATCGGCTAGCAGGCAGGAACCATCCTGATCCAGCCGTGCGCGCAGCGACGCGAGCCACTGCCGTGACGATTTCGAGGTCAGATCGTCGACGGGATAGAGAGCGGTATTGATAATCCGAGTCGGCATGGGGTTTAAATTACCGTTTTTATCCCCAGATTCAAGTCTGTGGTACTTGTGTCATGCCGGCGCTATCCATTAGGCTTCATCGATCATGTTTCAACAGCTCCCCGTGCATTATATCGAACCGCTGTTTCGCCCGCCGAGCGAGGCGCGTTCATTGATTTTCCAGGTAACCAACGGTTGCAGCTGGAATCGCTGCAGCTATTGTGAAATGTATACCGATCCGCAGAAGAAATTCAGGCCGCGGCCGGAGGCGGAAGTTCTGGCCGAAATCCGGAATTGCGCGGAGCAGGGCCTGCAGCCGCGCCGGGTATTTCTTGCCGATGGTGACGCGCTGGTGTTATCGATGCGCCGTCTGCGCAACATTCTGCGAGAGATCCGCTCGGCGCTGCCGTCGGTAAACCGGGTTTCATCCTATTGCCTGCCGGCAAACCTGAAGAACAAGAGCGACGACGATCTGGCCGAACTCGAGGCGCTCGGGCTGAAAATCATTTACGTCGGTGCTGAAAGCGGTGACGACGAACTGTTGCGCAGGGTCGACAAGGGTGAAACCTACGCCAGCACGGCAGAGGCCCTGCTGCGTGCACGTGCGGCCGGGATCAGGACATCGGTCATGATTTTGAATGGGCTTGGCGGCAGGGCCTACAGTCGACAGCACGCGCTTGCATCGGCGCGACTCGCGAACGAAACCCAGCCCGATTACCTGGCGACGCTGGTGCTGACCTTTTACCGCGGGCGCGAAAAATTCGAGGCTGGTTTCGAGCAGGGATTCGACCAGCTCGATAGCGTCGGGCTGTGCCAGGAGATGAAGACCTTTGTCGCCGCGCTGGATCTCGAGCAGACGATATTTCGCAGCGATCACGTTTCCAATCACATGGTTTTGAAAGGCGTGCTCGGCAAGGACAGGAGTCGACTGTTGCGCGAGATCGAGCAGGCTATCGATTACTTCAGCAATCACCCGGAATTCGAGCATGGCCACTTCGGATACTGAAAGCGGTTTGAGCGTCGAGTCACCCTGCGTGCGCAAGTGTACGCTGGACGAGCACGATATCTGCATCGGCTGTTTCCGCAGCATCGATGAAATCTGCGCCTGGGGCAGCGCCAGCAGCAGCCGGCGTAGCGAGATTTTGCAGCTGGCGGCGACGCGTCGGGAGCAAAACAGCAGACGTGCCTGATCTCGACCAGCTCAGCGCCGAGGAAATTCGCCAGCGGTTGCATGACCAGTCTGGCTCGACCTACGACGTGCCGCCGGAAATGCTCAGTGATTATGCGCGCGAGGCCGCCGTACTGGTGCCGTTCCTGCGCATCGAGGATTGCTGGCACATTCTGTACATCCGGCGCGCCCACTACGAGGGCGATCGGCATAGCGGGCAGGTGGCTTTCGCTGGCGGTAAGCGCGACGATGGAGACGAATCGCTGCTGGCGACCGCACTGCGCGAAGCCGAGGAAGAAGTCGGTATCGCTGCCGACGACGTCGACGTACTCGGGCATATCAATCACCACCACACCATCAGCGAATTCCAGGTGCGCCCTTACGTTGGCGTCATGCCCTGGCCTTACGAGTTAATCCTCGACGACATCGAAGTGGCGCGTGCCTTTACGATGCCGCTGAACTGGCTGGCGCAGGAATCGAATTACCGCACCGAGGAACGACTGCATCCGGAATCGAATCGGCCGTGGCCGGTGGTTTACTACGATCTTTACGATGGCGAAATTCTGTGGGGCGCGACCGCCCGCATGACGCTGTCGTTGATTAAAGTACTGCGCGGCGAGTAGAGATCTAGTGGTATTTCTCGGTGGTGAAGTGACCGGGATCGCGGCGGCGGTGCTTTTTCATGTCACGCCCGTTGAGCTCGGCACTGACGTCGGTGATCATGTGCGAACTGCCGCACATCATGACGTGTGAGTCGGACGCGTTGAGATCGATACCGGTAGTCTGCTCCAGGCTGCCATCCTGCATCAGAAACGGAATCCTTTTGTCGAGCGCGCCCGGCCGCGACTCGCGGGTAACGACGGGCACGTAGCTGAATTGCTCGCCGTGTCTGGCCTGAATCATTTCGATGACTTGCTGGTAGGCCAGTTCCGATGCGTAACTCACCGAGTAACACAGCACGACTTTTTCGAATTTTTCCCACGCGGCTTCGCTCTTGAGAATGGCGAGAAACGGGCCGATGCCGGTGCCGGTGGCGATCATCCAAAGGTGTTTACAGTCCGGGATTTCACTAACGGTAAGAAAACCCGACGGATTGCTGGCGACGAGAATATCGTCACCGGCCTGCAAATCGAACAGGCGCGGTGATAGCGGGCCTTCCTCGACGACGTTGAAATAAACCTCCAAATGGCGTTCCTGTGGCGTGTTGACCAGCGAATAGGGACGGGCGAGCACGTCGTCGCCATCGGGTAAACCAATACGTACGAACTGCCCGGCCTCGTAACCGCCAAGGTCGGCATCGATGATCAGTGACGTCAGGTATTCGTTCAGGCGTCGATTATCGATCACCTTGCCGTTAAGCCAGTTGGACATTTGTTACTCCATCGTTATCGCGCCGGCATGGCGCACAATCGGGGCTGAATTTTTGGCTGGCATTACCAGAGCCTTCAGGCCGCCAGGCGATTCAGGCTGTAGGAACCATTTTTTTCCATCGCCGCAAGGTATAGATCTTCGAATTCATCGACGACAGAATCGCGCACTTCCGGCAATGCCAACAGGCGCTCGGCCCAGGCCTGTACTTTCGGCATGGTTGCAGGGTCGATGACCGAAAGCTTGCTGTCGGCGACCGAATCCTGTTTAAACAGCGGCGCGAAAGCAGTATCTGCCAGGGTAAATTGTTCACCGTTGAACCAGGGACCGTCGCCGAGACGTTTTTCGACCCGCTGCATCTGTCTGACCAGCAAATCGCGATACTTGTTGTAACGCTCGTGATCCTTGCTCATCTTCATCATGTAAAGATTGCCGAGCATATTCGAAGCAAATTCGATCCAGGCCCGATTCTTGGCGCGTGCCAGCGGGTCTCGTGGCTGCAGTTCGCCGCCGGTAATTTCATCGAGATACTCGTTGATAACTGCGGATTCGAACAGTATTTCGTCGTCGACCTTGAGCACCGGAACCTTGGCCAGCGGGGAGATTTCGAGGAACCAGTCGGGCGGGTTGGCGAGATCGATATAGGTAATATCGAAATCGATATTCTTATGCTTCAGCGTGATAACCGCGCGTTGCACGAAGGGACAGGTTTTGAAACTGATCAGGTGTAACGACATTGTGTTGTCTCCCGGCTTAAGTCAGAATGATGCGCTTACCGATCCAAGGTATGGGCCCCAAAAAAGAATCTCAACCCTAGATAATAAAGGGTTATTGGGCAAGCGAGGGTAAGCGGGAGGACTTTAGCATGTCGACATCGTCGATCGGCCTGGACGACAGGCTGCAACAATACTTACTGGATGTTTCGCTGCATGAGCCGGAAGCCTGCTTGCGCCTGCGCGAGCAAACACTGGCTATGCCCGATGCGAACATGATCAGCTCCCCCGAACAGGTACAGTTGCTGAAACTGCTGTTCAAGATGATCGACGCCAGGAACGGGCTCGAAATCGGAACTTTTACCGGTTACACCAGCCTGCGCCTGACGATGGCAATACCGCAGCTGCGGATGACCTGCTGTGACCTGAGTCGGGAGTATACCGACATCGCGCGCGAGCACTGGCGCGCGGCCAATGTCGAGGATCGAATCGATCTGCAGCTCGGGCCGGCACAGCAGACACTCGATCACCTGATCGACGAGGGTTTCGAGGGCGCCTACGATTTTGCCTATATCGATGCCGACAAGAGCGGTTATAAATCCTATGTCGAATCCTGCCTGACGCTGGTGCGCAACGGCGGCCTGATTACACTCGATAACGTGTTATGGGGTGGGGCGGTGGCCGATCCCGAAGACAACAGCGAGGACACGCTCGCCTTACGCGAGCTCAACCAGTGGCTGTACCAAAGGGCGCCTGGTCGTTTCGATCTTTCTTTAATTCCGATCGGAGACGGTCTGACCGTGTTGCGCAAGTATTACTAGGTTGATTTCAGCGGGCTCTTTGGGTCAACCGAATCGATATCCGAGATGATATCGAAATGCAGCGGCGCGGAATTTCAGTTCGACGAGTCCCGCGCAAAGGCGCGGCCAATTTCCGATTCGGTGGCGTCAATAATGCCGGCCTCGGTAATTAATCCGCTCACCAGTTTGGCCGGCGTTACGTCGAAAGCAGGATTGGCCACCGGCGTGCCCTCGGTAACTATCGAGACAGAGGTGATTTCTCCGTTCTTCAATCGTCCGCTTACCTGCGAAACCTCGATGCCGTTGCGTTGCTCGATTGGTACTTGCTGCAAACCGTCGCTGATGGTCCAGTCGATGGTTGAGCTCGGCAGGCAAACGTAAAACGGTATGCCGTTATCGGCCGCAGCCAGCGCCTTCAAATAGGTTCCGATCTTGTTACAGACATCGCCGCTCCGCGTAGTACGGTCGCTGCCGACGAGGCAAAGATCGACGGCGCCGGTTTGCATCAGATGGCCACCGGCGTTATCGACAATCAGTGTATGAGGCACCGCATGATGCTGCAACTCCCACGCGGTCAGGCTCGCCCCCTGGTTGCGTGGACGGGTTTCGTCTACCCAGACATGCAGCGGTATGCCGGCTTCGTGCGCCATGTAAATCGGCGCGGTTGCGGTACCCCAGTCGACCGTTGCCAGCCATCCGGCATTGCAGTGAGTGAGTATGTTAACCGCTTCGTCATCGGCTTTCTGCGCGGCGATCTGCTCGATCAGCTTGAGCCCGTGCAAGCCGATTTGTCGATTGGTTTCGACATCCAGTTCGGCGATTGCTGCGGCTTCCGCAAACGCGTTTTCGGCTCTTTGCGCGGCGGGCAGGGCTGCCACCTTGCCGCGGATGCGGTCCAGCGCCCAGCGCAGGTTAACCGCCGTCGGGCGGGTTTGCAGCAGTTCGTCGTATGCGGTTGCGAGATTTTTGTCGGAGCCATCCGTATTTAGTGCCAGGTAATAACCATAAGCGGCGGTTGAGCCGATCAGTGGCGCCCCGCGCACGGCCATGTCTCGAATCGCGGCGCAAGCCTGGGCGAGATTTTGCAGGTTGAGAACGCTGAACTCATGTGGCAGCCGGGTCTGGTCGATGATATCGACCGACCAGCCGTCGCTGTTAACCCAGATACTTCGATATGGTTTCCCGTCGACGTTCATTTTTCCGACCTGCCGCGCCCGGGCTGCCTGCCGTAACTGGAAAATTTTTCCAGCACGTCGCGCATTTGGTCATCGTCCAGGATGACCGGTTGACCAGCCTGCCGAGCATGCCAGTACTGTTTCGCCAGGGTTTCGACCTCGATCCCAAGCCCTAACACCTTTTCGAGGTTATCGTGAAAGCAAATCATGCCGTGGGTACCGAGCAGGCAGGCGCGTCGACCCTGCAAGGCCGCGAGCATGTTGTCGGACAGTGCCTGGGTTCCGAACAGCGCATAGTCCGCGCAGCGAATGTCGCTGCCGCCGGCAATCGCGACCATGTAGTGAAATGCCGGAATGTCCAGGCGCAGGCAGGAGAGCGCGGTGGCGAAGGTCGAGTGTGCATGCAGTACCGCGCCGGCTTCGTCGCGCTCGGCATAGATATCGCGATGCATGCGCCATTCGCTCGATGGCGCCAACGGGCCCTCGACGGTACCGTCGAGATCGACGAAGACGATGTCCTCGGGTTTCAGGCTGGCATAAGGCAGGCCCGACGGTGTAATCAGAAATCCTTCGGCGCAGCGCACGCTGACATTGCCGGCGCGGCCCTGGTTGATACCCTCGGCATTCATCGCCAGGCAGGTATCGATTACCTGGCGGGACAGGGATTCACGCGTTGCGGACGTCTCGTTCATCGGCTGGCAGACTTATTCGACAGTTTCCCGATTTTGCAGGCGCCAGCCCTGATAGTCGAGCCCGCTCGAATAACCGCGCCGGTTAACGAAATCGAAAACGCCCCACAAACGATAAAACTGCACCACCGAATCGACGCGCATAATCTCCTTGCCCTCGGGACTGAAGAGAACGATGGTTGGAGTATAAAACAGGCCGAGGTCTCGCCCCCACTGTTTTGCCGTCGTGCGCTTACCTGCAGGTGTTACGACCTCGGTATCGGCAAACAGGTTCAGCTGCACCACGTCCATTTTCTCGATTTCAACGAGAATTTCATCCTGTGACAGCGGGCCGGTGTGCAGTAACTCGCAGGCGT
>CP070646.1:3672546-3674932 GCA_020354435.1 Gammaproteobacteria bacterium
AGGGTCAGAATCGTCGTATTCACCAGGCTCATGTGGTTGACCTTGCCGGAGACACCCCCGACTTCGACGATATCATCGACGTCGAAAGGCCGGTAAATCAGGATCAGCATACCGGCGGCGAAATTCGACAATGTATCCTGCAGCGCGAAACCGACGATGAAACCGACCACACCGAGACCGGCCAGCAGCGGCCCGAGGCTGATGCCAACCTGGGCCAGCGCGATCAGCACGCCGAGGAACAGGATCATGTTGCGCACCAGCAGGCGAACCATGCGGCGCAGCAGCAGGGATAGCTCGACCTCAGCGCCATCCAGCGCCTTTTCGACTAGCATCTGCGCCAGGTTGGCCAGCTTGTAGAATACAAAAACGATAAGGACAAACAGCAGGATGTTAAAGAACAGACCCGGGCCGCTTTCGATGACACCGTCCCACAGCGTCTGGCCCCAGCCGATTAACAGATCGGTAAAAACGCTGACCTCGAAAAAATCGGTCGTGATCTGCCCGGTCGCCAGCAGCAGCAACTCCTGGTACTCGGTGGTATCCATTTCCAGACCATCCATCATGACCAGCACCGCCGACAGGGCTTCGGCCAGCCGTGAAACATTATCGGTAGCGACCACCACCTTGGCCTTGATCTCGGCGTCGTCGGGAACCGCCGCGGCGCTGGCGCGAATTGCGTCCAGGTTGTCCATGGTAATCTGCAGCAGGGCCGAACCAGTATCGGCGCGTTCGGCGAGATCCTGCCTGAGCAGCTGTTCCTTCTGCTCCACATCAACCCCCAGCTGTCGAGACAGCGCGAGTCCCTCGATAAAAATCTCGTAGGTGTGATTGAGTCTTTTCAGTAGCTGGAATGCCTTGCTGTAGGCGGCGGCCTGGATTGCCGCAGATTCTTTCGATTCGGGCAACTCGATACGCCTGCGGATATCCGTGGCGATCGTCCTGGTCATGCTGTCCTGCGCGATGAGTATTTTAATCGCGCGTTCGCGCCAGGCGTCTATGCCCGCTTCTTTCGCATCAACCTCGACCACCGACCTGACGAATTCCAGACCCCGCTCCAGCACGGAAAAGCGCGCCTGCATCAGTCGTAATTCGATAATTTGTTGCTCCAGGCCCGATTCCTCGCCGAGGCGCCGTTCGAGATCCTCGATCAGCAGGCTCAGCGCCCCAATTTCTTTCATCGCCTGGTCGAAATCTTTTTTCTGTTCGGCCTTTGTCGATTCGTGCTGCGCCGCCTCGACGGCGAAACCGCCAAACGGCAACATTGCTCCAGAAAGCGTCAGGATCGCCACCAGGGCAATCGAGCGAGATAACCTGGAAGACATATTGGTATTCCCTGTTGGTAAATAAGTTAAATTCTTCGCCAAACTTGCTTCGGCGCGCGCAAGTTCCCGTCATGCCGATAGCGCCATGGTAATTTACCCATTCCGCTACTACATGCAAGATTTCTACAAAACTTTTCCGATTTGTGAGAAAAAGGGGGCAGTTTACTTATTTGCCTGAAGGGAAATAGGTAAACTGTCCCCATCTCGATTATTAACGCCAGTCGTCGCGCCTGAAGGCGAAACGGTTATCGGCCGTGCTGAGCTCGAGCCGATCGCGTTCTTCAAGCACCACTTGCCAGGAAGTCTCGCCTGGAAACACCTGCCTCGGGGATTCGTTGCCGGCGCATGCAGCAAGGTCGCGTTCGAGTCGATCGAAAACAATCCGATTGTCATCCAGCCGGGCAAAGCCGCTGTAACGCCTGCAACCATCGGTGATCTCGACGAACAAACGTTCTCCAAAATCGAGCACCACGGGGTGCATCTTCGCGTCAATAGCGACGCCATTGTGTTCGGCCAGCACCCAGCGCCGATGATTCAGGTCTCCGGGCGTAATCACTGCACCACCGTCACAGGTTCCGTGCAGCGACGTGATGTCGACCAGGCCGTCGTAGTCGGCGGCGAACCCGTCGCGCGGCGAATCGCGATCGATGACGCCTTCGATGACGACGCAGACCGGCTTGTACAATCCCGGCTTTTTATCGCTATAGATCTGTTTCAGCCGGTCGCGTACGGCCTGGCTGCTATTTGGCCCGAGCCAGTAGCATTGGGAATTGATCTCGGGACAAAAGACGTTGACCTCGTGGCCATAGGTATAATCACCGCGGTAGCGCTCACCCTGCGCACTCGTGGCGCATGCCGCAAGCAGAAGCAAAAAGACGAGAGTTACAAGAGGCAATCCTGGCATCCCGTCATTGCGAGGCACGCAGTGCCGAAGCAATCTCCCAGCCCCCGAGTCATTGCGAGGAGCGCAGTGCCGAAGCAATCTTCCAGCCCCCGAGTCATTGCGAGGCACGCAGTGCCGAAGCAATCTCCCAGCCCCCGAGTCATTGCGAGGCACGCAGTGC
>CP070646.1:3675032-3702546 GCA_020354435.1 Gammaproteobacteria bacterium
ATACCTGCCGGGAGCAATGTCTGCGGTCGCAGATGCCTGCCCCGTAAAAGTTCTCGTGGTTGGAAACCCGTTGACTGAAGGTCTCGATTTTACCTTCTTAGGCGGCCTTTTGCGCGTTCCGACGACGAAATTTTTGGTGTTATCATGAGCGCCTGCCAAGCTGGAGAGATAGCGTGATTGTAAGAAAGCTGGACGATTTGATCGACACACCGCGCGACGTGCGCGGCCCGGTGTGGGCCAGCCGCCGTTTCCTGCTGGCCGAAGACGGCGTCGGTTTTACGCTGACCGAAACCACCACCGAGGCTGGCGCGGAACAGATCCTGTGGTACAAGCATCACGTCGAGGCGAACTACGTTATCGAAGGCGAGGGCGAGGTCGAAAACCTGGCCACGGGCGAAGTCTTCGCACTCGCCCCGGGATCATTGTACGTCCTCGATCGACATGAACGGCATTGTCTCAGGTCATTCACGCGAATGCGGCTGGTGTGCGTGTTTACGCCCGCGCTCACGGGAGGTGAAACCCACGATGCGGACGGCGCCTACGCGCCCCACGCGGAATGATCTGGCAACGCCTGCTCGCGCGACAATCGAGGCTGCCCTCCGGACTGATCGGACGCCTGCTGATAGGGTCCTACCTCGATCGCGTCAACGCCGAAATCAACACCCTGGTATACGAGGCGCTGGCGCCCGAACCGCAGCAGCGGGTGCTCGAGGTCGGATTCGGCGGCGCTGACCTGTTGTTTCGTATCGCGGCGGGACTCGACCGCGGCCGCATCGAAGGGCTCGAACTTTCCGGCGAAATGCTGGATAACGCGCGTCGTCGTGCGGCCAGGCTCGGGCTCGCAGACAAAGCCGGTTTTCACGCGGGTAGCGTCGACGCGTTACCGTTCGCCGACGCGAGCTTCGATCTCGCCTGCAGCGTGCACACGATCTATTTCTGGCCCGATCTCGAGTCCGGCCTCACCGAACTGGCGCGTGTGTTTAAACCCGGTGGACGCCTGGTACTCGGGTTCAGTACGGATACGGATCTGCGGCGCGATGGCTGGACGGAACAGGGCTTTCAGGCCTACCCGACGGAGGTCATCGTCGAATCCTGCCGCGCGCTCGGCTTCGAAAGCGAGCGGCTGGATAGCATCCCGCGTAATCCGCGCGGCCAGGTTTATGCCTACCGGGGGATTAGAGCTTGAGCGGGCAATTCATCGATATCGATGCCGAGCTGAAAATGCACTACGAGCAGACCGGGTGCGGCGACATCACCGTGTTGCTGGTGCCCGGCTGGACCATGTCGACGCGGGTGTTCGAACTTCAGTTCGAATACTTCCGCGACTCGCAAGAAATCCGCCTGATCAGCTACGATCCGAGGGCGCAGGGGCTCAGCAGCAAGACCGACGGCGGTCACACCTACCCGCAGCACGGGCGCGATCTGCACGCTTTCATCGAAGCGCTCGAGCTCGACCGCATCGTGCTCGGCGGCTGGTCTTTCGGCTGCCTCGAAACGCTCGCCTATGTCAGCCAGTTCGGCGCCGGGCGCCTGGCCGGCTTCATCATGCTCGACGGCCCGCCGCGGGCCGCCGGCGACGATAATGGCAGGGAATGGGTGACTTCTCGCCATGATGACGCCGACGGCAGCCAGGCTTTTTATAACCTCGGCCGCCTGCAGGATCCGGCCGCGACCAACCGCGAATTCGCCGCATGGATGCTGGAAGATCGATCCGAAGCCAATATTCAATGGCTGCTCGAAATCACGCAGCAAACCCCCGACAACGCCGCCGTCCTGTTGAACGCGACCGCGGTCTTCCTCGATTACCGCGACGAGTTGCGTGCGCTGGAGGGGAGAGTACCGTTGTGGTACCTGATGCGCGACGGTCGCGACGCTGTCGTTGCCGACTGGGCCCGTGACAATACGCCTTCGGCGCGGGTGCAGGCTTACGGCGAACACCTGATGTTCTGGGAACGCGCCGACCGATTCAACCGCGACCTGCGCGAATTCGTCGACGCCTGCCGACGCTGAAGGCCGGCTACCTGCTGCAACTTTAGCCCCGCTTTGCCAGGGGGTCTGACCGCTGCCCGATCGGCTGGAAGCGTCGGTCAAATTCCATTACGCACCCTGTGATCGCAGTCAAATTAATCGGCGCAAAACGGGCCAGAAAGCAAATTTGGACTATAAACATACAACTGAGGCGGTTTGGAGACCTACCGAATGACCAGGAAAAGAATATTCCTGTTTTTAACAATGTCGCTGGTTTGCATGGCAATGACACCGGCCGGTGCCGGCGTGTACAAGTACCAGGACGAGAACGGCAAATGGCACTTCACCGACAAGCCGCCGAGGGACCAGAAAACCAGCGCGGTGACGACCTCGGCCAGTAATCAGGAAATCAGGGCGGATCTGAAGGAAGATTTGCACAAGGTTTTCAATCCCAGATCAAAAACCGACGAGGCTTCGCTGTCGGTGGTCACGGTGCAGACCAGCAGCGGTGCCGGCTCCGGATTCTTCGTCACCGATGACGGCTATATTATTACCAACCGTCACGTGGTACGGCCGGCGACCTCGAGCCAGTGGAAGAACGCCGAGGCCGAATTCGAGGAATGGAAGTACAAGCTGGAAAACGCCAAGATGGATCTGAGGGACGACGAGGAGCGCCTCAACGACGCCAGGAAAACGATCGATGAAAACCGCGAGTACATGGAATCGGCGCGGGCGTCGGATTCGGAAAAGCGACGCTACGAACGCTACGTCAAGCGTTACCAGAAAAACAAGCAGCGACACGAGGCCAACGTCAGCCAGTACCGCAAGCTCGAACGCGAGTACCGCAAGCGCAAATCGGATTTCGGCTTCAACAGCAGCGTGAGCAACTTCTCCAAAAAATTCACCATCGTGCTGAAGGATGGCAAAAAGCTGAAGGCCCGGCTGATCAAGATCAGCAAGAATCAGGACCTGGCCCTGCTCAAGCTCGACAATTACAGCACGCCGTATTTACCGCTTGCGAATCAACAGTATCCGCGGCAGGGCACGAAGGTGTTTGCCATCGGCAGTCCGCTCGGCATCAGCGATTCACTGACCGCCGGTATCATTACCAAGTCGAGCCGCGACCACCTGTTTACCGATACGCAGATCTTGCCGGGTAACAGCGGCGGCCCGTTGATCGATACCGAAGGTAAGGTGCTCGGCGTCAATACCGCGATCGTGGCGAGGAACCAGACTATGGACGGGCTCGGCCTGGCGATCTACGCGTCGCATATCCGCAAGGAATTTGCACGCGAGCTCGGCGGCAGGCTGTAACAGCTGGTTTGATCCGCCATCAGGCGAGCAGTACCGCGACGATACCGGTCAGAAAAATTCCGTCGAAAGTACCGGCGCCGCCGATCGATGCTACCGGCGTGCCGATTTTGCGAATATCGTTCAGGCGCAGCAAATCGGCGCCGATCAGTACCCCCATCGTACCGCAGATGTAAGCCATCGGCGCGCTGTTCTCGGGCGCGATCAGCAATGCGGTCAGCGCCGCGGTAAACGGCGCCACGAATATCGGCATGCCGATACCGATGCCCCGCACCGGGCGGCTGGAGAGGAAACACACCGTGGCGACAATTGCGATCGCGATCGCAATCTGCAGTAGCGGTAGCTGGTTGTGATAGGCGAGGTAAATCGAAAAGCTGAACGGAATCAATGCGCCGCCGACGTTGATCGCGACGATGGTTTTGCCGGTAAACGGTAACGGTCGGCCAAACAGCAGACCGTGCAACCGCTGCAGCTCGTCGTCCGGCGGTGCTTCCGCCGATATCTGGAATAACGGCAGGTTTATACCGCTGCCGACCAGCGTGCAGGCCAGCAACAGCATGGCCGAGTGAGTCGATAAGCCCAGCTTGTCGAGCGCGATCGTGAATACGCCCATGTAGATGACGATAATCGCCAGCAAGAAGATGAAAACCAGCAGCAGAAACTGCATCGTGGACGGACCAGGGCGCACGAAATCGAGGGCTCGCGTCAGGTTGCTCGGGTTTGCGATGGCTGCTCGGTCTCAGGCATTGATCACGTAATTCAATATCTCGACGACCTGTGCCGGGGTTTCCGCCCAGGCCATCGCCGCGGCGTCGACTTCTTTCAGTGGATGCACGATATCTTCGTCGTGCAGCGTGATGTAGGGTTTGCCGATCGCAGCACAGTATCCGGCGTCGAAAGCCGCGTTCCACTGTTTGTACTTGTCACCGAAACGGACCACGGCGACGTCGCATTTTTCCAGCAGGGTCTTGGTGCGAATTCCGTTTACCTTGGACGACCTGTGATCGCGCCAGAAGCCGCTGGCCTCCGGGCCGAGCATGTCGCCGGCAGCATCGCTGGCGTCATGATCGGTAACCGCCGAGGTGAAGTTGATCGGCAGATCTAGCCCGGCGGCACCGGAAATTATCTGGTCGCGCCAGTCGGTGTGAATTTCGCCGGATAAGTATACGTTCCAGGTCATGATGAGCCTCCGTTAAGCTGGATTGGGTCGACCACTGGTCGGATGTTTGATCTCGGGTCATTATTTAACAAATTTTGCAATAAAGACAATGGTAAGATAGCGCCGATTACAACGGCCCTATGCGAGTTAGTACTTGTTTTCGACGACAAAGAATTTGATCTTTTGGTTAATTCTCGTTTGCGTGTGTTTGCTGCCACTGCAGCTGCAGGCGCAGACTGCGATTGCGCCCGATAGCAGTGCGACGCTCGAAATTATCCAGAACCACCTGCAGGAAGTGGAAGCATCCAGCGAGCTGGACGAGGTCGTGAAACAGGCTTTGCTCGATCATTATCGCAGGGCGATAAGCCTGATCGAGCAGCGGCGCAATTACGAGGCGTCCAGCGCCGATTTCAAAAAAGCACAGGAATCGGCACCACAGCAGATTGCAGCGTTGCGCAAGGAGGTAGCGGCGCTCGAAACCAGGGCGCCGCCCAAGCTTCCCGATTCGCTCGCGCGCAAGGAGTTATCCGAGCTGGGGCAGCAGTTACGTAGTGGAAAGGCCGATCTAACCGCGCTGACCAATAGCCTGGATCAGCTCGAGCCGTTGCTAAAAACTCAATCGCAGCGCTCGCAGCAGGTTCGTGAACGAATCAACGAGGCGCGAAATCGTCAGCCGGAAATTGCAGAAGAACTGAATGCCGCCGTAGCCGAGAATCGACCGCAGCGTTTGATCGCGGCGCGTCGCTGGGCGCTGGAGCACGAATCGCTGGCGCTGGCCGCCGAGATCGAGATGCTGAATCAGGAATTACTCGCTATTCCGGCACGATTGGAAGTGCTCACCCTGCAGCGGGACAAGGCGACGCTGGAGCTGAACTGGCAATTGCAATTTGTCGCGCTGTTGCAGGCACTGGTGGATGAACGCCGGCTCAGCGAGGCGGAATTTGCCCGCGAAGAAGCCGTCGAGACCGAGCGCCGGGCGTTTGGCAAACATCCCCTGGTGCAGGAAATCGCGCAGCAGAACACCTTGCTCGGAGAGCAGCTGAACGAACTCGCGGCCGCACTGGAACAGATTTCCAACGAAGAGATTAATGCCACCAGCCAGGCCAGGCAAGTCGCCGATAATTTCAGTCTCGCCCGCCAGAAACTCGAAATCGCGGGCCTCAGCGAAGCGCTGGGGCAGGTGTTGCTCGAGCAGCGCGGGGCCTTGCCGGAGGCCGCCGATTTTCGCGCTGCCGAAAAACGCCGCCAGCAGCTCGTCGTGGAATCCAGCCTGCGCCAGATCCGCAATCAGCAGGAACGCGCTCGATTGCGGGATATCAATGCTTACGTCGACACGATTATGGCGCCGTTGTCGGAGACCTGGAAGTCACTGTTGCGGCTGGAGATCCTTGGGCTGGTCGAAGCCAGGCGCGACCTGATCGACAAGGCGATTGCCGCGGACGACACTTACCTGCGGGAGCTCGCGGAACTCGACTTCGCGCAGCGGCAATTGCTCGAGAACGTCAGGGCCTTCAATCGGTTTCTGGATGAGCGCCTGTTGTGGGTACGCACCGGCGATCCGCCTTCATTGGAAAACCTACAGACGATTGCGGATCGCGTGCAAGTTTTCCTGTCTCCGCAGCACTGGGCCGAACTCGCCAGGGCGTTGTTTTTGCCGGACGAATTCCCCTGGGTATTGCTGCTTGGACTGGCGCTGGCCGTTTTGTTGATGCTGAAAAGTAAAGCGCTGCGCGCGGCGCTCGAAAATAGCGGCAATAATGTCGGACAGATGCGGCACGATCGATACCGGTTTACGATGAAGGCGCTGCTGCTGACGCTGGTGCTGGCGTTACCCTGGCCGATCCTGTTTGCGGCGCTGGGTTTGCACCTGCAGTACGTGCGGAGTTTCGATGCGCTCGATCTCGAAACCCATATCTACCAGTCGCCGGTGTGGACCGGCCAGTTCGTGCCGGCGATCGGCGCTGCCTTCGATCAGCTTGCACTGTACGTCTTTTACTTCATCGCATTCCGGATCTTTTGCGAGCGCAAGGGTCTCGCGGTTGTCCACCTTGGCTGGAATCCCGAAAACACCGAAAAGCTGAGGAAAGAAATACGTCGTTTGATGGCGGTTTTCCTGCCGACGGTCTTTATCCTGATCGCCGCGATAACTTACGATCCGGCCGCGCTCGCGGGCGGTTTGAGCCGCCTGTTTTTCATTATCGTCATGGCTGCGCTGGCCTGGTTCTTCGTCAGCATACTGGCGCCGCGCACTGGCGTGCTGAAGGATTATTATCTGCACAATCCGGGTAATCCGCTGACCTGGTTTCGTTTCCTGTGGGTCGGGCTGGCGCTGCTGCTGCCGATGATGCTGGCGGTTCTGGCGACGATGGGATACGTCTATACCGCGGTGCAGTTCGGTTCGCGCCTGGTCGATACGCTGTGGCTGATCGTGGCGATTATCCTGATTCATCAGCTGGTGGTGCGCTGGGTTCTGTTGACCGAACGTCGCCTGGTGTTCAAGGATGCGCTGGAACGCCACCGCGCCCAGCGTGCCGCACGCGAGGCGCAGGAGGAGGGCGATGTCGGCGAGCTGCCGGTCGAGGAGCCGGAAATCGATTACAGCGCACTCAGCGAGGATACCAAGAAGCTGATCAATAATGCGCTTACCCTGGTCGGGGCCCTGGGTTTGTGGGTAACCTGGTCAGCGGTGATGCCGGCATTCCGCATCCTCGAGGAGGTGTCCCTGTGGAGCTACACCGCCACCATCGACGGTGCCGACAAACTGGTCCCGGTGACGCTTGCCGACTTTCTCCTCGGTATCCTGGTTATCATGATTATTGTCCTTGCCGCGCTTCGCCTGCCGGCGCTGCTCGAGATAGCCCTGCTGACGCGACTCAAGATTACCGCCGGCAGCCGATACGCGATCTCTACCCTGACGCAGTACACCATCGTCGGTATCGGCATCGTGGTTGCGTTCAACATCGTCGGCGGCAGCTGGGACGCAATTCAGTGGCTGATCGCGGCGCTCGGCGTCGGTATCGGTTTCGGTTTGCAGGAGATCGTCGCCAATTTTATCTGCGGTATCATCCTGCTGTTCGAACGTCCGATCCGCATCGGTGACGTGGTTACCGTCGGCGAAACTTCCGGCGTGGTGACGCGCATCCGCATCCGCTCGACCACCATTCGCAACTGGGACCAGAAGGAACTGGTGGTGCCGAACAAGGAATTCATCACCGGCAGATTATTGAACTGGACGCTGTCGGATCCGATGGCGCGCATCGTCATCCCGGTCGGCATCGCTTACGGCAGCGACGTCGCGCTGGCGCTGAAGCTGATTCGCGAAGCCGCCGACGAGCATGAACGGGTACTCGACGATCCTCAGCCGCTGGTCACTTTCGAGGGTTTCGGTGACAATGCGCTGACCATCATGATGCGTTGTTATATCGAGACGATGGAAATACGGCTGCAGACGCAAAGCGAACTCAACGAAGCCATTAACCACAAGTTCGAGCAGGCCGGTATCGTCATCGCCTTCCCGCAGCGTGATATCCACCTCGATACGTCGCAGCCGCTGGATTTGCGTATCCACCAGGTGCAGCCGGAAAGCTAACCCGGTTGTTCGCTGGCGTTGCCGCCGACGCTATCGGCATGGTGAAAGCCAAAGGCAATTATCAGCCGGCACGGAGCTTGATCGACAGCAAGACATCGAATCCGCAGGCTGGCGTAATTGTTGACGCAGATCAAAGTGTCGCCCGCCGACTGCCGGCAGGCTGAAAGCGGGTTGCATACTGGGCGAACCAAACCGGATTGATGTGAACTAATAGATATGAAGACGATAACGCTGTTGATAACGGGCCTGTTATTGGTGGCCTGTGCGAGCAAGCCGCCGGAGGCGATCAGCAAGGTTCCGCAGGATAACCCGTCGCTTACACGGGTGCGCATGGACATCGACGCCTATATCGGCGCGGAGGTGCGCTGGGGCGGCGAGATCAGCCAGGTCGAAAACAAGGCAGACCGCACCTGGATCGAAATCGTGCGGCAGGATTTACGCAAAAATGGCAGGCCGGTCACAGGTGGCAAGAGTGACGGGCGGTTTATTGCCAGTTTCGACAGGTTTCTCGATCCCGTGGTTTACGAGGTCGGGCGTCCGCTGACCGTGGTCGGGACTATCGAATCCAGGGTTAACCGCGCTATCGGCGATTACGATTACCAGTTTCCGGTGGTTGTCGTCGAAGGATCGTTTCTATGGAAGAAAAGGGAACCCTTGCCACCGCCGGCCTATCCACCGCCATGGTGGTACTACGATCCGTGGTACCACCCCTATCACCATCGACACTATTGAGTTGCCGGCAACGGCTTAGCGTGGCAATCCGTGGCTATACCAGAGCCGGCTCGGCGCGTCCATGTCGGCGCGCTCGAGCCACAGCAGGTGCAGGCCGCCCTGTTCGTCGAGCGTGACCGCGGGATGTGACTGTTCGCCGGCGCCGCTGGCGACGGTTGGCGCAAAGTCCAGTCCCCACTCGTCGTCCTCGTTGTAGGTGCTAAGCCAGATATCCGAGTCGCCGCGCCTGAAATCATCCCAGGCGACGACGAAAGCGCCGGCCGGATTACCCGCGGTGGCGGGATTGTAGTGAGGCTGTTTGTCGCCCTGTTCACCGTGAACCTTTTCGTTGGGGCCGAAAATTTCGCCGCCGTCGGAACCGAGCGCGGCAAAGATACCGTAACCGAGACCGCCGCGGCGTTTATCCATCCAGGCGGCGAGGATTTCGTCCTGCGCGAAGGCAGCCAGAGAAACCCGGGTGACGCCGCTGCCCTGGTCGTACTGGTTGCGGTTGGATAAATATTCGTTCAGATTGCGCGGCTCGCTGAAGCTTTTCGCGCGATCGGTCGAGTGACTGACCAGCAGGCGGGTATGGCCGGCGCGGCGGTCTTCCCAGGCGACGCACAGGCCGGCCTGGTTGACCGCCAGCGACGGAAACAGTATTGGCGTTTCGAGGCCTCCGGCCTCGACCGCAGTGGCCGATTCAACTATGAGTTCGCCACTCCCGGCCGCTTTCAGGGCCACTACCTGGAGAAACCATCGCCGCTGCCGCTGCTCTCTCCAGGAGGCGAAAATGCCCTTTCCCACGGTCGCCAGGCTGACATGGCTGGCTCCACCCGGGCTCAGCCTGAGTGCTGGCGCCAGGCCATCTTCACCGAGCAGGCGGACGAAGATCGTCGCGTCCTGTTCCCAGGCCAGCACGAAGCGTCCATCGGCCAGGGCGGCGATCGACGGCTCGTAGGCCTGTTCGCCGCTGCTGACCTTTAGCGCCTTGCCGAAGCCACTTTGCGTCGAATTCTTGATGGCGACGTAAACCTGCGGTTCCTGAGAGCGATTATCTTCCCATATCGCGGCAACGCGGCCGTTCGATACCGCGATATGATTACGCCCGGCGCCTTCGAGATGATGGAATACCCCGGTCGAAGGTCCAGCGCTGACGGCTATTTTTGACTCGAAGGTCCAGGGCTCGCTGGCCTGCGCCAGCGGTGCTGCCAGCACCAGGAAAATTGCAGCGAATTTCACTCTCACAGGCTGGCGAGGTAATCCTGTAGCGACATCGATCGATAGTGACCCTGGGCGATGAAATCGCCGTACTGCTGCATTTGCTCGATGCTCTGAAATCCGGTTTTCTTGAACAGCGGCTTTTGCTCCGGAGAGAAAAAGACGAAGGTGGGTGTGCCGAGGATGCGACTGCGCGAGGCAAACTGCATTTCGGTTGTGGTTTCACCGTTGGCCAGGCGAATCCGGTTGCCGCTCTCGGTATCGACGTAGGCCAGCACGAAATCACTGTTGTATTGCCGGTTGATGCCGGCATCGCTGAAGACTTCCGCGTGCATCTTGCGGCAGGTGCTGCAGCCGTAGCGCCCGAAATACAGCAGCATCGGCTTGTTCGCGCTTGCGGCCTGCTGGGCCGCGTCAGTCAGCGGCAGGAAACGGTATCCGTCGGGCGGTGCCGCCAGCGACACCCTGCTGGACAGGAGTAACAGGCAGAAAAGCGTGGCGGTCAGGGTTACGGTCGTTATCCGGGGCATTCGTGTCAAGTCCGTTGGTTGTCTGCACAATCGGCAAAAAATAAGGAATTGGGTGTGAAAAATCAATGCGCGGCTTTTCCTGGTCGCGGGAGCTGACCGCACGCTACAGCCCTCGTGGTCTAGTTACGATACTTGTGGCAACCAACGCAGCTACCGGACAATCGGCCTAGCGCAAAGTAGTTCGGCGGATCGGCGCGCGCGTTGCTGATGGCGGTGCTGACATCCAGCTTGAACTGGTCGATGTGAGCGTCGATAACGAGATGATTGGTTTTGACGCCGCCGGCGCCCAGCTTATCCGCGCTGTTGTCGATTTTATTCAGGATCGCAAGTATACGCTTCTGCTGCTCGCTGCTGACGGTAGAGTCGTCGAGCAGTATTTCGTCGATCTGCTGCATGTAAAGGCTCATCAGTGACATCTCGCTTCTGATCTGTTTCCGATCAAGATAGACGAAATCGCTCGGATAGCTCGCTTTTCGGGTCTGGGCGCAGCCGAAAACGAGGCCGGCGCAAAAAAGCAGCAGTAAGGCCAGTCGCAATGTCCTGGCGCCACAGGTATTTTTAAACAGGGTCGAATTTGGATTTTCTGGTTTCATGCTCATGTCGCTGGTTTCGAGGCTGAAGCCTTCAGTTCTGTTGCACACTAGAAGGTCGATTATTAGATTAGTAAAGCACCCTGCAGCGATTATGGCATTGATCTGAATCAGGATCGCACCGATCACGGACGCCCCCGTCACGCTGGCCGTCTGCCCTGTAATTCCCTAACATAGCTAGCAACGATGCGGTTAAAAAATATGCCATGAGCGAATCCGAATTCCCTGCGGGGCAGCGGGGTGCGTTCGACGCCGATGCGCGTCGATCGCCGACCCTGCCGTCGCGATACTACCATGACCCGGAAATCCATCGACGGGAATTACGCGCCGTGTTTCACCGGAGCTGGTGTTATGTCGGCCCGGCCAGTCGGTTGGCCGAGCCCGG
Source organism: Gammaproteobacteria bacterium (assembly GCA_020354435.1). GTDB lineage: Bacteria > Pseudomonadota > Gammaproteobacteria. Next base: position 3,686,497 of record CP070646.1, read on the forward strand.
CGACTACCGCGTCGAAAAAATTGCTGACCAGTGTATTTTACTTGTGCGCGACGAGGATTCCAGGATCCGTGCATTTTTCAACGTCTGCCAGCACCGCGGACACGAATTGCTAAGCGGCAGCGGTAACCGCAAGAAGCGAATCGTCTGCCCCTATCACGCCTGGACTTACGGCCTCGACGGCCGCCTGCTGCAGGCGCCCCATACCGACCGCGTGCATCGTTTCGATGCGGCTGATTTTGCGCTGAAACCGGTGAGGCTGGCCAATTGTGCGGGATTGCTATTCGCAAACCTCGACGATAATGCCGACGATTTCGAGCAGGAATATCCAGGGCTTGAACAAATCCTGCGAGACTGCCTGCCGGGACTCGAGGGTTTTTCGACCGTATTCGAATGCGACTATGACATCGCCGCCAACTGGAAAATCGTCGTGGACAACTTCTCCGAGGGTTATCACATTCCGGTGGCACACCGTAAACTATCGCAGGTGCTCGACAGTGGCGCCGGAAATCGCGCCAGCGTGGAACGGCGTTACGCCTTTTTCGAATCACGCTCGAAGCAAGGTTACGAGGGTTTCGAGGTCGAGCCCGGCTTGCCTTATCGATCGTGGACGCTGTGGCCGAACACCTGCATGCTTAGTCTGCCGGGATGCGCCAACCTGATCGTCATTCGAATGGCGGAAAACGGACCGGACCGTTGTGCCGAGCATGTCGACTTGCTGGCGGACAGCGACGGCATGACGGGCGTGCTCGAGGCAATCAGGGACCTGTTTACCGAACAGTTTAATGCCGAGGATATCGCGCTCGTTGAAAGCGTGCATCGCGGACTCAAGTCGCTTGGTTACGACCAGGGGCGTTACGTGGTCGACGAATCCGAAAGCTGGTATTCCGAATCAGGACTACACCGGTTTCATCGCCAGCTGCTGCAGGCACTCGAGGATTCATAGCGGCAGAACTACCGTAATCGGAAGCTAGCTACAACTGACCCTGGGCCGGGACGGTGGCTTTCGGCCACGATTCGATCGTCCATCCATCGAGGTAAATTTTCGGTAAAGATCGCCGTGCAATCTTTACACGGCCGTGTCTAATCAGGCGCCTGCATCGAGGCTAACCTTGTCTGCGTAGATTCCATTATCCAACCCATATTTGAGGAGAAGACAATGCAGGTTAAACCCGTATCCGACCGGGGAATCCGGTTTCCCGCTTATCGCGGTCTGTTCCGCGCTGCGGTACTGGGCGCCTTGCTGGCAGCGTTAACCCAGGCCGTGCAGGCCAGTGAAGTATCTCATGGCCAGCCGTTGACGTTGGCGGCCCGGCTTGCACCGGCAAACGAGCCCGCCGTAGCCGCGGACAAGGCCGATCGGCCTCGCATCCAGGTGGCCATCGCGCTCGATACCAGCAACAGCATGGACGGTCTGATCGATCAGACGCGCAATCAGCTTTGGCAGGTGGTCAATGAGTTTTCCGCTGCGCGGCAAAACGGCGTAATGCCGATTCTCGAGATCGCGTTGTTCGAATACGGCAATGACGGCATAGCCGCTAGCCAGGGACACGTGCGCAAGATCAGTGGTTTTACCCGCGAACTCGACGCGGTTTCCGAGGGATTGTTTTCGCTGACGACGAACGGTGGTAGCGAGTACTGCGGCTTTGCCATTCAGAGCCTGGTCGATAGTCTGCAGTGGAGCCAGTCGGAGCGCGATATCAAAACCATTTTTATCGCCGGCAACGAATCTTTCGCCCAGGGGCCGGTTAACTATCGACAGGCGGTCAGGCTGGCGAAAAGACACGGCATCTCGATTAACACGATTCATGCCGGTGGACACGATGAAGGCATTAGCGATCAATGGCAGGCGGGCGCGCTACTGGCGGGCGGTAATTACCTGAGTATCGATAGCAACCAGCAGGTGGTGCATATCATCGCACCGCAGGATGAGAAAATTGCGGAACTCAACGCCAGGCTGAACCAGACTTACGTGCCTTATGGCGCCGCTGGCGCTGTCAGTGCCGTACGGCAAATGGAGCAGGACAGGCTCAGCAACGATATATCCACCGGTTTGCTGGCGAAGAGAGCCGCGTCGAAGTCATCCGGCTTTTATCGCAATTCCGGCTGGGACCTGGTCGACGCGTATGACGAGGACGCGGTCGACGCAGCCGAGATCTCGGAGATGGAGGAAGCAAGTTTGCCCGAGCCGATGCAGGGCCTGTCTTCGCAGCAGCGTGTGGATTACGTGCGCGAAAAAGCGCGGCAACGCAAACAGATTCAGCAAGAGATTCTCGGACTGAGCGAGTCACGCGCGAACTACGTGGCCGAGCAGAAACGCGAAATGGCGGCCGCGGCGCCGAGCATGAGTGATGCACTGATCAACGCGATCAGAAAAGAGGCCCGGCAAAAGAATTTTACCCTCGAGAACTGACTCCTCCCCGGTGAGGTCGGTGGCCAATGATTTCGTTCGCACTGGTTGCCGACCTCTTTTTTTGCTGGCGCCGCAAGCGACAATAATTTCGATCGACGCTAATGTACCGCCGTCCCCTGTTTGTACGGTTCAGGCGAAATCGGCCGCTAGCCGCCGATAGACGGCCTGTCTGAAGGTAGCGGTCATTTCGGCAAGCTCCGCCAGGGGAAGCCACTTCCATGTCGAAAACTCACCATTCTCGGGCAGCTCTATCCGAGTCTCGTCGCCGTTAAAGCGGAACAGGAACCAGTACTGGGTTTGACCGCGGCCGGTTTTTTCGCTACGCCATTCTTCGGGTAATTCATAGCTCAGCAGGTCGGGGTGTTGCCGCACCAGGGTCAGTTCCTGCTGCCTGATACCGGTTTCCTCGAAAACCTCACGGAAAACCGCTTCGACAGGCTCTTCGCCCGCTTCCAGCCCGCCTTGCGGCAGCTGCCAGGCGCCGGGGATACCGCTGCGTTCGAAAGCCAGCGCTTGTCCGCGGGCGTTTACAATGACGGCGCCGACGCTGGCGCGAAAGAACTGCGATCTGGCTTTCCACCGGGACGCTGACATGCGCCCAGAGCATAAGTGTCTGCTTGCCGAAAGTACAGCCGCGAAGGCGGCATTGCGTTTTTATCGGCCAGAAGGGATCACTTCCCCGTAACGAATTGGTACCGAGGCTGGCTTGATGCCTCGAGGGGATTTCCTGGACGGGCTTCACCGGCGTGCATGATTCATATAGTTCTCTTCAATGGCTGTTTTCGACAATTCGATGACTATGCCATTATTGATAATTATCAATGACATTGGCGGCCCCGACCATAGACTGGAAACCAGTAAAAAAGGTCCCGAGTTCACTATGAAAAAGCAGCTTTTAGCCTTGATGGGTATCTTCACGTTGCTGGTGGCGATCATGGCATCCACGGCACCGGCATTTTCCTAGGAAATAATCCTGCCTGGTATCGTGGCGGCGCTGGTTGCAGCCTTCAGACTGGCGTCAATGTCGGGTTTATCCGTATGATCAGGGATAGAATGCCCTGCACCGAACTGGTCGGCCTTGGCCCCTATTGTCATCGAGGATGTTTGTTTTTCACGCCAGGCTCAAGCTAGAATACATTCTTTTGTTAATCGTTCGAGTGCCTGTCAGTCAGAACAAGTTTTTCGATTTTTACCAAACCGGGGCCTGTAACTAAAACCCCATGTTTGCACGTAATTTCGACACCGTTTGCCAGGCGGGGATTTCAGAGACATGAGAATTTACCTGTATTGCATTGCCCTGTTTGCCGTCAACCTGACCGCCGCTTGTTCCACAAAAAGTCTGGATGATCCGATTATCGACACGGCCGGGGTCGACATGGAGCAGTATCAGGTCGACCTAGCGCAATGCAAGGAATACGCCGAACAGGTCGAGCAGAAAGCAGGAGCCGGCGCCGCCGGCGGCGCCGCTGTCGGTGCGGTGATCGGAGCGATCGTGGGAGACAGCCGAACCGCAGCGAAAGGGGCGGGCGTCGGTGCGGTTACCGGCGGCGTCAAGGGTGGTGCCGCAACCCAGAAAGAAAGAGAGCGGGTGGTGAAGAACTGCCTGCGGGGACGCGGCTACAAGGTCCTGAATTAGTTCCTGCCGGGAAACGTTGCCAACCGCAGGCGGCGGGCTTATATGCCATCGCTCGACCCATTGCTTAAGCAATTAACCGATTTGTCATCCTGGCGCAATGCGAAAAAGTCATCATTTGACCCCGCGTTAAAATTTGTAAGCTATGCTTTGATATCTGTGCCAGCGGGCACAGGCATGGAGGTTTGCTATCCCGGCAAATCGACTTGATTTTATCGGAAAAACGGTCAGGTGATTATCGACTCCTTGCGAAAAATCCGCTCGTGGTTTAGCGGATCCGGGCTAAAGCGGCTGCTGCGATCGCCCCTGCACGGCGGTTTGCAAGCCGCTTTGGCGGCGTGGCGGGAACGCAATCGCAAAATCCCGCCGAACGATGTCACCCATACCTTTCACGCCCGTGCCTATCCCGGTTCACGCACGCGTCGTTATCTGCTGCACGTTCCTGGCGGTAAGGCCGCGACGCGGCCACGCCCGCTGGTGATGGTGTTGCACGGATGCCGCCAGGACAATCACGATATCGAGCAGATCAGCGGCTTCAACCAACTGGCTGATAAACACGGTTTTCTGGTTGTGTACCCGTTCATTACCAGCTATCGCGGCCTGCGTAACCGCAATTGCTGGGGATGGTGGTTCGATCGGGAAATTCACGCGGGCGCGGGCGAGGTTGAAGACCTGTGGCAAATCATCGAGGAAGTCAGGCAGCAATATTCGGTGGATTCTCATCGGGTTCACGTGACCGGCCTGTCGTCGGGCGCGGGCATGGCGGTGGCGATGATGGTCGCGCATGCTGACAAGATCGCGTCCGGTGCGGCAGTGGCCGGTGTACCCTACGCGGAGAAAGCCGATGCCGTGCGGCATGAGTTGAATCCGGAGCCACGCAACCGGCCGGTGATCGCGATCGCTTACGATATGCGGGCGGAAATGGGCGAAGGCTCCCGCACGGTGCCGTTACAGATCGTGCATTCCCTCGATGACGACAAGGTCGACATTCAGTCGGCGATCGTACTGCGAGATAGCTGGGCGCACTGCTTCGAGGTCGATATTCGTGAAGCGGACCAGGTCAGCAGTGGCCAGGTGAACGGCACGAGCTGGGAACAGAGCACTTATTTCGACGACGAGGGCAAAGCGTTGATCGAAACGCTGTTTCTGCAGGGCCCGGGGCATGGCTGGTACGGCGGCAACCCGGGTCGATTCAGTTTTCCCGATGCGCCCGATATCAAGCAGGATATGTGGAAGTTTTTCTCCAGCAATCCCTTAACAGGGGTCTGAAAACGACGGCTCGGCTGCGTCGTCCGGCAGGGATTTTAGCAATCAGGCAATCAATTCGGGTCGTATCATCCAGTTGATCTGCCAGCGGGTGTTGTCAATGTTTTCCAGGCAAACGACGCTGCCCGGGCGATAGGCGACCAACTCTGCTGCGTCGCTTCCGGCCACCAGATGAGCCACCAGCCTGGCCATGAACGGCAGGTGCCCGACAACCATTGCGTCCCTGTCGCCCGGCTTCTTCGGCAGGTCGAAAGCGGCCGGATCGTCATTGGGCTTGATTTGATCGCTTGTCTCGAGTGCAGATCCAGGTGCGACCGCTGCGGCCAGGATTTCGGCGGTCTGTCGTGCGCGTAACTTGCCGCTATGGATCATGCGTTCTGCCTTTATTCCCGTTCGTTCGAGCAGGCTGGCGATACGCTGCACGTCTGACCTGCCTTGTTCCGTCAGCGGCCGTTCGGGATCGACTTCGCTCGCTTCGGCTTCACCGTGCTGAACCAGATAGATTTTCATAGCCGTCACCTCCTACTTTTCGGATTGCATTTGGCAATTCCGCAACCCTCACGTCTATCGCAGTATTTTTCATGCTACTGCAAGCGTTCGACGATGGGAATAGAGGTGCATTCTGGTTTTGTATGGACGGATATTTGCCAGTTTGTTAACCGTTTTAAATCAATAATTCGTAATCGATTGATATTCGTCAAAACCATGGATCGATAAGTATGGTCAGATAATGACTATGCGCAGCGAACTGGCAACAGAAATCAGGCGGCTTCATGCAAAGCTCGAAAAACTGGGCTGGAAAGAGGATGACTGCGCTCTGATCGCACCGGTTACGCTCGAAATCAACGAACTCAAGCGCGAGCAGAATGCCGTCATCCTGGCGCATTCCTACCAGACGCCGGATATCATGTACGGCGTTGGTGATTTTATTGGCGATTCCTATGGCCTCAGCGTCAAGGCCACCGATCACCCGGCACAGAAGATAGTCTTCTGTTCAGTCTATTTCATGGGCGAAACGGCAAAGTTGCTGAATCCGGACAAAGAGGTGCTGGTTCCGCGTCAGGCCGGGTGTTCGCTGGCGGATGCTATTAACGGGCAACAGGTGCGTGAATTGCGGCAGCAAAATCCACAGGCCGGCATCGTCTGTTACGTCAATACCTATGCCGAGGTCAAGGCCGAATGCGATGCCTGCTGTACCTCGGCAAACGCGGTCGAAGTGGTAGAATCCATGCCGCAGCAGGAAATCATTTTTATCCCCGATCGGCTGATGGGGGAAAATCTCGCAAAAATCAGCTCGAAAAAAATCAGTACCTGGGACGGTACCTGCATCGTGCACGAGGGCTTCGACATCAACTCGATACGCGATATTCGCAATCGATTTCCGGGCGCGAAAATTCTCGCGCACCCCGAATGTACGCCGGGCCTGGTGGCGGAGGTCGATTACGCCGGCGGAACCGAGGGTATGCTCAACTATGTCAAAAACTCGCCGGCCAGCACCTTCATGCTGGTAACCGAGTGCGGCCTGACCGACCGTTTCAAGGCCGAGTTCAAGGACAAGGAAATCGTCGGCACCTGCATTCTTTGCCCGTACATGAAGGAAATTCAACTCGACGATGTACTGCAGGCGCTGAAGGACCCTCGGCCCGAACAGGTCATCGAAATTCCGGCAGACGTTGCGCAGCGCGCCAAACGCAGTCTCGATCAGATGTTCGAACTCGAAAAGGCCGGTAAAAAACTTTTGCAGGAACAGGGCAGGAGTAAGCTACCCTGGACTGCCTGAAGTCAATCCGGGTTAGATCGCAGAATTCTCCGATAGAGCAAAATTTACGCGGCGTCATGCCGCAGATCGAGGACCCGCAGCAAGCATTCGGGCGTCTCGAGCGTTTCCTGGCCACATACCGGCAATAAGCACACTCTGTAATACCGGTTGGTTCCACACAGCTCACGATGACCCGGCGGCGAGGTCGGCATGATTCTACTGATCCGTGTCGAATCTCGGCAGGCGTTAAACAGGTATACTGTCCACAAAGCCATTTGTGAATGATTGTCCCGATCGGATATATTTTCGCCAAACAGAGAAATGTTCGTCTTCAAGTTAAATAACGAACTGTCATCGGCATGAACGGTATCTGGAAGTTCCTTGCCTTTGGCGCCTGTATTTATCTCGCACTGGTCGCCTTCGTCTACTTCTTTCAATCCAGGCTGATTTATTACCCCAATATGCCCGGGCGGAGCCTGGTGGCGACACCGCAAATCATCGGGCTCGAATTCGAGGACGTGCAGCTGGTCACCAAGGACGGGATTAAATTACACGGCTGGTTTATACCGGCCAGGCAGGCACGAGGCACGGTGCTGTTTTTCCATGGTAACGCCGGCAACATATCTCACCGCCTGGATTCCATCGATATCTTCAACAGGCTCGGGCTGAACGTTTTTATTCTGGATTACCGGGGTTACGGCCATAGCGAGGGCAGGGTAACGGAAGCGGGAACCTACCGTGATGCAGAGGCCGGATGGAACTACCTGATTCAAACCCGCGGGCTTAAGCCAGCACGAATCATCGTTTTTGGCCGTTCGCTGGGAGCCTCCATTGCCGCCTGGCTCGCCAGCAAACACGAGCCGGCCGCGTTAATCCTGGAGTCCAGTTTCTCCTCGGTAGTTTCGATGGCGAAACGGATTTATCCCATTTTCCCGGTGAGATGGCTAACCTACTTCAAGTATGACACCCGGCGTTATGTCGCGAACACCACCTGCCCGGTGTTGGTGGTGCATAGTAAAAATGATGAAATTATTCCGTATGCAGAGGGGCGCGAAGTTTTCGAGGCCGCACCCGGAGCCAGACAGTTTCTGCAAATACGCGGCGGGCATAACGATGGCTTTCTTGTCAGCGGCCCGTCTTATGTTGAAGGGCTTGCAACATTTATTGCCGGCAACCTGAAATAAGCCTGCATCAAGATCCGATACCGCAGCTGTCGGACAAAGCCTGCTTCGCTCGCTATCCCGAGGGTTAATGATCGCGAGGCGATCTCGACGAGGATAGCGGCTGGAAGAAACGCCCCTCGGCGCGCAGAAACTGGGTAAAAAATTCGAACAGCACCAGCCGGGTGGTTTGCACGAACACCACCAGCCCTTCCAGCGCGATGACGATCGCATGCCCGATGATTAACAGCAGGACTGACAGGACCGGTGTTTCCACTGCCTCGGTCAGGGAGACCACCACCAGGGATAGTCCACTGTGGGCCAGGGCAAAGGCACCAACCCGGACGAACGAAATTGTATTCAGGATGAGCGTCAGGCTGCTGTGGGCCAGTTCACCGATTGCCACCGCTACCTGCGAAAGCCAACGCCGCCCGTCTAAAACCACCGCACCGACGATATACCACAGTAAAGCAAAGGCCGTGACCAGCAGTGATTGAATGTACAGCAGGCTTACTAACAGGCTGACATAGAGCAGCAGGACCGCGGCGTCGCTCATGAGCCAGCGGCGCAGCTCACCACGCCAGTACAGCTCGATACCGTTGAATATCAGGCCGAGCAACAACAGGCCGATACCGAAGAACATGGGGATGATCAGTACCAGGATCGGGTTGTCGAGGGCATGGATTTGCCAGGGCTGATTCAGCATCTGGTAACCGAAGAAATCGTCAAAAACGATGCCCATTAATGCCGACACCAGCCCGCAACTGATCAAAAAACGCGCCTTGGGCGTGTAGCGTGACAGCAGCACTCCGACGATGGCGATGACGAGGCCGTGACCCGTATCGGGAAACATGTAGCCGAAAAGCAGAGGTATCACGATGGCCAGCAGGCCGGTGGGATCGATCTCATCCGCGGAAGGTGCGCCCGACATGGCGGTGAAAATCTGAAACGGCTGCCGCCACCAGCTGCTCGCCGAGGTAACCGGTTCCGTGGCCCCGGCCGGTGGCGAGGCGAATCGCACTTCAGCCTCGACATGAGCGCGACTCAGTACCGTTTCAAGTCTTTCAGGGTCGGCTTCGCTGGTCCAGCCGGTGATGTGGCAGAATTCGGTATCCTTCACGCCGACCTGATGCGCCGCCTGCGTGAACCAGCTCAGCGTTTCAATGTTGGCCAGCGCCTCCGCGATACCGGGATCGTTGCGCATCGCCTCGATCTGTTGTTGCGTGTGCTTCAGAGTTGCATCGGTCTCGTCCAGGCGCTGACCGATATCCGCCAGCTGCTGACCCGGCCGTTCGGTCAGATCCGGCGGGATTAGCACCTCTTCACAGCCGGCCTGCAGCAGCAACTGAACGATATAGTCGCACTGCCCGGGCAGGCAGGCGATCGCAACGAAACAGTGGTCTTCGCCGCGAAAAGTTCGTTCTAGGTGACCCTCGAAATCGACCATTTCAACCTGATCGGGTGTGCAGCGGAAAAAGCGCTTGAATAACAGTTCGGTGGTGTGACCGAGGTGCGGCAACTGACTGGCGGATTCGCCCATCGCAATCGCTGCTTCCTGCAGCGCTAGCAGTTGGTACCGCTGTGTTTCCAACTCATCGGATGCGACAAGCAACGGCTCGAGACGGTCGTGCCACCGCTGTAATCGGCGCAGCAACGGGTCGACCAGCTTATCCGGAGGACCGGTAAGGCGGGTTGGTTTATGGCTGGCGTCGGGCAGCCACTGCCGCTGCGAATCGGCCAGTTGGTCGAATTCCCGAATTTTCCGTCGCAGGTGATCGATGTCGAGTGAACCGGAGAAACGCGGATCCAGTTCCAGCTGAATCGAATTGGTACCGGCCAGGGCTTCGAGGGCATAAACTACCTGTTCGCGGCGCACGAAAACTTCGAACCAGCGTGTCTGGTACGAGCGCAGGGTCATACCGGGCGGTAACGAGGCTGTAAATCCATACTCACATTTTACCAACTCAAACGCTAACTACCCCATCCCGATTGCTCTGCTTGCGAGGATTTACCGGATTTACCGGGATTTATGACCGCAGGCGTTCGCAACAGCTGCCTGACCTGACGGCAAGAGCGGATCGAATTCAAATTTAAGATAGAGCGCTTAATCGGTATACTGTCTCGGGAATTCCACAAACAGCGATGAACTGTGGTAGTTTCATGCGATAAATAACGGTTTATCGATCTGCAAAGGTGAGGCGTTATGAAATTTATCAACACCCTGTTATCCGCGCTGCTCGTTTTCACGATTTCGTCGGTCGCTGCCGCCGAAGAAGTCGCAACCATGAATCTGGGCAATGCGGAAGTGATTCACGATTATCATCTGACCGAGACCGGTGTGGCCACACTGACGCTGAACGCGGTGGTTACCGAAACCAATAATTCGCTACGCGGATTGAAAAACACGGATCGGCGTCGTTTAAGCAAGCTTGGGCAACTGATCTACCAGTGCAAACTGATGCTTTACCAACCCGACAAGAACAAACTGGCGGCAGACCTCAAGGATCCGATTTTGATCTCGAAAAACTTTAGCCTGTTTACCGGGGTTGATGTCCCGCTGGCCGCTGACGAACTCGTGGGTGTTCGGGCCCAGGTCTTGCCGACCGTTGATGATGCCAGCCTGTTCACACCGACGCTGGGAAGCAAACAAAAGCAGGATGCAGTATGGGAAACGGTAGGCGAGGATGCCGCCGTTAACCTGAGGCAGTTTGATGTCAACGTCCTGAATGAGACCGATTTGATCAAGACTTCCGAAAGTATCGATTTCACCATCAGGTTCCCGGTTTTCCAGCTGAAAAAACCCGTGAATCAATGGATTTACAACTTTAACCTGAAAGACTTCAAACGTGCGCTGACTTATATTGACGAAAACTGCACGCCGGTAAAGCTGGTGGATCTGATCAACCGCAACGGTTAGCCGCATAGAACCTGAACCGGCAAAACGAGTCTAGCCGGATTCAGCTTCGGATTGACATACCAGGCACAGGCTGGCATCGGGCTGCACCTGCAGGCGGGCGAATCGAATCGATTCACCGCATTGCATGCACTGCCCGTACTCGTCGTCTTCGATTCTTTGCAGGGCAAGTTCGATGCGTCGCAGGAGTTGAGCCGTCTGCTTCTTGCCCGCAATAGCCATTTGCTGCTGTTGAATGGCGTCGATACGCGAAACCCGCCCGACCGATTGCTGGTCCAGTGTAACCGGTTGGGTCGCCGCTTCGGATTGCTCGAGCTGTAGCTTCAGATTATCCCGACGTTGCTCGAGCTGGCTGCGCAGCTCGTTGAGCTGTTGTTCGGTCAGTGCGGATTCGGTCATGCCGCTGGATTCTACCACAGCCAAACGACCGAGGAGGGCGGGTCCGGCTGGGCGCATGGGTTCAGCGGCTAAACCAGCGACCCACGGATGCTGAGCCAGAGCGACTCCGTCGAGTTTTATTATCCGGTTAACAGGCCAGGCAAGTGAAAAGGCCGCTTCACCAGTGTTTTCGACAATCGGTGTTTCAGGAGTTCCCGGCTTTCCAGGATTTTCGGGACATGCCCATTTACCCACGGGGCACAGGCGAGTGCATACGAATTTCGGGTATACTGTTTCCCGAACTTTGCTGTTATTGGATCGAAACCCACGGTTATGCGCTATCGAGAAGGTCAAGAGGTAGACCCGGACAATCCCTATCCCGAAAGTACCCAGCTAATGATGGAGATGTCGTACTGGATGTCGATTCCTATGGGTCTGGTTTTATTGTGGATCGGTTTCAAGGGCCGCATGATGTGGCTCAAGGTGTGGAGCGTTGGACTGATGGCCCTCGGCATCGGCATTCTGGTAACGCAGCATCTGGGTTTGATTTGACCGTGGGACGCGGAACCGGATTATGCATAACCCGGGTCGGGTCGGCGTAATGACTACCGGAGCGGAATAAAAAAGGGCCACCGATGTTCGGCGGCCCTCCGAGTTTATTTAGGAGAAAGGCGTTTAGTTTATCGCCGGTCGGACCAAGCCCGAATCGGGAATTTACAAGCCTTTCAGCTTTCCTTCAGGTCTCGGACCCTCCCAGTGTTAAGACACCTTTCTCCAATATCTCTGTAGACACTAGATCACCCCCTTTATGTTGTTTTCGATGGGGCAAGCATGCCACAGATTTAGTATCTGTCAATATGGCTCGACGCTACCCTGGAAAAGCGCCGTAACCGATCGATTTTCAAAGGCGAGGGCTTCAGGGTCGGCCGGGCTCGGCTGTGCCCCGGGAGTAAGCCGGCGAACGGCGAAATTCCTGTTGGCAGAAAACAGGAGATCAGGCTTTTCTGGCGGTTACCAGGAATACCGGGTATTCCTTATCTTCACCTTCAATGATGTGCGCGGTGAAAAATTCAACCTGCTCGAAACCGTGGCTTTCGAGTTTTTTACGTAATTCGTCGCGCTCAAAACCGAAATGATATACACCCTGGGTATCCGGGGGATGAAAGCTGCCGTCTTCCTTGTCGAGATCGGCCAGGGCGATTGTCCCCGAGTCATTTAACTGTTCGCAGAATCTTTGAATCAGTTTCGAAGTATCTTCTACGTGATGCAGGGCCATGGCGCTGGCAATCAGGTCGAATCGGGCGTCGAGCGGATCGTCCAATATATCGCGACAAACGGTTTCCACCTTGCCCTCCAGTTCCGCTTTGGTTTCGAGCTTGTCGAGCATTGCCTGCGAGGTATCCACCGCGACGATTCGGTTTACCCGTGGCGCGATCTGCGCAGAAATCAGTCCGGTACCGGCACCAAAATCAAGCACATTCATGCGCTCATGCAGCTCAACATGCTGCAGTATCGAGTTGCCAATCGCGGAGGCAAGTCGGGTTCTCCTGTCGTTCGCGTCCCAGTCCTTTGCCTTGGCTTCAAAAAGATCTGTCACAAGGACTATCCTCAAAAATCTGATTATAAAGCGAACCGCCGAGAAAACGACACCGCGCTTTCTCAATGGATTCTGAACCAGGTTTTCCAGAAAGCGGACACTCACAAAATTCTGATGGGCGGCGAGGATAGACCCGAAAAAGATACTCAAATCATATCGATAGCACTCAGTAAGGTCAGTCTTTTTTCTCTAGTTGTTCGAGCTGGCTGTCGCCATAGGCCTTTAACCCGAGATTTAATTTTTCGTCCGCGAATTCAAGCAGGGGCAATATTGCCCGTACCAAAGAGTTCAGATTCTCGGCAACATAATCGGTATTATTTGACTCGATCATTCTGAGCGCTCGGTCTACCGAGTACGATTGTTTTTCTCCGGCTGGGGACGAATTGATAATTTGGTTACCACCTTTTGATATCACTTTCTCGATATCTGAATTTAATTTATCGTGAATTTTTTCGACACTTGAGTTTTCGTCAGCAATGCAGCTATAAATTGAACCGCTTAAAGTTACCGATATTTTCTTGCCGGATACAAGCATCCTGCGCTTGGAAATTTCGCCTAGTATCCGGTTTATACTACTGGTAGCACCGATACCATTCGTAGCTGGATACAGAATACAAAAATCATCTTTCCCGAAGAAACTCAAAGTGTCTTCCCTTCGCAGGATTTTTGTGATTATTCGGGCAACAGCTTTAATCACTGATGTTGCAGCCCGTTGATCAAAACCGGTTAGAATCGCTTTCATATTATCTATATGTAGCTTGACAACACTTAAACTACTTTTATGGCGTTGGGAAAAAGATAATTCCTGCTCTAGTAATGAGTTGAATACCTTTACTTTGGCCAGGTGATCAAGATTTCCGGCTGCCAGCATTTGGTGTATCTCAATGGTCTCACTAGCGGTGTTCTGTGCGTCAAAATTGGCGCGCAGAGATACCCTGGTAATCAGCTCGGCACTTGAGCAGGGCAAACTTACAAAATCGGAGGCTCCTAACTTAAATGCGAGCTTGTGTTCATCGTCGGAGTCGTTCTCGCCAAACAACAGCAAGAAGGGAATTTTTGCGAGTTGATTGTCGCTGGCTTTCCGAATGCGCTCTAGTAATCCGAAATGGTTAATCGAAAGCCCCAGCTCACAAATTACTAGCGAGTATGCCTTTTGTTCAAGTAGCAGTTCCCATGCGGTTTCGGCATCTTTGGCATTTGTGGTTATGAAACTCTGGGCTAAATGCTTTTTGATCAGATCGGTAGTATGTTTCGATGAGGTTACTAGTAGTACAAGAGGGCTCTCTGCTTGTGCGGATACTGACATATATTTTTACAGTTCCATTAATCAATGGTTAAAGGATTATTATCTTAGTTTAATAGTAGATTAATCTCATGTGAGTGGCTCAATTTTTAGCCAGGTCGTTTTACATCCGAGTGGTATGCTTCAAAATTACTAACTCCAATGAAAATTTGCCAAAAAAATATTAGCCTTAAACAAAACCAGGGTCCGTTTGTGCCCAATCGCCATTTTTCCCTCCTTATTGAATTATTAGCTTAAGATTATTTCTTGAGGCGAGGCGGTAAGGGTAAATCCGCAAGATTTTTCGGGTATTGACATGAATCAACCGGCGGCTTCATGTTCAGCCAGTAATTTTATGGCGATTTGTTGAAGGAACCTGTTTCTTAGCTAAAACCCAAGGTCGCATTTTGGGCGTTCTCTGAAACCCAGGAAACGTATCTCAGCGTCTGCTATTGAGAAAACTGACCCTCAATCTCGATGGATCAGCGGCGATAAACGACCCAACCGAGACAGCCATGCAATCACTCAACCTCTCGCGTAGCGTCCATTTTGTCCGACGGTGGAGTATTATTAGCAGTTACGCGCTCTCGTCCTTTGAATACGTCCATTTAGCATCAACATCTTCCCACTCTGGCTTACAGTTAGACTGATATTTAAGAATCGATCCAACCAGTCATCAGCAAACACCTATGCTTCAGGTTAGTGTCAATTATAATGATTGCTGGACGATGGAGAATATTGTTATCGGTAACTAAGCGGGGACTGGCTTACTCTTCTTCCGGATACTCAAGATCGGTGTCGTCTTCGTCAGGATTTTTTTTGGGGTATGGTGACATGTATTCTGGTGTTTGGTCGGCAGGTGCAAGGTCTAGGTCGGTGTCGTCTTCGTCAAACCCATTTGCGCGGTCCATTGATAACTGGCCAAGCGACAGATCAATAGTTTCGATATCGTATTTCGACTCTTCTTCTGCGAAACTGTTCGCCCGGTGTGCTGATGTCGGCTCGAGCAGCAAGTCGATGGTTTCAAAATTGATTTCTGGATCGTTTTCATCGAATCTGTCCTCCCACAACTTTTCTCGGTTCTCATCAGAAAGATACGGAGCTACTTTGTTTTTTAGTGTTTCTTTTATTAGTGTTTCTTTTTCCCTGCTAACCTTCTCTTCCGCTAGTTCCTTCTCAATCTCATTTTTCTTGGTTAATATTACTTTGCCAATAAACACCATAATCACAGCCAGAATCATCAATGCTAATCCAGGACCAAGGCTGAGTATTTGGCGGAATTCGCCGGCGTAAACTTCCTCCAAAGGGCCAGCCCAAAAAAGTATATAAAAGCCGTAATAGAGCACCGCGATTGCGCCATAGATAAGCAAAACACCAATAACCCACAGGAATACAGCCTCGACTTTTTTAAACATTAAAGATTGCATGGTTTCTAATACTAACGGATATGAGCATACTGTTCCGCCAAAGCCTGCAGAATGTGGCAGCGTAAAAGCGAAGAATCTAGCTGATGAAGCATATCAGCCATCAATAGAGTCCGGCCAATAAGCAGCTTCCGTCCCTGGCCGATTGTTGAAGCTTGGTGGGGCCCGATAAGCGTCTGCTTATGAGAGAGCAGACCCTCGCCAGGTAAACTCGGGCTTCTGAGATC
>CP070646.1:3702646-3714944 GCA_020354435.1 Gammaproteobacteria bacterium
CTGCTGCAGGAAATTCTCGACGAGTATGACGCCATCCTGACGCCCGCGACCCCGGGTCCGGCACCGGCCGGAATCGAAGCCACCGGCAGCCCGGCGATGAATACGATCTGGACATTCTGTGGCACGCCCGCGCTCAATGTGCCCTTATTGCAAAGCCCCGAAGGCCTGCCATTCGGGGTCCAGGTCGTCGGCGCCAGAGACGACGATGCCCGCCTGTTTCGCACAACACGCTGGTTACTGGATATACTCAAAGACTAAATTTACTTATACTGGGGCTTAAAAGCACAAGAGTTCGCCATGGACAACATCATCACCGGAGCAATAGCAGTCGCCATGTTCCTGGCATTTGCCGGGGGACTCGCCGAATCGATTGGCGCTATACCCTTTATTCTGATCGTGGTCATCGTGGCAGCCATGCTGTGCACCGATTTTTACCAGTCGGCGAAACAGGGGCTGGAAGAGGAGCGCAGAAAGAAATCCGGACCGTCGGCATAACAGACCGACCCTGATCCTCGAACTCTTGTCAGGCTAGCGGCTCCGCCAGTTAATCCGGCCCCAACTCCCGCAGCAGTTGCTGCGCATACCAGTAAGCGAACTTGCCGACGCTGGGCTCGAGCGTGCCGAAACGCCCCGGCCGCGCAAATCGTGAGTTCAGCCCGACCTGTTGCTGCTCGACAAACGGCAGATCTTCGTCGAGGGCACTGTCGATACGATCGTAGTAATGCCGGGCGTGTTTCTCGAAATCATCGAGCGCGACCGACGCGGCGGGAAAACAAACGGTCTGGATCACATGGCAGCGATCGGCCGCGAGCGGAAAAGCCTGGTAAATCCACATCGAATCCTGTGACAGCGCGAAGCTGATGTTGGGATAAATCCAGGTGTAACGCGTGCCCTTCGCCAGGCGCCCCTCGAGACCGGGCGCGATCGGCAAGGCATACTGCTGAGTATCCTGCATCAACGCCGCGGCACCCTCGGTCTCACCGAACTGCGTGGTGTACTGCCCGCGCACGTCGTCGACCGCATCGGGTTCCGGATACTGCCAGTTGATCGAATCGGGGTGCACCATCGGCAGATGGTAGTATTCGTTGAAAACCTCGAGAAAAGTTTTCCAGTTGCAGTCGACGTCGAACTCGCGCACGCGCGTAGTCTGCCAGTCGTCGAGCCGCCAGGCGCGGTGATAGTCGTCAAACTCGTCCAGCCACGCATCGATCGACGGCGGCTCGTCGGCAAAGCTGACAAAGGCAAAGCCGTATCGGGTTTCGACGGCAAACTCGACCAGGCCGTAGTCGTCGGCTTCGAAGCCGATCGCGTTTTCCATACGCGGGTAAACCTTGAGACGGCCGTCGAGATCGTAGGTCCACCAGTGAAACGGGCATTTGATTTTCTTGCAATTGCCCGTACCGGTCAGGATCTGGCTGCCTCGGTGACGGCAGGTATTGGCAAAGGCTTTCAGCTCGCCCGGCTTGTTGCGTACGACGATCAAAGGCACTCCGCCGATTTCCATCGCCGCGTAATCGCCCGCGCTCGGCCAGCGGTCTGCCCGCCCCAGGCCAATCCAGCCGTCGAGAAATGCCGCGCGTCGCTCCAGGTCGAGCAAACCGTTATCGGCATAACAGGCCGGCGGGATACCCGGCGAAACGTTGAAATCGGGTTGCACCTCGGATAACTGCTGTTGCAACAGTTCCGTCGAAACCAGTTCGGGTTGCATTGGCAAGGCACGATCTCGTTGATTGCGTTGCGGCGAGTATCCCGATAAATCGTTCGGCGTGCAATGCCAAACAGGCCGTTTGCGGGGCGCGCGCAGACCGGTGCAGCGTTCGTAACCGGATAATTTTACAAGCCGGCATTTTGTCGGCAGTATTCCTCGCAAATAACCGGAGACTGTCGTGCAGTTAAAACACCTGGTGCCCATGTTGAACGTTTCGAATATCGAATCCAGTCTCGACTTTTATCAGAATGCCCTGGGATTCGAGGTCATCAGCGATCCCGCGGCGGTCAGCGAGTGGCGCTGGACGACGATTCGTTCCGGCCACACCGAGCTCATGCTATCCGAGTCCCGCCGCGAGCCTGGACCACGCAAGGTCGAGGATCCGCACGAAGACACCGATTGGCCCGTCATCTTTTATTTTTATCCCGACGATGTGGTACGGCTTTACTCGCACATGCTCGCCGGTGGATTCAAACCCACGGCGCTCAGGGTCACCCACTACGGCATGCGTGAATTCAGCCTGATCGACCCGGATGGCCACGTGCTCAGCTTCGGCCAGGATGCGGCAGCCTCGGCTCGACCCGCTGGAGCGGTTTGATGCGCGCGGAAATCAAGGCGCAGGATGACGCGATCGAGTATGTAACCGATGAACGCTGCCACATCCTCGAGGTCGCCAATGACGCCGGCGACGAAACGGTTTCGATCGCGCGCGCCCGAGTCGAAGCAGGCGTCACCACGGCCTGGCACAAGCTCGAAGGCATTAGCGAAAGATATATCATCGTATCCGGCCGGGGCCGCGTCGAAATCGGCGACCTCGAAGCGGCAGACGTCGGCCCGGGGGATGTCGTGCGCATCCCTGCCGATTGCCGCCAGCGGATTACCAATACCGGTAGTCACGATCTGCTGTTTTACGCGGTTTGCGCGCCGCCGTTTCGGCAGCAGGCCTATATCAATCTCGAGCATCGAACCTGAGTGACTGACCACCGAGAATCTGTCGCAGAGCGGATGAAAGACGAAGATTTATGCTATCTGCCGGCAACCGAAATGGTCCGCCGGTTCAAGGCCAGAGAGCTGTCGCCGGTCGAAGTCCTGAAGGCGATGATCAGGCGCGCCGAAGCGGTCGAGCCTGAAATCAACGCCCTCAGCCATCGGTTCTACGAGGACGCGCTGCGGCAGGCGAAAAAAGCGGAAACCAGGTACCTAAAGAGGCAACGCACGCGCAGGCTGGAAGGGCTGCCGATCGCGATCAAGGATGAAACCCTGTTGAAAGGCATGCCCTGCAGCAGCGGTTCGCTAATCCTTAAAGACTTCGTCGCCGATACGACATCGATCGAAAACCGGCGTATTTTAAACGCCGGCGGTATCGTCCACGCGCGCACGACAACACCCGAGTTTTCCTGCGCTGCTTACACCCATTCGAAACTCTGGGGCGTGACCCGTAACCCGTGGAATCCCGAATTTACGCCCGGGGGATCCTCCGGTGGTGCCGCCGCCGCGCTCTCCTCGGGCACCTGCGCACTCGCCAGCGGTTCGGATATCGGCGGCTCGATCCGTATCCCGGCGTCCTGCTGCGGCGTCGTCGGTTTCAAGCCGCCGTACGGCCGCAACGCCGCCGATCCGCCGTTCAATCTGGACACTTACTGTCACACGGGCCCTTTGGCGCGTACGGTTGCCGATGCCATCCTGTTGCAAAACGTGGTTTCCGGCCCGCATCCGAGGGACATCGCGTCGCTCAAACCAAAGCTGACCCTGCCGAACGAATACGCGCCGATCGATAACTGGAAGATTGCTTACTCGCTCGACCTGGGACTTTACGAGGTCGACGACGAAGTGCGCAGCAATACGCTCGCCGCGCTGGATGTATTCCGTGACCTCGGCGCCAGCGTCGAAGAAGTCGAATTGAACTGGCCGCCGGACCTGCTCGAAGCGGGTATCGATCACCTGGAACACTTCTTCGGCATTTACATCAGGCAATATCTGGATGAATACGAGGACCTGATGACCGACTATGCGCGCGAATTTGCGCTAAGCGCCAGGGACTCTAATGCGCAAAAATATTTTCACAGCGTCGAAATCGCGGGCCAGATGTACACCAGCTTCGGTACGCTGATGCAGCACTATAACCTGTTCGTCTGTCCGACCAACGCGCTGGCTGCGGTAAAGGCCGAACACGATCAGTCGAAAGACGAGGTTTTGATCAACGGTAAATCCGTCAACCCGATACTCGGCTGGGTCATGACGCTGCCGTTCAACATGCTCAGCCGCTGCCCGGTGATCAGCCTGCCGAGCGGACGCACCGCCGAGCAGCTGCCGACCGGCATACAGCTGGTCGGCGCGACCTATCGTGACAAAGACGTGTTCCAGGCGGCGATGGCCTTCGAAAACGCGGTCGGTGCCTGGTACGCCGACGGCGGCATTCGGCCGGACTTATGATTCGAGAACCTCGCGCCGAAGTTCGATACTATTGCCTTACGACAAACGGCCGGGCGAAATAAAAATGAGCGATTGGTGTCACCAGGCGATCAGCAAAATCGAAGCGGACTTCAGGCGCTCCGCCGATACGCATTTGCTCAGGATCGAGCTGCCGGCGATCGAGGGCATCCGCCTGTATCTGAAGGACGAATCGACCCACCCGACCGGCAGTCTCAAGCATCGGCTCGCGCGCTCGCTGTTTCTGTACGGCTTGTGCAATGGCCTGATCGGGCAGAATACGACGATCATCGAGGCCTCTTCCGGCAGCACCGCGGTGTCGGAAGCTTATTTTGCCAGGCTGCTGGGTCTGCCGTTCATCGCGGTCGTACCCAAATCGACGTCGCAGGAAAAAATCGACAAGATTACGTTCTACGACGGCCGCTGCCATTTCGTCGAACCGACCGAGATTTACGCCGAATCGGAGCGTCTCGCCGGCGAACTCGACGGTCATTACATGGATCAGTTCACCTACGCCGAGCGCGCCACCGACTGGCGCGGCAACAATAACATCGCCGAATCGATATTTGCGCAGATGAGCCACGAACCGGACCCGGTGCCGGCCTGGATCGTCGTCAGCGCCGGCACCGGTGGCACCTCGGCAACCATCGGGCGTTTTATCCGTTACCGTTGCCATGACACGCAACTGTGCGTGGCGGACCCGGAAAACTCTGTGTTCTACGATGCATATCTGAGCGGCGATCGCAGCCTGACCAGCGAGCGCGGCTCCAATATCGAAGGCATCGGCCGCCCGCGCGTCGAACCATCCTTCGTCCCGTCGGTGATCGAGCGCATGATTCGCGTACCGGATGCGGCTTCCTACGCGACGATCCACTTCCTGCAGGAATTACTCGATCGCCGCTGCGGCGGCTCCACCGGCACCAACGTTTATGCCGCCTTCCAGATCATCGCGGAAATGGCCGCCGCCGGTCAGACCGGCAGCGTCGTGTCGATGCTGTGCGACGGCGGCGAACGCTACCTCGATACCTATTACAACGCCGAATGGCTGGCCGAGCGCGGATTCGATCTCGACCCCTACCGCCGGCAATTGGCCGGATTTTACGACAACGGAAAGTTTTGACGTGGCGCTGATTACCGATATCAATCTGTGGGCGCTGATCCGACACCTGAAGCGATGGCTGACGAACCTGCAGCGGGCCGGTATCGAGCGCAAGCGCGAATCGGTCAAGGCCCTGCGCGCGGTCATTCTCGCCGCACGCAAGACCCGGACTTACCTGCGCAAACTCAAAACCGGTGCCCCGGCGGATCACGCGCAGGAGGCGCAGCTGTCGGAAATGTGGACCCGTCTCGGCTTCGACCTGAAGGACCTGGGCCTCGGCAAACTGGCCAAGCGCTGCGATATCACCGGCAGGTACTGGGCCGACCCAGGACAGTTCGATCGCGAATTTCTCGACCGGGCCGATATCGGCCTCGCGCGCATGGAACAACTGGCGCGGCAGACGGTGGCTGAAATCGAGACTAACTAGCATGCGTATCGGGGCATCATGCAGCACGGAACTCCGGAATGACTGATCCGCGCGAACGCTTTTCCGATCGTGTCGATGACTACGTCCGGTTTCGGCCGGCATATCCCGATTCGCTGGTGGCGGCGTTATTTGCCGACAGCGCCGAGGCCGCCGCGCTTACGATCGCCGATATCGGTTCCGGCACCGGGATCTTCACGCGTCTGTTGCTCGAGCGCGGCGCCCGGGTATACGCGGTGGAACCGAACGCCGCCATGCGCACCGCGGCCGAAAGCCACCTGGCGGACTACGGCAACTTCACCAGTGTCGACGGCGGCGCGGAGGATACCGGCCTGGCCGATAACTCGATCGACCTCGTGACCGCGGCGCAAGCCTTCCACTGGTTTAACAACCGGCAATCGCTGGCCGAGTTCCAGCGCATTCTCAAAACCGATGGCCGGCTCGCGCTGGTATGGAACAACCGCAACCAGCGGCAGCCGTTTCAGCGGGCTTACGAAGCGCTGCTGCACGAGCACGCGCCCGAGTACGGCAAGGTCAATCACATGAACCTGAGCGACGACGACATCGCCGGCTTTTTCGCCCCCGGGCAAATGCAGCTTTGCCGTTTCGGCTACCGCCAGCGGCTCGACTTCGGCAGCCTGCTGGGCCGGCTCAAGTCATCATCCTACTGCCCGCATGAAAACTCGACGGACTACCAGCGTCTGACGGCGGCGCTGCGCGATCTGTTCGACCAACATGCCAGCCAGGGCCTTCTTGATTTCGAGTACGAAAGTCTGCTTTATCTCGGGGCCATTAAGCGATGAAGGTAACCGTCTGCCAACTGGACAATCGCGCGGGTAAACTCGAGCCGATGCTGGCCGAACTGGCCGCGCACATGCAATCACAAAACGCCCGCTTCCTGCTGTTACCGGAAATGTGTTTTTACGACTGGCTGGCGGCCGAGCCCGAGCCCGACCGCGCGCGCTGGCTGGCCGCGGTCGAGGCGCATGCGCGGCAGATTCTCGAACTCGATCGTCTCGGCGCGCAGGCAGTCATCGGCACGCGCCCGGTGGTCGACGACAGCGGGGAGTTTCGCAACCAGGCTTACCTGTGGACACCCGAGCCACGGGTGTTGCCGGTGCACGAAAAATACTACCTGCCGGACGAGGCCGGTTACTGGGAAGCAAGCTGGTATCAGCGCGGTGAACCGGTTTTCGAACCCTGCCGCGCGCTCGATCTGACCATCGGCGTGCAAATCTGTACCGAGATGTGGTTTCTGGAATGGGCGCGGCATTTCGCCCGCGCCGACGCCGAACTATTGTGCGTGCCGCGCGCGACACCGCATGCATCGACTGCCAAGTGGCTCGCCGGAGGCCAGGCGGCAGCCGTCTGCGCCGGCGCTTACTGCCTGTCGTCGAACCTGTGGAATCCGCCGGGCAGCAAGGCTGATTGCGGCGGTCTCGGCTGGATTATTTCGCCCGAGGGCGACGTGCTGGCAACCACCAGTCCGGATTCGCCATTTGCGACGGTCGAGATCGATCCCGGGTTCGCCCGCCACAGCAAGTCAACCTACCCTCGCTATGTAAGCGAGTAAACGGTTACACTGTAGCATCCGTGATCACTGAAAATACGAGGCAAGCATGACCACTCCCTACAAGGGTAGCTGCCTGTGCGGGCAAATCCGCTTCGAGGTCGAACAATTCGCGCCGCTCACCGGCAACTGCCACTGCTCGATGTGCCGCAAGTTTCACGGCGCCGCCTACGCCACCATCGCGGAGGCGCGTTCGCGGCATTTCCGCTGGACCGCCGGCGAGGAATTGCTCAAGGGCTATACCGCGAAAAACGGTACCACGCGCCGTTTCTGTTCAAACTGCGGTTCGAGCCTGACTTTCGCCAGCCCCAAGGCCGATCCCGACCTGATCGAGATCGCGCTCGGCTGCTTCGACGACGAGGTACCTGTCAAACCCGATGCGCACATTTTCGTCGCCTCGGGCGCCGAATGGGCGCGACCGCAGGACGACCTGCCGCAATTCGAGGCCGGGCGTGACAGTAAAAGGCTCAACTGATTCATCCATAATCGGTACCGCTGCCCGATGAAGATCTGGGTCGACGCCGACGCCTGTCCGAACGCGATCAAGGAAATCCTGTTTCGCGCCGCGGAGCGCACCGGGACCCCACTGACGCTGGTCGCAAACCACGAAATTCGGGTAAAGCCATCCCGCCTGATCAGTTTTCTGCGGGTGGAAACCGGCTTCGACGTGGCCGACAACGAAATCGTTGCACGCCTGCAGCCGGGTGATCTGGTCATCACCGCGGATATCCCGCTGGCGGCCGAGGTCATCGAATGTCAGGGTCGGGCGTTGAGCCCGCGCGGAGAGCTTTATACCTCCGACAATATCAGGGCGAGGCTGACGATGCGTGATCTGATGGAGTCGTTGCGCTCCAGCGGCGTCGATACGGGCGGGCAGGCGGCGCTGAGCCAGGCCGACCGCAAGGCCTTCGCAGACCATCTCGACCGCTTGTTGGCCCGAAATGCCTAAACCGGAAGCAATCTCAAACGTCGTCAAACTGGCGCTCCAGGTCGTTGCGGGCACGCGACGATGTGGTTTCCGGCATTGACGCTCGTCGTCGTTATTGCTTTCATCGAGATTTCGACCCGGGGATAGACGACTAACAGAGGACAGGCATGCAAACCGAATTACAGAAAATGCTGGGGCTGGAACTGCCGATCATCCAGGCGCCGATGGCCGGGGTACAGGGCAGCGCGCTGGCGATCGCGGTCAGCAATGCCGGCGGGCTCGGCTCGCTGCCCTGCGCAATGCTCGATATCGGACAGATTCGCGACGAATTAGGCCGCATTACGGAGGCCACCAACAAACCTTACAACGTCAATTTCTTCTGCCACCAACCGCCGGCAGTTGACGCCCGGCGCGAAGCGGCCTGGCGCAACGCGCTCAAGCCCTACTACGACGAATTCGGGCTCGATATCAGGGACGAGGCGCCGGTCGAGGATCGCGCGCCGTTCGGCGCCGAGACGCTCGAGGTAATCCAGGCATTCAGTCCTCCCGTGGTCAGTTTTCATTTCGGCCTGCCGGCAGACGACCTGCTGCAGGCGGTCAGGGCCATGGGCTCGAAGATCCTGTGCAGCGCGACCACGGTCGAGGAAGCCAAATGGCTCGAAGCCAAAGGCGTCGATGCGATCATTGCCCAGGGGCTCGAGGCCGGCGGCCATCGCGGCATGTTTCTGAGCGAAGATGTCACCACCCAGATCGGTAGTTTCTCGCTGCTGCCGCAGGTTATCGATGCGGTGGATCTGCCCGTCATCGCGGCCGGCGGCATCGCCGACGCCGACGTGGTTGCCGCCGCAATCGGACTCGGCGCCGCCGCGGTGCAGATCGGCACCACTTTCCTGCTGTGCGACGAGGCCACCACCAGCGATCTGCACCGCGCGGCATTGAAACATCCGTCAGCGGCGCACACCGCGCTGAGCAACCGCTTTAGCGGGCGCCCGGCGCGCGGCATCGTCAATCGCATCATGCGCGAACTGGGCCCGCTGGGTGACGACGTGGCGCCATTCCCACGGGCCTCGATCGCGCTCGGCCCGCTGCGCAAGGCAGCCGAAGCCCGCGGCCTGACCGATTTTACGTCGCTGTGGTCGGGCCAGAACGCGAGCGGTTGCCGCGAAATAGCGGCCGCCGAGATGACGCGCAGGCTGGCGCAGAAGTTGTAAAGAGGCGAGGATCGGGAGTGTGAAAATAGCAGTTGCACAAATGGAGGTCATTCCGGGCCGGCCCGACCTGAATGCGGCGGCAATGCTCGAGCTGATCGCGCAGGCACGCGAGGCGCACGCGCAAATAGTCACCTTTCCGGAAATGGCGCTGCCGGGCTACCTGCTTGGCGATACCTGGGAACAGAATGCCTTCCTGCGCGACTGCGAACATTTCGGCCACGAGATCGTCGCGGCGTCGAGCGGGATTTGTATCCTGTTCGGTAACGTCGCCGTCGACTGGGATAAAAAAGGCGCCGACGGCCGCGTGCGCAAGTACAATGCGCTTTACCTCGCGCAGGACGGTGAATTGCGCGGCGGCGACAATTTTCCTTACCCTTTCCGCATCAAGACCCTCCATCCCAACTACCGCGAATTCGACGATACGCGCCATTTTTACAGCCTGCCGAAACTGGCGCTGGAACTCGATACCGACGTCGCTGCCTTGCTGCAGCCGGTCAGGCTGGCAATCGACGAGACGCCGTTGACGCTGGGCTGTATTCTGTGCGAGGACGGCTGGCACGAGGACTACGGTATCGATCCGGTTCAGCTACTGCAGCAAAACGGACCGCTGGATCTCGTCGTCAACCTGTCCAGCTCGCCGTTTACGCTGGGCAAGAACAACAAGCGCAACCGGGTATTTTCTCGCGAAGCCGGCGATATTGAGACGCCGCTGATTTACATCAATAACGTCGGTTTACAAAACAACGGCAAGACGGTTTATACCTTCGACGGATTGAGCACGGTTTACGACCGCGCGGGTAATATCGTCGACTGCTGCCCGGCGTTCGAACCCTGCCTGCGGATCGTCGATCTCGATCTCGCCCGGGGAGGGCAGAATCTGCCGCCGATAGAGGCCGGCGACGATAGCGGCATCGACAGCATTTACCAGGTGCTGCGCTACGGCTGCGAAAAATTCCTGGCTCAGACCGGCATCGAACGGGTCGTTATCGGCGTCTCCGGCGGCATCGATTCGGCGGTTGCCGCCGCGCTCTACCGACGCGTCCTCGAGCCGGAACAGCTGCTGCTGGTCAACCTGCCGAGCGTTTATAACTCCGACACCACGCGCGGACTGGCGCAAGAACTTGCCAGCAACCTCGGTTGCCTCTACACCATCGTACCGATTCAGCCCTCGGTCGACCTGACGATCGAGCAGTTGAGCCAGACCCCGCTGGTGAATCAGCAAACCGGTGCCGAATCCCGGCTCGAGGTTAGCACCGCGGTCAGCGAAAACATCCAGGCACGCGATCGCTCGTCACGCGTGCTGGCCGGGCTGGCCGCCGCGTTCGGCGGGGGATTTACCTGCAATGCCAACAAAACCGAGCTGACGGTTGGCTATACCACGCTTTACGGCGATCAGGGCGGGTTTCTGGCCGCGCTGGCGGACCTGTGGAAACACCAGGTTTACGCGCTCGGTCGTTACCTGAACGACGAGATATACGGCGAACACGTCATTCCCGAGCGCGTGTTCGAAATCGTGCCGAGTGCCGAACTGTCGGACGCGCAATCGGTCGATCTCGACCAGGGTGATCCGCTGATCTACCCGTACCATGATTACCTCTTCCGCGGTTTCATCGAACGCTGGGAAAAAGCCGCGCCCGAGGACATCCTGACCTGGTACGCAAACGGTGATCTCGAGGCCCGCCTGGGTTGTGAGGAAGGCCTGGTAGACCGCTTGTTCGACGGGCCGGCCGAGTTCATCGCCGACCTCGAGCGCTGGTGGAACCTGTATAGCGGGCTGGCAATCGCCAAGCGCATCCAGGCACCGCCGGTGCTGGCGGTCAGCCGCCGTGCCTATGGTTTCGATCACCGCGAGGCACAAAACCGGGTTCACTACACGGATGCCTACCAGCGGCTCAGGTCGAGACTGCTGGACTCGGGACAGGCATGATGCGGGATCTGGTTTTTGCTCGCCAACTAGCGACAAAGGTCGTTTCGGACTGATAAACTTGGCAGCCTTCATGACCCTGAGGAGATTAATATGGCAGTCTATAAATGCGAAAAATGCGGCATGAGCCTTGGCAGCATGACCTGCGGCACCTGCGACAAGGAACTCGAGCACGGCAGCATCACCAGCGATGCCGGTGACGAAATCCAGGTATCGAAATGCCCCGACGGCCACGGTATGATCAAGTCGCCCATGTGCTGCGGCCAGGACATGACCCGCATCGACTGATCGCCACCGCTCGAGCTCGCCTGCAGGAGTCTCAAACTGGAATCTACCCTGACGCTCGCGAGCATCGCCGCACTACTCGGATCGATGATCGTGCTCGCGATTATCCCGAGCGTCAGCGTGCTCGCGGTGTCGGCCCGCGCCGCCGCCTTCGGTTTCAGCCATGGTCTGTTTACCGCGCTCGGCATCGTTGCCGGCGATATCATTTTCATCCTGGTTGCGGTGTACGGGCTGGTGTTTGTCGCCGAGGCCATGGGTGAGCAATTCAGGCTGATCAAGTATATCGGCGGCGCCTACCTGATCTGGCTCGGTATATCGCTGTGGCGTGCCGATGCCCGCGCGCGTAAGCGCGAGGAAGTTCGACAGTCGTCGTGGGGCGCGAGTTTCCTGACCGGTTTGCTGATCACGCTCGGCGATCAGAAAGCGATTCTTTTTTACCTCGGCTTTTTTCCAGCCTTCATCGATCTGAGCCGAATGACGCCGGTCGACACGCTGCTGATCATCCTCATCGCGACCGTCGGCGTCGGCGGTGCCAAGCTCGTCTATGCCTGGCTCGCGGACCGCGCCAGCCTGATTTTCGACAATTCGAACGCCGTGCGCGGTCTCAATATTTTCGCTGCCTGCGTCATGATTCTGGTGGGTGTCGCCCTGCTGTTGAAAACCCAGGAGTGGCTATGACGGTAAACCTGGACGACCTGGAAATACTCGACGCGATACGT
>CP070646.1:3715044-3718559 GCA_020354435.1 Gammaproteobacteria bacterium
CTGTAGGCGATCTTGCGTACCGGCGAAAACGATGCATCCAGCTGCAGGTGACCCAGCGCGGTGTCTTCTTCCGAAGTCTGGCGCATGTTGGCCGGCTGATAACCGCGGCCTTTCATGACGTGCAGCGACATATCGAATTCGATCGGCTTGGTCAGCGTGGCGATGACATAATCGGGATCGACGATTTCGATATCGTGATCGAGTTGAATATCGCCCGCGGTCACCACGCCCGGACCTTTCTTGGAAATGGTCAGCGTGGCTTCGTCCTTGGCATGCATGATGATACCGACACCCTTCAGATTGAGCAGGATGTCGATTACGTCTTCCTGCACGCCATCGATGGTAGTGTATTCGTGCAGGACGCCTTCGATGCGGCAATCGACGATCGCGCAACCGCGTACCGAGGACAGCAGGATCCGTCTCAACGCGTTACCGAGCGTATGACCAAAACCGCGTTCCAGCGGCTCGATCGAAACCTTGGCGTGATAAGTCGATTGCTCTTCGACTTTGACGTGTTTCGGCTTCAGTAAATCAGAGTACATATTAGACATAAATAATCCGCTAATTATTTGGAGTAAAGTTCAACGACGAGCTGCTCGTTAATGTCAGGCGGCAATTCGCTGCGTTCCGGCAGCGCCTTGAAAACACCTTCGAACTTGCCCTGGTTGACATCGACCCAGTCCGGGAATCCGATTTGTTCCGCCAGCGCCAGCGCTTCGGCGATACGCGCCTGCTTGCGTGACCTTTCACGCACGCTGACGACGTCATCCGGACGCACCATGTATGACGGAATATTAACGATCTGGCCGTTCACCAGAATCGACTTGTGATTAACCAGCTGCCTGGCCTCGGCGCGGGTGGAGCCGAAACCCATGCGGTAAACCACGTTATCCAGGCGCGCTTCGAGCAACTGCAACAGGTTTTCACCGGTGGAACCTTTCAGGCGCGAGGCTTCCTTGTAGTAGTTGCGAAACTGGCGCTCGAGGATACCGTAGATACGGCGCAGCTTCTGCTTTTCACGCAGCTGCAGACCATAGTCCGACTGGCGCGGCTTGCGCGTGCCCGCGCCGTGCATGCCGGGAGGATTGTCGATCTTGCACTTGGTGTCGACCGCGCGACGCGACGACTTCAGGCTCAGGTCCGAGCCTTCACGACGCATTAACTTGCATTTGGGTCCGATATATTTTGCCATGATGTTACCTGCCTACACGCGACGCTTTTTCGGCGGACGGCAGCCATTGTGCGGAATCGGCGTGACGTCATCGATGCGCGAAATCTTGAAACCGATCGCGTTCAGCGCACGCACCGCCGAATCGCGCCCCGGTCCGGGCCCCTTGACCATGACTTCGAGGTTTTTCATGCCCATTTCCTGAGCAGCCTGACCCGCGCGTTCGGCCGCAACCTGCGCCGCGAACGGGGTCGATTTGCGCGAACCACGAAAACCCGATCCGCCGGCGGTCGCCCAGGTCAAGGCATTGCCCTGGCGATCGCTTATGGTGACGATCGTGTTGTTAAAGGTCGCGTGTATATGGGCCACGCCGTCGGAAACGACGCGCCGGGTTTTTTTCTTGCTACGTGATTTTTCAACCATTACTGTTACCTGTTAGCTGGCCTAACGCTTGAGCGGACGACGCGGTCCCTTGCGGGTGCGCGCATTGGTTTTGGTACGCTGACCGCGCACCGGCAAGCCGCGCCGATGACGGATGCCGCGATTGGTTCCGAGGTCCATCAAGCGCTTGATATTCATCGAAATTTCACGCCGCAAATCGCCTTCGGTGGTATACCCGTCGACGCGGGCGCGGATTGCTTCGAGCTGCTCCTCGGAGAGCTCGCGCACCTTGGTCGCGGGATCGATACCGGTAGCCGCGCAAATTTCGGCCGAACGCGTCGCGCCAATGCCGAAAATTGATTGCAATGCAATCACGGTATGCTTGTTATCCGGTATATTTACACCTGCAATACGAGCCATATAAATTCGTTCTCCTGAGCCGTTCGGCCAAAATGGGCGCAGATTCTATCTGTCACACGCCCAAAGTTCAATGTTCAGTACTCTTTCATGTACTACTAACCCTGGCGCTGCTTGTGCCGGGGATCTTTACAAATGACGCGCACAGAACCGTTGCGGCGAATGACCTTGCAGTTCTTGCACATTTTCTTTACGGAAGCTCTTACCTTCATGGCCTTACCTTGTTCCCGGGACTAGCGCACCACGCCGGCGCCGCCATACCCCTTAAAATTCGACTTCTTCATCAAACCGTCGTACTGGTGACTCATCAGGTGTGCCTGCACCTGCGACATGAAGTCCATTACCACGACGACGATGATTAACAGCGACGTACCGCCGAAATAAAACGGTACATTCCAGAACAGAATCAGGAATTCCGGCAGTAAACAGACCGCGGTGATGTACATCGCGCCAACCAGCGTCAGGCGCGACATGACGCCGTCGATATAGCTGGCGGTCTGGTTACCCGGGCGGATACCCGGGATAAACGCGCCCGATTTCTTCAGGTTTTCCGCGGTATCTTTCGAATTGAACACCAGCGCGGTGTAGAAAAAACAGAAGAAGATGATCGCCGCGGCGTAAAACATGACGTACAGCGGTTGACCCGGCGACAGCGTCGCGGATATATCCTGCAACCAGCGCATGCCTTCGGCCTGGCCAAACCAGCTACCCATGGTGGCCGGGAACAGGATGATACTGGAAGCAAAAATCGGCGGGATGACGCCGGCCATGTTCAGCTTCAGCGGCAGGTGGCTGCTTTGCGCCGCGTACATCTTGCGGCCCTGTTGCCGCTTGGCGTAGTTTACGGTAATCCGGCGTTGCCCGCGTTCGACGAAGACGACGAAATAAGTGACCGCCAGCGCGCCCGCGAACAGCGCCAGTATGACCAGCGAATTCAGCTCGCCGGTACGCACCAGTTCGAAAGTGCCGCCAATCGCCGACGGCAGGCCGGCGACGATACCGGCGAAAATCAGGATCGAGATACCGTTGCCGATACCGCGTTCGGTGATTTGTTCACCGAGCCACATCAGGAACATGGTACCGGTAACCAGGGTGACCGCCGCGGTGAAAATAAAAGACGGGCCGGGATTTATCACCAGCGCGGCGCCGCCGCCACCGCTCTGTCCTGACAGCGCGACCGCAATACCGATCGACTGGAAAGTCGCCAGCGCGACCGTGCCGTAGCGCGTGTACTGCGTGATCTTGCGGCGACCGGACTCGCCCTCCTTCTTCAGCTGCTCGAGGTACGGCACGGCCACCGTCAGCAACTGCATGATGATCGACGCAGAGATATAGGGCATGACGCCGAGCGCAAAAATCGACATGCGCTCCAGCGCACCGCCCGAGAACATGTTGAACATGCCCAGAATACCGGTACGCTGCTGCTCGAAAATCTCGCGCATGACGTTGACGTCTATTCCCGGTACCGGAATAAAGGTCCCGATGCGGAATATGACGAGCGCGATAATCACGAAAAAGATACGCTTGCGCAGCTCGCTCAGGGAGCCAC
>CP070646.1:3718659-3722341 GCA_020354435.1 Gammaproteobacteria bacterium
TCGGCGGCATCGAGGATGTATGCTAGCGTGGTTTGCGCCGGTGCGTAACCCGCTTCCGCCGACTTCTGCAGCAATTCCATGCCAACGATCAGGTTGCCCTTGCGATACTCGGCAATGCCGCGCTCGCCGTCGCTGCGGGCATCCGCCTGCAGGCCGGGCGGCACGACCGCGGACATCAGTAGCAGAGCGAATACCAGGTTTTTTTTTATTGCCTCGCGAAAAATGGGCATCACTCAGGAATCCACCTTGTGGTCGAGTTTGCGATACAGGCTCGAAACGCCGATGCCGAGGCGATCGGCCGCCAGTTTGCGATCCCCGTTGGCGGCGTCGATTGCGGTTTTGATGATGGTTTGCTCGTAATGGCGCAACTGTTGTTTCAGGGTGTTGCCATGATTGTTAGATACCTCGTCGTCGTCATGCCCGAAAGCCCTGATATTATGCGGTAAATCATCGATGGAGATAAAACCGTTTTCCGACAGGATGAGCGATCTGGCGACTGCATTCTGCAGCTCGCGGACATTTCCGGGCCAGCTGTATTCCAGCAAACACTGCATGGCCGCCGGTTGAATCTGGACCGATTCGGACAGGCCCATCTTGAGGGACTCGTTACGCAGGAAATGGTTAATCAACAGTGGCAGATCCTCTTTCCTTTGTTGCAGCGAAGGTAACGGAATCTGGAATACGTTGAGACGGAAATACAGGTCCTCGCGGAAACTGCCCTCCTCGATCATTTTCGGCAAATCCTTGTTGGTCGCTGCAATAATGCGCACGTCGATTTTACGCGGTTGCTCGCTACCGACCGCGCGCACGTTCTGATCTTCGATGACGTGCAATAGCTTGACCTGCAGGTTGAGCGGCAGTTCGCCGATTTCATCGAGAAATATGGTCCCCTGGTCGGCTTCGACAAAGAGTCCGCGCTTGGCCTTGCTGGCGCCGGTGAAGGCGCCCTTGGTGTGGCCGAAGAATTCACTTTCCAGCAGGTTTTCGGGAATGGCGCCGCAGTTGACCGGGATGAATGCGCGTTCGTTGCGCAGGCTGTTGCGGTGAATCGTCTCGGCAATGACGCCCTTGCCTGACCCGCTCGGCCCGGTAATCAGCACGGTGCTGTTGGTCGGCGCGACCTTCAGCACCAGGCGTTCGATCTGCTGCATCGCGGGCGAATTAACGGCCCAGGTTTCGTTGGTCTGGTTTTTGACCCGTTCGCGCAATACCTTGTTTTCGGTTTTCAGATGGATTACGTCCGCCAGCTGTTCCAGCCGGTTGAGAAAATCCTCGTTACGCAACGGTTTGATCATGTAGTCGTAAGCACCGGCGCGCATCGCCTCGATCGCGGTATTGACCGAGGCGTAAGCTGTCATCATCAGGAATAACGTCTCAATTCCCTGCGCGCGCGCTTTGTCGACGACTTCGATGCCGGTGATATCGGGCATGCGAATATCGCACAGCGCGACGTCGATATCGCCTTTGGCGAGACGCGCCAGGGCCTCCTCGCCATTGGCCGCAATGGAAACGGTGTGCCCGGCATCGCTGGCCACCTTCGACAGGATCTGCCGGATTGCGGGTTCGTCGTCTATGATCAAAACTTGTAGCGAAGGCATGGCGATTACCTCCCGGGTTCCGCTTGTGCCGAATCGAAGCGATCTGTGCCTTGCGTTCTGGCGGTTTGGCCAAGACGGCTCGGATCCCAGGAGATGGGTTTGTCGATACGCTGGGCGATGACACCTGCTGGTGACACTATAAATGTTTGCGGGTAGGAGTTGATCCCCAGCCGCTCCACGGCGAGGCGTTTTCCGGCATCCAGGTATATCGGAAAGCGAACCTGGTATTGCAGCAGGAATTCGCGCACCAGGTTGGCGTCTTCGTCGACCGAGATACCGATAACGGCATAACGTTCAGGATCCAGTCCGTCGCTCAGTCGCTGCAGATCGGGCATCTCGCGACGGCAGGGCGCGCACCAGGTTGCCCAGAAATTGACTAACAGCGTCTTGCCGTCGAGACTGGGTCGCCTGTCACTGATCAGGCTCAATTCGTCGAGCATCTGCAGCGGGAAGGAATCGCCTTCGGCCGCATTTTTACGCGCGCTGTCACTACAACCCGGGGGAAATTGCAAAAGCAATCCCAGGCAGATCATACGGGTTAATTGTCCTGTGGTTTTAAAATCGGTTACCGACGTTGTCATGACTCATTAGTGTTGCAATTCAGGTGCCAGATTTAAAAAAATGCCTTAAAACCTGCCCGTGTACCGGCGAAATCCGTAATCCATGGATTAATCTGACATTACGCGACCAAAATACCTGCCCAATTCTCATTTGTTACTGTTATTGATCAACAAATTATCTCAAAAATGAGAATTCAGGCGCAAATTATCTCAAATTTGAGAAATTATTCGCTGCCCAAAGTAAAGAATGCTTCGTCGATGTAGCTGATGATTTGGTCGATCTGCTCATCGTCGAGCACATTTTTCCAGGCCGGCATCGAAGTGTTGGCCAGGCCCTCGCGAATACGCTGGCGCAACAGGTAGCGCGTCATCGAGCGCATGAACGCGGCGTCGGTCAGGTCCCTCGGCTTCGGTTCGAGAAAGCTGCCGATCCAGTTTTCGCCGGTGCCGTCGGCCGCATGACAAAAGGCGCAGTTCTGCTGCCACAAGGCTTTACCCTCACGTGCCTGAACCGACAGATCATCGACGCTGGGTGCGACGTCGTGCTTGACGTAGATGCTGGCCGACGACACGGCGTCGATCTCGGTATGCGAGTAATTGTTGCGCGGGTAGGAGACCGATTGCTTGCTCCAGGCGGCCCCCTCGTCATTGACCCTGGCGCGGTCGTGGCAGGTAATGCAACTGGTCAGATAAAGTTGCTTGCCGCGCACCTGGGAAGGGCTAAGCGCCTGCCAGGGCGTATCCAGCGGTATGCTGCCGGTCGCAAAGGGGAAGGCATGGCGATAACGCTCATGTTCCGGCCAGCCGTTCGCATCGGTGTGATAACGGGTATTCGGGCGTTTTTCCAGCATGAATTCGAGGCGCACGAAATCGACCACCTGCACAATTTCCCGATCGTTCAGGAGACGCGCGAAACCGTGCATGGCGGTACCCGGCCGGCCATTTTTTACGGTATCGATCATGTCTTCGCGCTTGAGCATATGCGGATCGCTGCGGGTAAAGTCGCGTGGCGGCGGGGCGAGATAGGTGCTGGTCAGCGTTTTCGCGTCTCCGGAGTAGCCGTGGCAGAAATAACAGCGGTAGTTGTAAATTGCCCGCCCCGACTCGTGTGCGTCGTTACCGGCCGGGACTTCTCCGGCATCGGCCACGGCAATTACGCTGATTGCCAGTAGCAGCAGTGCGGTGCAGCGGAACGGCACGAAACGACTTCAGGGCTGGATGAACGTGACGAATACGAATTCGCTGAGATCCGCTATCTGCTGCGAATTCAATACCTTTTCCCAGGCCGGCATCTCGGTGCGTAGCTTGCCTTTGCTGATGACGCGATGCAGTGTCGGGCGGTTGAGCGCCGCGCGCGATGCGGCGTGCAGGAAGTTACGCGGTTTCGGGTTGATGAAGTAGGCCCTGGGACCACGGCCATCGCCCTGTTCGCCGTGGCAGGTGGCGCAGTTATTCAGGTACAGCTCGGCGCCACGCCCGGCATCGCCCTGCAGACCGTCCGCCAGCGGCTGTTTCAGGTAGACG